>JAHFKN010000011.1 GCA_023245355.1 Candidatus Gottesmanbacteria bacterium | reverse complement strand
GCCGCCAACGCAAGGAAAAGGGACATCGAACATGCAAAGTCACAAAAACTTCTCAATGAGCAAACTGTTGAAACTCGCCGTCTTGTGTACGCTGCTGGTGGGCTGTTCGACCCCGGATGTGGGCAGGGCGGTTCAAACGACGTGCCCGGAACCCCCGGCTCCACCAGCCGCCCTGTTGGTTGCCCCGCCCCCACCAGACTTTCTGACAAGACTACGGAATTTCTTCTTGATTTCGCCGCCGAAGCCGACACAGTCGCCAACTTCGCACGAACCTGTCATTTAGACGCGCTTGGCCGCGCCGAATAACTTGTGGTTCGTGACTGGCGTCCAACCCATAGACGGTTCGTCCCAATAGAGTGGGTCACGAAACATTGGGTGTATGGCGGGACACCCAGTTGGGGGGATCCTCCGTATCCGGGATGGAAGCGCATAAAATTCTGGGACAGTAAGTGGCTCGTCATGATTATCATCACAATATTTGTCAGCGGGTGGCTGGTCATTCCGCTTTTTTTCTTCATAGCGTTGTCCTGAACACTCATTGTGTACCCCTTCTGTTTATTTTGGTAATACCCCCGTTGATCGAGCGTAACCCATTATACTTGCAGCCACATCCTCTTTCAGTTGTAGCGCTTTTACCACTAGAAGGTCCTCTCTCGTGGCCACGAAGTCCCAAATAGTGACGGGGGCCACCTGCCCCGCGCCCCTCGATCTTTCTTCCACCTGCGACCGGTCATTCAACGAATAGTTATTTTCGTACATTATCAAATTCAGACACGGGAAGTCTTGCGACCCCATCAGGGTATGGCCGTATCGCAGCGCCGCCACTTGCCCCACGAGTATTTTACAACTTGGATCTTCGTTAAAGCGTCTTTTCTCCGTCGCTATGTCTCTTCCGCTTGTTTTGTGCCACTCCGCGCCGCGAATGATAGCTGGATTGTAGTCCTTCAAGAACTCCTCAATCAACTCGATCGACCGCAAGTATAGGCACGATATTATCACCTTGCCCCCAGCGTCGTCGATTATAATGTCGTCATCCAGCATTCGTTTCAATTCGACAAGCTTCGGGTTTTTCGCGGGCGGCATCAGGTCGTGTATCGTGCCGCCCTCGTCTATAACGAACCCCGACGCTATTTGCTGCATTTTTATAAGCTTGGTTATAATCTGATCAGCCCCGATCGTCGTGCCACCCGACAATTCCACCATAAAATCCGTCTGCATGTCTTTGTACATACGTAATTGATCAGGTAGCAGGTTGATTTTAACGGGCGGTGGGTAGTCGTTGTGGAATGTTTTCATCCAATCCACTTTCCGCGCCGCCCACGAACATGCTACGCGGATGGCCCTTAGTCGCTCCGGGTTGCGGATATTGTCCTCGCCTTTTAACACTTGCTTGCCTTGGAATCCGCCCATCCTGCAGAAGGCGTGTTTAAACGCGTATGGGTTCCACCCGTCTAACTCACCTATGAACCTTAGTTGCGCCCATAAGTCGTGCGCCCCCTGTGTGATCGGTTTGCCGGACATCACGCGGGCGGCACCACACAATTTAGACACGTTTCTAGCGTTTTTGCTCATCTGACTGTTTGGACTTTTAATCCACACGCTTTCGTCGGCCACTATAATTGTTTTGGGTCCTAGCACCTCAACTAATCCACTTAACGTGTCAGCGGAACCCAATGCCTCGTAGTTTATCGAAATTAGACCCCCATTCTCCCGGTTCGCGGTTATGAATTTTTGCAGCGCTGCCCGGTCTCGGCTGTCAAACGCCATGGCGGCGCAGTCGATCCCGAATTTCTCGGCTTCCGCTACCCATTCTTTTTTATAAGCGTTGGGGGATAGAACAATGGCCCATTTGAAGTCGTGGTCTCGCCTGAACAACATAAACTCGTTTAGAAACGTAGGTGTTTTCCCGATGCGCTGCTCTAGAAAGTGCCCCCAGCCCCGTCGCGGGAAGCCACCTGAACCGGGGACGGCACACGGCACGGCGTCGTCGGTCAGCGCGTCCCTATAGGCTATTCCCAGGTAAGAACGGTTTAGTGCTTCTATCTGCGCCGGACGCGGGTCTAGTTTAAGAAGCCAATCAACTTGTCGCATCGTCTATGAACCCCCCATTCAGTGTTGAATTGTGCTCTACTCTTAATTCCTCCACCAAACTTACTGGTAGGCCCAATCCCTGCACCCTACCTTCTATGTCGGCCAGTACTGTCATAAGCAACGCGGCAACCGATCTGTTGCCCAACGACGTTTCGGTGCACAGCCAGAAAAATTCATCCAGCTTGTCTGCTAGCTTAACAACTTCGCGAATTTCCCCGGTCGGTATGCCATCTCTGTAATCCGCTGGCATGGACTTAACAAAATGACTGTTAAATGCGTCAACCGTATCGTCAGAAGTTAAAACACGTTTTGCAGGGGAGGGGATGTCACCGGAAAACACCTCGTACATGTCGTGCCGCAAGGCATAAGACACTGCCATAGACGTGTTTAAATCGTTCCACCACAACATTTTACACAGTTTATCCGTATACAACGCCACATAGAACGAGTGTTCCGCGACCGATTGGGGCCGCACGTGCGGTACCACCACCCAGCGCGGGACGTGCGCGAGTATTCTCTCGCGGTATGGAAACATGGTCGTCATTTTTTGTTCTCCAGTGCTTGCGTTTTTTCGATCCAATCCAAACTGCCTTGTCGCGCTGCCTCTTCGGGCGTGTCGTAATAGGCGCAACGCACATTCACACCTCTGTAGTGTCGCTGGTAGACGTATTTTCCGTAATGCTTCAAATGACTTCGGCCAGTGGGCAAATATTGAGAGACATGTGTTGGAAATTTCTTAGTCCCACCGTTGTTCAGGTTGTTGTCTGAGAAAGAAACATCCCGCAAATTGACAAATCTGTCATCGTCTCTGACGCGGTTTATGTGGTCCACAACTCCCGTAGGCCACGCCCCAGTTGCTTCCCGCCACACCAAGTGTGAACGTGGCACACTTATGCCGGTCACACCGTCGGATTTAGACTGTAATTTAATATCGATGTACCCTTTTCTGTTGGTTCCTTTGATTTCTTGCCCCACTTTATATTGCGAACCTGCCCTAGTTTTTCTGCATAGCACGATGCCGCGACTTGCGTCAATGTGTAAAAACTCGTCTATCATCTTTTCTTTTTTCGTTTGGACCCCCGCGCCCCGACACGCCAAAAACACCAAAAAAGCGTAATTGCTTGTGTCGTACATTTCAGTTAGCACATTATCGCTGTTGGCGTCGACCTCCATTTGCTCTTCAAATTCCTCTATTTCGCCGCGCAGCAAGTTCACCAAAGTGGGTATGTCCACAGTGTTGGGCGTATTCTTGTGTGAATTTTTATGCAATTTTCTTACCATTCCCGCAAAAAATTCCCGCAAAGGTTCTCGGTAAACTTGCAACGAAGGCGGTATTGGAACAGCTATATTCGTCATCTCACGTCTCCCGAATATTTTCCGTGTCCCGTCAAAATCTTAGGGGATTTGCCCATGATTTTGTTGTAATCTATCGCGATGACGTTTGTCAGTCTCTCCCACTCGTATTCCTCCAAATAGTTGCAAAAGTTTAAGAATATTACGTCCGGCTGGTTGGCGGCTACAGCTTCTTTAAATTGTTGCCGCGACCATGTGAACACCCGGCGCACTCGCTTCGTGACCGTGGTCAACTCCGGCTCCACGCCAATTTTTTCCCACGTTGTTTCTTCCTGATCCGGATAACATCCGCCGCTGGTGCTGTCGCCTACACTACCAACCCGGATGGGGTAGGTGCGGAAACAACAAATCACCTTTTTCACCATTTGTGCTGGTATCCGGGCGTCGGCAATTGCTTGCATCACTGTGCATTCGCGACTGGTGACATGCGGATAAAATTTAGCGGAGTTAAGCCCCAGAGAAAACCCCTGAGACGTTTCCACCAACACGACATCGTTGGACCAATCCCAAAAATTGTCCACGTCGATCAGCGAATATGCGTTTGGTGGCAGGGGGCGACCTTCTCTTCGCAACTTGTTGATTATTGCAGGGCCAACACCCTTGCCCGTGCTGGACATTCTTTCTACGTTCTTTTGGTCTTCCAGCATGTCGCTATGGCCGATTTGGGCGGACAGCGGGTGCACAAGAACAGGATACTCCCCGCGACAATACTTAGACCTTTCCGCCCCCAGTATTGTCGCGTCTATCACGGCCCCGGCATTTAAATACACCGTCGCCGGATGGCCTAATTTATTTAACATCACCCCCGCCGTTGGCAGTTGCTGCAACTTGATCTCTTCGTCGCCAAAATACGACACATGGCCGCTATTCGGCCCCGCGTTGGTGGTGACGTGGGTTATTTTCCCGGCCCCCACTTCAGCCAGCACCCCCGCCATTAGCCCCTTCCCGGTAGAACCAAACTGGCCGTCTACAAGTACGTATGCCCCCGGTTCGTTAAACCACCCAGATAACGCTTCTCTTACACTGTTATTCATCACTTTTCTTCTCCAGCATGTCTGACACCAATTTGGCGTACCCCGCGATGTCCAGCCAATGGTCGATTTCGTCGGGGTCACCGCACAGTATGCGGCTAATTTTGACGGCAATCATCTCCAATGCTTCTTGGTGCGGTGCACTAAGAGCATGGGGTCCTGATCTCATGGTCGCTTTCAAGTCGAAGCATATCGTGGACTGCACTGGAAAATCTCCGTGCGTTTTGCCCCGATCGGATAACACCGCTGATAGCTTATCTAAGCTTAAAGCCATTTGGTTAACTCCCCAATAGTTGTTTTATATCAAAAAACGTGGGTCCAGGTGTGCTTCTTTCAACCCATACGCTGCCTTGATACTCATACAAGTAATTCAACTTGGTGACCCAATACGGGTTGATGACCAGTACTCGCTTCCCTTTGTGTATTAGCCCGACTAGCACCGCCGTGCGTCGATTGTAAGTAGTTTGACCTAGATCACCAGCCTCATTAAATTTTTTCAATTCCTCCCGCTGTTTCGGTGTAACTGGCACTTTTAAGTCAAATTTATCAGTTACAACCCCCAAGTCTTTGACCTCAATCAACATGGCTGGATACCCTGGCATACAGATCAACAAGTCGGGAACGCCAACGATGAACCGATGAGACAGCTTGAGTGCATATCCGCCCTGCGCCCGGACGGACTTACATATTTCCGATTGAAGGGCTAGTTCTTTTCTGGCCATTAATATGGGTCCTCATCATTCCACGTTCTATTTTCGTCCCTGTCATCCCACCCTTTATTATAACCCCTGCTGTATGCACTTCTCAGGCCATCCAATTCGGCCTCTAGTTCGCTGATAATTTCTTCCGCTTCCGCTTCCGCCCCATTCACTTCTTTTATAAAGTCCTCTAGGCGCATTCTGCCAACTTCGGTAGCGTCGTGGTGCACCGTTAACAAACGTTCACCATTGATCTCAACGATGTTGCCTATCAATTGCATTTTCATGCTAGCCCCTCCTTTTTCACCAGCCAGTCTTTGATGTACAACGTGCAGCGCTCGCCGTCCTCGTCGTTGCCCTCTATCTTGGACTGGCTTAGGGGGATGAATTTAGGCTCGTCCCAAAAATCTCCCTGAAACTTAATTGCTTTCCCGCGTATGCCGTGAGAAACGCCCTCAATTGCTGTATAACCCTCGTAACTCATTCTGCTTCCTCCACTCCATAGGTTGCCTCTGCCCAATTGCGCCCGTGCCCCACGTCCATTATGAACGGGACACGAAGATTGATCGGCTCTGACCTGACGTTACAAAATATCTCTATTAAATCCTTAGATATTGCTTCTCCCCCCCACCCCTCATTCGCTTGCCAATTAATGCTGTCGTGCACCGTCATCAGCAAATGTGCCGGGTCCCCCACAGACTCCAAGTATTCGTCCGCCTCTAACAGCTTAGATTTTATGATATCCGCATTCCCGCCCTGGATTATCCGACTGGTGGCGCGGTACGCGTACTGCCTGTCCTCTAGGCGGCACCGTCGCCCCAATATCGTTCTGACATAACCTCGATGCAGGAATGCCAGCTTGGCTTGCGTTTGAAAATTGGCAATCAACGGGAAATTCCTGAACCATTCTACGTGCATTTCGGTGGCTTTCTGAACGTCCCACCCCATGTGCCCGGCAAACGATTTTGGCTGCATCCCGGTAAGTATGCCCATGTTCATTCGCTTGGCTGTCGGATCCCGCTCCACGTGAAACATCTTGGCAACCACGGCATGCATATCTTCGGGTGGCGTGGAATTATACCCATCCAATAAACGCGGCTCCTGCGAATAATGGGCAAAAAGGCGCGGCTCGCACTGGCTGTAATCCGCTTCCCAGAAATCCATGCCGCTATCCGCCACAAATATTTTCCTAAATTGTCTGCCCAACACTTTGTTTCGTTTATGAATGGCCTGTAAGTTAGGGTTGGAGCATGAAAAGCGGCCCGACACCGTGCCAAAGTTGTCCGCCTTTAACTGATGCAATTCAGCATGCACCCTGCCCTTGTGGACGTGGGCATCTTTAAGCGGCAACACAAAAGTCGATTTTAAGTTGGATAGTTGACGCAGCGCGATTATCGCCCGCCCCTCCTCGTTGGACTTAAGGAACTTTTCCGTAAACGATGGGTTGCCCTTCTCGGTGGTTGGCCAGTCCAAATGACCGTTGCTTTTCATCAGTTGCATCACCTGTGTGCTGCTGCGCGGGTTGAAGCCAGGAGGAAGAGCGCGTTGCGCGTTCAATATCTCTGCGTCGGTGGCCCGGATTAAATCTTCTATATACGCCTCGTCGACCTTGATGCCGCGCCGCTCCATGCGGAACACGGTCCACAGCAGACGGCTCTCGATATCGTGTATCTGCCCCATGCCCTCGTCTAAAATCTTTCTGTATTGTGATTCCCTTAATTCCAACGTAGATACCCCATCGCCCAGAGCATATTCTACAGCTATCGGGTCGTTACCGGCTAACTGCCAATAGTGGCCCATGGCACTTCTATCCGGCTTAACGGCGAATTTTGACGCAATATGAGCATACAACTCGCTGCCCAGTTTGGGCGTCACGCCGTGTCTTATCGCACAATTTTCCAACGAATACGACCGCGCAAATTCGTCCAGCAGCGCCTCATTTAGTTGGGTGTCCTCGCAGTTACGGCCCAGATATATACCTTGGTTTGCCGCCATGTGCATATCGAATTTTAGGTTGTGCCCAACAGTTAGCTTCGACTTCGTTCTTCGTCTTTCTACAAATGCCGCTTCTAACTCTAATTCAAATAGATGGGTTAACGTCTTGTCATCCGGCTTCGTCATCGGCCCGCAGTTAGGGTCGTTTAGGTTACCGCCGCCCCCATGGCGCACTGAAATATACCAGTTGTCCACGGGGGAGACAGTAATGACGTAACCCACTGGCTGATTAACGCGCCAATCGACACCCGTAGTTTCTACGTCGAAGCCGATTAGTGGCGCTTCACGTACGGCCCGGAGTGCTTTTTCTGCTTTCTCAGCCAGCGTTTCCATGTGCCTAGTACTCTTTCGGTGTTGGTGCGTCGTCGTTGTCTTCGATCACGCCCGCCTCGTCGGCCACGCGATACGACCGGAAGCGCTTCTCGATGTCAACGACTTTGTTATATTCTTCTTCCGTCGCCCATCCATCGTTCATGAACTGGAAGTTGTTGTATGGCCCATCCGGGCTTTGCTCTTCGATCACTTTCATCTTGAACCGCATCGACGCCAGTGGCGCGTTACGGAAGGTGATCTTGCTGTTCAGGTCCTTGCCTTTCCGCACTTGCGACCGGACCAGCGACATGACGATCGGAGACAACTCCGGGTAGTCGGGTAAGTAGATGAGATACTCATACACGAGAATTGCAGCGGGTTTGCTGTCCGGATCGCCCGCCACTGATGAGCCAAACTCTGCCAGCCCACTTTCACGGACGGTGGGTTTGGTCTCCCATTTTTGCGGTTCTTTGATACCCTTCAGCTTTACTTCGAAAGATGCGTTGGGCGGCGACCAGTGTACACCGTCCTCCGCCCGCGCCAAAATCGTGCGGGAATCCGTGCGCGGTGCCATCAGAAGGTATTTCTTGGCGAACGACGCCACGATGAACGATAACTCTGGCTTGTCGCCGATTGGCTGCGCCAGAATGTTGTGCCAGAACATCCCGCTTTTTGCGTTGTTGTGCTCCGCCAATTCCGGGCTGATGCCCTGCAGTAATTTGATACGAGGAATAATAAGATCGGATGAGTCAATCCCTACAAGGGATTGACCGCTTTTTCCCTGCAGATACGAGGGCGCGACCCCGGTGTTCTCAACGGGGGGTACTGTCACTTCTCTGGCCATTTTAGGTTTCCTTTGTTTTGCGTTACTCATAGCTTGGTCACCGATGTATAACGCAGGTTGCTGAGTTTAAACAAATCTGCGGGGAGGTCCTTGCCGGTCTCTTCGATGTACGACTTGGCGAAGGCGGATAGACTAGAGGCGTTGACCGTCTCTTGAATTAGGTCGCCGTGGCCTTCATCGCGCAGCCAGTTCATGCCCGCCGCTTTGTCGGCCATACTGGCATTCATTTTAACCGACACAGTAAACCTGTAACCAATATCGTCAAGCGATATGGTTTTGACGCCTTGCTCTTGCATCATATCAGGGATTATGTTGCGGGAAAAGAAGTCGAGGAAGGTGTTAAACTTTTTACGTGACACTTCCAACCGCTCATTAGCGTCACGTAGCTGTTTGAACAGCTTCAAAACGTTTGGCAAATCCGTAGAAGCTTTTATCCGTTTTTCTGCTTCGTCTGCCTCTGTTACTAGTCGCTGCATTGCGACGTCTATAGTGCTCATTTCCTCAAGCATGTTCATCATTACTGCGTCCTTATTGTGTGTGGTATGTCCCGATGACCAACCATACACCACTATATCACGCCTCGACTGCGGTGTCAAGTATACCGCACCACGAACAAAGATGTGGCCCCAGAATAGCTAAACTCTGGGGCCACTAGTTTATCTACACGTAAGGGGGGAGGCACGTGTAGAATTATGCGGCTTTGGCCGTTACCTCTTTCGCAACGACAATCTTGGTGCCGTCCTTCTGGTGCGTCGGTTCCGCTGGGGCTTTAACGTGATCGAGCCAGTCAGAGGGCGCGTCCACAAATACGCCGCCAACAATCAAACCGTGTCGCTGTTTAGCCACAGCTTGCAGCATGTTGCGGGCGCTCATACGGAACCGGCCAGCAAAGCCGTGCGTGTCTTCCTTACCAGCGAATTTGGCGAGTTTGTCCCCATGGACGCCGTTTTCTCCCAGAAGAGAATACAGCTTTTCAACGTCGACACCGTCGTTGCGCGTTTCTTCGGTTACGGTCTTTTCCTTCGTTTCGGGGTTGACGACGGTCTTTGACACGACGCGTGTCTTTGAGGCGTGTTTAGAAATGAGGGCGGCGAGCCAGTCCTGCTCCCCTTTCGCTTTCTTGTACTTCGGGTCGATGATAGTGTTGGTCATGGTGTTCTCCTTAATAGGGTTTTAGGTTATCAACGTCCCACTATACCACATCGGACCCATATCTGTCCACCCCTACGATAGTATGTCGTCACCGGTAACACCCATTCGCTTATCCATTATTTCTTTGTTGGTCTTTAGTTCTTCCCTGAAAGCTTCTTTCGCTTTGTTCACCACCCCCAGCCTCTCCTCATTTGACATGTTTGCAAGCGCATCGTAAACAACTAACCCTGTCAGCATTTCAAAAACCGCCACGTGCTGCTCGTGACGACACAACCGGACGAAATTTCTATGTTTTTTTAATGTCCACCATCTACCATCTAAATGTTCCCTTACTGGCACGACGTAAGAGCGCACTTGTTCCTCCTTGCTGACAAGATACAGCCACGGGGCCATAGCCACATAGAATGACAACTCGCTATCTGGCTGCGGGAGTTGATCCCCAACCCCAAAGTACCCTTTAATGCCCACAAATTGTTTTAAGTAGGATTGTCTAAACCACACTCTGTAGTCTTCATACAACGCGGCCCGTGCCACTGCGTACGGCCATGTGGTTGTTCTAGGCCCTTTCCTATACTTGACCCAAACACCCGCCGTATTCGCAGACGACATGCGCAACGGAAATTTGTTAATTAAACACTCTCTCCAGTAAGTAATCGCCGACATTTAAAATTCTCCTTCTTTCCCAGACATCGTTTCTTCATTTCCTGACTGCTCGGAATACTCCTCAATCAGAGTGTCCACAATGCCCCCAAATCTATCTTTCAGATGCGCTAATATCTTCTCTACCGGTGGGAACGAATAGAGACGTACCCGCTCCCTTATCAACTGATTTGTTTTGCTGTCAGCATATTCGACGGTTCTTTGCGCCGCCACGATTATGCTGTCCTTCGGGAAGGCCCTTTTGATACTAGTAAATACGTTGCCGCTGTAAACAGATCGACCATGCCGTCTAACAAAACTCTTAAAGTCGGCCTCTATCGCCACGGCGCTAACAATATCTGGCCACACGTCCCGTAAAAGTGTGTCCTGCCTCTCGTCATTAGCGGTGATATGGGCGGAGTTATACGCATACCACCAGTGTTTATGGGTCTCCTCGGATAATGGAAACCCCTCTGTGATTTTGGCGATTATCCACCCAATTTCCGGGTCAACGCTAACCTGTTGAATGTCTCTCTTGGCACTGGTGTTGAGTGGCCTCAACACGTTCTTTTTGTCGTAGCGCCGGTCCAACAGCCACCTCATAATTTTCGGCAGAGCCATCGGCAGCCATTCGTGTATTTTTTCCCAGTAGGCAATGTCCCCCGCCCGTGCGTTAGACACTTTCTGCACCATGAACCTTCGTTCGTATGGCGTAGGGTCTATAAATATGGCAGTGTGCTCCTCGTTGGACGTGAACAGAAAGTGCATATGGTTCGGCTTCTTAAACGCATTAACATTCTTCGGCTCCACGGTCATAGACTCATCTGTTATTATACTTTTAAGCTTAGCAGCGATGTCGCGTTGATACGAATGAATAGCCTCATCACATTGAACGAATATTTTATTGTCGGCAATCTGATTAAATTTACTCGTCAAACTTTCTATGCTGTTCATCTGGACGTAGTGCGATTTGCCGATTATTCTGCCCAGCACCTGTTCCCCTAAAAACGTTTTACCCGCGCCTTGTGGCCCCACGAGGACGAGTGCCGTTCCCGGCTTATTAGATGGGTCTTGCAACAAATCCGCGCACCAATCTAAAATCCACTCGTTCGACTTTTTGTTACCATCGGCCACCACTTCAAACATGTATTTCAAGAACGGGTCTATCTCGTCGTCTTTCACGCTTTGCTGACACGGTTCTAAATCAAATCCGCGCCATTGGTTTATCATCGCCCCTTGCGGCGTGGAAACCATCCTGTCACTCGTAGAAGGGTCGAACGTCAACCCAGCCACGCGTTGGATGATAGACGTATTGAACAAAACGTTTACGATGTTAGACTTTTTTACGCCGATGCGGATTTTGCGCCCCGCTAAACTGTTGCTCGCCTGTTCCCTGTTCATCCACGGCACCGGCATGCCCATTTCCACCATGCGCGTATCGATGAGAACTCCCTGCCCGTACCACATGCAAAATTGTTCACATAAATCCTCTAGCTGTTCTATGCCTTCGTTGTCGGACAGCAACCGGTACATATATTTCAATATTGCCTCGCCCGTCGCCCCACCTATGATTTCTGCAGTTACTTTCCCGCCCGTTACTTTCGACGTGGGGTCCAAGTCTAGTTTTTTCCAAGTCATGTTAAACGTGGCGGCTACTTTCTTACGATCCGCCTCGTCG
>JAHFKN010000008.1 GCA_023245355.1 Candidatus Gottesmanbacteria bacterium | reverse complement strand
ACAATGCCTCCGGCGTCGGCAATGGTAATTGCATCCTTAAAAAGAGGCCAAAACCGATGATCCTGCCCTACGGCTTTTACTTCACGGAGTACTTCCCCAATAGATATCGTTGCAAGTCCCGCATCAAAATTACGCAGGCAACGCGCGACGGTGTCTTTCCCCGCAAGCGGTTTACCCAACAGCGCGATAATCGTGGGTTTCATAGAGAAAAAAGATGAGAAGCGGTCATTTTACCCTATAGTAAACTTTGCGGTCAACCGTCAAAGGGACAGAAGCGTAAGAAGCTGTTCATCACGGGGTTTGCTCCATACCAGCGACATATTCAGACTCTCTGTTTTGAAATACTTGGTAATGAGCGCATTAATGTGAGTAACTGATACGGCATCTATCTTTTTGATATAGTCTTCAAGTGTCATCAGTTTCATGCCGAATAATTCTGTACGGCCGTACCATTCTGTCCAGAATTCAGGATCTTCGCTCCGGAACGCAAGCATGGTCTTTAACCGTTTCCGTGCGACAGAAAGCTCATCTTCCGTTACTCCGCCGGCCTTTGCTTTGGAAAGTTCCTCAATGATTGCCTTGGTCGCTTCCGTCACTTTGTCGGTTGCTACTCCCGCATAGATATCCCAGCTGCCGACATCGTGATATGCGGAACTTCCGCTGCGCACATGATAGCAAAGCCCCCGTTTTTCCCGGATTTCCTTAAATAACCGGCTGGTAAACGACACGCCCATAATAAGATTGAACAGTCCCCATGCAAACCGGTCTTCACTGTCACGGGCAAATGCCCGCAGACCCACAATCAGATGCGCCTGTGCTGCATCACGCTTGGTCACTACGGCAAGCTGCGGCTTGGCCTGATGCGGGGTCACGACGTCAATATCGCCGGTTTTTTTGGCCGGCAGCGAACCGAACCACGCCTCTGCCTGTTCCGTTATCTCCTTGCTGTGTTCCGATAGTTTACCGGCAAGCATTACGACGATGCGCTCCGGCGCATACCACCGGGTGTGATACCGGCGGAGTTCGTTGGCATCCACAGACTTTAAACTTGCTTCTTCTCCGATGATGCGCATGCCTAATTTCGTATCCGGATACAGTAATCCGTGGTATATTTCTTCTACTTTGTTGGCCGGCTCGTCTTCGTATCGCTTCATCTCCTCCAAAATCACATTCCGTTCTTTGTTTACCCATTCTTCAGGGAGCCGGGGATTAACCGCCAGTTCTTTATTGATATCAAGCGCCAGATGCCAGTCCTCACTTAACACTTTATTGTGGTAATTCGTTATGTCGATATCGGTATACGCGTTCTGCAGCCCGCCTGCACGCTCAATAGTATTTACGTCGTCCGTTGTCGGATATTTCTCGGTTCCCTTAAATACCATGTGTTCGAGAAAATGGGAAATACCATTGATGGCCGAGGTTTCATACCGGCTCCCGACACCGACCATGACGGACGTCGCGACACTATTGACGCCTTCCATGGGTACCAGGATCAACCGGACGCCATTGGGTAATACGGTTTTTGTATAGGGAAGCATAGTAGTTATCCTACCGGATTAGATCAAATATTTCCAATGGGAAATACAAAACAGTGTGTTAAAACGGAAGGGTTTTGCCGTCGGTGTAACAAATCATTTTAAACAACATGCTCACCCTGTCACCCTGTTCCCCGATGAATTGTGTTCCTGCCAATAACTGCACCTGCGGACGGTTAAGCGTATACGTCACCTCGCGCAGGCGCTGCGGTCTTCTTCCGTCCGCTACCTGAATCGACGCATGCTTCCATTCCGGCTTGATTTCCAATACGCCGATTCCATCCCTCCGGACGGTAAGCCACCAGGAATGACTCTGATTATTCCACCGGTCATCCGTTATGCATTCACGCCGCGTTCCGGGCAGTACTTCGCGGACAAACGCAGTTTCAGCAAGCGATCTCAATTGATTGGACCTCATTGAGGCCCCGACAGCTTCAGGTTTTAAGAGGGTAAGCTCCAGTATTGCCATAAGAAAAGGTATTATACAAAAAATTGCCGTACTTTGATACAGATCCACCTGTTTTTTTCCAGTTGACCTGCTCCCAATGCATTCATGTATAAACAAAGGAGAAAATTCACGATCAAAAAAATGACACACATCGTGAATTTTATTGTTACCTGCTCGTTTGCTGTATCAAATCACTTATTAAGCAATGGCACCGAAAAACGAGCGACCGATATATCTTGATATTGTGACATCATCGAAAGAGCGCGTCATGGCGTTCCGTTCCCTCCTCCCCGAAAACCGCGTCAACCAGGTGACCCCCGGATTTACGGAAACGGTTATCCATAAACCCGTCAACAGCTCCCCATCAGAATGGCCGTTTGAGGTAGCCCGCGAGAAAGCACTGCAGGACATAACCGGCCTGCTTGTCCAGGGCGTTATCAACAAATCGGCGTGTGAGGGACTCGTAGGTGAAATTTCTGACCGGCCGGGACGGACGATCAGACTCTATTCCGACACTGTGCAGGTAAGTTATAACGCAGAAGCTCCCGACGACATTCCGAAAGTATTGGAAAAACCAATCAGCATCGAACATTGGCTGACGGATCCGGAAAACGGCGCGCTCGCACAATCCGGCAAAAATTTCGAAATTTGTACAGCACTCACCGGTATCGATCTCACCGACCCGTCTGCGCACCCGGCCACAGTGCTTGTGCGCGTTGCCGGCAAAATGCGTCCGTACGACATGTCTGACGTCATGAATGTCATCCGCACCCACGGAGAACGGGACATTACGATGGCAGCAGGAGGAGTTTCCATCCAAAACGGAGGAACGGAACTCTATGACAAATCAGAGCCCCTGCGGTGCTATATCCAAAAAGACCCCAACCTGCAGCCGCAATTAGTATTTGAAATTCCCTCCTGGGATCACTTGTCTCTTGGCACGCTGCGGAGATTCGTATACGGCGCCGTCCCCGAAGCGCTCGACGCACTGGTGACCCAGATAGATAACAGCACACACATCAGCACGTTCTCCAAAGCAAAAGGCATGATATTCCCCTATCCGTCCGACCAGGATCCCAAATTCCTCACGTCATAACACCCCACCCCTTGCGGACCACGCCCCCGATACGAGATACTTACTCTGTATGACACCCGATGACATCAGGGAACAAATAGAGGCAGATATCGTTGACCTCATCAAACAAAAAGTAGAAGCGGAAGAAATGAGCGAAGAACGCGCTCAGACATTGGCGCAGCTTATTCTTGAACGCCTCAAACCCGGCATGACGCTGGAAGAGTTATACAAAGCGCTGCCGCATCTGGATGATAATTTTTCAGAAATTTCCCACGTCATCGTGCCCTACCTGCGGGACTACGAAGACGGAGTAGCAAAACCTGCCATAGCATCAGTCCAGCAACTCATCAAAGCTGGTCAATATAAAGAAGCCCAGGAATTGGCTGACCGGGTGATAAAACAGAATGTAAAATTAGTGTGGACCGGCTCTTCCAAAGCGGCTTCTAAATAATGCGGGTACTCCCGGTGTCGTACGACTTCCCGAACGCACACAACAACTATATCAATATAAATAATCAGGACGTAGTTTTAGCGAGTAAGTGATATTGCGATATAGTAGTGGAGTCCTTGACACATAGCCACCACTCACCTACTGTGGATATATGGATATTTCCCTGCCGGCAATCGATTCGTTTATCAGCGGTTTGATTGCGGAAAAATTTGCCGCAACCCCCCTGGATGACGCGACAAAAGCCGATATTAAGCGCGAACTTACGGAGCGATTAAACCAATACCTCACGCTTCGCACGATTGAAATGGTCAGCAGTGCAAATCCGGAAGCTGTCACGAAACTTGCTGAACTTATCAAAACAAATCCCGCTCCTGAGGATGTCCAAACGTTTATCAGCAGCTTCGTCAAAGAACCTGATGTACTGGTTGCGCAAATTTTTACCGATTTCCGCAGGCTGTATATCGGCGAGGAAAAGAAAATACACTAATCCCGTATGGCTGAACCACTACCCGCACAACAGCATCCTGAAATCAATAAGCCCCAATCAATCATTGTGGGTGAAACGGCAATTTATCTTTCCACGCCGCAGCAAATCAGCGGGAAAGAAGTGACGTATGTCACTATTTTGGGCGCAGAAAAACGGGCAAACGACGGTGTCGGCAGCGTGATACCGCTTGTTAAGGAATTAAGCCGCAAAAAGGGTGACGAAGGAAAACTTATCGACAAACCGCTTACGAATCTCAATGCATTTGACGAAGTTCCGTGGGAAAAAGTTTCCGGCCTCCAATGGACAGACGAACAGGGAACGCCGCACATGATCACCAAGGACACACTTACGCTCACCCCTCAGGAAGCGCCTGCGGCAGCTGCTAAGACGGAAATAGCGGAGGCCGCCAAGCAGACAGAAACACCCAATGCCGCACCCGCTGCTGAAACACCGGTACAAACAGACGCGCCGGCACCTGCCGCCGCACCGGAACAGACAGCAGACCAACCGGTTACTCCGGAAACCCAAGGACTGCCGCCCCAACCGGAACAGCCAATTGCTGAGCCTGCGCCGGAAAAACCGGAACCAGTCCCCACATCGGCAAAAGGGGCACGCGAGATTCTGGAAACCATGACGGAAGATCCCAATATCATTACCATCGTAGGCCTTAAAGCCTACGAAACTAGGGCGCTTGATTTAGCTGACCGCAGCATGCAGAAACTTACCCATCCGCAGGCACAGGAGCGTGCAAACGCCACACGGAACCTCTGGGAAAAAACAAAAGACACAATTCATGGCATGGAAAACTTCGCCGTCACGACCTGGAAACAAAGCATCGGCGGCATTTACTTCCATGAAAAAGCCCGCCAATACTACATCGACATGTTAAAAACCGCGGAAACGCCGTTTGCCGAAGACGCGATACGGCTTGCAGAACGCAGGGCAACCGACAAATATAACGCGAAGCTGGCTGATTCGAACTTCGTGCTTCGTATCGGCACAAAAGCAGTCGAATGGTTCAAAGACAAAGTAGGCATGCGGACGACGATTCAGAACCTCGCGCTGGAAGAAATCGGCACGATGCGGCTTACAGGAGAAATCAAGGGCCTCGAAACATTGGAGCGCGAAGCCAAAGCGGTCCGTATGCGGTTCGGAGCAGACTTTGATAAGGCAGACCAGTTCGTACGAAAACAACTCGGAGAAAAACTGGAGATTCTCGACCCTGAAAAAGCTGAACATAAACCGCTCATAGAGGGAATACAAACATTACTCAAACAGTATGCCGAAGGCGAGATACCGGACAAAGCAGAATTTGATACACGAACAAAAGAATTCTTCAAAGCCACGTTAAATAACACACGACCGGATATTTTTGCTGAGGCAGAGTTATATAGTTCGAGTCTGTATGAGGTAGCAGAAACGCTGCGCACAAAGATGTCTCATGAAGGCGGTCTTGCCAATATCGACGAAGCAATCAATTCCATGCAGATTCGGCTCGGACTAGGGACAATGGGAGAAGTAACCAGTCTGGAACCCACTGCTGTCGAAAAAGGCGTCGGGCATATCCGCGAAATTGCAGAGTGGCTCAACCGGAAAAATGTACTGATACCGATGGTCTTTAATGAGGCGACAATCGGCTCCGGCGTTGCCATAGCGCTTTCTGCCGTCAATTTCCTCAAAACCGCACCGTTTAAAGCAGTTGCCAGTATCACCGGGCCGTTAGGCAGCCTGACAGGAGGCGCACTCGCAGGAGGACTATTTGCCGGATGGCGCGAGTACGGCCAATTGCAGAAAGACTACATGACCCACCTGCGCGAACGCGAAAGCGGTGCGCAGTTTACCGAAACGCAAAAACGGAGGAACTGGTTCGAAAAATTTTCGGTCAAACAACGCAGAGCCGACGAAATGATCGCTTCACTTCAATCCTCGCTCTACGAAAACGACGTCCTGAAAGCCAACCTGACGGATGATGAATTACGGGCAGCATTTGCAACCGTTGCTGACCTGCATGCACGCAAAGCAGTCAGCGAAACCGGCCCTAAAAGAATCGGTCTGATACAGTATTCCAACCGTGAAGCAATCGAAAGCGAACGCAGCGCCCTGGATCTTACAGCCAACAAAGCACTGGCCGATGTCGAGTCATATCTATCCTCGCATGCAGAGCAGGCGGAACTGGTATTAGGAGGCAATACATTCCCGGAATTCATGGAAAAACTGACGGTATCGCAAACCCAGGTACTGCGGGAAGGAGCCAACACACTGGACATGATGGACGATCCGGTAAAATTGACACTCAATCTCGTTTCTTCCTATGCGCCTGAAGCGGAAATGATTCGCCGGAGATGGCCGCTTGCCGGCAAAAACCTAAGCGGCGATGAAAAGGCCCTCGGCCTGGACGCCATACTGGAAGAATTTAAAGCAGAATCACGTATCGAAGCCATCAAATACGGTGTCAAAGCAGGAGTCGTGGGAGCAGCAGTAGGAGCCGCATTCCAGGGGCTTGCTCATATCGGAAGTGCTGATACCGTCACCAGAGGACCTGCCGAATTCGCAAATGTACCTACTCCCGACGGAACGAGTCACATAGAACTTTCGCCTCCGACCGCCGGGCATATCGTTTCCGTAGGACACAACGTGTATCAACTGCCGAAAGAAATGATCGTCACTCCGCACACGGAAAACGGTGCTGTATTTTATGACGCAAAACTGGATACCAGTCTGCTGAACAACTTGAAGGGTCAGGAAGATGTCGTACTAGGAACACACCTGACAGAACAGCAATTCAAGAACACCCTGGAAAAAGCAGGATTGTCATTTGTGGATCCGCATAAAGCGGGTGAAGCAGTTTCAAGCGTTCATGATCTCGTCACTGTCCCCCACCTGACTACGGCAGGCGGAGAACCCATCACTGCCAAATTGCCGGAAGACTATACGCTCAAATATATGGACGCCGCCCATAACTGGCAGCTTCTGGATGCAGACAAACACGTTGTAAGTACCGTGTCCTTCACGGAAACCGGTGAATTCAAAGGAACTCCCGATCAGCTTGCAAAACTGACCGCGGATTTGAAAGCAAACGGACTGGAATGGCGCGCGCCTGAAGTTATCCCTGCAAAAATCGAAACACTCCCGGCTACATCGATAGCCGTACCGGAAACACCTCACGTGCCGGGCGGCACGATGATGGATATCCAGGGTAAAGACTTACAGGAGGGCGGACTCTGGGATTATTTCCTGAATAAATCCAGCGGAGAACATCCGGTTGCAAGCGCCAATGGAGTGAAAAACTTATTCCGCCTGTATGAACAGCATTATGTACCGCACACGTCAGACGGACTGCCCCAGAATGTCTCGTTCGGCGAAAACGGTGCCAACCCGTACGATCATGTAGCGCGCCTTCGTGACGCGACGTTCGGCGATACGCACGTTCGGGAATTCGATATTTCCAGAATTGCCAATGATGCACATATATCCGTTCCTAAAGAACTGTTCAGCCCGGAAGCAGTCCATCATTTTTCCGAGATGAACGACGCGGCGATCAATCATTACCAGGAACTCGTTGCTACCGGTAAAGGTCCCATGGAAGCCCTGGCACTTTTGGAAAAAGGATCCGATCAGGACAAAATAGATGCGTTGCTTCTTAGGATGAGTTATTTCGGACGCGATGCGGATTTACCCAGCAAAGCAGAACTTGCTCCGCTGCTTGAAAAACTCGGCATGCCGGAGACTACGGGACCTGCAATAGGAACCGTACCCATCGTACCCACACCGATGACAGAGGTACGGACCGAAGCCGTGCATCAGATTTCGCTCACAAAAGTATTCCAGACCGACGAACCGGGGAAAATTTTTGCTGCTACCCCGCTTGAAATTCCATACAACGTCGAAACGATCGTAACACCGGGCACCCCGGCACCTGAACTCCCGTGGATACCGATTTTTATCCCATACCGTGAAGTACTCGAGGCTGCTCCGGTAGAAGGGCTGTTACAGACACCCCAGGGTGAAAAACTGCTAAGCCCGTTCGGATATGATGAAGCATTTTTGGACCGTGAAGCACGGGCCAGCCGCAAATCTTCCAGACTTACCGAAAACAACATGGTGAAACTGAATGAACGGGAAGAAATTGACTGGTATCTTACCACCCTCACCCCGGAAGAAATCCAGACGGTTGATTTACTCAAAGCCCAGGAAAATCCGGCATTACACCCTGATACACGCGCCATCGTATCCGTTCCGCTTATACAAAACGGCGACACCATTTATCAGCGGCTCAATTCCTATACCGGACAAACCAAGGCAGACGGTACCCCGCTTGACCCCAATCACACGGCATTCGTCGTGTATGAGGCAACGATAACGCCGCCGGCCGGATCAGTAAACAGCACATTACCCGGCAACACGAAAGCGGAAATTGACCGGTTTAAAGCAGACCATCCCGATGTACAAATCCTGTACGTCAACCATACGTATGCACAGCAGCCGTCAGCAGGTACTATCAAACGCGACATGACCAATTATGAATTGTCACTCCTGTCAGCGCGGCCCGCAGAATCACCGGAAGTCACGCTTATTGCAGAAAACAGCACCGGTATGCCGATAGAAACCACGTATCTTTCGAGTGTCATGGATACAATGGACGCTGACCAGACCATTGATATGGTAAGCGGCACCTATCAGCTTCCCAAAGACGCATATGTTGCATATCCGCTGCTGTTTGCGCACCACCGCGCGTTTGAAATCTTTGACGCGCTGGTCCGCCACGGCGAAGCCCAAAGCGTTCCGGCAGTATTTCAGGGTAATCTCGCCGTACGCGCAGGCTCGCTGGCTGCTGTCGGCGGATACAATGCAAATTCGCCCCTTATGGAAGAACGTGAAGTCGCCTGGATGATTACGGACGCACGCGGCACTCCTGATGTTGCCCGCGTATTACCGTCACTTGCTGCCACCATGGATCCGAAGGAAACAGTATACATGCAGCTGCAGCAGCTCGGACTCGCGGAGCCCTCCGTCCCGCTTTCCGATAACGAGGTCTATAAAGCTATGGCCTGGGAAGATATGGCCAAAAAAGCAGGTGAGCAATTTACCAAAGAACATCTGGAAACACATCTGACGAACATGTATGACCATATGTATCCCTCACTCAAAACCATGAATCCTGCGCGTTTTGATGCATACTTCGGACGTGCACTGGACGCATTAGGACTTGTATATGAACTCAAAGACGGAAAAGTCTCCATAACGGACATGACTAACCTTGCGGCCAATATGCAGGCATCTCCTGACATAGAGATATTTGCCAAAGATGCATCGCAGGAAATTACGGCAGCCCTGCCATTAGCCCCAGAGACAGCACGGGAACATCTGGAAAATCTCGCAGGTGAGCAGCCTGAATCTTTACCTCTTACTCCATCGGAAACCGTTGCATCAAGTATCGCATCCCCTGATGTTACTACTACCACGTCATCAGAACGGATTCCTGCCTCAGAAAAGCCTAGAACCGCTGAACGGCTTCCGGACGGAGTGGAAGACCGTATCAAGTACGTCCTGAATAAAACAAAAGAATCAAATGCGGCAGTCCAGCTGACCCCGGGAGAACTTATGGATTACGTCCGCTCATCAGTGGAACTTCCGGGCGCAAGAATCACCGGCGGAAAAATTATTATTGAAGGAAATACGGTCAGACTTGCCGATATGAAAGCCAGAACGATAGTCGGCGAAGCACAATTTGCCGGTACACTCGTACCGGACCCGACGCTTGGCCTCATAGTAAAAAGGGATACGTTACAGCTTCACTTGCCGCTTCTTGCCCGCCCGTGGGAAAAAACAATCCATCAGGGTCTGGATCACTTCAATGACTTAGTACTTACGCATCTAAACGGACGGATTGATCAGCGCTGGTCAGCCAGCCGCATCGATGTATCCGGCAATACCCTGCAGGTAACATTCGCCAAAAAACCGCAAAAATAGAGATCGTTGAGCGTATTAGCTGTGTATAGGAAGATCGTCCCCCCGTCCCCGTGCCGCCTGAAACCGTCTACGTGCAGCCTGTAATAATTGCTCAGGCGTCCACCCTTCTAATCCGATAAATGTGGTTCCCAGACGCGCGGCGTCCGCTATTTCCGTCGAGTCTTCAGTCAGAAGCGACAATCTGGCACGTAATCGTTCCCGTGCAGCGGTCCCCCGGCGTTCCCGCTCGAATGTCTCCCCTACGACATGCGCCCATTTTTCTTTAAACAAAAAACCCGGCATAGAGCCGTATTATACCTTGCGGGGCAATAAATTCAAAAAATATTTGTATCCTATAGAGTATTCTGCTATACTCCCCAACCTATTATGATCGCTGCCCAGGAAATCCGCCCGATACAATCATACGTCCATTTGGAACCGACAAAGCCAACGAAAGAAACCCGTGCCAACTGGCTCCGATGGATTACGGATCCCGATATACGGAAATGGATGAGCGGGCCGCTCCCGGAACACCCCGATCAGGTATATCGCTGGGTAGAAGCTGCTACCACGGATTCCCGCCGCCATTACTTTGATATTTATTCCGACAACAAGACAGTGGGATTTGTCAGTCTGCGTCAGGATCAGCAACCGGAAACGACGGGAGAAATCGGCATCGTCATCGGTGATAAACAGTACCAGAGCCGCGGAATCGGCACCAAAGCCATTGCCGAACTTCTGATGTATGCCAAAGAAACCGTACATCTTTCATCCGTGCGCGCTCTCATCAAACCGGACAATGAAAAAAGCATCAAATTGTTTACCAAATTCGGGTTTTCCCTCACGGATTACGTGACGATAGACAATACCCGCCTCCTAAAATTCGAAAAACAACTTGTATAAACGGGGAATCAGTCCCTATTTTTAAGAGACATATACGGTCCGACGAATTCATCTAAAATTACCCGGATCAGTTCCTCTTTTTGCCCGACCGGCAAGGCCCCGGGAATTTCAAACAAAAACGCACGCTCCATATTCGGATGCCTATGAAGTTCTTTCTGCACGGACCACATTTCAAACGAGTTGTCATGTATGGCATCAGATGCCACGGCACAAAATCCATGATCCACCCAATATCCCAGATCAATATCGTCGATGCCGTTATAGAGAGGAATATCCATGGCCGCAACACGGGACAATAAATTCGTACGGAGCTTTTCTATATCGGCATCCATAACGCCTTCGTCATTTCTCGTCATGAGATTATACAGATAGAAACGGCGTTCCAGCGGGTCTTCGTGGAACGAAAATACTGTATGGATCCCTTCATGTTCCAATAAACTGTCGGCAAGAAGTTTTGCCTGAGGATCATCAGGCGTTTCTTTGAATACGAACTGACGGTTCAAATCTACCCCGCGTGCCGCGCGCACTTTATCCTGAAGCGCCGCAGGATGTGCTTCCAATGCCCGGACATGCGATGCAAAATGACGGGGGTCTTCCATGATCTTTATGTCTAATTGGCGGCGGAGCGGCCCGATGACTTCATGTTCATCCCCATGAATACCGGATACGAAAAATGCAGTGGGGTTCACTCCGATGCGTTCAATAGTAAGGCGTGCGCCTTCGGGACCATAGCGCGTAAATTCTGTCACAGCAGGCTGTATATGCCGTTCTGCATGCATGAAGCGGAGTATACATCGACATGCAGGTTTTGCAACACCCTCGTGTCACGTTACATAAACAGACACTCACCTGCTTTATGCCGTCCGTTTGCCAAAAACTATCTTATAGTGTATACTCTGCCTCCGTATGAACACCTCCGGCGTCATCTTTGAACACGGCTGGAATGACCATCAAACCACAGCAGGCGACCTTTCGCCGCTTATGAGTATCAGATCGCGCACTGCGCCCGGGCGTGCTACTACAACGCATCGGAAAACACACGGAACCCCCTGGACACGGTTACTCGGTGTAGGACTGGTTGCACTCGCCTTGGGAGGACTTACCGGCCCTATGACTCCGCGCATACGTCTGGAGGCCAAATACGCCCTTCTCCAGGCTGAGCGTGCCTGGCCGGCAATCCGGACCGACATCGAAGCCCGCATATCCGGCGCAGAGACTGCGATATTAGCCGCATTACAGAACAAACAGCCTCAACAGGCTTTGGGTCCCATGACTCCTCCGGCAGCCGTTCCGGCAGCCTTTGACCCGCTTAAAACACCTGACGGAGCCTCAATTGACCCGGTAAACAAGGATTTTTCGCTTGTTATCCCGAAGATTGGCGTCAACGCAGCCGTCATCCCGGCAGTAAACCCGACCAAGCCCGGTGAGTACCTGGCAGCCTTACAAAAGGGTATCGCACACTCCTCGTTGTCGTACTTCCCAAATGAAGACGGCACGGTATTTCTGTTCTCCCATTCCACGAACTACGATTGGTTTGTGGGAGATCTGAATGCCGTGTTTTACCTTCTCAAGAATCTGGAAGAAAAAGACATGGTTGTGCTGTTTTATAAGGGAACAAGCTATACCTATAGAATTACCGGTAAACAGATCGTCGACCCTACCGCAGTCTCGTATATGGCGCCGCAGGCAGGCGCACGCAGGCTCATCCTGCAGACCTGCTGGCCTCCGGGAAGCACGACGCAGCGGCTGCTTATTTTTGCCGATCTTGTAGAAACGTCGAACGAAAAGATTTGATACCTAGTATCCTATAACACTTGACAGAGGAGTACTAGTGTGATACACTCTGCAAACGCTCAAATTACTAGAGCAAACTATATAGTATGAAATCAATCAAAGCTATTTCTTTGTTCCTTTTTGCAAGCGCCCTCCTTATCGGAGCGCCCTCTGTCCTTGCCGATTATGGCGAGACTCCTACCTGTACGAATCAATACGGCAATTCCGTAGAATGTCCTCCTAACCGCATCGTCATAGATAAAAAAGTGCGACAGGCGCAAAACGCGTATGCATTCGTAGAAAACATCACCAGCTCTGATGCTGCATATTCCGTCGGCAGCGAAGTGGAATACGATATCGCCGTCACCAATACAAGTAATGCCAATTTCCCGACCGTCACTGTCATCGACGTGTTTCCGGAAGCCGTGACGTTCGTTTCCGGTCCGGGACGCTATGAAGCGGCTACCAACAAACTTACCTACGAAATCTCTGACCTGAAAGCCGGTACCACGGTACATAACCGCGTGCTGGCACGCGTCAAAGATGCCTCGTTTTTCAAAAACGATCTGGTTTGTGATCTCGTAAATACCGCTACTGCTACCGGTCCCGGAGGACAATCCGACCAGGATACGGCCAGCATGTGCGTGCAGACAAAAGTCATGGGTGTCACTACCCTTCCTGTTGCAGGATTCGAAGATTATGCATACATGCTTCCCTTCTTCGCTTTGGCTGTCATTGGGTTTGGGATTCTTGCGAAAGGAGCCATTCTGCCCTAACAGGCAGGCAGTATAATCTCACGCTTCTGCCGGAGCACGAAAAACAAGAGCAATACTAAAACAAGTAATTTTATAACCGGCAGAGATGCCGGTTTTGTTGTTTTAACAAGGAGAAAGAGGTTAATTAGCACTTTTGAAATTCGACTGATAATACATCGTCTCCGGAAACGAGACGGGATCTTTATTCCGCCTCGTTTCTGGTGATGAACCAGAAACACGCGCACCCGGATTTCGGGCGCCCGTGGTTCTTTTGGCTTCCGGCAGATATATCAATTGCGATATAGCGTGCCGGGACAAAAGAGCACATTAACAGAAAGAGTTGAAATATATAGATAGGAAAACATCATGGTTCTCCTATGGTTGTATATCCCTATAGGGTGTATCCCCTGTTCTTTGCAGAAATCTTCTGTGCGGGACCGGGGGTACACAAACACTACAGGGGAATGAATATTATCTTACCTTTTCACACACAAACAGGAGAAAACAGAACAAATACTACAACCATTTATGGCCGGGAAGTAACCTCAAAGGAATTCATCCTTTGTTGGCGAACGTTACACTCATAATCCTTCACACGGACTATGGGGAATGACAATTTACCTTTTTATAAGTGTTGCGCATTATTTTGATGCAACACGGGAGACAAGACCATGAATAACAAACGCACACCGATTATCATAACGCTCGTTATGATTTTCTTGCTGGCATGCCAGGCACTGACCGGTCCGCTTGTTACACCAGCTACGACTGCAACCGCCGCCGCAACCAATACCAGCGCGCCGACCAATACCAATACGGCGACCAAGGAACCGACCGCTACAGCCACCGATCTTCCGACCAACACGCCCATGCCCGATCCGGGATTGGACGAATTACGGAAAATTGACAGTGGAATATTTGACGGTGGGGTTCTTGAGTTCCTCGGGCTTTGGTTTGATGAACATGACCACGATCCGGAAGGCTTTACGAAATACACCGAAGGATTCAATGTCATGACGATCATCAAATGCGACGGTCGCATAACAGTGTGGTTCGGTGAAACGCATTTAGCATATCGGCTTGCGGAGGGATGTACATACATTCAATACACATACAACAGTACCGTGAATGTGAATGTATCCGAAGCCGTCAGTGAATTGCTGTATATCACCGAAACCAACAAGAAAGATCTCAAGGCGGTCGCACCAAACGGGTTCAAAATCGTATTCAGCAGGCAAGGATTCGAAGGAGACGGAGTTTCAGCAGAAAACAGCGACATTGCGGTCACAATTGATCACGATCACGATGTAAACGCACTCAACTCCTTCCACTTCCCTGCGCGCCAGTTCACGGAGCTTACCACCGGAAAAACAATCACGTTTGCCGGCGGAGCCATACGTTCATTTACCTGTCCCGGGAGTGTTACCAAAACAGTTGTTGTTGTGTGGAATACCTACACGGCACAATGCCCCGAACAGGACGCTGAAATGATGAACATCTATTTCGTGACTCCGGACGGAACAGACAACCCGCCCGCGCGCGAAGGCACTGCTTTGGAAAACGCGAGACTCCTCAAGTATCTGTTAAGCAGAATGGATGAGTTTACCGGCGTTCATGGCACGGAATACTACTGGTTCGGCGAGACGATATTGGGTGACGCATTGCCGTTTGATTCATTCGACGCGACTCATACACTTGCGCCGACACAGACCGCAACGGCAATTGCTACCAGCACCAAAACGCCGCGCCCGACGCCAACTGCGACGATCAACGCGACCATCGTAGGAACCGTTACACCAAGCACCGTCACGGTGACGTGTTCAAACGACGATCAGGATGCAACCTATACGGTAACCGGTCCCATGATTGGTACGCCGTATTGTGCAAAAGGTGTAACGTTACAAGATGCACCTGTTGATACGCTGATCATTCCGGGCTTGCAGGGCAACATACGGATTACTCTGGACCGCATCGGCGGCTCCGGAGCCATGTACGCAGTCGTCATTGACTTCGCTCCTGCCGCTTATGGCACGCCGAGCTTTACCCTCTCAGGGTCGAGCATTGCAACGGGTCATGCAGAAATCGAAGTGACGAATGATGTGCTGGAAGCAGTAATGGACGATAACGTCGTCACATTGCACTACACCGTCGGCGAATTCACCGTTGATGCGCTCGCATGGCTTAAATAACCACCTATCTATAGTGAGGCTGATTTCATGTCAGCCTCACCGTTTTTTCCGCAGAGGCTTCCTCTGCTTTCGACTCTTTCACCATGGCTTGACGCCACTCTCCATTTACTTTGGAACCCGTCAAGCCTTTTCCTGAACGTAGAACTCTGTGTTGTGCATTGAGGAAAATATATTTTAACAATTAAATAAACATTTTACCCTCGGAAATGAGTCCCGTCTTGCCTTACGGCAGGAAGGCGGGCGGGATTCTTTTCTGGGGATAACACTCCAGACATTGCAGGTCTTTACAAACGATGCGCATATGCGCGCATCCGGAGCAAGGACGCACAATGGCACTTTAACAAGGCATACAGGGAAACTACTCTCCGATTACATCGGAGGGTATAAATCATCTCTTTTGGGCCACTCGCGGGTACGTATCTTTCCTCTTTTGGAAGATACCGTGCTTCGAGTGAACTGTGAAAGATGTATGATTATTTCTTTTTAATATATAGCGGAAAATAACAGAGTGGATACGACTGATGTCGCATTCTCCTTAAGACTAACGGGTAAACACACAAAAAAGAGAGTATATTCCCCCACTATGTACATAACGGCAGTTTTGTACATAACTGGGGAATATACATCACTAAATCAAGAGGAGTAAGGATCTCTTACATCTATCAAACTATCCGTCACAGGGGGATTAACTAATGTCTTTACGAGATATTAATCCGACGGAATCAACCAAATTCTAAAGGAAAGGAATACAAACCAAACCAAGAAATACGTTACACGTTTACCTCGTCAACCCCTCCGGGGGAAAATCACAAGTCGATCGGTCACACACGTGGCTGACGGCAATCATTTGTCAAAAGGAGTGCATCATGAAGAAATACGATCCGAAAAAAGACTACACCATGTGGGTAGTCGCAGCATTAGGCATCCTGTTACTTGGGTGGATGTGGAATAACGGACAGAAATCGCTTGACATGTGGAGTCAATCCATGAAGCAAGCAACAGCCTGTTCGTACGACATCACGCCTCAGGAATCCGGACTCACGCCGACGATCTATGTGGATCTTGAAAACGGCGGGACGATGGATCTCACATTCGGGGAACTCACCAAGTTCCATGCCGAATGCCAGCAGGGCTTTGTCCGATACTGGGTCACGACCATTGACCAGTATTGCGTGCGGGACACCATTACACTGATGTCTGATGGCACGTGGTCCTGCACACTGAATGTCGAAGGCATGGAAGGCATGGGATTCTATATGGGCGGCTTGTGGACTACTCCTCTGGGAGAACCACCCGGCGGATGGAGCAATCCTGAAACCAGCCCGCTCATGACGCCCGTGCCGCAACTTCCTTCCGGCTCAGTGAGCGGATAAGGAGTGCCTATGAAACATTCGCACACACATCGCTCTGGAGGTGAATAAGGGACAACCAACCTTTTTTACTTTCTGTCAACCAATATCCGGTTTCTTCACTTGTCCGAGAGATAAAACTACTCGGAGGCTATCTCAAAAGGAGAAAATTAGCCATGAACGTCAATCGTCAAACTCTGTTTAATATCCTCATCAGTATCGTGCTGTTGGTCACCATTTGCGGTGGCGGCGGTCTCGCTCTGATGAACAACGGACGCGGCAGCAACACTGCTCCCGTCGCTCCGACCGTATCCGTCGTGGATGCCGCCTACACGCAGGCCGCTGTCATCAACAACGGTCAAACTGCAACGGCTGTCGTCAACAATGCGCTGTCTGCCGGTGGCCCGACTGCAACTCCGTCTTTGGAGCCGCACGAGATCATCGGAACGAACATCGCGGCAACATTTGCGGCACAAACGGGCGTACCGACCTTGGCTTTCACGCCGACGCCGACCGCCACGAAATTGCCGCCTACTGTCACTGTCATCTTGACCTACACGCCTTCGGCTCAACCAACGGCAACGGTCGTAGTGGCAAGCGATGAACGGACTGTGTACAACACCGTTGTGACTGCTTGTACCGGCGGTGCGCCTTACGTCCAGGTTGGTGTAGTAACCATCCCATGCAACCAAAGCGTGATCCCGGCGCCCGTTAGTTTCACCAATGCACCTGCAGGAAGTGAAAGCATCGCGTTGAACGATGACTCCGGCGCGCGCTGCCTGACCAACGCCGAACTGACCACCGCTCACGGCTGGTCTGCTAACGGCGTCAAACCTTTGAAAGACGGTCTGGCTGTAGCCTGGGAAGGCTGCGGAAAGTGGGTCGTCCAGGCTGTTGGCATCGGTGTCTACTGGCAACCGTTCCTCAAGAACTTTGAGTACACGGTGACAGACGCCAAGGGCATCGTCTCAGTCAACAAGGGTCCGCATAAGGGCATGTGGGTATATGGCGCGACTATCCGTCAGCTCAAGACCTACACCAGCCCTGACCAACAATGGGTCCACGATGACGTAACCCTCATGGCGAGGGAATATAATTACGGCTTCCGCCAGGACCCCCGCTATGGCACCGTGCCGGGCAAGAACCTGAATCTCCGTGATCTCTGGGTTCAGCCCGAACTCGATGCTACCTGCCCTACCAACACTGTCATGGCAACAGCCATTCTCGGAGGCGATGAACCTTCGTATTGGACTGCGCCTGATTGGGATGGTGGAGCATGGGTCTTTAACAGCAAAGGCAATGGTTTTCACCACCTGACCCACCCCGGAGGCCCGGGATGGTTTGATGTGTGGACCGTAGCCAAAGGCGCCGTTTCGGTCTTTGCCGATGACGCTTACTTGCTGGAGCAGTTGAATTTCGAGGAAGCCTCGTTCACCTGCAAGCCATAACTGGCTGACCTGATTTCTACCCGACCGAGGGCTTATAAACCCTCGGCCGGGTACTGGTCGGACAAATGGCTACAATTGTAGACTGCATTAAATTTTGAAGCTTTTATGCTTCGATCTTTTTTGTAGTTTTACAATCCCTGTATGCCGTTGTCCCGAAGAGAGAAACACTTCTCTATTCAGGACAACGCAAATAATATATTTCATTACCCGGCCCTCCCTGTCCAATCAGGGCCGGGTATTGAAAACAACTATATGAATCGTATGCCTACCATATCGAATACGACCATAAAACGGTACAACAACCCCGATACGCTTATCGTGGTTTCTCCCTACCCGAAACGGGGAGAAACATACTCGACCGGCAAAACAGGGGTCGCTTCCTATACGAAAAACGTCATCAAAAACATACACCGACGCGTGATCGTACTCTGCGATATAGATACGGAACCGGAATCATATACGGAAGACCATGTACTCGTCATCCGCTGCTTCCGGAACAAAAATACGGATATGTGGCTTGATCTTATGCGGGTGCTCCGCCTGTTTCCTCTTGTTACATCCATACTGACGCAATATGACTTTGCCATGTACGGCAACCCGCTCGTTTCGTCACTGGGACTCATATTTCTGGGGTATCTCCGACTCATAAAATACCGCACGTTTGTCACGCTTCACCATGTCGTTGATGATGTGATGAAACTTAAGGGCCATGTCGGATTAGGAAGCGGACCGAAAGACCAGTTTATCGGAGACGTATATAATTTCCTGTTCCATACGTTTTACCGCGTTCTTGCACTTGTCTCAACACAGGTCATCGTGCTGGAAACATCGCTCAAGGAGAAACTGGAATCCCTCGCTCCCTGGGTAAAAGCCGCGGCAGTTCCCCACGGCGTGGACACGAATCTTAAGCCGATCAACATAAAACTCGCACGCAAAAAACTCGGTATCCCTGCCCGCGATCATGTGATTATGTTTTTCGGCTACATAAACTGGTTTAAAGGGGCGGATATATTTGCCCGCACGTTTGCCAGAGTCCAAAAAATGCTCGGCAAGAACGTACATATCATCATCGCCGGCGGAGAAAGCCCGACATTATCCGGCAAACATTATTACCAGGATTTTTTCCGTGATGTGCGCCATGTGGTCAATACCAGCAAGCACATTACACTCACGGGTTACGTTCCCCAAAAAGATATCGCCACATACTTTTCCGCTGCCGACCTGGTGGTATTTCCCTACCGCCACTATATGACGGCTTCCGGCGTACTGTCACTGGTATTTTCCTACAAAAAACCGTTTATCATATCGCGTCCGCTTGCGGAAATGTTCCATAGCGACGATTTTGTGGCTCAACTTAACAATGCAGGTCTCAAAACCAGCGATATTACCTTTGATCTGTATCCGCAGTCTATCATTGACATGACGCACGATGTGCTGATAAACGGACGGAAAGCGAAACTTGCAGCCATGGCTACCAGCCTGCGTGCCTCACGCTCATACAGCAAAGTGGCGCGCGGATATGAAGAGATTATTTTTTCTCCCGCTCTATCTTTCCGTTCCCATGCTGCGGTACGATATACGTAATATACTGCCTATGAAACTACTCCCGCTCGCCCTCACACTGCTTCTTGCAGGGCTGATATTCGGCGCATTCATTGCCCATATTCCGCCGGAACCGGCAGGTGACATCGCAGAATACTTCGGCATCACGGAATCAATCATGCGGCATGGCGCTATCAATCTGACGCCGGAAGATCAGGCGTCGCTTTCAAAAACATTACACCCTGCATACTTTACCAATCCGGGATATTATATCCGGGGAACTGACGGCAACCGGTATCCGGTGCACTTTATCGCCTATTCCCTGCTGCTCGTGCCGGTGCGGTGGCTGCTTTGGCAAGCAGCGATACCGGAGTTTCATCTGTTCTCCCTGGTAAATACGCTGTTGTTTTTCGGCGCACTCACGTATATATTGCTCCGGTTTATCAAGGTACCCAGCCGGCAAACCGTGTTTGTCATACTCACGGTGACTTCCCCGCTTCTGTTTTTTCTCTGGTGGCCGGGACCGGATATTTTTTCGCTTTCTTTGCTTCTTGTATCACTGTTTTGGTTTTATGAAGGTGGGATTGTTCCTGCTGCGGCTCTTGCGGCAATCGCCTCCTGGCATAGCCAGCCGCTCATCGTCGCCGCTTTGGGAATGCTCCTGTACAGCGGCTTAGAAAAACACCGCAAACATCTCTTCCTTTCTGCGGTGGCAATTCTTGCGCTCGCCGGTTTGCCGTACCTGTATAACCTCGTAATTTTTAACACGCTCACCCCTTGGACACTGTTGGCTGACGGGTGGACCATGCTCAACGGATTCGGTCTGCAAAACATCAGCATGCAAAAATTCACAGAACAGTTTTTTGATCTCAATATCGGGGTATTCTGGTACGCGCCGCTCCTCGTTACCGGAGCCCTGATAAGTATCGTTTCTATGTTCCGCAGCGACCGAAAAATCCGCTGGCTTACCGCAATAGGTATTGCCATGCTATTTGCCTATCAGACCAATCCTGCCTGGCACTATGGCACCAGCGGGTTCGGTCCGGGCAGGCATGCAATTGCAGTCATTCCGTTCCTTATTGCGGCAGTTGTATGGAACGCAAAGCCCAGGCCGGTATGGACCGGATTTTTGATCGCAGTCATGGTTTCTCAGCTGTATATTCTCTCGCTCAACGGCTATATCTTTCCGCAATTTAGAAATACCCTCGTTCACTCCCCTCAGGCGACATTTATTCTCAACCGGTGGCCGGCACTCTACAATCCGACGCCGGAAATATTTTCCGACCGTACCAACCACACGGATCTTGACCGCCCGTCGAGCGCGATCTATGCCGTAAACGGCGTATGCAAAAAAGCCTACGTGCTCGGCCGTGATATCGACTCTGTTATACAAACATGCGGGCAATTTCCGACCGTACCCGCAGCATCTATTCTGAATCCTGACACGGACGGATTTTATGTTACCTATGAATAAACTTTCGCCGAAAATCACCGCACTCGTCCTCTATCATCTCATTGTCGGAACGATTATTGCGGCAAATTTCCATTCTGACATTCGGCTCATGGGCTGGGACGGACTGTATCCTGAGTTCAATATTCCCCTTAATCTTCTCCGCGGACTCACGGCAGGATGGCAGGAATATTACGGCGCAGGACTGGTGGGCGGCCACGGCTTCGCGGCAACCCTGCCGCATACACTTATCATCGGATTATTTTCTCTGGCAATCCCGCAGCATCTGGTGCGCTCTGTTTTTATATTTTTCTGTTACTACCTGGGAGGCTTAGGCATGTTGGTCGGAAGCCTGAAATTGTTAGAGATGATATTTGGCCATCATGAATCATCCAAACTCCGCACGTATCTCATGACATTTGCAGGACTCGTATCTAGCGTTTATTACCTCACAAACCTCGCTGCCATTCAGACATTTTACGTGCCGCTTGAAGCGTTTACCGTGCACTATGCCGCTTTCCCGTGGCTTACCTACGGCGCCATGCTCATATTGGAACGGACAACGAAGAAACGCATCGCATTCTTTTTTATCATTTCGTTGCTCAGTTCCGTACAGGGATTTATTCCCGCCGTATTCGCCGCGTATGCCGTATCTTTGCTGCTGATCACCGGCATAGTCATACTGATGCACCGGTTTGAGAAAAAAATTCTCCGGGCGGTATTTGTTATCTGGGCATGTGTCGTTTCCGCAAATGCCTATTGGCTTGCTCCTGTCGGATACTTTGCACTTACGCAATCCAAAGACTATATCAATGCATATAACAACATAACAAGTACACCGCAATTTATAGCCAAAAGCATCCAGTACGGAGCGCCGCCGGAAACGGCACTTCTCAAGAGTTTTCTATGGGACAGCAACGAACTCGGGGGCGCAATCCTTTCCCCCTGGCGGGACCACCTGGCAATTCCCGGGATTTCCGCAATCGGATATCTGTTTTTCGGCCTGGCCATAGGTGGTCTTCTCTATAGTATTACCGTGACGACCCGTAAGCCGCTTTCATGGGGGCTCGTCGTCTCGCTTTTGTACTTCTTCGGCAATATCGCCATCGATACCCCGCCGTTTTCCTGGATTATCCACGTCATACAGACCCACTCTCCTGAATTAGTGCAGGCATTCCGAACGACGTTTACCAAATTCAGCATCGGATTATCGTTTCACTACGCTCTCTTTATCGCAATCGGCGTCTACGGACTTATGCGGCTCCTCGGAAAACTGACAAGACACACAGCATTTCATATCGTATTGCCTGCAATCGCCGCGATACTTCTTATCATATATGCACTTCCGCTGTGGCAGGGAAACCTTGTGTACCGGAAAATGTTCGTGGATCTGCCGGTCCAATATACCGGGCTTATCCAATACCTCAACACACTGCCGGACGGCAAAATTGCGGATTTTCCCCAAGACTGTTCAGAGGGCTGGTATAACCAATTATGGGGATATTTCGGCTCAGGATTCCTCTGGTACGGCGTCAAACAGCCGATCATGGCACGGGCGTTTGATGTATGGAGCCATACGAACGAAAACTACTTCTGGGAACTGAGTACTGCACTCCGGCAGCAGGACTACGCTGCCGTGGAACGGATATTTGATAAATATGCCGTCCGGTATGTTCTGTACGACAACAATATTACCCATTGCCGGAGCCAGAAAGGATTTTTATCTTCACTTGATTTCAGTGCATATCTGGAAACAAGCACCCTTTACATAAAGCAAAAATCTTTCACACAGAAAAACTTTCTGCCGATTACCGTCTATGAACGGGCAGGATATATTACGCCATCGGTTACTGTACTTAAACACGCACCAAACGTGCTTCCGGCATATGCGTATAATGACTCAGACGTACTGTTTGCCAGCACATCTTCATACATATCCGATCCCGACATTTCCGCTGACATCATTGACGCTGATAGAACGCTATTTTCTAAACGCGGCACCCCGCTTACGACGGAAGAATTGAGTATGCTCAATCCTGTTCTGATTGCTTCCGTTTCCGCAACGTCGCTTGATTCCGTGCCATGCAGGGAAACGCAGGACACCTCCCTCGTTGCCCGGAGCGCCCGGCATGACATTCTGCGCCTTATGACTACCGACGCCGTTGCGTGTCAGAAAACGACATTTACAACTATCAATACCAACAACGCATTCGTCATGGCTCTGACGTCACGCCATATGACCGGAGAACCGCTATTGGTATCAGTGACAAATAAAGGCCGGCCGGCTGGCATGGATATACAACTACCGGTTCATACAGCGCTCACGACTGATTATTATTTTCTCCCGCCGGCATTTCCGTCAGAAATCGAACTGACCGTTACCGTCTCGAATCCGTCATACGATCATTACACAAGCATCAATGAACTCGCATCAATAGCGCTCTATACTGCAACCGGCACACAGTCGCTTCCATCTCACGTTATCAAACAATCCGTTACGGAAATACCCAAACAGGTAACACACCCGTTTAGCTTTTTTTATATCGTCGATCTTGCGCCCGACCAATCATCGGGGGTACTTGTCGTCAATCAATCGTTTGATGCGGGATGGATTGCATTTGCAGATAACCAGACACAACTTCAGGGCCATGTGCTCGTCAATAACTGGCAGAACGGATGGAGATTGCATGACGCGAAAGGACGGATATTCATCGTATTTCTCCCGCAGATACTGGAATACGCCGGATTTGTCCTGTTTCTGCTCCCCGGCATCCTGATCCTGCGGGCTAAAACGTGATACGGGGGGTATTGCTGTGAATAGGCCAACGCAGGGTTCTGCCCATTGTCCGCTCGTGTTTCCGGTGTTGGATAAGCTCGATGCGCATATCAACAACTTCCATGGTGATTTTCGACTCCCGGGGTTCCTGTTGTTGCTCAGGTATTACTGTCTCCTGACTGTTTGAGGGGATCTCCTGTACCGTTTCAGGAGAGAGTGGTTGCGTGACAATCTGGTTCGTTTCCTTGGTTGTCATGATTTTTCGGCAGGAAACTATAATTGTATGCAAAAAAATAATCCATATGCAAGTCATGGGCCCAAAAAGATTATTCCGTCAGGTTAAAATGTAATACGGTGGGTATTGCTATGAAGAGGACGCTTGCCATTTTGGACACTATCAGCCGTAAACTGACGGTTCAACAGATCATCGGTTCCCCTGTCAGGGACAGATGCTTTCGCCGTAGCAGTTAATACCTGATGTGCGGACAGCTCACGCGGCATGGATGACATGCGCTTCATCTCTTTTTGGTGCACCTGTGATTTTTTCCCCTCAAAAATATACCCGAACCGCTGATCCTTTTTCGGATATAACCTATTCATCATATGTCCACCGATTGACGCCCCGTAGGGAGCCATACCGAGGCTTACAATGCCTTTAAGCACTGCCCCTTGTCCCAACGGCATAACAAACGGGATACTCCATGCAGCCTTAAGAAGCGGAATCGCAAGCGCGGGGGCCACCAGGGCAGCTGTGGTAAGCGAATCGATCGCAAGATATGTCGCCCACGCGCCTTCGAGAATCTTCAGTCCGGCTCTTCGCTCCGCATCTCCTTTAAACCGCTTCAATGCAATGGCGGAAGCCTGCCATTCATAAAATGAACGGAAAAACGGGATGGTAACGATCGGATTTATAATGCCGATGTAATACGCTGCGCGTTTTTTATTCTCCATCTGATTAAAAAATTCTGCGTGTCCCAACTCGTGCATACCGGGAGCAAGTTTCGGGTGATAGATATTGACGGTGTTACTGAACGGATTGTAGTAATCAGCACGCAGAAACTTATTTTTTATCATGGAAGGCACCATGAGGATGGCTGCTCCGAGTTTCCCTGCATATTCAAGCGTTCTTCCGACCTTATCTTTGATGTTCCACGGTCTCCCCCGGACTCGATCATTCGAAGCAAGCATACGCTGGATATCACCGAAAATGGATGTATGTCCAACACGCACCAGCACATCCCCTTTCCACGGGACATCCTTATACCGGTCAAATAGCTGTGTCACAAGTTCCTGTGAGGGATTCCGAAACGCACTCCCCCACGTCCAGAGAATCGTATGAGTTGTAGGAACAGCCAATATATGACCTACCGTATTGGCGACAATATCACGCTTGTTATATGCAAATGTCAGCGAACCTTCCGCGGTAATACGCTGGTGGGTGACATCCCGAGGATTTGCGCCGATGACATGTTCTGGCATGGTTATAGGTGGCTCAACTCGTCTTCCATGACACCGATCACATACCCCTGGTACACCGCCCACCCGAGGTACTGATGGATTTTTTCGGTCACTTTATACGGAAGTTCCACGATGTCCGGATGAAATGAAAGAGACTGATTGACCCGCAGATCATAAATGCGTTCGAGCATAAGCACGATGACAGGATCGATTGCATCGATATACGATCTGTTCTGATCTTTTTTGTGCCCTTTGCTCCACCGCTCACCCAACCCTTTGGTAGATTCTGTTTTGGACAGCTGAACTTTTTGCGGATTCACCCCCCGCTCCATGAGAGAAAGAAAGTATCCGTCGAGGGCCGCAAGAGCCGATACAGGTGCTATAGCCTGCAAATATGCATCTGCCTTGCCGTATTTGGCTTCTTCCAGAAGCTCGGACACCTGGGCGTTTGCAAGGGTCGCAAGCGCCGTTATTCCGCTGGTGACCTCTTCATGCAGATGTTCGATCATATCTGCACGGTCTTCTTCAGTAATTAATGTCAATGCCACCCACCGGTCCCACAGTTGTTTATAGTCCATATATATCCAGTATGAATGACGGGTGTCTATCACGCAACCGTTTCCGATTGCTTACTCCGTTTGGCCGCCCGCGCCTTCTCTTTGAGCTCACGGCGTAATTTGAGGCGCGCCCGAAGTGCAGCCATACGCTTTACAATGGCCTGCACCCGGCCGGGTGTTTCCCGGGCAATCGTATGAATTCTGCTTAATTTTTCCAGCCGCTCCCGTTCCGGCCGCAACCTCTCGTCTATCGCCCGGACGATCGCACTGCGTTCATCTTTTTTTATCTTCCGTACGGCAGATTTCAACTCCCCGATATAGGCATTCTGCTCCAATTGTCTTTCGGACTGTTCCCGGGACGCTTCCTGTTTAGCTATCTCATCCGCAGTACGTTGCGGCTCGGATGATATCATCCGATTCTTTACATTAGACTTTGATATAGTAATTTTGGGAGTATGATGTACCGGATACTCACCTGGCTCAAATACATAAACAAGATCATCGGATAGCTTATCCAGTACCCGCACTGACCGGGATACCGGAAGATATTCCCGCGATAAATATTCCTGCATGCTCTGTACGGTCGGCCGCGGCATACCGGGAAATCCCTCCCGTTCCAACTGCGCTAAAAATGCACGGCGCGCCTCCGGCCGTTTCGCTAAATTCGGCATGGCGTGATCAGCCCAAAGTTCCGCCAAACGCCTCGAAATATCCAGTCGTTGCTCCTTGGAAACTCCGCTTCCCGGACGCGCAAGAAGCCGTACCGCATCGCGCATTTGGTCATACACGGCTATCGGCGGAGGGGTATCCTGCAGTTTCTTAAGAACGTAATTAAATCCCGGCAGGTCTGTTCCCGATTCCGGATACAATGGGATATCCGACTGTATGTTTACGTTGGGATGTAAAGAACTACGCATCAGCCCGACAAGATGTTTTGCCCGACCTATGGGAACCCCTGATGTCTGTAACACCCGTTTGGCGCCCGGAGCGTTTTCCTGTATCCAATGGTCATACAACACCCCCGGATCCAAAGCCCGCGGATCCCATCTGTACCGTTTGGCGGTATCCTGATATGCGCGTTCAAACAATTTCCGCATGCCCGGTTGCAGGGCCTGATAATCATTTCCGCCTGCAACATTGGCAAGTTCCGCAAATAACGGCGCGTATTCCGGATTTCCTTTATTCAAAATTGCGGTAAGCAGAGTTGCCGCGAGTCCGAATTGCCCGAATGTATCAAGGCCGCTATGTTCTCCCGCGCGGACGATAGTCCGCAGATAATCCATAAACCCTTTCGGCATATGATCCATGCTTTTTACTAATGCGCCGACTGGATCCAGCACATCGACTGTAACACCGGGAATACGTTCACCCAACGCGCGGGCAACCGGAACACGGGCAGCAACTGAGGACCCGGACAGACGCTCGCGAACATGCGCAAGTTTCTCGAGTGCCACGACGCTGCCGACAATTTCTGCGGTTGTGATACCGACCCCTGCGTACATAGCGGCGTCCCGGATAGACTCCTGATGGCTCTGAGCCCACTTTTGCTGGTCAGGGGTAAGTCTGGGTACGATTTTGGTATCAATAACACGCATAATCCGGTTACCCCAGGCTTCCGGCTTTTGACTATCCGCAAATTTCCCTACCCCGTACCATACGCGCTTGATAAGCGGCTCTTTCCCACGACTGACACCCGCGACTTCACCGGTGCGTTCCATACATCGATCATATCCTAAGTGCCAGGTACAATACAGTAGAGGTCCCGCTTTCGAAAAGCTTGACGTATCAGGGTCCTGTCTGCCTATACTAGAAGTATGATGGAACCGTCTCCAAAACCTGAAACACCCATAGCGCCACCCCCTCCTGAAGCAAAACCAACGGTTCCCCCTGTGCCCAAAGAACAACCCGCCGAACAAAAACCGCATGGAGAAAAACCATCAGCTGCCGCGGGCGCTGCGCGGAAGACGCTGGAGGACATCGCTGCAGGAACACCGGTTGCAGAAGCCACGAAGCAGATGGAAAATACACCGGACCGCGAAGCGGTCAGTGCGTTACTTACGGAAGCAAATGTCCTGTTACTCGAACTCCGGGATATGCGTTTGCTTATGACGTCACTTGCAACCCAAGCCGCAGATTCACCGCTCGGAAACGAAGTGCGTCTTGATGCACTGCGGAGCCTGCAGAATATGGATACCCGGGGACTCCCGCCTGAGCAGGCTGCCCAGGTCACACTGTTTCAGGATAAAATAAAAGCGTTAAAACTGCCGGACGCCAAACCGGATGCAAGTGCTGCTCTTCCCCTGATTGCCCGGTATAACGAAACACACCCGGATTCCCCGGTGCCCCCCGAAGTTGTAGACCAGATCCGCAACGGCAAACGCGAGGCGACGGAAACCGTTGCTCAAATGCTCCAAACCAATGACGATCTTGCAGCGATGACCTGGAAAGAATTAACGGGTGTTGAAGGGTTTACCAGACTGACGCCGACACCCGGAACGATGCTTGATTTGGCCGGCATTCCGAAAACGGATGAAAACATGAAAAAAGCATCGGAAATTTTCAGTTCTGCAAAAAGTACCATGAAAGAACCGCAACCGAGTTTTAAGGATCAGGCTGTGGCGGGAGTCATGTACGGAGCGCTTGCCATTATGTTCGTAAGCCAACTGGCAACAGGTGGAGACCAGGGTGGCGGAGGCCATCACTGATATTTTTTCTTCTATTTTCCGCCGAATCGTGGATTCGTAAGACTGATACCATCCGCTAATTCGTGCGAGGGGTTTAGCATTGTCACAACACCATCAACAAATAACTTGCCGTCGCGCACCACCAGGATATGCATATGATCACGCATCGGTTCGCCCGCCTCAAACAGCGCTGCCGTACCGGTTTTCCCCTCGGCAAGTTCTATATTCCACTGTCGTTTGTTCCGTCGCGGCCACCCTGTGGTCTCCTCTGTAGCGACACGCAGTCCGAGGTGTCTACCTAGCTTTTGTGGCGGCTGGATCACGATATGCATACCTAATACCTTCCTGGCTCTGTATATACCGTATCGCCCCGGCGCGTGTCAATTGCTATACTACTCCTATGGCACTTCTTATTATCGGCCTGGAAATCATCACGTTATATCTCCTGTCCAGAAAACTGTCGCAAAATCTGTATATCGTATGGTTTTTACTTACGAAATCACGTCCCGTTGCCATAGGATTTCTTTCGTTCCTGTTCTTTCCCGGTACGGTCATTCATGAATTAGCCCACCTGTTTACTGCGGAAATCCTCGGCGTACATACCGGCGGTCTCACACTGGTTCCGGAAGGACTGGAAGATAAAAATGTACGCACAGGGAGCGTTGCTATCGCCCAATCCGACCCCATCCGGCGGGCTGCCATAGGGATAGCGCCGGTATTTGTAGGACTGGGAAGCTTGGGACTTATTTCCTATTTTATCCCCGGAGTATGGAACCAGATGATGATTGATCTATCCGATGGAATTCTCTTTTCTCAACCGTCATTTTATCTGTTTTTACTGAGCGGATATTCGCTGTTTGCCATAAGCAATACCATGTTTTCCTCGCATGAAGATATGGAAGGGTTTTGGCCGGTCGTCATCATCATCACGCTTATATCGGCAGCAGCCTACATCGCCGGCATCCGTATTACCCTCACCGAGACGATGCAAACCAACATTGCGGAATTTTTTGCGGCGGCAGCCGTAACCTTAGGATACGTGACAGGACTCAATATTTCCCTGTTCCTGATTTCAAAAGCGCTCATTTTCGGAACACAAAAACTCACGGGAAGAACGCTTATTATTAAATCGTAATCGGGATACTTCCAACAATGGAGACTCTCGCGGGAAAGGACACTATCATCACGGGTTACCCGGCGGAAGTTCCACACTAGGTTCGCATAATCCGTATGAAATGAACAGATCCTTACACCGCCAATCAGCATCACGCCTTTTCTTATACTCTCTGTACGTCTCTAGACAATTATTTTGCGCGTCCCAACTCATACATTTGCCCCACTCATCCGTTGGGGTTGGGCTGTTATACGCTGCTGCTTTCGACCGTCCCTCCGTATTCTGCTGCGATGCTGTAACGAGGATAATACCGGTGCCGAAAGAAAACACAAGAAAGAGTACTAAAACTATGGGGCCTGCTTTCAATTGACCTTTCGCCATAACAATATCCAGCGTATACCGGTCAACTGTCCGTTGTCAACTACTCCCGTTTCAATACTGCAAAAAACGCACTCTGGGGTATTTCCACATTGCCGATGCGCTTCATTTTGGCTTTCCCCTTCTTCTGCTTGTCCAGCAATTTATCTTTCCGCGTCCGGTCGCCGCCATAGAGTTTTTTCGTGACGTCTTTGCGGTATGATTTCACATCAGCGCGGGCAATGACTCCTCCCCCGATGGCGGCCTGAATCGGAATCTCAAACTGCTGCCTCGGGATAACGGCAGCGAGACGCTCTACAATATCCCGGCTGCGGATAATCGCGTCCTTTTCTATGACCAGAAATGAAAAGGCGTCGACTTTTTCCTTGTTCACCAGAATATCAACTTTCGCAACCTGTGCCGCCTGCCAATCAAAAAATTCATAATCTAAACTTGCATACCCTTCGGTCACGGATTTGAGGCGGTCAAAAAAATCGACAATCATCTCGGCAAGCGGAATAAGATATGTAAACTGCGCCTGATCACCGACATACACCAAGTCCACGTATTCCGCCCGTTTTTCCTGGGCAAGCTGCATAATCGCACCGACAAACCGCTTCGGACCGTAAATCGACACATTCATGACCGGCTCCTCTACTTTTTCGACATATGTAGGATCCGGCAATTCGGACGCCGATTGTATACTGACCGTCACAAAGCCGTTTGTTTGTGCAACCACATGATTTAACGTAAATCCGAGTTTATGATAGTCCACGCCGAGTTTGAATGTTACGCGGTATTCAACCGACGGGCTGGTAGCTAGCATCGTGAGATCAAATTCCCGTAAAATCCGCTCCTGTACGACCTCCGCATGGAGTAATCCCAAAAATCCGCAATGGAATCCGTTACCGAGAGCCAAAGACGATATCGGACGGAACGTGAATGCACTGTCAGAAAGCTGCAGCTTCTCCATCGCTTCGCGGGAATCCTGATATTCATCAGCCGCCATCGGGAACAATCCCAAAAATACCATGGATTTGGGCTCTTTATACCCCGCAAGCGGCTCATGAGACGCCATAAGCGCATCATTGCGGGTTCCGGACATGTCCCCGAACGTCACGGTATCCCCGACTTTGGCGAGCTTCACGTTTTTGAGTCCGGTTGCGATGTATCCCACCTCTCCGCATGCAAGTCCTGCTACCGGCATCATCGCGGGCGAAAAAATCCCCAATTCAATAGGCGCTATATCGCTGTTGGTTGCCAAACAGCGTATCCTAAGAATCGGATCATACGATATCGAACCATCAACAATGCGAACAAATATCACCACTCCCCGATGTGTATCATAATGGGACGAAAAAATAAGAGCCCGAAGTGGCGCTTGAGGGTTTCCCTGCGGGGAAGGAATCCTTTTTAGAATCGCTTCCAGCACTGCGTCGACGTTTTGTCCGGTTTTTGCAGATATTTCTATCATGTCTTCATCGGCAAACCCCAGCGCCCGCAGCTCTTCTTTGGTTTCCTCTACCCGCGCATGCGGCATGTCAATTTTGTTAAGCAGCGGAATAATGGTCAGATGATGCGCCCGGGCTTGATGAAGATTTGCCAATGTTTGTGCCTGCACGCCCTGTGTGGCATCGACGACTAAAAGCGCACCTTCACAGGCGGCAAGTGACCGTGATACTTCATACCCGAAGTCCACATGTCCGGGCGTGTCAATCAGATTGAGAATATAGCCCTTCCAGTGCATTCTGACAGGCGCCAGTTTAATCGTAATGCCGCGTTCCCGTTCAATAGGATTGCTATCGAGGAGTTGCGCATGCATTTCGCGCTTCGCAACCGTACCTGTCATCTCAAGCAAGCGGTCCGCAAGCGTCGATTTACCATGATCGATGTGCGCGATAATTGCAAAATTCCGGATGTGGGACTGATCAGACATGGTGCAATTCTACCATGAAGCATGCGGTGTTCCCTACACACCGGCTTTTTTCACGTATTCTGCGGCGGAATAACCTGAACCCGCCCGAATAATCCGAATGATTTTACATCATGCCCGTTCCATGTTATCGGACCAAATTCATCTGCGGTAACACTCGTATTTTTCGGATCATACACCGCCTGAAACATACGTCTGTCTTCTTCAGAAAAAATTTCGATAGTGATTTTATTCCGCCGGATGTGTGTAATGCGGATCTCACCGTTTATCACAGCCGTACCCTTTCGTGATTCAACCATTGGAGACATAAACATATTATAGGATATTTCTACCTTATACACAATTACGCTTGTGTTTACAAAATCGGATTTGTATAATCCTCACTCTATGCCACACCGTACCACTGCCGAATCCTGCCTGGAAAAACATTTTTGTCAGGGTGCCGCAACAGGCAAATGCTCCTACGCCAAAATCGTAGACGGCCAAGCCGACTATTTTGATGATCCGAAACTTGCCCAGCATTTTACACGGAGAAGTTTTGCGACCTTTCTTCGTGATACGACACGACAGGTTCTCCCTGGATGCGCGCAGCCGGATCAACTTAGAGAAGCAATCGAACGGGCCCGAACCAAGGCAGCTGACTATTTTTCCCGGATCGCCAGAAGATAAACGTTTCTTTCGATTTTGACCTCTTGCGCTCCGTTATTCCGTACGTATAATACAAAAAGTCTTGCCCGAGAAATATACAAACCCATGGCACGATCAGATCGCGAACCACGGCTCCGTATCATCATCGGTCCTTCCGCATTCCCCGAACGCGCACTTACCATTTGGACACGCATGGAAGAAAGCAGGCGCCCGAAACGGCACAGACGTTTTACAGGAGATTTTGAAGAGCAAGTCTTATTACCTCTCGAGGCGCGTCAAATCATTATTGCCGATTCCCACGATAGTTCACGTCCGCAGCCGCTGGAAGGAGAAATTTTTACATTACACCACGGACAAAACGGGTGGATGATCAATGAGGCGCCCATTAAAGAGGGATTACGTTTTATGCCGGCGCGTCTGGCTTCACGGGCACTGGCGTTTGATATTGTCAGGACGCGGACCGTCGAGGCCTGAGCGTATCCCCGGCCGCTGCTGCCATCGCGCCGACTTCCGCAGTCGAAAACGCAGCTCTTTGTACCATCACATGCTCCGTATCGTTTAATAATTCATAGAATTGATTCCGCTTGTCGATGGTAAACTCCCTGCGGTTAATGAGGGTACTGCTCCACTCAGGAGTGCGGTTTGCCGGGACCACAAGTAACTGAGTAAACTCCGGTGCCATGGTAAGTAGCTGTTTGTCCGGATCCAATGATTCACGGGCCCGCGCAACTTCGATCAGACCATGCGCTGCAGGATCCGGCAAGGCGTTTACGACTTCAACCAATGCTTTTACACCGCGGGCAAACCCTGTCTCCGACAACTGATGGAATGACCGCTCGTTTAAAAGCCCCAATTTCGATTCGCCGACTCCTTCAATGACAACGCCGTCTTCTTTTTCTACGATAAGAAAGGCCATATCGGGATTCCGGTGATACCCCAACTCCTTCCCTAGCCCATAGGCATCAGGATTATGCGCCAACGACAACAGTTCCAATTCGAGCGGGCTGCGTTCTCCGAATGCCGGATCAGCGTTAATAAGCATTTCAAACAACTTGCCGCGGAGCCGTTTTCCCGCTCCTTCCCCGGTGCCTCCTGAATCTTTCGCGAGGTCTTCCTGAAACGTTTTCCACTCTACCCTGTCAAACACGACCTGCTGCCTGACACGGTCAGGTATATAGTCTTTTTCAACATCGGAAGTAACAAGCGCCTCCCACAACTTAACGCGCACAGGACGTTCGCTCTCCTGTACAGGCATATGTATTTCGCGTTCTATCGCTGTCATATAGGCCTGTAGTATAATACATACCTCGCCTATGAGTAAAGAATTCGGAAAACGCGGATCCAAAAAACAACTTATTCTCATGATTCTCCAAGGGTATTCAGGAGACACTGAGGGGATCAATGCCGAACAATTTTACGAAGAAGCTGCTTCATTTGCCCGCATAGACCGCTCTACCGTAGAAAAATATGTCCGGGAGCAAATCGGTCAGGTGCATATACGTAACGGAGCAATCATCGTAGAATCCGGTGCTATGCTGCTAAGCAATACACACAGAGTCCGGCCGGATAGGGACAACGGTGACGGCCGCGGCATATCCAACGGCGTAAAACGATGGAATTGGCACATCGGAAGGAAATAATGAAAGAAACATCCAAAAGCCAGCAAATCATAGCATATCTTACCAGTCAACAAGGCTGTGTCCTCGATGCGGATGCCGTGGCAGCAATGTTTAACGTACACTGGAAACAAGTACGGAATCTCGCACAAATGAATATAGGATTCTGCGCGACCAGAGACCGCGGTCACACGATTGAGATTTTTGAATGCGACCCGCTCCTGAGTTCTACGACCAGTGATGCCAGAGAAACAAAGCGTCCGCACAGAAGAGAGCAGCGACTGCCGGGCCGTGTCATGCGTAAAGGTATCGAATCTACGGATAATTAATGCCTACGTTGTCCAGATTTTTAGCCTGGATTCCCAATACACGTTCGTCCCGCAGCTGCTGCACTCCCCGATTATCCCTGTTCCGGTGCCGCAGTAATCCACATGCCGGGGGGTTCCGCCATGACATTGCATACGCCGCACGGAAATGAGGCGGTTTCTTCCCGCTCCCGTTGTCCCGCCTGCTACCCGCGTTAACGGGATAACATCCGGCATATGATGCGGATCCACTTTAGTTTCCCGCGCTCTCATAAGCTCGCTGTCGTGTCGCCTTAATCGCTCTGTCCGTATTGTCATAGAAACCGTAATTGTATAGGAATTTCCTCTAAAATCAATAATTACTATATAAGCAGCTTTAGTAATCAATCTATTTCATAATAGATCATACCGATTGCATTATAGGCCATCATTGACTATAATCACCCCATGGCCGTGGCAATCGAGCGATCCATCGGTATCACCCCGGAACCCCTAAACTATGAAGGGGTGCTCACACGAATTCCGGAGGCGGTAAGTTTTGCCAGCATCGAAGCCGAAACCGCGGGCTTGGCAAAAACCCCGGAAGGAAAATTTGTACTTACCTACCTGTTGGCAAACCGCAATTTATTGCAGCCCATACTCTCAGATCTGTCTTCCATATCGCCTGATTTATTGCAGCCTATCGGAGGATTCAGCTATAACCCTGAGCGGAGCATTGATAACGTCGGATCCGCAGTCGCGTTATACATTACGCAGAAAACGGAAGAAATTCCTCATTTGTTTATGCGTACGGAAGAAAGCGCCAGGTGGGAAAGCGTCGGAGACGTCGACCAACCCATAGAAAACGGCGAACGGTTTGCCATCATAGATCCGCTCGATATGACACACGGCATCGTTAATAATAACCGCGTACAGACAACAGGCATTGCAATCTATGACAGGCAGGGTGACATTCGTGCTGTCGGTATCATCAGTCTCGTCGACGACAAATTTTTATTTGTAGAAAATGACCGGGGAACTTTTCATGTCTACCCGGAATTTCCGGCCACTTCAGAAGCTGATACACACTCGGATACCGACACTATCCGCATGGCGACATTGACCCGCCGCATGCAATACTTTCAGGACATTCCTTTCCTTTCAAACGGCGGCGCACGGACCATGGATGCAGGAATCAGCGGATATCCCATTCTGGCGCTTCATCATAATATGCTTGATACCGTTATTGATCATGTAAAAGGAAGCGCATGGTATGAACTCGTTATCTGGGCGCGGGCAGCCCAAGCGCTCGGACTCCCGGTAAGTGACAAGGACGGTAACCCCATTGATATATCGGCTGTTATGCGGCACGTCATTGCCCATCATGAAGGAGACAATTACCGTATTCCGGTCGTTATCAGCCGGACCCCGGAAATACACAAACGCGTCTTATCCCTCCTCAAGCCGCAGGACGTGACCCCCCGGTAAGATGTATTGACTTACTCTCACAAAAGAGATCAAAATCAATTGTATGCTCTATTTTGCAGAACTGGCAGGCAAATACGTGACTTCCTCCGACGGAAAAATCATCGGCCGGCTTACGGATTTCGCATTCCTGGCAACCGACCAACCGCTCGTTACCAAACTTAGGATTGATACGCGTGTCGGGCATATCCTCGTGCCCATTTCGAACATGAAATCCATCAACGGGACCATTACCCTTACCCCGGGATTTGAGACAAGCGGGGTTTCCGACAATGAACTGTCCGTCAAAATCCATTTGCTGGATCAGCAGATTATCGATATCAAGGGAAATAAAGTCGTCCGGGTCAATGACGTGGTCATCCAGGATAAGCCGTATTTTGTCATCGCAGGAGTAGATGTCGGCGTATTGGGTATAGCTCGCTGGCTCAAACTGGAACAGGCATTAAACCGTCTGGTGTCCGGTTTCGGCACCAGTCTGCGGAGTGATTTCCTTCCCTGGGAAAATATCCAACCCCTTGAGCTTTCCCGCGGGAAAGTACAACTCAAACACGAAGAGGGCAAGCTCACAAAACTGGCACCGGAGGATCTGGCTGACCATCTGGAACGGCTGTCTGTCAAAAATCTGACAAAAATCCTTGACCTGCTTCCGAATGAATATGAAGCGGAAGTTATCCAGAATCTCAACGTATCACGACAACGGGAGCTTCTCCGGAGCATTCTGCCGAAACATGCTGCAGGCATCCTCTCGCTTATTGATCCCGACGAAGCGGTCGATATTCTTCTCACATTGTCGGAACGCAGAAGAAACCTCATCACTCCGCTCCTCACCGAAGACGCAAAAAAACAAATAGATTATTTGCTGAATCTTTCGACGACGGACATCGGTAATTTAGCAACAACGGACTACTTCAGCGCTGAACCGGAAGAAACGGCAATGAGTGTCCGGCGCCGTATGAAACGCGACACGACACTCGCTACCCCGCTCACGTACGTCTTTGTCATCAATAAAAAGAAAGAATTAGTCGGCGTATGCAATCTTCACGAATTACTCCTGCAGGACGCAGATGTACCGATGTATAAATTCATGATCCCCAACGTGGTTGCCGTGTATCTGACTACCCCGCCGGAAATCGCGATGAAAAAAATGGTGAAATACAAAATATACAGCCTCCCCATTATCAATGATAAGCGGCAGCTGCTGGGAATAGTAACGATTGATGATCTTGTAGAATCAATGCAGGAAAAACGAACATAACACCTATGCGTACTTTATTTCATCAGTGGAAACACCGGATTTTGATCGCGTTGGCTATTGTCGGACCCGGCCTTATTACCGCGGTAGCTGATAATGATGCAGCCGGCGTTTCAACCTATTCCATGGCGGCGGCCACGTTCGGATATCAGATATTTATCGTTCTGATCCCCATGACGATTCTGCTTGCCATAACGCAGGAAATCGGGGCGCGTATTGCAATCGTGGCAGAAAAAGGGCTTGCCGACCTCATACGGGAACGGTACGGCGTACGGATTGCGCTCGTCATGTACGGATTGCTGTTTTTCGTCAATCTCGCCGTTGTCATCATGGATGTGGCCGGGCTCAAAGCCGCACTGTCGCTGTTCGGACTGAATCCGACAGTCTTTTTACCGGCGATTATTGTCGGGCTGTATCTTTTTGTTGTCCTGTCGAGCTACAGCATCGTAGAACGCTTCTTCCTCGTGCTGGTCGCATTTTACGGTACCTATATTATTTCCGCCTTTATGGCTAAACCGGATTGGGCTACTGCGACAAGCTCGCTTATCATCCCGCACGGACAGATAACGCCGCGGTTTCTCTATGTGAGCATCGCCGTGTTGGGAACAACCATTACCGCCTGGGGCCAGTTTTTTATCAACTCGTACGTAAAAGACAAGCATCTCACGACGGAACACCTCAAATACAACCGCGCGGAAATCTATCTGGGCGCAATTGTCACGGATACCCTCACGTTTTTTATGATGGTGGCTGTTGCCGCAACGATTTTTGCCAATAAAATTATCGTCACCGATGCAGCGCAGGCCGCTATTGCAATCCGGCCGTTTGCCGGAAATTTTGCAGGAATTCTGTTCGGAGTCGGATTGCTGTTTGCCGGTATGTTGGGGTGTGTGATCGTCGCGCTTACCACGGCCTACGCGTTTTCTGAATTTTTCGGATATTCCGGTTCTCTGGATGAAACGTTCAGGAAAAGTAAACTGTTTTATACGACGCTTCTCATTCAGCTGGTCATCGGAACCATCGTCGCACTCATGCCGAATGTATCGTTGTTTGCCATAACTCTGGCTGCTAATTTCGTAAACGGAGCCATTTTACCGATCATTTTTTACTTCCTGTATGAATTTGCGAATAACGAAGCCATTATGGGAACACACACGAACAATAAAGTTCAGAACTGGCTGCTGGCAGGAAGCGCAGTCGTGATTATATTTGCTTCGTTATTAGGACTCTTGGGACAAATCTTCGGCTGGTAATTCATCGTAGAAACATCTTGAATGATGTCCCCCTATCCCCTATACTCTTGCACTATTGTGGCTACAAAAGAAACCGAACGGAATACCCGGGTGTCACGCGCCGTTGCCAGAGGAGCCGCGTTTAGCTGGATTGCAGCGGACGCAGCAGCCGGAGGAGTAGAATTACACCGGCTATATCGGGACCGCGGCATTTTTCCGCAGGGAACGCTGTTGGAAAAACACTACGGTAATTTTTCGGAAACGGAACTCCTCACATTCGGCGTCCATATCGGGGAAGAAATTGCCATCAATCATCTGCATATGCCGGCTCCTCTCGTGCGAACACTCGGATTTTTAACCGTGGTTGCAACAAACGTTCTTGTCGAATCCCCCATGTTTTTTTATCATCTCGGCCCGCACAATGTAGAATTTTCCGGTGATGTTATCTCAGGAATTCTCGGGTACGTAGCAGCAAAAATCCCCCTGATGATCCTCTCCTATCAGCATCACGCACGGCTCCACGATCACGCGCTCAGGAATGGCGTTCCTGCGGGCGTGTAATGACTATACAAGGCTCCGGTACTATCAACCCCGTTTACCACACACGGCGCCCGAACACCTGCACTTTTTTGCCGTACTCATTTGTTTCTTCGTGAAGGTCCGTGGTCATATCCAACATCTCAACAAGCGCGGGTTTTGCCGAATCCGCTTCCTGCTCGTACGCCGTAAAACACCCATCCAACCCCAACGGAAATTCACAGGGCTTTTCTCTCGTACATCTGCCTAAACGCTTGAGTATCCTGCATGGTTTTGGTAGCCGTTCATATCTCATATCACGCCCCCTCTTTTCTCGTGTATATAGACACCAGGCAAGACCCGTTATTTCCATGATCCGAACGGGCTTCTCGGAAATCTGCCGCTTTGCTGATCCCGCAAAATTGCCTGACGCAGCGCATCATCGCGCTCCTGATTCCAAAAACCGGGATGCTCCTGTAAATACGTCATGACTTCCGTTCTTGTAAGACTGCGGACCGGATCGTCGAGCGAAAGGATTAAATCAGCTAAATCGCCGGCACCTGCATGATCTTTTTCTCCCCATGCATTGATCACGCTTCGTACCAGTCTCCCCCTACGCACGGGGTCTTTTGCGTCGATAAGTCCGTTTAACGCATCCAGCATGTCCGCTTGTTCTGCGGCTTCGAGTCGATGTCTTGTCATACTAGTCCCCAAGAATTCGTACCGACACACTAAGTTGAAAGAAGAAAGAGAAGTGAAAATCCAGTTACACCATAACGCGGAGCATACGAACAATCAATACAGCGGGGATATGTATGCAGATTTTGTGAACTGTCACACTCATTCCTATGCGCAATTTCCCGTACCCGGAATAGTTGACATCAATAGATAGAGCGATATAATAACCCCGATGATCACTCCGGAGCTCGACGAGGCAAATGTTACAAATACAAACGTCGATGCGTTCAGAACATCACTTCAGCAACAACTCAACGCATTGCTCAGGGAAACCAAACCCAATGCGAGATTCCCTATCACGATAAATTTACATGCATTTACACATATAAACGATACCGGACTCTCAGTTCTTATCCATGCACGCAGACTGGCCGAGGCTGAAAATAAAGCAACCGTACAATTTTCCGGAATCAGCCGCAGCGTCCGGAAAAACATTGCCATGAAAGGCTTTGAGAGCATCTTTGGTCTTACATCTTCACGGGAACAACGCTCACGCGCCCGATTGACCGTAAGATAACCCCTCTAATTAGCCATACGCGGAGATTACATGCGTTCAGCAGTCTGAATACCCAACAGATACAGTCCATTATGCAATACCTGTGCAGCTGCATCGGTGAGATTGATGCGCTCAGTAGATCCGACAATCGGATACTTCTGATAGAGCAGGTTAAATGCTGACGCAAGCCGGAACAGATACGTGCAAAGCGTATTCGGGGATAGATTTCGTGCCGCATCAGCTACAACTTCCGGATAAAAACTGATCAACCGCAGAAGTGCGCGCTCTTCAGGATGCATTGCTTCGTTTTCGGCTTCTGAACCTTTCGCATTCGACGTATCGCTTTGCGCTTTCCGGAGCACACTCTTACACCGGGCATAGGTATACAGAAGATACGGACCGGAATCCCCGTCAAACGAAACAGACTCTTTAAGATCAAATGAAATTTCCTGATCGGTGCCCACCCGTAAAAATGCGTATTTTACGGCAGCTATTGCTCCCTTTTCTGCAATCTCTTCCTGATCTTCTTCTGTATAGTTTGATTTACTTTGCTTTAGTATCTCATAGATTGATTTCTTCGCTTCATCCAGAAGCCATTCACCCAACACAACCTGCCCGGTGCGGCTGCTCATCTTCCCGTGTTTTAATTTTACCCAGCCATAGACCTTGTGATATTCTTTCCCCTTCGTATCCGGAAACACGTGGGCTAGGGCTGCAAACAACACCTGAAAGTAACCGGCCTGCTCCGGGCCGACAACATGCATAATAAGACCGGGATGATACTCATCAAACTGCACCCTTCCCAAGCCGATCTCTTTCCCCTCATACGTGGCATTTTGCTCTTTTGTGATAAACACGCGGTTGTGGAGACCGTATTTCTCTCCCGGGAAAATAATCGCGCCGTCACTTTCCTCAAAAATCCCTTTGGTAACACCGTCAGTCACATACTTTTTGCCTAATTCATAAAATTCACTCTCAAAATAAAACCGGTCATAATGAGAATTCACCCGTTTATAGATAGCAGTGAAGTACTCCAGGCTCCATGCGCGCGTTTCCTGATACAAAGGGTATATAGCAGAGTCTTTGGCGTAAATCTGTTTGTTTATTGCTCCGGTTGCTGACTTTACCGCCTCATCGGCTTCATACCTCGTGCTCCCGGCAGCATATGCTTTCCCCAAAAACTCAACCCGCTCATGAATGTCTTTGCCCCGGACAGACGCAGGATCGCATTCAGGAAGATTTTTCATCGCCCATAAGCACTTGGCAATATGCATCCCCACATCCCCCTGGTAATTTGCCCGGATCACCTCATGCCCTGTCGCCTCCAACAGACGCACAAGACTTTCGCCTGTCGTGATGTTGCGTAAATGCCCGATATGAAAGGCTTTGTGCGTGTTGGGGTGGGCAAATTCGACCATAATCCGCTTGGCATTCGGATCCGCTTCGCCCTTTAACTCAAGCGGAACCAGTGTTTGGCTCTTCCCGTAGCTCTCCCGGTCTTTTAGCACTTGATGAACCCGATTGCTTAAGCTAGCTTCGGTCAATGACACATTACAGAACCCGGGCGCAACGACATCAATATGATCTATATCCTGTAATAGTCTCTGTATTCCGGTAATACCTGAATACTTCTGATCTATTTTGTTGATATTTTGATCATGGTCTCTCTGGCTACCAGCCATTTTTTGCTTTTCTATCAATTCTTTAACCTGTAGTGCGATATCCATCGGAGACTTTTTGAGGGACTTCGCAAGCTTTAGTGCCACGTTTGTCGTGTACTCCCCGAACCGGGAATCTTCTGCGATGGTGACATCGGGCACAACATCAGTAACCCCCATTTCGGAAAGCACTGATATAAGGAGTGATTGGATTGCATCTTTCATACTCTATGTGTATTCACATCTTACCTTACTTCTTTTTGTTCTTCAAAAGAAACACGATTAATCCTTTTTGCGCATGCAGCCTGTTTTCAGCCTGGTCATATACCACCGACTGCGGACCGTCAAATACCTCTTTTGTGACTTCGTTCCCCAGATGTGCCGGCATATCGTGCATAAATATCGCGTCAGGATTAGCCAAACGCATGAGTTTTTCATTCACCTGATAAGAACGGAACACTTTAAGCCGTTTATTTTTCTCCTTTTCGGCACCCATGCTGATCCACGTATCGGTGTATACCACGTCAGCGTGCTTCACCGCGGTTTCCGGGCGTAGCGTTTCGATGACTGACCCGCCGTATTTTGCCGCAAGGCTGCGCGCTTTTGCTGCCACTTCCGGCTTCATGACATATCCTTTGGGACTGGCAACAGCAATGTGCATTCCTAATAATCCGCATGCGAGGGCTAAGGAATGCGTGACATTGTTATTGCCGTCTCCGACAAATGCGACACGGAGACGATGCAGACTGCGCTTATGCTCCACCATCGTCATGATATCCGCCAAAATCTGACACGGGTGTTCCAAGTCAGATAACCCGTTAATGACCGGCACCGAGGAACACCGCGCCAATTCGGTAAGTGTCTGATGTGAATATACCCGCGCCATAATAATACTCCCCATACCGGAAAGCACCGTGGCCGCATGCTGCACGGGCTCACGGACCCCCAAGCCGATATGTTCCGGGCCGAAATACAACGCATGCCCGCCCAGCTGGAACATGCCGATATCGAACGAGGCGTGTGTGCGCAGACTCGGTTTTTCAAACACCATAATGAGTGTTTTCCCTTTCAGGATCGGTTTATTTTTTCCGGTTTTTTTGAGCCTACGCTTCAGTTTGTCGGCAATAGCCAGGATATCCAGGATATCCCTGCGGGAAAGATCAACAATAGAAAGCAGATCACGTTTTCGTTTCATAGGCATTTGCCCCGTATTCTATACCTTTTTCGGCCGTTACGGGAGCCTCTAGAATGCTCCCGTTTTCGGCAACATCGCAACGTACACACGTACCTCACCTCTGATGTGCTAACTTCATCTGCAGCGAATATACTTCAATGAATCCTGCACTCGCATTTACGTTATACGAATATCCCCCGTTTGTCGTAAACGATGCATGATGCATAGCAAACGGACTCGTCATGGCTACTATGGTAGCCATTCCTTTATATAGCTTTATGGTCACTACCCCGGTTACTTTCTCGTTTACCGCGGCGTTAAAGCTGTTTATTGCATCCATAACAGGATCAAACCATTTCGCACCATAACAAAGATATGCCCATTTTATATCCATCTGATTTTTCAGTTCATTCGATTCCCGGGTCGATACATATTGCTCCAATGCTTTATGTGCAGAAATGATCACATGTCCTGCCGGAAGCTCGTATACACCGCGGTCCTTAAGGCCGATAAGCCGGTCTTCTACCAAATGAACCACACCGACCCCGTGAGATCCCGCAATACCATTGAGCGCCGTAATAAGTGCCGCTAATTTCATTTTTTTGCCGTTTAACTGCGTCGGGATACCCTTTGTAAAGCTGAGCGTAATGAATTCTTCTTTGTCCGGCGCGTTTTTGGCAAGCGTGTAGGTCGTCAAAAACTTCTCCACCTTAGGAATATACTGCGGATCCTCTATTTCGCCGCCCTCCCAGGTCATACCCCACATATTGTCATCCACGCTATAGGGGAAATCGACGGAAGCAGGCACGGGAATTCCGTATTTTTCCGCATAGGCTATCTCTTCGTTCCTGTCCATATTCCACTCACGGACAGGGGCGATAATTTTGATATCAGGGTTAAGGGTAAGCATGTACCCTTCAAACCGCACCTGATCGTTCCCTTTACCCGTACATCCATGGGCAATTGCATCTGCACCGACCGTGGCCGCGATTTCAATGGCTTTGGCGGCAGTAATTGCGCGGCCTATGGGCGTCGACAAATGATATTCACCCTGATAGCTGGCATTTGCCTTAATCCCCAAGGAGATGTATTTCCGGGCAAATTCATCTTTCACATCCAGAACGATCGCTTTTTTCGCACCGAATTTCAGCGCTTTTTTCTGAATTGCGGAAAGGTCGTCCCCCTGTTGACCTAAATCCATCGTCAGCGTCACCACGTCAGCATGATATTCATCAATAATCCATTTGAGCATGACGCTGGTATCCAGCCCTCCGCTATAGAGGAGCAGAACCATTTTCACTTCTCCCTTTTTAGCCTCATACGACGCCACTTTCTGATAGGTAGTCTGTTGTTTCATACTGTTTCACCTCCTTTCACAATTGACGCTATAGACGTGCGTAGCAATATCCCGGCTGATTCTTTCGCTTTCTGCTTCTTAGACAGCCACGAGACCTCTGCCGCAAGAGATTTATGAAGCTTTTTCAAACTCGATTTCATGCTGTTTTTACCGGGGCCCCCGTATGACTTCATGCTTCCAATCATCGTTTTCGGGTCCTGCCATGCCAGTACCTGAGCTTTCGTAATAGGGATTACCAGACCTTCGGCGTTTAATACCTGTGTAAGCGCCTCATAGGTAATACACTCACTACCTGCACTGGCCTTTACTGCTTTTTCCACGATAATTTTTGCCCTCCGCATCGGAAGATGAAATATTGTCGCCATGTGTTCCATAAGGACAGTGGCCCCGATAAACCCTTTGTGACACCACGATTCCATAACGCGGCCGTGTATGGTCATCGTTTCTATAATCCCCGACAACACTACAGGGGCAGAAAGACATTCGTGTATAACGTCCATCACGATATATTTCGTCCATTGGGAATCGCGGTTATATCCGATAAAATTCCCCTTCCCTACCCCTAACAAACTCATCAGCTGTCCGTGCACAAATCCCGCCTTGGCTTTTATCACCTCGAGCGTGTCCGGGTTTTTCTTCTGCGGCATGACGGAACTTCCGGTACTGTAGGTATCAGCAATTGTCACCATGCCGAACTCTGTGGTAGACAAAAGAATCAGCGTTTCAGCGATAAGAGACAGATGATTCATGAATACTGATATGGCGTAGGCAATGTCTGCTTCAGGTTCCCAGCGGTTTGTGACGGCATCAAGAGAATTATGATCCGGTCCGTCAAAGCCCAGTAGTTTGGCAGTCATCTTTTTATCAACCGGATAGCTGGTTCCGTAGGACACGGTGTTGCCCAGTGCGTTCGTATTATGCAGCGCATACCACGTCTCAAACCGTTGCATATCCCGCAAAATCATGGAGGCAAATCCGGCAGTTATATGACCGAACGTCGTGACCATCGCATGCTGATGATGGGTAAACCCGGGTATAAGCAGTCCCTTGGTTTGTTCTGCCAATTTCAGAAGTGATTGTGTAAGTCTGATACAGTTGTTGACATACAAAAGGACGGCATCGCGCGTATAAAGCTTCATATCCGTCACCACCTGGTCATTGCGGCTCCGGGCAGTATGAATGTTGCCCGCTATCTCCACACCCAGGCGGGACTGTAACCACGACTCAATATTTGTGTGGACATCTTCTTTATCGGGATCCAGGATGAACGTGCCTGCGTGTATATACTGTTCAAGCATGGCAAGTTCCTTAAGAATCTTTGATGCACACAGCACCGGAATAATCCCGGTTTTTGCCAGCATCACGACGTGCGCCATATTTACCAATACATCGTATGGTAATAGCGCCGTATCAGCGGGCGGCACACACACAACGTCCCTGCCGGCGGTAAATGCGATCACCGCTGCAGAGGGTGCTTGAGTAAATGCAGCGCCCCAAAGTGTATTTGTTTGTTTTGATTTCATACTTATAGCCACTATGGTTTCGTACGTAACTCATTGCGCTTCGCGCGAAACCATAATTTGCTGTAGAACTCGCGAATACGAATTCGCTCGTTAACAGCCATTAAAAAATCCCCTTGGATCTCTCCCGGTAAAGACCGAGAGAAGTCCAAGGGGACGTCGTGCACGTGGTGCCACCCCAGGTTCGGAAAAGATATGGTATTAAAAACAAAAAATCCCCGTATATGCCTTGACGGAAGATATCTTTTCCCTCAACTATTGTTTCTTACTTGTCATCCTGCTGCGTTATAAGCGGCTGGATTCCTTTCTTCAGAAACCGGCTCCGGTGCTCGACACCATCATCGCCTATTCACTTGTGAAGAAGACTTTACTACAGGTCATAAATATTGTCAAGTGGGGAAATTGATAACAATCAAAAGATATCATAATACCTACTTTTGCATCAAAATACCGGCATATTTTTCGTCGATAGTCACTCCGGTCGCCATACGAATCCATGAGCGTAAAGGCACGCTCCTGCTTTTGTAATCCGGGAACCCGTCGCAAACAGATACCTATGTCTCATAAATCCGAACTAGTCCCTCTAATCATCAATAACAAACTGTACTATAAGCCATAATCAACTTCTTTACATATTATCAGCTTACAATAAATCATTATTCATCATGACGGTATATTTCCCGTACTTTTAAAGTCATGAATTTTGTTGTTGCATCAATACAAAACTCACTTCGTGTGATGTTTTATTACAATATACCCCATAGTTTACATACTAAAAGAGCTTATAGTTTAGCCTCGACAGCCTTAAATTCCCGCATCTGATTTGACGGACCTACGCTTCTCTACTGTAATAGCTATATGATCTTATTTTTCCTCTCGCAAACCACACCAAACCTTATGCATTCAGCGCAACGCCACACGGCGCTCTGCCAGATTATTACCCGAAGATAAATTTACTGATTTTATCCGTGTATGCAAAATCACAAAAAATATACTATAAGTCAAGCATCTATACGGCTTGGCATTTCTAAAAGCACACTGCGCCGCTGGGTAAAACGCGGGAAGATTCTTTCCGCTGTCGACGAAAAAGGAAGACACGTATTCAGCGAAGAAACATTGCAGCACGTTGTGCCCCCAAAAAATGTACCTAAAAAACTCATCCACGCAAAACATCATCTCCTCTCCCCTGCACAGGCTGCGCACCGCATGGGTATTTCAAAAAGCACGTTACTCCGATATGAACAATCAGGATTAATCCGCGCCAGTCGCACGGTCCATGGTGCGCGCCGATATAAAGCAGCTGATATAGAGGAACTCATTTCCTCACATGCTCCCTACCAATCGATACCAAACGCAACGGTTCAGCCGCCTGATATTCAAACGCCACCTACACCTACACCTACACCTACACCTACACTTACTCCATCAGTACTAAACCATAACGAAACCACTCAAAATATACCCAATCCGCCCCCCGAACCTTTACCGATATCACCTGTGGAAAATGATCACGATACCTCCCCCTCAACAATAGGTTCGTCTTGTGCCTATCCCCGCCCTTCTGCCGCAATCGGTGCCGCTGCATTTAAACATGACTTCGTCCAACGGTTTTGGAGATCTCCATATGGAATTGCCATGCTTGTCGGAGTCGGATTGCTTTCTGCTTCCGCTCTCCTGTTACAAATTTATGGATTTACCGGTGGATGGCAAAGAACACTGGTTTCACTTGCAAAAGAAGGCACAATCGCAATCGACGAAAAAACGCGGAAAGAAATGGTACAACAAGCGCAAGTACTTGGAACAAGCGGGGCAACCGGACCGACAGGAAGTACTGGTACAACGGGTGTAGCTGGTCCTACCGGAGCCACAGGTGATGCAGGACCTACCGGCGCAAAAGGCTCAACAGGTACAAACGGCGCTTCAGGAGCAACAGGACCGACCGGAACTGCAGGAAGCACAGGCACAACCGGAGGAACAGGAACTCAGGGGTCAACCGGAGGAACAGGAACTCAGGGGTCAACCGGAGGAACAGGAACTCAGGGGTCCACGGGCAGCAGTGGCCCAACAGGTGCTGTCGGAACTTCCGGACCTACCGGAGCCACAGGATCGACAGGACCGACGGGAGGAATCGGAGCGTCAGGACCCACAGGAGCAACCGGCACGACGGGAGCAACAGGAGGAGCCGGACCGACAGGAAGCACAGGAGCAACCGGCATAGAAGGAGCAATCGGAGCGTCAGGACCCACAGGATCTACAGGTGGAGCCGGAAGTTCAGGGCCGAGCGGTTCTACCGGTGCGACGGGTACGATGGGAAGTTCCGGTCCGACGGGAGCAACGGGATTAGACGGTACGAGCGGACCAACCGGACCAACAGGCCAAGCAGGACCAACAGGATCTACAGGAGTAGAAGGTCCGACGGGGTCTACGGGGCCGACGGGCGTAGCAGGTCCGACGGGAGCAACGGGTACTCCCGGCCCCAGCGGAGCTACGGGTGCGACGGGAACCACGGGAACTGTTGGTCCGACAGGTTCAACGGGATCAACCGGTGATGCCGGACCGACGGGTTCTACAGGGGCTACAGGATTACAAGGTAGCAGCGGACCGACGGGTTCTACCGGAGCCACCGGTGACGCAGGACCGACTGGTTCTACGGGAAGTACAGGAGCTACCGGAACAGCAGGACCGACTGGTTCCACTGGTTCTACAGGAGCAACGGGTGAAGTCGGGCCGACGGGAAGCACAGGAGCCACAGGAACAGCAGGACCGACTGGTTCCACTGGTTCTACAGGAGCAACGGGTGAAGTCGGGCCGACGGGAACAACGGGAGCAACAGGAAGCACCGGTGCAACAGGAGCTGAGGGTCCCACAGGAGCAACAGGAAACACAGGAGCATTGGGCAGTGCCGGCCCCAGCGGCTCTACAGGAACGACTGGAGCAACAGGAACTGCGGGTGCAAGTGGTCCGACGGGAGCAACGGGGGCCACGGGATTACAGGGTACGTCAGGACCGACCGGACCGACAGGAGCCACAGGTACACAGGGAGATGCTGGCCCGACCGGTTCCACTGGTGCAACAGGAGCCACCGGATCACAAGGCACATCAGGCCCGACCGGTTCCACTGGTGCGACAGGAGCCGTCGGAACTTCCGGACCAACCGGAAGTACGGGTAGCACAGGAACTCAGGGAGTGTCCGGACCAACCGGAAGTACGGGTGCTACGGGATCTGCAGGAAGCACTGGTGCATCAGGTCCCACCGGTTCAACCGGATCTACTGGTGTAACTGGGGATGCAGGACCGACGGGGGCTACCGGAAGCACCGGAATTTTGGGTCTTGCCGGCCCCAGCGGTTCCACCGGAGCAACGGGAGCCACAGGAACTGCGGGTGCAAGTGGGCCGACAGGAGTAACGGGAGCCACAGGATTACAAGGTGCATCAGGACCGACAGGAGCTACAGGCGCTCAGGGATCAAGTGGTCCGACGGGAGCAACGGGGTCAACAGGAACTGCGGGTGCAAGTGGGCCGACAGGAGCTACAGGGGCTCAGGGATCAAGTGGTCCGACGGGAGCAACGGGAAGTACCGGAGCGACAGGTGATGCCGGACCGACTGGTTCTACCGGAGCCACAGGATTACAAGGTGCATCAGGACCGACAGGTAGTACGGGAGCGA
>JAHFKN010000003.1:55106-191277 GCA_023245355.1 Candidatus Gottesmanbacteria bacterium | reverse complement strand
GTATTGAGGGAATATACCCTCTCTCTATACGTAAATCAAATCTTTTGCTATAATAGGTATCTTATGAAGTCCGATATTCACCCGAAATGGTATCCGAATGCAACCGTGAGCTGTGCCTGCGGCAATACGTTTACCGTGGGTGCCACCAAAGATAAAATCCAGGTAGAGATCTGCGGCAAATGCCACCCGTTCTTTACCGGCGAAATGCGCTTCGTGGACACGATGGGCCGGGTAGAGAAATTCCAAAGCAAACAGAAAAAGGCAGCAACCAGCGGCTACGTATCCAAGAAAAAGAAAAAGCAGCAATCGTCTGATGACACAACTCCGAAATCGCTTAAGGAAATGCTGATGGGGTTAAAGTAGGAAGCAGAGTTTAAAGGAACGTGTATTGCGTTTAGTGAAAAATGCTAAACTGATACTGTGTTTCTTTAGACTCTTTTTTTATGAAAACAGACGTCGCCATATTAGAATTCCGTGCGGGTCCCGGCGGAGAGGAAGCGAAATTGTGGGCTGCGGATCTCATGCGTATGTATACGCGCTATGCCGGCATCATAGGCTGGAAAGTCGAGCAACTCGATGATTTTGCCATCCGTATAAAGGGTGCGGAAGCATTCACCAAACTCCAGTATGAAGCAGGAACGCACCGCGTGCAGCGCATCCCCGCGACAGAACGCCACGGCAGAATTCACACCTCAACGGCTACTATCGCAGTCCTTCCCGAGATTCCGGAAAATGAAGTGTATATAAAGCCGGAAGACCTGGAGTGGGATTTCTACCGCGCAGGAGGCAAAGGCGGCCAGAATGTAAACAAAGTCAGCTCAGCCGTACGGTTGCGCCACAAGCCCACGGGTATCGTGGTGCAGTGCCAGACGGAACGTGATCAGTACCAAAACCGCCAGGTTGCCCTCTCAATGCTGCGTTCACGCCTCTGGGAGCGCGAACTGCTCGCACGCGAGCAATCCATGAGTGAACAGCGCAGCATCATCGGCCGCGGCATGCGGAGCGAAAAAATCCGGACGTACAACTTCGCACAAAACCGTGTCACCGACCACCGTATCAATAAGTCATGGCATAACCTCGAGGATATTATCGAAGGAAAAATGCAGAAAATTACCGAAACAATGAGCTCAGCGTCATTCTGACGCCTGACGCAAAGAAGTGTTGCGTACTTACTCCTGCGTACCCAGTGTTACAGTCAACGTCTTTTCCTTACCGTCTCTCCAAACCGTAAGCGTGACGGCATCCCCGGCTTTTTTCTTCCCGATTATTTTTGCCAGATCGTTGGACGTTGTCAGTTTATCGCCGTTTATTTTGGTAATGATGTCCTCGGCAGTCACCCCGGATTTGGCAGCTGGACTCCCCTCCACAACCGCCATGATATAGGCGCCCTCGGGAATTTCGTTTAATACGGCAACTTGCCGGGAAATCATACGGTACTCGACTCCCATAAACGGCCGGTTAAACTGACCTGTCGTGTTAAAGTTGTTCACTGCGTCTTTGACCGTATTGATGGGAAGTGCAAATCCGATTCCCTGCCCCTCGCTTGATACGGCTGTGTTTACCCCTACCACCTGACCGGCTGAATTGAGTAACGGTCCGCCTGAATTGCCGGGATTGATCGCCGCATCGGTCTGGATGACATTATCCAGTTTTTCGGCCGACCCCTCAAACGGACTCCCCGCAGTAATTCCGCGGCCGACTCCCGAAATCACGCCGACCGTCACGGTATTACGGAATTCTCCTAGTGCTGTGCCTATGGCGATAGCCTTCTGGCCGACTTTTATTTTGTCCGAGTCGCCCATTTCGACGGGAGTAAGTCCTGTCGCGTTAATCTTTACGATAGCTAAATCATTGTCCGGGTCACGGTAAATTTTTACCACGTCGTAGGATTTGTCGTCTTTGGTAATCACGCGGTATTTGGCGTTGGGAACGGATACCACGTGCTTGTTGGTGACGATAAGCCCGTCAGCGCTTATGACAAATCCGCTGCCTATGTCCTGATCAATCGTCGCTCCCCTGCCGGGTACGGATTCTGAGGGACCGTTCGGGTCAAACGGATTAAACTGAAACATGTCCGCTCCTCCCCGCCGCGTCTGAGAAATTCCCACGGTTACGACGGAAGAAGATACACGATCCACGACGTCGGTAATCACGTTTTCTTCTTCCACGACTTTGAGGCGCTCTGAAGGCAGCGTAAACGAGGAGCCCGCAGATTTGGGCAAACGGAACATCTGATCGACTTTACTCCAATTGAGGCCCAACCATCCGGCGGATACCGTGCCGCCTATCAGCAGAAATACTGCCGCAGCGATGATGAGAGCATTCCGCATCTTCATAAATAAAGTATACGATACCCCATGCTAATCTACAAAACTGAAAACTTACTGAAGAAGAAGTTCAATACCCCGGGCTAACTGTGCGTCGTTGGTTGCACTGAATGTATCATTGAGCGGAACTTCCACGTCGGGCGTTAAGCCCTTTTGACTGATGGAGTCCCCACCCGGCAGCAGCCATTTCCCTGTCGTGATATGCACGCTGGAACCCTGCGCGAGATCAAACGGCGTCTGTACGGTACCTTTGCCGAACGTCGTCTCGCCGACTAATTTGGCGCGTTTACTGTCCCGAAGCGCTCCCGATACGATTTCCGCAGCAGAGGCGCTTCCTTTGTTTACCAATACGACCACACGGATGTCCGTGAGTTTCCCCTTGCGGTCCGTGGGATAGTCCTGGCGCGTCCCGTCGCTGTTTACCTGGGAAACAACCGTGCCGCCTTTCATGAATTCACTGGCGATATAGACGGCGCCGTCCAGGTATCCTCCCGGATTGTTCCGCATGTCCAGTATCAGCCCGTTGATTTTTCCGCCGGATTTTTCTGATGCGAGGATTTCGTCTACCGCTTTGCTCCAGTCCTGATTCGTATTATCCCCGAACCGGGTAAGATTAATATACGCCACCCGGGAATTTCCTGATTTCGTGCGGACCTGAGCGGCTTCCGTCGCTTCCGAAATTTCCGTTATATTGCTTACCGGTTTGACCCACCAGGTGACGGACGGAACGGTAATCGTGTTTCTGATAATACTTACCTCCCGCGGTCCCTCGGCAGTCGCAGGACTCAACAGCGTCAAGCGTACTTTGGTATTTTTGGGGCCCCGGATTGTATTGACTGCCTGCTCTACTGTCCAGCCTGCGGTATCTTTATCGTCTACTTTCAAAATTATGTCGTTTGGCTTAACCCCCGCGGCTTCTGCCGGCGTTCCCTTAAGCGGAGAAATAATCACGACGCGGCCGTCTTTCATGCCGAGCTGTGCACCGATGCCTTCAAACTCACCACCCAAATCTTCTTTGAACTGCTTGTTCTCCTGCGGCGGGAAAAATGATGTGTACGGGTCGCCTACTGCACCAACCATACCGGTAATTGCCCCATATACGAGCTTCTGGACATCTATGGATTTGGGTTCTATGTAGTAGCGGGTAAGCTTTCCCCATACATCCCAAAACAGGTTAAAGTCTACATTGGTGCCAGCCGGTACTGCGGTATTTACGACGGGGCGTTTATCAACGAAGTCGACCGTGGTTCTGCGTTCCCCTAACCGATATCCCACGCCGCCTGCCAATATAAGGAGCGCGACGATAAGAATGAGCGAACGTATTTTAGAAAATGGCAGGGATTTCATTTTATGCTCTCACCACGAATGGTAGAAGCGCAATTATCCGGGCTCGTTTCACTGCTTGTTCCACCCGGCGTTGGTGTTTGGCACACACTCCGGTGCGTGCACGTCCGAGCAGCTTGCCGCGCTCGGTAATGTATTTACCCAGCATCGCGGCATCTTTGTAGTCAGGATTCGTCTTTGCTGCACAAAACGGACAGTTGGTCGGAACCGGCCGCAATTTTCGAATAAATTTTCCAGATCGTTTCATCATATATGTAACTTTTTCACAAGGCGCTATGCCCTGTCAATCCTATATTTATATTTAAAACGGAATGTCATCAGGATTGACGCTTTCCGCCGGTGCCTGATGCGGCACTTCCGCTGTTTCTGCTTTTACGCTCTTTTTTTTGGCCGGAGCTGCCGGTGCAGGTGCCGGTTGTACACTCGGTGCTTCTACTGCTGCTCCCTCTTCTCCCGCAACTCCCGGACGTTTGGAATCAAGAACGATCATGTCTTCTATGACAATCTCCGTACTCGTCCGCTGAGAACCGTCCTGTGCCTGCCAGGCAGATGTTCTGAGTCTGCCCTCTACGTAGACCTTGCGGCCTTTGGCAAGCAACTGACTGCAGAGTTCTGCAAGCTTATTCCAAGCCACCACCCGGTGAAACTCGGTCTCTTCCTTTTTCTCTCCTGCATCGGTCACCCATGTCCTGTTTGTTGCAAGTCCGATCGTGCACACTGCTGCCCCTGTCGGCGTGTACCGAAGTTCAGGGTCCCGGGTAAGATTCCCGATCAATGTCACTTTGTTTAAACTTCTGCTGGACATAACATTCTCCGATACCGTTCCTGCCTGTTACTCTTTTACGATCAAAAGCAACCGTAACACGTCTGTCATCAATTTCGCTTTGTTTTCAAGTTCTGCGGATTTGACATTCCCCTCCAAAACAGCGACCAGATACGTGGCTTCCGTTTGTTTGGAAATAGGATATGCCAGTGTCTTTTTCCCCAGTGAGGTGACTTCTTTCACCGTGCCGCGTTCTCCGACCAGTTTAGCGATCAGATCTTTTTGTGCCTTCGGCTCCGTCATATCGGCGGACGGGGCGACCAAAACAACTAGTTCGTACGTACTCATAGGAGGAATCTTACCATAAATAGCATGCGCTTCTCAATGAGAAGTTTACGATTGCCGTTTTAATCCCCGGGGTGCGTATCTGTGCCCGACCGGCGCTTGCGTATAGTTCCTAAGCCCCTTCTCCTGGCTGCCTGTTGATAATCAGATGCAGTTTCATGGTGCACGTTATTAAAATGTATCCCGTGCGCCTCAAGCTCGGCATCGATACGCGGCTGATCCCGGTAATCCAACTTCCGGCCTAGTTCTTTTTCCAGCGCCTGACGGATTGAGGAAAGAATAAATTTTTCGCCCCGTTTGAGATGATGACTGCCGCTTTCTGTCATAGAGATTCCTTATGCTCCTATTTTAAACTCTACCACGTCACCGTCCTGCATGACATATTCCCTGCCCTCACTCCGGGCTTTCCCCGCTTCCCTGGCCTTTTTCCACCCGCCCAGGGAAATGAAATCAGGAAATGATACGACGTCTGCCTTGATAAATTTCTTTTCGAAATCCGTATGAATCACTCCGGAGGCTTCCGGCGCTTTCATGCCTTTTTCTATCGTCCACGCGCGGGATTCGAGTTCCCCCGTCGTCAGAAACGAGATAAGCCCGAGTGTCTCATACGCCGTGCGGATCAGTAAATCGAGTCCGCTCGATGCAACGCCCAATGAAGCCAGATAATCTTTTTGTTCCTCCGGTGTCATGGCTGCAAGCTCCGATTCCGTCTGCGCGCATATGTAGACTATGGGAGACAAATCCGACTGCGGAGGAGCACCCAACTGGCTTTCCGATACGTTTCCGACATATACGATCGGCTTCATGGTGAGAAGCTGCAGCGGACGCACGAGTTCCTGCTCGTCAGGGTCAGTTAACACCTCGCGTGCACGTTTCCCGCCGTCCATAGCGCTTTTTAGCTTCTGAACCAGATCGTACCGTAATCTATCTTCTTTGGTCGCATTCATTTTTGGCTCCGCCTGTTTATTGAGCGTCTGTAAGTCGGCAAGCACAAGTTCCGTTTCCACAATCGTGCGGTCGCGCTCCGCATCGATACCGCCCTCGGTATGGACGATATTGGAGTCCGGGAAAAATCGGAGTACGTTACAGATGATATTTACTTCGCGGATGTAAGAGAGAAATTTATTCCCCAATCCCTCTCCCTCGCTTGCTCCCTTTACGAGGCCCGCGATATCCACAAACTCGACGGTAGCGGGCCTAAGCGGCGGCAATTTTTCCAGATGGTCTTCTGCTTTGGTCGTTTCCGCGAGTTTCCCAAGCCGTTCGTCCGGCACCGGAACCACGCCGATATTGGGCTCTATGGTTGCAAACGGATAGTTGGCGGCAAATGCCACCTGCTTTTTGAGCAGCGCGTTAAACAGCGTGCTTTTGCCTGCATTTGGCAGTCCGACGATACCGATCTTCAGGTTCATGACTGGAATTGTATCACGGCTCCGGCCATTTCCGGAAAACCCAAAAGAAACCTCACGGAATCGGATTGCCCCCGGCACGTATTTGTCCTACACTAAAATAGTGACGGATTTTATAGATACGGCAGAATCTGACATCAAGTCCCTCAAAGTCCAGGGAGCGACAAACGTCGCACTCAAGGTGCTCGATACACTCTCCGGCGTCATGCACAACAATCCGGACATCTCCTGCTATGAACTGACTAAATTAGGCGAGCGGTTAGCATACGCCCGCCCAACCGAACCGCTGGCACAAAACGCCGTGCGCTTCGTAAGCTTAGGGTGTACGTCGGAAGCGCTAAATAGGATAGAAGAATACAGGGAATATGTTTCTGCCGGCAAAAAGACTATTCCTGCTCTGGGGGCCCCGCTCCTTGTGGACGGCGGCGTGTACCTTACACTTTGTCATTCATCTACGACTGTGAACATGTTTACGGAGGCCCGCAGCAAGGGCGCATATTTCTCGGTGTATGTCGCGGAAACCCGGCCGCGGTTCCAAGGCAGGACGACTGCCAAAGAACTGCTCGCCGCGGGTTTTAGCGATGTGACGATGGTCGTAGACGATGTCGCAGTCGCGCTCATCGAGGGACGTATCGGCAAAATCGACGCGGTGTTTATCGGAGCGGATCTTATCAATGACAAGGGGTTCGTAAACAAAATCGGCTCACTGGCTGTTTCTGCCGCCGCCAAACGCAAACACATTCCCGTCTATGTGCTCACAACACTTCTCAAGTATGACCCGAAACCTTTTTCCCCGGCCATGATAGAAATGCGGAGCACGGACGAAATATGGGCCGATGCTCCTACAAATCTCAAATTCTACGCGCCGGCCTTTGATTATGTGCCGTATCTTAGTAATATAAAAGTAATCTGTGAAGACGGCGTGATTGCCGGCAAACAGGTGCTGGCGGCTACCAAAAAGCGCTATCCGTTTATTTTTGACAAAGGACACGACAAACATCTCTACTATGGCAAATCAGTATAAAAACTATCTGGCATTAAACGAAACGGTCGATAAAACCAAACACATCGTAGCCACCTTTACCCTCAAAGTAGAGGGAGAACCGTTCGATAAAACAGCAGGAGGCGTCGCTGCAGAATCCTCCGTCGGCACGTGGACCGACTCAGGACTGGAAGAAAAAGACATCTGGGACAAACTCCATGCCAAAGTGATTGCCATGGACGAAAATTCGGGACGCATCACTGTCGCATATCCTTTGGACCTGTTTGAGGCAGGAAGTGTCCCCCAGCTTCTCTCCTCCATCACGGGAAACGTATTCGGACTCAAAGAAATCGTGGGGCTCCGGCTCGAAGATTTGGAATTTCCTGAAGTATTTGTAAAGGCGTTTCCGGGACCGGCTCTCGGCATAGACGGCATACGTAATCTCACCGGAGTCAAAGACGGTCCGCTCACCGGCTCCATCATCAAACCCAAACTGGGACTTACGAGCGTGCGTCACGCAGAAGCATGTATGGAAGTATGGGACAACGGCGTAAACTTAGTAAAAGACGACGAGAACCTCGCCAACATGACGTTTGATAGTTTCTACACCCGGGTAGACGAAGTCACCAGCCGCATGAAAGAAAAAGGATATCTGGAGATCGGAAAGGCAAAAGTCCACGCGTTTAACATCACAGCAAGCTACGAAGAGATGATGAAACGGGCTAACTACGTGCGGGACTCGGGCGCTAACTGCCTGATGATTGACGTGCTCACCGCAGGATTTGCGGCAACCCAAGGGATACGGAACCGGAATTACGGGCTCATGATCCACGGGCACCGCGCGATGCACGCGGCATTTACCCGCTCTCGGCAGTATGGCATCTCCATGCTGGTTATCGCTAAACTGGCGAGACTCGCCGGTATCGACTCATTCCACACAGGTACGGTGGTCGGGAAAATGGAAGGCGGCAAAGAAGAAGTGGTGACGATTAATAATTTCCTGCGCAGTGAATGGTATGGCTTAAAAACCACACTCCCTACCGCATCGGGCGGACTACATCCGGGACACATTCCTGATCTGGTTTCTATCCTCGGCAAGGATTTGCTGATGAACTTCGGCGGCGGCATTCACGGGCACCCGGACGGTACACCCGCGGGAGCACGCGCCATCGTCCAGTCGCTCAAAGCTACTCTTGCCGGTATTCCCCTCTCGGAAGCTAAAGACAGTCCTGAACTTCAGCGGGCACTGGAAAAGTGGCAATAAACCCAAACTACTAAGTGAATTCAAGTATTAACAAAATCGCTTGTTTAGTCGTAATCAATCACATTCATAACCTCTTGTGGAATTAGGTAAGTTAGGGGATTAAATATTACTCAACAACTCAAGGCGAAATTTTCTAAAACTACGGTGATCATCTAATTTAGCTAAATCCAGATGACTAGCTATTTTCTCGTAAATCTCTACTGGCGTTAATAAATAACTATTATAATCAAATATTAATTTAGTCAACCTATCCTTAGGCGCCATCTCAGGATATTTTAGCGGTTCGGTTTCTGGCAATTCCAATACTCTCTTAATTGTCAATTCATCTCCAAAAAACCACTGCTCCAGTTCTGGTTTTGGACAAGCTACTACCACTCGTGCTCCTCTTGCTAAGTCCTCCACAGCTTTTTTTACTTTTGCGGCGACTCTTTGCATTTTTTTCCTCACCGACGTTGCTCCATTATCAGTATCAGAAATGTATATAGCACAATCACAATTATTCGCTACAAAAAATAATGACGTTGCTGGATATATATGCCCTTCTATATTACCTCCACCCGATTTGGTAACAAATACTATATCTGCAGGGTCTACACGAGGATACTTCTGTAAAATAATCTTAATAATTATCCTTTTGATAGCTCTATCATCAAATTTTCCCTCATAAAGGACGCCAATTTTCATAGGCTATCGAAGATTATTTAAATAATCCGTTATGTCTCCGCCATTCTCTAAATAATCTCGAATCTTAGTTATTTGATCGGAGTCGGTTAGTAAATGAAACTGCGTCCCAGTATCAGTTTTCTTTTGTACAAAAATAATTTTAGTGACTGGCATTTTGTTAATTAGCATTGAACTATGAGTGGTAAAAATGATCTGTAAATCTTTAACCCTAGCTATGGTTTCCAACTGATCAACCAAGTCCAAAATTCTTTTCGGATGAATTCCATTTTCAATTTCCTCAATTATCAAACTTGAATTATTTTCGACCGTCAACGCACTAGCTATTAAGTATAAGGTTCTTATGTCTCCAGCTGATATGGATTGCATTGAAAGACTTTCTTTTAGGTTATTTTCAGCTAAAACCAGCAAAAAATTTCCTTTTGTGCTTTCGTCACTCGTGTTTGACATCGGAATCTCGTTGAAAGAAGAAAAATAGGGCATAAATTTTCTAGTTATCTTTAAGAAATCTTGATATACTTCTGGCTTGCCATGACTTAAGTTAATAAGAATATCCGCTAAATCACTACTCGTTGAGCCCTGTTTCCCAATGCCAATAGAGTTGAGATTATTAATGTCCTCAAAATCAGGTATTACTAGATTTGAAAAAAAATATTTAATATTATCTGTGTCCTGATTCTTATAGATTGATAATGCTAATTTATTTGGCTCAACTGCTAAAGGGAATGGTGTAGTTCCTTTTTCTTTAAAGTCACCGCCTTCACGAAGGTATACAATTTGGTTCCCCAGCTCTTTACTGTAGCGAATTAACTTTTCTTGTTTTACTAGTAGCAAGGGCGGAACAGGAGATCCATTCTTTAAGGAAACTTTTATATAAAACTCATATTCAATCTCTTCTTTAGTTTCTACAACAATTTGTATAGAAAATTCTGTGTTCTTATCTGTAAAATTAAATAGTTCATTTGGAATTAAGCTAATCTTTTTTTGAGCCTCATTCGTTGAGGCTCCCAAAATAATACTTTTTAAGAATTTAATAGACTGAATAAGATTAGTTTTGCCCACAGCATTCTCGCCCGCTATTGTTACGAAAGCTGGAAATTTTATTGAAGAATTAATTATGCTTTTAAAATTATTGATAGTGATGCTTTTTATCATAGGCGATAAAAATTATATCACTAAAACAGTAATTTAAAACATTATTGTCATATTATCTCAACCTGACGCCCTATTTACCCACTCTCATTCTTCCACTCCACTCGCGCGAGCATGCTAAATCTCCTCGGAAAAACCAGATAACAGCGACGCACTCGTTGCGGTATAATCTCTCTATGCGGATATCCGTTATCACCCACCCCAACGCGAAGCGGCCAAGGGTAGAAGAAGACCTGACTGGCATGCTGCACGTGTACGTAAACGCTCCCCCGCTGGAGGGCAAAGCCAATCAGGCAGCGATGGAAGCACTGGCAAAACATTTCGGGGTGAAAAAGAGTGCGGTGATTCTTCTTTCCGGCCACAAATCCAAGCAAAAACTGTTTGAAATCACCGGGAAATGAACCTCGAATCAGTGTTTGTGGGCGGATAAGTGCTTGTTAGACGTTCTGATCTCGTCGTGGACGTGATACAGCCCTGCTAACACCGCAAGCGAAAGATACACGCTCCAGATCGGAATATCATAGTACGGCGGACACGGGCTGCCGGAAACGGGGGCTACCATATCGCAGACTGCTTTATAAATCAGCCGGTCGAGATTAAACATATCGACTGCCCCGACGACGAAGAAAAGAATGAGGTAAACGAAAAACAGTTTATGATGCTTTAGAAGATGTCCCAGTGACATATATTCATCATGGCACGTGCCCGTATACAATGCAAGCGCTCACCCGGCAAACGTGGTCCATAGCAGCACGACAAGCACTAATGCCGTGGATACCTGAGTGATTATTCTCGCAATCTTGACCCCAAACAATTCCGAAAGCCGGATTACAAGCACCAACAGGAGAAACTGTGCTTCCCAGACAATAAGCGGAGGGATGTGACTGCCCGCTTCCGGCAGATTACCGGGCATCGCCCACGAAACAATCGTTTTGTATTTGAGCACGACCATGTGAACGCCGATTAACACGAATGCAAGTCTGGCGCCCCAATACTGCAGCTCCCACCACAGTTTGGTCCCCAACAGCTTCATGGACCAGTTCCAGGAAAAAATAAGCAGGACAAACAGTACGATGAGCGCTTCTAGTCCGGGATACGCGGAAAACGGCCGCGACCGGAAGAGTCCCCACGGACCGCTTCGCGCCAACGGAAACATCACAAGATACACATGGGTAAGTGAAGTAACAAACGTCATGATCCCGAGTTCTTTACGGAATTTAAGCACCCGGTCAAATATGGCAAACATCCGGCATAAAGGACCCATAAGAAGCACGAACCCCAAAAGAAACAGTGTGCCCGAGGCCGTGGCCACACTGAGTGCTGATAATCCCGGTTCTCCCGAAGCCAATACGTCTACCCGATACAGCCCAAATATAACACCCGCGGCAAATACGGCAGCACAGGTGTATTGGAACAGGGATTCTTTACTCACGATAGAATTATTGTATCATCGGTTCCGTTCCAATTGCGCGGTTGAGTTCATCCAAAATTGCCAGAATCTCTTCCGGACTGTTGGTCGCCATGCAGCGCACGCGCCACTCCGTGGCGCTATGAAATCCGTTCACGTAAATTTTGTAGAACTTCTTTAAAATCGCGTAATTTTTCTTGTGCGCCCAGGTTTGGGAGAACAGCCTGATATGCCGCTCCATAACTGCCAACAATTCTTTGGGGGCAGCCACGTGCGGCGTAGGCGACCTGTCAAACGCCCACAAATTGGCAAATATTCCGCGGCCGATCATGACGCCGTCCACACCATACTGCCGGTGTTTTTCCATTGCGTCTTTGGCATCTTTTACGTCGCCGTTGCCGACAATCATAGTAGACACCTTCATGCGGTTGCGGATTTCTACTGCTTTGCCTATCTCGTCCCAGTGTGCCGGTACCTTGGACAACTCCGCGGCCGTTCTGCCGTGAACGGTAAGCGCGTCTATCCCCTGTTCCAGAAGAAATGGAATCCATGATTCGTTGATACGTTTGATACCGATACGGGTTTTTACACTCAGCGGTATATCTGTGCCGGAGGCGTTGATGCCGTCTTTGGCAGCCCGGATCACCTGGGCCGCAATCTCCGGCGTTTCGATCATCGCTGCCCCTCCCCCGTGCGTCATTACCGTTTTGTCAGGGCATCCCATATTTATGTCGATGCCGGCAAATCCCATACCGGCGATAGCTTTGGCGGTTTCAAACACCGTGCCGGGATTTTTGCCCCAAATTTGTGCAATCAGCGGCTGTTCTACAGGAGTAAAGACGAAGTTTTCTTCCACGATCTTACGCCCCGGAGAACAATATCCGTCAGCGGAGGTAAATTCCGTCACAAAAAGATCAGGTTTGGCGGTAGATGCGACTATCTGCCGGAACACGGTATCAGCTACCCCCTCCAGAGGGGCAAGCATGAGAAACGGACGCGGAAGTGATTGCCAGATCATGAAGCATTATTGTACCAAACCTAGCATCAGCCTGTTTAGCGGGAGGGTATATAATAGGTGATATGCAGACGACATGGATAAAAGTCGCGGGTATTACCGCGATAGCCGCACTCCTTATGTTTATTGCCCGATTTCTCCTTGGAGGACCGGAAGATACGTGGCGGTGTGTAAACGGCTCATGGGTACGCCACGGCAACCCTGCAAGCACTCCGCCTGTTACCCCCTGCGGATATATCCCGTAAGTTTCACACTATTTACATTAGTTTTCACATTGTGTATCGTGGGTTTAGAGAGGGGTACATCAATGAAATTATTTGCAAAATTTTTTGTCCTCGTATTACTTTCCGTTACGTTTTTTGCCCGCTCCGCGTATGCTACTTCTGATTCCAGACCACAAACCGTTTCCGTGCTGGAACGCAAAGAGGTCGTCAACAAAGACTATTTCGCAGCCGGTGATTCCGTCCGGGTATCGGGCACCGTCAACGGAGACGTGTATTTGGCAGGCGGATCAATCGTAATCGACGGCACGATAAACGGCGACCTGTTTGCCCTCGGAGGCACGATCCAGGTCAGCGGACCGGTCAAAAATGATATCCGGGCCGCAGGCGGCTCGCTTACCCTGGGAAGTACCGTCGGAGGCAATGTCACGCTCGGCGGAGGCACGGTCATCATAAGTCCGGATGCCAAAATCACCGGCAGTATCCTTGCGGGCGCGGGTAACATAGGGATTTACGCCCCCACAGGACGGGGGGTTACGGCGGGTGCCGGTACACTTACGGTCAATAACTCAGTCGGCGGCGATATGCTGCTGGCGGTCGATGAACTTATCCTGCAGTCCAAAACCAAAGTTGCCGGAAACGTCACCTACTGGGGCGAACGCGAAGCGACCATAGCCGACAATGTCGCGTTATCAGGAGAACTGGTATTTCACCAGATGCCGAAAAATGAAGCAAAGCAGGCCAAAATCGCCAAAGGAGACATGAAGGCATTTGCAGGTATCATCGCGGGATTTGCCATTACCATGGCGGTCGTAGGTACTGCCGCACTGTTTGTCCTGGGACTCATCCTATTTGCGATGTTTCCGGTATTTACCGATAAAACGGTTCAGGGAATGCAGAAAAACATGTGGGGATCATTCGGGTTAGGGATTGTCACGGTCATACTGCTTCCGGTGTTGGCAATAGCCTCCATGTCGACGATTGTCGGCATACCGATCGGTATGTTTCTCTTTATGGCGCTCGGACTGCTGTGCGTAGCAGGACACCTCTATGCTGCGGTGTTCATCGGAAACGGCATATTTACGGGGCTAAAAGCTGACGTACACCGGGCATGGCACCTGCTCTTGGGACTCATCGTCCTGGGAGTATTTACGCTTATCCCGGTCTTGGGCTGGCTTGCCCGCGCCGTCTTTGTCCTGATCGGCACAGGCGCTATTCTCTTTGAGAAACACGCACTCTATCGCCAGCTGCGGACAAAACATCTCATCTGAACGCAACGCGGTATTTCGTATATGTTTGTCCGATTTTTTCCGGTCATAAGCCCGATAATTTTTACCATTGTGGTCATCGTACTGGGATTTGTAACTCCGGGATATAACCATATCAATTACACAATCAGCAGGCTCGCGATAGAAAAATACGGGTGGATCCAATCGCTCAATTTCCTGCAGCTGGCGCTTAGCCTCTTGGTACTGGGAAACCGGCTTTCATCGGACATGAAGCAATCGGCCTCCAGGGCAGCGGTACGCACCCTGTTTATCCTCTCGGCCGTATTTCTTACCGTAGCAGCGCTTGCGCCCACGGATCCTATCGAAAATATCCCGCTAAGGCTTTCGCTCTATACGCCGATAGGACTCGTACACGCAGGCTCCGTAATTTTGTTCCTGGCTGTCTCCCCGATCGGCGTCCATAGGCTTGCAACAATCTTTAAGGCTGAACCACGGTACAAGTCATATAGCAGCGTCACCACATTCATCGGCTACGGCACATTTGTCCTGAGTATCGTGTGGTTTCTGTTTTTTGTCCTGGGTGTAGGACTCCCGTACCGCGGCATATTCCAGAAAATCATTGCCGTCCCCGTTCTTTGCTGGTTTATGATTATGGGCTTTGCTACCGTAAAGAACCGCAAGGCATAATGCACCATTTGTTATATTTGACTACTAATGTTACATTTATAACATAATGGCTACCATCTCCGGTTTGCTGGAAGAAATCCTCCTGGGTGATGCTGTCGCCCGTGAAGCACTGCGTGCCGGTTACCTCAACATGAGCGCGTATGCCCAAAAAGTGCACCCCAAAATCGTATCGCGCCTCAATAAACCTATGCCTGTCGCCTCCATCGTGGTTTTCCTGTCCCGGATACGGAAGAAACTGGCTCATCAAATCGACTACAAGCCTGTTATCCGCATTGACGCGCTGTCATTACGCACGAATATAAGCGAAATCAGCTATGAAAAGACAAAAGAGGCAGTTATTTCAGCTGCCAAACTCAATACCCTGCTTATAGACCCCGCGGCGTTTTTTGCGATTACTCAGGGACAAAGTGAACTTGCCGTCATATGCGACAGCGCGCACCTGGAACAAATCGTCACACAGTTTCCAAATCAGCCGAAAACGCTGTATACCGGACTTGCCGCCATCACAATACGGTTTGCGGATCCGGAACATGCAAAAGCGCCCAACATCATTTTTCCCCTCATCTCAGCGCTTGCTACCGGCAGAGTCAACATCATTGAAACCGTATCGACTCCCGCAGAGTTGTCATTTGTCGTACATAGTCTGGATACACAACGCGCAATCAACGCGCTGTCGCAATTTCTGACACACAGTACGAACAAAGAGGCAGTGTAAAGAAGTTAGCCTACCAGATCGTATTTCTCGAGTGCGCGGGTACGTTCTTCCTCGGTCGCACCGAGCAGCGTTTTCTGAAGCTCGATCATGCGTGCATACAACCCGTTCTTGTCACGGAGCAGTTCCTGCGGAGAACCGAACTGTCCGATTTTCCCGCCCTGCAGCACCAAAATTTTGTCGACTCCCGATAATGTGGAAAGTCTGTGCGCGATAATGATAGTCGTCTTTCCGCGGGTAAGATGCGTAAGCCCCTGCTGCACCAACAATTCTGATTTGCTGTCGAGCGAACTTGTGGCCTCGTCTAAGATAATAAACGGCGCATCATGAAGAATGGCCCGGGCTATCGCTATACGTTGTTTCTGCCCTCCGGAAAGCTTTATACCGCGCTCCCCGATTGTCGTATCAAACCCTTGCTCCAGCGAGTCGATAAATTCCGTGGCATTGGCCAATTTAGCCGCTTCACGCATCTTGGCATCCGTAGCACCCGGGCTTCCGTAACAGATATTCTCGGCAATAGTGCCGGAAAACAGCAGTGCATCCTGAAATACGATCGAAATATATTTGCGGAGCGAATCACTCGTAATACCGGAAATATCCTTACCGGCCATTGTTATCGTCCCCTTTCGCGGGACATAGTACCGCAGGATAAGATTCACGAGCGTCGATTTCCCCTGCCCGCTTTCTCCGACCAGCGCCAATTTTTCACCGTGGCCTAGCGAAAACGAAATATCCCGGAGCACGTCTTCGCGGTCAGCGCCGTAGGCAAAAGAAACCCGGTCAAGAGCTAGCACCGTTCCTTTTGCGGCTTTGGGCCAGACCAATGTTTTGGCATGCGGTGCGTCCGTGATGACCTGCGGAGTATTCAATACTTCAAAAAAATCCTTGCTTCCGGCGTCTGCCTGCTGAATTTGTCCGATGATAAATGACATGGCAAACAACGGGAACCGTGCCTGATTGACCAACTGCAAAAGAAGCGTCATCTCTCCCAGCGTGTAGATACCGTGGTATGTCTGGTAGAGAATATACGAAATAATGATAAACAACACGATATTAAGAACAATCCTGCGGTAGAAATCAAACAGATGCCATTCTTTGGTTTGCTGGCGGGTAATGGCTTCTATTTTTTCCCGGGCGGCCACAAATGTTTTGAATTCAAACAACTCGCCGACAAACGCTTTCACCACCCGTATGCCCGACAAACTCTCAAGCGCCCTGCCCTGCGATATGTCCCCTATTTCGTTTTTTTTGCCCTCATGTTTCCCCCACGCCATGGAGGAACGATGTGTGATCACCGTATAGAGCGGGAACAATGCAGCCAGCAATATGCCGACAACGGGAGAATACATCATAAGTATCCCGATCGTGATAAAGGCGGTGAGAAAAAACGGCAGAAAGTTGTTTGTCGCACTCTGGATAAAATTCGTAATACTTGCAATGCCCCGATAGAGCTTATTGGTGAGATTTCCTATTGCCATGTTGTCGAAATATCCGACATCCAGGGAAAGCACGTGCTTATAAAACTTAGAAGACAGAAACGTCTGAAGTTTGACGGCAAGCAGGTCACCAATCCACATGCTGTAGGCCGTCAGAACGGTGCCGATAATATCGGAAAACAACAGAATTCCTAATGCCCAATAAATAACCGTCAGTTCACCTGTTTTTCCGGTAATTTGGTCCGTGATCACATCGACAATCCGCTTCAACACAAACGGTGTCACAAAATTCAGAAGCGAGGAAACGATGATAAACAGACTCATCGCGGCATACCAGCCGCGGAAGCTTTTGGTAAACCGGAATATGTTGACGATATTTTTCATGCTTCTGTAGGATATCTTACACCTTTTTTCCCTTACTCACTAGAATCCGGTATAATGCGTATACACGTAATCGTACCATGGAACACCAGCCCCTCCTGCAACCATTATTTCTTCTGACGAAATTCGGACTCGGTGTTTTGTATGTCCTCCGCGACCTTTGGTACCGCCCTGACCGTAAGACAATCGAAGGTCCTCCTTCCGGTATGCCTGTAAATGACAAAAGTACCATGACCCGCGCGGCTGATTTGCCTTCCCACCGGTATGAGTTCAATGCTGCGGCTTTGGATAATACCATCTATGTGGCAGGAGGAATATTCCAGCCGTCCGTATGGCTCCCTACCGCTGCGTTTGAAGCATACAATGTGAAGGACAATTCCTGGGAGACGTTACCCGACGTTCCGCATGTAGCCCATCACCCGGGTGTGGCCGCAGGGCCCAATCATATCTATGTCGTAGGCGGATGCGGTATACGGATCACCCCGCTTTCTTTCGCCTGGCAGTATACCCCCAAAACCCGTGTATGGAAGCGTTTAGCCGACATGCCGACCCGCAGGGGCGCACTCGGACTCGTGTGTATCGACCACATACTCTACGCAGTCGGAGGAGCTGATTACGGCAAAAAATATGCGACACTGGAAGCCTATGACACCAACACGTCTTCCTGGTCCCGATTACCTGATATGCCCACCCCCAGAGAGCATTTGGCGGCTGCAGCAATAGCCGGCAAACTGCATGTATTGGGCGGCTACAATACCGACCGGTTCGGCGCGCTTACGACACATGAAGTATACGACCCCAAAACCCGCCGCTGGGAAAGTGCGCCTCCCTTACCGATGAGACTATGCGGATTTGCTTCTGTCGGTTTAGGTGAGAGCATATATATCTTCGGGGGCGAGCAAGGCTGGGCCGTCTCACGATACGTGTTCGAGTACAATACCCGGACAAAACGCTGGATACGGCACACTGATTTACAAGAGGCACGCTACGCTGCATCCTCGGTAGCTGTCAATTCACATATACATATTCTCGGAGGAAATACGCGGATGTTCAGTGATGAATTCAGCGATCGTCATGATGTGTTTACCCCATGAATATCCGCATATACGATCATAGTTATCACGAAGTCATAAGCGGAGGCGACGTCATTGCCGCGGAATTTACCAAATACTGGGAGCTCCAGGGGCATTCCGTTTTGCTTTCTACTCACCCGGAAGCTGCGGCATTTTTCCGCACACGTTCTGTGCCCGAACATTCCCTGCACATAGCTACCCGCATCCGCACAGGGCACCGGAGCGTACTCATCGGAAGTATTGCGCATATTATCAATGCAGTTGCCGACGCACTGATAACCCGGAAACCCGGTGCCGACATCATATTTGCAGGATCCTGGAGTCTGCAGGATCTGTTGCCTGCGCTTATCGATAAATATAAAACTCCGCGCGCGCAGCTTGTCGTGGGCTGTTATCTGTTATTGGCTCCCCCCTGGAGCGGAACGTACGGATCCAATTGGATAAACAGGCTGGTCTTCTGGTCGGAATATGTTATCGGCATCACGCTTACCCGCCTGCATGCTGCAGTCATTTGGACGGCAAGCCCGGCTGACGCCTTGTTTATACAAACGCACTGGCATAAACAGGCAGCCGCTATCAGGGGAGGAGCGGATATACAGGCTGCCCGAGCCGCGGTAACGCGTGTAAAGAAAAAACGGTACGACGCCGTCTATATCGGCAGATTTCATCCGCAAAAGAATATTGATGAACTGATCGACATCTGGAAACTCGTCGTGTTACATAAACACGATGCCACGCTGGTTATTGCAGGGGCAGGATTTCTTAAGCACACATTGGAAACCAAAATCCGCTCCGGGAATCTGCAGCACAACGTAACATTGCTTCCCCAGATAGACGGGGAGAAAAAATTCGATCTGTTGGCCGCATCACGCCTGTTTATTTCGGCCTCCCACCACGACACGGGGAATCTTGCGCTGGACGAAGCGCTCGCCTGCGGCACGCCGGGAATCGTATATGATCTCCCTAAACTTGATTACCCCCGCGGAGTACTCCATGTCGTACCGTTTAACACTGCTCAATTTACCCGCATGATCACAACCGTGCTCGATGAAGAAAAAATACGCAACAATCTTTCCGATGAAGCGCACGACTTTTCAGGCTATCTTGACTGGCATACACAAAGCAAGCGTGCGCTTGATACCATTCCCCTCTCTCCCTGACCCTTGTGTTGTATTTCACAAACAAACGGGGTACAACTAAATAAGACCGTGAAAAAAACTGCCGTCCCGAATCCAGGATCGCTTTTCCTTTTAGCAGGACTGGCCGTCATCTATTTTATCCTCGGAAAAATAGGGTTGGAATTTGCCAGCATCAACCCAAACGTTTCGGCTATCTGGCCTCCCACGGGATTTGCAATTGCGGCACTGCTTATCTTCGGCATACGTATGTGGCCGCTCATACTGATCGGTTCATTTTTTGTAAATCTGACGACATCCGGCATGCTTTTTTCGTCCCTGGGTATTGCCGTCGGCAACTCATTGGAAGCTATCATTGCCACGTGGTGTATAAACAGGTTTGCCAGCGGCACAAAGGTTTTTGAACGGCCGATGGATGTCGTCAGGTTTGCGTTTGTTGCCGGGCTTGCCACTGCCATCAGCGCTGCAATCGGTATCGGCATGCTCATCAGTACAAGACTGTTGGATCCCTCACTCGCCCATCAGGTCTGGCTTACCTGGTGGTTAGGAGACATGGGCGGCGCTGTCGTTTTCACCCCCGTACTGCTTCTGTGGTATGCACGCCCAAGAGTCAGCATACAACCGCTGAAAGCTGCGGAGTTTGTCCTGTTGTGTTTTGCTCTGCTCGGAATTTTCTACATCATTATCCCGCTGAGATTTCCACATCCGTATCTGTTTATCCTTCCGCTTATCTGGTCGGCATTCCGTTTTGAGCTCCGGGAAACAGCAACCCTGCTTACGATTATTATGATGGTTACAACCTATGCGACCATGCACGGATCCGGTCCGTTTATGTCACATGCATCAACGACGAATGAAGCCCTACAGCAGCTTCAGATATTTATGGTGATCATCGGGGTAACCAAACTTACGGTAGCCGCCGCAGTCGAAGACCGGAAGCATACCGATCAGACGTTATACACCCGTGAACGGAGGTTCCAGGCGCTTATCGAAAAAAATACCGATGCGGTCGTTCTGACAGACCCGGGCTCCGTCATAACGTATGCCAGTCCGTCGACGTATACGGTCCTAGGGTATAAACCGGAAGAAGTACTGGGACGGAGCGGATTTTCATTCATCCATTCGGAAGATGTAGAAAAAGCCAAAAAGGATTTATCAGACGTAGTCATGAATCCGAAAGAGTCAATTTTCGGACAGTACCGCATGAAACATAAGGACGGCAGGTGGATATGGATAGAAACCATCGGCAGAAGCTTGCTGTTTGATCCGTCCGTACAGGCCATCGTAATAAATTTCCGGGATATAACGGAACGCAAGGAACTCGAACGGGCCAAAGATGAATTTCTTATGACCGCGGCTCACCAGCTCCGCTCCCCGCTTACGGCTATACGCTGGAACCTGGAATCGATTATTGATCCGAACATAAAACTCCCGCCGGCCATCAGGGAAAAACTCATGCGCATATTTGAAAGCAACCGTCTGATGGTAAAATCGGTAAACGAACTTCTGGACATCGCGCACATTATTCAGGGAAAACTGCCGAACTATCCGGAAAAAACAGATGTCGTAGCGGTTATATCGGCTAGGATTTCGGAAAACGCGGACTTTGCCAGACGCCAGAAAATACAAATACATCTAAACAGCAAACTGACTTCCGTCCATGCAACCGTCGACCCGAAACACTTAAACGGGGCAATTGAAAATATTCTGTCCAACGCCGTCAAATACAATACTCCGGGGGGCTCCGTTACCGTCGATATACTCCGCCACCCCAACGCCGTCGAGATCGCCGTGACCGATACGGGTATAGGGATACCCGTCGGAGAACAGAATAAACTGTTTACCAAGTTTTACCGCACCACAACCGGAAGGCTTACCGACGCACAGGGTGCAGGACTGGGGTTATTTATAGTAAAGTCATATGTAGAAGGCTGGGGCGGAACCGTTACCCTCAAAAGTCCGGTTGCCGATAATCACGGGACGACCGTATCAATAACAATACCGTTAAAAAAGGAGGGTTAGTATGAAAAAAATACTGCTTGTCGAGGACGACGTGACACTTCACGATCTGTATAAAGAAGCGCTTTCGCCTCACGGTATTGAACTTACTGCGGTGACCACAGGGAAGGAAGGTGTCTCGCTTGCCATAACGAATCCGCCTGACATGGCCATTTTAGACATTATGCTTCCGGGAGGAATCAACGGATTCGACGTGGCACGGGAAATCAGACTGCATCCTAAGACTGCAGGAATCCCGATTCTTATCCTCACAAACCTGGATTCGGAACGGGAATCCGCTCTCGCAGTGAAAGCAGAGTATCTGGTCAAAACCAATACTCCACTGGAAGCGGTCGTCCAGAAAATCAAGGAAATGCTCAAAATTACTTGACACCGGACGAACGAACATAGGAAAATGATGTTAATGACGAAAAGACCGGACGCAATGGTATATGCCGTAGCCCTGGGAGGGCTTATCATAATCGGCGTTGTGACGACTGCGATTATTAACGTCGTAAAAAACAATCAGAGCGCACCTACGGACATCCGCGCGAAAGCAGGAGTCGTAAACACCCTCAAGCTTACCGGCACCGTTGACAGCGTGGATGAAACAGCCGGTACCATTTCCGTTTTGGACGTACAGTTTTCTTCAGAAAGCAGAAGCGGTAAGCCGGTAAATTACGGAACATGGACCGTAACTCCACCGAGAACATTCAGTCTTATGACCGCCGTGCCGGGAGCAAAAATTTCATTCACCGTAAATTCCGATTCTTTCGACGTTGTGTCCAAACAGGTGATTGCGGCAAACGTTACCATCCTCCAGAAATAAATTCCGCAAGTTATGAGCGGGGACGTATCACGGAGCCTTCCGGGGTATCTTCTATTTCGTACCCTAAGCTAAGTATCTCATCACGCACTGCGTCGGACTCGGCGAATTTTTTTGCTTTACGCAGGGCTTCGCGTTTGTCCGCTAACACGCGCACAGCATCCGGCACCGGCTTTTCTACCGGCAGAGATTCCGTTTCCGAAAGCCCGAGTCCCATCACGTCATCAAACTCCATGACAAGTTCGTATTTATCCTGGCTGGGTATATTGGATTTAATCACTTCCCATACTACGGCCAGTGCCTGAGGAGTATTCAGATCATTGGAAAGCGCATCATCAAACTTCGCGCGGAATTCATCCACTTTCTTTAGTTTCTCATCGCTTAAAGTCTGCCGGGCAGAAGCCTGACTTTTCAGATTGATGACGTATTTCCGGAGCTCCGCAAGCGCTGCGGCGGCTGCCGAAAGCGCTTCCCACGTAAAGTTCAGTTCATTCCGGTACTGGCTCGTGAGGTAAAAATACCGGAGCGCTAACGGATCAACACCTTTTTTTATAACGTCTTCTATGGTGAAAAAATTGCCGAGGCTTTTGCTCATTTTTTTGCCGTCGACCCGCAAAAAATTATAATGAACCCAATACCGGACAAACGGTTTGCCGGTAGCACCCTCGCTTTGGGCGATTTCATTCGGATGATGAACCGGAATATGATCAATCCCTCCCGTATGAATGTCGAATGAGGAACCGAGATACTTCATGCTCATAGCAGAACATTCTATATGCCATCCCGGGAATCCGTCTCCCCAGGGGCTGAGCCAATGCATGGCGTGGTCCGCAAACCGGCCGGTACGCTTAAACCAAAGCGCGAAATCGGCAGGATGCTTCTTGTACTCCCCCTCCTGCACGGACTGGCGTGCTGCTGCCTTTTTTTCCTCCAGTTTCTGCCGGCCGAACAATGTCGCATATCCTTCAAATTTTGTTACGTCAAAATACACGGCTTCCGGTGTATCATAGGCAAAACCTTTCGAGAATAATGTTTCGATAAGAGAAATCTGCTCAGGAATATGCGCGGTGGCTTTGCAGATGACATGCGGCCGCAGAACATTGAGGGCATCCATCGAGGAATAAAAATGATCCGTGTAAAACTGAGCCACTTCCCATACTGTTTTGCCGTATTTTTTCGCGCCTTTCTCCATTTTGTCTTCGCCCTCATCCGCATCGGAAGACAAATGACCGACGTCCGTCACATTCTGCACGTGCATCACCTCATATCCGAACCGGGTCAGCACGCGCCGTAAGATGTCATCACCCACATATTTCCTGCCATGACCGATATGGGCAAAATCATACACCGTCATGCCGCAGGTATACATGCCGACGTGCGGAGGTGCCAGAGGTACGAATTCTTCCGTCTTACGGGTCAGAGAATTAAATAGTTTCATGTACTATAGTATATCAGTCCTGTCGTTTTCCTTTGTTTTCTATATTTGTTTGTTTGGCTTTTTTGCCGTACAAGTCGCCGCGCGGGCGTTTGCTGGAAGACTGCGGCAGCGATTTTTTGGCTGCTTCAGCTTGCTGCTTCTTCTCCATTTCTTTCTTTTGCTCTTCTTCTTTCTGAAGCTTTTCCCATACACTCATTTCTTTCTGACGGGATTTACCCGACAACTCTTCCAGCGCTGCCCGGGCAATTGCCCGTTTCACCTCATCACTCGGACCGGTCTGCACTTCTCCCCCTGTACTTTCCTGAGACGGGGATCCTGCGGAAGCAGCAGACTGCTGTTTCGGCTTTTTTTGCCCGGAGGAAGCCCCCAAACTCTCCAGCGCCGTACCGACGATATCTTTCGGAGCCTGCACTGTTTCGCGGGCCACATCTTTTGCTATCGTTTCAAACGACTCACCGATCTGCTGTAAGATACTTCCTGTATTTGCCATATTACACAAAGCCCAGCTGCTGTTTGGCTGATTTACTCATCCGTTCAGGACTCCACGGCGGATCAAACGTAAGATCGACATCTACCCCTTTGACCCCGGAAAGCTTCCCCACTTCGCTTTTGATCGGTTCTGAAATAAGGGAAAACAGCGGGCACCCGATAGTCGTTAATGTCATCTGAACGCATACGTTTCCTGTTTTTTTGTCTATGGAAACGCCGTAAATCAAACCGAGATCCCACAGTGAGACGCCGATTTCGGGATCGGGAATGGATTTCAACACGTCTTCAACCTGTTTTTTGGTCACCATATCAGTATGCTGTCCTGCCTTCCAGAGCGCGAGACAATGTCACTTCATCAGCATATTCTATGTCGGCTCCGACCGGAAGACCGTGCGCTAAACGGGTTACTTTTATAACACTGCCGTTTTGCTCTGCTAAACGGTCGATTTGTTTCTGTATATACATGGCCGTCGCTTCCCCTTCCATATTCGGATTGGTTGCGACGATAACTTCTTCTACCGGATAGTGCGCATCTTTTATGCGTTTGAGCAAATCCGCGATATAGATTTCGTCCGGACCGATATTATTCAGGGGATCAATGCTGCCGTGCAGCACATGATATACCCCGTGGAATTTCCCGGTTTTTTCAATCGACAGTACATCCGTAGGCTGTTCCACGACACACACGGTACGCGTGTCCCGGTTAGGATTGCCGCAGACGACACAAGGGTCACGTTCCGTCACATTTTTACATATAGAGCACAGTACGGTATTGCGCTTGAGGTTTTCCAAACTACTAGCAAACTGATCGAGGTCTTCCTGCGGCACATGCAAAAGATAAAACGCCAGACGCTGCGCGCTCTTGGGGCCTACGCCGGGAAGCCGCTCGAACGATTCTATAACCCGCGATAAGGATTTAGGAAGCAATGCCATATTGTACCGATCATTTTACTTGGTTTGCCCTTTGATTGCATCAGCAAGAAGCGAGGAAACCGATGCCACAATAAGCTTGGGAAACCGCTTATGTTTGGGGATTGCGATTGTGTCCGTCACAACGACCTGATCTATCACGCTCCGCTCTAAATCCTGCGGTGCCGAACCGGCCAGCACCGCGTGCGTCGCCAGAAAATATACGGACGTAGCTCCGTTTTGTTTTACAAACTCACTTGTTTTAAGAGCAGTTGAACCGGTGTTGATGATATCGTCAAACATGATAACTGTTTTCCCTGACACATCACCGTCCGTTCCCCTCACCTGCACCGTACCGGTTGCCAAATCGCGGGTTTTGGCAAGGTACACGACCGATACGCCTATTTCCTCTGCAAACCGTTCCGAGCGGGATTTTCCGCCTTTGTCCGGGGAAACAACGATAACATCGGACTTGGACATATCCGGGTGGGCAGAAAATAACCCGGCACCCAATATGGTATGTGTCGACAGCTCAGTTACCGGAATACGGAAATACGGTACGACGTTTTCCGAATGCAGCTCTGCCGTAATCACCGCATCAAAGCCGGCAGCCTCTATAAATTTGGCTACTAACTGGGCTGATATGGCTTCCCCTTTGCGGAACGCCTTGTCCTGCTTGCTGTAGCCCATCCATGGGATGACGGCAGTCACTTTTTTAGCTCCGAGATCTTTGAGGGCGGAACCCAAAAGACATACCTCCACAAGATTCTGATCTGCCACTTCCGACAGCGACTGCAGAACGAACACTTCGTGACCGGAAACGCTCTCGCGCACAAAAACGCGGCATTCGTTATCTATAAAACGGGTAATTTCCGCGTCCCCCAGCGGAATATGAAGCGCATCTGCGACTGCAGCTGCAAGGGGCTGATTTGATGTTCCCGAAAATAGTTTCATTACTGTAATCCTAACAAGGTAAGCACCTTTTCGTCCATGAGTGAGTCGACGTGAAGATCAGGAGGAAACTCTGCAAAATCTTCTTTCGTAACCTCCCACCCCGTCGACACGATAATCACCGTCGCTCCGATAACACGCGCACATTCCGCATCACGCACCGTATCACCGATGATAATTATGTCACGGGGCGCAAACTCCCGTCCGAAATACGCCTTTGCTTTCGGCGGAATAAGCCTGGCCAAGTCATTCCGTTCATCCGCTTCGTGACCATAGACGCCGAATGCGATATCCGGTAGTCCCGCAGACCGGAGCTTCCAGCTTGCTGCGGGTCCCAGATTCCCGGTAAGCACGCCCTCAGACAGGTGTTCTGCTGCGATGACTTTATTAACCAGCGTTTTCGCGTCGGGAATTACTGCATATGAAGGCCCGCCGTTTTTTATGCTATCCAGATACTCGGCAAACGCATCACCGATATCACCAATCCTGTCCAGGAGCGCATCCGTTGTGATGCCATACTCTTTTGTAAACTCCCGGAGAATGTACCGGTCGCCCATACCGTTAAAATTTTTTGACTTCCACCGTGCCATCGTAAAAACGCCGATATCCACACCGAACACTTTTTTTATGGCATACGGAAACCGCTGGAGATTGTCTTCCATTCTTTGTGCACGGATAAGCGTGCCGTCTATATCAAACAACACCAGCTTTTTTCCCTGATTCATAGCTGTCACTTTCTGCTTTCCCCATGCGGCCATTTCGGTATATCAAGAAGCGCAAACATCGGCTCGTCGATCAGGGTATTCACTACAAGGTCTCCCCCTGCGGCTGCCAACTGCTCATAACTCTCCGTCATTCCCGTAGCGACACCGACCGACACGACGCCGGCTTTCTTTGCCGATGCAATATCGTGAATGGTGTCGCCGACAACGATGATATCAGACTTCCGGAAACGAACACCAAAATGACGCTCCGACTTGCTGATAGCTTCCAACACCAGATCTCCGCGGTCTTCAACGGTATCCCCGAATCCTCCCACTGAAAACGGGGCAGCAAAATCCGCGCTTTGCAGCTTAAGCCAGGCGTTTTTTTCTATATTTCCCGTCACCAAACCGATATGGATATATTCTGATTTCTCCAGTATACCTACTAAATCGGCAGCTTCAGGAATCTTCGTGAAGTTTATATTTTTTTCCGCTATATGATGCTTAAGCAATACGTGGAACGCTTCCGCGGCGGCCGGAAACTTTTTTTCAAATTCATCTTTGGTCACGCCCAGCATTTCAGCAATTTCCCGAAAATACCTCCGCTCCACTTTCCCGTTTACACGGGCAAGATCAAAATCCACCGGCAAGTCTTTGCAATACACTTCCTTAAATACCTCCACTACACGGATACGCCACTGATCGATACTTTGCCGGTCCGTCTGAACCAGTGTGCCGTCAATATCGAAAAGAACGAGTTTTTTGCCGTTTGGTTTTTTGCCGATTGTTTTCATGGGATAAAATCAGGCCTTCCGTTTTCCGTATTCGGTCAGAGCGGTCTTAAGAAGTGCGACACACCGCGTAATCGCGGCCGTGTTGAGGACATATGCAATCCGCACTTCATTCTTCCCGCGCCCGGCGGTCGCGTAAAATCCCGCGGCGGGAGCTATCATCACCGTTTCATTGTTATCCCGAAAATCCGTAAGCAGCCATTTACAGAAATCATCCGCATCGGCAACCGGAAGACCGACAATGGTATAGAATGCGCCTTCGGGTTTGGGGATCACGACGCCGGGAATTGATCTCAGGCCATCGTATAACACGTCACGGCGGCGGGTATATTCCTCATGGACTTCCCTCATATACGAATCCGGAACATCCGTAAGTTTTGCTGCGATTGCCTGGTCGACCAATCCGGATGAAAGCCGTCCCTGCGCGATAGCAAGAATGCCGGAGAGTACCTCTTCATTTAACGTTACCAGCGTCCCCAAACGCACCCCGCAAAGACTATAGCGTTTGGACATACTGTCAAGCACGATCGCTTTGTCCGGTATTTCCTGCATGAATGTGAAAAGCGATACATGCGTTCTGCCGTCGTAGGTGTATTCACGATAGACCTCATCGGACAGAAGGAATAATCCTTTCTCTTTTGCAATATCCACAAGCATCCGTATCTCTTCGGCGGTATACACGGTACCCGTCGGGTTATTGGGATTACATATGAGAATTGCCCGGGTTTTGTCTGTTACAGCTTTCTCTATCACATCGCGCGTTGGCAGATGAAATCCGGTATCCGACGACGTAAGTATGCCTTTTAACGTCACCCCGTTTACTACGGCATATGAATTGTAATTGGTATATAAAGGCTCAAAAGTAAGTACCTCATCACCGGGATTACATACGGCAAACAACGCCATAGAAATAGCTTCCGATCCTCCGTTTGTCACCTGAATGTTTTTTGTACCGATAAACGTGAATCCCAACCCGTGGTAATACGTCCTCATCGCTTCCAGGAATTCAGGATTTCCCTGTGACTGGTCGTAGCCTATCGGATTTTTATCCCAATCCCTGAGCACATTCAGCATGACGTCGGGGGTTTTAATATCCGGGTCACCGATGTTAAGGTGATACACATGCACGCCTTCTTTTTTGGCGGCAACGGCAAATGGCACGAGTTTACGGATGGGACTTGCGGGAACCTGAGTAAGACGGCGTGATATCCTAGCAGATGAACTCATGTGGTTATTGTAGTCGGGAAACATGCAAAAATCCAGAGAAGAAGCAGTACTCACCAATTACCGAATGCTTCGCTCACCCTTACTCGTTTCTCGCGGGGAATTTTCATCGATCGGACAGCATCCCGGAGCTTATCTTTGTCTCCGCTTCGTGCCCATATCTCGTGAATAATGTCGCCGTCGCTTGCGTCGGACCGCGGATGAAATGTCTGTTGTTTCATCTCAGTGGCGAGGATAACGAGCAACCTGGCTCTTTTGTCCGGCGGCAGCAGTCCGGATGCGGCAGAAACAAAATCGGCCCTGCCGCCGTTTAATAAATACATATCGAATGTGGTAGACCATGAGGAGTCGACAGAACGACCATCAACAAACGGCTGAAGCAATCGGACAGCCTGCCGATCATATCGGGTTCTGATAGTTATCTCTTTCAGTGCGCGACGCACTTTACCCGCTGCTGCCTCTAATACGCCCATCTGTAATTATTGTAACTGCATGGTAATAATGAGCGCAATATCAATTTCTGATAGACGACCGCAACCCTTACGGGTATAATACCGCACACTATGTTTGACGGAGAGCGTATTGTCATGCAGAAAGAGAAGCTGACACGCGACGTGAGGTTTCTTCTTAGAAACGGGGCGGTGCCAATTCCCCGCGCATCGTTTGATATCCCCCTTATTACCAGAGACTCCCCGCGCCGGGATGTGCGCGACGCCGCAGAGGGAATTTTTGAGGACATGCTCGACCACGTCGACATCAGAATACCGCATGAGCTGTATTTTCCGTACCGCCGGCAATGGGAACCATCGGACGCCAGAACGACAATGGAAGCATTCGATGCGCTCTGTGATAATCTGCATACGCAAATGAAAGCGTTTGACGTCTCGAGGGAAATGTTCGGATTCCGGACGACCGTTTACCCCATTGTATTTCCCTGGGGCAGGCGCAACCGGAACATATTGATTGCAGATATCACAAGCGGCATATCCACGCGGTTAGGTGACGGCCAGCGATACCATGACGGGCATCAATGGACGTTCAGCCAGATGAAAGGCCGGCGGACTCACACGGGACACCTGTATGTCCGCGGAACCCCTACATAACAGTAATCCGGGATTACGTCCCTTCCTGCCAGCTTCCGAGGTAGTGTTCCTGCTCGCGGGTAAGCTTATCAAGCTTCACTCCCATCGCAACGAGCTTCAGGCGCGCAATTTCCGTATCCATGGCACGGTCGATATGGTACACCTTTACGTCTAACTTGCCTTTATTTTTTACAAAAAATTCCGCGGCAAGCGCCTGATTGGCAAAACTCATATCCATCACCTCGGCCGGGTGACCTTCTGCTGCAGCCAGATTGATCAGTCTTCCCTCACCGAGAACGAATATCCGTTTTTTGCCCAGGATATACTCATCGACAAACGGCCGGATGCGCCGCTTTGATTTCGCTTTTTTCTCCAGCGCGGCAATTTCTATTTCAACGTCAAAGTGACCCGAATTACACACGACCGCGCCGTCTTTCATGGCGAGCATATGGTCAAGCGTGATGACACTTTTGTCACCAGTGAGTGTCACGAATATATCACCGGTTTTGACTGCATCTGCAATACGCATGACGCTGAATCCGTCCATGACTGCTTCCAGAGCTTTGATCGCATCTACTTCCGTGACGACTACCTGCGCACCCATACCGCGTGCCCGGGATGCAAGTCCCCTGCCGCACCAGCCGTATCCGCACACGACGACGGTTTTGCCTGCGATTAACATGTTAGTCGCCCGCATAATTCCGTCGAGCGTTGACTGCCCGGTGCCGTAGCGGTTGTCAAACATATGTTTGGTGTCAGAATCATTGACAGCATACACCGGGATTTTCAGCGCCCCGTCTTTTTCCATCGCTTTGAGTCGGATAACGCCGGTCGTGGTTTCTTCGCTGGAACCGATCATTTCTGATAATTGTTTGGTACGTTCTTTGTGAAGCAGCGACACCAAATCCGCCCCGTCGTCCATCGTGACGTTTGGGTGGGTATCCAATACGGCATTCAGATGTTTGTAGTACGTCTTGGTATCTTCTCCTTTGATTGCGTACGTCGGAATCCCGTAATCCCTGACCAGACTCGCTGCTACGTCATCCTGCGTAGACAACGGGTTACTGGCGCACAGGGACAAATCCGCCCCTCCGGCTTTCAGAACCAGCATAAGGTTAGCTGTTTCTGCGGTAACATGCAGACATGCGGCAAGCCGCAGACCTTTCAGGGGCTTTTCTTTGGCGAACCGTTCACCCAGAATTTTTAGGACCGGCATCTGATTTCCCGCCCACTCAATACGGTTTTTGCCGCCCGGGGCAAGGGAAAGATCTTTCACATCATGAGAAACTGATTTTGCCATATGCCTCCTTATCAATAAATGTATATAAAAGTATTTGTTCGGATATCAAAAGGTAAACTATTCGGTTACGAGGGGCAGAAACAGATGCACTTCGTTTATATAACTCCCTTTATATGCAATCGCTCCCGGTATCGTTCCTGCTTTCTGAAACCCAAGTTTTTCGTATACCCGCAGTGCGGGCACGTTATTCTCGAAGCAGGATAACGTGAGCAATCGTAATCCAAGCGCTTTTGCCTCGTCAATAAGGGATTTCATCAGCTCCGTTCCGATTCCCTCATTCCGGAAAGCAACCCGGAGCGATATCCCCATACTTCCCATATGGCGGTGCCTTCCTTTGCCGCGGTTCACCCGGCCGTTACCGGCAAAGGTGCCCCCGACATATGCCATGATATATACGGATTCTTTCTGTTCCACATCCTGCATCATACGGCCGAAAAAATCGCGCTCTTCGCTTTCCGTCGGCGGCGCATCAAGAGCTACAAATGTATCCTCAGAACCGATATCACACGCGAATGAATACATGTCTGCAAAATCGGTTTTTTGGGGATACCGGAACACGACGTCATTGCCTTTTTTACTGCGGAACGATGTAAGCTGCTTGTTCATGGAAACAATCAGAGCGGAAGCGGTTGGTTATAGTTTTCTTTATACCGCCTGACGAATTCGTCTTTCGTATAATGATGCGTGATGGTTCCGTATTTTTCGACAGTGTACACCGCGGCTACTGCTCCCATCTGTCCTGCTACCGCAAGATCAAATCCTTTGAGATAACCGGCCAGAAATCCCCCTCTGAACGCGTCGCCCGCCCCGGTAGGATCAGAGACGTTTTTGGGTTTGGCAGGCTTGATGTGCACTGCTTCATGCCTCGTCTCAATGACGGCCCCTTTCGCCCCTAATGTGGTGATAACTGCTTTGGGTCCCATCAGGATAAGTTCCTCGTGGGTAATCGCCAATTTTTGTTCCATGAGGGCAATTTCATAGTCGTTACCGATAAGAAGCTCCGCACCCTCTATGGCGGTCTTCAGATCATCTGCGGAAAAATTGCCTATCTGAAACGCAGGATCATAGAGGTACCGCAATCCCTGCGTGCGGCACTCGGCAACAAACTTTTTCATCGCATCAGGATCATTAGGACCGATCACGACAAAACTCTGTTTGTCGGGTGTCACCACTGAAAGGTCTTTGTTGTATTTCGTAGCGCCCGTATAAAACGCACCGATCTGGTTATCGCTGGAGTCGGTGATGACATGATAGCTTCCGCAGGGTTCATTTGTTACCACGTTAATCCCTCCGCTCTCTATACCGTGTTGTTCGAGAAATTTACGGTAGTCTGAAAAGTCATTGCCTGCCGTCGATACGATATAGGGGTCCTCCCCCAGAAGCTTTAAGGTATAAGCAAGATTGCCCGCGGTGCCTCCCAGGTTTTTGGAAAGCTTATCTGCCAAGAAACTTAAGGAGATCTGATGAAGTTTATCCGGCATGATCCGGTCGGCAAACCGGCCGGAAAAATTCATAATATAGTCGTACCCTAACGAGCCCGTGACTATTTCCTTCATTATTGTTGGAAATTTTTGGAGATTTCGGCAAGCTTCATCGCTGCTGCCTGCTGGCTTTTTTTGATAGCCTCATTTAATGCGCTCTGTACATCCTGGTTTGCCACGCCGTCAATCTCGACAACTTTGACATTCTGGTTGCCGGATATAAGAATACGGACATTGCCGTGTGTCACTTCGAATTCCTCCTGCTCCAGCGCCTGCTGGATCTGCAGTGCCTGTTTGCGCATCGCGTTCACGTCACCTAATGCTTTGAATGGATTAAACATATACCCTCCTTTAGTTTATTTTTTTCCAAGTACTATTTCTATTTTAACCTTCTCGCCGAATAATTTCTTCAGCACATCGGCCAGAACCTGTTTTGTGCGTATATCGGCCAATTTTTCCTGATGAAATTTATAAAAGGCCTCAATCGTCACTATACCATCTTCGACACTCTTCGGTCTAGAGGAACGCAGCACCCCCGCAATGGAATGATTTTCGGGCTTGGTTGCCGCGATAAAATCCGGCCAATGTTCCACAAGCTTATCAAGTGTCAGAAGACCCAAAGACACATGCGCCGGCTCCTCCCGTTGCTGCTGGGCCGGTGCTGCAGCGGTCTTAACCGGTGTTTCTGCCGATGGTGCTGCGGAAGGCTCAACCGGTTTGGCGGGCATCGTTTGCCCGGTTGGCGGGGCTTTCGGTCCCTGCTTCTCATGCATAGGGGCGACCGGCAGAGCAAACAGTTCAATCACGGCAAGTTCGAGCGGCAGCTCTGGGATCGGCGTATACCGCAATTCCCCGTACGCTTTCGTAAACAGAAACATTGCCCGCTGCAGTTTTTCCCTGTCAGCAAACACTACCGGCGCACTCACGGTTCCGTTTATCTGTCCGATGAGATTTGCCCGAAGATACAACAATACGTCGGTCACCAGCGTGCGCATATCCATCCCTTCCTCTGCCGCGGCTTTTATCTGTGCAAGGGCTGATGTTTGCGACGCGTCTTTCCCGTCAAGATACGATATGAATCCGGCAACAAACTGGCCGGTCGATAATGAGAGTGCCGCATCGATATGCTCCAGTTCAATTTTCCCCTTGTGAAAGCTTGCCTGTTCCAGAAATTTCACCGCGTCCCGGAATGCACCGTCGGAAAGTTCTGCTATCCTCTCAAGCGCCTCATCGGATATGGAGATTTTTTCCGCCGTAACTACCCGGGTTAACGCATGAAGCAATTCCGTTTTACTCGCTTTGGCAAACCGCAGGATCATACAGCGGGATGTAATCGTCGCCGGAACCTTATGCGCGTCCGTCGTCGCCAGCACAAATACTGCATGGGCGGGCGGCTCTTCCAACGTTTTAAGCAGTGCATTGAATGCTTCGGTTGTCAGCATGTGCACCTCGTCAATAATGTAAATCGTGTATGTTGAAGAAACCGGAGACAATCCGATGCGCTCCCGCAGCAGCCGGATCTCATCTATGCCGCGGTTGCTGGCTGCATCCATTTCCACGACATCCATGCTCGTGCCGTTTGAGATGGACATGCACTGTTCGCATGTGCCGCACGGACCGGATTTGGTCAATTTTACGCAGTTAAACAATTTAGCAATCACCCGGGCGGCCGTCGTTTTCCCCGTACCTTTAGGCCCGGTAAAAAAATACGCGTGCGGCAATTCTTTGCGGTCTTTAGAAAGCAGCGCCAGCAACTGTTCCCTGACTTTTGCGTTATCGATTTCGTCGATGACCTGCGGGCGGTATGTGCGGTAAAAAGACATATATAAATCTATATGACACTACTCTTCGTGATGGTTACCCAAAAGGTGTTCCAATCCGTGAAGCACCAATTCTACTATCTTCTCATCAACTAATTTATTTTCTTCCGTCGCTTCGCGGACGGCTTCGGGATAGGAAACGACAATGTCGCCTAACCGCATAACACCGTCGGGAGCATCAACGAACGGCTGCATGGGCTGACTCGCGTCATGCTGCGGGAATGAGAGTACGTCCGTCGTGTAGTCTTTCTTGCGGTAACCGGCATTGAGCTCGCGCATGCGTCTGTCTCCGACAACGGTCACGCTCACTTCGGCGGCACTCGTTACCCTGCCGAGAAGCGCCTGTATGATCGCTTCTGTAACTACGGATTTTTTGACCGGAAAATGGGACTCAGTCTGAAAAAGAACGGATATCATTTCTGTGTGTACAATATACCAATCCGGTATTATTTGGAAGACAGCAGTTGCTTGAGCATGATAGATACGCGTCCGCCGTCAGCTTGCCCCTTGGCCGCTGCCATAGCGCGGCCCATCAATGGCCCGAAATCTCCGCCGGCAGCAGCTACCGGTTCCAGCAGTTTCGAAAGTTCCTCATCGCTTATCTGACTGGGAAGATACTTTTCCAGAACCTCCAGTTGTGCGCGTTCGTTTTGCGCCAATTCCGTGCGTCCCGCTTTGGTAAACGCATCAATGGATTCACGGTGCGTTTTCACCTGCTTCTTGACCACATCCAACACGTCCTCATCGGTCACTTTGGCGTCACCCTGAGCGCCGTATTTGGCTATAGCAACATAGTTTACGGCAGCCAACAAAAACCGTACGGTATCCACCGTAACGGTATCATGGGCTTTCATGGCAGCAGTAAGCTGCGCGTGTAAATCATCAAGTAACATACCCGTATATTACCGCATCGCCAATTTGCGGTTTCTCTTCATGCGGCGCGCAAGTTCCTTTTTCTGTTCTTTGCGCTTTTCCGCCGGTTTGATGTAATGTTCACGCTTTTTAAGATCCTGCAAAATCCCTTCATTTAAGACTTTGCGCATAAATTTACGGATCAATGCATCTGATGTATCGCCTGGTTGTGCTTTGACAAATACCATATAAATAAAAACACCTCACTTTCCAATGTGTGATTGTATCTTCCTTGCCACTTCTGTGAAATCTTTATTCGACAGTTTTTTACCGGGAAGTGACTGCATTATACCACCTCCGTCCCCGTCAAAGCGAGGCATAATATGAACATGGAGATGCCGCACTCCCTGCGGCTCTCCGTGGTTAATACCGATGGATAGAATTTGGGTGTCAAATGCTTTTTCTATCGCGGACGCTACTTTCTGCACGCCTGCCCACAATACCCCGAGTTCGGAAGATGTATAGGATAATATCGTGTCCCCGTGCTTCTTAAGGATCACCATAGTATGTCCGTCCGTCGCCCCGTAAATATCCAGAAACGCCCGGACATGTTCGTCTTCGTATACCGTAAACGAAGGAATTTCGTTTGCTACCAGTTTACAAAACAGGCACCCGTTCATGCGCACACCTCTTTCATAACGTCGATTAACTGGATGAGTGTCCGCTTAGAGGGCTTCATATCGGGATTTTTGGCGCTTCCGTTTAACACCATATGGCGTGAAGCATGCAAAAACCATGTCGCGTCCGGCTCATCGCGTTTCAGACGCTCATACAGCGGGGTAAGATCGATAGTTTCGTCGGGCAACGATTTGATACGGACGTACCCTTTTTTCGCATCCTTACGGATAACCAGGGCAAATCCGCGTTTTTGCGCCTGATGAATCACTTCATCGTTTACCGTCTCAAATCCGATGCCTTTTCCCCACCGGGTTGTAAATTCCACGGCATGATCAAGTTCTTTTTCCGCCCAGATTTTGTTCAGCATCACTTTATAAATACCGTCGAGAGACTGGAATCCGAGTTCCATGATCTTCATGGGATTATCCGCATGAATCAACCGCCATCCGTCTATCATCGCGACCATCCAGAATTCCCAGTAATCAGCCGATGCATTGGGGTAATATACTTCGCGGAAATGATCAACATCGTTAATCACGGCCATCATGCGTTCCAGTGCAGGATCTGACCCATGAAGTTTTTTCACTTCCGCATAGACCAGCATGGCTGCGCAGATATCCGCATCCGTCTGGTGATGGTCATATTTCCCGAATCCCGTATCGACGTGGATAATTTCCGGGTCACTGTCAGGCACCATCTTATGTAGTGTCGTTCCTGCCGGCACAAACGCCAGACTTGCTTCCTCCCACCCCGGCCAAAACGTTTTGATAAGCCATACACTGGTAATTGCATCGAGATCCGGACCAATATGCGCGACAATGGTTTTCATGCATCTAGTATACCAGATTATATGCTCCGTTCTGAAGGCATATATTCATTGACAGGAACTAACTATAGGATTATAGTACCCCTCGTATGTCACACACTGTTCCTATAGAGGCACGGGTAAGTATCCTGGGTCAGTTGTTCGGCTACAGACTCGAAGGTCAGCCTATTTCTCCCCGTTTAAGCAGGCGGAGTGCTCAGCCTCCGGATACCACCCCTTGGATGAGCATCGGGACACGATTTCAGCCGGACACTCCCATGAGAATCCGTGCAAACGGAGGGGTATTCGGACCGACAACGGAGGTTGAAATTTACCCGCTGGGGAAAAAAGTGCGCACACCCGATGACACACGGCACACGCATATTCCGTTGCCGGCGTATATACGGACATACGGAATTCTCACGGTCAGCCGGGGATAACGTCTTACCGGGTGCCTTCAGGCAGCTGCCCCGAAGCTATGCGCGCTACGATGCCGTCAATACGTTTGTGGGTATCTGTTTTCCCGTTGAATGAGGCGATAGCCCGCTTCCCCTCCGGAGAATGAGAAAAATAGTTTTTCCATTCCTTTGCAGCTTTCCTGATTTTTTTCCGCTCTTTCGAGGCGGGACTTCCTCCGTCCATCAGCACGACAATAGGAGCGTAGAAAAAGAGTTTCACCAATTTAGTGAGATTATGCCAATACGATTCCTTGCGGAACGCCTCATCAGTAGCCTGCAGCTTTTGGGGCGCTTCGCTTTTGGCCTTTTCGAACGCTTCCCACGCACTGCCGTATGGGATAACCGACTGAATTTTCGTAATCTGCCGGGTTACTTCTTTGGAAATCGGACCTGTCGGGTGAAACGTATATTCCATCCGTGCACGGAACCGTTCTCCCAATGTCTGCTTTTTGAATTCTCCCAGTTCAGACATGGTAATTAATATGATTGACCGAATAACCACCTGTGGGTAGCCGGTTTACCGCAATGGACACACACACCATTCTCCTCTGCCGCCCCGAGCGGAAGACACCGGGTGGCAGCTTTTGTCGCTTCTTTTATCCTAGCCTCACAGGATGCTTCTTCACACCAGAACGCACGGATAAATCCGCGGGTAGTTTTCATGATATCCTCAAATTCGGCAAACGTACTCACATCCCGCGTATTATCGTTCATGTGCTTTAACGCCGTTTCATACAGCGATGTCTGAATATCCTCTAACAACTTTTCTATCTTCGGGAGCATTTCCTTGCGCTCGACCAGCACTTTTTCTCCTGTGTCCCGACGCGCCATGGTAACGGCGCGGTCTTCCATTTCTTTGCGCCCGACTTCCAGGCGGACCGGCACTCCCTTGACTTCCCATTCATTAAACTTCCTGCCGACTGACTGACTGTCCCGGTTGTCCAGCCGCGCGCGGATCCCTTGTCCTACCAATGCATCACGGACCTCGCCGCAATACTCCAGCAGCGCTTCCTGCCCGTCATCGCCTCTGAAAATAGGTATGATCACCACCTGGATAGACGCAATCTTCGGAGGCAGCACGAGCCCGCTGTCATCTCCGTGGGTCAGAAACAAACCGCCCAAACTGCGGGTAGAAAATCCGAACGACGTCTGCCAGACGAATTCAGATTTCCCGTCGCGCGTCTGAAACGATATGTCAAACGATTTGGAAAAATTCTGGCCCAAATTATGACTCGTGCCTCCCTGCAGTGCTTTCCCGTCCGGCATGAGCGCTTCCACGGTAAACGTTGTTTTGGCACCTGCAAACTTTTCGGATTCGCTCTTTTTCCCCATAACGACGGGTACGGCAAAATAATCCTCGTAAATCTGGCGGTACCAGTTGAGGGCTTTCATAACCATTTCCATCGCTTCTTCCTCTGTTTCATGCGCAGTATGCCCCTCCTGCCACAGAAACTCCGTCGTACGCAGAAACAAATACGTCCGCTTTTCCCACCGGACGACGTTGTTCCACTGATTGATAAGCACGGGAAGATCGCGCCAGCTATGCACCCATTTGGAATACATATCGTACATGATGGTCTCGCTTGTCGGACGGACAACCAGAGGATCTTTGAGCTTCTCTCCTCCGCCGATTGTGACAATTGCCAATTCCGGAGAAAATCCGGCAACATGCTGCTTTTCTTTTTCCAGCAGCGAATGCGGGATAAACAGCGGAAAGTATGCATTCTCAATCCCGGCCGAGCGCATCATACGGTTTAAGGCGTCCTGCACTGCTTCCCAAAGTGCATATCCGTACGGACGGATAACCATACAGCCTTTTACCGGCGCGTAATCCGCAATTGCGGCTTTGAGCACCACATCGGTATACCAATCAGACAAATTTTCACTTTTTTTCTTCAGTTCTTTTTTTTCGAATTGTTTATTCATAGGTTATTAAAAAAGCTTTCCTCCGACTATTGCATCACCTTTATCAGGAACAATCAAGACGCACTCGTGATCCGCGTCCGGAACACCAAGCGTGAGCACCTCAGACATAAATGGCCCGATCTGCCGTACCGGAAAATTTACCACACCCAGCACTTTTTTTCCGACCAGCTCGGTTTTTTTATAATATTTCACCAGTTGTGCGCTGGATTTCTTTTCACCTATTTCGCTGCCGAAATCGATCGTAAGTTTATAGGCGGGTTTACGGGCCTCCGGAAAATCATCAACTGCAGTGATAACGCCTACGCGTATATCCAATGCCGCGAAATTATCATATATCGCCATAAAATCTCCTTTCGAATGCCACAAAAAAAGGTACCGTTCCCGTGTAAGGGCCCCGATATGATCGGGACGGTACCACCTTACTTACTTCTTAATTATGAGCGTTACGTGCTTTTTTCGTCCCCGTTCTTAGCGGAGCCGCTTTGTTCCGGTCGGATCTCGGAACGCGTTTCTATACCTATAGTAACACGGGGTTGTTAAGCGGTCAATGAACCATACAACCCACTCCCTATTTATTTTTTATCGTCATCCCCGTTCCCGTTGCCATTCCCGTTGTTATTATGGGAATTATCAACGGGAGTACTAGTCGGAGCTTCCGTCGGCTCAGCTGTCGGTTCAACCGTCGGGACCGGTGTTTCTGTCGGTGTGATACTTTCCGGAGGTGTATCCGACAGCGTTTCCAAATCAGTGATAGTGTTATCAATTTCTTCCTGCATAGTATTTACGGCATCATCTACCGGAGGCGCAACCTGGTCCACCTGCGCCTGAATCGTTTCACTCTGCTGAATCTGTTGCTCCAGTGCTGCTGCCACCTGCTGTTGCTGCTGCGGCTGCTGCAGCTGCGACTGCAATTGTTGAAGCTGCTGTTGCTGCTGCGCCAGCTGGGCAATCAGTTGCTGCGTTTGGGGCTGCTGCAGCTGCGACCGGAGTTGAGCCTGCATTTGTTCCACCTCCGCTAACTGCTGCGCCAGCTGCTGCTGCAGCTGTTGCTGGCTCGTTCCCGCTGTCCTGCCCGCTCTCGGTGCTGTTTTTACCGCGACACGGCTGGATTTAGTCTGCTGCGCCTTCAGCTCTTTTGACACACCCTGGAGCGTCGTGATGTAATTTTTAGCGGCTTCCCGCTTTTTTTCCTGCGTAGGCGCACGTTGGATCATGGTCCTGGTCGCTTTAATCTGCGCTGAAAGATATGACAAACCTTCTGCTGACTGATTTTTCGCAAGCAGCACTTTCGCTTCCTCCATCCGGCGTTTTGTAAACTGCGCATTCAGAGAAGCCTCCGTCTCATACGACGGCCGCACGGCCAGCAAAAGGCCCTGCTCAAACGTACGCTTTACTCCGAACATCGGGGTACCCGGCAAACTGCTCCATGAAGCCATAATAAGCACGGTAGGAGCGGCAAAAAGCGCGATAAACCCCCATGTCAGGTAATCCACGATTTTATTCATTACTATTACAGTACGGGAACACAAGTGATGCTGTCAATAGCATCGTAATATGTCACACATTAGCCACGGACAAGGCGGAGAATGTCATTTATAGACACAAGAAGCACGAGGGCCAGCAGGATAATCATGCCCACCTGATGGGTGGATTTCTCAAACGCGGGACGCACTTTTTTCCCGAGCAGTTTTTCCAGGAATACAAATGCCAGACGCCCCCCGTCCAAAGCCGGTATAGGAAGCACGTTCAACACGGCAAGATTTAACGACAGGATGCTGGCAAATTCCAGCACTGCCTGAAGACCGAACTTTACTGCCTGGCCGGTCACCTGAGCGATACCGATGGGTCCTGCGACATCCGCCTGCGGCGGACGGAGGGTTACCAATCTCCAGACGGTAGTTCCCAGAGAAACGAGCATATCGCGGGCACGGGAAATATTTATCGCAAGTGCTTTACCGGGGGCTTCCGTTAACGGATATTTTTTAAGTTCCAAATCGGAAACGGCAACGCCCAGCGGCCCTTCTCCCGGAGGAACTTCCGTACGGGGCACTGCTGTGACAGTCGTCTCCTGTCCGTCCCGCTCGACAAAAATCACAATTTCGCGTCCTTTATTCGCTCCGACAAATCCGATCAGATCACCCGGCACCCGTACGTCCGTACGCGGTTCCCGGCCGACCGCAACTCCGCGCACGACATCATTTACCGCAAAGCCGGCTTTCTCCGCGGGAGAACCTGCAACAATACGCTCGATGCGCACATTACCCGACGGTTCTTTAACCCCGGAAACCAGAAGTCCTGCGGTGATGGCTACCGCAAGCGCGAAATTCATAAACACACCGGCGATAAGAATTGCTGACCGTTCTTTTTTGCTGCGGGCCCAGAAATATTCTTTACGCGTATGCCCTTTTACGGTATCCTGTGCCTCTGCCTCGGCATCTTCTCCCGCCAGCCGGACGAATCCTCCGATCGGAAGCCAATTGAGTGAATACAGCGTCCGCCCTATCTGTTTGCCCCAGATCCGTGGCGGCAATCCGAGACCGAATTCCTCTACGTGAACGCCGACCCACCGCGCCACGAGAAAATGTCCCAATTCGTGAATCAGGACAAGGATAGTGAGTATGACAAGAAAGGTTATGGCAGTGAGGATCATGAGTGTTATACCTGCAAGAGCTCGGCCTCTTTCTTCTCTCCCATCGTTTCTATTTCCGCAATCATTTCATCCGTCAGTTCCTGGACTTTTTTCTCTCCTGCTTTCTGTTCGTCTTCGCCGACATCTTTACTATTTAACGCATTGCTCAATTCTTTCATGGCGTCATGGCGCACCTGCCGCACCATAACTTTCCCGGCTTCCAGCTTCACTTTCACGAGCTTGATGTATTCCTGCCGGCGTTCTTCGGAAAGCGGCGGGATACTGATACGCAGGATCTCCCCGTCTACGATGGGGTTGAGCCCTACGTTAGCCGCGGCAATTCCCCGTTCGATTTCTGCAATGATGGACGGGTCGTACGGACCGATAACCAACGTTTTGCTGTCGAGCGTCGATATGGTTGCTAGCTCCATTACTTTCAGATGCTGGGTGCCTCCGTATACCGAAACGACGATGTTCTCGACCAATGCGGGGGTTGCTCTGCCTGAACGGATTGATGAAATATCCGTGCGTGTGACCTCTATCGCTTTTCTCATGCGGTCACGGGTGGAATTGAGAAGTGCATCTATCATCTGACTATGTATATTACGTGAAGCAAACGCGTTTCGTCAAGACAATCAAATGGCATGCCGGGTGCGTTACTCTCCCAACTGCATGCGCGTGAATCTGGCAACGGTAATATTTTCGCCGACTTTGGCAATCGTAATTTTCACCAGCTGCTCCATGCTTTGACTTGCATCCCGGATATAGGCGCTGGCAAGTAACGCTTTCACATCTTTAGGATTCATTGCTGCAATCTGCAGCGTCAATTCGTGAGCAAGATGTTTGAACTCATCGGTCCGCGCGACAAAATCCGTTTCACAACGGAGCTCGACTAATACGCCGACCCTGCCGGTCGCGTGCACGTAGGAGGCAACAACTCCCTGAGATGTTTCTTTGCCTTCTTTTTTGGCTGCTTTCTCAAGTCCGCGTTCGGTCAGTAACTTTTTTGCCTTGTCGTAGTTTCCGGCCGCGTCTTCCAATGCCTGGCGGCAATCAGCCACACCGGCGGACGTTTCTTCCCGAAGCTTTTTGAGATCGTCGATAGAAATTTTCATGTATGTTACTCCGTCTTCTTTGCAGCTTCCTTTTTTACCGGTTTTTCTTGTGCTGCAACTTCCGGTTTCTGTTCTTCTTTGGCCGGTTCCTTTTTCTCCTGCGCGGCTTTTTTCGCTTCTTCCGCTTTGGCGGCTTTCGCGGTTTCTTTTTCCAACTTTTCATGACCCTCGCGGTACGCTTCGGCAATTGCTGAAATGATCAGCTGGACTGATCCTACTGCGTCGTCATTTGCCGGAATCACGTATGTGATATCCGAAGGATTTGCGTTAGTGTCAACGATACCGATGACGGGAATATTCAGGCGCTGCGCTTCCCGGACTGCTGACTGTTCTTTCCGGACGTCGACGACAACGATTGCTTTCGGCAACTCGTTAAGCATCAATACTCCCTCGTAATCCACGTTCAGACGGCTTAAGTAACGGCCCATTTTGGTCTGTTCATGTTTAGGAAACTTTTTCCATGCTCCGCTGGCCTGATCAACCATCATTTTGTTTATTTTCTGGATATTTTTGTGCACACCTTCCCAATTTGTCATGAATCCGCCGATCCAGCGCTGGGTAAGATACGAAGCCCCTGCTTTTATCGCTGCTTCACGGACGACTCCGCGTGCCTGACGCTTGGTACCGACAAACAGCACGGTGCTGCCGTTGCCTGCAAGCTCGGAAATGAATGCCAATGCGGCATCTAATCCTGCTTTAGTTTTGGCCAAATCAATGATATGAATACCGTCTTTTTCCTGCCAGATGAATTCTGCAGCTTTCGGATGCCAACGCTCCGCTTTGTGACCGAAATGACACCCCGCCTCCAATAATTGCTCCAGTGTTATGTCTTGCATAATAGTTTATAAAAAAACACGCGATACGCGCGTGTTTACATCGCGTATCTCTTGACCTTCCATCCGATGCCCTTAAAGGGAGAGATACATCTTCGGATGTGCGTGATAAAGATAGTATACAATAAACCCCAAACTTATACAACCCCCTCTAGCGCCTCCAAACCCGGTTTCTTCCTTCTCTTTTGAATCCGGCTTTGTCATAAATACCTTTTTCTTCTGATTCAGGAGATGGACTCAATGCGACAACTTCATCTACATCCATTCCCCCTTTTATCGCTTCGAGTAAAGCGCGGGCATACCCGTGGTTTTCCTGCATCGATTTCGTACGGAGACTGTGAATAATAAATCTTCCCTCATCTACCTCACCTTCTACGACAGCTTTTCGGCTTGCATCAGGAAACTCAGGATCTTCAGGCACTAAGACGGTTACACGATTTCCGCTCCGTTCAATAAATGTCCTGATAAGACCTTTTAAACTCACCATTGTTTTAAATGGCTGCGGGCCTTCAAATTCATTCATATATTTATGGTACCAGAAAATTTTTGCACAGCACACCTACCTCATCTTTTATATTCAGCAATGTGTTATTTACCTGCAATTCTTTCTTTACGCCGGAAAGAAATCCCAGTCTTCCTTCTTTTGTGTCCGGTAAACGATAATGACTTACTTCAGAAATGACGGTTGCTATCCAGCTCCCGATCTTTTTCATCTCCTCTTCTTTCATTCCCCGGGTCGTAATGGCGGGTGTCCCCAGGCGCACGCCGGAAGGATAAAACGGCGGATTCGAATCGTGGGGCACGCTATTTTTGTTTACGACAATGCCGGCAACTTCCAGTGCTTCGGCGACGATATTGCCGATCACTTTCTGCGGACGGAGATCGATTACCATAAGGTGGTTATCCGTTCCCCCGGTCGTAAGGGCGATTCCCTTGTTTAACAGCGTTTCGGCAAGCACGGATGCGTTTTTTACTACCTGATGCGCGTATGTGGTAAACGAGGGCTGACTTGCCTCTTCAAGCGCCACTGCTATCGCGGCAGTTACATTGTCATGCGGGCCTCCCTGGAGACCCGGAAACACGGCCTTATCGATTTTTTCGGCCATTCCGGGGTCTTTTGTTAACCCGGTATCGGTAACCATAAGCATAGCGCCCCGCGGCCCCCGGAGGGACTTGTGAGTGGTCGTCATCACGACATCAGCAAACGGCACCGGAGACGGATGAACGCCCCCGACGACGAGCCCTGCAATATGTGAAATATCCGCAAGCAGGTACGCACCTACGTCATCAGCGATCTGCCGCCATGCCCTCCAGTCATAAACCCTGGGATACGCTGTCGTCCCGACGACGATCATACGCGGCTTCACCGTTCTTGCCATTACCGCTACTTTTTCAAGGTTAATCATCCCGTCTTCTTCCACATCATACTGGCTCGATGCAAAATATTTACCCGAAAACGTGATATCCGGATGTCCGTGGGTGAGGTGTCCTCCTGCCGAAAGCTTCAGGCCCATAATGGCATCTTTGGGTTGAAGCAGCGCAAAAAATACGGCAGCATTTGCCGGAGATCCCGAATACGGCTGTACGTTCACATGAGGGACCATAAACAATTTTTTGGCGCGGTTTATGGCGATATCTTCTATTTCATCAACGAAACGGTTGCCCTGATAATACCGCTTATGCGGATACCCCTCGGAATATTTGTTGGTTAATACTGACCCCAATGCTTCGCGTACGGCCAAAGACGCGTAGTTTTCTGACGGGATCATTTCCAGTACATCCTGCTGACGCTTGGCTTCAGACGCGATAAGCCGGGAAATTTCGTGGTCCATAGGGGAATTATATCACTTAGTGCGTCTTCGTCTTTTCCGCTAACCGCATAACCGCAGGCTCAAATGCACCGCAGATAAACGGACGGAGCGCTACGTCAGGAATATGTGCCCATGTTTCATAGCGCAGCATTTCCTGCGGTTCCTTATCCAATCCGTCCTGGACGGATATGGTAAGGGGCTTACTGGTGTCAAAAAACTGACGGCCGCCGTTTGCCAGCGATATACCGCCTCCGGTATCGGGAATCGTTTTGTTGCCGCTTCCTTTGGCGTATTCGATAAGCTCCGCTCGCGTAAACGGACGCATCGTTGCTTTGGCACGTACCAGTACCGTCTGCGGCTCTGATACACCGTGTTTATCGCACCGGACGGCTGTAATGGCACTCACGATTTCTATGGTTTTTCCTGACTGGTCAATCGCTTCGGGGGCAGTGGTTGCCCATACCACCGGGTCACCCTGCGGTTTTTCATGAATAGTCAGCGATCCGTCAGGCTGGTGCACAAACTGCACGGAATCGGTATACAGATACATATGTCCGCGTTCTGATTTAATCTTTTGAGCCTGATCAATCATCGCTTCGGAAAGTCCGCAAACTGCGCTGACCCAGGCTGCATCTTCACGTGCTTTTCCCTCTGCGATATACACGGGACGTTCCTCGGTATGCGGGGCGTTCTGTTTGATTCTCCATTCGCTGAATTCCGGATCTTTCCGGTCTATATCCCACTCCGGGAGAGCGGCTTTGTAGATGCGGTCTTTCTGATATCCGCCGTTTTTGGTGACAACGGTAATAGTCGGACGTTCGGTATTCATAGTTATAAAAAACAAAAAAGACCCTTGTCAGAGGGTCTTACCAAATAGAAAAAACTATAAATACCGGCAACCTGTTTTTTCGTTTGGTGAACCCCTGACACCGATTTTTACTATCGGATCTAGCTAATCCGGCTTCGCCGGACGGGCTTCGTTACTTGAGAAAAAACCTATGTTAAACTAAAAAACGCTCAAAAAGCTTTCGAGCGCTTTTACTATTTATATCACCCGGGAACCTCCTTGTCAAGAAGCAACTATAGGATATACTTCAGGCGTACTTCCCTCTCCAAAAACCAGCCTGTAGCCTCCTGCAAGCGGGGTTTGGATCTTACGGCTCATCGCAAAATCCATGGGCATCCCGAGGTACTTCATGAGGCTAAACCGGATCGGATCGCCATGGCTAACCACGATGACTTCTTTCCCTTCATGGCGTGCGCGGAAGTCCTCCAGAGCACTCCAGACCCTGTCCGAAAGAGCTTCCATGGTTTCCGCGCCTTTTGCCGTATATTGCGGCAAATAGGACAATTCGCCCTTTGTATCGTCGAACAGCTTCATCGACACGCCCTCCAGGGTGGTTTTTACCTCCATGAGACGGTCATCGAGCACAACCTTAAGCTTCAGCGCGTTTGCTAAAACGTCTGCCGTTTGCCGGGCACGGAGGACTGGACTGGAATAGACGGAAACGACGGCTTTGTCCGTAAAATACGGTATCAGCGCCTCAACCTGGTTCCGCCCTTTCTCCGATAAGGGGAAGCCGCTCGTGCTTGTCGGAAAGACATATTCGGGGTTCTCGTATTCCCCGTGCCGGACCAGGTAAAGCGTCGTCATGGAATGAGTTTTTTCTCCCGGAGAACAGCCAGAATTTTCTCATGGATTGCGTCTTTGGAAAGAATCACGCCGTTTTCCGTACACTCGACCGCCACCCAATTTTTCCGCTGCTTAGCAAGCGACAGATACATCATCTCTGATTCCCTGCGGTGCTTTTCGTCCGCCTCAAGAATATCTTTTCCGCTGCCCAAATACGCGCGCTCGCCTTTCTTTTTGGTAAGTTCCATCCCGATTTCCCACGGAACGTGAAGATACACCACGATATCTTCACGCGGAATTTTATGGACCTTGTATTCCAGTTCGTCAATCCATTCCAGAAATTCCGGGCGCATGTCCTCCGGGAGTCTCGCCCCCTGGTGTGCCATGTTGCTTGTTGCATACCGGTTACTCACGATGACGCCGCCATGAGAGAGCCACGCATCCATTTCTTCTTTTGCAGATGCGCGGTCCAGCGCGTACGCAAGCGAAGCTAGATACGGGGACACGTCGCTGCCGAACTCGCCTGCCAGGAATCTTCCCGCCATTTTCCCGTGGAATGAACTGTAGTATCTGGGAAAATCGAATCCTTTTACCGCCACATTATGTTTCTTGAAATATTCCATGAGCAGTTCTGCCTGCGTTGTTTTGCCGCTTCCGTCGCCGCCGTCTATCACAATAAGTTTCCCCCGGCGATTTTTTTCCACATCTACCTGCTCCAGAAAATGCTTGAGCAGTATCGGCATGCTGTCTTCATCATAATGTTCCAGGAATAAATGGTCGGAGGGGTTGCCGGAAATCATGGCAGACAGTTCGTTGGGCGCATCCTTATAAAAAAGCGCTAACACCGGTTTATGGTGCGTGAGCGCGTATACCAATTCGCCGCCGACGCCGCTACTGGGTTTCGTCACTTCAGCCACGACACAGTCGGCTTCTTCAATTGCCTGTTTTTCACGGTAAAAAATTTCCTCTGCGGATTTGGCAGCATCTTTAGCGAGCTCCTTGTGATCCAGTATCTGTTCACCTGATGTGAGACTGTGGCCCAAACGCTTCAGTTCGTTAATAATTGCCGTTTCCTGGGAAAGATAATCGCCGTTATTGGTCGTTGCCGCAGTAAAGTATATCTTCATATGTCTATAGTAGACATTCACCGTGAAATGTCAAAGCCAAATCGTGGAAAAAGGGTTCCCGGGAAGCGGTGTTAAAGCTATTGCGGTTTCTGATATACGGAAAAGCTCGCTCTGTTTACCCTGGGCGGGCGGGCGCCGCGCGGACCGACACAGTCTTCGTTGTACAGTGATTTTGGCAGTGATCCGCCTGCTTCTAAAATTGCCCGGATCTCAAGATAATGCGGATTATCTGTACCGGTAATGACAGGACGCGTTTCTTTTTTGGTAGTAGATGATTTTGCGGCGCTCATACAAGTAATTCCGGTACAGTGTATATGTCTTCGATAACGCTGTCAACACTGTCTGTCTGCGGTTTTGTCGTGCCCCAACTTACCAGACATGTGCGCATACCTGCCGACTTGGCCGGCACCAAATCCACCGCCTCACGGTCTCCGATCATCAGATGGGCTTCCGGCGGCAATCCGGTTTTCTTGAGAATATATCGAAAACCGTCTAGCTGTGGTTTATTAACCCCCACTAGCTCTGCAGTCACTATTTCACGGAATATGTCCGGCGGTACTCCTAAAACAGCAAGTGACTCACGCACTTTTTCCTGGATACCATTTACCAAAAAATAATGGGTATAGCCATTTAATGCATTAAACATATCGATAAGTCGTTGATCACGGGACAAAAACGGCCGGCGGTCTTTATAGAGTTCACACTCAATCGCTGCTTCCTGCACGGAAATACCGGCCAGTATCGCCGCTGTTTCGGTGCTACTGGGGGTCTTTATCTTAAATATTTTATGAAATTCTTCGATAGTCTTTGCTTTATCCCAGCCGGTATGACGCATAATCAACTCATAATCTGCCTCGACAATCGCCTGCGTAAGTGCCGGAGTCGGCCGGTACAATGTGCCGTCAAAATCCCATATACAGACGGCGATGCCGGGAATATGAATCATATTTAATTAGTGTACACTACCTTTGCTATGCAGTGCGTGCCGCACGATCGAGGTAAATTGTTCCTGTGCATCCCTGTTTCTTGTGATATCAAGGGTGTCCGTATGCACGACAACAACCGGAATGTTTGTGTTTTGTTCCAGCCATTTGCGGTTCAGTCTGTCCAGTAACGTGAGGTAATCCGTAGGAATTGTCTGCTCGAATCCCCGTCCGCGGGATGCAATCCGCTGCTCTATAACCGGAATGGACGTATCCAAAAAAACAATAAGGTCAGGAGCAGGAAAATGGGGCGTAAATTCATGATAAATTTTCTGGTACAGCGCCCACTCGGCGTCATCCATATTGCCCAACTTGTGCTGTGCTTGGGCATACGAATAGACGTCCTGCGTAATGGGCGTATCCTGTACGACTGAGGTTTTTCCCAAGAGTGTCTTTGCCTCTATCATCTGCCGTATTTTTTCCATCAGGAAAAATACCTGCGAATGAAATGCCCATCTGCTCATGTCTTTATAAAACCTCGGCAAAAATGCATTTTCCTTTACATTTTCTTCTATAAGGGTGAAATTCAGCTCTTTGGCAAGCAGGTTTGCTGCAGTCGTTTTACCGCTCCCCATCGTCCCCATCACCGCTATGTATTCATGTTGTTCTTTCATATTGCATCTATGGGTTCTACCACACGTGGCCTTTCTTGACAATAAGAATCTGACAAGAGTAGCATTGGCACTAGGAAGGAGCACATTTACACAGAGAGCGGAAATTGTCCCGCGAAGCGGGATCTGGCTTTGCCAGAGAAATTAATAGCGTGTGGCCCAGCCCTTCACGAAGAGCTGGGATACGAGGAAGGGGTGTCCCGATAGGATCGGGACAATCGGACTTAATGATTGGCATCAAATTGAGCGATTATTAAAGTATCTGCGGAAACCCCTCGGTGGCACTCCCCACCGCAATTCTTGCGAAAAATCCTGGTGTAAACCGGGACATAGAACGCAACTGAAACGGAGCCCGCATCTCTTCTGATACAACAAACTCAAATTTTTCTATAACACGTGAGCGTGGTACCCATGCTCTGTAAGGAGGCACTATGTGCGGCATTTTCGGATATATCGGCAAGCAAAAAACAGCTCCGACAATTGTTCTCGACGGACTTAAGGCGCTCGAATACCGCGGCTATGACAGCTGGGGTGTTGCTGTGGTTCCCGTACAACAGAGCGGCAAACAAACCATTGTCGTAAAAAAGAAAGCAGGAAAAATCGGCAATGCAACGGTTACAGAGTTGCCTAGCGGCACGCTTGCATTCGGTCACACGCGTTGGGCAACGCACGGCGGAGTTACGGATATAAACGCCCATCCCCATCTGGATTGTACGGGCACTATTGCCGTGATTCATAACGGTATCGTAGAAAATTACGAAACCCTCAAGGCAGGACTGATAAAAAAGGGGCACCGTTTCGTTTCGGAGACAGACAGTGAGGTGATCGCCCATCTGGTAGAAGAGTATCTCAAGCGGTTTACCGTATCCGCGCGGGACGCGGCTCCCGCGTTTTCAAAAGCGGTACAGGCGGCATTTAATGATCTGGATGGATTAAACGCCATAATCCTCATTAATACCCAAGCGGATGAGATGGTAGCAGCCCGAAACGGCTCCCCGCTGGTAGTCGGCTTCGGAAACGGAGAAAATTTTCTGGCAAGCGATCCGGCAGCCCTTTTGCCGCATACCAAACAAGTCCATTATCTGGAAGATAACGAGATGGCGGTCGTCTCCAGAGGCGGCATTCACATATTTGATGCGAAAACAGGCAGAAGAATCCGCCCGCGCAAACAACAGCTTACCTGGACTGCGAAAGAAGCGGAAAAAGGAACATTTCCGTATTTTATGCTTAAGGAAATTTTTGATCAGCCGGGCATGCTGTCAGAAATTGCCGCTGAATCTACACAACAGGCGATGCTACTGGCTCATGAGCTCAATACGGCGCCGAGAATATATATCGTCGGAAGCGGAACCAGCGGGTATGCAGCCAGATCAGCATCATATCTGTTTGCCACTGTCGCCCAAAAACTTACCAACTGGAGCAGTCCGACGGAAATGCATCATCATATCGATCTGCTTCCGCCGGGCAGTATCATCGTGGCTCTTTCCCAATCAGGAGAAACCATGGACCTTATGGAGGTTGTCAAACGCGCAAAAAATAACGGCACCAAAGTCATGTCGCTTGTCAATGTCGTGGGGTCATCTCTCTGGCGCATGGCAGACCTGACACTCCCGATCGGGGCAGGTCCGGAAAAAGGAGTTGCATCTACCAAAGCGTTCACCGCGGTGGTCGCACAGCTCATTCTGATGGCACATGCCATGAAAAATGATGTCAAAACAGGACAACGGTTAGTCGCATCTGCCGCCAAGGCCGCAAAGGAGGCCTTGAAACCTGAACGGATTGACCAACTCAAGCGCATCGCGCACGAACTCAAAGCGGTCGAACATATTTTTGTGATCGGAAAAGGACTTTCCTATTCAACGGCTCTCGAGAGCGCATTGAAAATAAAGGAAATTTCCTATATCCATGCGGAGGGAGTCGCGGCAGGAGAATTGAAACATGGCCCGTTGGCACTGGTGACCAAAGGCGTTCCCTGTATCGTTTATGCGGCAAATGACATGCATTACCAATCGACACTGGCCAATGCCATGGAAATGAAAGCGCGGGGAGGATACATCATCGGGGTATCGCATAAACCGGACGAGGTGTTTGACGAATATATCCCTGTTTCGGATGTCGGCGAAGCGACCATTATCCCGAATGTGATCGTCGCGCAGCTCCTGGCATATTACCTTACGATCGAACGGGGGTTTGATCCGGATATGCCCAGGAACCTTGCTAAAAGCGTCACCGTAAAATGAAACTCCGGGGGCTTCCGCTCTTGGTTTTTCAAAACATCGTTTTTCATAAATGCGGTACAATATACTGTATTCCGAGATATGAATAAACGCGTGGCAATCATCACGGTGCATGAATGTCCCCTGGCAAGCAGTGAGGGAAAGGAGCGCGGCGGCATCAACGTCTATACGTTCGAGCTTTCCAAAGCCCTATCCCGGCTGGGCTGGCAGGTCGATGCCTATACGCGCGTACAGGATGACATAAATCCGCGGGTAGTTGTCGTCAATGACAATTTCCGCGTGATTCATATCGAAAGCGGCGCACATACTCCCCTTTCCAAAAAAGAAATCCTTACAACTCTCCCGGAGTTTACCCGAAACGTCGCAGCGTATATCCGGCAACATACTCTCACCTACAACGTGCTGCACGGGCATTACTACCTTTCCGGCATCGTAGGCAAGTTACTCAATGAAATACAACAAACAGAAACGCCGCTTATCATGACATTTCATACCCTGGGCCTCATGAAACAGCTGGTGGCCCGTTCAAAAGACACCGATGACCCGCCGGAGCGCATCCTGCTGGAGCGGGACCTTGTCACGTACGCTGATACTCTCATCACCTCCTCCGATGCGGGAAAGGAATATCTTGCTGCACTCTATGATGCCCCGGAAAACAACATCATCACTATCCCTCCGGGAGTAGACACGAATTTATTCCGCCCGATACCGGTTTCTCTTGCCAAAAAACACATCAATGCGGACACACATCATAAAATCATCCTCGCTGTCGGTCGGATTGATCCGGTCAAAGGATTTGATGTTCTGCTGGTATCACTCAAGATGCTGCTTCGTAAATATCCCGGTTACTCGGACCGTCTCTGTCTGTGGATTGTCGGCGGAGATGTGGGACAAAACCAAAATGAGTGGTCCCGCGAGCTTAAGAAACTTGACCACCTGCGGAAAACACTGCGCCTTTCTGCGACGGTAAAATTCGTAGGCCCGCAACCTCAGGAAGAACTGCCGTATTATTACAGCGCCGCGGATGTGCTGGTTATGCCTAGCCATTATGAATCGTTCGGTATGGTAGCACTTGAAGCGATTGCCTGCGGCACACAGGTGATTGCAACCGACGTTACGGGAATCTCCCCGATACTCAAAGAGCTTCCCCAGGGACATATCGTAAGCGCGAATAACCCGCTGGCTCTCGCGGAGCAAATCAAGCATGTCCTCGATGGAGCGCCTCATGTTCCGGCAACGACGGAAGCGATACGCATGTTTGACTGGGATACGATTGCAGAACGCGTCAGCAAGGTGTACACGGCTGCTGCGTCATAATGCGGCTGCATCTGCCGCCAGGCTTTCCAGATCCGAAAATCCCGTGTCACCGGCGCTCTCAAGCGCTTTCCGTAAATCCGATACCGGCTGCGTCGACTGAATCGTGTCAAAACCCACCTGCGGCTTCCCTGCTTCCCGGAGTTTCGGGATAGCCGGTGTAGGAAGTACACCGACAACAGTGGTTTGTTTTGCAGGTGCGGATATATAGGCAAATCCGACGACTCCCAAAACAACAAGGAGTGCTACAACGACCGGAATAATGATGACAAACGGCGATGATTTCATTTCGCTGCCTCCTCTGTAGCGTCGGTATATTCCTCTATACCCTCAAGCGCCAGTTTGACCGCTTCATGCGCCTGAGCAAATGCCGTGTTTGCCGGCTCAAGCTGGGACTTGAGGGTTTCTATCGCTTTCATCACGTCTCCTTTCGCGCTGGCTTCCGTCGCTATCGAAAATGACGTCGGCGTAGCGGACGCAAGATCAGTAACTGCAGTTATGGCGCTCGCAACTTTTGCCTGAGCGCTGCTTACGTGGGATTCGATGACGGACACATCCTTCCCCTGAACTTTGAGCGCGCCAGCTGCCGCGGTAATCCTGTCCAGTAATACCGTCATAGACTCCAGTTTCTGCTGCATTACGGCAAGCCGAGCGACTACCGATGTCTGATATTTTCCGGAAAGTGCCAGCAGTTTTTCTTTCTTCTTCTGGTCCGTAAATGCTTTCACTTTTGCTTCCAGTGCGGATTTGGTCGTTTTATCTTTCTCACTTCTGGCCTTTTGCTTTGCCGCAAAATCCGCATGAAGCGACTCTATACGCAGCTTTCCTATGCGCTCTAAGTTCTCTTCACGCTTCGCGCGCTCTTTCTGAAACGCTTCCTGTTCTTCCGCAGTAAATTTAGGACGCATAACCCGCAGAGCACCAGCCGTTTTCCGGCGGGCACTCGTACTTGCATCGGCGGACGCGCTCGATTCAACGGTAACATCCGTCTCTCCCAATACAGCAGGGTGACTGCGGATTCCAAATCCTAACAATATCAATCCCAGAAGGTAATCAAACATCAAAGTCCAGTATGGGGTACCGGACAAAAGAAAGTCAACAAAATTACAGGGCCTTGTTGGCCGCAGGATCCTGGTTGAATAGTTCCGCAATACCGAGCTTGATATAGTATTCCGCTCGCTGCAACTCGCTGCCTATGTATATAGCGTGGCTCGGTAATACGAGATAGTCGCCGATATTGATAAGATCAATATATATATCCATTGCCGTTTTACCGCGCCATTCTTTGAGCAACAATCCGCCGTTGGGCGCATACATTTTCAGCACGATTTCATACTCTTTATCTGTCGGTTTCACCGCATACTTCGTCGGCCGTCCGACCGGTTTCGTCCCTATTTCTTCTATCTCAATCGTGATATTGCCACGCGGATCATCTTCGAACATCTGGCGGCTGGTGTAGCCTAATTCTTTTTCATAATTTTCCTTGAGGATTTTTTCTACCAGCTCATAATCATCACTGTATATGTGCGCACTATGCGTAATCATGACGAATGCACCCATGGGAACCCCGGATTCGTCACAGATAAGTTTCTGGAGTTTGCGCAGACTGAATACGTTGCGCGGCCAGCCGTGCACCATATCCTGGCTCCGGAAATGCGTCGTCATAAACAGTTTTCCGTCCTGAATGCTGCAGAGAATTTGTGTAAGACACGGCGTGTCGCCTTTATTGACCACCGACCAATCCTCTTTGATTTTTGCCGTAAACGCGACCATTTTTTTACTGAACGGCCGGTTTTTGATTAAGTCGATAATATTCTGAATCTGATCTATGCCGTCATGATCACGGAGCCGCTGCCCGTACGTATACGCTATGCCGGGAATTTGTTTGGCAGAGAGCACCTGCGGGTAATAGGAGGCAAGATCCTTTTCGGAAAACGGAAAAAACTTCGGAAGGTAGGGCTTTTCCGGATCTTCTTCGTACACGACCGCCATCACGTTCAACAACTCCTTCAGTTCGTTTTCCTGCGTATATCGCGTCGTTTTATTACGGCCGTACCGGATAATATTGTGAAGAATCTTAAGCCAGGTCTGGGCCGCCGTGTTACCGTGAATACGGAATCCGATTTGTTCTGAGGGAAAGGTAAACGGCTTGGGCCTGCTGGTCGGGAATTTTTTGGACTCCGTAAACGGCACCGGCGTTTCACCGCTGTATTTTGCCACCGTTTTCCGGAGTTCATCCGGCGACTTGCCGCGCAGGTTAATCACCTCGACGGAAGAGCGGAACAGATCAATCGCTTCGCGGCCGATTTCTTTTTCTATCTGGCCGCCCTTTTCATCTCCGATGATAAAAAAGTTTTCATCGACTCCGTTTGCCATAAGTGCCATAAGAGCCTGGCCGCTTCGGGAAAGATCCGCGCCCCACAGTATGATTTTCCGCACATGCGGATTGGCATACACATTGCGGATCATGGCGGATATTCCGGCAGACGAATACAGGTTGCCGATAGCGCAGTAGTTCTCGTCTTTGAGCATGTCGGCGACCACCTGACGTTCCGTCCACATGATGGCAACCCCGACGGGATTTGCGGGGTCTTTGACATGCAATACCTGCTTATACAGAATTGGCCAATCCATTATTTGTCCTGAGTAATTTTACTGGCTAACGGAGTGTTTTGCCCGATATATTTTGCCGCCCTTTTTTTGGAATACGGCACCTGGGCAGGAGATGATAATTCTTCAAACGTCATGCTGCAAATCCGCATGCCCGGGTATAAGGCTACCGGCATACGACCCATGTTTCCCAGTTCCATAACGACCATTCCCTGCCATCCGGGGTCAAAAATTGACGCGGTCGAATGCACGACGATTCCCAATCTCCCGAGACTGGAACGGCCCTCGAGTCTGCCTACTAAGTCATTGGGAAGCGTTACGGTTTCCATGGTTGTCGCGAGGACAAAATCACCGGGCTGCAGGATAAACGGCTCGCCGTCTTTGATTTTGACTTCCGCCATCATGTCGGTTGATAACTTCGGGTTATTGGGGTCAATATAGGCAAACTTGCTGTGGTTAAAAATACGAAACTGTTTACCTAACCGCAAATCAACGGAACATGAACCAAGCTGCGTCTTACTATCAATCTTGGGACTTATGGTAATTCTCCCTGTGCGGAGCGCATTGGTGATATCCCGGTCAGACAAAATCATGCACGAAGTATAGCTAATTACAGAGGATGAAACAAGAATGATTTCTGAATCCTGCGTTCCTCCCGCTGACATTTCGCTTCCGGCAATGAATGCTTCCGGCGGGAAAAACACTCCCTACAAGGCGCTGCGGCGCGACAGGTAGTATGCCCGCTTATCGTCGGAAAACTTCTCAATCGCATACCGGAGCATGGTACGCGGCATGGTGCTGCTGTATTTTTCTAAAAAGACTTCCTCCGCTGACTGATTTACCTTGCCCGCTTCCCGGAGCATCCATCCGACCGCTTTATGGATAAGATCGTGAGAATCATGAATAAGTATCGTTGAAATAGCAAACGTATCGGCAAAATCCCCTGCCCGCAAAAACGGAAACGTCGCCATGACCGCAATCCTCCGTTCCCAAAGAACTTCCGACTTCGCAAGCCGGTAAAGGACCCGCCGCTTCGGTTTTCTCTCCAACAGAAACCCGCCGATAATTCTGGGGGCAGACAGATCGACGAGATCCCAGTTATTTATATAGTCTGTATGCGCAAGGTAAAAATCGTAAAGTTCTTTCTGCCGTACCGGTGCGGACGCACTAAACTGCAGAGTAAGAATAATAAGCGCGGTTAAACGGTATTCATGAATGGCACTGGTAAGAAGCGTTTCTATATCGGAGAGAGCCAGACTGCGATACGTTTTGGCAATCTGCCGCTGCAACGGAACCGTCAGCCCCAAAAATATATCTCCCTGTGCATACTCTCCTTTGCCCGTTTTGAAATAGCGCGACAAGAGCACCGCTCTGTCGGGATTCTTATGTTTTTGCAACTCCTCTATAACCGCAATCCGTTTCATACGTATGTGCGTGCGAACGCGTCTGCTTCCTTCTCCTGACGGGCGATTTCTTTCCTCGACTGTGTAACTAAAATGGAGTTACGGTGACCCAATATGACATGCCCGATCTCATGCATGATCGTCCACTCGATATCGGTATCGGACTGGCGGCTCAGTTCATCACTTAAAATGATGAGGTGCTTCCCTGCCAGTTCATCACCGGTAAACGTATACGCCCATGCATCTTCCCTGCTTCCCAGGAACCAACAATCGGACGTAATATGGGTCCGTATCTCTTCCGGCAACTTCGCCACTACCCTGGTAACATAGCGCTTAAGAGGTGAGGAAACATGCAGCTTGCCTCCGAAAGAACGCAGCACATCAGCATAAGAATTCATACCTACATGATACACCGTCAGCATGAGGGTACTCCATCAGAACGAGAGGAGGGCCAATATGGTATCGAGAATGGATTGTGTCTCCGACAATACTTCTCCGCTAAGCGCTGATACCGTAACTTTGCGGTTAAACGTAACCGGCACTACCCCAAGAAACTTCTCGTGTTTTTCGCCGTTCACCTCGTAGACCAGATTGCCGTTTTTCAGCGTAAGCTCAATGGAATTTGCCAGGGTTCCCGAGCTACTTGCGTCCTGTGGCAACGCAGAACCGGAAGCGACCGGCGTAAGTTTTCCTGATGCAAAAAGCCTGCGCATCGCTTCATCCGGCAATACCGCAACAGTCCGCTCGCCGGCGGGCGTTGTCACGATAAGATCGCGTGTCACCGGATCGATCGACAGTGGGAATCCGAACCTCGCACGTACTGCGTTATGCTCGATTTCCATTTCTCCCGCCTCACTGGATATGTTTATGTCCTCATCTTCCAGTTCCTGCTCCAGTTCATCCCGCTCCTTGAGATGTTCGCGTGTGGTAATCTCTTTCCCGTCTTCTGTTTCTACATGAAGCTTCAATTCTCCGTTTTCTTCCTGAAAATTAAAATGCACGTCTTCTGATTCCGCCTCTACTTTGACGGCTCCGTTATCTTCGACTTTTGTTTTTACCTTCACGCCGTCTCTTGTTTCCGTCTCGGTTTCATTACGCTGGGTTATCGTGCCGCTGCTGCCGGAGATTTGTGAAGATTCTTTGATTTGTTCTTCCTGCTGTTTGGCGGCTTCTTTTTGCTGCTCTTCCTGCTGTTTGGCGGCTTCCGTTTCCCGGCGCCCGGATGTGCTGTCTTCATCGCCCAGTACGTTGCTTTGAAAATTCTGAGTATACGTAAGCTGCGAACCAGCCAGCAGTGCCAACGCCGCAAACCCGAGCGGCAAAAAAATCCTCTTGATGTCCCACCGGTCTTTTTTGGTGCGGATTACCGGTTTTCGGGCACTGGTGCGTACGGATTTTTTCTTTTTAGCCATACAATATTTATACCAAAAGAGAACCGCACCGTGTCAAGAATGAAACGTACCGGACGGTATTACGGCGACACCAGCGAATACAGGTGGTCCTCAAGCGCAAAAAATTCTTTTGACCGCTTTGCCCGGGGCCGCGGGAGCGTGTTACGTACGATCTTCTCTAATCTGCCGGGGTGTACAGTAAGCACCGCTATTCTGTCGGCAAGTTCGAGCGCTTCCGGAATAAGATGAGATACCATGATGATGGTCGGTTTGGTCTGATTCCAGATTTCTAAAATATCCCGCCGCAGTGCCGCGGCAGTAAATGAATCCAACTCACTGAATGCTTCGTCCATAAAAATAATTTTGGGATCCGTTGCGAGTGCACGGGCGATACCTACCCGCTGGCGCATACCGCCCGAGAGTTCACGGGGAAACGACCGGGCAAATTTTGCGAGCCCGAACCGTTCAAGTTCGCGTCCGACACGTTCGCGGATAAGCGGAGCCGGCGCATGCCTGGCCACCAATCCGATACCGATATTGTCATATACGGTAAGCCACGGCCACAGCGCAAACTGCTGGAAAACAAAGCTGATGTCGTTGCGGTCTATCTCCGGCGCTAAACGGACCGCTCCGTGATAGGACTTTTCCAGCCCGCTCATAATGCGGAGTATCGTCGACTTCCCTGATCCTGACGGCCCCAGAAATACGAAGAACTCACCCCGTGCAATCTCAAGGGAAATATTTTCTACAGCCGTAACAAGTTTTCGCCCTTCGCGAAACGTTTTGGTCACCGAATCAAGTGTTATTATTGTGTCCATTATTCCTCCAGGAGCCTGTGGCTCCAATCCAGAAGCGGTATCCAGATAAGTTTATTGATACTGAAAATAAGCACCATCAGGCCCAAAATACCAAACGACGTAATAGGTGTATTCTGCGCATACTGCTGGAAAAAATTGCCTAATCCCGTATTGGTACGCACGATAATTTCCGTTGCAACTAACGCTTCCCAGCCCTCCCCCAACCCGATAATGCTCCCGGTGATAAGGCCGGGAATCGAAACCGGCAACACGAATAACCGGAGATAATCAAATCCTTTCAGTCCCACGATTTCCGCTGATTCCTCCCAGTCGTGTTTCATAAGCCGCACGTTACTGAGAATCGAAAAAAATATCGGCCAGATGACCGTAATAATCAGAAACAAAATAACTGTCGTATCTGATCTGCCCCAAAGATGCGTGGCAATGGGGAGTGCGGCAAATGTGGGAAAACTCTGCAGCACGTCAAAAACCGGCAGAGCGACGGAAGCGAGCTTCCCCCGATAAAAAGAAATTGCCCCGATCCAGGCAAGTACTACGGCTATACCGTACGCGACAGCGAGCCTGCTTACTGACGCGACTAACTCAAGAAACAGCGTACCTACGGCCAAATGAGCGATGCCGGCAAAAACGATAAGAAACACAAACGGAAGCAGCATGACAAAAAATGTCGCCACAAGATGGATTTTTGTCGGGTAAATAGTCACGCGGTGGCGATGGGCAGCCATAAAGTAAGTATAGCACCGGAAAAAAATCTCCGTCCATTGATTTATTGACCGGGGTGGGTATAATACGGGCTGGTATGACCCGAGCGGAGCATACACCCGGCAAGGAAGGCTGGCAGGACACTGCAGATGCACACATCGGACATGATCAAACTCCGCCTCCTGATATGCATCCCCGCCGGGAGCCCTCTCACGACAAACGCGAGTGCACTCTCTATCCTTCCGACCTGAACGAGGATATCCTCGAAAACCCCGCGCTCTACGTAGGACCTGCCGATTTCTAAATACGCCCCGTTTGCGTTATAATACCCTTTTCCTATGGCTACAAAAGAACAATCACCTGTCCCGATCCCGGAAAAACCAGCTTGGGCCGAACGCAGCAGCAGTTTAGCATCCGTTTCCATATTTCTGTCCGACGAACGCGGACGCCTCCTGATGGTTCAGGATCTGGATGAACACGGCGGCAAGTGGTCGCCTATTGCCGGCTATGTCGACGATCTGATGGGTGAAGAACCGGAAATTGCAGCACTACGGGAAGCCAAAGAAGAACTGGACCTGGATATCCGCCTGGATCAGCTGCTCGGCGTATGGCATTACTATGAGAAAAACGGGATCCATGAAACTCCGACAGGCGAAAACGGCGCGCGAAACGGAAAGGTGAAAATGCACGTGGGCTACGCATTCTGCGGAACCATACTCGACGGAACGTTCAGAATGCAGGCTGAAGAAATACAAAATTACGGTTTTTTTACGCCCGCAGAAATCGAACAGATGCACACCGACAAAAAACTCAAAACCCCGGAATACAATTACGACGGATTTAAACTTTGGGAAAAAGGCACGAAGCACCCGCTGGATATCGTCCGCTCAAATACCCGTGCACGGATTATTTGATAATAAAGCGGCTGTCGATGTGAGAAGCAATCTTTTCTTCTAATTCCAACATTCCCTTCCCGTCACGGCTTATATACGAACTGGTATCGACTGCGAGGGCATCCGCAGGTCTGTCCAACAATCCGTTGACACGGTCCTGACCGTCACGCTCCCGGATATACAGTTCTTCCGTGCTCTGATGCATAAGTGACGTCGGGTCATGCGTCACGCGGTACGCGGCCGATGCTTCCGGACTTGCAAAAAGATACAATTTTATCGGCGCATCCGGATATAAATCCAAGCCGGTTTTTCTTCCGATCACGATCGCGCCTCCCAGTTCTTTCACCGCACCGCGCCAAAGCTGGTATAACTGATCCCGCACCAGCGGGCTGGAGGCTATAACAGCCGCCAGGTTGTCAACCGCTTTCTGTTTCCGAAACGCCAGAAGTTCACCCCTCATATCCCGGGCGCCGACCATGATCCGTGCAGTGTGCTCGCCCTCCCGTGGTTTTACGACAGCCAGCTTCTCCGGCATTGCCTTATAGAAATCCACCATGCGCTCCACAAAATCGACCGGAATATTGGTCACGTTATTATTATCCGTTCCGACCAGATTGTTTTCTATCGCAAGCAGAGCCAACGAACGTATCGTCGTACCGGTATTGAAAACCGTGAGGTTGTACCGTTCGGCAAGCCGTTCTGCGACAAGGCGCTTCCCTGCAGTCGTGGAGCCGTCTATCGTGATGATGAGGCTATTCCGGCTCAGTTCTTCTTTCGGGCTATACGGAGTTCGTTCGAGCAGTGATTTCATACAATATTAACGGGTAATTATACGCCTTTTCACGAAAAAAGCCAGTTCACCGGGTACACTAGACAAGCGACTGTTGCCGTATATGTTTGTGAAGCATCCCGACTGCCAATACGGCAGCTACAAGCATCGAGGCTGACGCAGCCAGAAACGGCAACGGGATAAATATGGTTGCCAGCAGGCCGCCTATGACCGGACCCACAATCTGGCCGATGCTTTGGTACGATGCATTGATTCCCATAATCGCACCCTGACTTTTCGCGTCTGCTTCTTTGGAGAGCAGCGCCTGAATCACCGGGTTGGAAAATCCGTTTGCAAACGCCTGAACAAGCACGATCGTTACAAAGAGCGGATAGGAACGCGTCATATATAACAGCGCAAACGTAATGACGGAAGAAATAAGAGACCCGACGAGTACGGGCCGTTCGCCGAAACGGCGGATCACCCGCGGAATCACCGCACCTTGAGAAATCAGGCCTACGATACCGATTGCCGTAAAGATAACCGATATTTCACGGGCGGAAAGGTGCAGCAGCTCAACGGACATCGGCTGGAACGCATAGATAAAGATGGAAAACCCAAGCATCACGAGGAATGAAACCAGCAGGGTTTTCCCGATAGCAGGATCGATCAGCGCATGGAAAAGATGCCGGAAATCAAACACATGCCTCGTCACCTGAATTCCCTTGTGGGTATTGGTTTCAGGAAGTAATACGAGTGTGAGAAGAAACGCGATGAACGCAATACTTCCCGCTATCAAAAACGGCACCGCCGTTCCCCAATGAATCGTGAGCGCTGAAATCGCCGGGCCGAACGTAAAACCGAACCCGAACGACGCACCGATAATGCCGAACCCCTTCGCCCTGTCTTTGGGCTCGGTGGTATCGGAAATGACGGCAAGAGCCACAGGGATATTACCAGCCGTAATTCCGTCGAGCGCACGTGCGACGAAAAGCCAGAATGCATTCGGTGCAACGGCCATCAGGACAAACGATCCGACCGTGCCCAACAGCGACACCAAAAGGAGCGGCCGGCGGCCGTACGCATCGGAAAGCCTGCCGATTAACGGAGTAGCGATAAACTGGCACACCGAAAAAACGGAAAACAGCAAACCGTTTTCAAAATCGGTAAGGCCGAATTTTCTCGAATACGAATATAAAATCGGGATAATAATCCCGTATCCTAGCGCGTTGACGACGGCGATAAGTGCGATAATCCACAGAGTTTTTTTCATACGAGGAATAATTATTGTACCAAAACCGCACGTGCTGTCCATAGCACGAAAGCCATGCACGGCACCCCAAAATTACCTGTCTCAGACCGTTCCATTGCTCCGGCTTGCCCTTACACCACGGTATTTATTATACTATCGCTAACCCTATGATCACTGAAGTTATCTTCGACATTGAAACCAAACGGCTGTTTTCTGAAGTTGAGGGAAACGATCCCAGCTTATTGGGCGTATCAATCGTGGGCGCATATATCCGGCAGGTAGACGAAAACCAGCACGAAATTTCGGGCGAAATGCGCAGCTTCTGGGAAGAAGACCTGACGGAGTTGTGGGACATCATGAAGCAGGCCAAACGCATCATAGGATTTAACACGCTGAAATTTGATGTGCCGGCACTGATCCCGTACGCACCGGAACACTTTTCCAAGCTTCCGCATTTTGACATCATGGCTCACGTCCGCGCCAAACTCGGCCATGCGCTGAGTTTGTCGACGCTGGGCAAATATACACTCGGGCGGGACAAAACGGACGTCGGTACCAACGCGGTTGTATATTGGAACCAGCACGACGAGGAAAGCCTCAAAAAACTTAAAGATTACTGCGAAGCGGACGTTTGGCTCACCCGTGACCTGTATGACTACGGCGTGGTAAACAAAGAGCTTAAATACATCGACAATTGGAACAATGTATCGAGCTTCGCTGTCGACTTTTCGTACCCCAAGGAAATCATAGACTCCACCCGGCAGATAGGATTATTCTGAATTTGCTTTAGAAAATTTGAGGGAGCTTCTCTAAAGACTCCGGAGACAACGGAATTCCGTAGAGCACATACGGATTTATTGTTCTCAATTCTTCGCTTGACAGCCCATACATCTGATTCATCTGATCGACCCAATATCCGCAATCATCGATATCGGAATACATCCGCAAAACACGGACATCACATATAAGATACAGATACTTCGGGTGCCTGTTACGCACGGTAAAATTTATATCGGCATCCACCACCCTTACATATACATGGCGGATCCTCCGTTCAAGGAGATACCAGAAAGAACCGGTTTGCCAGCTGTCCACCAATACTCCCGGCTCACTTGATACAAATGCAATCCAAAAATCATCCCGCGCCGCTTCATCCGTCTTCCCTGCTCTCACCTGCTGATTAATATCTATGGCATGAACAACGGACTGCATCGATTCAAAGATATGTATCTGTGCAAACGGGAATATCTGCGGCAGCGCAGATTGTACAAAAACATATCCTACGAACAAAACCGTACCCGCTCCTGCATAGATATGTATCCGGGAGATCATGTGTATAACCCCCGCGCCGACAACCATCATGATAGGAAGCAGCACTATGAAATAGCCGTTTACGACTGTTCCCCGATAAAATATCGAATAATATAGCGGCGTGATAAACAATAATGCCAACCAATAGAGGTGTTCACGCCGCGTTTTTCCGGGATACAGTATGCCCGAAAAAAACATTGCCCCGATAATGATACTTACCATACCTATAAATACGGGTGTATTCTGACGGTCAATACCGACGACAAGGTCAATCCACGTTGCTATAATCCGGGGAAAGGCAGACTGAATTTCATGTAAACTTATAAATTTTCCTGAAAGGACCGCGTCTGCCTGATCCATCACGCTTTGCCGGAACGTAAGGGCAAACCAATACACGGCCGATACGAATGCTACCGCAACGGGCCATAGTAGTACTTCGATGGACCTGTGTGATCTCATATACAACCGGTAACTGGTTATACCTATCCATACGCTGATAACCGGCACCAATAACACCATGCTCAGATGAATGTGCATGCCGACAGAGAGAACAACAATCATCCAAAGCACATCGGAGAGCCTGTGCTCGGGTTTAAATATCAATACCAGCATTATGGAAGTCAGAATCGTCAATAAATACGGCTGAGCGATCGTACCGCTGACGGCAAAATACAAAGGGTGTATACCGGCCAAAACTGCAGAAACAACGGCTATGTTCCTATCATGCCAAATATATACTATAACGCTATAAAGCAGGCTTACGGAGCATACCGACACGAGTATCCACAACAGGTAGGTTCCGGCTAAACTATACCCGCCTGCCAGATGAAACAATGCAATCAAATAATAATAAAGCGGAGAATTGCGCAGTATATTGAACCCTCCTGCTGCAAATGGGCCTCGTAATGGAAATTCCCCGTTTCGGAGTATATGCGACGCCACCAGTATATCTCTCCCGTCATCGTAATTTACTGCGGCAAGATACACATGCTGCAGTGATGGTACATGCAGGATAACGATACAGAAAAATAATACGATGACGCGCTGGAGATCAGTAAGTCCGTCAAAACGTCTGTACCAATCGTGCCATGTGCGTTTCCACCAGGTCATGTTTCCATCATACGCGGGATAGTACTGACCGGAAAAGCATCAACTATAAAACACCGTCAATCGTTGTGACGTTATTTCATCGGACTCATGAGTTGGAAATAGTTTCCGTCAGGATCGGAAAACGTAGCAATCCACATCCCTTCCATGCCTTCCATTTCATAGGGTTCGGCAATCACCGTTGCACCGAACTTTTTGATCCGGTCAAATTCACGGGACACTTCTTTTGTTTCAAAATTAAACAGTATCCGCTCCGGCTGTTTTGACTTGCCGCGCACTTTATCATGCGGTCCGACACTGAAAAATCCGTTCCCAACCTGAAATCCCGCCCAATCCGCTTCTGCCCAATCAGGTTTTTTGTCAAACACCTTGGTATAAAACGTAATCATCTCTTTCGGATTGTCCGAAGAAAGCAAAATAGAATTAAAATTTAACATACATCCTCCTGACGCCAGGATAACAATATGTGAGACACATTACAATATGGCAGGGGTATTATAATCCCGGATACGCGATATTATAGTTTGAAACGGGCAGAGACGGATTGACGTAAAACAACCATAATACGAACGGTCCGGCAGCGTATATTTTTTCCTCTTTTTTGTCCAGAAGATACGTTCTCGCTGCTCTAAAATCCCGCGTGCATCTGTCATCCGACCCGAACCCCCGGTAATCACACAGTACGTAAAAATACGAAGGATGTTGTACGACGGGGAAAAAATTCGTGCCGTAATTATCCAGGCGCACGAGCCGTTGCTTGAAATACTCTTCCAAAAAATACCAAAGTGCCCCCGTGCCCCACCCGTCGTACGGCAGGTTCTTTCCGGCCAGCACAGCAAGCGCGATAGAAGGTGAGGGGGTTCCCGCTGCTGCCGGCTCCCGAAAACGGTAATCGTCATACAGCATGTTTGACACCTCCCGCAATTGCTGAACATACGGTCTTCTCGGAACCTCGGTAATAACCGTTGACGCCTGTTCTATAAATATCCATAGGACGATGCCGATGCACACAATCCCCACATACCGGTTCCAGGAGAGCAATGCATGCAATCCTGCCGCGATAATAAACAGAAGAACCGGAAGCGTGCCGAGCATATAATAGGTATGAACACTGTCCCCGTGGAACCCGGCAACAAGAGGAGGAATTACTGCAAAACAGATCATCCACCAATATGACCGGCTCCCCGAGTGCTTCTGATGCGTCCGCTGTTTTTCGTACCAAACGGCACATCCCGCAAAAAACATCAGCATGCCGATAACAACGACGGGATCTTTGGACCACCAGATGTTATCTGCCGTCACTATCCACGCGTCCCGCATTTTGAGAAGAACAGTGGGTAATGTCCGGTGCATTTCGTCAGCCAGATAAAACTGCTGGTCAAACGGAGTTTTCCCGTAAGTAAACCACACCCATGTCATCAGAACATACTCGACAACAAGAGGCGGTATGATTTTCCATGTCAATCCTCCCTGTTTCCGGAATGCGTGCTCTGCCCATACAACCCCGAGCCAAAGGAGGCCGGCAGGAAGCATCAGCAGACTTCCGTAATGGATATGCATGGGAAACAGAAGAACGACAATCAACAGACAAAACCTCCAAAGCGTCATCGTTCCTCTCCGCCAGAACAGCCATAAAAACAGGATGGAAAATAACGGCAACAGGTACGGCTGCGAGATATGCCTGCTGTTGCTGATAAGCGTCGGCTGCAGGGCAAACAACAGCGCCATGATAATCCCCAACTGTTTATCCCCGGCCTCAACGCCTGTCCTGTATGCCATATAGACGACGCTCATAAGCAATGCCGCCCACAGCAGCATGACGGAAAACGGCGATCTGCCGATAAACCAAAGGACGGACAACACATAGTAGTACACGGGAGAATTCATCAGCGCATTCATGCTCCCGGAAGCCAATGGTCCGCGCCATAGCCAATCCCCGTACTCCACAATGTGGCGCGCAACTAACATGTCGCGGGACTCATCGTATCCTTCCAGCATCCAGGTGGACCGGAAAATATGGAAAAACCGAAACCATGCTCCGATCCCCAATATGACTACAAGAAGTACATACAGGCCGTACCGCCGGATCAGATCATGAATACCACGGGTTTGTTTCACTCTTTCCACTATACCCTGAGTTTTTCAAAATAACAGTGGTACAATTGAATTTTCCTGCACTCTATATTAGGTATGAACGTATTACACCGGTATCCCGCACTTACATCACGCGACTATGTCCTGCAACTGGTCGGCCAATTCATAAGTAACGCCGGCACGCAAATGCAGACGGTGGCATTAAACTGGCAACTATATGAAATGACGCATTCCCCGTTCGTCCTTGCGCTTCTGGGAGCATCGCGAATTCTGCCGATTATTATTTTTTCCCTGATCGGAGGCACACTTGTTGATGCACACAACAGGAAAAAAATTCTGTACGTCACCCAAGCGGCTCAGGTGTTGCTTGCGCTTATGATGGCAATCCTTACCTGGACCGGCACGGCAACCGTCACGAATCTGCTTATAATAAACGCGCTGCTTGTAGCGATATTTTGTCTGGATTCTCCCGCACGGAGCGCGCTGCTTCCGAGTCTTGTCAAACGCGAACATTATGGCAATGCAGTAAGTTTAAATATTATCGGGTACAACACGTCAACGGTAGCGGGTCCTGCAATCGCCGGATTTCTGATCGCAACGACCGGAGTCGCCTCTATTTATGCGCTCAATTCATTATCGTTTGTCATTCTGTTGTTTGCGCTCTTTGCCATGAGCGCACACGGAGCAGTCGAAGGAGCCGTGCAGCCGGCAAGCGTGCATGCCGTCAAAGAAGGTTTGAGATTTGTTATGAGCCGCACGCTCATCTGGTCCACGATGATACTCGACTTTTTTTCCACGCTGTTTGCGGAAGCGACAATTCTGTTGCCCATTTTTGCATCGGATGTCCTTCACGTCGGTCCGGAGCTGCTCGGGTTTTTATATGCGGCTCCTTTTGTCGGAGCGTCCCTGATCGGATTTTTTGCCGCCACTGTCGGGAAAAGGCTTCACACAGGCCCGATACTGTTAGGCAGTATCGTCATGTATGCGTTCGGCACGATACTGTTTGGGCTATCGACACAGTATCTGCTTTCCGTCATCGCGCTTATTATCGTCGGCGCAGGAGACGGAATGAGTTCGGTTATCCGCAATATTATCCGCCAACTCTCCACACCCGATCATATCCGCGGCAGGATGACGGCGATTAACATGATTTTCTATACAGGCGGCCCGCGATTAGGAGAGGTCGAAGCCGGACTGCTTGCCGGTATTGTCGGAGCCCCCATGACCGTTATTATCGGCGGCATCGGTACTCTTATCGTCGTTGCAGTAACGGGCATAACTATCCCCGCACTGCGCAGATACAAAGAATAACTGTATTCCTGTATACTTGTGTGTACTGTCCTCCCAATTAGATGTATATGACAGAAACGCCGCTCCCCATACCCCATCCCCCGCAGGAACGCTCGGTATTTATCACCCATCACGTACCGGATATGGATCATGTGTCCGTCGCGCAATTTGAGCGTATAGCTCCCGAAATCAAAAAACTGGGTTTTTCTAAACACCGGTTTGATGTCCGATGGAAAACAGCATCCCCCAAACCCAATGAGGTCAACGATACATACCTGGGCAAATCCGCACTTCTTGCGCAAGCCGCCCTAAGACACGGACTGGAACCTATCGTCATCCTCTCAACCCCGCCTAAATGGGCATACCAAAACAAATCGCCGGAGGAAATCCGGCGCGCATACACCGATCACGCCAAAAACGTCAAACGGCATTTTGACCGGCTCGGCGTGCCGGTTAAAACGGTGCAAATCCTCAACGAACTCAATAACCCCATGTATACTCCGGGAAAACTTCTCAAAGAAATCCCGTCGCTGGCTGACGCCACCCGTGACGTATTCGGGGCTGACGTCGACGTAACCGCGACAATAGTACTGGCCAAACCCTGGGCAAATGCCGCGCGTTTTCTCAATAAACATCAGGATACATTTCAAAACCTAAACAGTATCGGCTTGGATTTTTACCCCGGATCATACCAGTACAATAAAAAAATGCTGCGTCCGAAATCAGGAATAACGGTGGCCCATCAGGCGCTTGAGGCGATTGCGACCAAAGGAACACGAAATGTGCGTGGCGACTTTCTGACACTTCTTACGGATCAGATTACCGACATACATGAGTTTGAAAAGGTAGTTCATCGGACACGTACGTTGTTTCCTGCTCTGGCAATAGACGTCGGGGAATTCGGATTCCCCACACTCGACCCGATCCAGAAAAAAAACCCGAAACACGAAAAGCTTCAGTCATATGCTGTCGAAAAAATCGCACAGGCCATGCTCCCCGTCGTCAACGATAATAATATCCGGAACATCGGGTTCTATGAGTTATTCGACGATAAAGAATTCGGCGTGCTCAACTGGGGTCTCTTAAACGACAAAGGCGACGCCAAACACATAGCCACCCGTCTTCCGACCATTATCCAATCGCTTTCACAAAATCCCCTGGCTTCATCCTGATCAGCACGTTTTTCCAAATTGTCCTGAGAAGCGAGTTCTGATAGCCTAAAAGATATGAAGCGTCACGTTGCGGCTATCTCTCACCATGCACGTCATATCGTGCGGCACTTGCGGCACAAAAAAATTCTGACCCGGCGAAATGTCCTTGCCGCATTTACCCTGATAAACGCCATGTTTCTCCTGATTATCAGCGCAAACACCCTAAGTTTTCCCAATACGGTCATCGGGAATACCAACATGGGACTGCGCACCAAGGAAGCAATCCGGGAATTTCTCACCCGGTGTTACCAATCTACACTTGTACTTACCATTAACTCCCAAACCTACGATTTATCCTACGAGCATATCGGCGTCTATATGGACCCCGATGAAGTAATTCATGAGATATTCACCCCGAATATGCTTTCCTGGCCGGAAAAAATTCAGAGTGTAGCAAACCAGATATTCCGGCCGCGGATTGTAAGCGTTCCGCTTTCTTTTTCTCAGGAGTTTTACGAATATGTTGCCAAACTTAATGACGCAGGACTCAGCAGTCAGAATATCGTTTACCTTGATCAGGATAACAAAAAGGCGACGCTGTTTGCCCCGCAGCAACGGTATGTTGTCGATATCACATTGTTTCAGACTGAGCTTCTCCGCCACTTCGGCTCCGTCGGCGAGCCGCTGACCGTTCCGCTGGTCGAAGCGCCAAACCACCTCGAAGAACTTGTCGCTTCGACAAATACGAAGCTGGCCAGCGTATACAGCGAGCCGCTGACCGTCATCGTCGGCTTAAACGGCACCAATCAATTCATAACACTTTCACCAGCCGACTTACGGCGGTATACGACTGCCAGCATGTCCGCCAATTCGGACACGGTCACGTTTTCCGTCAATTACGATACCTTTTTGCCGGACCTCACTACCGCATTATCCGTGTATCAGGCAACATTTAATCCGCAAACCGCATATGAACGGGTCGGCAACGGGATAAAAAATGCACTCACAACGCGATTTGCGGGCGGACCGGCCGAATCGGTCAAGGTAGGGATAGACAGCGGTCCCAATACCGAAGGAGAAATTGCCGGAAAATATATAGAAATCGATATATCGCAGCAGAAACTATTTACGTTTAAGGACAAAAAGATTGTCAAAATATACCGCGTTTCTACCGGTAAAGACTATCCCACCCCCGTCGGATCATTTAAAATCCTCAACAAAACCGGATTGGGATTTTCGGGCATTTATAACGTCTGGATGCCGTACTGGATGGGCTTTGAATATTCCAAAGAACTTCATGCCTACTTTGGTATTCATGAGCTGCCGTATTTCTATTCCGGAAGAAACAAAATCCAACGGCCACGGGAATTTATCGGTGCTCCGAATACCGGAGGCTGTGTCGCGCTCGATGTGGGAGATGCCAAGGAAGTGTACCAATTCGCCGATATAGGCACGCCGGTAGTGATTTATCAGTGAGCCTTGTGGTACAATTATTGCCATCCTGACTGGGTGCGTAGTTTCTGGCAAAGCCAGATCAGGCTTCGCCTGACAGTGGTATGTACTATGTATATGTCCTCAAAAGCAAGGTTAATAATGACGTATATATAGGATCAACCGGGGATTTACGTACAAGATTACATCAGCACAATAACGGAGAGGTGAAATCAACAAAAGGATACCGACCGTGGATTTTAGTATATTACGAAGCGTATAAAGACAAAAAAGATGCATTGATGAGAGAAAAGAAGCTCAAAATGCATGCGCTAAAAGAAGACTTAAAAACAAGATTACAAAATAGTTTACTGGGTGCGTAGTTCAGTGGTAGAACGCTTTCCTGATAAGAAAGAGGTCCATAGTTCGATTCTATGCGCACCCACTAAAAGACTCATGTTTATATCCATGGCTCGGTGGCGAAGTGGTAACGCGGGAGTCTGCAAAACTTCTATGCAAGGGTTCGATTCCCTTCCGAGCCTCAATAAAACGCTCAAATTGCTACCAGGGATTCTCGATTCTCCCGCATAGCGGGATTTCGTGGACTCAACCTTCCAAAGCCTCAATAAAACGCTCAAATTGCTACCAGGGATTCTCGATTCTCCCGCATAGCGGGATTTCGTGGACTCAACCTTCCAAAGCCTCACATAGGAACCACTGATCTTCTCTCTACTCATCAAGGGAAACATCAACCGTTTGTCTTCGTTTGTGCCTATCGACATGCGTCGTCCGTACGGTTCCCGGCAACGGTTCAGTCGCCACGGGATATCCGTCAACCTCCGGCATCTGTACTCCGGATGCTCCTCCCCGTATAAGTGCCATGCGCAGGCGCGCAATGCGCTGCCCCCTGTCAGTTATTCTTCTTTGTCTTGGCTGTGCTTCGGGTAATTCTTCTACTGTCATTGTGAGATTTTATCACAGGAACAAACCAGATCAAAATCCATACAAACACGCTCAGCCCGCTTATCCAGAGGCCGATACGAAATGAGGAGGGATCATAATAAAACCGGACCTTATGCGTTCCTTTCGGAACAGCTATTCCGCGGAACGCGTAATTTGTCCGGTAAATATATGTTTCTTTTCCGTCCAGACTCGCCCGCCAACCAGGATAATATGCATCGGATAATACAAGCAGCGCGTCCGAGGATGAGGTGACTGACATCATCACGGCATTGGCTTGATACGAATCAATCATAACGGATCCTGTCATGTCCGAACCGGTATCGATGAGTGAAACCGGAGCTTCAACAAATGCCGTTTTCTGTATATCAGTCTCACCGGAAAACAGCTGTGAAAGCAACGCGTCAGGATCAGGCTGAATCCTTACGTCAGTAATAAGATATGCCCGCGGAAGTGCTGTCGGCCGTTTTATAATCTGCCAGGTACCATCTTGCCACGTTACAGGAACACCAGGCGTCACATTGTCACTTTTTCTGGTTATCAGTGCGTATGTACCCGCCATATCCAGCATCCGCTCACGCCGGGCATACAACTGCGCACTTACCGTCGCATCAGAAATAATATTCACATCGCTTCTGCGGATATCTTTTTTCCGGTCCCCGGTGTTTACGAAGCTTATAAGTTCCGCATACCGCTTAAGATGCAGCGGATCAAAGTATTGCAGGGAATACAAATGGTAATAGGATGTAAGATTTGTACGGAAGTCGGCTCCGCCAAATCCGAAAAATCTGTTATACCCCGCAATGTTTGAAACCGCTGACAATACGGGGGTCTCGGGAAACACACGCGAACGCGGGGAAAACGGAAGAAATTTCCGTGCATTATATGTACCGAGTGCCAACACGACAACCAGCGGAACGCTCAGGGCGATAACGCGCAATGTTCCTTTAGCGCGAAAACCAAACAGGCAGGAGACGACAAACGCTGCAAATCCGGCGGCTTCGATAAGTGTCGTGCGAAGACTCACCATGCGGCACCCTGACACTTCAGGCGGACAGACAATATGCATCCTATACATAATCCACGTCCCCAAAAGGATTGCGCCGAGCACCAATCCTGACCAGAACAGCCAGGAACGCGTTTTTTTTGACGGGAGTGTTTCCCACACGGAAATTCCCATAGCACCCAATATCGCAATCGCAAACATGGTAAGCACAAACACGCGGCTGGGAACATCCGATGAAAGAACGGGAATCGGCAATGAAAAAAAGAGTCTCGCACCAAACCAATCGACCGTCATAAGTGCGGAAACGGCAGCCACGGCAGAAAAAAACCGTACGACCGGCGTGCGCACATACCGGTTTGCCAACACTGCAAAAAATACCGGGATGAACCCGACGTACGCTACCGTCTCAGTATAGTCATGGGGACCGAAATAATTGTATGTTGCCTGATTACCGAAATAATTCGGAATAATAACGGTGATAAGATGGACAACCGGCAGAAGGAACCGCTCAAAAATAAATGCGCTCGTCGTCCGGTCGATAGTCGATTGTGTGTAGAGTTCCAGACCCGGAAGTAATTGCACTGCAGATAACCCAACTCCCAATGCCGCAAACCCTCCTACCCGTACTGCACCGGCAAACGGCAGTCTGACGAACGCATACAGCGCGAATAGTCCCAGCGTATATATAATCATATGGGGCTGGCCGGATAGCATGATCCCCATAACAATCCAGGGAATAACCAGGATGACTCTGCTTTTGGGGCTACTGACCAACTCTTCAACAATCCCAAGAAGGAACGGCAAACCGGCCAGCACGTATAAAAATTCCCCGTACTCAAGCCGGACGATTGAAAAACCCGAAAGTACTATGACAGCTGATGCAAAAACCGAAGCGTATCTTTTTAACCGGAGTTTTCTTGCATACCAATACGTCGCAAATCCCAGCACGACGGGCTGCATCATCACATACAGCGTCCAGGCGACGACAGGGGTACCGATAAGAAAAAATAGTCCGAACGGAGTAAGATACCCCGGATGCATGATCGCAAACAGCGGAGTGCCTGCTGCATTATACGGATTCCATAACGGCATACTGCCCTGTTTCTGAATCTCTGATGCGATCACCCGCAACGGATACAAATGCCGGAACGCGTCATCAACAACCGGTTTATGAGGAATTGCCGGCACGCCATTTACTGAATTGGCTGTTTTCCAGGGCTCATACCACGCGAGCATGTAATCGGCTGGAATAGGAACCATTCCTTTTAACAAAACCGGGGAAAAAAGCAGAGCGGTAATGACTGCCAATACAAGAAAGATCCCATACCGGCGGAAAAGAATTATCACGAACGTATTGTACCAATATGCCCACAAAAAATCCCCTCTCCGCCAGCCGGCGGACGAGAGGATTATTGTCATCTTTAACAATCCAATGGTGATAGGGATCCAGAGCAGCTCGTCCAGTCACACCGCATAAAAGCGGAAGCAACACATGACGATTTGCATAGGATCTAGGGTTTTGAGAGAAAAATATCAAAGACCATTCACCTAATTGGTGAATATCCCGATCGAGTGATATTTTTCAAATAGAAAGGAGGTGATCCATCCCCAGCTTCGGCTAGGGATACCTTGTTACGACTTAGTCCCCATCGCTGAATTTACCTTCGACTCGACTAGCGAGCCTTCGGGTACCTTCAACTTTGGTGGCTTGACGGGCGGTGTGTACAAGACCCGAGAACGTATTCACCGCAGCCTGCTGATCTGCGATTACTACCAATTCCAACTTCATGAGGTCGAGTTGCAGACCTCAATCTGAATTGAGGCGAAATTTCAGAGATTTGCTTGGCATTGCTACCTTGCGTCCCATTGTTGTTCGCCATTGTAGGGTGTGTGTAGCCCAGGGCATAAGCGCCGTGCTGACTTGACGTCGTCCCCTCCTTCCTCCCCCTCTCCAAACACAGAAATATTTTCTGTACTTAGAGAGGGGGCGGTCTCCGATGACACATGTAACATCGGATAGGGGTTGCGCTCGTTGTCCCACTTAAGGGAACACCCCACGGCACGAGCTGACGACAGCCATGCAGCAGCTGTGGTACCATCCTTGCGGATAGGTCCCTATTTCTAGGGACTTAAAACGGTATCATGTCAAACCCTGGTGAGGTCCTTCGCTTTGTCTCGAATTGAACCACACGCTCCACTGGTTGTGCGGGTCCCCGTCAATTCCTTTGAGTTTTAAGCTTGCGCTCGTAGTCCCCAGGCGGTCTGCTTAACGCGTTAGCTTACGACACCCCACCTTGCGGCAGGGCATCTAGCAGACATGCGTTTAGGGCTAGGACTACGCAGGTCTCTAATCTGCTTCGCTCCCCTAGCTTTCGTGTCTCAGCGTCAGTTAATGGCCAGAAAGGTGCCTTCGCCTTCGGTGTTCCTCATGATATCAACGCATTTCACTGCTTCACCATGAGTTCCCCTTTCCTCTCCATTCCTCTAAGTTTACCCATCTCGTGTCCAACGCCGAGGTTAAGCCTCGGGCTTTCAGACACGATGCGGTATACCGCCTACACGACACTTTACGCCCAGTGAATCCGGATAACGCTTGCACCCTACGTATTACCGCGACTGCTGGCACGTAGTTTGTAGGTGCTTATTCTCCAAGCATCGACTGCTTGGCAAAAGAGGTTTACGATCCGAAAACCTTCATCCCTCACGCGGCGTCGCTCGGTCAGACTTTCGTCCATTGCCGAATATTCCCAGTTGCTGCCATCCGTAGATGTATGGCCCGTGTCTCAGTGCCATTGTGGGGGGTCGTGCTCTCACACCCCCTATCCGTCGTCGCCTTGGTAGGCTTTTACCCCACCAACTAGCTGATAGACATAAGGCCGCTCCAAAACCGAGTTGTTACGCTCTTTAATCTTGCGATCACATACCGAATTACCCCGTCTTTCGACGAGCTATGCGATAGTTTAGGGTACGTTCCTTACTTGTACTCACCCGTCCGCCACTGAAAATTAAAATCTTGCGACTCCAAAATCCCGTTCGACTTGCATGCTTAAGGCACGCCGCCAGCGTTCATCCTGAGCCAGGATCAAACTCTCAAAAAAATTGACATAAGGGACTTTTGTTTGACCAAAAATCTGCTTACATCAAAAAAAATCCTATCACCATTCGATTGTTAAAGGGCTATTTCGAAAAAGTCACCGTTTGACTTCCGTCCGATGCGACCCGGGGTTTACCCCCGATTTCGTAAAGTGAAAATAAAGCCGCTGTTCTTATTCCAAATGTAAATTTGCGAGAATCCGGTCAATGAAGACAAAAAAACCCGACCATTCGGTCGGGATATCGCTATCCATACACCAATGGTCAGCTCTTAGTCACTCATTGAACCTTATTATATGCTGGCTCTTATCCGTGCGTCAAGGGGAAACAATACGCCTCACTTCTTCCCCGTTCCGAACAGAAGCATGCCCGGAATACTGCGTACTGACGCTGCAAACGTTTTTGCCATATGCGGCATGCCTGATTCTATGGCAGCCATAATGCGTGCTGCTATCACGTCTCCCGATGCGGTAAGTTGCACTTCCAATGCATGAGTAATCTGCGGAAGCGATTGATGCACTTCCTGCAATGCCCCTGAAGCAGCAGCCCGGCCGACAGCGGGCGCCTCACGCTCAATGATTTCCATCATGACCGGAAGATGTGATTCAATCCGTGCAGCTGCGCCCTCGGCAAGATGGGATCCGGCATATTCCAGTACGGTATTGGCTTTTGTGAGGCCTGCCGCCTTAATTCTCTCCGAGAGTTCGTGTATCTTACGCGGAATGGATCCGAGCGTGGTACCCAGCGTTTGATTTTTGATTTCCCTTCCTATATATACTGCGCCGGTGGCTAGCACCGCTGCAGTCAGCACATCCCGCGCAACCGAAATTCGCGCATACCGTCTGGCATCAGTATCCAGTTTCTTTTCAAAAAGGTAGCGCGCCTCGCCCTGGGTTTGGGCTATAAGATGCGCATGTTTGGCCCGGTACTCCTCGTACCGGCCTTTGGGCGTATGTCGTTTGATATATCCCGGCTTTCGTTCTACCATACTGCGGGATTATACCGAAATATACCCTATAGTTCAAATTACCCGTACTCCGTTCAGACGAAGCCGTCACCGGGCACACGTCAGGATATTGTTCTCAAGCATATACGTCGCTATGCGTTCGGAAATGCGCATATGCCCTTCCACGTTCGGATGCCCGTCAGGTAACAATGTGACGCCCGGCACCAGCGGATCCATTTTGTAAATCCACGCATTGGTACGGTCCGCCAGTTCCCTTTGCAATGCCTCGGCAGCTGCCGGGTACCAAAGATCCCACTGGTTTGCCACAATAAGTAAATCGTTATGATATGACGCCAGGAACTCCCGGAAATACTGCACTTGTTTTTCAATAGTTTGCTCCATGCGAGTTTCTTTTCCCAGTTGCTGCCATGCCAGCATGCCGGGATAATACTCCACCTCTCCGTTCAATTCTTTCCAGTAATTCGCCTCCGAAATTTTACTCAGGTATTCATTTTCCAGTGCCTGCCTTCTGTCGGCGTCCACTTCAAATGTAAATGGGTTGATAAACCACACTACCAGGTCCGGGTCATATTTCTGTCCGCGCAGCCGAAACCGCTCAGCGCTGTATCCGATATCATATGCCGGCACACCCAGATTTATTACCTCATACTGCCTCCCGTTGGGGCATACGCCCGCAAGGTAATCCTCCAAACGTTCCGTATAGTTTTCGTACGTGTTCACGAACAATCCGTAGGTAAATGAATCGCCCAGCGTCACAATGCGGAACCCGTCAACGGTCTTGGTTATCGGGTAGTCATTCCGCTCATTCAGACTGTCTGCGTTAATCGAGTAGGAAACAGTATAACCCAGCCATGCCGGGTTGTCGTTTATGATACGTGCCGCTTCCGGCTCGAAAAAATGAGGGAACCGTTCACTTTTTATCTGCGGGTTATACGCAGCGGCAGGAAGATTGGCGGCGTATTTAATTGAGTGAATTTGCTTTTCTACCTGACGGACCACCCGTACACTTAGAAAAATAATGGCGCAGATTTCCAAAAAAATGAGAAATCCCAAAGCTGCCCGTTTCACCGCGGTTCTCATACATTTTTTTTATAGAGGAAAGACGCACATGCCATGCTGCACGCACCTCCTAATAGCCACCCGCCTGCCACATCGGAAAACCAATGATGCCCCAAATAAATCCTGCTTACGGAAACAAGTAACACATACCCGCTTAACAGCCCCAATGTCAACATGGCCGCGCCCTTACGGACAAACCTGTCGCGTATCAGCCAGATACCGGCAATGACAGCGATAAACAATCCCCTAGCCGCATGTCCCGACGGATAAGAGAACTGTTCATTGATGTAATTGGCAGGAAAAATCGTCGTCGGATTTTTGATCATGCTAAACACCGGCGCCGGATGATGCACGACAGATTTGCTGTATATTTCGACCAGAACCAGTGCTGTAAGCGCCAGCGGAACAGCCAAAGCGCGCATGTTCCATCGCTTTTTCTTCCGGTCATAGAGCAGGAATCCGGTAAGACAGACGGTTACTATGCTGATAAATTCAGGGCTCGCAAAAAACGTTGCTCCCTCCATCAGGTTTCCGACGACAGACGCTGCGCGTAGATGTGATGACCGGTCAATCCGCTCCTGCAGTCTCACGGTTACCGCAAAATCCAGGTTCCGAATAAACGCACGATCTTCATATTTGGATAACAGTCCGAAAAGGAAAAGAAGAATAATACTGCCTGCGACAACCAGATGCTTCATGTACCTATTGTACATTCCCAGAGATGCAAATGGTGAACAACGCATCTTCTCAATATGAAGCGGAACCGATTGTCTGCGTATGTTGTTTCATGATCTCATACAGGATTATCCCGCAGGACACCATAACATTCAGGGACGTGTTAATTCCCCACATCGGCATTTCCACGATCACGTCAGCCGTATCCAGCACCTCAGAAGATACGCCCGTCGTTTCGTGACCGACGACAATCGCCAGGGGAAACCCATACGTCACCTGGTAAAACGGCTTACTCCGCCGGTCCTGCTCTACTGCAACGATTTGTATATCAGCGTGTTCTGCGCGGAGTTTTGTAATGGCTTCCATTGCCGTTTCGCAGTATTCCCAATCCACCCAACCGGTCGTGTTAATCGACGCTTTTTTTATCCGTGAATTCGGAGGTGTCAGCGTAGCACCGCATAAAAACACTTTTTTTGCAGCTATGGCGTCTGCCAGCCGGAATATGGAACCGACATTGTACGTATCCAGCACATTATCGCAAATGATAAAAACCGGATTTTTTTTGATAGACCGGGCAATCTCCGGATCTACTTCCGTCGTCCTGAGTTCCTTGGCATTCATCTTTATCATGAGGCAATTATATCAATCCGCGATAATTTTCGTACCGGTATTTTTCTGCTACTATACGTTCTATGCACTACATACGGAACCTGCTTATTATAGGCATGGTCGCGTTAGGAATATATACCGTATTCCTCCGTATGCCCTCCCCCGACTCAAAACCCTGCTTCCGGTGCAATATCGTAATTATTATGATCGATAACCTCCGTGCGGATTCGCTCCCGTGTTACGGCTATAAATTCAACACCGCTCCCAACATATGTTCATTTGCCGATCGGAACACCCTTTTTACCCGTGCATTTTCCGCCTCATCCTGGACATTGCCCAGCATTATGTCTTTTTTTACCTCGTTATACCCATCCAGTCACGGAATCGGCGTTACCCTGCTTAATATGCTTAACCCGGAAATTATCCCGCTGCCTTTGTATCTTAAACATTCGGGGTACGACACGACGTTTGTCAGTACAAACCAGCCGAGTGTCGGTCTGTATCAGGGACTGGAAACGGGATTTATGAACAAAATCATAGTGCCAAATGATATTGACCAATCACTGGGTATGACGCGTAAAGCCGTCAACGACGTCGAAGCGTCAAACCGTCAACGGAAGCCCGCGTTCCTGTTTATCCATACCGACGGCGTTCACGATTACCCGAACCATCTTATGCGTGCACCGCTAAAATTTCCGCTGGATCCGGAATACATCCCCCCGAAACTGCAAACCACTCCGTTTACGGAAACAGTCCGCCAAACGGCATTAAATACTCTTCTCGGACATATATCGTTTACGACAGGATCGGATATTCCGCTGGCCAAATACCGGACCTGGTACAAAACACTGCAATCCGCTCCGACGCTTCATGAAGCCGAACAGGTGTTTCTGGAGCTTCCCGCCGAAGACCGCGACGTTATACTGTCGCACGTGATCGGTCCTGCGTTTGCCGACCGGGATTATGCCGGATTTCTCGTATACATGAGGCATGTGTATGATGAATATGTCAGACGCACGGATCTATACGTAAACGATATACTTGCACAACTGGAAAAAAACAACCTCATGCGGAATACCATCGTTATCATATCCTCTGAACACGGTGAACTGCTGGGTGAGGGAGGGCTTATCGGACACGGGATAAAAATGTACAATCCGGAAATTAACGTGCCGCTTATCATGCATGTTCCCGGCGCAAAACCGGCCCGCATAGACGATCCGATACAGCACATAGACGTTTATCCTACTATTCTGGATATTATCGGGAAACCCAAATCCGATGCGTTACGGGGAGTGAGTTTCCGGCCGGCCGTATACGGGAATCATACCGGAAAGAAAAATCCATACATTATCACGGAATGGACAAACAGCTGGAAAACCAAAACAATACAGAACACGGAATGGAAATTATTCCTTGAGATGAAAAATACACAGGAACATACCCCTGAACTTTATCATCTCAGCACTGACACTCATGAAAAAGACATTGTTACGGCGGACTACCCCCAAATTACGGATATGTTAACAAGTGCTCTGTACGATGTACTATATGCACAGCCGGATTATCCGCCCAAATCAGAGCCTTTCCCGGACTGGATCGACGAAGAACACCGCAAGAACCTGATAGAAACGGGATATTTCAACCGCCCGTAGATATTTGATACCATAGTTACATGAACATCATACACACGATTATACTTGCCGCAATCGAGGGTATTACGGAATTTCTTCCCGTATCCTCCACCGGGCATCTGATACTGGTTTCCAAAATACTGCAGATTCCGGGGTCGGATTTTGTCAAAAGCTTTGAGATTTTTATCCAGTTGGGAGCCATTATGGCGGTTGTATCCCTGTATATGAAACGGCTCATGAAAGAACCTATGCTGCTCCGCCCTACCGTTATCGCGTTTATTCCGACCGGCATCTTAGGTGTACTGTTTTATAAACTGATCAAAACGTACTTACTGGGCAACGAGATCGTCGTTGTCGCAGCTTTGATTGTAGTCGGCGCCATATTAATCGCACTCGAGCGATACTGGGTAACGCATCCTACGGGACAATCGAAAACAATTCTGACTCTGGATACAAAGGCATTGCTTGCCATCGGGCTGTTTCAGTCTCTGTCCATGGTACCGGGCGTATCACGCTCTGCTTCTACCATCGTCGGAGGAATGCTGTCGGGACTCAAACGCAAAGACGCCGTGGAATTTTCTTTTTTTCTGGCAGTTCCGACCATGGCCGCCGCTACAGGACTGGATCTTCTAAAAAGCGCCCACTCGTTCACACCCCCTGAAATAGGCACCCTGATGATAGGGTTCGTCATTTCCTGGATCACCGCGCTGTTTGTTATCAGGGCATTTACCCGCTATGTCGCGCATGCGACGTTTACAAACTTCGGTATCTACCGGATCCTGGCAGGACTGTTCTACTTGGCGGTGATGATCCTATGACCGGTATCGTTCTTACGGCGCTGTTTTTTTTATTTCCGGGAACGCTGCTGACACTGAGAAAAGATTTTTTTCCGCGGTTGCTCCTTACGGAAAAAATCCCGATTTGCATCGCGCTTTCACTTGCCTATTGGATTATCGGCTTCTGGTTTCTTAAATATTTCCGCTTTCCGCTTCATTATGTTCTTTTTTCGTCGATTGTTCTGTCCATAGGTACATTTATCGCAATCCTGTACAGGACGCGCCGCTTTGTTATCACACATACGCACAACATCAGGGCAAACATTGTCATACTCGGGTGGTTCCTTCTCCTGGCTGTTCCCGGCATGCTTGCTCTTAACGGCACGATCGCACCGAGCGGTGCGGACATGAGCATGCATGCATATCTGTCTAAAATTATTTATCTGGCTGACGGGTTTCCCAAAACCATGGAGCCACTTGTACCAATTCAGCAATTTACTTCCTACCCTATCGGATTTCCGGTACTTATCGCGGACATGATGCTGTTAAACAAACTCCCGGTCTACACAAATGCACTTTGGCTGAGCGTATTTACCTATTGGTTTTTCGCGGTATGTATCTATACGCTTATCCGCAGCAAATTTCCGCCTTTTATAAGCGCTATAGCGACAGTTGCCGTCACGTGGCTAAGTCTGACCCCCAATGATTTTATCGAGTGGGGAGCAAATCCGACGGTACTTTCACTGGACTTTCTTCTGATTTCCGTTATATTTTTTTTCCACCTGAAACAACGGGGGTCGCTTTTTTTTCTTTTCGCCGCCGCGTATTGTGCAGTACTTATCCATTATATTATGCCGATAGGACTCGGATATATATCACTCCTGTATCTGCCGCTCCTGTGGCGCCGTATGGAAAACAGGATAAAACATAACAGCACTGCATTCCTGTGTATTGCGGCAGCGTGCGCAATGTTCACCGTACCGTTTCTGTTTCATATTCTGAAGAATCCCGTACCCATATCGCCGCATACGGAAACGTACGTGAAAGGACTGCAGATGCAGGAAATAATGGAGTGGTCCGGCAACCCGTTTTCTGTAACACCGGAGGCAATCCGCTTTCTTATAGGAACACTCGGCGCTCCGATTATCGTGTTGTATCTGATCTCGCTTTTCATTACCGGCATATTCCGGCCGCATCTTCTGCTGCGGTATGGAGTATGGACTATGGGCATTCTTATCCTTATCATGAACGCGCGTCTCTGGTGGATTCCTTTTTCATCGCTTTTGTATCCCAAGCGTATGGTATTACTCCTTGTGATTCCTATCGCGCTGAGTCTGGCCGGAGGAATATCCTACAGTATGGACTCCATGCGCAAATACTTCTCTCCGGTCAATAGGTATATACTTACCGGCCTTACGTTACTCCTGATTGTCTACGCATACTATCCGCATGTAGAAAATCATCTGCAACGATATATCCGCTCGGGGAACTTAAGTGTCGTCACCCAACAGGATCTGGACGCAATGCAGTGGCTGTCCGAACATACGAAGCCTTCTGATATTATCCTCAATAATTATGAAGATGCGGGACTGTGGATACCGGCCATCACAAACAGACAAATTACGCTCTATCACACAAATCCTATTGATATGGACCAACCAAGGGTAAACCGGGGGAAAGAAACGTACGCATTTATCGGAAATAAAACATTTACGAAAAATTCTCAGGGCAATGCCGTCAATGCGCACCTTCTTATAAACGATCCGGCGCGGTATACGCGTATGTACGCAAACGGCCTGGCGGAAATCTACAGGATAAACAAAACACAATAAAGACGATTACCGTGCCGCATCACCGGCTTGATGCAGGAGACTTCTTCCGGTGCGGAGCCGCCCACACCAACGCAATGCTGCCGATTCCCCACCCGATTGCAGCACCCGCAATCACATCCAGCGGATAATGCACGCCAAGATAAATCCGGGTAAACGAAATCACGGCGGCGAGCAGGTACCAGACACAACGCAACCGCGGCTCATAACGGGTCATCACGACGGCCATAGCCCACGAAACCGCAGCATGGCTGGACGGGAACGAAAAACCCGAAGCGCTGCCGACTATTAACGCACCGTCCAGCACATGAGGCCGGGGCCGTGCTACGGCGTATTTGAGCATCCGTTCAACCAGAAGCCAGCTAGCTCCCAGGGCAAGTGCTATCGGCAGAAAAAAACGGTGATTTTTCTTTTCTTCGTTGAAAAACAGAACTACTGCTATGCATATCCAGATAAATCCGGCAGTACCTGCACCGGAAAAAAATAACGCCAGCCAATCCGTAACAGCCGTATGAGGCAGCAGATTTATGCTGAGAAAAACGGAGCGGTCGATAGAAAGCAGGCTGTCCATGGGTCAGGGCGTCGGTGATACGGTAGGTCTTGGCGTCGGAGTCCGTGTCGGCGTCACCGTGGCACTTCCGGGGGTACCCGTCGCTTTCGGAGTAGCAGTGGGAGTGGCCTGCGGTTTAGCCGTCGGCTTAGCAGTCGGCTTCGGGGTTGTACGGCTCGTTTCCGTAACCTGCGGCATTTCGGTCGCAACGGAAAACGGCGTCGGACTGATAAATATGACCCGGATTGCTCCCTCGTCAGGCACCGGTGATACTACCTTTTTACCGGAAACCAATACACCGATGATAATAACGACCAGTACGATACCGCCGACAATAATGGTGAGCGCTGCTATGGTCTTTTTCTTCTCGTCCATACAAGTGTAGTATACCGCGTATCATCAAGAAGAGCTACTTAATATCTTCTTTTTTCCACGCGGCAAACGTGCAGGTCGGATAATTACTGCATCCGTAGAATTTCTTCCCCCTGCGGCTTTGCTTTATGACAATATCCCCGCCGCAGCGCGGGCACTTGATGTCTGCTTTCTCGCCGTATTGCCGCGTATACGTACATTCCGGAAAATTGGTACACGCGATAAATTTGCCGAATCTGCCGGTCCGTATAACCAGGTCATGACCGCAAACGGGACACTTCTCATCGATTTTTTCCTCCAACAACTTTACTTTTTCCGCGTCGGTATATGTTTTTTCGATACTTTCACTAAACGGCGTATAAAATTCCCTGATTACGGGAACCCATTCCTTCTCTCCGTTTGCTATCGCATCCAGGTCATCTTCCATATGTGCGGTAAACGGAAGGTCCAGAATATTGGGAAAATACTGAACCAAAAAATCCGTCACCGCAAATCCTAACTCAGTCGGTACCAGCTTTTTTTCATCACGGGTGACATACTGACGGTCCACAATGGTCGACATGATCGGCGCATACGTACTCGGTCTGCCGATTCCTTTTTCTTCCAGCGTTTTTATGAGGGACGCTTCCGTATATCTGGGCGGCGGCGAGGTAAAATGCTGTGTGGGTACACTGTCTTTGAGGGATAATTGCTGCCCCTCTGAAACATCGGGAATAACCGTTTCTTCGGCTTCCCGGCCGGTTATTTTCAGAAATCCGTCAAATTTAATCACTGATCCGCTCGTTTCAAACTGATACCCGTTGCTGCTGGTAATATCAATGGTCGTCGAATCAAATACCGCTTCTGCCATCTGACTTGCCACGGCACGTTTCCAGATAAGGTCATAGAGGCGCATATGATCGCGGTTAAAGTCCCCTTCCTGTATGGCCTCTGCTCTGCGGCTTGCGGCAGTCGGACGGATTGCCTCATGTGCCTCCTGCGCTACTTTTGATTTCGTTTTGTAGCGGCGGGGTGATTTCGGCACATACAACGGACCGAATTCTGATGTGATAAACGAGCGTGCTTCATCAATAAATTTTTCGCTTATATTGACGCTGTCCGTCCGGTGATAGGTAATATATCCCTCTTCATACAGCTTCTGAGCAATCTGCATCGTTTTTTTGGACGAAAAGTATAAACGTCTCCCGGCATCCTGCTGCAGGGTACTTGTCGTATAGGGAGCAGCAGGATTGCGGCGGATTTCTTTTTTGTCTACCGCAGATACCGTATATGGAGAAGCGAAATCTGCGATGACCGCTTTCACCGATGCTTCGTCTGACAACAATGAACCGGCCGTCGTATATTTACCGTCAAACAGATCAAACACTAAGGACCGTTCGTATTTCACGCCGTCTTTGGAAACGAGCACGGCTGATATATCACCGCCGCCGGGCAGTGCGAATAATCCGGCTATGGTCCAATATTCCTTGGATTCGAATTTTCGGATTTCCCGCTCGCGCTCGACAATAAGCCGGACGGCAACGGACTGAACGCGTCCGGCGGATAACCACCGTTTGGAAAGTTTTTTCCACAAAAGCGGCGACAATTTGTACCCGACAAGCCGGTCCAGAACACGTCGCGCCTGCTGTGCATCTACCATCCGAAGATCCAACTCCCGCGGATGAGCAAGCGCTTCTTTGATAGCCGTTTCCGTAATTTCATGAAACACAATCCTGCGGAAACCTCCGGCGATTTCCGGTTGCTTTCTTTTGGATTTTTTCGCTTTTTTCTCATCCATCTCGCGGAGGATCGCTGCCACATGAAAAGCTATAGCTTCTCCTTCGCGGTCAGGATCGGTTGCCAATATCACTTCATCGGCTTTCGCGGCCGCGTCTTTTAAGGCATTTACCTGTTTGGTTTTATCCCGCGGAATTATGTAACTCGGGGTAAAATCGTGGTCCACATCGACCCCTAACGTGCTTTTGGGCAAATCGCGCACGTGCCCCATAGATGCCTCGATGCGGTAGTTACTTCCCAAAAACCGCGACAGTGTTCTGGCTTTCGTCGGTGATTCAACGATTATTAATTGCATAGACCGTATAGTTTTTCCCCGTAATCCCTGACCGATCCCCTGATTTCAAGAACGGTAAGGATAGCAGCGACCTTTCCGGCGGTCAAGCCTGACCCCCTCACAATATCATCAATCGGCAACCGTCCTGATACCAACAAATCCAATATTTTTTGCTCTTCCTCAGAGCTCCCGCGCACAGGTGTTTTCACCGCTTCTGTCCTTCCCGTATGCGCTAATCCTACCGCCGAAAGAATATCTTCTGCCGACTCAACCAGCGTTGCGCCGTTTTTTATAAGTCCGGCCGAAGCCTTGCTATACACACTCGTAATCGGACCGGGAACGGCAAACACTTCCCGCCCCTGTTCAGCCGCGTTCCGTGCAGTGATCAGGGCTCCGCTGTCAGATGCCCCCTCGACAACCAATGTTCCGAGGCTTAACCCGCTGATAATACGGTTACGAGCCGGAAACAGGCCTTTGAGCGGCCGATGGCCGAGCGGCATTTCCGTAACAATCGCCCCTCCGCCGCCCGCTATCGACTGATACAACCTAGCATTACCTGCGGGAGCGATGATGTCAATACCGCAACCCAAAACCGCAATCGTTTTTCCGCCGGCTTCCAACGCGCTCCAATGGGCTGCGGCATCAATACCGTAGGCCATCCCGGAAACGATGGTGATTCCGTTTTTTACCAGACCCCGCACCAGATGCTGTGTCACTTCTTTCCCGTACGCTGTTATGCGGCGCGTTCCGACGACGGCAATAGTCCGCTCAAGATTTATGGGCGTATTTCCCTTTTTTCCGAGTACGTAGAGTACAAACGGCGCATCCGGTATTTCACGAAGCAGCCGGGGGTACTTCGGATCACGGATGGTGAGCGGCACTACATGAAGCGTTTCCAACGTTTTAAGATATCCGTCTACGTCGGCTGTTTTCCGAAATTCGACAAACTGACGGCTCAGAGTGTTGCCGAGTTTTATACCGAGAAGTTCTGATAACGATGCTCCCCATGCGGTCTTCGCAGACCCGAAATAATCATAGAGGAGTTTAAACCGGGCCGGACCAATACCGGGAAATCTGCTAAACCCCACCATATAGGGCAGATCGGCATCCATAGTTATGCGGTAAGCGCATCGAGCATCCGGCCGATATACCGGATAATTTCACGGAAAATATGTTTTGCGTGCGGGCCGATTTCATCCGCATACTGGGTGACCAATTGGGACAATAATTCTCGGATTTCCTTCACGTACGATAACAGCGCATCAGGCAGCGATTGTTTTTCCAGTTTCCCCAATATAAATACATGAGGCAACCGCACGGTAACAACCCGTTTCCCGTCATAGAGCTTATTAAGAAAAAGCTCGATGCCGTATCCGAGATGCTGTATTTTTTCGAGTACGGGAACGACAGTTTCACGGCGGAGTACCCGCTGACCGGTGAGGTTGTTAAACGGTTCAAATTTTCCCGCCGACCAGAATCTGGCCGCTCCCAATACCATATCGGCAGCACCGGAAACCACCGGATCTGCCATACGATCCAAATCTCTGTGGGTTAACCCGACCGTATCAGCATCCAAAAAAACAATTACATCCCCGCTGCATTTCCTTATCCCGTCTGCCATTGCGGAAGCTTTTCCGGAATTTTGTGTGTGGCGAATTAGATGTATCCTGGGCACGAATTGTCTGACACTCTTGGTGGTTTGATCTGTAGAACCGTCATCTACAATGATGATCTCTTTTGCTTTTCCCCAGGCAAGGACGATCTCGACAATGGAAGAGAGCGTACGTTCTTCATTGTATGCCGCGATAATAACCGATATGGATGATTTCATAGTTCCTTCATTAGTATATGCGATGCCCATACAAAAAGCCCGGCACTCCATGCAAACGGATGTTCAGACCGGTATACCGTGCGCCGTACAGGATGACCGTTTTGCTCATACACCTCGTGCGCACCGCCGGAAGAAACAATTTTTTCCGCTATGCCTGTCAACACGGCTTTTGCTTCTTTTATATGCCCACGAGTATGCAGCGCAACTGCATAAAGAATTCCCGGTTGAAGCCAGAGTAACCCGTTATGATAGTCGTGCATACCGATAGCAGTATGAAAAATCGGCACCCGCCAGAACGGATATTTCGGCGCGTTGTTTTCTGCCGTCCAGCCGTTCCAAACCCGGGTTTTCGCCGTATGGAGGATCATCTCTGCCTGATGCCCAGTCGCTAAACCGAAAATAATTGCGAGCATGTTAGGGTGCGTGGCGAAATAATCCTGTCGTTTCCAGTCTTTCCAATCTGCAAAAAACTCTCCCGTCCATAACTCGGATACGACACGCGTGCGCACCTCTGCTGCACGCGCGGCAAAACGCGCGGCATCCCGTAATTTTCCCAGACGTTTCGCTATAGAAGACATATCCGTGGCTGCCCGAAAATACAATATGTTGGTATACAGTGTTTTCCCGGATTTAAGCAACGCATCGGCCCATTCGCACTGGAACCATTCCCTGACCAGTCCGTTCCCAAAACGCGCTTCATACCAGGCAAATGCAGAAACAAGCCGCTTATACTGGTTCTTCAGAAACCGTACATCGCCGGATTTTTCTGCATACTGCGCGGCTGCAATAATTACCAATATGCCGCCGTCCGGTACGATACCGAAAGACATATGTGAGCGGAAATGAGCAACGGGAGTTTCGTAATACGCATGACGTCCGAAATATTTTCCGATCGTGTGGCGGCTCCGTAACACCAGATACGGGACCAACCCGTCCGGCCGCTGGAAACGCAAAAATGTTTCCATTGTTTTTTTGGATATATCAGGGAGCCCCAGTACGTTTACGCCGAACGTGGCAAACAAACTGTCGCGCGCCCATAGATCCACAAAATGATGCGTCCCTGCGGTAATCCCGATATCAGAAACACAGGCAAGAAGCGATTGCCGCGCCATATCGCGGGCACTATGTATGACGTTTGTATTGGCGGATGAGTGTTTCATAAATACCCAATAATTGTCTGATTGTAATCATGACATCATAGCCTTTTGCAGTGTGGAACGCACCGCGGGCAAGCCTGTTCCTGTAGCGTAATGCGGTATCTATTGCCTTTGCCATGCCGGACTCGTTTCCTTTATACAACTGCCCGTTGGCCCCGGGAACTATAATTTCCCGCGTGGTCAGATGATCGGGCGCGACTACCGGCAAACCGGCTGACATGGCTTCGAGAATATTTATGCCGATCGTGTCGGTAATTGAACTGTACAAAAATATATCGGCACAGCTATACCACTGCGGCAAATCATCATTCAGAATTTTCCCGACGAAACGCACGCGCGCATGATGAACCGACGCGCGCGAGAGGGATTCCAGATATGATCTGTTACCCCCGTCGCCGACCATGACGAGAATCCCCTGATCATGCGTATCTGCCCAGTGCAAAAAACCGCGCAGTAAAATATCGGTTCGTTTTTCTTTGGACAAACGGGAAACACTCAAAAACACCGGTTCCGCTTCCGATAACCCGAGCGTACGGCGGAGTGTTTGCTTGGAACGCCGTACGAAAAAGGATTTTGTCAGACCTGCGGTGGACGCGTAATACACCCGGAGACCGGGTATGGTTTTAGTGAGCATCGTTTTGAGCCACCGGGTCGTTGCAATAACACCGTCAAACGACCGTATGATACTCACCAGACCGCCTTCATACAGCCATCGATATAACCACCGCCGGAAATACAGCGGTGCCCCCAGGAAATGTTCGATATATTGGTCATACCGTGTGTGATAGGTAAATACGACGGGGACGCCGAGTTTTTTACCCATGCGGACTGCAAACGGGCCGGCAATAACCGGATGATGTACATGAATAATATCCCATCGGATATCCGGCAATAGCGCGCACAATACAGCTACGGGATGCGGAATCGCAATCGGATAATCGGATATCCCCAGCAGCGGAATCCTGATAGTCGGGGCCGCGATATAATCCTGTTCTTCAGGTATTCCTGAACGCTTCGGCCCGTACACCACCACCCTATGCCCTAATTTCCTCAGCGCCGTCACCGTACGCTTTGTCGACACGGCAACCCCGTTAGCACTCGGCGGATATGTTGCGGTAATGACTAAAATATTCATCGTTTTCCCCCGTTTACTTTCCCGGGATTATGCAGGGTAATTTCTTCCTCTTTATTCAGGATATGATTTACCCACTCCACCCCCTGCATAAACGTATGGTCCTGGTTGCTCACTTCATACTTCCACGCGCCGAACCGGCCGCGGGAATACACACCGAATTGTTCTAATACAGGCAATACGCCTGAAAGATATTTGTCCCGCAACAGCGTCGGGGTCGGATACCCGTATTCCGAACGGAATGTCCAGAGATCTTCTATCGAGGCGCCTTTCGGAATGAGTTTTACGCTCCGGGCTCCCGCCAGCACTTCTTTGGCAATATCTCCGTGCGGCAGCGGCACATAGCGGGAAGACGCTACTTCCGTCATAAGTGACCATGCGCCTTTTGGCGCATTGTACCGGGAATAATTGGAAAATACCGTTGCCCTGAAAAACGGTGCTTTGTTTTCAGGAAAATACATCCAGCACTTGGTCGAAAGCGCTTCAGGCGTATTCCCTGCTATACCGATGCCCACAATCGTTACGGACGAATGATGCAACCGGGACGCAGCAGGAAGCGGGATATCCGTTTGTTTTTTGGCGAGTACGTCAAGCGGCATGGTCGTAAACAGGAGGTCATACGAGTCGGTAGATCCGTCAGACAACACGATGGTTTTTTTCTTCAGGTTAAGCGAGATGACCTCGCGGTGAAATACAATGCGGCGGCGGAATCTGCCGGCAACGCGTTCCCATATAGCACCGGTGCCGCCTTTTTTCGGAAACTGGAACACGGCATTCGGACCCCAGGAAACATCGTCACGCTGCGTTTGTATGTTCCGCTCTATCCGGGAAACATCCACCGTTGCCACCCGGTCACCGACCCACTGGTAATTCATCTTATCCGGCGGATATGCCCACACTTTGCGGTTATACGGAAGCAAAAAATGTTTGGCGATACCGGACCCGAACGATGCGGTAATCCAATCCGCAAATGTACGGAGTTTTTTGGGCTTTTTTTGCGAAATTTCATGCAGCCCCTGCAAGCATTCCCGGAGCGCTTTCGGAGGGAGACGGTGAATGTTGTTTTGGAACGGGTACGGCACGAACCGATCGTAGATCCACACCCAGCTCTCGCGCTGGTGTGTGAAATACTCGCTGGTCATGACCGACTCAAACATCCGGTCAAAATACGGATAATGCGAATGGAGGACGTGCCCGCCGATATCCCAGGTGAATCCCGCGTCGTCCGTAAATGAGGTAGCAAGCCCTCCGGCATACCCCTGCTTTTCATAGACGGTAAAATCAGAGATGCCTAATTCGGTAAGCCTCCAGGCAGCCCCTAACCCGGCGGGCCCGGCGCCGATGATAATGATGCGCGGCTTTTTTGCCATGATGGCATTATATCAAGGCTTATCTTGAGAACCATTCCTCAAAAATTTTCTTGGCAATTGGGGCCGCAACATTGCTTCCTTCTCCCGCACCTTCCACCAATACGGTGACCGAAATTTCGGGATTTCCGTCGATATAATTCTCCGTTGCTTTTATGTCATCGGGGATATACTGCTCGGGAATCGGTGCAAATGCCGTAAACCATGCATGCGTGCGGTTCTTGGGATCGCCGAATTCAGCTGTACCGGTTTTGCATGCCACCGGAATCTGTACCTTTACGGCGGCCGACGGTGAGGACTCCTGAACATCTGCGGGCGTTCCCGTCGCTTTACTGACGGCAAAATTAAATAACGGCCACCCGGTGCCTCCCGTAGCGCAGGCCTTTTCCATACCCTCCATAATGATATTGATTGACTCTTTTTTCAGCCCCAGATCCTTACATTGTTCCCGCTCTTCACGCAGACTGGTAATTTTGCGGATTGTCGGCCTGCACAGCTTACCGCCGTTTGCAATGATATTGGTCCATGTGTTGACCGCAAGCGGCGTTGTCAGTAAATATCCCTGCCCGATGGAAATATGATACGTATCTCCCAAATACCATTCGTCATTGCGGGCTATTTTGTCCGCTTCCGTTGCAAACCGTATTTTTTTCCACGCCGGATCAGGCATAAGTCCGCCTGCTTCACCGGACAATTCGATACCAAGAGGCGCCCCGATACCGACCTTCCTGGCCCACTGGGCAAGTTTGGTAACACCTATCCATTCACCCGCTTTGTAAAAAAAGATATCATTACTCCGCTGCAGCGCTTTCACGACATTCACGATTCCTTCCGTTTTCCCGTATTGGAGAAAATACCAGTTCGGAAACGTAAACGGACCGATCGTAATGACGCCGTTATCCTCTACCGTCGTTGATTTGGTAATTGCTCCTTCTTCCAATCCGGCCAGCGACGTCACGATTTTAAATGTCGAACCGGGAGGATATGAGCCGCCTATCGCACGGTTAAACATAGGCAAATCCGGGTTGCTGATGAGGGCTGCATATTCTGCCTGCGACATCCCGACGGTAAATGCATCAGGAGAAAATCCGGGACTGGAGTACATGGCAAGCACTTCACCGCTTGAAGGCTTCGTCACGATAATGGCACCTTTGTGACCCGGGGGAAATGCGTCGGCAGCAGCTTTTGCAAGTGCTCCGTCCAATGCCAGAGAAATATTTTCACCCGCCAATTCTTCCTGACGTCCCAATGTTCTCAGGATTTTTCCGGTTGAGTCAATTTCTACTAATTCCTTGCCGTCTCTTCCCCGCAGCCGTTCGTTATACACTTCTTCCGCTCCCATGCGTCCTACCCGGTCTCCCAGTCCGTAATTTCGCGATTTATAATAATCACTCGACAGTTCTTCTTGTGATAATTCTCCCGTGTACCCGACCACATGCGCGGTCGCCTCTCCGTACAGATACCGCCTGACATAATCGACTTCTACAAACTGGCCGGCGGGTAACCCTCCTGACCGCATAAGGCGGTCCCCTTCGTCCTGAGTGAGGAACGAAACACACTCGCCGATAGATTCCGCGCCGCAGGGTTTGATAAGCCGGTACTGCGGAATATTGCGCACGAGCGGTTTGCCGGTGCGGTCCAGCAGTATGCCGCGGGGCGCATGCCGGACGACATCCCGCGTACGGTTATTGTCCGAAAGCTGACGGTATTCCCTGCCGTGTACCAATGTCAGATCGAACAACCGCCAAATGAGTACAAAAAAACCGACACATAATACCGTGGCAAACATAAGCGCGCGCCCGGCCCCTGCCCACCACGGCAGTTCATCCGGCTTTTGTTTGGACCGGACTTTATGCGACGAAACAAGATTGTCGGAGAATGCACTTCCAAGTTTGACCATACGGGATACTACGCCCACCCCGCAAAACGGATGAGCATGAGAAACGCAAGTGAATACATAATGCCCCCGATTACTTCTATCATCGTATGCCGCTTAAGAACCAACCGCGACCAGGCGACAAACGGCAGAATGCCAAATGCCGGAAGAACCATGTACCCGTACCACGAAGCGGCGTATCCCAAAGTCAGGGTGAGAATGGCAAGATGGCCGGATATTTTTGTCCGCAGGGTAATCAGAACAAATCCCACCATCCAAAGAATAAGTGTCATCCCGAATTGTATAAGTCCGCCGTTACGCCAGAAGAGCATACACAAGAAAAATACGGCACAAATTCCCACAAACGGCACCAGTGATTTCACCCGTTTTTCCCGGTCGGATATATCCCAGTTCGTTTTGAGTCTGCGTACCGCAAAGATACGCAGTCCGAGTGACGCCAAAAAAAAGAGACCGACATACATCACGAATGAAACAAACGGGATTCCCCGTAAACCGCGCTGCCAGGCGCCCGACACAACAAGTGCCGTGACCAAAACCATAGGTTCGGTGAGCTGGGAAATGAATGAGGCAAGTCGCATGACTTCTATTATACTTTACGGGCGGCAATCTTTACTTTGGACAACAATACTTCGTCGTCCAGCAGCTTTCCGCACCCGCGGACTACAGCGGTCTGCGGATCGTCCGTAATCCACACCGGCATCTTGAGTTCCGTCGCGATGAGCTTATCAATACCCACGAGTTTACTGCCGCCGCCTGCCAGCACAATACCATGTTCCATAATATCTCCGATAAGCTCGGGCGGCGTTTCTTCTATCGTCTCTGCAACCGCCTCAACGATCTCATGGACAACCGGGGATACTGCTTCACGCACCTCCGTTTCCGACAGCCGGACACTCCGGGGAAGACCTGTTTCTATATCGCGTCCGCGAACGACAGTCTGTTTGTCCGTTTTATCGATAGGGTATGCGCTTCCGACGGCAATTTTTACCTCTTCCGCAGTAGGTTCCCCAATCAGTAACGAATGTTTCAGACGTACAAACGACACGATGGCTTCATCCATTTCGTCTCCGGCCGTGCGGATACTGCGGTTGACGACAATTCCACCCAATGACAAGACGGCAATTTCGGTCGTCCCCCCGCCGATATCGCAGATAAAGCTCCCCCGGCTTTCCTGAATGGGAAGTCCTGCTCCTATGGCTGCTGCCATAGGCTCTTCTATAAGATATGCCTCGCGGGCGCCCGCCATAATAGCCGCCTCTGCGGCTGCCCTGCGTTCGACTTCCGTGACTCCGGACGGAATACCGACCACGACTTTCGGTTTGGGTATGCTCGGAAATCCCGGACGTTTGGGCTGCATGTGTACCAGCCGGATATAGTGAGTCAGCATTGCTGCCGTCGCGTCGAAATCCGCAATCACGCCGTCTTTGAGCGGACGCAGTGCTTCGATCGTATCGGGAGTGCGCCCCAGCATGTGCTTTGCTTCCCGGCCTATTGCAATAATACGCTTTGTTTTCCTGTGCCGGGCTACAACGGACGGTTCGCGGATCATAATGCCTTTGTTTTTCACATACACGAGCGTATTTGCGGTTCCTAAATCAATACCAAGATCGTGTGAAAGCAGACTAAATATCCAGTCGAACATGATGAAGTCATTCTACCACATCGGAAAACGCGTCATACTGGCTTTCCTGGGATATAATAATAGGTATGAAAGGTGCTCCTGAACGAAAATACCTGCGGCCAGATACCTCCGTTGATCAACGGACATTTGATGAACACGGAAATGAGGTCGGAATAGATAATCTAACCCACGATGAAGTGTGGACTGACGTACTGAGTTTGGGAAGAACATTTGCCAGAAATATTGCCGATACGTTACTTGGGAAAGCAATGCAAACCAGACGGGGAGAAATTTTGGTGACGCGAAGCGAAAACTCACAGGATACGAGGGCAATTCCCTACCGTGCCCGAAAACATGAGCGGCCTCATCGCGAACTCACGCACGATGTCGTTGGTACCCTTCTTCCGCGCGAACATGAACGCCGAAGCCTACGCTCTGCCCGTCATGGCAGGCATTCACGGGGACACATCGACGGAAAATCCGAGGGAAAAATGAGCCCATACCAAAAATTATCACGTGGTGGGTTCCAGTCTAATGTAGGAAGAGAGTACGAGCTGCTTGCTCTTATGGAAGAACGTGCCGAGGCGTTTCAAAAAGAAGAAGCAGCCAGAAGAAAAGCACAACTACCGACGGACGACATACCGTTTTAGTATCAGCGCCAGTATTGCAAAAACCGTTCCCGCGAATCCCGAAGAATTTCCCGTACGTGACCCGGCAAACTGCGAACCGGATACGTTTGCTGTCCGCACTCGACCATATCAGGGCTTACGTGTCTTACGGTATCGGCATGTCCTGATCTGGATACACCAAACAATATCTGCCCGCTTTCCCGCAAAAAATTCCACGCTCTGCGGGCCATATTTTTGCTGATCTGATTTTCCATAGAAGAGGATTATAGCAAATTACGCTTTGGGGCGTAAATCGACTCCGAAGTACAGGCGCATAATAAGACGGTTTGCCAAAAAGCCGGACCAGGAACCCAACCGCTGCTTCAGCGATAACCCTTTGCCGAACCGGAGCAGCCCCTCATCGATGATTTTGAGATTGCCGGACTGGTCCATGAAGATGTTTGATAATTGGAACTCGCTTTTCCGGGTAATGATCTGCCGGAACTGATGCCGAAACCAGGTAAACATGCCGGGTACTCCGATAAAATCCATGCTGTATCCTGTCTGCCGCATCATTTCCCGGTTTAAGCGGGCCAGATCCACAAGCTGCGCGCGGACGGATGCTGATTCTGTTTTGTTCGTCACCGGTGTGCCGGTGATTGCATCCTGCAACATGAGATATTTGCCCGTTGCCTGGTCCTGCCGAAGCTCCGTCGGCACGGCATACGAACCGAAAAACTTTTTGACCAGTGCGATATTTTCCGCATCGTGATGGTAACCGGCACTCATAAATCCCTTCCGTGCCTGCCGTGCGATTTTTATCACCTTTTGGCTCCCGTCCGGCGATGCGTAGGAAAACACGACATTCGTAAGCCCTTCCCCCAACGGAATGGGATTTACCAAATCAGGATCTATCCCGCACCCTTTTAAAAATGCTGCTGTTTCCGGCAAAAATTCTGCCCTGTTGCCCCAAAGCGCAGGCAGCGGTTTTTTTGCAATCTTTTTGGCCTTTATCGCCTCCGGGGAATGCTTGTCCATGGCAACGGTAGGACGCAGCGATACTGCCACTTCCGCAGGCTTGGATACTTCGTGTACCGGAATTTCTTTGACTCTTTGCGGCGGGGTACCCAATAGCCTGAAACGCTCTGGTGATACTTCTACCATAGAATATCGGCATTATAACAAATTATCGGGATTGGGTATTTCCGGGGAAAAGAAAAACGGGAGAACAAGCAGCAAAGGACAAAAAAAGAAACAAAAAAGCGCAAAAGACCGTGCGTCGGAACTATATCATTGCATTTCTGCATACGCAGAAATAAAACAAGAAAGGGCAAGCAAGATGACTTGCCCTTGTGTTCTCCACGCGAGGTGGCTTTTACCTCTTTTTTCCTCCCCCACCCCGGAAGGTGTAAATGGTTATCCCGGCGCCCAGGAAAATTCCCAACGTGATCAGCGCGTTGATTGGATTTTCATACTCAGGTGCCGACGGGTGACCGACGATAACCAGCCCGACGAACAGAAACAAGATGCCAGCGCACATAAGACCAAAGGCGCTGTAAAAGACGATTGTCCCGAGTTTTTTCCAGTTGATTTTACTCAAGGATTTACGAAACTTTTCGAGCAGTGGATTGGTCATGACTCCTCCAAAGGGTCTATATGAAAAACATGAATAGAAATAGTGGGTTACTATAATTTTCCGAAGTGCCTCCTTACGTGTTGATTGTTGATAGACCGACACAGAGAACCTACATATGGTTCTCTCCATAGGACTCTCAATAATTACAAACTGCTTATTCTCCCGTTTGTTAAGGTACAAAAAAAGTTCCCTAGAATTACCGCGCTATGGTAACCAGGAAACCCGAAACCGCGACCATATACTATCAAATGCCGGTTTGTACGGCAACGAACATCAGAAAGCGGGATTGTGATTGAACAAAAACTATACTCATTCTCCGTTAATCTTCATCGGGCGGATCAGGCCGGATACTCCAGAATTTACGTAAGGCTGAGCGGTGTTCCCGGTTGTGCCTGGGCACTCCGGCAAATTGCCCTCCCATGATGAGAAGCGTGCCTATGGCGATAGGACCGCTGCAATCGGCTCCTACCGTGTGGAGAAGCAATATCGAACCGATACCGGCGGCAACCGTTTCTACCGAGCGGAACGTAGCACCCCAGAATGTTCCGTCGAAGTTAATGGGTGCCATCCACCACAGGGCTTTTTTCAATTCCGGGTTCATTGGCATAACAGCCTGTAATTATACCACCGCAACACTAATACCTGTAAAAAAAGCGCGATTCTTGATATAATTTTTTTATGATTGAAGAAGATGAGTATTTATTAACCACAGATAAAAGCCTGAAAACAAAAGGCGACAAGGCGCGCGCAGCAGCGCACGTCGGCCGTCTGTCCAAAGCCCGCGGGGTACCGCATGAAGAAGCTGCACGGGGCGCCCACCATGAATTAAAACACGCGCTCGCTGACGACGGTGAGGGGGAAATGGGGCTTGTGACACGGGGCAAAGCTGTAGCCGGAGCTTTTTATGAGCCCAAAGGAGAACGTACTCACAGACAACGGTTAAAAATTCAGGTCGCACCGGGAGACGACATGAGTGAAACAGACAGACAACATGCTGCACGAAGCGCACTGGGAGTGATTGCAGGCTGGTTCGGAATTAAAATTAAATAACGCCCGCCTTATTCCCAATCCAGAATCTTCCGTATACTCTTTCGCGGCACGCCTGATAACTCTATGCCGGTAGATTGATTTTGCAACGTATATTTACCTCTTGATCTCGAGGTAACGACAAATAACCCAGTGAGCAAATCAGGCGTCGGCTCCGTCCTGATATCCGTTCTGCCGATCACCGAAGACCGCACTCCCCGTCTGGGCAAATTCGTAACCGTGACTGCTTCCTGTTCTCCCAGAACGCCGTACCGCGAAACGATACGTATGAGTGCAGCAGAATGTAATGTTTGTAACATTTCTTTCATAGGGCAGAAATCAAATAGTGTTTATTCTCTCATTTCGGTCTTCAACCAACGGTTGAAAATCGGAAAGAGACGGGAAAGAGAGTTCAGCAGATGCTGATAAAGTGGCGATACGCCACACCTCTCTTTCCCATGCATCCCAAGCCTGCCGGCACCAATCTTCTCTTCCCGCTTTCGCAGGTCGAAGGTATGGTGCCGGTTGATCGGCTAGGATTCCCGCGTCGGCGGACGTCTGCTCCCATGAGGGAAACAAACGGCCGCCGTTGAGCGGAATAGATTGTTTTACTGAACGAAGGGCTGTCCTTGTTGGGCAGCTTATAAGGTTTTTTGAGGGGGCGCATGTGGCACCACCTAGGAACCGAGTCGGGGTCGCCCATTGAGTACGTCCGAGAGCGTATGCATAGCATTGGCAAAACCACCGTCGCCTTGCTGTCCATAGGACGCTGAGCGTGCCTTTTCGCGAAGTGCGTTTGCCATTGCCAGACCGACAGAATCATGCGACTCGCTGAGGCGAGGATGATCATGAGCAGTCAGCTTGGTCACGACTCCCGGCGCGCCTTGATGCGTCAGAAACCCGATATTCGGCATGAGCGGCAACACCCACATGATGTCATCGCCTCGTTGAACGCCTACGGGCATCACCGCCATACGGAAGTTGATGAGACCCATGAACGCTGAGGCATTTACTGCCACCATGATGAGGACGAGCGCCAACGAGAACCCACCGACGATACCCAGCACCCACTGAAGCGCCTTCCACTTGAAGACACGGCTGGCTTGTGTAGCTTAGTCGACCTGAGTCTTATCAGTCAGCGCTTGCTCGGCTGCTGCCTGATCGGTTTGGTTCTGCGCCTGAATGCCTTCGGACTGAGCCGCAAGCACTTGTGCTTCACCTTCGGCATGGGGGCCGGCTGACAGGTCAATGGCAACGGATTGCGCCATGTTACTGCCGGCAAGCATTACCACACCGACGATGATCAGAATGATCACGATCTTTTCCATCACGAACTCCTCTCTACTAATTGATGATTGAAGTCAGCCCGGTCAGCAAACGCTGTGAACGCCTCAAGCACGTTGGTTTCGTTGGTTTGGTCAAACGCATGTACCCAACCAGCCATCGTTTCCAGAGGGATCAAGTCATCTTTACGATGATATGCGCGCATGTGATGCCGCATCGTTGTCTCAAACCGCTGATCCGGATGACATTCCTGAATGAACCGCTGGAGGTAAACCCATAGGTCACCTGCCCGTACGTCCTTTGGCGCTTGTAAAGCGGGCTGTTTCAAGCCGGACATTTCGAGCAGTTTTGCCTGAACCTTTGCGGTCATTTTGATGCTTTCAGCCAGCGCGCGTTGCGGTGCTGTTGCGCCATGAACGCCGATGCCGATAATCAGGAAAAACGCGAGCGCGACTGGGATCCCAACTAGTAGCCAGGGCCAATAGCCAGGTGTGCCTGTCGTGCCGCCTTGATCACCGGAAACAGGTACCCCGTTGACATACTGGATGTACAACTTACCGGGGCACCCGACGACGCCTTCGCATGGCGGCTCGAAACCGGGAGGCATATCACCAACATACGAACCATCTTCCGTGAACTGTTTCCACCCTGTGTAAGGGGTTGCAGTCGGTGACGGCATCGGTGTCGGCGTGCTCGTGGGTTGCAGAGTCGCAGTAGGCGGGTTACAAGGGTACGGTGTACCGATCGCTTGAAGCGTGGCACACGCCTGTGCTTGAGCCGCCATGCTCGTCATCTGCACTTCCACGGGACTCATCGGAGTCGCTGTGCTGCAGGCAGATATCACCCCCATAAGGAGGATGATCCAACCGTACTTGATGAGAATTTTCATCTCATCCTCCTTTTTATTGGAACGCAACGATCCAGACAGACAGCGCGACCAAGGTGAGGTTAATCAACCGAGGCAACTCCATGTCAGCCTGCTCCTTGTAGTCAGTTCCGAGAAAGAAAGGCACGATCTGTAACGGTCCGAGGATGACGAGGGTCAGTTTCGGCGTCCCGAGAATCCAGAAAAACAGCGTCGCGATGAGAGCGAACACAATGCTCATCCAATTCGCGTTGCCACTGAACGTCTCGATAGCCTTATCTTCGTCACCAACGACATATTCCTGACGCACGAGGACATGGCTTGTGAGTAACAAGACCCACGCCAACATGAGAAGCGTCAGAATGCCTTTTCGGTACTGGTACGTTTCCGCTGTCAGAGTAAACAGCGCCGGCGCATCGAACACCTGCTCGATAAGGATGTAGACGGCTAAGATAAGCCCGCCCCACCACAATTTCTTGCAGATGCTGATGAGAGACAGGAACTGCTGAAGCGCCAGCAAAAGCCAGGCGTACAACCGTTCCAATGCATAGTTAAACCATGCGTTCATGCCGCATCCTCCTTGTTATCCACCAGAACCATCCCCAGCACGGAGTTGAGGTCGCCGACAGCACGGAATGCGCCGCCTTTGGCCATCTTCTCCAGGGTGTCCATGAGCTGATGGAAACGATAGTTACGTCCCTGCGCTTTGAGTTCGCGCTCGTAGTTTTCGGCTTCTGCCTTGGACAGGTTCGTAAGAGCCTCGGCTTCTGCCTTGGACTTGGCACGGATTGCAGTAGCGTCAATGAGCACTTGGGGCAGTCCAATGTCCGAAATAACCAGCTCATCAACGGCAATGCCCCATTTCTCAGTCACATGCTTGGTGATGGTTTCGCTTACATGCTCAAGAACACGCGGGAGCGTATTGTCGAGCAGTGCGTTACCACCAACACGGACCAAAGCGGCTTGCATCGCTCCTTGTGCCAAATCGTCCAGCGCCTGCTTGAAGTTGCCCTGAAACCCGAAGACGGACTTTTCCACATCTGCGACATGGATCAGCGCGCTCATGGTCAGGTCAAACTCCATCGGATCAGGCGCGCCGGTTGTCAGGCGGGACAACTCAATATCAACCTTTTGCTGGTTGATGGGACGGATAATCAGATTCTCCCAGGGCCAGGTCAGTGTAGGGCCGGGGCCTCTGAGACTCGTTACTTTACCGAACGCATAGGTAAAACCGCGCTCGTTGGGTCGGATAACGTTGTAGTTGCCCGGAATTGCAAGTCCCAAGCCCAACACGCCCAAACCCAAAAGGACAAACACAATCGTGGTGATCGTTCCACTGTCCATCACAACCTCCGTTTCGATCGTTGCGGAATTTCGTAACCGGTATCGCGTTGACGGCGCGGTGAACGCGGAGCGACAACTTCTTCGACACTGGTAATACCTGCTAATGCCCGGACTCGCGCACTAATTTCCTCAGGGGCAATCAGCTGGTGCTTGAGACCAAACTCAAGAATCGCGCGTACTTCCTTGCGTTCTTCCAGGTCGAGTGTCCGACGTTCGTTCTCTGCCGCCATCTCCATACGTTGGAGAAATTTCCCCATATCGACTTCGGCTTCTTTGCCGATGGGAAGTCCGAGTTTAGCGGCGAGCTTATTCGTTACCTTAACAGCGCCATCAGAGACGGTTGGCGTCACATGACGGACTGACGGTGAATCGCCTTCGCTTCGCACTTTGATTTGCGAGATAGCGACGACGACGCCAATCCAGATGACAACCATTGATCCAAAGCCAAGCCACGGGCTGATGGGCCACTTGAGATGGTCCCATTCCAGATAACCGGCAGTCGCAAACAGCACGACATGCACAGCCAGCCAGAAGAAACCAGCCCAGTTAACCTTTTTCGAGGGCTTAGCCGTAATCACGGGCCATAACGGCACGGCAGACAGGAGCAAAAGGGCCACGGCACCGGGACGGAGCCATGGCACTTTGAAATTCACGAACACTCCTGCCACCATCGCCAGAATCGCGGGAAGGACGACCCATGCCATGAATGGACGGATCTTATCCAGCCGCGTCGGCTGTGTGGTTTCGGTGGTCATTATTTATTCCTCCTTGTCTGCGTTACCGGCTTCGATTTTCGCCATGGCGACTTCCTTGTCAGCCAGTATAGCCGCTTGCTCAGTGGCTTCCTTGGCTTCTTCAATCGCCTTGATGATATCGGGTGCGCCTTCAATTTCGATTTCGGACACATAGGTGCCGACGATACTGCCGCCCAGCGGGGTCTTGATAACCTGCGTAGCGGTGTCCTTGAGTTTGGCGCTCTTAAAACCTGCGGGAAGCAGATTGCCGAAAAACTTACCGAGCCCTGCGCCGATTGCGCCGACGAGATTTCCGCCGCCGCTACCAGTGTCGTGATTACCGTTTTTCGCGGGCTCTTCACTGCCTGCGAGCAATTTTGCCAGAGACGTACCTTTCTTGTCGTCTTTTTTCTTCGGGTCATTTCGAGTTGCTGACATGATACACACTCCTGTTTTTGTACATAATCGAATTGATTGTCGAAGCAAATCTTCACCTGTTCTGTCAATCAAACGTCATCCGACTTTTCCAGGACCCAGCCAAAAGCCAGGCTTCGGAATGACAAAGACATACTTAAGATCCAACCTACTTCTTTTCTAAACGTACTTCACGATCAGAAAAACGATTTGGTACCTTCTGTAACTCACGCTCCTTTCTTGGCATGACCACCCGGACGAATTCCGAATGGGTTTGGGTACACGGTCAGTGTCCCGGAAGTAACAGACGCGGTGATTTCACCGGCCTGGAATAGGAGAAAGTCGGTCACCGATAAGTGACCGACTGGTAACAAGCAAATGAAGTATCTCTACGAGAGTTGTTCGTCCTCCTCGCCTTCATTCAGCAAGTGATGAAATCCGCTTCTCCGGCTTTCCCGATGTTCTCTGGGACCGCTGCGGAAACGCTTGCCTTGAGCAGGGACCTTTTTGGGTCGTCTGGTCGGTTTATCACCTTCCACGTGCTCTTCGGCGGGTACTTCAACAACTTGCTCGTCTTGCTTGCCTTTCTTACCTTGCTTCGCCATGATCTGGCTCCTATAAATTGGATTCCAACAGACGTTCTGTAAAGATTGTCTGAATTGGTTGTGCGGTAGTTCCGATGCCAACGTGAGCTGACACGGAATTGTTTAAGATGTGACCCTTGCGGGATTACATCTTGAGTTTGCGGTGTTTATTCCGCGTGACTTGGTTGTAGTGTCTATAAAAAAACACATACAGAGTTGGGATAGTACTAGACTTAAAATTTCCCCCAAAGTCGATATCGATTAAAAAACAATCGATGGTAATTGTTACATTACATTAAATTCCCCAATAGAACTGACCACAAGAAAGAATGCTTCAATTCTTCCCTCTGTTCAGTTCTATTGTGAAACTACGCACGTAAAAAACTTCCTGCCAAAAATGAGCAGCATTGCAGCATGTATCATGCGTTGCTCACTCAATCGTAATCACTCTCCACTCATCTATAACTCTTCATCTATTTCCTTCGTTCAGTTGTTAATGTGCGCTCAAAGACACACCCGGAAACATACCTCCGCAATTGGAGGCTGCTCAGGCACATCTTAAGCTCAGAACAATACCCTCACCCTCGCCCTGCTTCACAGGGAGGGGCAAGGTCCAGCCTCATTTAGGCCAGAATTGCGGGCTCCCTGTCCAAAAGCCCGCAATCCCAGCCTCAACATCAAGCCTGTTATTTCAATGTTTTCCTTAGCTACCCGAACTTCGAATCTCAATTCCCGTCCCGCGAAGCGGGATTGATGGCTCGTAAACTCTCCCGATCTGATCGGGATCGTTAACTAGCCAGTCAACAATCCTAGCCTCAAATATCAACCTAATATTTCAACGTTTTTCCATGTCCTCCCGCCCAGCGGGCCAGCCTCAAATAGCCTCAACCAGCTTTACCAACCTCAAAAATTACCCTCAACCCTCCCGCACAAGCTTGCTTTGCGCCTTTTCAGTACTATCCGTACACGGCGCAAAGAGCGCTTCAGCGGGATCGTTCGGCTGCTAAGCTCGAGAATAAGAATTCTCTCGCAAAGCACCCAACGCAAAGAAGCCCAGCTAAGGGCTCGCGTGATTCGCCGGCAGGACAGCGGAACGGCGATATATTGAATTTTCATAGACAGGAGCATATCCTATAACATAAAAAGGCCATGTTTGTCAAGCTAATTAGCCCTACTTCTGCCCCGGAAAAAATACTTTGCCGGATCAATTTTTTCGTAAAATCGTGATATACTTACCGCCATGAAGCTTATAAGCTTGTGCAACACGTGCATAAAAATAGGATTTTACCTGCTTTTTAGCCTCGTTCCCCTGCTTCTTACCCCCTGGAACTACGAACTCTTTGAGTACAACAAAATGATGATGGTGTACGGAATCACCGTGATTGTGGCAACGGGCTGGCTTGTCAAAATGATCAGGCAGCGCGAAATCCGCTTACAACGCACCCCCCTGGACATCCCTATCCTGCTTTTTGCTACTTCCCAGCTTGTCAGCACACTTTTCTCGATTGATCCGCATGTAAGCTGGCTCGGGTACTACAGCAGATTTAACGGAGGGCTGTGGTCGGTGATTTCGTATGTCCTGCTCTACTACGCATTCATAAACAATGCAGACCTCTTTATACACAGGGAAGAAATACGGGATACGGCCCCGATAACCGCCAAATCAGCAAAAAATAAGCTGAAACAGAAGCCGGTGCTCACATTACGCCTTACGTCTGTGCCTACGCTTCTCAAGGCTGCGGTGGTTACCGCTGCCTTAGTCGCATTCTATGGCGTGCTGGAGCGACTGGGCATCGATAAACACCTATGGGTACAGGACGTCCAAAACCGCGTATTTTCCACCCTCGGACAACCGAACTGGCTGGCAGCCTACCTCATCGCGTTTATTCCCGTCACCTGGGCGCTTGGACTCATACGGATGCAGCAGGACAAAGCTACCGGCACCCGCTGGTTTTTCATGTCAGCCTATGCAGTACTGCCGACCCTTCTGTTTACTGTCCTGCTATTTACCAGAAGCAGATCCGGCTTGTTGGGATTTATCATCGCTGACGCGGTATTTTGGTGTCTTACACTTATACCGGGTACCGGAGTTAAAACATTTGATCATCTTAAACGCCTCCCGGAGGTAAAACCTGTTGCTGTCCTTCACCTGCTTTTTGCTCTTATCGTATTTGCAAACGGCACGGGAACACCGGCAATCGACAGGTTTGTGACATTCACCGGGTGGAAAAACGCCGTACGCACATTGACCACGAAGCAGCAGGCGGCACCTGCAGAAGCGACACCCTCTGCAACTACGGGACCGGCGCTTGAAGTAGGAGGAACGGAATCCGGCGTGATCCGGAAATACGTGTGGCAGGCGGCAATCAACGCGTGGGCAAGCACAGTGAAAACAAAACTCATCGGAACCGGTACGGAAACATTTGCATTCGCGTTTTACCAATACCGGCCGGTCGGCCACAACCAGACAAGCGAATGGGACTTCCTGTATAATAAAGCGCACAACGAATACCTCAACTATCTGGCAACTACAGGGGTATTCGGCCTCGGTAGCTATCTTTTGTTCCTCGCGTCCTACATCTGGTGGTTTATAAAAATTGTCAGAAAACAACTGGTGCAGAACAACAATACCGCCGCATCGAACGATGCTGCAACATTCGTTCTTCAGGCTGCATTGTTTGCCGGATGGTTTTCGGTACTGATTACCAACTTTTTCGGATTTTCCGTCGTCGTCATGCAACTGGTGCTTTTCCTGTTCCCCGCATTCAGCGTCGCGCTTTCCGGCCGGGAACTCAGAACCAATGTAAAATCTATGAATCTTCCGGGGTGGAGTATCTGGGTTCTTTGTATCGGCAGCATCTCCTTACTCATGAGGATCGGGGCATTCTGGTATGCAGATACGCTGTATGCCAAAGGATACCGCCTCGTCCGGTCCGGCTCATTCGGTCAGGCAATCCCCGCATTTGTTCAGGCTATCAGCCTCAATAAAAACGAACCTGCCTATCACGATGAACTCGGAAGCGCATACGCCACCCTTGCCGTTGCCGCATTTGAAGGCAGTAATGCCACGCAGGCAGCCCAGCTGGCTGCTCTTTCTGTCGGCGAAAGTGTTACTGCAATCAATACGTCTCCGAAAAATGTCAATTTTTATAAAACACGGACAAAAATATACTACACGCTTTCCTCCCTTGAACCGACATTTAATGCAAAGGCCATAGAGACACTCAAATATGCCGTGTCGCTCTCTCCCAATGATCCGAAGATTTACTATAACCTTGCAATTCTGTTGGGTCGCGAAGGAGATTCAGCGCAGGCAATCGTAAACCTACAAAAAGCCAAATCGCTCAAACCCGGATACCGGGACGCATATTACGCGCTGTGGGTGTTTTACACCGAAACCAAAAAGCCTGCGGAAGCCAATGCAATCCTTAGGGAATATCTTACGAATATCGACCCCAATGACAAGGACTTTTCGGAGAAAGTCAAATGAAGCCTATCGTGCATGTTCCCAATTCTGTTCTCACTACCCCGGCATCCCCGGTCACCGTATTTGACGGTAAACTTGCAAAACTCATCTCGGAAATGGAAGAAACCCTGCTTGCAACCGTCAACCCGAAAGGTGTCGGCTTAGCCGCAACGCAGGTTGGCGTCAGTATCCGTCTTTTTCTCACAAAACCCAACCAGCGGGCAAAAATCCGCGTGTTTATCAATCCGGAAATTGTCAAAAAATCCGACGAAGTGACAGACGGCGTTCCTGAACGCGGCAATAAACTCGAAGGGTGCCTGTCCATACCGAACGTCTGGGGTAAAGTCCGCCGCACATCCTCGCTTACCCTGCGGTATCAGGACGCAACGGGTTGCGTACATCAGGAAGAATTTTCAGGATTCCTGGCTACGATCATCCAGCACGAAACGGACCATGTAAACGGTATTCTTTTTACTCAACGGGTATTGGAACAGCAGGAAAAACTATTCCAGGTCTCAACAGACGAAAAGGGCGACGAACTTCTGGAAGAAATACCGCTTCCGTAATATGAATGACTTACAAAGTAAAGAAACATCATTCATCTCGCATCTGTTCAAGAAAAAATCGGATATGTTAACGGTGCAGGCAAAAACCAGAAAACCTATGACCGCACTCGTGAAAGAAGTTGACAGACAAATTCAACAGGCGTTGCACGGCGGCAACCCGATCAAAGGAACCGGAGTCACAAAATCAGACAATGAAGACTAATCATCCTACAACCATCATTTTTTTCGGTTCCACGACGGATTCCGTTCTCGTGCTGGAAAAACTCATGACTGTCAATGGCTGCACGGTCGCTGCTGTAGTTACCCAGCCCCCGAAACCCATTGGCAGAAATCACACCGTCACGGCCACCCCGGTAGAGCTGTGGGCCAAAAAACACACGATTCCCGTCCTGACATTTGAAAGTAACCCCGAAAAACCATGGCTGTATAGAAACGAACAGCAGGTGATCGATACGCTGCAACCCGTACAGGCGGACCTGTTAGTGTCTGCGTCCTACGGTATTAAAATTCCCTGGAATACAATCCGGGATGCTAAATTCGGCGGCATAAATGTCCACCCGAGCATTCTTCCCTATTGGAGAGGAGCCGATCCGGTGCCGTGGGCAATTATGGAAGGAGACCATCAGACGGGAGTTTCGGTCGTTACATTGTCGGAGACATTTGATCAGGGCCTGATCCTGGCCCAGGAAAAAATTCCGATCACCCCAAAAGACACGAGTGACCCGCTCCGGACAAAACTTTTTGCCATAGGTGCGGATCTGCTTGCCGGCATATTACCTGTCGTTATTCAGGGAAAACTCAAAGCAACCCGTCCTGTTTCGCACATAGGAAGCGAAAAGCCCAAATACGCACGGAAATTTACACGGGAAGACGGTTTCGAACCATGGGAGGCAATTGCTGCAGCCATGTCCTCCGGCGCTGATGCCGAAAGGATAGAACGGAAATACCGCGCACTACACCCGTGGCCGGGAGTATGGACCAGGATAATACACGCACAACACAATACGGAACCCTTACGGCTCAAAATTCTCGAGCTCCACCTGGACCATAACATCCTGGCAATTGACCAGGTTCAGCTGGAAGGGAAAAAATCTGTTTCGTGGAAACAGTTTGCCGAGGCCTATCTTTCGCCTTTACCTTAACTTGCAAATATGTCCCAGATCCGGGGCAACGAAAGGAAGGAAACTGCCGTCCGTTCATCTTTCTTTTTCTTTTCTTCCCGCACCGGTCTTAGCGGATGATCACCCGAACGCATCGATGTTTCAACAGGTAATGGTCGTAGTGAGAGACCGAAAACGGTTTCATCCTGACCGGCAGTACCTTTTTCTTTACGAATTCTAGGTGCTGTTCTTTTCATGAGGCATATTATCTACGGCTCTCTTTTCAAAGTCAATATTTTACTCCGCTTCCCCCTTGACACATTTCACGCATTTCTCTACGCTGGATATAGTTCCAAGGAGGAAATATATATGGCCAGAAAAAAATCCCGCATCCAAGCAAAACCATCACTATCTTCGAAGATGGGCAAAGACTTGGGCTCATGGAACTTTGTCATATTCCTGACTCTCGCGTTCCTTCTTCTGGTTGTCGTAGTTGCCAGCATGAAAGGTGTCGCGCTTGATCTCCGGAGCCGGGCGGGACTCGCCTGTCCCAATCCGCTGGCGGCATTTAACGGACAGCTTCCGCAGTCATCGGAATGCAATGGTGAGTGGAAACTGGGTTCTGATGCCCGGGGATGTCAGGTATTCCTCTGCCAACCGAAGTAACGTCAGCCGTTACTCATTGTTACGCGGTTGCTACTGCAGCTGATGCAGCTGCTTTTTTCTTGATATCAAACCTCACGCGCTTGATACAACTTGCACACGCATGAAGACGAGTCATGACGCCGTCAACCGGCATCGTGACCCAATGCATGTTCACACCGATAGTCCGCTTGGTATGGGTTGCCCGTCGTTTCCACTGACCGCCGGCAACACCGCGGTGGTGCTTATGGGTTCCCCCAGCTACGGAATGTTTCGAACAGATGTCGCATTTGAGTGCCATAGAAGCTATACTATACCATATGTTGGGTGAACTCTTCAATAATCCATTTGGATTCTTTTCCTGGCTGATCGCGCTGGTAGTAGCTATAACCGTTCATGAATTTGCCCATGCACTCGCAGCCGACCGCCTGGGAGACCCCACGCCCCGCCTGCAGGGACGCCTCACGCTAAATCCCCTGGCTCATCTGGATCCGCTCGGCACACTGATGCTGCTTATTGCCAGATTCGGATGGGGCAAACCGGTTGTATTTGATCCGTTCAATCTCAAGAATCCCCAGCGGGATGCGGCGATAATTTCCTTTGCCGGACCCGTATCAAACATCGCGCTTGCCACGGCATTATCGCTTATTCTCCGCGCGTTTCTTTCCGGTCCGTATGCCATGGTTGCGTATATCATCATTCAGCCGATCATCATCATGAACGTATTCCTGGCAATTTTTAATCTCGTACCGATCCATCCGCTGGACGGATTTAAAATTGTCGGAGGACTGCTGCCGGCAGAATATGCCCGGCAATGGCAGGAACTGGAATCGTACGGCATGATTTTTCTGCTGTTTCTCGTGTTTCCGGTTTTCGGAGGTGCATCCCCGATAAGCCGTGTTATTTCCCCCGTCATCAATTTCGTTTTGTCGTTGCTGTTGCCCGGCGTCGGGACTGCAGGCATCATCTAAGCACCTCTTGACCGGTATATTTTTCCGTGAGTATAATACCTTTTTTCTACAAAGGTATGAATCGATTTCTTTCAAGACCCGAAGCAGAAATGCTCCAGACAAATCCCGGGCGGGTGCTCCGGCTGTTTCTTCATCCTGAATCACCCTGGGAACTGCGGTGCGTCGACGAGCGCCAATCTGACGTTATGAGGGGCGTAGAGCTCCCGGGTGCGACATTTTCAGTAGTAGACGGACTTAAGAAAATTCTCGGCTTGCGGGAACACGAAGCGTGGGACGCAACAGTTGCAGCCGGCATACCGATTTCTGCCCATGTGGATACGCATCATCATTACAGCGCCAAAGGATGCGCATATGCAGCCATCGTAGAACACGATCCCGGTCTTGTGGGGGCTCCGGAACGCGTGCGGGGAGATGAACGGCTGGAGCGTGTCCGCGCGCTTAACGGAACAATATCAACATACTACGGTGAGCATGCGAGGAATTCGCACGCCGTACTCAACTGGCATAAAAATATGTCTTTGGATCCGTACGGATTGCGACTTAACGGCATATTCGCTTTCAACTGCGACGGATGGGCGCCGGATGTATATGCCAAACAACTTGATCTGTCATGGCGCGACACGGCAAAATTCCGGAACCATATCGTCGATGCCTACGAAAATCTTATCCACAAAAAAATCGGTATCAGAAGGATTACCGTGCTCAAACCGAGTATTTTCGATGTCTGGAAACTCCCGCAGATGTTAAACGGCTAATGTCCGCCGCTATGCGTTTCGCTTTTTATCGGCGTATCGAATATGGCAAAAAGCCCGAAGATAAACAACGTAAAAATATCAAAAATACTGTTCCACACGTCTTCCGAGGGCTCTGCAACCCCCTCAATAAAAAAGATGCCTCCTGAACTGCCATGTCCCCCGTGTTCTGCCGACATATTGTAAGACATAATACAAGAATATTTTAAAAAGCAAATACATCACCGATATGCGTATCAGGATAATATCGACAGCGGCATATGAATGCACTATTATTGTCTTTTATTGATATGAAAAATCATGCAAACGCACGGGTAGAAACAATCATCGACGGCAGCGTTTCGCCTGATGTCATAGCACAGGCAATCCGAACCTATATGGAGGGCCTGCAGGCTATGGCATTCCCCAAAGAGCTGGCGGTCACACTTGGTATTTCCCAAAATCTGGACTCATTACGGAAAAGTTTCACAAAACGCGCAGACGAGATTGCAACGCTCACCAAAGAAATTATCCTCCAGATCAACACCCGCGCATTGCAGCTTGGTGACCCCGCCTACCAGCACCTGCAGGTAAAAGACAAATCCCTTTGGTATACGCCCGGCCAACCGAAACCGCTCTTCGGGGTACTCGTCTGCGTCGACAAAGGCATATCCGCAGAGGCTATGGGGATCGATATATCCAACGTCGGCCGGGTACTGGCAGGCGACATAGAATTTGCGTATATTCCCTCCAAACACAGATTTTATCCGACGGCCAGCGCGCTGATTAAACGGTTTATCCATTACGGAAGACAGGGAAAACATATCCTTGTCGAGCCGTTAATCGAACACACGACATGCGGCAGACGCGGCCAAATGCTTGCGAACGAAGAGGCGCACGCCGAAATTCCTTCGCTGACGTTTATCTTCGACCATATCGATGCCCTAGCCGCAGAATATCCGTCGGACAAATCCGCACCACAACGTCTGGAATCGGTACAAAAACTCTGGCGGACGTTGCCGCGGCACGGTGTTTCGGTCATAACCCCCGATAAAGGCCTGTATGCAGGAATCGTGCAAAAAATTGCGCAGCGTCAGGCGCTGTCACAGCTAAAGCGGGATATTACCATCGTAAGCCCGATTGAAGTGTATGAAAAAGAAACCGGCAACCTGTATGCAGGTCTTGACCGTATAGACGTGCTTTCCAATGCACATGTCATTGCTGCCGGAGGATTTACAAAAGAAATCCTGATAAAACTCGCCAAGGAAAAACGCATTTTTTCCCTTCTGACGCATTCCGAAAACGTCTATCGCGACATCGAACACACAGGCGTGCTTCACAGAGGTGCGATGACCTATGCCGACTTACAGAATAATTGGATACCCGGCATCTCCCGCCTGGTAGATGTCACGGAAACACTATGGAATCTGTATCTTAAAAAATCTTCTTCCGTGCGCGCGATGGTCCGCGAGTATTTCCACGCATGGAAAAACGCTGCGGCTAACGACCACGCTCCTGCCGACCGGCGTGTAATCCATCATCTGTTTCATGTTGTCGCATACGCATTTTTGCTCGACACGCTAGAGAAAGGTAACCATCCGGGAATGCACCATATCGAGCATTATCTGGCCACCGGAGACCATGAAATCGGCTCTAAACCCCTCATTGCCCTCGGTCAGGGGGACTTGGACCGACCGAGTGCCAGCGAAATGTTTACCGGATATTCCGTACTCCTCCATTCGAGCCCGGGTCACGACGGTACGCCGATTCCGGTCGTTATGAAACTTGATACGGACCGCACGGGCGACAAGCCCATGTCTACGGAAGAAACGAACGTGGCATTTGATGACTTACGTGAATTTTTTAATCTGTGGCCGTATTTTCTTGTCGGCGATATGATACCCATTCTGATGGTCCGGGGAAAACATATGGGCGGCGTTTCCCGGCTCGGCTTATCCATCATCCGGTCGCTGGGCGATATGTGTACACTGCTGGAACAATCCGAAACACTGCTCCCCCGCTTCGTACCGGCAAACAACTCGCAAGGAGAGGTGGTATTGGTTCCCTCCATCAAGGTTATTGAACAGGGGGTCGCCGCCGGAACGGATCTTAAAAAATTCCGGAGTCTTATGCCCAAACTTGCCGATGACCACTCCGATCCTGCCATCCAGCACGCCTATCTCGCGACTCATGGTATACTACGTACGAGATCCCATCACACCTAAACACACCTATGCGCGCATACTTTACTGCATCCATTGTCGGCCGGAAGTATCATCTGTCGAAATACCAGCAGATTGTGGAACTGTTAAAATCTAAAGGCGTGGAAATGCTCGACGAGCATATCCTCAATGTCTCCGAAAAAGATATCCAGCTCCAATCCAGGGAAAAACGGCTGGCGTTTCATCAGCGACTCGAAGACGGCATCAATTCCTCGGATTTTCTGATAGCTGAAACCAGCTTCCCCTCTATCAGTGTCGGATACGAAATATCCATGGCGCTCGATCGCGGCAAGCCCGTCCTTATCCTTTACAGTGAGGGTGATCCGCCGGCACTTTTCGCATATCACGAAAACGAAAAAATCGTATGCGAAATGTACACGCCGGAAACACTGCTTTCCATTATCACGGATTTTCTCCACTTTGTCCGCGGCGAAGCTGATACGAGATTTACGTTTTTCATATCCAGCAAACAAGCGGCCTACCTCGCGAAACAGGCCAAAAAGAACCGTGTGCCGAAATCCGTGTATCTGCGGAACCTCATAGACAAAGATATGGTCTGACGGGTCAGTCAGCTTCGTACAACGCTTCGTAGCTTGCCTGCGCGTGCCTCCCCCGGGATTCGTAATCACCCCGCAAACACCCCGTTCTGCCGACCTGACAAAAAGAATATAACTACATCATTGTGATGCATAACAGAAATTCACGTTCCTGCCATATACTTCTAGCCGTATGGCACGGTTTATCAGAAATTTTCATTCACGCATTCTTTCGCCGACGGGGAAAACAATTGCCCTGGGCCTTAAGCTGAACCGCTTAATCTGGACCGAGTATTTTGACGCTGCGTGGGAAGCTACCCCGCTTCATGAAAAACTTACCTGGATTTTATTCATGTCCAATACGCTCACCATCCTCACGCTGTTTCAGCTTCTCGCGCTCAAATAACCCCACTTGACAGTCATTACCGGGTTGTTTTACGATGAATATGCCCGTGTAGAGTTGTGGATAATTTTCCTCCACAGAATTTTAACATTGAGGTAGCTTCCTTTGATACTCTTAGGAAGTAACAAGACTAACGTATTTGAGTACCGAGGTATTCAAATCAGTCTTTCCGATTGCTCAAATCGGGGAAAATACTTCAACTCGACACGCGGCAGCACTTATTTTTTCTTCTCTTAGCGTATCCCGCGGTTCCCTATTTGCTTTGGCTTTGGTAAAATCAGGTATACGCCTCCATAGCTCAACGGCAGAGCGACGGTTTTGTAAACCGCTGATGTCAGTCCAATTCTGACTGGGGGCTCCAAAATAATCAGTTCGGAGAAAATCCTACGGCCTTGCCGCTCACCGCCGCGGGCGGAGCAATTATTCCTTTGGCCCATGCGCGCGCAATCGTGGAAAGAAAGTACCCGTCATTATTTTCCATGACGATATCCGCTAATTGTTCCATGGGTAATATGACTGCCCCGCTTTTGAGCTCGTATATATCGGGATTCACCGGTTGAGTTGAGAGTGTCTGCATATCGGCATCCGAGATAAATGCGGCAAATAACGACGGTTCGTTATTGGAAAATCCGGCATCGGGCATCACGCGCCCCAAGTCAACAATTTTATTTACCTGTGCCGATGGTGCTCCCAATTCCTCCCGGACCTCGTGGAGAATCCTGTCATCAAGATGACCGACTCCGTCTGCATCTTTATCCAGAAAACCGCCGATTGCGTCCCAGGTTTTTTTGCCGGGGGCAAACTTCTCGCCCCGCAGCACGATAAAGTGTGTCGTCTGCCCGTCTTTTTCCACAAATACTACTCCTTTTGCCCCTGAAAGCGGACCGGTTCGCCAACTGACGTATTCATAGGTATAACGGATAGCAGGATTATCTTTACGCGATACTTCAAACTTCGGCACGAGGGCAAATGATCCTCTGGGTACATCGATCATACGTTCCACTTTAATATTGGCGATTTCCTCCGGCCGTCCTGCTAAATCTTCCAGAAATCCGTCGTGATTCTCGCGACCCTTGGAAGGAAGCGTCAGCAGTGTTTTCTGAATAGAGGGATCCGTCTGCTGAAACCACGCTTTCTCCTGAAGTTTTTCAAATATGCCCCTACGCTCGGGCGTGGCTTGTTTGAGCAGGAGTTGGATCTCCTGTCCTGTCATGGCTTCTCTCGTGAGTGCAGTTACCGGATGCTCCATGGTGCAATTATACCGGTTTTTTGCTCATATTTCGCCATAACGGCGTATCCAGAAGAAATTTAGGTATTTCCCGGAGTGTTTTTTTGTTTACGCTATACAGCACATTTTTTCCGATGCGCTGCTTGTTGAGCCAACCGGACGCATACATCGCTTTCAGGTGATGGGCAACAAGACTTTCAGCAACCGGCATGTGCGCTCCTATATCATGAGGATTCATGGGTTCATGTGCCAATAGATACAGGATTGCCAGCCGGTGCGGGTGCGCAATCCCGCGTACAAACCGTGCATACGGAGCCACGCGCGCAACCAACCGTTTTCCGCTTGTCATAGATATCCATTATAGAGCGATACATTCCCGGTTTCCAGCAACCGGATGATGGGATATAATAAAGAACGTTCGTAATCCCATGCTGAGGTGGCCCCTCAAAGCAACTGGGGCAACAGCATACTGATAAACGAATATTGCTGAGGTGGCGGAGTGGACAATCGCAGCAGTCTGTAAAACTGCCGGCCGACAGGCCTACCCAAGTTCGAATCTTGGCCTCAGCACAACACGCCCGACATTCCCAGGAGAGTCATCCGGCGGGTAGCGTACAACGGATGTAACTTCCCCTATTGCATAACCCACAAAAATTCCTATACTGATTCTATATGGATAAAACATCTGAAGAGTCCATGGAATCCCCATCCATGATGACGTACGTCGTAGGGGCAGTATTGGTTGTCGCAGTTGTAGCCGGTGCATGGTACTTCCGGACAAAGAGTCCGAAGAATGCCGTGGTAACCCCTGCAGGGCAGCCCGTTGCTGTAACCTCCCCCACGCCGGGACCTATTTCGGCTTTAGGGTGTGACCAGCAATACTTTAACCCGAAAGTCGGATTTTCCGAATATTATCTTTCTGTTGAAGGCGGAGACGTAACGGGAGCCAAGAACGTAACGTGTGATTTTTCAGTAAAAATTGACGGCAAGGAAGTTACAAAATCTTCCGTCACCAGCCCGCTGACTGCTTCCCCGCAGCGGGGAGGATCCACGTTCCGATGCACGACGAAACCGCTGGCAATTACCGCCAATACGCCGGCCATCGTGGATGTGGTCATCAAAGATGACCTGAATGCGAATTCAAGCTGCAGCGCAGCGTTCACATTCCCGCAGCCATAATGCTATCTGACAAAACGCACGCGCCGTATATACTTACGGCTTGAGGTACCGGGTAAAAAACTCGATATCCCGCGCAATTACTGTATTCCATGAAGGCTGCAGGTTATGATCGGCGCCCGGATACAAAAAGTATCCGATAGTAATGTTACGCTTCTTCAGATCAGCGACAAACTCATCGTTCCAACGAACCGGAACTGCGTCATCAGCAGTCCCCTGATGTAACTGAAGCGGAGCTTTGATCCGGTCGAGAAAATTTGTCATGGCATAGAGATCCGAATCATAATCCCGTTCAAAATCCGCAAGTTTTTTACGCAGCGCCTTACCTTTATCTTCCGCTTCGTCGGTATAATATAATATGGAATACGGAAATGCGCGGGTAACCGGCGCCCACAAAACGGTAGGATACTTCCCTTGGGTGATTTCAAGGATTGTGAGTGCTATCTGTCCCCCGTTGCTGTGTGCCCAGATCCCGACTCTGGACGGATCAGCTAGCGACAGCGACCGGACGGAAGCCAGAAGATCGAGAGCAGCAAGATACGTCTGAAACCGTTCTTCAAACACATCATCTTCCGGGTTATCAGACCCTCCGTATCCTAAGAAATCAGGCGCCAACGAAATATATCCGTTCCGGGCAAATACTTCCGCACTTTTCTTCGTACCGATTCCCGGCGCATACGCGCTGCGTTCGACATATCCCCGGAACTGAACAATAACCGGCGCTTTTCGTGTATCGGTGACGCCTGCCGGAATATGAGCCAGACCGGTAACTTTTTTCCCGTCGCTTGTGTAATGAAATGTCCATTCGGTAAAACCCGACGCCGTTGCAACCGCGTCATCCAGCATGATGTTACCGGCTATTCCCTGCCTCCTGGTAAGCGTCTCTATCGTATATTTGTCCAAGGGTCGTTCCACAACCTGAGTAATCGGAGAAAGAACGGATACGGATTGCCTGGGTCCCAACAATGCGTACGTAGAAAAACCCGCTATCAGGAGCCCCAGAACAATCAATACGCCCGCATATTTCATTCCCTTACTGTATCACATAGGATTTTGCCTTGTATGTTACCGATCACACGATTTATACTGGTACCTAATGGAAGATCCGCTGCAAACTAATGAGAAACAACAGGAACTCCCCGCTTCGGTATCTTCGGCTCCTGAACCTCCCCGCACCCGTCTGTCTTTACGTCCTGTCTATACGGCGTTGATACTTATATTCGGCATACTCTTAGGAAGCGGCGGCTTGTTCGCATATCAGGAATTTTTCTCATCGACTGCCGTTACCACATATGAAGAATGCGTAAAAGCCCGTGGAAGCGTGATCCAGGAAAGTTTTCCGCCGACCTGTGTTACCCGCGACGGAAAACGGTTTACCCAGCCGACGATCGATGACGGGGTAAACCCGATATACACGGATCCTCTCTCCTGTGACACCGACCGCGACTGTACGACGGGAATCCTGGTATCATCCGGCTGCTGCGTCTGCCCGGAGCCTATCAATAGGTCACAGATCGGAAAAGACGGATGGGAATCCTACGTACCCGGAACCGACTACAGCCAGAAAACCACATGCGAATCTTTTGTGGCCTGCAAACCGTGCGAGTCGCCTTCTCAGCCGGTCTGCCGTAATAATCAATGTGTATTTGATACGGACCAAACAGTGCCCTCTGATCCCCGGCAGGGATTTACGTGTCCCAAAACCGAATGGGTAGACTGCATGCCGGGACCGGACACGGCTGGCATCAAGTTCGAATGCACACAAGAATTCCTCTCATGGGCCAAAGCAAACTGCCCGAATTTTAAAGGCGCAGCGCTTTAAATAACCTTCAGTTCTTTTCCGACTGCCACAAAGGCTGCGACACCGTAATCAATGTCCTTTTTGGTATGAACGGCGGACGGCATCACGCGGATACGCGCCTTTCCCATCGCAACCATAGGGAATTTGATGGGAGTAGCAAATACCCCGCGTTCGTACAGACGTTTACTGAATTCCTTGGCCAAATTTTCATCTCCCAGCATCACGGGTGTAATGGGCGTTTGGGTGACTCCGGTATTAAATCCTGCTTTCTCAAGTTCTTTTTTGAGGTAAGCGGCGTTACTCCAAAGCGTTTTGACGAGCGACTTTGATTTAGTCAAAATTTTCACGCCTTCGATAACCGCCGCGCAGTCCGCTACTGTGAGTCCGGTCGAAAACAGATATGGCCGCCCTTTCTGACGGTAATATTCTATAAGTTCTTTCTTTCCGGTGATAACACCGCCCAGCACACCGAATGCTTTCGACAGCGTTCCCACTTCAATATCGAGTTTCCCGTGGAGCGAAAAATGCGCCGCGATTCCCCGTCCGTCTCCCAACACACCTTCTCCATGTGCATCATCGACCATAGTGATTGCGCCATACTTTTTGGCGAGCGCGACAATCCTGGGAAGAGGTGCTATATCGCCGTCCATACTGAATACGCCGTCCGACACGACAAGAATCACCGGTTTCTGTCCGTCTGATTTGGGTGTTTTGGCGGCGGCGACCGCTTCTTTGAGCCGCAATTCCAGCTCTGCCATGTCATTATGCTTATAGATAAATTTCGTTTTCACCTGTGCGAGCTTGATAGCATCGATGATAGATGCGTGATTAAGTTCGTCTGAGATAACGATATCTTCTTTACCGACAATGGTCGCGACAGCCACAATATTTGCGATAAATCCGCCGGGAAGAAGAAACGCCGCTTCCGCACCTTTTAATTTCGCCAGCGCCTTCTCAGCTTCCATATGGAGCGTCATGTTGCCGGAAATCGGCCGCACCGCTCCCGCACCGATTCCGTATTTTTTCACAGCCTTAACCACTGCTGACACCAACCGCCTATCCTGGGCGAACCCCAGATAATTGTTAGAACAAAAATTGAGTACCTTTTTCCCGTCAATCGTGATCCATGGTCCCTGCGCTGATTCCAGCACCCGAATCGGGGTATATAACCCTTTTTTCTTCATATCCTCGATCGTGTCAAAATAATGCTGTAACGGATGCATATATGCATTCCTTTCCGTCTTTTGTGCGTATGACGAAGCACCGTCAGACTCCGCAAGACATACAATACAATTTATATAGCCAACTTCTTTTTCAACCCGTTAATCATGGTTTTGGTCATCGTGGGAAGATCAAACTCGGGCTTCCATCCCCAGTCTTTCCGCGCCTGAGTGTCGTCAATCGATTTCGGCCACCCGTCGGCAATGCGCTGTTTTGCCGGATCAGGCACATAGGCAGCTTTAAACGTCGGGTATAGTTTTTTGATTTCGGTGACAAGCTCTTTCGGCGTAAAATTGATCGCTGTGAAATTGTAACTTGTCCGAACGGTGATTTTATCGGCAGGTGCTGCCATAAGCTGCATCGTCCCCCGAATCGCATCATCGATATACATCATCGGAAGACGCGCATCGGCTTTCAGAAACGGATTGTATGCATTCTCTTTGAGCAGCCCGTAAAAAATATGAACGGCATACTCAGTCGTTCCGTCTCCCGGCGGCGCCTTATACCCGATAAGCCCCGGATACCGGAGACTCCGGACATCGACGCCCCACCGCGAATGATAGTACTGACATAATAGTTCTCCCGCATATTTCGTAATGCCGTACATTGTCGTGGGCTCAATCACCGTGTGCTGCGGCGTCATATCTTTCGGTGTCGTCGGACCGAATGCGGCAATGGAACTGGGCCAAAACATCCGGAGGTGCTCGTCACGTGCAAGATCAAGGACATTGCGGAGTCCGTTAAGATTCACGTCCCATGCCAGATCCGGATGTTTTTCTCCTCCGACGGATAGCAACCCCGCCAGATGATACACGATGCCGATATTGTATTTCGTGACTATTTTTTTAAGCGATGACAAATCACGGACATCGCCTTTGACTAATTGTCCGCGGAAATCTTTGGGAATTGTTTTGTTGCCCAGCGCAAACACGAGGGAGGCTCCGTATTTCTTCTGCAAAGCAGGAACAAGGTCTGATCCAACCAATCCGAATGCTCCGGTAACCAAAATTGCTTTCTTCATACTATATGATCCCGTTTGACGGGTAACAAACATTTTGTAGTAAGTATATTAGTCGCATGCTTCATACAAAATCATTCACAGCAATCTTCCTATTTGGTACAATACCCTGTATTCCGCCCGGATGGCTCAGTGGTAGAGCGAGTTCTTGGTAAGAACTAGGTCGCGAGTCCGATTCTCGCTCCGGGCTCCATAGCACCCCTGCCCCCTGTGATCATGAACCACATAGAAACGTTCTATATTCACGCACTTGCCCGCCTGGCGTATGAAGCTAGTGTCCGCGGAAATCACCCGCTCACACAGGACACCTATATGGATTTTTTCCGGCACCTTGTACGGGATCGTCATTTAGCATCCGATGAAGCCCTCGATCTGTTCGATCGGTGTTTCTCGATGGAAGTGGAAAAAGGAAAAACGCGGGGAGTGAAACATAAATGGAAATAGATACCTTTGCGCGCTCAGACATACGCCCCGCGCGCTCCACACACGGAACGGTTTATTCTGCCACGGTTATCATCGCGATATTTCTTACCGGATTTGCCACGATCAGCTATCAGGTGATTGCAGAACGTTTGATAAAACTCTTTGTTGGCGGCACGGCAGCATCTTCATTTGCCATTTTGTTAACCACGCTGGTTGGTATGGGACTGGGAGCCGGACTTGCAATTTTTCCGTCGGGTAAAAAACTATTCCCATATAGCACTATTGCCTGGATAAGCAGTGTTTATACGCTTATAAGTGCCGGGCTTGCGCTCCCGATACTCCAGAGTGTATCGCGTTTTATCATTTCTCAACACATGAACGCATCGCTTTCTCAATCTATCCTCCTTGCCACCGCCATCCTGCTGACAATACCAATCGCAATCCTTTCAGGGGCAATATTGCCAAGAATCATGCGTTACACTAACCGGGGGATATTCCGCACGCCGGATTTCTTATACGGAACCTACACAGCCGGCTCTGCAGCTGGTATCTATACACTCATCCGGGTTTTGTTACCGCTTATTGATTTCCGCCTTATTTTTCTTTTGATAGCGGTAATATTTCTGTATATTTTCTGCATATTTCTTTTTATTGACCGGAAACAGACGACGAATAAACCGCCAGTTCTCGAAACAGCTATGCCGGTGAATACAAAATATTTTGCGGCTATGGGAGTAGCAAGTATGCTATCAATTATTCTTGAAACGTCCATATTCCGCGCCATTACTGTGACATGGAGTAACTCCAGCCCGTATACATACCCGTTTGCCTTGCTAACCTATCTTATGTCGTACGCAGCCGGAAGCTATATCCTCTCCCCGCTCTATAAGCGGATGACGCCCCATATCGGACTTGCACCGCTGTTTCTCATGCTACCTATCGCATTTATAGGAACAATGTACTTTCCGAAGACAATGCCCGATCAAGGCCTCTTATCGTTATTTTTTATCGGTGGGTTTCAACATACGGGGCTGATTGCGTTTTTATCCGGTTCATTTTTTCCGCTTATCATATCTACCAGTCCGACCGAGGATATGGAACGGCAATCAGGAATATTATCGTTTATATCTTCGGCAGGATCCCTGGTTGGCGGATTACTGTTTATGATCCTGGGACTTCCGGTAATGGGCACCAGGTGGAGCATCATTACCATATTTGCAGTCTATCTTACTTCGACAGTATTCTTGCTGTCACAGGAAAAAACCAGACTAACATACGCCGTTTACGCCGCACTGCTCATGATACTTCTTATCAACATACCGGGAACTATATGGAACCGGTGGATACAAAAATCTTCTACACCGGCATCACAACGGGTGGAAGGTATAGGAGGTGTCGCTGCCATAAACTGGACGGACGGCCATCATAACGCCGGCTCGGTAAGTATAAACGGAACAGTTGCGTCATATATCCCGTATCTGCAGGCCCACTCCCTTCTTGCTGCAATCGCGTCAGGCGCTCCTGATAGAAAGCACATCCTTATCCTGGGGCTCGGCGGAGGTGGTATTGTGCGGGACGTACTTGCGATGACAAACGTGCAGGCAGTCGACATAGTAGAGTGGTCTAATGAACTCATTACCCTGCTGAGTAAACAGGAAGCATCTGATGTACTGTCTCACCCGCTCACAGATCCGAGAGTAACAATCTATGCTACGGATGCACATACGTACACATCTTTTGCCGAAGCATCTCGCCTCTCATATACACTCATAATCGATAATCTTACCGTATTGGGATGGTCAGGATCGACATCCGTCCGGTCCATAGAATATTTCCGATCCATGCTGCCGCTTCTGACTGATAACGGCGTCTATATCATTATGCTGCACCATAATTATCAGCGGCAGTATGATGCAGCCATTTCGGGATTGTCACGCATATGTCCATTCTTAGGGGCATATAATAAAACCTATGTCATTTGCTCTAAACAGAACGTGGCATGGGACACAGCATATATGGACGGCATTCTCAGGCAATATAGCACGATACCGTCACTACAAAGAGCATTCAATCCGCAGCATGAATGGATCTATCAAAAATATGTATCTATTCAACAAACGGACTATACAAACATAGAACCGATACACGATATGATGCCATATTTTGAATACGAGGAATTTTCGATCAGGAAGCATACTAATGTTGTCTATTAATAAATTCATTATTTGATATACTCGGATACATGAGCGAAGATCAGCCACCACATCCGCATCGGAGGATGAAAAGAATTCTCAACCGCGACAGGCAGGAAATTGTAGATGCTGCACATGCAAATATTCTGAAAGTGGTTACCGAAGACGGTACTGATGATGAAAAAATCGAAAAAATGAATTCCCTTGCCGAGATTGCATACCGCCTGACGAAAAGGGTATTAAGAATAGATTTAAACGACAAACCCAAAAAATAAACGCACGGAATACATCCCGTTCACACCCCCGGGGGTTATATCCTAAATGGCACGAGCGCTGCCTCAAACTTTTTCTTCCTGTCTTCATTGAGAATCCCCGCCCGTATGGCATACACCATTTTCCACAGCATGGTGCGCAGGCGGTAAATCGCTATTTTTTCCCTGAAAAAATTCGGCAGATCCCGTACGGAACGGTACCCCTCTATCATTTTTTCCTCACGAGGGAAAAACGTCTTCCATGTAGGGGCACTCGCTAAATCCAACACCGGGTCTCCTGTTACCGCCGCTTCCCAGTCAAAAATACCGGTAATCGTTTTCCCGCCGTCAAACATCACGTTATGATCCGCGAGGTCATATTGCACCAGGGTTCCTTTTTTCACATTCATCACCGGCTTATGTATTTCAAATAATTTCCGGATTGCATCAGCCTGCATGACTGAGACAACCTGCGCATCGGCTAAATACCGGATATCCTCATCGAGCCGCACGATCATGTATTCATACATGGATTGCTTCGTGCCTGCAAGCGAGCTATGTTCAGCTTCATCCAGATCAAACCGGCCGAACCCTTCAAACTCCAACTCACCCCATTTCCCGACATATGCACCCAGATCAAATGACAACTGGTCATACTCAGCCCGGGTTCCGCGAAATGAACTTTCGATATCTTTGCCTTCCAGCATATCCTGAATCTGATAATCGAACGGGTATATCTCCCTGCTGATATCCACATAGAGAATACGGTTAACCGGAATTCCGTGAACCGCTGCCCTGTCGGTAATACATTTCTCGACCAGCATGTACCGCTCAGGCTCTCCCCAGCCGATATTTGCGCGGATAACGACAGGACGCTGCCGCTCACGGACCGACACGACGTAAATGACGTGTGACGTGCTCCAGCTTTCCGGTTTTTTCCAGGATACGGCCGTCATGCTGCACGATTGTTTTATCAGTCCGGGAATAACGTTTTCGTCAAACGAAACATACCGGTTTTTCAGTGCCTCAATTTCTTCGTCTGACCGGTGTGCTACCGGATAAAATATATCTGCCATACAAAATAACTGTAATACGTTTATACGACTAACATGATAAGTCCGGCGATGACTCCGGCCACCCCGATACCTTTGCGGAGCGAAAATTCATCGTGAAAAAATACTGCCGATCCCAAAACCACCAGTCCGATAGAAGACGCGTTCATCGCGTTGATATAGCCGATATTCGGAGCCGTCGCGAAACCGGCCTGCATAAAATAATTAAATCCGGCGGAACATACGCCGATCAGTACGGAAATTGCAGCCTGCCGCAAAGAAATACGCCGGAACGATATTTTTTTCACTGCCATTTCGATACCGATTAACACGGTCACGATGACCATGGAGTATATAAGCCGACTATATATGTGTACGCCCAGAATCAGGAGGTATTTTGAGGTCAGTGAGAGCATTCCCCAACAAAAAAATGCACCGATTGAAAGCGGCAGCCATGACGCGCGGACATGGCCGGCTTGTTTCACCTTTCCCGTAATTGATATGAGCGCTGAACATACGAGGATGATTGCAATTGCTATTCCCGATCGGACGGTAAGAGCCGCATGAAATAACGGGATGGAAGCAAGGGTTGTAAACACTACATAGCTCTTGGACAACACAAGGCTATATCCGGGGTTCGGCGCAACTTCTATGCTTTTTAACGACCATACATTTCCCAAATAACTGAAAAATACGGCAAGCACGACAATCACGGCAAATTCATACCACCCGATATGAAGACTTATCCCCGATGCGGCCGAAATTCCGTAAAATAACACGGACGGGATTAGGAACATGGCTAAATTAGAAAACTGCGACGGAGTTTTCAGCTGAACGCTTTTGCGGACGAGCAGATATTGCACGACCGAGAAAGCAAACATAAGGAATCCTGCGAGAATCCAGTTCATATACATAGTATAAATTATTTCGCCTGTCAGAGCGCGTCAGATGAAATACATCCGTTTCATGTATTGACAAGGGTGTAAAAATACCGTTATCTAAATAAACAGTAATAATTATTTTTTGGTATTGTGCATCGGAGAAATGCGCATCAACCTGATAGCAAACTCCGGTCATAAGAAACAGCATGCTGAATTCACCCACACCCAATGAAGAAACGATGTTCGGACAGGAGCTTATCCTCAATTTATACGACTGTAACCTTGAGACAATCTCAAGCGGAGAAAAAATTAAAGAATTCGTGATTACACTCTGCGATGACGTCATCATGATGAAACGGTATGGTGAACCGCTTATCCCTCATTTCGGACACGATAATCCCATCACGAGCGGGTATTCGCTGGTCCAGCTTATAGAAACAAGCTCCGTCACCGCACATTTTTCAGAATACAAAAAAAGCGTGTATCTCAACATATTCTCATGTGCGTGGTATGACGCAAAAAAAACCGAGGCATTCTGTAAAGAGTTTTTCGGCGCGAAACGCGTGGAAAGCACGCTGCTGAAACGGGAATAATACCCATAACATTCCCTACTAGACCGTACCCCCGTATGCCCATTATGATGGATATATGCGCTGGATTGCGGTATTTATTATCGGAAGTTTTCTGATGTTTTCATTCACGGTATACGCGTCCGAAGGAATCATATCTCCGTTACCTGATCCCACACCGATATTGCTGCCAAACCGCCCTGTATCCAAACCGCTGGTCAGTTTCAGCGATCTGTTACATGTTATCCCAGACACGGGCTCAGTCCTCGGCCAGTCCGTTGCAACAGCGACTCCTTCTCCGACGCTTATGCCCGTGCCAACGGAACCCGGGATCGCAAGTCCGTCTCCGACACCGGCAACAAGAACTGCACGGAAAAAATCCTGGACCGTAACATTGCTCGGCGATTCGATGATCGACACGTTAGGTCCGGTCGGAAGCGGACTCGCCGGACGGCTCAATGCCGTCTACCCCAATGCCACATTTACCATCATCAACCACGGAGTCGGAGCTGAAAATATCGATTCGGGACTGCGCAGGCTCACCAACGGCTATTCATATCTCGGATTAGGGAGAAATTCGGTCGTAAGTGAAAAGCCCGATGTTATCGTTGTGGAGTCATTCGGATACAACCCATATCCGTCTGCTGACATCAATGAAGCGCTTACCCGCCATTGGCTGAAGCTAGCTGACATCGTCGACACAATCCGCCGCGAACTTCCGGAAACCAAAATCATTTTTGCCGCAACCATCACTCCCAATTGGGACGTATTCGGCGACGGAGCGCCCGGTATTTCTTTCGGTACTCAGGGAAAACTCGATAAGGTGACGGAAATCAAAAAATACATAGAAAACACGGTCGCGTTTGCCAAAAGCCAGGGATTCCCGGTGGCCGATGCATACCATTCCAGCATGGACGCCAAAGGGAACGGCAGACTCTCACTTATAAACGCAGGCGACCATATACACTACTCTGATTCCGGACGTGCGTTCTTTTCCCAAACCGTCGCAGCCGCCATAATCAGCAACAGACTGCTTGAGTAACAAACGTTTTTGGGCTATAATCCCTCTATGGCAAAAAAAGATCAACGACTCGTGCTCGCGCTCATCTGCACCGTGTGCAAATCCCAAAACTACATCACTAGTAGAAATAAGGTCAACACAACGGAAAAAATCGTGCTCAAAAAGTATTGCCGGAAATGCCGGAAACACACAGAGCACAAAGAAACAAGCAAGCTGGACTAAAGGCATGCACAGAAACACTCTGCTCTTTACGGCTTTTTTGGCAATTGTTGCCGCGCTTCTTATCGGCTTTAACCTCGGCCGGACTATCCCGCAGCAAGCGTCCACCAACGCTCTTCCCACGCAGATTACCACGCCGTCACCGACGTTTGCGTATCTTGTGGGTTCTACATGCGGCGTCTCATTTCAATATCCGAACACGTTAACCCCGATGGAAAGCTCGACCAGCGGCACGGTATTTGCAAATCTTTCCCATCCGGATGGATCCGTTATCGTCGTCTGTCAGAAAGATATTCCCGGAATCGCGTTACCGGCGGATAAAATCGAATCCATGAACATTCCTGTAGCGAGCGGCACGGCAAGTGTCTCAGCCCGTCTGTATCACGATACGTCCGCCAAAGACGGATCCCCGACCGATAAACTTATGTTCACCCATCCCAAAACAGGCCTTGATGTATATATCGGCGGCTTCGGGCCGGTATTTACGCAATTCATTACCACGCTCAAACTTCTGTAATCGTTCCTTCGGATTTGGAATTTCATTCCCGGCCGAAAATTGCTACAATACCCTTTAGTTAGGCTCGTAGGTAAACCCAGCCTTTCGCGAAAGGCGGGGTAAATGGTATACCCATGTATTACGTATACCTTCTTCAAGACAACAATCACTCACTATATATTGGATACTCAAGCGATCTTAAACGTAGAATTCGCGAACATATTAGTGGCAAAACCTTTACAACAAGAAAAATGATTCATCCCCAACTCATATATTACGAAGCATACCGTGATAAAATCAGTGCAACAGTACGGGAGCACAAGCTGAAACAACACGGATCCGCCTATCAAGGTTTAATTAAACGTCTGAAGCTGATAAAATAGATCATCATAGGCTCGTAGGTAAATGGTATACCAGGGGTCTCCAAAACCTCTATTGGGGGTTCGATTCCCTCCGAGCCTGCTAATTCTCACTTTGAGAGTATTTGGCTACTATATCAAATGGAGTTTTGAGCGTATATTTGACCTTTTTATCCCTCAAAATAAGGTTCGAGATAACAAATCTTAAAAGTTCTCTTTGCAAGGCAGGTCTCGAACTGGCAAACAGCTTCGGATCTTCATTACAAAACATTAAAAATGATTCTATTTCCTGCGTGTAACATTTTCATATATGTATTTCTTCGTTATAAACAATAATTTTCAACCTTCTGGAGAATTGAAGAATTTAGGTCAGTTGAGGTTCTCCATTGGTCAGAGTAATTAATAACATTTACTCCTTCTTTGAATGGTTGTTTCTGTTCTTTGTACGGAAAGTACCCATTAATGTCTGCCAAATCAACTAGACCAATAACTCTTGAGTCATTGCTATTTTTTCTGTTATCACCTAGTACAAATAGCTTACCCTCTGGAATTACAATAGCTTTACATTCATCCAAAAACAGCCCACTTAAACCCTGCGATTTTGCATTCTTGTATGCGTCATCCAGGGCAAAAGTTGAATTGGGTTCAAGGGTGTAAGGTTCTGATAATGGCTCACTGTTTAGTATTACCACTCCTGCTCTGAGTTCAACTTTATCTCCCTCAATTGCAATAACCCTCTTAACAAAATTGTGGTAGTCTATATTTCCCTCCTTATTCAAATAATCTTGAGTCACCCCACTACTGAACCTTACAATGTCTCCTCGTTCAATCTTATAAGCCCAGTTAGGATTTAATTTGTAAAATATATTTTTGTAAGGATAATACTTACCAATTGACCCTGGTTTGAAGGTAGGCATCATGGAATCGGAATATGCAATTGACGAAACTTGATATCTTGAACCCAAAAACAATTCATCCGTAGAAACATAATACAGAACTACATATCCCAAAATCCAAAAGGGAAATAAAACAACCAACAAAACAGAACCACTCAGTAGTCTTGGAAAAAGCTTTCTGTTTTTATCAAGAAGATGCGAGACGAACAAGTAAAATGGCAACACAGGTAACGTCAGTAGTATCAATAAAACTTTTGAAAAAGTTATTTTCTTATCGCTAAAGTGCTTTCTAAGCAGACTGAGGACTATTGCCAAAAAGAAAGATAATCCTCCTACAAGCATAGATGCTAATAGAACGATTCCGAAAACATCTGGAGCCTCATTAAACAAGACTTTCTTTATCGCTATTACATAGACAAAATCAGTAAGAAAAACTAAAACACTAACTTCAAATACAAGCCAGAGTTGTATTATCAACCTGAAATTTTTCTTTGGGTTGCCCACATTTCCACCTGAAGTTTCCATAGAGTTTAGATAATAATTTGATTATAATCCTTTTAACTAAGCATAGACAAAATTGCTGGCTGGGGATTTAGGAACTGACCAATTTCATCTATTTCAAACGAGCTTACTTTGTGCCAAACTATTCTAAGTCTGGCCACTAAGGCCTGCCATGCCTAAACTGCATATGAAAAAAAGGAAACCGTCGTATATCCGTGTGCTATGGATAGCAGTTGCCGTGGTTCTGGTCTGGCGCGGCGCATGGGGCCTCATGGATCTCTACATATTTCCGGATCATTTGCTGGCTAGCTACATTATCTCGCTGGTACTAGGGCTCATCGTGCTTTTTTCCACACACAAACTCTCTGATTTGGTATAACACGGGACATTCTCTTCCGATGATGAGTGGTTCAGATTCACACGGAATTTGCTACTATATACATATATGCGTAGGCCAATCCACTTATCCAACCACCGCCACCTCAAGCACCCAAAACAACTCCGCAAACGGCACACCCACATAAACCTCATTCTGTGCGCTGTCGGGCTTATCGTCACAGTCTGGCTTGCTCAAGGGAACGGTCTCGAAACTGCGCTCTCCGGACTGGGAATGTACCGGTTTGCTGCAATTGCCGCAGCCGGTATTCTGTTTGTCACGCCGTTTACAGCTCCCATCGGAGGGCTTATGCTTTCCATTCTGGCAAAACAGACGCCGATCTGGCAGGTTATAGCACTCTCAGGGGCAAGCGCGGTCGCAGCTGACATGACCATACTCCACGTGCTCAATACCGAACTGCTGGAAGAAATTGAGGATATTTTTAATGAATTTCACGGCAGGAAACTTATACATATATTCCACAGCAGGATGTTCCGGTGGACCTTGCCGCTCTTGGTGATATTTATCATCGTAACCCCCCTGCCTGATGATTTAGCTATCGGTCTTTTGGGTATCTCACGGGTAAGCGCACACCGGTTTGTTCTGTCTTCTTACATGCTCAACTCGCTCGGGATTATCGGCATGATCGGCCTCTTCCTACTCATACACCGATGACCCCAGAAAAATCACATGATGCCATGCTATAATAATCCTCAATGGAAGCAATTACATTTCATAAAATCACTACAATTCTCATTTGGTCGGCGGATTATGAGCGGTTAGCGCACTGGTATCAGGATGTGTTCAATTTAAAGGTTAATGAGCATCTCAATCACCCGCAGGACACCGGTATTTTATTCGAATTTCCTGACGGCCTCCCCTTTCTGTGGATAGGACAACATTCGGAAATCCAAGGGACCAACAAAGACCCCGTGCGCATCATGTTTAACATAAATGTCGACTCCGTCAGTGCAGCACATGCATATCTTGTCAGCAAAAACGTCCCGTTTGTCGCCGCGCCGTTTAAAGCGCCGACAATGGAAAAATGGTTTGCCACATTCTCCGACCCCGACGGCAACACCGTGCAGATTATCGGCGGCAAATAAATCGCACGAATACTGCGCGTTCTGCTATAATAACCGGGTGAACAAACCGCAAATCAGATCGCCGTTCGGTAAATACATCACTATCCTCGAAGAAGCGGACAAAAACGTTAAAAACCAGGAGGAATTCGGGTCATTTCTCATTCTGTCGCTGGTCGAGGAAATCGGTGAAATGGCCAGAGCGTACCTGGCTAAACACGGACGGAAACCCACCAACCTCGCCGCCCAGCAGGATGAAACATACGAACAGGAACTGGGAGATATCATCGTCTCCGTGATCCGTTTTGCCCGCATAAAAAATATTGACCTTCACAAACGCGTCATGTATACACTGGGGAAGATCGCGAAACGGAAAACGCACCCGAAAGAAGCGCCATTGAAGTCGCCGGAACCGACACAAACCAAAACAGGCTAATACCCATCTCGCACCGTATGACAACACTTTCTCATGCTGCAGTCGGACTCCTTGTCACAAAATTTTTTGTTGACCGCGGTTGGCTGCCGGATACTACTATCACCCCCTACATTCTGGGGGTCGCGTTTGCCAATATCCCGGATATAGACGGCCTTGTATCGCTGCGCAGAGTGTACGACCACCACAGCGCGCTGAAAAACCTGTCACACTATCCGGCCAACTGGTTTATTGTGTTCGGATTCGTTGCTGTTCTGGCACTCCCGTTCCATATACGGTTTTTCTACACCTACCTCGGACTTGCGACGGTCAACGTATTCCTCCACTTTATTCTTGATACGTTTTCCATCTACCACGGCATTGCATGGTTCGGGCCGTGGATTAAGAAAAAATACAGTTTTATCCGCATGCTTCCTATCATACCCAGCGATACGCATGAATGGGTGCATTGGTATATGAAACATTGGGTGCTGTATCTTGAAATCGCTCTCTGGATCGTGACGCTGATGGTACTCCTGGAACACTGGATATAACGAAAACAGCATGAATCCATTTACTATTCTTGCCGTAGGATTCCTTCTGGGCTTAAAACACGCAACGGATGCCGATCATGTAGCAGCCGTGACAACGATTGTTTCCCGTGCCCGTAAACTTACGTCAGCGGCCATGATAGGCATCAGCTGGGGCATCGGACACACCATGATGATTATTGTCGTAGGCATCGCAATCATTCTTTTTCATGTTTCCATACCGGCAAAACTCCAGTTGTCTTTTGAATTTGTCGTCGCGATAGCGCTCGTTGTATTGGGGATACTCAACCTGACCGGTATCATGCAAAAACTTCTCGGAGCATTCTCCGGCGTACACAGCCACTTCCATCAGCATGATAGGATGCATATCCATGTGCACCATCATGACGCATCGCTGCATGAAAAAAGCAGACGCCATGAAGCGGTCGCGGAATTCATCACGCAGCACGGCGTCTTCCAGCTGCTCCGGCCGCTTATCGTAGGCCTCATTCACGGACTGGCCGGTTCCGCTGCCGTCGCGCTCCTGGTGCTGGGCAGTATCAGCGATCAGAATCTGGCTCTGCTGTATCTTTGTATCTTCGGGATAGGCACTATCATGGGAATGATGCTTATCACGACTATTCTGGGCGGAGTAATTATCACGGGAAGCCGAAAATTTGAAAGATTTGACCGGGTTGTTACCGTATTATCGGGAATCATCAGTGTCATCTACGGCCTGTACTTCGGATATCATATCGGCATTGTGGAAGGGCTTTTTACTACACCCTGAACGGGCAGTTCCCAACATTATCCACGCCCGGAAACTCATCGTTTACTTCTTCGGTCTGCCCCACCGTTTCCAATTCGGATTCATGCCTCCGAGCTGGACGACATCGTCAGCAATATCAAACAGGTAATGAGACACCATAGCGCCAAACAGCACAACACCTACCTGCCAGTCCACAAACGATGCTATGACAGCCAAAAGCGTCAGGAGGATAACGACATAGATATTGTGATACATCAGGCTCGTATTGTTTTTGTGCCCGGTGGAGATGAAATGAAAAAGATTCCGCCATTCGTGGCGGCGGATAAAGCCGAATATCTGCTGCGTATAGGTGTCCGTTCTCCCGTACCCCAAAAAATAGTTGAGATGGTCAATGTCGGGCAATACCGAACCCACAACGGAGGTGAATATCCATACCGGATTAAATTCCCCCCAGCGTTCACGCAGATACCACGCCCACAGAAGTCCCAGCATGACATGATAAGCCATGTGGCGGGCCTGCCAAAGAATAAATCCCAACCCCTTAACCCGTGCAATCGTATTGCGCATACATTCACAACTATATCATCGTTTTGACAAAATCCGCAAAACATACGATAGTTAGATGTATGGCTGAGAATGCCAAATCCGGTTCTTATATTGTGACCGCCGTCGGACTTATCGCACTTTTTGCCGGTGCGATGGCATTTATCTCCATACCGATGCGCCAGCTTTCCGGTGCTAATGAACCTCTGGCAGACCAAAAATCCCTCAAACTGCTGACGCAGGGCGCTACGCTGTCAGAACCCCCCGAAGCACTCTCTGCAACGTTTCATGAAACGCCTGCTGCAGCCCCGAAGCTCGCCACACTTATACAGGTATCGAAGGTATTGGGAGTCGCTGTCAATGTTCCGGCTTCGGAAAAACGAATCGAAGTCGACCTTACCAACCAAAAAGTCTATGCATACGAAAGCAACGTCCGGGTATATGAGTTTACGGTATCAACCGGCAAATGGGGAAGAACTCCCACAGGTGAATTCACTATATGGGCAAAAGTAAAAAGCCAGCTCATGAGCGGTGGAAACAAAGACCTGCATACCTACTATTACCTCCCGAATGTGCCGTGGGTCATGTTCTTTTATAACGACCAGGTGGCAAAAATGCGGGGGTTTTCATTCCACGGCACCTATTGGCATGACAACTTTGGTCACCCGATGAGCCACGGGTGCATCAATATGAGGACGGAAGAAGCCAAAATGCTGTATGACTGGGCAAATCCGGTCGTGACCAACGACAAAGCATGGTCAACCCTGTCAAAGGATGACAACCCGGGAACAAAAGTAATCATCTACGGCGAAGCGCCTACAACTTGAGCGATTTGAGGTAATCGCGGAAATCCCCGTTTAAATCCTTGTGTTCCAGGGCAAATTCCACGACAGTTTTTAGGTATTCGAGCTTGTTACCCGTATCATAATACCGGCCGCCCTTGATCTCACATGCATAGACAGGACGTGTTTTCATAAGCTCGCGGATCGCGTCGGTAAGCCATACTTCTCCGCTTTTTCCCGGACCCAATTTTTCCAGGATCGGGAAAATATCAGGAGTCAATACATAGCACCCATGAGCCGCCAGGGTACTGGGCGCTTCTTCTTTTTTCGGCTTCTCGATAAGGTTTTTGATCTGATACACACTATCCTCTACTTTGGTAGCTTCCACGATGCCGTACCGGGACACGTCTTTCTTATCAACCTGGATAGCAGAAATCACCGGATCACCGTATTTTTCAAATACATCGATACATTGCTTGGCCCGCGGCGGCTTGGAATAAATAAATTCATCTCCCCAGATGGCGACAAACGGTTCATCACCGATCACGCTTCGGGCGCATAATACCGGAGTTCCGTTGCCATACGGGCCCTTTTGCCGGATGTAGATAAAATTGGCAAGTTCGGCCGTGCGCCGGACCTCTTCCAGCTGTTCCAGTTTCCCCTGCTCTTTGAGTGTCTGGATAAGTTCATTAGGATAATCAAAATGGTCCTCAATACTCCGCTTGTGCCAGCCCGTGACGATAACGATGTCGGTAATTCCGCTGGCCACCAGCTCTTCTACAACGTATTGGATAACCGGTTTATCGACGATCGGAAGCATTTCCTTGGGCATTGCCTTGGTTTG
>JAHFKN010000003.1:0-55006 GCA_023245355.1 Candidatus Gottesmanbacteria bacterium | reverse complement strand
TGTGCCAGCCCGTGACGATAACGATGTCGGTAATTCCGCTGGCCACCAGCTCTTCTACAACGTATTGGATAACCGGTTTATCGACGATCGGAAGCATTTCCTTGGGCATTGCCTTGGTTTGGGGAAGAAATCGGGTGCCGAATCCGGCTGCCGGAATAACTGCTTTGCGTATCTTTGCAGGCGTACGTGCCATAAGATAAAAGTCTTGTAAGCGATACTCAAGACTTTTGACTCGCCTTGAGCGCGCTTCGCGCGATTATTTTTCGCTCGCCCGGCATCTTGTGCCGTGCTTACTCTCTTGAGATAAAAACAAGCCTAGAAAGTCTTTTGTGGAGTCCTTGCTAAGCTGTACTGTAATTGTATGCTGCTTTCACGGGGTTTGTCAATTTGCTAAGATACAATAAAGACATGAAACGTTTTATTATCGTCAGCATACTCCTCATTACATCACTCATATTTCCCATGCCTGTCGCCCACGCGACAACGGATAAAGCATTTACGACCGTCCGCCTGAACAAATTCGGATCGGTCGCAATAGTCATCGGCAACAAATTCGGGTTTGATATCAGTTCATTTATCATTCCGCTCGTTGAGGGACAGGAAAAAGAAATACAGACTCCGGATTTTTTCCCCGGCGCGGATTTCAAAAGCCGCATCAGTAATTACAATGTCCCGCAAAACAAAGTAGATCTGGGGAAATTCATTCCCTGGAGTGAAGACAACAAAATCACCCTGACGTCGTTATACGGCGCAATTCTCAGAACGGATGCAGAACACTCCGATCATCCTGAACCGACTGACTGTATTATCTCTGAGGACTTAGAAACATCATCGCCTCTTACGTTTGCACCCACACATTTTTGGAACGGGCAATTCCTTAACGGCATGTTCGGTATCCGGCCGGTAGAACCCAACGACGGGAACGGAGGCGTCAACTTTAACCGTCCGAATTTAGCGCTCGCAGGCATGAATCCTGCTGAAGACTGCAAAAAACACGACCCGGGGCTCGACTTGCGGCCGCTGGAAAATTTCACCCCGAAACTCTCTCATTTCGGCGAAGGCACGAATATATTCGGCCATGAAATAGTTACCATCATGCAAACCGTCATAAAAATAATCAACGGAGAACGGACAGAGGTGGAAGAGCCCGAAACAGAGCCGCACAAAGACGAAGTTCTTCTCACCAAGGACCAAAAACAGCCGTGGTTTAACTTTATGTGCAATGATTACTGGTGTCCCGGCAACGAAACCGGCGACGACAGCAGTAATACTGCCAAAACCGGAGGCTGGACCAATTTTCTGCTCCCTCCCAAAGACCAGGAGAAAGTGCTTGCGGCATCACTGCAGCCGCATGATGTGGAGGTTCTGGGGTTTCCACAGCGGCCGCTCCTTACATCGTTTGACGCGTTTAACCAATCTCAGGTAGGCATGAAAAAAGCAGGGTGTTACTCTACCCCATTTACTCCGAAGAATAACCCGCAGGACGATGCTGCGTTGGGAGGCATCGAAAAAATACAGGATGAGTGCCAGGTAAAGCCTCCGATCGCCTGTGAAGAAAAATGGTTTACAGAGTTAAAGGTGGACCGGCCGCCCACGAAAACCGGCACAAGCGGCGATCCCGGATATGAAATTCCCTATAGGAACGCCAGCTGCACGATCGATGATGCAATGCTCTCAACATTTATCGAAACCGGGAAATGGTGGTGTTCCGCCTCTGCCTGCGACTACGGAAAAATGGAACAAAATCTCACGTCGGAAACATTGGGACAGGTCAAAGAGATGTCGAAAAAATATGGTTGGAATGCCCTTTTTGTCATGGCATTATGGATTCACGAATCGGGACTTGGATCGTTTAACGGCGCCAGCCACCATTTGGGATGTCTGTACGGCTGGCCTGCTACAGGTAATACTGCAGTTTCCATGCCGGAAATAGACAATCCTGATGATGGTATTTGTTCTCAAATGGCTTGCCTTTTCTCCCACCCGAGTAACGACCCGACCGGATTTGCGGAATTTATGTGCAGCTATAACACAACGGCAATCGTCAATGGCGCATGTCCGAGCGGAGATGCCTGGACATTCGCTGCTGAAGTTCATGACATCTATGCGAGACTGCTGGCCTGTACCAATACGCCTTCCGGCTGTGGATTTACGTCAGACAACACCAATAGAACGTTTACCTGCGGCACGTAAACCATGAATGGGTAGACAACTCGTGGTCTTTACAAGGGTACCTTCTTTTTGGTATAGTATCCCTTGTCCCCGGGGAGGGGGCTTTTGTTAGGTTGACACTATGCAGAAACCGAAGTCACCGAGCATACCGAATGTTGCACCGGCCAAATTCTTTTCTGAGGTGGCAACAGAGCTTCGGAAAGTGACCTGGCCGACCAGACAGGAAACGATCCGGTTAACGGCAGCCGTCATTATTATATCGGTCGCAGTGGGACTGTTTGTAGGAGGTCTGGACATCCTGTTTGTCAATATTACAACAATGATTTTTAAATAATCTATGAACGATACACAATCCAAGGCAGCAGAAGAAACGAAAAAGGCAGCGCCGGAACCGGTAGTACAGGTTGAACCCCCTGCTGTAGACAGTTCTGCCGGCCGCTGGTATGTCGTGCACACCTACTCCGGTCATGAAAACAAAGTTGCGGCGAATTTAAAACAGCGCATCGAAACCCAAAAACTGACGCACAAAATATTTGATATCGTCGTTCCTACACGCAATGTCGTAAAAGTAAGCCACGGTAAAAAAGAAGAAATCAAGGAAAAAATCTTTCCGGGATATATTCTCGTGAAAATGGTCCTTGATGATGACAGCTGGCTGGCAGTACGCACCACACAGGGTGTGACCGCATTCGTAGGAGCCGGTAACAAACCCACGCCGATTTCCGACCGTGAAGTAGATGCAATCCGGAAATTTATGGCCATGGAAGCGCCGAAATACAAAGCAAGCTTCTCCGTGTCTGAAGCAGTCAAGATCGTTGACGGACCGTTTGCAGACTTTTTGGGAAGCATAGAGTCCATCGATGAAGAAAAAGGAAAGGTAAAAGTACTTGTTTCTATCTTTGGCCGCGAAACCCCGGTGGAACTCGACTTCCTGCAGATTGCCAAACTCTAAAGGGCGGCAAAGCATCATGAACGCGATCATTGCCCGCTGGTATCGCGAAATCAACCACTTCCGCTCAATGCCGGATACGGCAAAATCGCTTTCCGTTTCTTATTTTTTACGCAGCGCCGCGTATCCCCTTATCTCACTCTTTACGTCCGCCTATATCTGGCAGACGAACAAAAATCTGACGCTCTTGATCATCTACTACATCGGGAATTTCATCGTGCTTCCCCCGGTGTTTATCGCAAATAAATGGCTGCTCCGGCATATACGCCTGAAAAAATTATATGCCGCAAGCGTCGTCATGACGGGACTAAGCTCGCTCATGGTTGTGTTTTATAAATCAAGCACGCCGGAGGCATATTTTTTTTACGGAATCCTGTACGGACTGGCAAACGGAATATATTGGGCAAACAGAAATTTTCTTACACTGCGGCACACCACAAGCGAAACACGCAGCTATTTTACCGGTTTACAGTTTACGCTTTCGACCATCGCGTCAGTCATCATACCGGTCATAGCCGGCTGGGTTATTGTCGCGACGGTGTCTTCCCGCCTGCTGCCTTCCGCGCAGGTTGCGTATGAACTGCTGGTCGGCTGCGCATTTGTCATGTTGACGGCCGCCGGACTTATCATACGCGGGGTGACGATTGAACAACCCGCACTCACAGACCGTGACACTGCGCCGTTTTCAAAGGAGTGGCGCCGCGCGCGCTTTCTTTCCGTCGCGTTGGGATGTGCAGACGTGCCGTTATATGTGCTGCCGACCGTTCTCGTCCTCCAAACACTCGGTAACGAAGCGATATTAGGATCCATAAGCAGCAGTATGGCCGCGATTACGGCGCTCATTACCTATATGTTCGGAAGAAAATACCGCCAACAAAAATTTTACCCGGTATTTATCGCTCTCCTCGGCACATTTATACTCTCAGGTACACCGCTTCTATGGGGCATCGGACCATTGTCGGTACTCTGGTATATCGTCATTGCCAACCTGGCAGATAATCTCATCTGGACGGCAAATGAACCCAAAATCATGGATATGATGGACGACGAAGCACGCCGGTCACACGTGTCACATTACCGGATTATTATTGACCGGGAATGGTTTGTGAATATAGGCCGGGTAGGCATGTACGGCATTTTTCTCGGGATAACCCTCATAGACCAGACACTTGCGCTTCGGGTTGTCGCTGCAGCAAGCGGCGTCATCGCCCTTATATTTACCCTTCCTGCTGTGGAAAAAAAGACGCACTGATACTTGTTATCCCAGCACGGATTCAGCCAAATCTGTCAGCGGCTCCTCTGATCCGGAACGCCGCGGAAGCGTACACGTTTGCCAAAACGGCAGGCTGCAATCCCTGCAGCGTCGGAACACGCGTTTCCCCGGTAAATCCTCAGGCTTTTGGAAATTAATGGTCTGCATGGCCCGTGTATCGCGTTCATCCTCATCAGCAATCAATAGCGAGCCGCTTGCGAGGATGAGTGCGTGCATACTCACGACATGCACGACCCGTTCTTTGCCGGCCGCACACACAAAGGATCCTAACTCTGCTCCGTGCATAGAACCGTTTCTCAGGCGTCGCGCTGATTTGGAAGTCATACAGAATATGTATTATACGCCCATGAAGCAACCCAAAAAATAACGGGGCGGAATGCCTATTGGTTGGATTTGACGTACACGTACACGCCGAAACCGACGGCAGCCAGAATCATGATAAGCAGGATGATGCCGAACGGATTGCCGCCTCCCCCGCCGACCACCGTAAATGTTTTGTTGATTTGCGCCTGACCATCCGGCTTGGTAGCAACGACAAGGACGCTTTTGGCCCCGGGTGTAAGTTTTTTGGTAAATTTATACGTCCATTTGCCGGTTTTGTCCGCGTACACTTCGCCACCCACGCCGTCGGGATACACCGTAATCGTAATTTTGGCATCAGGCTCGGATATACCGCTGATTGAGGGCGTATCACCGGTTTGACCTTTTTTATCGGTGAATCCGCCGACCGTAAGCGGCAGACTGCGCATCGCTAACCCTCCGGGACCGGGCGTCGGCGTTGCGTAAAAGAACGATCCGTTGCTGTCGTCGCACAAACACCCCGGCTTATCGGTACACAATCTGTTCCGACAGGCTCTGAGTGTCGCAAATATCGTGGTACACGTTAATCCGAGCTGGCAATCCGTATCTGTCACGCAGGATTTGCCGCATGCATCAGCTAACTCCGGCGTTTTGGTCGGCGTCGGCGTTATGGTAGGGCGGAGTGTGGATGTTGCCCTGGGGGTTGCGGTCGGTCTGCCGGTAGATGTCGGACGCGGGGTGGATGTTGCCCTGGGAGTCGCGGTCGGCTGCGGGGTGTTCGTCGGCTGCGGCGTCGGTGTTCTCGTAGGCGTCGGTGTCCGGGTCGGAGTAGGCGTTCTCGTAGGCGACGGCGTTTTGGTCGGCGTGGGCGTCGCACAGGCGCTCATATTGGTCGTCCACTGGGCTCCTGAATTCGGACAGCAATAGGGCTTACCGCCACAGGATCCTACACGCCCTTTCGTCATACACAACTGCTGATCCCCGTCAGGATCAGGAGGATTGGGGTTACATTCCGTAATCATCCAATAGCTGCCGTTTTTGATATTGGCACATCCGCTGTCATTACATGATGCGAAATTCACCGGCCTGGTCGACTGCACGGAAGCTATAACGGTTATGATAATGCCGGTAAGCAATAACAGCAGCAAAACGATCATCTTCGGGTCGGCGAGACGCCATAATCCGTAAGGAGCCCGTTTTGAAACGTGCCTGTTTACTGCGGACTTTCCGCTCGGTTTCTTCGATTTAGCCATTGCTTTCATAATCGCGAATTCCAGCCTGTAAATCAAGAGGCTATTTATCCGCCGACCGTCGTACCACACCTTGACAAGATTTTATAAATGTTTCAATCTACTAGATAGAGGAGTTATTTATGAAAAAATATCAGGCAAAAAGAAAGCAATCTTCCCCCATGGTTCTTATTGTCCCCTTGGTAATCGCATTTGTCGTCATTCTGGCTGCGGCGATGTTCGGAAGAATCAAAACAGAAAACAGAAGCAGAGCTTCCTATAGCGGATTACAGCAATGTACGTCCGCCTGCAACACAACGGGAAGAGCTGCGACTTTTATTAAGGATAAAGCCGCATGTGCCTTGGACTGCCCCGCCGTCATAGCAAAAACCATGACGTGCGCGCAGTTTTGTACCCAAAATGTAAAAGCGGCGGGAGGTACGAACACAAATCCCACGACAGGAGCAGAACACGACTGGAGTTCTCAGGAGGTATGCCGGAAACAGTGCAATCAATGGGTGAGTGCCGGGGGAGGAACTCCGGAACCCACCGCCGGGACAACGCCCGGAACTTCCGTCACACCGGAGCCGACGGAAACACCAAGGGAATTTAACTGCAGCAACAAGTGCAAGGATGTACCGGGTTCATACGGGCCGCTCTGCACGCTTGTCTGCAATCAGTTTAATAAAGGGAAAAAAACCTGCCCTTCAGGCTGCAATTTCCCTAACCAAGAGATGAAAAACGCCTGCATGTCGCTGTTCTGCGCAGGGCAGTAAATACTCCCCTTGCCCAAACAATACCGTTATGGTATAGTTTCAGGTACCTCGCGCGTCGCGTGAGGGAGAAACCGGAACGGTTTCGGACAAAAAGAATCTTCTTTTCTTCGTAACCCGTTCCCCGAATCTATGGCAGCCAAAAAAGTCAAAACACTCTTAAAACTTAACTTGCCCGCAGGCAAAGCCACGGCAGCTCCGCCAGTAGGACCCGCGTTGGGTCAGCACGGACTTGCCATTATGGAGTTCGTCAAAGCGTATAACGAACGGACCGCAAAGCTGGAAGGCCAAACCATACCGGCAGTTATCACGGTCTATGAGGACCGGACGTTTACCTTTGTCACAAAATTGCCTCCTGTTGCCGCAATGATCAAAAAAGCACTCGGCATAGACAAAGGCGGCGGCAAGGCAGGCAGGGAGTCAGCAGGAAAACTGACAAAAGCTCAAGTTGAGCAGATCGCCAAAGACAAACTGGCAGATTTAAATACCGATGATGTTTCCCAGGCGATGAAAGTCGTAGCCGGCACAGCCCGGAGCATGGGCATCGACGTGGAGTAATACTATGGGAAAAATACGCGCAGTCACCCTCGGAGACGAGGCAGCAGAACACGAAGCAAAACGCAAAGCCGAAGCACGGCGCCAAACCAAAGCCTCCAAAAAGGCCAAAGTTGAGGGCGTAGGACTCAAAGGCGGCGAACGCACGGTTGCTATGGAAGGAACCGACATCAAACCGGAATTTAAAAAACTCATCGATGAAGTCGAAAGCGGAGAAACACCCGCAGAAAGCAAAAAGAAAGCGGAAAAAAAGAAAAAAGTAAAAGTGAAAGTCCGGTCTAAGCGCTATCAGGAAGTCATAGGCATGGTCGACAAAACGAAGCTGTATCCCCTAAAAGATGCAATCAGCCTGGTCAAACAAACCAGTCTCACCAAATTTGACGGTACGGTAGAACTGCATATCAACTTAAATCCCCTCTCACTGGGTGAGAAAAAGGATTACCGTACCAGCGTTTCCCTTCCGCACGGAACAGGGAAAGAAGTCAGAGTCGCTATCGCAGACGACAAAATATTGGCAGAAGTCGAAGCCGGGAAAATCAATTTTGATGTATTAGTCGCCCACCCGCAAATGATGAGTAAACTGGCCAAAGTCGCACGCATATTGGGCCCCAAAGGGCTTATGCCGAATCCCAAAACCGGTACTGTGAGTCCGGATCCGGAAAAACGCGCGAAAGAACTTTCCAGCGGTCAGGTAAACATCAAAACAGAACCGGGTAACCCGATTATCCATATGCCGATCGGAAAAGTAAGTTTCAACGACAAAGACATCGCGGATAACATCACGGCAGTCCTTACTGCAATCGGCAACAAAGTCGCCAGGGTCTCTCTGTCTTCTACCATGGGCCCGGGAGTCAAAGTCTCCCTGTAAACTACTCCATATGGGACGCGTGTTTATAGCACCAGCTGCAGGCACCTCTATCCGTGTAAAAGAACTCGAATCCGGCCGCGGATACACCCATCTGAGCATCCAAAAAGATGAAGCAAGCGCCGACGGGGTCACTACCCTTATCGGCCGCAGACGATGCCTTACCCCCTGGATAGAAGGAACACAGGTTGCAAACGGCGTCGTCGTCGTTCCAAGCGGAGCCACGGCAAGCGTAGAAGTGAATGGAACATTGGTATTTCCTGAAGTCCGGGCATTCCGCCCCAGAAGAAAAGACCATACCGGATCCGGCGCACATGAAGGCATGTATTTCAAACAGGGAGAACCGTCGTTTCACCATATCGAACGCGGAAGGGACAATGCAGTGACGTTGTTTACCGATGATTTATCAGGCGGTATTACCATGTGGACGGAGTAGACAATGCAGGATAGTATTATAAATATCAATAATCCCCTATATGCCTTTACGTAAATCCCGTCCAATCATCCCGCAGGAGACACTCGATAAGATGCGGGAACTGGAAGAATCTGATGCAGCCGCCGCTCACAGATTACCGAGTCTTAGCGATCTGATAGAACAGATAAAACTCCGGCAAAGAGAAAAAAGAGACCGTGAATCCAAATTACAACTGGCCAACGAGCAAGCCGAAGAGCGGGCACGAAAAAGAAGGTCTGAGCGTGAATCCCGATCGCGGACCGAATCGGAGTAATGCTAGGTTGTAAATACAAAACTATCTGATATAATACTCATATCCTAAAGACAGTAGGCAGTCCGACAAGATCGGACAGAAGCCCTACCGAAGGAATATAGTTGAGGCGGCTTTCCGCCCCATATTCCCCGCTTTAGGCGGGGTTTTATTTGGCAATTAGCGAACAAATTAGGAGGTATTATGGCAACACAACGCAAAATAGATTCAGTCACGACACTCACGGAAAAGGTGGGCCGCGCCAAAGTCATGGTACTTGCCGACTACCGCGGACTGAAGCATAAACAGCTGGAAGAACTGCGCCGCAATCTCAAAAAAACAAACGGTGAATTTATGATCGCCAAAAACAGGCTGGTCCTTCGCGCACTCGGTGACCGGGCAGAGTCTCTCAAAGAAACCTTAAACAACGAAACGGCAGTGCTTTTTGCCTATGAGGACGAAGTCGCTCCGCTCAAAGAACTTCTCAAGTTTTTTAAAGCCGCAGGCATGGGTAAAACCAAAGCAGGGCTAATGGGTTCCACGTTTATGACAGACGCGGATGTTTCGAGGCTGGCTACCCTGCCGTCCCGTGAGGCATTGCTTGGCAAACTTGTCCGCCAGCTCAATGCCCCGATTCAGGGACTTCATTATGCATTACAGTGGAACATGAATAAACTTGTATGGGCGCTTGACGCCGTCAAAGGAAAAAAATCGTAAAGGAGGTGACACTATAACTATGGCAAAACTATCAAAAGATGAAATTTTAGCAGCAGTAGAAGAGATGACCGTATTGGAACTTTCTGATCTCGTTAAAGCACTTGAAGAGAAATTTGGTGTCACCGCCGCTCCAGTGGCAGTCGCAGGAGCAGCCGCCGCATCAGCTGATGCAGGTGAACCGAAAGAAGAACAAACCGTATTCAATGTCGTTTTGACAGAAGCAGGAGCCAACAAGATCGGAGTAATCAAAGCAGTCCGTGAACTCGTTCCGACCTTGGGTCTTCAGGAAGCAAAGACACTCGTTGAGTCCGCTCCGAAAGAAGTGGTAACGGGAGTCGCAAAATCAGCAGCAGAAGAAGCGAAGAAAAAGCTTGAAGCAGCTGGTGCAAAAGTCGAACTTAAGTAAGAGGATACAAATATAAACACTAAGAATCTCCCGCGAGGGAGATTTTTAGTGGTCTGTACGCATTCCTCAGGCGCGTATACTTCATACACGACTCAGGAATGCGGTGGATTAAGTTTGTGGTCTTTTGAATAGGTGCCCTGAAAAAGGGGGCGACATAAACAAAAGACCGCATCCACCGCGGTAAAACGAGAATTAAGTGTGGCAATAACACCACGAATAAAGACAAATCAGGAAACTCCTGAAAGAGCGAATCTCCTGATTTTGAAAACCGATCAGCGTCGTACCAGTTGGTGCATATCACGTTGGATCAGATAGAATTCTATGACCAACACGGCAAGTAAACTTGTGATGATACCCACCACGCGCCACATATTTGCATACTCGTACGAAACAACGGGCTGCGCAGCATGATATCCCGTGTATAACACGGTCATATAGTCATACTCGTACACGATCTGATACCGCCTCAGAAGCACATCGAACGCATCCGTCTTTTCCAGTTTTACCCGGTTGACGACAAGATAGGTTACTCCGTGATCCTTAAGCAGATTGTCCAGAGACTCCGGCATGTCTCCGCTTTTTACATACGCTCCGATTTGTTTGGCATCTTCACTGCGGTTCCCGACGAATGATCCGCCACCAACTTGAGCCGCATCGGGAAAGAACAGGTTAAACGCCATAGGTCCGCCGCGGAATCCGTCTGCATACGCAATGTATACGACATCATCGGGCTTCATCATAGCGCGGACCGCACTCTCGACGATGTACACGATCGAGCTCTTATACGACGTCTGACTTACCTGGATCCGTGAGCCCACCCGGTCAGCGACACTGCCCGCATGAAGCAAAACGGCGACACCTATCACTACAGCGATGACGTTGGCATACTTCCGGCTTGAGAGCACCAGACGCTCGAAAAGCCGTCCGCTCAGGATGGAAATTCCCAACGACATGTCCACGATATATCTCCAGCCTTGCGGCGCGGGTATAACTACGAAGAGTGTCGCTACACCCAGGATAAGGATCGCAAACCAATCAACCGCTTTCGGCTTCCGGATGAACGACAGCAATCCTGCGATAGCCAGAACGCCCGGCACTGAGAGAATACTCAGCAGGTAAAAATGATCATGCTTTTCGGCTTCACCCGACAGCGTCACTAATCCCTGCAAAGAAAAACTCTCATTCTTGGTATATATACCCAGACCTTCCGGGAATATTGCCGGTACGAGCCACCAACCAGCAACCGCGATAACGCTCATACCCATCAGCATCACTTGATACACAGTCTGCTTCGTCGGTCTCCAACCACTTAGCATCATCTTCACGACATAGAGTGCCGTAAATATGACCGCTTCCGTGCCTGCCAGAATGTTGTGGAGCACAATAGCCCCGAACACCAAACCGGCAATACATGAAGCGAGCAGCGACTGCTTTTGGAGTGCGGAACGGACGTTGATGAGCAGAACCGGAATAAGTGCAAATCCGATAAGATGCGGCACTTCCCAGTAAAATCCCTGCACGCCGGTGATGACGCTGTGGCTCGTTATAAAAAGCAGAACGGCAACCAATGTCGCCCATTCGCTCTCGAATTCTCGCCGCAGGAATGCATAGAATGCTATCCCCATACCGATAAACGCCGCGTACGCCAGCAGATTGAACGCAAGTGAGTAGTCTCCTACTATGTTACCGATAAGCAGCGTTTCAAGAATTGCCATCGGCGGGTAGTATCTGCCTATTTCATATCCGAAATACCAATTCTGCGTAAACCAGGTGCCTCCACTGTCACGCAATAACATTACCTGCGACATGTAACTGCCGTAGTTTTCGAACCAGTCAGGAAATCCCGCTCTCAGGGTGCCGCGCAACAGGAGCGTTACGAACACACCGATGATGAGTAACGGAAGTACGTCTTTTCGTTTCATTGACCTTCCTCCTCGTATTGGAGATAAGAGTTACCAGGGTCCCTGCCCTCTCGTGCAATGCAGGGTACCCTGGTTCCTCCGATTGTTCTCATGTTATGACTAACCTGAGATTAGTTTTGGAACCCTCCTTTTCCGCTGTATTTACGCGACAGCCAGCCACTCTTCCACATCGTGGGAATGGCAATAAGCCGAAGCGCAACCATCATGATACTCATGTGGAGCGGGAACAACGGCAATGCGAGCAGCCACCATCGGCTGTTCGTCTGGAAAATCGGATAGGACTTGATCGCGCGGGTAATCACGGCGCCCAGAATGGAAATTCCCAGCACACGGACCACGATCCACCACACCGGCACGACGCCGAGCGAGGCAAACCACGTGTTCCAGTGGAAGTAATATCCCATCCAAACGGACTTGATGAACAGATACCACAGCATGATCATGATCACTGAGCCCAACCAGGTGCGGACCATTTGGTACAGCGCCCGCGGTCGTTTATAGACCCAGAACCGGTCAGCATTCGGCACGTGTTTTTCCGGAATGCAGAAAAACGCGCGGAGCGTGCGGCGGCAGCTATTTCGAAACCAGCGGAGCCGCTGCATCAGCAAACCGAAATAGGTCTCAGGGCTGACAGTCCGGAAGTCGGCAGTGCTTTGATACACCGCTCCCCATCCGGTTGCCATAAGAAGGCTGGTCAGTCGTCCGTCGTCACCTGCCTGACAGGGAAAGCCAAGGAATTTCTCCGTAGTCAGACTCTCCATCAGTGGCAGCACGGCTGCTCTGCGGTATGCAACACACCGGCCGCCAAGCACAGTCACGGAACGTGTCATTGACTGGAACGGGATGATGAAGGCGTATTTGATCGCCTCTGCCCAGTTGTTCAGAACTGCAGTGATCGAATGCGGCTCATAAATGAGCTGCTTGCCGACAACACCACCGATCATAAGATCAGCAAAGGGACGCAGAAGCTCCCCGATGCTTTCCGGACCGGCAAAGGTGTCGCTTTCAATGACCATCACGATCTCTGACGTCGCGGCTTCCACACCCATGCGGATCGCGGCGCGTTTGCCTGCGGGTGCTTCCAGCACGCGGATCAACCGGTCGGTTGCCCAATGCCGTTCACACATCCTGACAAACTGCGGCTCTCGAACATCACCGATCACCAGTATTTCGGAAATCGGGTACCGCGAATCGGTAATGGATGCCATGACAGCAAGAAACGTGTTCCAATCTTCTTTGTAGACAGGAACGATGACCGAGACCGTGCTGTTAAAACGGGCACCCCACGGCTTATAGAAACGCGTGGCGATAAACACATACATCCAGAGGATCCACAGTCCGGATACCAATATCAGGAATGCTTCACGATCCCCGGATCCCCAACCCTTTGTCAGAGCGACAATCCATTCGTAAATAAACGTAATCATTCGTACTCCTTATGTCTAGATTTGCAAGGATTTGTTATCGATAGAGATACGCGTGCGGTTATTTATTCCCGGCTCACCTCCTGTATCATGACGGGTGCTGGTTTCCAACAAAGCCCTTCAATCTGCGCCGATGGAACCTGTCCACGAGTCGCGAGATCTTCCATGATTGTATTGACGGCGATGACTGCGGCAAGAAGCGGAAGGTTTAACCCGTGCGTTCCGGCAAAATGCAGCAAGCCGTTCGTATCCTTCGGTAAGCACGTGCCGCCATATGGCTGACCGCCGACACTTCCGTATTGCGGATTCCATGCGCTCTCAGCAGAGACTGTCACGACACTCAACACTTTGTTGATATCGGTAGCCTCACCAAGGTGCTGGTTCAACAACCACATTTCATTTGCAAAACTGATAACCAGTGCGTTTCGCAAATTATGGACGTACTTGATCATTTCGGCTTCCGCAATGGATACACGGAACAACTTCCCGCTGAAGGTCTGATATACCTGTGTCAACAGGTCGCCTGAGCGGGTATCCAATTCGCCGATGACTGTGACCCACGGGTTGGCAAAATCTTCGACCGAACTTTTCGCGCGCAAAAACTCGGGCTGCATGCAGACACCGAAATCCCTGCCGCGCAGTAAGCCGTTTCTCTCCAACAATGGCACGAGCACGCGCTCTGTGGTTGTGGGCGGCACAGTGGAACGGACGACAACAAGTGACCATTTGTTGTTTTTGAGAAGCAATTTCTCGACGTCATCCATCGCGCTCTTGATGTGGGACAGATTGACTGACCCGTCTTCAGCGGATGGCGTGCTTACGCACAGCATGACGATGTCGAAATGCAATTCTCCCGGCTGAGTGACCAAGCGTGCGTCGAAACCGCGAAGCGATAACGCCTCCACGACCTCTGGATTGATATCCAAAAACGTGACCTGGTGGTCTTTGCTGAGTCCGATACCGGTCGCCTGACCTACAATTCCTGAACCTACGACTACGATTTTCATGGTTCTCTCCTGTTACTCTTATTCGTTTGACTGATGGTGTCGTCTTGGGCCTTGGGGTACAAAGCCGCGGAAGCATAGACGCCGTTTCTGGGGTATAAATACCAGAGCTTCCTATAATCGTATGTAATCTACTTTTGTCTACATTTATCCTTTCTTACATGAGTGAAGTGATAACGTGTTATATATCCCCCAATTTAGAATTATTATTTCCCCCTAACAAGCGAAGCAAACCCTATAGTTTGCTAAACATGATAGGGGGAAACAGGATAAATGATAACGAAGCAGATGGTTTTCTAATTCTCGTTTTGTTAAAGAGCTACCTTTTAGCCATAGGCTATTAGGAGCAAACAACCACGACAAAACCCGCGATGTGGGTAATGCGTAACTATTTGCGAATTGATATTATACCCTATAGTTCAACTTTAAACAACTAAAACGCACGGCTAAAATAGGCTGACGCGTTTGACAACACCCCGTCAACCTGTGACAATATTGTCGATGGAAAAGTTTTTTGCGCTCCTGGGCAAAATTGTGCTCGTTATCCTCCTCCTGGGCAGCATCGCCTACGGCGCGTATTCGTTGGGGAAATCTTCCCAGCCGGGATCAAATTCCGGAGCTGCGTCCACCACAGCCATGCCGACACCCACGATGGACCCCGGGCTGAAGCCGGAAAGCCTGCCGGAAGGATTTAAACCGGCCAAAACGATCACAGCAGGCCTGGGAACCGAATCAGGACTCAGTTTCACCAAATACCAGATGACCGTGCCTGAAGGCTGGATACCTGACCATATCACAACCAATGAGGGTACATGGGCCGATACGCTCACACTTACCAAAGGGACCACAAAACTTAAAATTTTCCAGGCTGCCACCGGAGGAGCCCTCTGCCTGTATCCGTCTGATGCTGACTTCGAAGGCCCAAGCTCCCGGTATGACACGTACGTCACGATAACGACCTCTGACGGCATCGTATTACGCCGCGGGGGCACAAAAGGATCAACCAAAGGGTATACGGTATGTCAAAAAGGGTCGGAAAACTACGGACAGCCTACGGTATTCGGGCATATGAGTCTTACTACGACATTGGGCGCTGAAGATGCGCTTCTATCGGAAGTCGATGCAATGATTGCTTCTCTCAAGAAACTCTAATCTACAACCTGTGGTATACACGGGCGCCTCATAAACGTAAGCACGATATTACAGGGAGGAAATGGACGAATCGTCGGTGATATCGAGGGTGTCGGCCTTGGTGTCTGTAAGGGTCCCCGTGACCAGCCAGGAACCCCCGTGCTAACGATCACGCCCGTAGTACGCACATATCCCGATACACTCGGTATTGGATTGGGGGTACCCGATATGACCCCCGACGGATGTGGAATTGTAAAATTCGGTATCTCTCGCGTATCATCGGGCTCTGCAGCTCTGCTTCGCACATCCTGTGACTCTGACATACCCAGGTAGAGCGCTATGAATGTAAACGACATAACGATAAATAAGACGATACCGGGTATAAACCATGAATACGCTGCTCTTGTATGATATTTCATAACATTTCTTCTTTTATTAGATATCAATAATCATACGAACGCAAGCCGGAGTCATAAACGATGGCGGCTTTCACTTTGCGCAAGCAGTGCACGAAAGCCAATCTAACGTACTGCGCCCGCAATGGGCGCGCGGAAAAGCACGCCCATCTCGTTTACACGTCGCAAAATTATTTCCCGCATGCACAACTTATCCACAAATGAAAATATTTTGCGACTCCCTATTGACAAGGTTTGATGTTCTCATGTACTGTTGTGATCGGAAAAGATAATGTTTTCCTGCTCCACATAAAGGAGGTTGTTATGGCACTAGGTGATGAATGGCCGGATTTGTTGACAGTCAGAGAGGTAGCAAAAATATTGCGCGTATCTCCCCTTACGATCAAACGCTGGGGAAAGCGCGGTAAGTTACCCGCTATCCGCATTAATTCCAGAGGAGACAGACGGTACAAGAAAGAAGCGGTACTGTGGCTATTGGGCCAACAGCAAAAAGGCGCTATCTAAATTACCATTTCCTGGAGTATTTTTGAGGCTTCTGTGGGGTCTACGACATTGACGTTGAGTCCCGTACCTAACTCGAATCCTGCCCGGTGCACAAACCTGGGAGTAATACGGATAAACCAATTTTCTCCGTGATATATATAGAAATTATATACGAATACCCCCGGCTCGTGGACGGAATGTAAATACCCCTTATTCTGTGCTTCCCTGACCCTTTGCAACGCATCCTGAAGCACTACGGCAAGATCGGACAGCTGACTGTCGGCGACCGAACTGAATTTCCCGTCCGCTATTTTCGGCGCAATCCAGACCTCAAACGGCCATTGGGAAAAATCAGGGCAATACGTAATAAAAAAATTATTTTCCTCTACGACATTGGCGACCGGTTCGCGGGACACGGCATCCAGATTAATCTGCCGCGGCACGACGACAAGCTGTGCATGCGGGTGTTTAAGGCTTGCCCCTGCTGCAAATCCGTGATTACAGAAAATGAGTACCTGCCCGTCGTTGTCATGCGCACGGTAGCGGTCTCTGTACGCTGTCAGGATGCGCGTAACCTGTTCTATCGGCAAATCCTCAATATCCTTTGTATCGTCCGCACTGTGAATGATGACCTCGTGCGTATCGGTGATCGGGTATTTGTTGGGTACCACCCGTACCTGCCAACCTGGTTTATCCTTCTCCCCCGCTCCGATACGGTACACTTCCGGCGGCGTCATATGTTCATTTCCGACGCAAAAGGGACAAATCGGCACGACCGGAGTATCAGTCGCACGGGGTTTTCTTGCCTGATTAGGCCGCATCTGTCTCCCCGGCGATATAATTACCCAGCGACGTGAACCGATATCCGGTACATATTTGGCCATATCTCTTTACTGAAAACGACTGTCCTGTGTCAATAAGTGTATCCCGTTCAGGAGATGATCCGCAACCACCTGGTATCCGGCCTGATTCAAATGTTTATCCCCGAGAATGTTAGCATCGTCCTCATGCATATAATAACGATCCTGAACCGGTTCGGATGCCGCACCAAGCACGCCGCTTTCTGAAGACGTAAGGGTAGTAAATTGCACTGGGACGTATCCATCCTGCTTTTTAAGTACCTCTTCAATTGCTGTATATACTTGGGTATTATGTCCGCGTATCCAACGGTATTCCGGCGGCGGTACATCGTCTAAATATATCGATTGGGACGGTATCTGAAAATACAGCACTTTAAATCCGTATATACCGGCTAAACGATTCATCTCTTCAATTTCTAACCGTATTTTTTCCAAACCCCACGCAATCCGATCTTCATCATTCCCCTGAGAATAATAATACCTACTGTGTTCAAACATGCGAAGCACAAAACGCACGACAAACGTACGCAGCATGAACTGCTTCATGGGAAGCTTTTCAAAAAATACCTGCCGTTTGTATGCCCAATTTTCAGCACCTGAAATTTTCGTAAGCTGATGATCTGCTGAGATCGTATATGTCGGAAAAAGCACGTTCTCCCACACGTCATTTGCATAAAACTGCCAAATAACAAGCGCAGGGTGTGTCGGAAGGACTTTATCGGTAAAAAATCTCAATTCACGATCGGGATTGTTCCCTCCGGCAGCGTAACTAGTAATTGTCACCTTTTTTCCTTCATTATTCAGCATTGCCTGAATAAGCATCGGATAGCAGGTAAAACGTACAAACATGCCACACGCACTAAAAGAATCTCCTATGACTGCTATATGATACCCATTCTCTTCAGTCACCACCGGAATCTGAGTTTTTTCGAAAATATACTCAGCGCTCTTTCTCATCCCGTCCGCTGTGAGGAAATATTCATGCGTTATCGGAATAGAGCTGTATTTTACACGTAAAATACCTTCAAAGAGAAGTATTGTGCCCACCAAAAAAACCACTACTATAACTATGCACCTAATAAACAAGCGAAACATATCTAAAGACGGATATACCACGAGAAAAGCATCCCCCTATCGGATAAACTGCCCCAGCAAAACCTCAGCATCCTTTTTTTTCTCGCTTGTAACAACCACCTCAACAACTCCCGACGTATCCGGTCCGCAGGCTCGCCTCGCTGAGTCGAAGCGGGCCCATGCGGGAACCGGCGGCTGACCGTAATACACCACGGAGCCTATCGGGGCTTCGATAATGGCAGGAAGTGCCAACAGATCTTCCTCCCCGCCTACCTCAAGCACAACCGGGGATTTGTCAGCTGAAGATACTACCCGTCGTATTTGATCAATCGCCTCACTGCTGATAAATCCGGGACCGCTTTTTACCGTCTGTTTACGAAAATCTCTTCGTATAATTATGGGCGCTAGCTCATGAAATTCCATCCGGTTTACTTTATTATCGATAATCATAAGAAGCGGAGTAACTCCGGCTTCTAATACCGTCTTTGTAGTCAGATCCCCCACAGAGATAATAGTGCGGTCTTTATACACGAGCATCGACTCCTTTATTTGTGTGCCGGTTAACACGACTCCCAACGGAAGAGCCAGGTCATTTCTGAGTGAATCCGGCATCGTAAGCCGGCCGAAACGATCTATGATTCCCGACTTCACTCTCGTCGTCGATATCGGCTTATCATCCTGCGCGTGCACCATCGGAACAAGGGAAAACATCAGGGGTTTGCACCCGTTTCGTACCCGCATACGGTTCACTTCCTCTGCCCGCGCGCGGGTCTGCTCCGAAACAACTATGGCATCAAGCATGGGGTCGGATATTGCAGGCTCAAACGGATCGTTAATGGGCACGATCGTTACACGATTAGCATACCCCTGTGTTGCAACCCATTGCTCCAAAGCGCGACGGCGCGTTTCATACAAAGCAGCAGTACTCACAGGTTTATATTGTGTAAGGTATGCTTCCGATGTAAGTCCGATGAGCACACGTTCCCCCACGCCGAATGCACGCTTAAGCAGCGCTTCGTGCCCCCTATGGAGCCCGTCAAACGTGCCTGCCACACATACATACGCGTATTTCATGATCTTATCCTACTGTATTTTATCCGTGTGTACAAAACCCCGTGGTATAATACGCGCGCAATGAAACGGACGACAGAACGGTTAAAAGGATTCATACAGGCGGTCCTCCCAGGCCTTATTGATAATGATCCCCGTCCTGCCCGCACGCGTACCCCCAGATTCAGACGGGATTTATCATCTTCCGGCCCGATCAGCGGACAGATGCCGATATTTGACCTCGAGACGGGAGCCGAGATTATGAGCGTCGTCGATGAAGGTGCAAACGTCACGATTTATTATGAAAATATGGACCACGACGGCCACCCGCAGCAACTCCTCCCCCGGCAAATCACCAGAGAAGATTATCTTCTGATGCTCAGAAGACAGCCGCGGGTAAGAACAAGACGCGGTATCGGCGCATAATAACGGCGCGCATACTTCTTACACAGTACAGGGGAGTATCTGTTTGGGTTCCGATCCGCTATACTGAGTACTATGCCTGCCATAGCTCAGAACCTCGATTTTGCCAACCACCATGCCAATGCTACTCCCGATGATATCCGTGCACTGTGTGAAAGTGTCGTCAAATACGGATTTCATACGGCGTTTGTAAATCCTTCCTATGTGGCGCTTGCCAAATCACTGCTCGGGAGCCACGCAAAAATCGGATGTGTCATCTCTTTCCCGCTGGGACAAGACGAATCAACAGTCAAAATGGCCGCCGCCAACCGCGCCGTCAGCGACGGAGCAGATGAACTCGATGTTGTACCGAATCTGGGGGTCTACATAAGCGGTGATAAAGCCGGGTTTATAAAGGAAATGACGGACATTGTCGAATCGGCCCGTATCTACGGCAAGCCGGTCGTCGTAAAATTTATCCTCGATCCCGGATATTTTGATTCACTCCCCAACAAAAAAGAAGCGATGCAGGATGTCGCCCAATGTATCCAACAATCAGGCGCTGATTTCGTAAAAATCGGCTCCGGTATGGGTCCGCGCAGTCCGTCACTTGAAGACGTCGCCATCGTAAAAGAGGCAGTACCCGGCATGAATATAAAAGTCGCGGGAGGCATAGACACCAGGGAAGAAGCGGAACAGTTCCTGAATGCGGGCGTGTCCCGTATCGGCACATCGCACGCCATCGATATCGTCCTGGGAAAAAAACAAAGTGAAGCGGAACACCCGCGTGCCGTCCGCAGTACGGAATAATATTCCGCACCCCGGTACATCTTAAGCAGATTGCAGCGCTTCAATACGGCTAGATACGTCTTCCCCGCTGCCGAATATAAAATTATTGGATACCAGCCGTGTTGCGCCTGCATCTTTTACGGTTTTTACCGTTACGTCCGTAATTCCGCCCACGGCTTCTATGGGTAAATCCGGAAAATTCTGACGGATAAGCTTGATTTTTTCTACCGCTTCCGGAAGAAATGCCCCTCCCGTCGTTCCTGCCTCTGCAGTCATCACGGCGACACAATCAATCTCCTCCAAAAAAGGCTCAACCTGGTCGATTTCCGTAGCCCCATCAACCGCAATACCTACTTCTATATCGTCAAACTTTGCTGACTCCAGAAACATCCGCGGATCATTGCTCTCAACATGTGCAAAAAGCCTGGTAAATCCGGCATCTGCAAGCGGACGGATGTACTTTTCCGGGGTGGCCGAGAGTATCCTGGCTTCAAACGAAAGTTTCGGATACAGCTCGCGGAGTGCCGGAAGACGGGAAAAATCAACAAGTGTCGCCGGGGCTCCCATCGTCCCGTCGGAAACACTCACATGAATCCAGGAAGCGGCATGCGATACCATCGCAACCTTTTTTTCAAAGGCATCCCACGCTGTTTCCGCCATCTCCGGGATCACATCAATTTCAGACATAGCATCAGGCTACCGCACGGAAGAAATCATTGTAAAGGGGGAAATTAAAACTCCGGACAAAAATCCCGTCACCGGATTATCTGGCGCGCTGAAGATTCTCAGTCAGTGCCGCGTATTTATCGTCCATGGATTTAAACATATCGTCGGACACCAGTCCCCGGCCCCATGCCACTGCCAAATGCGTGCGCACCATTGCCACCATACCGATCGCGTCGAGCAATACCTGACGACCGAATCTCCTGTCGGCGCGGGATAATCCGTCTGCGATTTTTGCCGCGACATCTGTTGAACTTTCAATGACATCTTCGACAATTTCTTCGTTTGCACCATCGCGCATGTCGTCGAACGTGTCATGGACCTCCATTAATACGACGAACGCATCCTGCCAGAGCTTTTGATCATGGAAATTTTGCATACTAGAGATTGTAGCCTACTTGAGCACAAAAACCAAGCGGGCAGCGGGTTACGGAGTGGGTGAAAGCTCCGGCTGTGCCGCTGACGGCGTACTCAGGTTAATAGCTCCGACATTAATAATCTTATTGCCCTTCTCATCGAAAAGAATCGCCAATTTTGCGTTGGAATACAGAATGACCCGGTACCCGTTCTGTGCTTTGGAAAAAAACGGCTGGGATTTAATCCGCTCGGCATCCTGGACCGTGGCGATGGTCGGCTCTTCCCCGGTCGGCAATTCAATAAGCTTTCCCACTTTACTCAGTATGTCTTTTACTTCTCCCTGCGGATCTTTTACACGCTGTGAAAGCGCCTGATACTGGAAATAATAGTATATCCCTGCGCTCGATCCGCCCACGGCAAGCAGGGAAAGAACAAGAAACGCCACGATAACAGATTTTTTTTCCATACCGACAGTATACTACTTCTTGTCAGCACCTAAAATAATAAGAAAGTCAGCGCCGTCAGGTTTGGTTTCCCCTTCGGGCAACGTACTCACGTCCAGTCCCAGCGTTTTGGCAAATACAGACACCTGTGCGGATTTAGTCCCCGTCAGGTCAATAATGACGCTTTTGGCATAATCCCTTTTGCCGGCATTATCGCGGTTTACGACAACCGCGTTTGCTATCAACCCCTTGAGTGTTACTTCGTATGCTTTGGTGCGTCCCGTCACATTGGTACCGTTATATAAGACAAACGTCGGAGCTGATTCTTTCTGTGTTGCGGACGCACTGGCATCCGTACCAAGATTCACGGGAGCCACATCGATAATCATATTGGAAGACGGCCGGTATAGTACTGCTTTCTTTGCCTGCGTAAAAATAAGGACTTTGTCACCATTTTGGGACGCAGCAAAAAAAGACTGACCTTTGAGCTTTTCTGCATCTGACACCGTCGCGACCGTCGGTATTTCATCAGACGGAAGCAACATAAGTTTACCGACAGCCGCAACCGTGATCGCGACATCATCTTTACTGTTCGACGCGGATTTTTTCGCCAAAGACTGATATTTGGTATAAAAAAACACTGAGGACCCGACGGCAAGAAGTGCAATGACAAAGCAAAAAATTACAATAATGCGGTTCGGGATTTTAAACATACTTTTCATTATAAATCACGTTCCCCGGGTATTTTCAACAAAATGATTATGGATTCACAGAAACAGATGCTCCGCTCAACCATCCTGTAAGTGCTTCGTATATGACATGATACCACCCGTCCTGCATTTCTGTATACGATACAACCATACCGGACGGAATGCGGCCGGATTCTGATGCACCTTCCGAAGGATTCTCAAACATGCGCGCATATCCCGGCTCATTTGCGCGCACCGTAACCGTCTGACCTGAACTGCTTGCTATCACGGTAGGCGTCGGCGTCATCGTCGGGATAAATGTCGGTGCCGGAGTTGCAGGCATACCCGTGGGGGTCAACGGTATATTCTCTATATTACTCCCTGCTACAGTTCCTCCTTCTCCCAGCCTTTTTCCGACAACACTCCTGGCGTTGGTGACGGCAAGTGCTACCCAGCTGTATGTAAGATCCCGGGGTACGGATGTATCCAATATAATAGTAAACTGCTCCCGGGTAACGCTTGCAACGGCAGCCCTGACTGCATCGGCTAAGAATGCGCTGTCAGTTGCTTCCTTAAGCGTTAATGAAATCGTGACGACCGGCGGCTCGGCAAACGGACGATCGAACACGACGGTCACCGAAGACGTGCTGGCCGGAATTACCGCCCGGCCGGCCGTATCTCTATCAAACACCACACGTCCGCGGAACACGACATCTGCCAAAAACTCTGCCGGAGACCGGAATACGACGCGGGTAATAAATGTGATCGAATCCTGTATAAAAGACATGAAAGACAATATATTTGCAGATGAGGATGCTTCCGCAGATACACTTGCCTGTGTGGCAAAGTCTAATCCGACAATCTGTCTGGCGGATAGTGTATCCGCAGTGACGGTTCCGGCAAAAAACGCATTACCGAAGCTGTCAAACGTAATAACCGGCTGTGCCGAAGACGTCGCATCGGTCCGACCACCGGTCAGAATAAACGTGCCATCGGCACCGAGTGTCACTGTCAGGTCTTTTTCAACCGGCTGGATGGAACGCGCAATCAGTTCGTCAACGACGATTTTCGGAGAGATGACTTCCAGTCCTGCTGAAACCCTGTCAGTCACAATTTCCGACAGAGTAACCGAGGTTTGGAGTTGTTCCTTTTGGGACATAAAGTATGCCAGCGCGAGTTTCCCAAGCGGCACTTCCTGCGATGCAGTAAGTCCCGGTAATAAGTCGGTGAGGTTGCTACCTAAGGAATAATCCGTTTTCACAAACGCGACGACCAAGCCTACTTCACCGTCCGGATAGCTGAAATCCTGCAGCGCCTGACCGATAACCTGCCCTGCTTTAGTCGCTTTCATTGCCACTCCCGGTATGGCCGACGGGCTGAGCAAATCCCCTGCTTTGACTCTGCCGTTTTCTGTTGAAACTTTCACCGGAATTCTTCCTGCCAGAGCCACAGGAACAGGTCTACCGTATCCTAAGCCGATTGCATCATCTAAGGTAATTCCCGGAACGGTCGAAACGACGCCTAATGCTTTTGCATCATACGGGGTACTGGCTTTCTTCACTCCGGCAGGCAATGACGGATCTATAACGACAACATCTCCCGGGCCGATTGAATCGTCAGATGTGTAATAATTTTCTGCCAAGTCGGCTCCCAGTTCAACCAACGTTACCTCAACACTGGTGGGAGTATTATCAACGGTGCCTACGGACTGCGCACTGGTACAGACCGTATATTTTATGACACCCGCGGTAGCAGGACTGTCAAGAAATGTTCCTGATGCGCTCCATGGGTGAGTCGCAGCGGTGACAAATCCTCCTTGCATGATAGAGCCCACCTGGGGATCTGCGGAACACGACGGGTCAGTACCGTTTACTTCCCGCACGATCCGTATTGCATCGAATTCATCGTCGGTACTCGTGGCTGATGCGTCAGTCACGACAACGGAAACCAATACCGTGGCTGACGTAGAATCCGTCGTAATGTTTGGTTTCGTCGCATCATTAAACAGTTCTGTCGTGTCGTTATCTGCCATTGCGGCGGGTGACGTATCGACAAAACTTGCAGTATCCGGCGCTCCCCCTCCGCCGCAGCCCGTACAGGATGCAACCGTCAGTACGCCTGCAGCTGTTATGGACCACGCACTTCCTCCGGTGATGGCAACGGTCGTTGATGCATTGGAGTTTCCGATGGTAACAACATCTGCGGCAGTTCCCTGGGTCGCGATATTTATCGTATCCGTTCCGGAGTTGGTTACGCCTCCGATATCGATCGTTTTCGTGTTTGCGTTATCACCGAAGTTTATGCCACCCGTACCGGTATTGATATTTACGGCAGTTGCTCCGGTCACGTTACCGACAGTAACTGTCTGTGCATTGGCGCTCGTGCCGACGTTCACTCCGGCACTACCCGCATCTATCGTTACCAAACCGGCTGCTCCGATATTGATCGCACCGCCGTTCCCGTCAACCTGTATTGCATTGACGCCATTGTCCTGAACAAGGAAATCTCCGGTACTCGATGTATTGACAAGAAAATTGCCTGAACCGTCATTGGTGAACGTCAATCCTAATGCGGCCCCGCCGAATGTAATTGCTTTACTGATGTTGAGCGCGCTGGTTGCTGACCATTTACTCACATCAAGAGAATTATCCGGTATCGCTCCGACGGATCCCGTACTTCCGGTAGCCCCTGTCGGACCATTTGATCCTGTTGTTCCTGTCGATCCTGTCGGACCTGCAGCACCTGCGGATCCCGTAGAACCTGTCGATCCCGTTGGGCCACTGACACCTGCGGTTCCGGCAGTTCCTGTGGATCCGGTAGACCCTGTCGGGCCGGCGGCTCCCGCAGTTCCTGTGGCTCCTGTTGAACCGGTAGGACCAGATACACCTGCGGTTCCGGCAGTTCCCGTCGCTCCGCTTGCTCCCGTTGGACCGGCGGCTCCTGCAGTTCCTGTAGCACCGGTTGAGCCTGTAGGACCAGATACACCTGCACTTCCGGCAGTTCCTGTGGCTCCGCTTGCTCCCGTCGGACCAGAAGCACCGGCAGCTCCTGTTGCACCGCTTGCACCTGTCGGACCTGATACTCCGATAGATCCTGTGGATCCGGTAGAACCGGTCGGACCACTTGTACCTTGTAAACCGGTGGCGCCGGTTGAGCCTGTAGGACCAGATACACCTGCGCTTCCGGCAGTTCCCGTCGCTCCGCTTGCTCCCGTCGGACCAGCAGAACCAGTAGAACCGGTTGAACCAGTTGGGCCAGTTGGGCCAGCAACACCTGCAGAACCAGTGGCACCTGTGCTACCAGTCGGACCTGCACTTCCGGCAGTTCCCGTCGCTCCGCTTGCTCCCGTCGGACCAGAAGCACCGGCAGCTCCTGCGCTTCCTGTAGATCCCGTAGATCCGGTCGGGCCTGAAGAACCTTGTGAACCCTGAGATCCCGTTGTACCAGTAGCACCTGTTGGACCTGATACACCAATGCCTCCGGTAGATCCTGTTGAACCGGTCGGACCACTTACACCTTGTGTACCGGTGGACCCGGTTGAACCCGTAGGTCCGGAACTCCCGACAGTGCCGGCTGATCCGGTGCTTCCTGTTGGCCCGCTTTCACCAACAGTTCCTGTTGCACCTGTCGATCCCGTTGGGCCACTGACGCCTGCTGTTCCTGCATTTCCTGTGGATCCGGTAGACCCTGTCGGGCCGGCGGCTCCCGCAGTTCCTGTAGCTCCTGTTGAACCGGTAGGGCCTGCACTTCCCTGAGCTCCTGTTGATCCGCTTGCACCTGTCGGACCGTTCGCACCTGCAGAACCAGTGGCACCTGTTGAACCCGTGGGACCTGATACTCCAACAGATCCTGTGGCTCCGCTTGCTCCGGTTGGACCAGCTGCACCGGCATTTCCTGTGGCACCTGTTGAACCTGTAGGACCAGATACGCCTGCACCTCCGGCAGTCCCCGTGGCGCCACTTGCACCTGTCGGACCAGCAGCACCGGCGGAACCAGTGACACCTGTACTTCCGGTTGGCCCGCTTACTCCGCTAGCCCCGGTCGGACCCGTACTTCCGGTAGGACCGGAACTTCCCGCCTGACCTGCGGAACCGGTGGAGCCGCTCGCTCCCGTCGGACCGGATAAACCAATGCTTCCCGTTGAACCAGTAGAACCGGTCGGGCCTGAAGAGCCTTGTGTTCCTGTTGCACCCGTACTCCCGGTAGGCCCGGTTACTCCCGCAACACCGGTTGCTCCCGTAGATCCGGTCGGGCCTGAAGAACCTTGTAAACCTTGAGATCCCGTTGTACCAGTAGCACCTGTTGGACCCAAAGATCCTTGTGCGCCAGTAGATCCTGTTGAACCTGTGGGACCACTCGCGCCAATACCTCCGGTTGCTCCCGTAGAACCTGTTGGGCCATCTGCGCCGTCAATTCCTGCCGAACCCTGTGTTCCTGTTGATCCGGTTGCTCCCGTAGGACCTGAAGCACCAATCCCTCCGGTAGCACCTGTTGAACCAGTGGGTCCGGAACTCCCGACAGTGCCGGCTGATCCGGTGCTTCCTGTTGGCCCGCTTTCACCAACAGTTCCTGTTGCACCTGTCGATCCCGTCGGACCGGAACTTCCGACACTTCCTTGATTTCCGGTGGAGCCGGTAGAACCTGTCGGACCGGAACTTCCGACACTTCCCGTTGCCCCGGTAGATCCCGTCGGACCGGATGAACCTGCAGAACCTGTAGATCCTGTCGAACCTGTTGGGCCGGATGTACCGGCAGATCCGGTAGCGCCAGTGCTGCCGGTAGGACCTGAGCTACCTATATTACCAGTGGCGCCTGTGCTACCAGTCGGGCCTGCACTTCCGGCAGTTCCGGTTGCACCGCTTGCTCCCGTCGGACCAGAAGCACCGGCAGCTCCTGTTGCGCCACTTGCACCAGTCGGGCCTGATACTCCGATAGATCCTGTGGATCCGGTAGAACCGGTCGGGCCTGAAGAGCCGGCGCTCCCCGTTGCACCGGTGGATCCTGTCGGACCACTCACACCGATTTCACCCGTCGGGCCTGTAGCTCCGGTCGGACCGCTTGCGCCTTGTAAACCGGTTGCGCCTGTAGTTCCTGTGGGACCTGAAGCTCCGGCTGCTCCGCCTTGTGAACCGGTCGGGCCTGTAGCTCCGGTCGGCCCTCCTTGTCCGGTAGTTCCTGTAGAACCGGTCGGACCGCTTGAACCAACTGTTCCTGTCGACCCCGTAGAACCAGTTGGCCCGGATACGCCAACACCACCAGTAGCTCCGGTGCTTCCCGTGGGACCACTTACACCAACACTGCCTTGATTACCGGTCGATCCGGTGCTTCCCGTGGGACCGGATGCACCTTGCGTACCCGTTGTTCCTGTCGATCCTGTCGGACCGGCTGTTCCCGCGACTCCTGTAGAACCTGTACTTCCTGTAGGTCCGCTTACTCCTGCAGATCCTGTTGCTCCCGTACTCCCGGTAGGACCGGCAACACCTTGAGAACCGGTGGAACCGCTCGCTCCCGTCGGACCATTGGCACCCGCAGTTCCGGTTGATCCTGTAGAGCCTGTCGGTCCGGCAGCACCTTGAGAACCGGTGGAACCGCTCGCTCCCGTCGGACCATTGGCACCCGCAGAACCAGTCGCACCTGTCGAACCGGTAGGTCCTGAAAAACCGACTGCGCCCTGTGTACCGGTGGAACCGCTTGCTCCCGTCGGACCGGTTTCTCCGCTGATTCCTGTTAATCCCGTGGAGCCTGTCGGGCCTATTGCACCGGTTGACCCTGTAGAACCGGTCGGACCGGAGACTCCTGCTATACCAGTTGCCCCGGTAGAACCCGTCGGACCGGTGGCCCCTGCAACACCTGTCGCTCCGCTTGCTCCTGTAGGTCCTGCTGCACCTCCTACACCGGTTGATCCGGTAGAACCCGTCGGACCGGTGACTCCCGCCGTTCCCGTTGCTCCTGTCGATCCTGTTGGTCCTGCACCTCCGGTAGATCCTGTATTTCCAGTCGGACCGGCTGCACCCGCGTTGCCGGTAGATCCTGTAGCACCTGTCGGACCTGACACTCCGGTAACACCAGTGATTCCGGTAGCCCCTGTTGAACCGGTAGGTCCATCTGCGCCGGGATCGCCGCTTCCGCTTCCCCCTGTACCGGTAGCCCCTGTCGGACCGATCGGCCCTAATTCTCCTACACCGCTCGCCCCCGTCGGACCATTTGTTCCGTTGGAACCCTGAGAACCGTTTGCACCGGAATCACCTTTTATACCTTGCGCTCCCGTCGCGCCTGTTGCCCCCGCAACACCTGCAGATCCGCCCGATGAGGGATAAAATCCCTGATTAAGCGCAAGCTGAGAAGACTGATTATTCGTATTTGAATCAGATGATAGATTCAGATTTTGCGTGTTTGTAATAGATTGATCTATATTGTTACTTCTTGTAACAATACGTATCACTCCCTCTCCATCAAACCGCTGGATTATCATGTTTGAGCTTATATTTGAAGACAAAATCGGTATATTCACATTTTCAGCCGTATCTGTCGTAATACCGAGGACACTGCTGGAATCACCAGTCCCTGCTAACGCCATTTTCAGTACCTCCCGCTGAATCATGGCCATTCCGGTATCCAGAGATTTTAGCGTCGGCTCCAGCGTAAGCGAAATAAATTCACCGTCAGCCGAAAGGTTGCCGGATATCTGCAGATTTTCAGATACCGTCACCGCGGTAAACTGTCCGGTCAATTGTTCACCGATGATCCGTCCGTCGGTAAATTTAGCCAACAATATACTATGATCAGGCAATGTTATCCCGCTGATAACAGGCTCTATGATCCGGACAGACTCGGAAAGCCCCCGTTTGGTAAGAAAAAATCTGAATATGCCGTTTTCGGAGCGGACTATTCCGTGCTCTCCGTTGGTATACCGTACAGTGATGTCTCCCACATAGGCACCATTTGCGACCAGCGCATTTTCTACATACGCGTAGGCAAACGATCCGTCCGCCCGCTGAACCAATACCACAAACGGCCGTGCCCATTTACTTTCCCGTACGACAGCCGGAGTCAACGCATGAATTGTAGGACCGGCGCCCGACTCTGCTACACGGACTTGTGGTTGCGGAAGATTCTTCTGCTGTATGACGGTTACTATCCCCCATGCGGTTCCTCCAAAAACGATAAAAAATAACACCGGCAGGATCAACTGTGTCCCCCAAAACGAAACCGGCCCGCCAGGTCGGGGAAAACCCATTTCAGCCAGAAATCCGCCGTGCGCGGATTTCAGCCGAATCAGTTTTTGTTTTTGTGTTGGCGTCATTATGGTCCGCTTTCTTTTTCGAATCTGGTCCGGCCACATACAACGCCAATAACCGCAATTGCGGAAAGCATGATAACGGTTACTACGCCGAATATCGCCGTTATCGTCATGGCTGTAAGCTCAAAAACATTACTTGATACAGCCCTCAGACTAATCCCCCAACGGAGCGCCGGGACATTCGCATAGGCAACCATGCCGTACGAGCCGTCGATAAACGTACTTTGCTGCACGCCCATTTCCCCGTTTATCCCTTTGACAAGAAGATCGGTTACCGGTATCTGTGTACCGACTAATTTTTCGTCCGGATGCGTCAGAATTTTCCCTTTTGCATCAACTACGACAAAATACTCTCCCTGCTTGTCTGCCGCAATTTGCGCCAGGTGCATGCCTAATCTGTCGAGCGCCAAAGATGCAGCAATAACACCGACAAAATTCCCTTTCTTATCGTGAAGCGGAACGGACACGACGGCGACATATCTTCCCGCGTGATCCACCAGAGATTTAAACACATCGGACACGTACGGCTTGCCGGTCGCCTTTGGCTTCTGGAAATAATCACGGTACGCGAAATTCGGTTCATCAAATGTCCCGTACGGATAAAGGGCTACGCCCGTGCCGTCTTTATCCAAAAAAACGAGGCGGCGTATATCAGGATTGCTTTCATATATAATCTTTGCGTTGGCCGTCAGCCGGGGCAAATCCTGTTTCACCACCGTATCGACAAACTCAGCGTTCATCGAAGCCACCGTTATGGAACTTTGCACTGACATCGTGGCATTTTGAAGTTCATTTTGGGCAATTTTAATTTTATTCAAAAATTCTATTTGTTTGGAGTTCCATACATTTTGCTGCAGCAAACTTATAACAAGGATGGTAACCAGCAGTATCCCGCCGATAGCAACAAATATCCCGTGTAATACAATTTTGTGCCGCCGGAGGGCGTGCTGCTGCAACAGCCACCAGTACGGTAACAATCCGGTAAAAAAACCGACAACGACCATAAAAAACGACCTGCTCCAGTACTGCATATTGGCATACCATATGGCTAATGCCAGATCACACGCTGCGGCAAAAGCAGTTGATACAATAAATGCTGCCCGGTGCTTTGCGTATCCTATCCAGAATCCTGAAATCACGATGGCTGCAGCAAGGGAAGCAATCATGCCCATAGTCAATACCGGCATACCAAAAAATACGGAAGCTGCCTGTAAATGCTCTTCGTATGGGAAAAACACCATAGTTACCGGGATAAACACAGCCAAAAGCGTCGCGTAGATGAGAACAGAAACGACTCCCCCGAGCGGCACGACGACGGCTATTCCGGTCACAAGCGCCATACCTGCGTAAATAAGCGCACCTTCTATATCTCCCGTGCGTGCGAGCCCGAATACGTTTGCAAACCCCATCAGTGATAACGAGAGTAAAAATACTCCGTGCCATATCCTGTTACGGACCAATGAACCGCTTACGATAACACCCAACCCTGCCGCAATCAGCACCACCCTGATAAACGGAAACAATGCAGTGAATCTTGAAAGACTCGGTGAGCTTATGGACGCATTAAATATAAACAGCGCGACCCCGGTAATAATCGCTGCTAACCCGACGAACCAATCAAACAGATTCGGTATAAGAACGGTATCATTCTGATGACGGGAAGAACCGGGATCACGCTGAACAAACACCGCGGCATCGCCTGCTGCAGACATCAAAGACGGAGAGAGAATATCGGACACGTGAAGTAGAGTATCATCCCGTACCGGTTTTTTAGAAAGATGCAGGATGCGCGATAATTCTTCTTCAGGGATTCTGAATCTGCCTTTGCCGATGCGTACGCCTTTAATCCGCTTCTCTTTGAGGAACGTGTAGATACTGTTCGTGCTGAACCCTAATATATCGGCAATTTCCTTAACGGTGTATGTTTTGGGCATAGCTAGGCAGGCTCCCAAACCCTTTAGCCCGTTATGACGCGTAAAATACGCAGGTTTTTACAAGTGCTTCCCAATGAGTTTCACAGTTATTACTAATAGGGAATCTCTCTCTATCCACTGTACGTCAGAATTTCACATGTTGTCAAGTACCATACGAACCGGATCATAATCTTATCGTTCTCTTATCACATAAACGCACTTTTCCCGTATGAACAGCCTATAAAGCGTTTTGATTTTTTCTCAGCTCCATGGTACGATCACCGGGATATTTTCACATACCGGCATGACTGCAACCATTGCATACACCTATTCACCGTTACTCCAGCACAATACAAAACGTATTGACCAATACAGGAATCGTGCCCTCAGCATACCCCTCTTGCCCCGGAAAGAAATTGAACTCCGGCACGAAGCAACATGTCTGCGTATCCTCGCGGCGTTACATCAGGCCAATCTTCCTATGACCATGCAGGAACTCACCGGACTGTTTACCCGGAACCCCAAACGTCCCCACCCTATTGAGCACCAGGCTCTTCTGTATCGCCAGGCGCTTATGTACATCCGCGACGAGTGGACGGGACAAGCGCGTCCTCTTACCGTATCAGCCATAGAAGTACTTATGCATATAGCTGTTCCGATGCTGTCCCGGCATATTTCCCGATGTGTCAGGGAAAGTGCTGCCGATATTAAGCACCTCATCGCCTACACAGAAACACAGCCGGATCACCCTGTCATTGCCGCTGGTCTGACGCACGCATATATAGCACACACCCCCCTCCACAAATACTCAGACGGGCGGATGACATTTCTCATAAGCAGCCTCATTCTTACCAGACACGGATATGATTGCCGCGGCATGCTGAGCCTGGAATCCGAACTCACCCGGGACACCAACGCATACGATCATGCGCTGCACAGCATACGGCAATTAGGTCAGATGACCGTCTGGCTCGAATACTACACAAACAGCGTTGTCAGTGCATATGAAACGCTTCTTGGAAATTTCGAAGGACCCGATACGGAAAAAAAGCGCAGAAATGGTTCCGTCAGCGTCCTCAATACCCGCCAGAATCAGATACGCATGCTGCTGGATATGCCCGGTGCAAAAATCACGAACCGCGAAGTGCAAAAACGGTTCCGTATCTCGCAAATCACTGCGAGCCGGGATCTGACACGGCTGGTTTCCTATGGATTTCTTACCTCAAGCGGCAAAGGACGGAGTGTTTACTATACTCTTGCCTGAATTCCCGGCCATAACGGGCTGCATCGGAGTATTAGTTACTTGTAAACACTTGTAAACGCACAGGAGTAAGTAGTAAGAATCAGGAAGATTTGAGCAGGCTTTGATATAACGCGAGGTATTCTTTTACCTGATGCTGCCAGGAAAAATCCAATCCCATCACATGCGCCGTCATCGCTTCAAAGCGGGCAGGTTTCTCATGATAGAGGGCAATCGCCTCTTTCATCTTGTCGGCAAGGGCGGTACTCGTATACGGCGTAAACACAAAACCGGTTTTCCCGTCGTGCACCGTATCGGCAAGGCCGCCTGTTTTCCGTACCAACGGTAATGTCCCGTACCGCATGGCAATGAGCTGAGTCAAACCGCACGGCTCAAATTTCGAAGGAACAAGCATAACATCACTCCCGGCATATATCCTGCGAGCTAACCGTTCATCAAATGTGTGGACAAACACGACGTTTTTATGCTCTGCCGCCAGGCGCTCAAAGAGAGCCACCAGCTTCTTCTGTCCGGTACCCAGAAGCACCAGTTGATACGCTTCGCCCGCAAGCTTTTTTATCACGCGCGCGATAAGATCCAGGCCCTTTTGCCTGCTTTCAAGCCTCCCGACAAATCCGAAAAGCGGCGCTTCCGATTCCGGGAGCCTGAGCGCTTTCCGCAACTGCGCTTTAATCACTCTTTTAGCAGAAACTACCGTCGAAGCATCGTAATGGACAGGCAGCGAAGGGTCATTTCTGGGATCCCACAGTTTGCTGTCCAAACCGTTTAATATACCGATCATGCGGTCTTTTCTGCGGCTGAATACTTCTACGACGCGTTTTCCGTGCTTCCCTGCGGCAATCTCTTTGGCATAGGTCGGAGAAACCGTTGTGACCTTATCTGCATACTCAAATCCCTCGGTGAGCAACCGTACGGCCCGCCCAAGCGGTGTCATAAACGGATGGAATAACGGTTTCGGAAATCCGAGTTTGAGTGTGATCGATGAACCTGTCTCACCCTGATACAGCAAATTATGTACGGTAAGTATAGTTTTTACCCGCTTCGATTGGATAGTTTCCCCGCCCGCCAGCGCCTTCGGCGCAGCCGATAGCGGTCGTGGCCGCTCCCGGTACCCTACCTTACTTTGTTCGCCGATCAGAAGCGGGATAAGCGCCGTATGCCAGTCATTGCAGTGGATAATATCGTACGGCCCTCCCAGCATTTCCTCTGAATACAGCGACAACTGTGCGACGGCTTTGGAAAAAAATGCAAACCGGTCCGCGATATGGAGATCGTCATAATTATTGAGTAACGGATGGCGGAACAGATACGCACGTACATGCGAATGCGGAAGCAGCGCACGGAAGACAAAAACGAGTTCCCGCCGTCGGTCATAATCAAGAGCGAGCTGTCCTACGCAGGTAACACCCTTGGTTGTGACGCTCTCATAATACGGCATGGCAACGGATATATTCACCCCCAATTGGGACAGTGCGACAGGCAATGCGTAACTCACATCGGCAAGTCCTCCACGCTTATACAGTGTCGCAATTTCACTGGTAACAAATAACACACGCATCGCGTGTTTTGATCCGCTGCGCGCTCCTTCTTTGGCGGAATCCGCCGTATGGAAGCCATGCTTCTTTAATAATACCGGCATAAAATCATCATAGCACGGAGGCAACCGGGAGTGTGTAATCTATTTTGAAGACATTCCGGATCCGGAAGAATGGAGGATTTTTTTATATACCGCTTCGTACCCTTTCACCATTATTTCAAGCGAAAAGTGTTTCTCGACATACGTTCTGCATACCTTCCGGTCAATATCTCCGATATGTTTGATCGCATCTGCCAATCCGTCCACCCCTTTTTCCGGATCCACGATAAAACCGGTCTTCCCGTCAACGACGATCTCCGGCACTGACCCGCGGTTGTAGGCTATAACGGGTGTCCCGCAGCTCATCGCTTCTATCATGACGAGCCCGAACGGCTCTTCCCATTGGATGGGAAACAGTAACGCTGCCGCAGTTTGATAATGACCTACGAGATGTTCGTGTTTTACGACTGACTCCCACAACACGTGTTTACCGTCTATATACGGCTTCACCTCTGTCTCAAAATACGCATGGGCTATTTTCTGATGCGGATATTCCTGGCCTATGATCAAAAGCCGCATGGCAGACCGCTTGGCGGCTTCTATAGCATCACCAAACCCTTTTTGTTGCACAATCCTGCCGGTCATAAGTAACGGCCGCTTATGAAGCGGTAATGCCCTGTCAGGTATAAATTGCTTCGTATCGACGCCATTGGGCACCACTGCCGCAAACGGAAACGGTACGCCGTGTTGTTGGGATTTGGATAACGACACAAAATGAATATTTCCTAACTCCATAAGCTTTTCCAACGCGGCAAACCGCGCAGGAGAAATAGGGTCATGAAACGTAATGACGACCGGGATATGTGCCGGCATAGCCAGAAGCGCCGGGTACAACCGTTCCACCGGTTGGTGTATATGCACGATATCCAGTTTGCCGGCTTTCGCACACCCTATCACTTCACGCATCAGCGCCAGCTCCTGAGCCACGACATATGCACGGTAATCATCTTTATCGCCGTACTCCGGCAATTTTTCAACCGCAGGATCAATACCGCCGGAAACAAGCTTTGCTTTAGTCTTACTCCCCTTTGCGGCAAACAGGGTGACGTCATGCCCGTCAGCCACCAACCCTTCTGCCAACTGGTGCACAAGGATCCACGGAGCCAGGATACTGTTTTCTTTCGGCGGAACCGCATGAGCAGGTGAAATATACAATCCTATATTCATATAAATTTCCGATACACCGCTTCGTAATCTTTTACCATCCGGTCCTTATGAAATCGTTTTTCCGCGTATGTTCTGCATGCCTTGCGTTCTATCGAACCAATACGTTTGATCGCATCAACAAGACCATCTACGCCTCGTGACTGATCTATAACAAAGCCGGTCAATCTATCTTTTACTATCTCCGGTATTGAACCGATGTTGTAGGCAACAACCGGAGTACCACAGGACATACTTTCTGCCATAACCAAACCAAACGGTTCATGCCAGGAAATAGGATACAATGTCGCGATTGCTCCTCCGTATAACTCGATAAGGGAGGCGTGACCTACTTCACCATGATAGATAATCTGTTTTCCGTCGATAAGCGGCTTAATCTTCTCCTCAAAGAACGGGCGGTCAATAGGGTCTATCGCTGCAGCCATCTCAAGCCTGATACCCAGCCGTTTTGCGGCGAGAATCGCATCTAACGCGCCTTTTTTGGGGCTTACACGACCCACCCACAGAAGGTAGTCTCTGGGGGTTGCCACAAATGTATAGGCGGCTATATCGAGTGCGTTGTATACCGTTGCCGCATAATGAAGTTCCGGCAACCCGCCGCGCTGATTATCGGATATGGAAATGTAGTTAAGATGCCGGTAGGTTCTGAGCGTTTCGCGTTTTTCCGGTGTCGTTTCCCCTTCATAAAACGATCCGTGCCAGGTAAATACAACCGGGGTTTTCAAACCGTCGGCTTCAGGCAAGCTCAAATACTGCCCATGACTGTGTATGATGTCAAATTCGCCCGCCCGGGCATAACATGCATGATAGTGGGCCAATGGTTTGCTGGTATCGCTTTTGGTCAGTCCGCTGTTTCCCAATGCGGCAGGATATATCGAGGAAAGCGTTGCGCCCGTTTTACTGTCTCCGCTGGCAAACAGCGTCACATCGTGGCCTGATGCAACCAATCCTTCGGTAAGGAGGGATACTATTTTTTCTGTTCCGCCGTAGAGGGGCGGTGGCACCGGTAAATACGGCGGGGCAAGGACAGCAATTTTCATATATTCATAATAACACGTACGTATACTGCACGTGAGCATATATGAAGCAAATTATTGCCAAATGGGTATATAATATAAAGCATAGAAAGGCGATTATTATGGCACAAACGACCATGCAAATTTCACTAAAAAATGAGCGCCACGTTGGATTTCTTACTATCACTCATGAACTCCCTGAAGATCTCCAGCCATTTGAGGACTGGATTAAAAAAGACGAAACCCTTCAACTTACATTTCCATCGGGACGCGCAGCCCGTGAGGCAATGAGAATTTTCAAAAACCAATTTCCACGACAGCGACGCAGCACACATTCCGATTCTTTTCTCATTAAGGGCCCCCTTGGAGCAATGCCGCTTCCTGGAGATCGGTCGCCGTGGGGATTATAACAACAAGGTAAACTCACCTTGGCTTCCGTGCTAACCGCACTTGTATTTCCTCTTTGTCATCATCCGTCATATGATACACGCCACGCTGCTGCATGATAGTTATTTGCCACTTCGGGAGTACCATAACGCGGCGTTTCCATCTGCCGCCCAAAAACACTTCAATCTTTATTGCTTCTTCTTCAAATTCGGAAGCATCCCGCATAAGACCGGTAAGCAAATGAAGCCGCCGTTGTTCTTTCCGTTCCATAAAGAATCCTGATGGTACCACACTACAGAACAACAATGTGATACGAGTGTAATGTGCCGTCCTTCCGGCCTAATCTGTCTATCACGTGACATATGTGATAGGATATTGGACAATATTCTGTCCGCAACTATTCTCCATGCTGGAAACGTTCAAATTATTGTATAGAAGCGTTACTTCCGACTTCAAACGTACACGTCCGTATCCGCTCCCGAGACCGGCGGAAAATTGGGACAGCGTATTTGCCCGGCTCCCAAAACTCCATGACGGTGAATCTACCGACCATATCACTATCATCCACCAGGGAGAAATATACCCATATTCCGCAGGAAGATTACGCCGTTTAGCTGCATTGCGCCCCTGGGCTACTGCTGATATACCCGGCCCTCCCAAATCACTCAAGTCCACGATACTCCGCGAGACAGACAGACAACTAAAGAACCTGCATATTTCCCATGTGGTCTATAACGAGCCCAGACGGATTGATTTACCTGCTCTCAACAGACGGGAAGACCTCAATATATACCGGTTGCTGCGGGCAGCTTCAAGAATCGATTCGCATGCGTCTGAACTCGCATACGGAGGAGAAATGGAACAGAGCAGTACCCTACGGTTTTATGAACAGCATCTATTACATGCAATCACATTCGCCGATATGATGGAATTTCACACGGGAAAGCCTGCCCGACTCTCTGAGGTTATAGCGATAGTACAGCTCTTTATCCGCCATATAGACATCGGCATTGTCATGCAGTCCAGACCGGACGTATCATCCGCACGCGGCTCAAAAATGAGTTATCAGCAACTGATTGCATTCAATGAAGCCATGCTTCGGCTCCCTAAACGGGCAGCAGAACTTACTCAAGCCTCAGACCGGCCGCTGATTCTCATGAACATCCATACCAATGATTGCTACAACAGGGCAACTGTCCGGGAAAAATCCGGATATATTCTGCGCTCGATGGGAACTGCATTACGGGGATTCGACCGGTCATGAATGCACGACGGCAGTCAGGGCTTGCTCCAGACTATCAATCATCCGGGCGATCGTAAACCGCTTCTCTACCTCTGCCCGGCAATCCGCGCGCCTGATCTCCCCGATACGCTTCGTGGCAACCGCCAGTCCCCCGACGCCCTGCGACTGGTCAACCACAAAGCCGGTCTTCCCCTGTGTGATGACCTCAGGCACCGCACCGTTCCCATATGCTACTACCGGCGTACCGCATGCAAGCGCTTCTATCATGACGAGCCCGAACGGCTCCGGCCATACCACAGGAAACAGGAGTGCTTCAGCGCCCCCCAGAAGTGCTGCTTTTTCCGCGATACCCATTTCACCCGTATGTATGACGTTTTTCCCGTCAACAAGCGGTACTATTTCGGATTCCCAATAGGCGGGGTTTCCGATTTTGCCGGCCAGAATAATTTTTTTCCCAAGTGATTTGGCGACCGATATCCCGTCTTTTTGATTTTTGTGCGGAGCGATACTCCCCATCATCAGCAGGTAATCACCGGGTTTTTCCTGATACGGCAATTCGTCCAAATCCGCCGCGTTATATACCGTTCCGACATACGTTATCCCGTCAAATCCGGCCCGCTGGGCATTGCTGATAGTAATCACCGGTGTCCGGTAGAAACGGAACTGCTCTGCAAGACCGTCAAATATCGGTAAATGCATGACAGTGACAAACGGCAGCTTCAGAAGTGCAGCAATCGGAAGCAAGACGGATTCTCCGCCGCGCATATTATTGAGAATCATGTCGAATGCGTTCCCATGATCCAGCATCCATTGGGCAACCTGCGTCATGTAGATTAACTCTTTCCGCAAATTCCGGCTCCCCTCGGTAAACGAACCGGATTCCGGCAGATGATTGGAAGAACCGGCAACCGTATCCCCGCCTCCGATTTCTACCAGCGCATATGAGGGATCCGCCTTTGAACCTTTTGCTGCAATAAGCGTCACCGTGTGCCCCCGTTTTGCCAGCTCGCGCGCCTGCCAATATGCGATCCGTTCCGTCCCTCCCTGCATCGGCGGCGGCACGGGAAGCGCGACAGACCCTAATATGAGAATTCTCATATTATTAGTGTAAGTCAAACGGGAAAAGAAATCATCCTCGGCAAAGAAGCATCAGACAGCCGCTATATCCTGAATTTCGAATTGGAGGGCGCGCATTTTCCGCTCAAATCGACGGTTGCCCCGCTCGTCGGACGTGAACATAACACGCCGTGCTCCGCTGTTGGGACCATTCCAGCCTATTTTATAGACATCATATTCATGGCCTTGGGCCATAATTTCGTCCAGCTCTCCCGGATCGGAGTAGTAGATCGTATATCCCGGTACTTCCTGTGCTGTTTTCCGCATAATTTTGGTATAGCTGAATGTATAAGAAAGGCTATTATACCGCGCTATTGTCTATTTGTACATTACCGCGCGTTATTTCTTTAACGGCAGGGGCGCCGCGACGGGAACCGCTATGGCATTTGGTTTCCTGGCATACTTCATATAGGAAAGTTCGAATTTATGCGCGATCGTTTCCCAGGAAAATTTCTCTTCCACCGATTTTCTGGCATTCTGACCCATTTTATCCCGCAACGGCGTGTTATCGAGAAGTTTATTTACCTTTTCTACTATCTCAGCACTGTTCCGTGCACGGACAAATAACCCGTTATACCCTTCTTTCACTGCAAGCGGAATTCCGCCTTTTCTGGTAACAACAACCGGCGTCTGGCAGGCCATAGCCTCCAGTATCACCAGTCCTAACGGCTCGTCCCAGACACTGGGAGCGACAAATACGTCTGCACGGGAATAATACGGCACCAATTTTTTAATACCCGCACCCAAATGACCCACCCAATGCACATTCGTGAGTCCCAACTGCGTTGCCTTTTCCTGAAGACGCTGTTTCTCCGGTCCGTCACCCAAAATTACAATTTCTCCGTGAATATGTTTCGCAGCCCCCACCAAAAATTCTACGCCCTTATATTTCGTCAGCTTTCCGGCAAATACAACCACTGGTTTTCCGTGTAAATGAAGCTCTTTATCGACCGACTTGGCGCCGGATTCAGAATACACGAATTTATCTACGTTGACTCCTCCCGGTATTACCCGGCATTTCTCATGGAAATTACCCTTAAAAATCCGAAGGAACCAGTCTCTGGTATACCCGGAGTTAGGAAATATTTGTTTGGCTCTATACATGGCATAATAGGTGGCTCTCGTGAACCGCTTTTCCTTTTCCATAGACGGTAATTCCGAACCGTGAATGGTGACGACATAGGGAATATTATAAAAATCCTTGATAAATGCTGCTGCCCACGAAAACGGAAACGCGTGATGTACATGGATGATATCCGGTCTGAAATCCACAACTGCTGCTATTGCAGACTCCAGCAGTGCTTTATATACACGGTAAATCTCATCGTTGGTAAGCTGCGTATAGAGTTTACAGTCCGGCCATTCGGGATGTCCGGTAAACGCAACGGGAAACGGTAAGGTTACGGAATAAAGTTTGGCCCGTTCGATAGGCCTGGTATCAGGAGCAAGAATGGCGACTTTGTGACGGCGGCCTACTTCCGAAGCCAGATGCCTCGCGTATGTGCCCGAGCCGCTTCCCCAAAACGGAAACGTCTGTAAATACAGGATCCGCATGATCACGTAATTATACCTCACACCCTGCCCGACTCACAAGAAGATCGTCGTAACACACCATGCGTAAATACCGCATATGAACGCCGCGTTTCCCGTATTCATCGTCTCCCTATCAATGCCTTCATCAGATCAGTCGTGGTCGACCGGCTGTATCTCCGGCCCGCACGGGCAAGTAGCTCTTCGGCTTGTTCTACCGCTTTCAGTTGAGGATCCCAACTTCCCCAGGGTTCGCAAATCAAAATCACATCATCATTTCGCTTGATTTCCCGTCGTATCTCTCTTTCGCTCAATGTGATCATCCGTTCGATGCCGCCGTCAAATGATTCCCAATCGCGCCCCGCTTCCCTGTATAACCCGGCTATAACAACGCTTCGTTCTTTTCCTTGGTGGCACGCGACTCGTGTTGTCATAGGAGGTTAGTTATAAATACGGGGTTGCTACGACATCGTACGCCTTGAGCGCGTTCCTTAGAGTGCGATCCTGTCGTCTGCAATGTGTTCTCCGTGTCACCTGCCACGCATGACGCGTATCCTTGATATGCTCCCGGCGGAGAAATTCTGCCTGTACCGGAGCTGTGTTCATGGGTTTCCTTCGCGCATTCTCTTCTTCTGCGGCAGATTGCCAAAATGCATCACTTTGTAAGGCTGTGGGCTGTCTGCTCAAAAACTTCGCACCGAAACAGTCACCCAACTGATTTAACAGACACGAAATATTTTCACATTTTACATTCATATGCTCTCCGGCAAACGGGAAGTATATCATGAATATTCTTGCTGAACCAGATATATAGGTGTATCAGAATAGTATGAATAAGATATAGTGACGGGCTTGAAAATACTATTTCTACACCAGAATAATATTATCTATATCAATGTATGTATAAATAAGAAATTATGGGCTTTATTTCTCACCGAGTCCCCGACGTTCGGCATGTTGATGCCATGTACGTTTGCATCTCTAAGTCCTTTATACGGATCTTTCTTCTGTACACTGGTCTCACACGTTATACCCGCTTTCGGGGAGAGGAAACAAATCTTTCATACAAAACCAACCAGACAAACTGCAGTAACGCTATTTGCCGCTTCCACCGCCATGGTTCCTGAAGTAACCGCCAAAACCACTCAAACCCTATCGATCTAACAACTTGTGGTGCACGCTTCAGTGTTCCCGCCAGAATATTAAATGTCCCCCCTACCGACATCATGACAACGGGATCGGATATCTTTGCCGATTCAAATTCGCGTACCAGCCGGTCTATAACATACTCCTGTTTGGGTGCTCCTAAGCCGACAAAAAGTATTTGTATACGGTGCGTCCGGATTTTCCGAACCAGCCCGGACCAATAGTCGTTACCAAGTGCGTCAATCTGTGCCGGAGAGTCCTGCTTCAGTACCGGACCGGATTCTGCCCAGCCGGTCAGTCCCGGATACCGTGCCTGCAAGCACTCTAAAGCCCTGACTGCTAAACCATCGGAACCCCCTATAAGTCCTATCCTGGTGCCCCGCTTTGATGCTATCGCAGCCAGGCTCTCTACAAACTCCACTCCGGGAATTCTCTCTGTAATCGGCTTTTGCGCCCCTTCCCGCATCTTTGGAAAAAGAAACCGGCTGGCTCCGATGATTCCTATTCCGTCCGGGAGCGCCACATCGGCCCGATTCAATATATCACGAAATAACGGGTGTACCCGTGCAAATACGATTTGCTCGGGGTTTGGTGTCACGATAACCAGGGGTTTCACACTATTTTTTGTTTTTTTGACGGTCCCGTCTCCGCCCGGAAATAGGTACTTTTTAATTTCTTCTAGGATTACTTCCCTGGGGGCTGTCGTTATATGAATATTTAGTATTTTCTGATAATCAAGGCTCATAATAGTTTACGAAATACAATATTAATTGATATTTTTTTGCAATAATTCTATAGATTGAACACAAAAAACTCTATACAAAATATCCATAAAACTCATCCCGTTTCCTTTGTGGAGATAAAATAACTATAAGGTATTTTAGCAAATTTCTGTATTTCCCGCATTTTCACCGATTTTAGACAATTTCACTCACATTGCTAATTACTAGGGGCTATTTCTTACTAATACTCCGCTTGTACAATTCGATATTTTCTATCGCGACGCCGGTTCCCCGGACTACACAAAGGAGCGGCTCATCGGCAATATGCGCCGGTACGCCGGTCATTTGGGTAACCAATTTATCAAAATTCCGAAGTAAACTGGTCCCGCCGGCCATAACGATTCCCTTGTCTATAATATCGGCAGCAAGCTCAGGCGGTGTTTCCTCAAGCACGCTTTTTATGGCATTGATGACAAGATGTAAAACCGGTGCAATTGCGGCTGTCACTTCTGCCCGTGTTAACTGGATAATCCGCGGCAACCCGGTTATCGCGTCGCGACCGCGCACTTCCATGGTATGTATGGATGGTTCACTGCCGGCTGCTGCAGGTTTCCCCCGTTTATCGGAAAGCTCAGACGGCTTCGGATTATGCTCTACTGCGTCACCGATCGTAATTTTGATTGCCTCTGCCATCCGTTCACCGATTATGAGGTTAAAATTCTTTTTGACATAGTTTGCTATCGCCTCATCAAGCTTATTTCCTGCCACCCGCGCGCTTTTATGGACCACAACGCCTCCTAAAGAGATCACGGCGGCCTCTGTACTCCCCCCTCCCATATCGACGATCATGTGCCCGCTCGCCTGAGCAATGGGAATTTTCGCTCCGATTGCAGCAGCAAGAGGTTCTTCGATGAGATACGCAACTTTCGCTCCTGCGGCCAGCGTCGCGTCTATTACCGCCCTGCGCTCTACCTGACTGGCGCCGGTAGGCACGCAAATCATGACTTCCGGCTTAAAAATACGGTTTCTGCCGACCGCCCGGTCGATAAAATGCGAAAGCATCGCCTCCGTGATACGATAATCCGCGATCACGCCGTCACGCATCGGCCGGCTTGCCATGATATTACCAGGGGTCCTGCCGAGCATTTCTTTGGCTTCATTGCCGACGGCAACAACCCGCCCGTCATCGGTTGTAACGGCTACTACCGTAGGTTCATTGAGGACTACCCCGGTACCGGCCAACCAAACGACGGAGTTTGCCGTGCCTAAATCTATACCGAGACGCTTAGTGAGACCGAACATAATGGCATTCTATCATAATGTGCGGTATACTATGGCGGCTTACACCTCGTATATTTTATGACTGCAAAAATCCGATCATTTCTGATACCTTTTGTTACTGTATGTATCATTCTCGGCGTTGCCGCTTCCATTATTGCATACGGACGCGGATACAGATTGCGCACGGACGGATCCGTGCAACCGACCGGACTCATTGTACTTCAATCAGACCCATCAGGCGCCCAAATTATCATTGACGACAAAATAAAAACCGCCACGCAGGCAACCCTCACGTTACCTCCCGGCTGGTATAACGTCACCATTGCCAAAGACGGATTTCAATCGTGGCATAAACGCATGAAAGTGCAGGGTGAGGTCGTGGCAAAAGCAGAGGCACTCCTTCTGCCGATCAATCCGAGTCTCACGGCTCTTACCGCAAGCGGTGTGGTCAATCCTTCGCTTTCACCGGATGGTTCCAAACTCGCATATATCATTCCGAATCAAACAACAGCCACTACATCCGCGGCGCTCGCCAGTACGAAGCCGGGCGTATGGGTACTTGATATTGTCGATAAACCGTTAGGACTTAACCGTGATGCACGCCAGGTAGCAAAATCCGGCACGGTTAATTTCTCCAAAGCAACACTTACCTGGTCTCCTGACAGCAAAGAAATATTGGTAACGACAGCCCCTCTGACAAACTATCTTCTCGCTGCAGATCAGACAAATGAAAATCCGGAGGTCGTTTCCAATATCAAACTATTACAAACTAATTGGCAAAAGATCAAAGATCAGCGGATGAAAGAACAATTAGTCACCGTTCCCGAGCTGTTTACCGACATGGCGAGTGCGTCTGCAAAACTACTCTCGTTATCTCCCGATGAAACCAAAATTCTCTATGAAGCAACCGCCGCAGCGGTATTACCTCAAATTATCACCCCCGCGCTTATCGGACCGAATCCGACAGAAGAAACACGGACGCTGGTACCTGGTACCGTGTACGTATATGACATCAAAGAAGACCGCAACTACCAGGTGGCAAAATCCAACCTCCTTGCCCCCACTCCTGTCAGCAAAACAGCGCCCATACTACCCTTTGACGTATCCTCTGTCCTTCACTGGCTTCCGACATCACGGCACCTTGTCGTCGTCATGAAAGACAAAGTGGAAATTATGGACTATGACGGCGCAAACCGCAGAACTGCCTACGCAGGGCCATTCTGGGACGCATTTGCCGTGCCTTGGGCTTCGGGAGGAAAATTAGTTATTTTAACGAACCTAAACAGCGCAGCCTCTGCCGTCAATAATCTATATCTTATCAATCTCCGGTAATCACACCTTCCCCTAAAGGGTTCTGTATTGTCCAGAAGCCCAAAACGTGGTATAAACACCGATTATGAAACATCCACGCAGAAGAAAAGAGCACGCAGGCCCGGTCGGAGCGACATTTACGTTTGGCATGTCACATGAGGAGTCACTTGAAACCGCTGCAAAACATGCACAGGAAGCCGCAGACGCACTCGGAGAGGATCTTCCAATCGTTAACGGTTTTACCGGGCAACAGGAAGGACTCGTCCGTCCGCGCAGAAAACAAGGAACATCGGTCAGTTTATCCGGATTGGATGAATCAGCCTACGAACGCATTTTTAAACACACGAACTTCCGCGGTGGCAAAGGAAAAATCCAGTAATCCCTATGATAACCCAGGAAACGGACCGATCTCTCATATCCGGCGAAACGGGAATCGTCCACGTACCCATCGCCCGGGCCGCTGCAATGGAACATACGGCCCGCAAACGCCAATGGAATGCGCTTACCATACGCCAATTAGCATATGCAGGGCAACGGCCGTGTGCACTCGGGTTTGAAACCAATCCTATTGTTCCTTCCGGCCACGTCGCAATCCAAATTAGCTGGCGTCAAAGAGCACACAACGATGTACTCGGTGTCCCCCGCACATTTCATGAAGAAGCGGACCGCACCTTTCAAAAAGCAAAACTATTTTGGTACGCCATTTCGGTATTTCAGACCATGATGCATGCACGTACACATTCCGATAGAGCGCTTTCATAACATACAATTTCCTATGCCAATCCGTGAACGGGAGCGCAAACGCTTAGCCATACGACATATGGCGACGTATTTTCCGGAAGCCAGCCCACAACACGTAGAACGCGTTGTAGACATCTGCACCCGTGGATTTATGGGAGATTATTCTCCGGTCCGGCGCGAACAGGATCACCGCTCAGCACTGGGGTGTGGTGCGAATTACGAAGAATTCGTCATTTACGTTGGCAGAAACGTTACCAATGAGGAACCGATCAATGTCACCCGGAAATTCTTAGGAGATATACTCCGCAAAGTGTCGATGTAACGCACTCTCCCATAATTACGCTTGTGCCCCCAGAAGGAATCGAACCCTCATCTTGCCCTTAGGACGGGCCTGCTCTATCCATTGAGCTATGGAGGCAAAAAGACTTTCCCTATTCTACCGCAAAATTATGCTACAATACCATCATCTTGCGGGGTATGGCACAGTTGGTAGTGCGCTTCGTTCGGGACGAAGAGGTCGTGAGTTCGAGTCTCACTACCCCGACTTATCTTTACATGTGAGATATAATACAGGAGTGATTACCACAGAAAACGAAACAAAAGAGGAAGTCGTGCTCATTATCCCGTTTAAAGGACGCGCGACCCGTTCGCTTACCCAATTTGCACATTTGCGCCTCGAAGCATCTGAATTCCATCTCAGCAGACGCCGCAGACAACCCAAAAGTTCGCCTTCCAAAGAAGAGATACTGCGCACGGTGTTTATCGTGGATGCGGTAAGCAACGGCGATTTTGACGACGGGGAATAAATTATTGCTCCTTATTCTTCTTGTAAAATTCCGGATGGATTATCTGGTCAAACAGCCTGGCGATTCCGGGAAACTGCCCCTCCAACTCATTCACACGCATGCGAGCCGGAAATCCGACACGCTCCATAAAGTCCCAAAATTCCATGGGGTGCTCGCTTGCTTCATTGTGCCGCAATACCCGCCGCGCATGCCATGCGGCAATCCTTTCGGCATCCTGACGGCTTCGGGGTGTTCTGGCCATATCCAACCGCGCATCATACCAGCAGAACATCTGACTGATCAAGCGTGTCCCCATTCCCGTCCCTGGCGTATTTTATAAAAGTACGGTATAATACGAAGTAATGAAATTATCGTTTTCCTCAAAAAATCAGGAAGATCTCGTTCTTGCCCCCGATGTCGTTCTCGCTTCCCAGTCTATCGGACGACGGACATTGCTGGAAAAACTCGGTATCCGGTTCCGTGTCGCAGTAACCCGGCTTGATGAAGATAAAATTACCGATCCTAATCCGCTCAAAACCATACAAAAACGCGCAGTCGCCAAAGCCAACGAAGTAGTCAACAATCCCCGCGTTTACATGATTCCTGAAGACCGCGAAGTGATCGTCATTGCGGCAGACAGTATGGCAATCGTCGGCAAAAAAATGTACGGCAAAGCGCTCGACCGCCCGGACGCAACCCGCATGCTCAAAGAGCTCATGGGAAAAACCCACGTATTTACGACCGTTATGCATGTCGTGTACCTGGACAAAGGCAAGGTCAAAAAAACCTGGACCAAAACAGTCACCACAAAAGTAACACTTCGGAAACTTACCGGTTTGGAACTCGAAAGCTACGTCAACCGCTATGATTTCACCCGGTTTGCAGCCGGCTATGCGCTGAACGAAACCCCGTGGGATCTGGTAACCAAAGTCGACGGATCATACACCAATGTCATCGGCCTCCCGTTTGAAGTGCTTTTACCCATTCTCCGGTCCACAAAAATTATCGATCCTCCGGTCGTAAAATAACGGCGGGCAACTCTTAGGTCTGTCACGTATTTACAGCCTTATCCCCTCATAATATCCCGCATCTTCACTCTTTCACACATCACGAATTTGTTACAATACATATTCATGGAATCAATCGGAGAAAAAATTGACCGTTCGCCCGTCCTGTCCCAACTCGTCCCTATCGCGTTGACCGGGGTTGTCATGACAGGATTTTTGGCTCTCCTTCACGCGGCAATTATTCTTTTTAATCTCATACCTGCTTCAGAAAAAATTCACCTGGAAATCCGCTGGGTAGACGTGCTTGTGGGGGCGACCATATATCTTAAAACAAGTATCGATTTTGCTATTTTTATAGGGAGGATGATGGCAGCAAACCCGGGCTGGAGGAATAGGGTCGCCATAGAAATCGGCACTGCGGCAGGAAACGCCCTCGGCACGATTGCCATTATCGGGCTCTGGGTGACCTTAAAGCACGTCGATTTACTGTTAGCCCTCATGGTCTTCATCGCCTCTCTTGTCCTCTTTGAGCTCGCACACAGCAGCCTGGAGCACTTTGCAAACTGGCAGGGCCAGGGAGGGATACGGAAACTGTTATTTTTCCTGATGCACGGGTTGCTTGACCGGGTGAAAAAGATTATCGACCCGGTACTCAGCCGGGTAATGCCGGATTTGGGAAGTGCCATGAAAGGCAAATCCAGCTTGTCTTGGCGGCCTCTGTTAACATTTTCCGCAACAGTTCCGTTTATCTTGGGACTCGATGATTTTGCAGGCTACGTGCCGCTCTTTTCTGTCGTTAATGTCTACGGATTTGCCATCGGCGTCATCGCGTCACACACGTTACTCAATGTTGCGCTGTTCCTCTCTCCGAAAAAAACAATTACCGTAGTCAAAAATGAAGTCGTTTCCTTTTTCGGGGCACTCGCATTTATCGGTCTGGGCGTATACGGACTCGTAGAAACCGTGAGGATCGTGACTGAAGCATTTCACTAAAACCACAATATCTTCCGCCGGACGCCGACTCCTTGCTTTCCCCACGCATCTTCTATGGCGGTAATGCGGTCGATAAGGCGCATCGCCTGATGTTCATCCTGTTCTCTCCACAATGTCTCGGCTAATTCTTCCCGCAGTTGTATCTGCGGAAGCAATGAAGCGATTATGGAAGCCTCAGGCGCGGTCACAACCAGCGTTTTTCCGACCGGCTCAAACAGCTTTGTCACGGAAACTTCTGCACGGAACCCGGAAAATATTCTGCGTTTCTTTGGGGCGAGTGTTTCTGCTACGGAAATCATTTCCGGATCATAACCCGTATTCTGGCCTATTGCAACAGGAAGCATTCGATAACATCACGCCGCACTAACAGACGAAAAGCTCCGTTAATCATATTCTGCCAATTCAGGAATTTCGAGGCGCTTTGCAATCTGAGTGCGCCCGTGACGGGCTATATACATACATCCGTAGTATTTCATCATTTCATTCGTTTCTTTTGCCTGATGAGCCGACTCTTCCATCTCTGCTACGGTTTGCAGTATCGTGGCAAACGGAGCCAATACGCGGCCGGAAAACAGACTATCACCATCGGCCATGACAGTTAAGTCTGCCAATGTCCCCCGCCGCTCATACCGAACGGATAGTGCCCTGCCGCGCCGTGATGTCGGCTGCAACACAAACTCTCTGGTTTCTGTCATAGGAATGAATACACGAAGCGGTAATTATACTAAAAATAGCGTCAAAACGCGAAAATCTGCAACTTGAGGCGGTAAAAATACTACGGGGAGAAACACTTGTTATTGCTGTCCCGAACGGAAAACATGCCGGGAGGTCAGCGACTGTTCGGCTGCCTTATCCAACTCACGGCGGAGCGCCCTGGCTGATAACCGGCTCGGACGGGCTTCCGGTTTCATGGGAGGAACGCCGCCGTTTGTTTTCAGACTATCGGGAACCTGTGTAAACAGGCTTTCTTCTGTTTGTGCTGCCGGCATACGGCCTATAAGCCGTAATCCCGCTTCTTTGAGAAATCCAAGTCCTGCCATAGGATATGTATTATACCGCACGAACGGAAAACTTTCACTCTGCGGTAACTTAAATGACGTCTTTGGGTCCGAACAGAAGGCCGATTTCCTTGGCTGCCGCTTCGGCAGAGTCGGATCTATGCACCACGTTATGCGGCTTATCTACGCCGAAATCCCGCCGGATTGTACCGGGCGCTGCTTCTGCGGGATCCGTGGGACCACATATATCAAATACTTTCTGTATCACTCCATCTCCTTCCAGAACCATAGCGACGACAGGAGTCGACATCATCTGTTTGGACAATTCAGGAAAAAACGGCTTGTCCTTGTGATGCGCATACCAGGTATCGAGAATAGGCTGGGTAAGCTGCACGAGTTTGAGGGCGGCTAGTTTCATTCCTGCCTTTTCAAAACGGGTAATAATCTCACCGACAACATGTTTTTCCATGCCGTCCGGCTTTATCAACACAACGGTTTGTTCATTCATTTTGGGTCCTCCTTATACAAAATTGCCCCATAAAAACGTTTTCTAAGGGGAAATATAGTATAGCATCACCCGTGAAGAAAAAACATCTATTGAAATACGCATACACGCCCGTGTACCGTATCCATAATTTACGATGCCGAAACAACGGGTCATCGCAACCATCGGTGAACGGGAACGGACCATAGAACTGGAAGTGCCGAGTAAACACTTCACCGAATCAAACGAAGGCTACCGCATGCGCGTATCACGATTTATCGCCGCACAAATGGGGGCCATGGGCGTGACCACATACCAGGAGGGATTTGCCACCAAAGCCGCTTCCCTCGACGCAGACGCGTTTCAACAAATAGTACATGCTCGCAGGTCAGACGGAACCAGCGCGACAGATCTGCGATCACTATTAAATCCCAACCGTCAACGCCGTGCCCATCACAATAAATATGCTCGGTTTTCAAAACAGAGGTAATACGACAGTGCTATCATGAATAATGATGACCCGCGAAGTCGTGTTAGGGAATCAAATCATTGTTGTTGCCCGCGACGGGCGATTCCATATTGCCGATATCAGTGACGTCGTCGAACCTCTGCTGGATCGTGAAAGTATCCGACCGGCACTAGCAGCATATTTTGAAAAATACGGGCTCCGGATGGCCACGGCCGACGAAGCAGAACGTCATGGATTTCCCGTGCGGAAAGAACGGAGAACGCTGTATCACCACATGATTCCCAAACCCCGGGCACACAGATAACACTGCTTCTCATTGTCCCTGCTGATTTTGCTGCATGTACTGCTGTAACCGCTCTCTGCGGCCGCCGCGGTCATCCGTACCGGACGGCGTAGCTGTCGGAGTGACAAAATCCGGATTAATAAGAGACGGACAGATAGCAGCGCATTGTCGCTGACTATTTGGGTTTCCAAATCTACTACACTGCCCTTCACAACGCCTTCCTTCATTTACTTTTATGCACACTCCCATGCAGGCTTTTTGCATTCTTTTTTCTCCCATATTCCCGCATTTACTCTGACACCAGGCATACACTTCGGGATTTCTCCGCTGCGCGAGCCACTCCTGAAACTGCGCCTGCACATCACCAGGGCCGTCGCTTGCATAGCTACGGAAATCCGTATTGACGGAAATAACATACAACATGAGACCGATAGAAGCTAACGCGATGAAAAATACTATCCAGGACTTTTTACTGGACCGCTCCAAAGATGATTGGATCATCTGCATATAAGACCCCCCGCATATATCAGCATAAAAGAAACTCTGCGGAGTTGTCAATCTATGGTTACCGCCGGGCCATGGCAGGCAGGGTAATTTCCGGATCAAGCGTATGCTGACGCAATTGCTGTTCCATCTGACGGAATACCCCCTCAACCGGCTGCATGCCGTTTACCCAGATAAGCCTGTTTTCGCGGGCAAGCTTATCTGCCATCGGACCTACAAAGTCTTCATACTCCTTGAGGCGCACCGCATGGACTTCAGGCGTATCATCTACTCTGCCCTCGTTTCTGGAGGCACTTCTTTTGTACGTTTCTTCATCCGTCGCATCCATGTGTACCAGCACTAAATTTGCGCCGGTTTCCTGTGCTATTTTTTCGAATCCGTCGAGCTGATCCAAACCGCGTGGAGACCCCGCGATAACAAGCAGCTGTTTCCCTTCTGAAAATTGTTCCCGTATGACCTCACTAAGCATGGCAATCGTAGGCTCATCCGGCAATTTCAGACCCTGCTCCATCATCGGGATATACGGCCCGATCAGCGGCCAGAACCGGTGGGTTTCCCCCTCTTCACGCACGGCACGCATGATATGGCCTGTTGAAATTTTGACAGCCTCAGGATGTGCTGCGACAAGTAAATCGGCTTGAGTATCTTTGCCGGCGAGAGGTTTGCCTATGATCGCAAGAAGAGTCGGCTTCACAGGGAATAAGTATACCCTATAGTACGTATCTTGGCAACAGGCTATTTTGTCTGTTATAATCCCCTTTCGGGCATACGGCCTGAATTCTGCACCTTGATCCTGCATCAATATGCGATGCTCCGATTGATTATTCAGAATTGTTGCTCATTAACAGCAAGGATAACAATACAAAAACACCTGTATCGTGTGACGCGTGATTGTAATACGTTTCCCCGATGCATATGGAGGAACATTCCTCCCTATACACCGGGGAAATTTATTTTAACAATCCAAACTGATTATCTTTTTTTATAAAAGATATAGTTCATCATCCTGACATCCATCACACAAAGGAGGTGGTGATTCGACAACCAAATAACGATCTGCCGCTGCCCCGGGAGGAATTCATTCCGCCCGTACGGGTAAGACAGACACTGCGACCAGGCACTGCGACTTGGTTTTTCGGGCTAATCGGTTGGCCAACACCTGTGATCACAGCCGATTAGGACACATGTAAGGGCTTAGTAATAAGTCACATTGCGATCTGATGCTAGCTTTAGCACCGCTTCGTACAAACCGTTTTACCTTTTATAAGGAAACGGAGGAAACCCATGAACAATTACACTATGTGGTTACGCAGGTTGCTGACGGTCTTGACGATTATTGTCTTCGCCGCCGCCTCCTATGGTATCGCGCACGCAAAATGCGATCCGACCAAAAACGCCAACTGCCCCACCGAAGCGCCGGGACAGCAAATTGACACGGACTCGGACAGTGCAGTCGTGAACAATGGCGGGCAGACGTTGCCGGATAAAGCAGTTGCCAACGGCGTTACCGGTCAACAGGTTGACACAACCAGTCTCGTCATCATCAACAACGGCGGACAGGTCGTCAACGGTGCGGGAAACGGGGTCGTCGGTCAGGCTGTTACCGGCTCATCCGATGCGGTCCTTTTGGAGGCCGACACCTCGACACTGACGTTGACCGCGCCGTATGTCATAACTGTTACGGAAACGGATACAAAGCCCACGGGAGCAGACTGCTCTTCCATGCAGGGCGTTGTACTCGATCCTCCGACAGAAACCATCACCGCCCAACAACTCCACGATATGCTCAACTGGGATTGGAAAGACGGTCCGACTGGCGGACGCAACAGGATACGGGCAACCAATGTCTGTGTCAGTAATGGCGGTCATGGCACCTGGTCGAACAACCTGCCTGAACCGGCAAACAGTATGGATGACATCGCCTCCTGGAAAAAACTCGCCCGCTGGGCTGAGCTGTATAACCAGGGAAAACTGGTCATCATTCTGCCGTAACAACGTACGCGAAATACGGATGGCGACATTACGTCGCCATCCCTTTTTTCCCTCACCGTTTTGGTGTGGGAACATCTTTGTTATCCTTGGGGGAGTATTTATATAAAACTGATGCGTATCGCATCATTTTATTGCACTTTGTGCCTCTGCTCCCGTTTTTTCCGTGCAGCCCAGTTCTTATGACTGGACTTCACAGATAAGATATAATTAATAGCATCAGGACAATCCAAAATTAAATCTGTGAACGGACGAAAACTCCAGCTTATGCTTGCAGAACTCGCAGAATCCCGCGCGGGGCTCGCCGAGGCGTTTGCCAGATTTGCATCCTGCAAAGGAGACGCCGCTTCGGAAGAACTGGATACCCGGGAAGCAATGCATTTTCGTGCGCTCGCAGAAACCCACAGGTCAGCCGCTGAGAAACGAAGAAACGGACATCGCCGCACAAGAACTCCGGAACAGGCATAAAATTATCTTCGCGCCCTGGAAGGAAGCCGTATTTCCGGCTCCCTGACACCGGGGAAAAGTAATTCCACCGCCTTCGTGCCGACATGTTCTTTCCCGCCCGTACCGCTCATCTCATGAAGTCTTCCCTGTTCCCGAAGCCTATCAATAACAGGTTTTGTCACCCGCTCAAATTCCGCAAGCCGATATTCTACAGCCTGATCGTCAGTTCGCTTATGTGACTTCCTCTGCTCTACCCGCTCAAATACAATGTCATCGGGAACGTCAACATACATAAATTTTTCTTCGTATCCGCACGCACGCGTCCACCTATCCAGCCAATCCAGCTGCTGATCACTTCGGGGTCCTCCGATCCAAATCACCGTTTCCTTACCTGCGTCCAGATGCTCGGTAACCAGCCGGGTAAAACACCGGAATATCGGCTCGTCAGGAACAATGCCTCCGGCGTCGGCAATGGTAATTGCATCCTTAAAAAGAGGCCAAAACCGATGATCCTGCCCTACGGCTTTTACTTCACGGAGTACTTCCCCAATAGATATCGTTGCAAGTCCC
>JAHFKN010000002.1 GCA_023245355.1 Candidatus Gottesmanbacteria bacterium | reverse complement strand
AGGTAACCAAGCCGAAAATCATGGTATAATACTCTCGTTCTTAACATTCCCCTGTGGCGCAATGGTAGCGCGGCTTCCTGTTAAGAAGAAGGTTGTAGGTTCGAATCCTACCGGGGGAGCAGAGATAGATTTGTAGCCCAGTATGCCTCTAAATTGATTGGTATATTGGGCTTTTCTGTAGGTTCGAACATTTCCGCTATTGTTGATTCTTCGTCCATTGCCAATTCAATAAACTGCAACGGTTTTTCAAGGTTTATACGCACGGCTCTATCATAAAGTTCTAGGTTCGAACCAAGACCGGCTAAAATCTCACGCTTTGTTTGCCGATCTCCATTAGCAAACCAATACCGAGCACGGCAGGCAAAATCGAACGTTTTTTCTGCTGTTTCTCTCCAGTGTTCAGCTTGATAATTATTACCACCGAGCTTTTCGCCAATTTTTTTCTTTTCGCTTGATAGGCGCTCTTTTTCCTTTCGGTAATCCTCATCACTCAGCAATCCGCCGTCGGCATTCTGAGGTGATATTTTCAATTTCAATAAATTGTTTAGCCTAGTTTCAATATCTTCATTCGCCGATTGAAGAGACTTTAAAACAGATACATTTTCCTCAGCTTCTTGATCGTTTATTTCGTTGAGGTATTTTATTGCCCAATCTTTGAACCGTTCGGATATTTGCAACCGTGCCAGTGTCTTATCCATTTCTTCATCAAGTGCTTCAACGCGGATACTTTTTTGGGTGCAGTTGGGATTTTTTCTCTTCGTACAGTGATAATACACATAGTGCAGAAGGGTAGGATTTTTCATCTCTTCGATGAGAACGTTGCACTTTGGACATGCAGCTTTATTTTGAGATGCAAACTTTTGTTTGCACTTCGGACAGATAATCTGAAACTTCTCTTCGGCGGTTATCATGGCATGGCACTCACCGCACTCTAAAAGCCCTGTATAGTCAAATGAGCGGGTTCGCGGTCGTGGTCTACCTTTCCTACCGAGAAACCTTTGGACTTTATCAAACTCATCTCTAGTAATCATTGGCTCGTGTTTGCCTTGACGCCATATTCCACTGCCCATAGGATATTCAAACTCGCCGTAGTAGAAGGGATCGGTAAGCGTTTTGTATATTTGGCTTCTGCTCATTGGTTTGCCGCCGATTCTTTTATGCTTTAGCGTGTGATAACCCCATTCGTTATTCAAGAGCCTCAATATATCGATAACGGAGTACGTGCCGGTTAGCATTGCATCCCAAGCCTTACGTATAAGTGGAAATCGATCAGGATCGGGAAGAATAGTCTTACTGCCTTTCTCGGCATACTTATCGTTCATATATCCCGCTTTAGCACCACTAGGAAGCCACCCTTTTTCAGCTTTGGTATTCAATCCGCGCTTTACGTTCTTAGATAAATCATCCACAAACTTTTGAGCCACTCCAAACTCCATATACATGAGAAGACTATTTTCGTTTTGTTGATTGAAAGTTTGGGAGGGGGTAACGATATCAATTCCGTTTTGTTTTATTGCCCAGATAACTGTTGCGCCATCAATCGGATTTCTAGCCAATCTGTCGAGCTTCCAACACACAACGCCATGAGCCTCGCCCTTTGATACTCTATGCATTAGTTCATTGAATTGTGGTCTTCCTGGATCTTTAGCGGACTGTGATTCTTCATAGGCAGGTTCAATAATTTCGAGATTTAGTTTTATTGCTAGTTTTTTTAGTTCGGTAATCTGAGATCCAATAGACAACATCTGCCTATCTTCACTCTCGCTTGATTTCCTGGCATATATAAAATATTTCTTCATATATTGCAGTCTATAACTAGCATATTAAGATCATATCACGTTCGTTTTACAATGGGTTTATAAATCATTTTTACTAGCCGTAATAACCGTATTGCCCTAGACTGTGCTTGTTCGTCAGTGAGCACTACACCATACTCTTCTTCGAAGATTTTTTTAAAGTCTGTAAGCGCTTGAGATGAAAGTTTCATAGTTAAACTTTGGTTGTTGGTTCATCGACGACTGCCAACACTTCTGCTAAATACCCCTCTACAAGCGTTTTAATGGACTCTCCACTGCCCGCGGCTTTCAACTTGAGCAATCTATGCAACCCGGCATCGATGCGTATCTGTTTTGTGGCTTTTTTGTCGATTTGTAACTTTTTCATCGATACCCCCGTTTAAATCTCCAGGCAAAATATTTTTTTGGGCTTACAATTGGATATCGAGTGCCGGATTTTTCCTTGATTTCATCTTGTATGCTCCTAAAGAAGGAATACGCTCGTGATTCACCCAGGCGGTTAACCACATGTAGGTAGAACGCATAGTTTTTTGTATCGTCGAAATGTGCTGCGATATCTTCAGCTAGTTTGGTTTTAGGAGTATTGGGAGTAAATGAGCCTCTGTCTAACGCGTATTTTTCAACCCTAGAAGTGACGTTATTATCGCCAATAACGTTAGTAGAAGAATTATTTACATTAACGTTAATAACGTTATTGGCTAATTTATTTCCTTTAATAACGCTACTTATATGATCCATAAAAAAACTCCTGTCTCGGGTGCATACCTCAACAGGAGTTTTCTTAGATGCACCCGATTTTCCAATAAAAAAAGACGGCTAAGAAATCCAATAGAACCACAAAGGTTCTGATCTAGATCGCTTTACCGTCCTCGTTAAAGGGTTAGGAGCTTTTCTATCTCTCAGTTTACAAGTCTAGTGATGAAAACTATGTGGAGTCAACTAGGAATATTGGAGTCGCTATGCATTCCTTTTTATCGTGTCGAAAAACCTCGCTACGACTCTCTTTTTACCGTGTCTCCAAACTCCGCTGCTACTTCCTTTTTATCGTGTCAAAAAACCTCACCTGGATTCTCTTTTTACCGTGTCAACAAATCCCACTATGGCAACCATTTATCGTGTAAGAAAATTACCACTATGGAGTTAGTTGAGAAGGTCGCCGGGGGACACCTTTAATGCCTTTGCTATCTTATGGATATTATCTATGGAAACGTTTTGTTCTGCCCGTTCTATTGCGCCAATATATGTTCTGTGTAACTTCGCCCGAAACCCAAGCTCCTCTTGAGAGATTTTTTGCTTGGTACGAATCTTTCTGATCGCCTCACCGAGTTTTCGCCTTGCTGGAGATGCCTTCATACCCAGATCGTAGGTAAAAGAAGTCGATAACTCTACAGACGATAACTAGCATATTGATCTCAAAAATGGTATATTTTCGATATGATCGAAGTATTATTATTGGTGCTGGTGAGCATGGTCGTTGGCGGAGTCATTGCATCTCGCGCTGGAATGAAAGGATTATCTATTTCATTGATCGGAATATGCCTTATGATCGCATTCTATGGGGGCAAGTTGGGTATCCTCGTAGGTGCTATAGGAATTCTTTCGATCCTACTTTTATGGTTTTTGTCCGATTTTAAGAAACCAATTAGCCTTCTATACAATGCAAAGCCACTAAACAATATCGAGAACAGCGGACACAAATCAAAGCGTAGCCTGTCGGAGGGATATAAACAAAGCTTTCAAGCGGGACTTAGAAAAAAGTATCCTGATGAATTTCGGGAGAATCACCAGAAAACAGAAAAAAGAAAATTGATCGATGTACTAAGAAACAACCTTCGAGTTGGGCTTGCCGAGAAGTATCCTGCCAAATAGATAGCCTATAAAATGTGTTGCTAAGCACGCATAGCAATCAACCCACTAGTAGATCGACTCCTTCCGAAAAGAGAAGGCTTGAATGTTCTTGGGGGCTGTGATACTATTCCCAATATGGGAACAATAATCAAGACATTACCCAAACCGCAAAATGAAATTATTAGGAAAACAACGATTACAGGAGTTTAAAAGGCATTATGCGGATGCGAGACCGCAAATAAACTCCTGGGAAGCAGAAATTGAAGAAGCCGAATGGAAAACTCCGCATGATTTAAAGGCGAAGTTTCCAAAAGCTAGTCTTCTGAAGGACCAGCAGGTGATATTTAACATAGGCTGGAACAAATATAGAATATTGACAACTATAAGCTATAAAAGTCAGATGGTGTTAGTAGAAAAGATTGGAACACATCGGGAGTACGACAATTGGTAGGCATGAGAGGACAATATGAACAAAATAAAAGTTATTAAAACCGCTACAGATTATGAAGAGGCTCTTGCTTTGCTCAAAGAGCTTTTAAGTCGTGACCCAGATCCTGAATCGGACGAAGGACAACAACTTAGTCTTCTTGGTACTTTAATTAAAGACTATGAATTAAAAGAAATTCCAAGCGATCTTCCTGATCCTATTGAAGCGATTAAGTTTAGAATGGAACAATCTGGACTTAAACCTTCAGACTTAGTTCACTATTTAGGTAGCAGAAGTAGAGTTTCTGAAATTCTTTCAGGCAAACGTCAATTAAGTCTAGAGATGGTAAGAGCTTTACAGGAGGGGCTAGGTATCCCAGCAAAAGTTCTAATTAAGAAACCAGACTTTACCGAAGATTCTGAGTATCGTAATTGGGATGATCGTTTGGTTTCTGAAATGAAATCTAGAGGATATTTTGATGAAGAATCATTCCAAAAAAAACTTTCAAAAACAGATTTGCTGAGAAACTTCTTTTTGCCCATTGGTTCTCCAGCTCAACTGGTGGCGTTATGGCGCAAATCTAGCTACAGAGTGCTTCCTTATACAGATAAACAAGCGTTAGCAGCATGGTCAACTAAAGTTATAAGAAAAGCACAAAAAATAAAAGTTTCTACTAAATATAGTCATGGTTTAATTGATATTAATTTTATGCAAAAGTTAGTAAGACTAAGTATTTCTGAAAATGGACCGACATTGGCAAAAAAAGCATTACTAGAAAAAGGCATTATACTTATAATTGAAAAACATTTATCAAAAACAAAGCTAGATGGTGCGACATTATTAGTTAATAAAGTTAATCCAATTATTGGATTAACACTTCGATACGATCGATTGGATAATTTCTGGTTTACCTTAATGCATGAAATTGCTCATCTAGTCTTACACTTCGATAAAGATACTGATTTTTATTATGACGAATTAGATAGTATAAAAGGTCGCGATATTAGTTCAGAAGAAAAAGAGGCAGATGATCTTGCTAGTGAAGCCTTAATACCCTCAAGTAAATGGGAAATTAGCCCAGCAAAATTGGTGCCTTCTGTCCTTGCGGCTCAGAGTTTGGCGGCAGAATTAGGAGTTCACGTTGCTATTGTTGCTGGGAAAATAAGATATGAAGGAGAAAAATGGATATATTTAAATGATCTTGTTAATAAAGCTAAAATTCGGCAATATTTCCCAGAAGAAAGTTGGGAGTAAAAATAAACAACATGATTAATTATGTTCCCATACTAAAATGGAAAAGGGCGGAACAACGAGCGCTTCAAGAATTAACGGATAAAAGCGGAGTTAGACCGTTATTAGAGTTGGTTATGCCAACTGTTTCTCTCTATAAAAAGATAGAGAAAGTAAAAGTTAAGAAAACGCCCGATGAGATGACCTCCGAGATTGTTAACAAATTTAAGCAACAGAAAATAATAGAAATTCCTGAAGAAATATTGAAATCTTGGGGTAAAAGCGAAGTATATGTCGATTTTACGCTTCTACATGATCCTCATGATACTATCCAATTGAAATTAGAAAGTATTGATAGGATTCTTCACATTGGAATAGAAAAAGGATTAAATCTTATTCCCGTTGTTAATCTGAATGATGATAAGCGAATAAAGGAAGCCATCTGTGAATTGTCTGGTAAACATAATTTAGGACTTTGTCTCAGGATCACGCAATCTGATTTGACCGACGTGAAGACTTTAAATGAGAAAATAGATGCTTTCCTGTTAGAATTTAATCTAGGTGTAGCAACAACAGATTTGTTGATTGATATCAAAGCAATTGATGGTGATATCGGTCAATATTCATTCTATTTTAGTTTAGGGCAAAAAATTGAAAACCTAATCAACTGGAAACATTTTATTTTCACTAGTGGCGCTTTTCCCGAAAATCTAAACGACTGTAAATTTGAAGAGCTAACTCCGCTCCCGCGAGTTGATTGGCAATACTGGTTAAATGCTAGAAAAAATAAACATGTAAGAATGCCTATTTTTTCGGACTATACGATTAGAAATCCTGTATTTAAGGAAGCCTTACAATATTTTGATCCAACTACAAGTATTAAATACACCCACGAAGACAATTGGTTAATTATGAAAGGAAAGAAACGAAAATTTGATCTGTATTTAGCAAATGCCAACTTACTCGTAGGTTCTAAATACTATTATGGTTCAGATTTTAGTTGGGGTGACGCCAAAATATCAGAAAAAGCAGACTATTTTAAAAAGTATATCAAAGAAAAGCTTCAGTCAGGTACAGGTAGTAACGAAGATTGGATAGCTTGGTGTATCAATCACCATATGATGTTGGTTTTGTTCCAAATCGCCAATCTTCCCGTGCCGTCAGTAACGTCTGCCTAACTTTTTCTTTAAGAAATTCAATTTCTACAACTTCTGCCAACCGTTTATATATTTCTTCACGAGACTTAGAGCGTACACCCCGAGCCATATTTTTTTCCTCTAGTATTTGTAAAGCTTCTTCTCTCCACAATAATCTTGCCACAGAAATTACATTTTGGATTCTATTGTTTTCTGCCTCTCTAATGTTATAAAAAATTACTTCATTATTGGGATTAATCTTAGCAAGCTTGAGACCCCACCAATCCGGAATAAGATTTATAGCTTCGTGAAGGTGGCTAATACCAACAACTAGAGTAATTTTATCGAACACCTTGTTATATTCATTCATTTGATTAGGGAGTCGATGCAATGTATCACGATCACTTTTTATTTCATAACCATGCATAATGCCGTTGACCACAGCCATATCAATTCTAACTGCCCCATTTTTTACTCCTAATTCTTCAATTATGTCAGCAGGACACTTACTTTTTAGCCTATAAGATGCTAGCTCAGTTGTTAGCTTTTGCTTTAGAGCAATTCTGATTACCCTGTCGTATGTCGAAGTTGTTGCCGAGGTTGTTTGGGTATTCATTCTAATACCAGTTTAGCATAGTCAAATTAAATGAAAAGCAATGTTAGGTTATGAGATAGGTCATCAAATTTGTTGTCATGGTGATATATGCCGTAACGACGTACTGAATACGCAAGATATGGTGGAAAATTCTCACTCGAGAAAAAGTGGATTCTTGCCTTATCCCCACTCTTGTGTAGTCCACATACGTACTTAAAAGAAGTATACTTTCCTTAGCGGACATCTATTTCATTAGATTGCCATCAGATTATGGAATTTATGCTGTTTTTATTATTCGCGGGGTCTTGTTTCATGCTATTTATTTCGCTCTTTATATATCCCAAAATCAAATCATTTGAAAAACAACTACAACAAACCTATGAAGTTATACCCAAAGGAACACCTCTATCTCAAATTGCACCTGAAATCGGTTATCTTTTTCCAAGCCTTACCCCCTTTCCAGTTCCGGAAACCAGATATAAATTCAGAGGAAGAATACTAAGGTTTCCCACATGTCCGCAGTGCGGTAAAGGTCTTGTAAGGCGTACAGGAAAATATGGGGCATTTATGGGATGCGTAGGATATCCAAACTGCCATTTTACTAAAAGCGTGACTTAACTATGGAAATAGCAATTTTAATATTTATAGGCGTCACCATCTATGCTGTTGCAGCTGTTTACTCTTACTTCGGCGAAACCCAAAAAAAGTATAATTCCCGCGGACAGGAATTAGAATCCTTAAACGAGGAGCTAAAAAGAAGAATAGAAATCGTAAATAAGCAAAAACAAGATTTGGAAGACTTGAGTAAGCAATATTCCCTTGGCTTTCCTTTGCTCGCTGAAGCATATGCAGAATATTTATCGCTCTATGACGGACGATATGCAAGTTATTTAGAAACAAAATCTCATCCTGCACAAAAATCCGCAGATTTGGTGAGAGATCTCTCGAAGCAAAAAACAGAAGCGGTTAAACAGGCTAAGATTACAGAGTTTATTAACAAATATTACGAAACACTCGCTCCGTTTCTTATAGACGCAAAAGGAGAGCTGCTAGATGAGCTAGAAGCAAGAAAGGTTTTGCAGGAGTATACGCAAGAGGAGCTACAAGATCCTACAATTAAGTTTTTATCAAAAGAAGAGTATAGAAAACTTCCAACAGTTGAGCGCAACCAACTCGCTTTAGATAGGTATTGGGAACGGAGAAAGAGTAAGGGTGCAATTGGATTTCTTTACGAGAGATATGTGGGATATTTGTTTGAAAAAGATGGATATGAGGTAGAATTTCATGGAATTTTTAAGGGATTTGAGGATTTGGGCAGAGACTTGATTGCTAAGAAAGGAAAAGAGGTCGTCGTGATTCAATGCAAAAATTGGTCACAATTTAAAACTATATATGAGAATCATATATTTCAATTTTTTGGTACTGTTTATAGATACAAATTAGATTTTCCAGATCATAAGGTGCGTGCCGCTTTCTACACCTCTACAAAATTATCAGAGGTTGCTAAATCCTTTTCTAAAGATTTGGGAATAGAACTTGTGGAGAATTTTAGGCTTGAACGATATCCATGTATTAAATGCAATATTTCAGGCAAAAATAAAGAGAAAATTTATCATCTTCCTATGGATCAACAGTACGACACTGTTGTGATAGAACCTAGCAAAGGTGAATTTTATGCCATGACTGTTGCGGAGGCAGAAAAAGCGGGCTACAGAAGAGCTTTTAGATGGCATCCGCAGGTTTAAAATTTCTATAAATATGACAGAATTAAAAGGTGTTGATCAATCACAACCAAAAGGAAGAGAACAATTTAGGAAGGTTACCACGGGTAACGGTTTTGCTAATGATCTCACAGCTACTACGAATGACAGGCTTGAACTCACTGTGATTGAGTTGCAAAATCTTCAGGGAAACAATACGGAACAAACTAAAAAATTAGGTAAACTTCTCACAAGTCTCGATGACAGTATTGTATATCTTCAGGGTGATATACAGAGGTTAATTCGTACAATTACAGTTGCAAATGAGAAGAACGATAAACTACAACGATTGTTTTTGGTGCTTACTATTATCGGAGTTATTTTTGCTGCAACGGGGATAATTCAGGCATGGGATATACTCGCGCGCGGAATAGGTAAATGATACTCGTTGTAGATTTATGATAGGAAAAAGGTTCTTGTCTGATCCATGATTCGGAGCAAATATAAAAAATGGAGCGATTAGCTCCTTTTTTTATATTTATTTCTAGGAGAATGAGAACCGACGGTTCGCAGTCCAGGAGTTAATGAGCTGAGTCATCGAAGCGAATCTTACTCCTGGTGAGTGGTTTGTAACCAAACTAAATCCTACCGGGGGAGCTCAATTTGCTTACTATAACCTAGTAAAAGTTAAGTGAATACTTTGTTCATTGGTATGGAAAAAATTATCGATCAATTACAGTTAAGCGTAATCAAGGTTCTACGAGAATTCGGTATTGTAGGATTAGTCACATATGTAGGGAGTTTGATTATTTTGTTAGGTTTTTTGAAAGAAAAAGATCTTACAAAACAGCTGATATTTGGTGTGGCTGGATTGCTCCTTCTAGCAATTGCTACGTTCATCGCCTATTTCAGAATAAAAATTCAAAGAGACAGAGAGCAGGCCTTGATTGAAATGGCAAAAAATACAGGCAACAGGTTAGCTGAACAGCTAGGAAAAAATATGACAAATGAACAAGTTGTATCAATTACTCAAACTATCTGGCAAAACCAAAAAGATCTCATTACAACAATTATTCAAGCCAATAGCGAGAATAAGAAATAATATCCCTGTCTGACTTGACTTAACAAGCTTATGAGTCAACTCTTTAGCTGGATAACTCCTAAACCTGAACTCCTGATAACTATTCTTGGTTGGTTAGTAACTTATTGGTTCGTAATTCGCGCACAAGCTAAACAACACAAAAACGAGATCAATCACGAGATTTATAAAGAACTTGTTCAGGAGTTAGACAAATATGCAGGTCAAATAAGTGAATTTTCTTCAAAAGTACAAGCGTATAAGTTTACAAAGTCGTTCAAGCATGTTGGGACCGAGAAACAAGCGGTAAAGAGGTGGATAGATGAAACAATGCAGGTAGGTACAAACCTTCAATTTTATAAGTTTTTACAAAAATGGGAAAGTTACGAGATATTTGTCCAAGACTTACAAAAAATAATGTTGGTCTTCAAAAAAGAAAATGACAAAGTATTTGAAGAATTTCAGAACATATTTTTACTACAAGACCCCGAAGAGGCAAACAACAAAGATGAAAATAGTTTTGAAGCGAGACTTGATGCTTTATGGGAGCTGTCTGTTAATGTGTCGTGTTATTTGATGGATTTCAAAAAAGTGCTACAGAATTATTTTTATAAACAATACGGACTAAAAGCATTAAAGCCTAGAGTGACGGAAGATAGTAGGTTTCTAGTGCTAACCGAAAAAGGTTTAGTTGAAACAACTAAGTAGCTATCGTTTGATGTCTAAATTGCAGTCTTTTGATTTCATCCCACCTTTGCTTCATTTCTTCAATATATCTCAAATCTTGAAACGCTTGGATAATTTCGGTGTAATCTTCAGGTATAATGAGTCTAGATACGCGGAGCAAATATAAAAAATGGAGCGGTGAGCTCCTTTTTTTATATCTATTTTTCGGGAGAATGAGAGCCGATGGTTCGCAGTCCTGGAGTTAATGAGCCGAGTCATCGAGGTGAATCTTACTCCTGGTGAGTGGTTTGTAACCAAACTAAATCCTACCGGGGGAGCAATTTCTACGGATTTCTTCGGAATTTTTAAGGTCTTGATTATATACGCGACTTCAATAGTCATAACCGTAAAGAATTGTTAAGACGTTCTGTTTGTCGTCTTGAGTCAACAACCTAATACCCCGACTAATTAGTCTGGTAATTATTTCTTTAGTGAGATTACTTGGCTCTTCTAATAAGCTAGATATTGCATAAGAGTTATCGTCGCCTGCAACTCTATTGCAGGAAATCTTGCTACAATTTAGACACAGATGCACCACCATCAATTCGCCATCGGGTTTATAACTTAATCCGATAGGTTTCATCCTTGCACCACAAGAAGAATTCCTGTCTCCGGGATTATTCTGGTCAACATGTTTAGACCACAAGCAAAGTGGGCAATGGTTGCGGTGTTTAGTTCCTATCGAGGTATTGGAAATGATGGCACGACAAGTCAGACATCGGAAAGACGTCTGACGCGGACAAAATCTTTATGAGAAGAATTCGATTTAAACATCCACTAGTATTATACCAGTTTTCTTCTTATTTACAGGGGTCTGAACGAACGGCTCACAGTCCGGTACTTAAAGACACCAAAGGGAATCCTATCTGGGGGCACTTCGGCAAGTTCAACATACACAAATTAGCCTTGCAATTGTATGATAAAATACATATATGAGAAAAATAATTGTCCTCGAATTCATGACCCTAGACGGCGTCATGCAGGCTCCCGGCGGACCCAAGGAAGATACATCAGGTAATTTTAAATACGGCGGCTGGACCGCTCCCTATTTTGATGACATGTCGGGGAAAGAAATGGGTAAACAGATGAAAGGCAAATATGATCTGCTCCTAGGACGCGTCACATATGACATTTTTGCGGGATATTGGCCGGAGCATGCAGACGGGTGGCCGCAAGTCAATAAAATTACAAAATATGTAGTCTCAAGAACATTAAAGGGCACGACATGGAAAAAAACCGTAGTAATACACAATAATAAAGAATTACAAAAGCTAAAAAGCTCAACCGGTCCGGATCTGCAGGTGTACGGCAGCGGAAATTTAGTTCAGACACTTCTCAAAAACGATTTCGTTGATGAGCTCTGGTTAAAAATTTTCCCGGTGACCCTCGGAAAGGGAAAACGTTTGTTCCAGGGCGGTGCAATTCCTGCAGCGTTTAAACTAACAACGTGTAAAACGTCGCCAAGCGGCGTACTGTTTGCAAACTACAAACGTGCAGGAGCTGTTAAAACCGGCTCAGTTGCGTAAATTACGTTCGAAGTACTATGTCAAAAAATATAACCCCAAACCTATGGTTTAACGGCAATGCAAAAGAGGCAGTCGACTTCTATGTATCAGTATTCCCCGATAGCAAAATCGTATCGACGACGAATTATCCCTATGAGGGCTTAGCAGATTTTCAGAAAGAATTAGCCGGCAAAGTATTAACAATCGAATTTGAACTTATGGGCAATCGATTTGTAGCGATTAATGCCGGACCCGAGTTTACATTCAACGAATCAATTTCCTTTTCGATTCCTTGTAAAGATCAGGCAGAAATTGATTATTACTGGGAAAAATTGTCGAGTGTACGAGAATCCGAACAATGCGGCTGGTGTAAAGATAAGTATGGGTTAAGTTGGCAAATTGTACCGGAAAACATGGAGGAACTCATGACGCACCCGTACGCCTTTTCCCATTTGATGGAGATGAAAAAGATAATTGTTGAGAATTTCTAGGGGAACGATATTACTTTACCCAACACTTCCCTTTGTAGTTTTATCCTTGTGCTCTACCCTGACTATCAGATTTGGTTTCACACCCGCTATTGCCGGCAACAGATGATTCAGCACCTGTTCTGATGTCATGCGGAACATTTTGCCTTTCGCTGAAATCTTCGCCCATCCGTCTTTATCTTTGTAGTATTTCTCCGTAAAATTTTTTGTCCCCATGTAGATTACATAGTTGTCATTTGTAAGATTCATACCCTGATTATACATCCGGCCGCACCCAGCTCAGGATACACGGACGGAACGGGTATAATGAAAGTATGTGGACGTGTCCCCGGTGCGATCGGATATTTCAGAAAGCTAACCAGCCTCATAGTTGTAAACGGGTATCAGTTGCCTCACACTTCGAACACAAAGAGAAGGCCAAGGAATTATTTGATTCGTTACACAGCCAAATAGAGGAAAACATCGGGAAATGTGAGATTGTTTCCTTGCCGTGTTGTATTCATTTGTTCGGAACGTACGACTTTCTGGCGGTATTGCCCAAAAAAGACGGCATGGAAATCCGCTTCGCTTTAGACAGAACATTAGATACACCGAGATTAAAAGTGTCTGTGCCCATGTCGAGCAACGTGGTCAAAAATTGTGTTGATATCCATAACACCCGGGAATTAGATCATGAATGCATGAGCTGGCTCACAGAATCGTACCACCTGAAAGATTAATTCCCGGCACACTTCTTCATACTTCTATAATTCAGTGGTATATTTGGTAATGTAGAATACATAAAAGTTAAGGAGGAAACAACAGTATGACAAACACAACCAAAAAACCGGTCAAAGGATTTACCGACGATGAAAAAGCCGCGATGCGGGAACGCGCCGAGGAGCTGCGTGCGGACAAAGCGGACGGAGAAGGCGCCGTGCTCAAAAAAATTGCCGAGATGACTGAACCTGACCGCACGATGGCCAAGCGGCTTCACGCCATCATCAAGGCCGACGCGCCTACCCTACAACCCAAAACCTGGTATGGGATGCCCGCGTACGCCAATAAAGACGGCAAAGTCGTTTGTTTCTTTCAGAGCGCACAAAAATTCAAATCACGGTACGCCACGCTCGGTTTCAGCGATATGGCACACCTGGACGATGGAGCCATGTGGCCTACTACGTTTGCACTCAAAAAACTGACAGCCGGTGAGGAAGCAAAAATCCTAGCCCTTGTGAAGAAAGCAACGGGTTAAATACCAACAACGAGCACTATACCCAGTCGGTTAACGGAACATTCTTTACTGTTCGATCAGTGTGTATACGTACAGCGTGGTACCGGAGTATGACCCGGTGACCTCGACTTTTTTATTCGCGTATTTATCCAATTGGATGGTTTGTGAAGTAACACCCGTTGTTTTACCCTTTGCATCCCGCAGCACAAATGAATAATCATCCCCTTTTCCTGCCATAAGCGTTCCGGTTAGCGTAGCCGTCAGGGATTGTGACGAGTCGGATGCCGGCGGTGTCTGACGCGACAAATACCTAAATCCCATAAACCCGGCAACACCCAAAACTATAACGATGACAAGACCTGTTATAAATGCTTTCATATACCTATTATATCTTTCCCTTCACCCTTGAAAAGAACCTAATGTGTGTGAGGTAATACGCTCCGGGGTCTCTTGCCGCTATACGGATTGAATGCGTTGTTTCCGGGCTTCGTTGATTAACAACACCTGATTACTCCGCAAGAGCGGCATGGAGTCCTCCGAAAAAAATCCGTATTCCGACACCTCATGACTCGGAGCAAATTCTCCGCCGATAAATACACCGGTGTAGCATAAATCCAGCCGTGCGCCGTCACGGTCCGTACGGGTTTTGAGCGGGGCGTCGGCGCTTACAACCAAATGAGATTCTTCCTTAATTTCCCGTTCAAGCGCCTCTTTAGGGTGCTCACCTGCTTTCATATATCCCCCGGGTAGGCTCCACGGGTGCTGCCTATATGTGTGTTTAAAAAGCAGTACTTCATTTTTATCATTAAAAATGATGCCGGTAACCCCCACCAAAAATTGACTCTGAAAGAAGCGCATAACAAATAATTGCACTCCTTTCGGGAGGTTTACTAACTTCCAGAGTTTTGCTAACAATGATTTCACAATGCGTTAGAATCGTCCGGCTCATTGCCGGCCGGAGTGTTTTTTAGTTTTTCGTTTTCTATCTCCAGCTTATGCACCTGTTTTGTCAGCTCTGCAATCTCATTTTTCGCCTGTTTAATTTTTGTATCTTTTTTACGCATGGAAAATCCGATAAACACGGTTTGTATAAGGTGCATGACGTATGCCAAAACCAAACCGGTTAACAGAGAGCCGATTATGACATAAAACAGCGGTATATCCATAAATGCATATGGTCCTACATGGACGGTTACCGGGGTGAGGTTAGACTGTGAAAGATACACTGAAATACCGCTGATAATTATGATGAAAATGATGGTAATCATATATACCTGCCTTTCACCCTTAATGCCTATTCAGGGTACGGTGCGGAATCCGTTTCCGCGCTGAAATTTTTGTAAAATTATGAGAGATAATACTGATATTTCCGTCCACCTCAAGAATTGCCAGATCCACGTGCTTTATATCCGTTACTCCGTGCTCCCGCACGGCCGCTTCCAGTTCATCCATCGAAATATTCGTATTTTTTAGGTGCTGATCATTCACTTTTCCTTTATACACGAGCATCACGGGCGTACCCTGGATAAAATTGCTGATTTTCTTATTCCGGAACAATAAACTCCGCAAAATCCAATTAACCACAAACAAAGACGATGCCGCCACGATCCCGCCAGTCAATGTCGCGTTGCCGCCTACCATGGCATTCTGAACGGAATTGCTGATAAGCAGGATAAATACTAAATCGACGACGGAAAGCTGGGATATTTCGTTTTTTCCGAATACACGGATTGCCAGAACGATAAATATATATACGGAAACCGAACTGGCGATTATTGTCAGATACGGGAACATACATACAGTATACTCTTTATGCAAATATGTGCAACTTGACATATTATTGTAACAAGTGCACAATATGTAAAGAATGAAAAATAGTCTAAAACAACGCATTACCGCGTTTGTAAACCCGGCGCTCATGAAGCGGGCCAAAGTCCGCGGAGCACTGGAAGGACTCACGACATCTGAAATCGTCGAACACGCGTTGGAGGCATATGCGCCGCAAATAGAAGGCACCAACGATCCGCACATACAACTAAAATTCCTGAGTAATCCCGCGGTACGCACCCTGATATCGAAACAAGCGAAATAATCCGACTGGTATCTTCCTCGCATGAGAGGGGATTTACGCCTGTAGAACTGTCTAGTTCTCATATAGACGGCTTCATGGACATAAATTTCAGGGTATAACACCCTTAATACATATCTTCGCAAAGGGGGTGAAAGTACATGACAGAACAAGAAGCGGAAGTTCAGGAAGTCACTACGGTTTCCACCCCTTCACAGCAGGTCGTCAGACAGATAAAAGTGGTTAAACCACAGATTGCTACCGGGTCCCCGCAAAAAGCCTACGATACCAAAAAAGCCATTTTCAGAACCTATCAGGTTATTTGGTACATTCTTGGAATTATCGAAATAGTTCTTGCCTTTAGAATTATCTTAAAGTTCCTCGGAGCAAATGCCTATAGCGGATTCACCGGTTTCATCTATGCCATCAGCAGCCCGTTTGCGCTGCCGTTTGCAGGGATATTGGGAGTAACAGTAAGTTCAGATATGGTATTTGAATGGTCTACGCTTATAGCCATGGTGGTATACACCATCATAGCGTACGGCATAGTCGCACTGTTCCAATTGGTTAAACCGACAAACCAAAGCGAGGTAGAACAAACGGTTGACAGCCAATAAGCGTAAAGAAGAATGCATATGAACGCATAGGGAGGTGAAATACATTTATGACAACAATAGTAAACAATCCCCCGCCGGCATCAGATGAAAAGGGCGGATATATGGGATTAATAATCGGGATCATCGTCATCATGATAGCAGCCTATATATTTATGACATTCGGTCTTCCCGCAATCAGACAAATGCAGGTAGGAACGCCGCAGATAAATATACCGAGCAAAATAGACGTGAATATTAATCAAACGAAATAAGGGAAAGAGCGGTACTCATCCATCGCCTCTCAGGCGTTCGGATATACGTCGTGCGTTATAACAAAAAAGGTGGTGAATACAATATGGGTATAGTACTTTGGATAATTTTCGGGGCTATTGCAGGATGGATCGCATCGGTCATCATGAAAACAAACTCCAGGCAGGGAACGGTGAAAGACATCGTACTCGGCGTAGTCGGAGCGGTCGTCGGAGGGTTTCTCATGGGATTAGTCGGCCAGGCAGGAGTTACCGGGTTTAACATATACAGCCTGGTAGTTGCCGTCATAGGCGCAGTCGTCGTTATATATATCGGACGCATCATGCAGAATTAACATGCAAACAATCACTCGTCCCTGTTGCGGGACGAGTGAGGAAATGAGGTGACATCTATGAATTTTTCTACTACAAACTTAAGCCCGCTGGCATCGTTGATATTCGGGTTACTGATTCTGGCATTCCCGAAATTCCTTAACTATCTGATTGCAGGATACCTGATAATAGTCGGGATCATCGGATTAGGCATAATCCGCTGACATCAATTCGTTTAAAACAAAACGGACGCCACGCCCGCAATCAGCATGATTGCGATAACCGGCACCTGAAGATACAGCAGGATTCCGCCGCAAAGCAAAATCGACAGCGACCGGGGATTTATTCCGCCGTTGGGTACGAACACATTGATGGCAGTCAGACACAAAAACAGAAACAAAATCGGTTTGACACCGGTAAAAAATTTATCGATAAATGCCTGCGGCACGAATTTAAGTCCGAACATCAGCGCACTCACAAGCAGTATACAGGGAGCGAGCGCCCCCAAAATCGCAATCACCGCACCCCGTATGTGTGCCGCATGAAATCCCACCTGCCAGGCCAGCTGGATTGCATCGCTGCCGGGAATATTTGCGGAAATCGTGACTATTTGCTGAAATTTATTTTCATTGATCACGTCCGGAACCAGAAGTTTTTCCGCCAGACCATAGGATGCCGGTCCGCTGGTTGTAAACAGATTAATCTTGAAGAAAAGAAAAAATAATTTCCAAAGCATACATCACCTTTGTCCGATGACCCATGCATTATAGCGCATCTCCCCTTTTTTTCCGTACTTCAGGAATAGAGGCGGACCAAATCTTTGCATACACGGAGTTACCCGGAATCGTCTCCGGATACGCCGGAAGTTTCGGCAATACTTTGCCGTAACGAAACGGCGCTCTTTTCGTCTTTTTCCGTTCGTTCTTCAGAAATGTCTGCCAGAGGACGTACGATTCAAAAGACAGATGCATCGAACCCGTACAATATCTGCTGCCGCATTTACATACATGCGTGCAGGGCTCACAGGTCCCGTCATCCGGACTCAGAAGATATGATATCGTGAGCTCTTCCCCCGGTTCTATCGTTTTCAAGGAAAAAAACAGCGTGTGCCCGCGATAACTGTATATCCAGCAGTTTGGCCTGCACGAATGATTTAGAAGATGTACGCCGGGGGAGGCAGCATCGGGATATATGCACGCATAATCCGTAAAATACATTAAGAATAAATGCTCTGCATCGTCTGCCGGATCAAACTGAGCCATATCAATTATCGTGCCGAGATAATCGCCGATAACGGTGCCGGCCGGTATCTCTTTGGCCGCAAAAACGCCGCGGCCTTTTTCTTTGGTTTGTTTCACCTGCCAATACGTTTGGGGTAATAAAAACATATACGATGAGAACCAAATAAAAATTTCGGGAAAAATATCAGCGTACAACTCTATATAGCGGTGTCACTTCCCGCTCAGATGATAATGTTCGCTGATTGTTTTGAGGACTAATATAACGGGTACAGTTAACAACGCTCCCCACATGCCGAACGTAAACGTACCGATCAACACAAATACCAACAGCATAACCGGATGAATACCGGCCGACTTGCCGATAAGGTACGGGGACAGCAAATAGTCTGTCGCCATATTGAGCAACGCGTAAATGATCAGCACGGCAATCCCCTCAAACAGAACGGAAACATCAGGGAGAAACCGGATACTATCAAATATCGCCACCGCGGACGCGATGATGGCGGCCGTCATCATACCCACGACAGGAACCACGGAAACCGCCCCGGTAATAAGTGCCAATAGAAATGCAAACTGCACGCCGACGCGCGAGAGGATAACCCAGGTAACAACGGTAATAACACTCATCACCAACAGCTGGGTTTTTCCGTACGTAATAAGCACGTCACTGATTTTATTCCCTAAAGTTTTTTGTGAGTGTATGCGTGTTTTTTTCATCCCTATGCGCTCCTGTTCTTCCATTGTACTACGGGAATGAAACGGAACTGCTCCGTATCTGCTCACGCCTGACCGACAACAATGCCGATAAACGGCAGATTCCTGAATTCCTGGTTAAAGTCCAGCCCGTATCCTACGACAAATTTATTCGGAATGCTTTTCCCGGTGTATTCCGGCTTAAAATATACTTCCCTGCGTTCCGGCTTATCGACCAGCACGCAGACGTTCAGCGATGCGGGCTGCCGTTCCTGAAGTTGTTTTTTGATCCAGGTGAGCGTTTTCCCGGTGTCGACGATGTCCTCAACGAGTAGGACATCCCGGCCTTTTATATCCGTAGATATGTCCATTTTTTTCTCCACATGTCCGGTGGATGTATCACCCGCATACGAACTTACCTGCAAAAAATCTATTTCGACCGGCATGGGCAATCTGCCGATTTCCGGATTTCCCCGGCCGAGTTCACGTGCCAGATCTCCGACGAAAAGATTCGCACCTTTCAGTATTCCCACGAGAAGCGGTTTTTTCCCGGCGTAGTCCCGGTAAATTTCATCGGCGAGGCGCTGCACCATGGCCTGGACTTCATGCTCACTTACCATTTTTTCTATAATCTGCCCGTTAAACTCTATGAGGCCCGTATGCGCTTGTATTTCCGATTGATGTGTCGCCATGGGTGCATACTATATCAGAGGACTATGCTTGTCTATCTTCCGATGAAATCACACGGGAACACACGCCTGCCCAGGGTATAACCTAGTAAGATACATCACAAATATACACCTATAAAATTGGGCAGAACACCATTCCTCAAGTGAACATACAGCGGCAGAAAACTCAGGCTGAAAGAAACGTATCGGTAATTTTTATCCGCTTACCAAACCGATTGGCTTTTAACAAGCCGGGGATATTTAATGCCAGCCTTTGGTCGGAGAATTCGGCTCTTTCTGTTCGTGCAACGCACGAATAACCCGTTCACCTACGATGATATCATGCCGGGTTTGCTCGCTCATGTTGTGCTTCGTAAGCTTCGATAACGAAATCCATTGTGCCTGCTGTTTCGCCGTCAATTTTTGCGGAAGTACATCGGTCACTTCGATATAAAATATGAAGTGCATTCCGAATTTTTCATGGACGTAATCATAGACAGGGCGGATTTCGGTTATATCGACAGACGTTCCCAGTGCGTCCTGGACACATTCCTGAAACACTGCCTGAGGTTCAGTACCGTTATGGCTTTTGCCGCGGAAAAGGACAAACTTTACTTCGTCGCCGTGAATTTGTTGCTGCAAGAGAATTTGTTGGGAGGCCGGGTGATAAAAAAATCCGCTTGCATAAAATGGTTTATGCACGCTCTTACTATACCACACTCGGCGCTTAATTACGACTACTTCCCCAAACCGACGAGTATGGCGCCTCCCGCCATCAGCAGACCTCCCAAAAACGTCGTAAGCGTCACTTTTTCTTTGAGAAATATTGCAGCAAGCATGATGGTTATGACCAAACTCAGCTTATCAATCGGCGCAACCTGCGAAGCTTTTCCCATCTGTAATGCCCGGAAATAAAACAGCCACGACAATCCTGTCGTTATCCCGGAAAGCAGCAGAAAATACAGGGAGAATCTGGAAATACTGCCGAGTTGTTTTATGGTTCCCTGATACCACACGATTCCCCATGCAAATCCTAAAATAACCACCGTCCTAATAGCAGTTGCGAGATTGGAATCCACCTGTTTGATGCCGATTTTTGCAAATATCGCCGTAAGAGCGGCAAACAATGCGGACAATAAAGAAAAATGAATCCAGTTCATATGAATCCAGTATACCCCATGCGGCCGGATTGTGGCACGCAGGGCATCCCCTACTTTTTTATGGCAAGCATAACCGTAGTACCTTTTCCCTCATGGCTTTGTACCGTTACTCCTATATGCCACATATCCGCGATACGCCGGACCAGTGCCATGCCCACACCATATCCGTGAGATGACGCGGTTCCGCGGTATCTCCGGTCAAATATCCTCTGACGGACTTCGTCGGACATGCCGATTCCGGCATCGGAAACCTCTATATGCATTTCCTGTTTGGTTGACCGGGCGCGTATGAGTATTTCGCCATTGTCATGTGAATATTTTATGGCGTTCCCGATAATATTTCCCAGAAGCGACATTGCAATTGCCGGCGGCATCGGCAGCATCTCCGTATGTGCGGCATCAACCCGTATATGAATGTGTTTTTTTGAAATCGCGTCATCGTGCACGTTCATAATATGCGTTACGAGAACGGAAACATCCGTTTCCATCATTCCTGACTGATCTGCTTCATAGAGCCGCGATACGGACATGAGACCGTCTATCGAAGCACTTATGCCGAACAAATCATCCTGTATTGACTGCAACGCCGACTTACTCGCCGAAGACATGGACGTATCTTTCATGAGCATCACATCAACAGCCGTGATCGCTTTCGTAAGCGGCGTGCGCAATTCATGCGCAACGTTTCCGATAAATTCCTTGTGACGCGCAAATATTGCCGTCAGTGACGACAACAGTCTGTTAATCACTGTGGCCAGAATCGTATACTCCGGCGACGTATCTGAAATTGCCGGAATATGTTCCGGAAATACCCCGTCGGGAATACGCCGCACGGCATGGGTGAGCCGCTCAAGAGGAGACAGTGCCCTGCGCACAATCCAAAGCGACAAAAACACTCCGAAAAGTATAGACAACGGAATAAGCGCGAGCATAATGAGAGAGGAACTGCTCACCATATCAGACAGCGACCGCTCTTCCCGTGCTACCTGTACGAACCCGACTGTTTTACCCGAAGACACAAGGGGAAATGTATATGTTTCGAATTGCTCATGCGTCGGCAGTGTGAGGTGGGAATATCCGTCCGATACGCGTTCAGTCACCTCCCGGATTCCGGCTACACCGCGTGCGTCTTCACCTTCGGTAATAAACGTCCGGTAAATACCGAACACATTTTTTGCCGTGCCGTCGGGGTTCACGACAAGTACCGAAAATCCGCGTTTTCTTAACCGGTCCGTCACCGTATTTCCTTCGCTGTCCTGCCGGAACGTCAGTGTCTGATTTGTTATAAGGAACTGCGTGCGCACAAGATCCTGCGCCTCACGGGTCAGATATGCCCGGACATCCCGTTCCGTCAGCGTGTAGGAAAGCCTGGCCAAAATCAGCGCCGTCATGATCTGGACTACGGCAAACCCGATGCTTAACCCGATGACGGTTTGCTGTCTTAATGTCATTCGCATAGCATATATCCTTTGCCTTTCACGGTACGGATAAGCTTTTTTTTGTATGTGTCATCGATTTTTTTCCGCAAATACCGGATGTGCACGTCAACAGTCTGCGAAAATTCATCAGTATGTTCATTCCATACATGTTCCAGTATATTCATGCGCTCCATTGCCACCCCCTTGTTCCGCGCCAGATACTCCAGCAGCGCATATTCTTTCGGAGCCAACGGAATAGACGTATTCCGCCGCCGGACAGTCCTGCTGTTTGTATCGATGGTAAGATCCGCAAGAACAATAACCGGCTGCACGGGGGAGGGTGTTACCCGCCGCAGTAATGCACGGATTCTGGCATCCAGTTCAGAAAACCGAAACGGCTTGATTAGATAATCATCCGCCCCCGCATTTAACCCTTCGACGACGTCTTCTGCCTGCCCGCGGGCCGTCAGAAGCAGAATGAGCACTGCATTATCTTCCCCGCGCAGCCGGCGCACCAATACAACACCGTCTCCGTCAGGAAGCCCCCGGTCAATAATCACCAGATCGTACTCCGTATCAGCTGCTTTCCGGTATCCTCCGGCAATGTCGGCTACCCGGTCCACACCAAACCCCCGGGTATTGAGCATAGTCACGAGATTATCCGCTATTTTTTGTTCGTCCTCGACTAAAAGAATACGCATATACAAAAATGTTAATTTACAGCGAGAGGTGCCATTCTCTGAAGCGTGCGCATAGAGTGCTGCGAATCAAATACAGCGGTCATATCGGCGCCACAGGTAAATATATCTCCTCCGCTATGCTGAATACGGAACTCGGTCACATTATACCGTGTACCGTGTACCGTGATAATACACCCTGTGTCAGCAGCGGGCGGCTGGGCGCTGGGAACTGCCGTCGGTTCGACAGGAGGAGCAGACGCTTCCCCGGCAGGAGCAGTGTTTTCCCGGGCTACAGCTCTAACCGGCGTCTTGGCGGGCCGTGGAGTCGCCGAAATGCCCGGTGTGGGGATCGACGGTGTTTCTTCTGCCGCCGGCACGTGCGCTCCGATGCCGAAAACGACACCGGCAAGAACCAGATACTGAACCACAAAAAGCGCGACACCGGTTTTGATAATATGTTTCATCCGATAAACGCGAAATTTTCGTAATGAATGCGCGCCTGGCGGACTCCGCGGCGCATAAACTGATCCCGAAGACCGATCATCATTGCTTCCGGCCCGCAGAGCAATATGTTTGCCGCAAATACGTTCGGAGAAATACGGGTAATAGCTTCCGCAGTTATCCTGCCCTCCGCCTTTGTAACATGCAAACGGTAACAAACAGCCGAAGAACACAGCGCAAGCGATTGAATTTCATCATGATATACCGCTTCGGATGTGGACCGGACACTGTAAATGAGGGTAAGCGGCTGCTCCGACTTGCTGTCCACATGCTGACGCAGTAACCCCAAAAACGGAGTGATTCCGATACCTCCCGCCACACACACAACCGGCCGGCTCTTTTGGATAAAGTACGGCTCCGCCAACCTGCCGTATGGACCCTGCACATACACGGTGTCTCCCTTTTTTACTTCCCGGAGCCGCAGAGTGTGATCACCGGATATTTTTATTCCGAACCGCAGAATGCCCTCCGAAGGATGGGATACGATACTGAACGGATGCCCGTTTCCGCTTTCGAACACGCCCGGAACGGAGAGAAACGCAAACTGCCCCGGAAAAAATTTCATCGTCCTTCCCTTAGGCTTCAGCCGGATATCAAACATATCGCCTGTCCTTTCAATGGAAAGTACTTCGTATACGTGCCGGAATTTGAGAATCGGGTAAATAAACCGCATATACAATGCAGCAAGGAGCGCGGCCCCGGAAAATCCTAAAACCCATATGCGGAGCGGCAAATATCTGGATACATCGCTGGAAATTAACGCCGCATGAATTCCTGAACTTATCATAACCGCTCCCATCCATTGATGCAGCGACCGCCAGATGTGATACGGCAATCTGACATACAGTGTCAAAACAATCAGAACGATGAGAATACTCAACGCAATCATTCCGGTAAGGTACGCGGGATTACGAATATCCGGCACGATAAACCGGAGAGCTGACTGTGTATTAGGAAGCGACTGCAGGACAAAAAACATGGGGTGAAGAACGGTCAGCATTGTGCCGATCCCTCCCGTCATGTGATGCGCCGTATATGATTTATCCAGTCCGCCGAATAATTTGTCTATAAACGCACTTCTGAGAGCGAGTATAAATGAGAGGGAAAGCAATATGATGCCCACAAGCCCGGTAACCTGACCCAAAGAAAGAAACGGCCGGGTCATCAGTACCGAGACGTCACTTTTGGAAAAAAAATACAGATTGACGGTAATAAACACGACGCTCCAAATACCAAACCAGCCGGCAGATTTATTCATACGTCACTTTGTAAACGTTGCGATAACCGGGTATTTCCGTTTGATAATACCCGCTCCCGCAATGTGCAGCTCCTCCGAGGAATCTTTGCCGGCGAGAAAATGATATGTTCCGCCGGCTACATAATAAGATTTCCCTGCAGAGACGTCGTATACAAATCCGTCTAATGCAAGATAAATCGGTTTATCCGGATCTGTCCCGTCAAACCCGGACAGCTCCCGGGCGCCCATCGTTTTTATTCCCGGCTGCACCACCGGTGTGTGCAGCTCAAACAAACCGAGCCCGACAAGTGCGATACAGAGACCCAAACCCAATGCCAGCGGTTGCCGTTTGTTGTGTGATACTAATACACTCCCGGAACCCGTTAGTTTTCCGTCGTTCATACCGTAATTGCGGGTTTACCGGGTGAGTCCGTCTTCAACGTGCGTTTCGGTTTCCGTCTTCTCCTCCGTTTTGCTTTCGTCGTGCTGTTGTATTTCGCTCTCTTTTGTTTCCATTTCATACTCTTTCTTATCGTCGTCATCTTCGTCCGTATCCCCGCTTATGGATAACCGGCCGGAAACGGTACCGGATGTTGGCTTCACGGATAGGGACCCTGAAACCTGCGTCGTCGCAGGCTTTGCGGTCGGTGTCGGTGTTATCTGTACCCCCGTACTTACGGTTCCCTCTGCTTCAGCTTCCGTATCTGCTTTGGGCACTTCAACCGCTTCTGCTTTCGGCGGTGTTTGCGCGGAAACCGTTTTGACAATTTTGTACCCTGCTACTCCGCTGGTAGCAGCCGTGATAAATGTAAGCAGGCCGACCGCCAGCTTGGTTCCGAATGCTTCAGAAAAATTAATAACTGGTAATTCCATCATAGAATGTACCTCCTTTAGACAAACTATATACAATACCGCATTAAGACCAGATTAAGATAATAAACGGTACCGGACCGGTCAGGGAAACCCTGATGTTATCATACCCATTGGTACCGTATACTCATACTGTATCGTTATGATCACGAGACGAACCGGAATAGCAATCCTTTTTGCCGTTAGTATCAGCATCCTGCTTCTCATGCCCGGGCAACCCCACGTGTTCGTCTCACCGAAAGGAAACGACACCGAAACCGGTACACGGTCGCATCCCGTTCAATCCATACAGCAGGGCATCCGGTTGGCCGGAAACGGCGGCACGGTGCATATTTTGCCGGGCATCTACAGAGAAACACTGCACATATCACCCTCCGCGGGAACCGGCCGGACGCTCCGGCTGCAGGCGGAAACCAAAGGGAATGAGCAGGTAGTACTTACAGGCGCGGAACCATCATCACTCTTGGAGTGGGTGGCATGCAGCGCATCAACATGTCCCGGTCTGCCGGAACCGGTCAGACACCATGTATTCGTAGCCTCTCTTCCCTGGGATGAATCTCCTACCATCATAAATGAAACGTTGAAAGACGGCTCACAACAATCACTCACCCGGGCACGGAGTCCGAACGTACAGGTGGAAAACCCGGATAAATTTCATGAATTCTGGTGGCAGGCAACCGGAGAAGGACCCACACAATCCGATCTTGCTGACCGCACTCATCTAATCGGCGCCCCCGACATGAAAGGCGGCAGGGCGCTTATACTAGACGGCGCACAGCGCTGCGGAACCTTTTTATATGCCAGAACCGTAACCGCACACGATTCCATACACGGAACGCTTACCATGGATGAACCGATCGGCGCGCTCACCTACGGACGTCAGGAAACAGGCAGCAGCGGATATTCCAAATATATTGTCGACAATGCACTGGGTCTTTTGGACACACCCGGGGAGTACTTTTATGACAGCACAACTCACGCGCTGTATCTGTGGCCGCTTGAACCGGAAAATCCGAAAGGACTCCCTATCGAGATAGGAAAACGGAATATAGGCATACTTCTTAGCAGATCTGCCGTCGAACTCGACGGCATTGCGGTTACTGCAATAAATGATCACGATTATTTTAATACGGTAACCGGCGCAGTCGTCTTTGCGCCGAACCGTCATCTTGAAGCAATCCGGCTGCTCAATATGCACATATCATCTTCGGGAGACGGCATCCGGGCAACTATGCAAAATGACGGCCTGCTCCGGCATGTAGTAGTTGACCATGCGGATCTATCCGGTATTTCCAAATCGCCGATATCGTTTATCGGCGCGCCTACAGGCGTGGACACCGTATCGGATATCCGGATTGTCCGGTCGTCCATTACAACATCCGGTTTTCCGTTTAACGAACCCGCAATATTCATCAGCAGGGCAAGCCGAATCCGCATAGAACATAATTCAGTGTCCGACGTAGCCAGTTACGGCATACATATAACCGGGTACGAAAAAACAAATACGGCTTCAAAGCATATCTCAATCGCCGGAAATACGGTGACACACGCGTGTCAGAATGCGTCCGGGTGTGCGGCCATAAAAATATTCGGCGGGTCGTTTGTAAATACTGCCATACACCACAATACCGTGAGCGATAATCTCGGCTGGTCATTTTGTCACGAAGCGACGACAGGAAAACCCGGATACGCGATGGGTATATTTATCAGCAACGCAAGCGGCATCCGTGTTGCGGACAATACATCCTCCAAAAACAGCGGCCCTGCAATTCTCGCGTTTACGCGCCAGCTGCCCACTATCAATAACGCATTCATACATAATTTTGCAGGAGAATCCGACATTGGTATTGAACTTCAGGGGGCGCCGGAAGAAGCTGACACCGACACACAGGCCAACGCCACACGGCACGATAATACGATGATCATATCCAATACGCTGAACCGGAATCGTGTCGCGCTTTCCCTCGATCCCGCACATCCTTCTTTGGTCCGCATACGGAAAAATATATTCCGCGACAATGATGCGGCGCTTTCCGTCGGAGATGTAACGATAACTACACCGTCAGCTATGTCTGCGCTTTATCCGTATTGGGAATACTGATACAGGCAGAACTACCTAAAAATACCCGCTTTCCAACAGTCGTTTTTTGTCTTCTTCTTTGAGCCATGTAGGAAGCGGGTCTGCTGTATTTGAATAGGCAGGAAAACTTTTTTTCAATTCCTTATATTCACGAAGCATCGACTCAACGACGGTATCGTTATCCTTGCTGATATTTATTTGTTCCCCCGGATCATTTCTGATATCAAACAATTCTATCTTGACCGACTCCCCTGCAATGCGCCGGATTAATGTATATGCGTCCGTCCGGAGAGCAAGCGCCCCGTCGCTCACGTGCTCCGCAATAATCATGCGGTGCTTTGTAGAAGAAAATACGCCGATACCGGCAACCTGAACGGAAAGGTTTTTACGGAGCACCTGAAATACGGTCGGCATAATATCCACGAGGGATACCAGCTTATCTGAGCGGCTCGCCGCAGTCCCCGGCACGTAGACGATATACGGCACATGCAGCACTTCGTTATACATGCTCCACGCGTGTGAATATGAATCATGCTCAAAAAATTCATCACCCTGATCCCCGACGATGATAATCATTGTGTTATCCATCAATTTTTTCTGCTCAAGATACGTAAAAAATTTCCCTAACTCCGTATCCAGCTCATGAATCTGCGCTATATACAGCGCATGCGTATACCTGGCTTTTTCTGCTTTGGGCATATCGTCAAACTGATGCCAATACTTATCGTTAAACACGGTATAAATATCATTGAAATCATTAAAACTCCCGGAATTTTTCTCTTGGTATGCCGTTAATTTGTCACAATACATGGGAATTGCCGGGGAAACGGCCAGCTCCGGATGAATACTCGTAAGCCGTGTATAGGTAAACGCGCATAATTCTTCATAGTTCATCTGTTTCCTATCCGGCCCGTCATAAAACAATTTCAAGTCTTCCGGCTCAGGTATATAGGGCTCATGCGCCATATAGGTATGCATAAAAAAGAACGCCGGTTGTTTCAGTGATCCCGAAAGCGTTGCGAGAGAATCCATCGCCTCTATCCAGCGCTTCGGATCATCTGCGGCAAACGTCTTATCGAACCCCCGTTCCAATCCCCTCGTAAGCGGCAAATGCGGATCCCAATCCGGTCCGAAAAAATACGTCATGTATCCTTCTTGTTTCATACGTGCTGCAATGGTGGGGACATCAGCGGGTAACTTACTCGAATACGGCAGCGTCATGGTATGCGTGCCGGGATATAACGACGTCACCATGGAAAAATGACTATCAAGCGTCCGTGATGCCGTTGCATAGGCATTGGTAAATACGTGGGACTTCGCGGCAAGCCGACACAAATTCGGCGCAGTATTCTGAGCATACCCAAAACACGGCAGGCTTTTTGCCCTCACCTGATCCAGCGATATAACAATAACATTACATCCTTTGCACGCCGGGATCCCTTTCAATCCATCCGCCTGCCGCAATGTAACAACGCCCGCCGACAAAAGAAGCAACAACAAAAGAAGCAGTATGTTTCGATTCAGCGGCATGTACTACCTCATTCTATTGATCTGTGCCGGCTACTTCAAGCGCCCGATACCGCTCTGTTTTTGCAACCGCCTGACCGGTATGAGACATATTTGATATACTGCACGATACATATATGAAACCTTCTGTACTTAAGCATCTTGCGGCTATCCGGACAGAAATAACACATCAGGGCACCACGCACCAGAAACGCCTGATTACCACAGAAGAAAAACACAAAGGAACCATCGCGACCATGAATTACGCGTGGCTTGAACCGGACAAACAGCTCACCATACACACCCACACGGACGGGGAAGAATTTTATCTGTTTCTTGAAGGTACCGGGCAAATCCTTGTAGGTGACACATGGATGCCGGTTGACACAGGAAGCTTTGTTACCATACCCGCGGGTCAGGCTCACAGTGTGAAAAACTCGGGTATGACAACTCTTTCGTTTGTGACCGTGCGGACTGTTATCGAACCAGGCCGTTGATCACATTATCCTTGCGGAGTTTTTCAAGCGATGTCTGATACGCACCCACTGCTTCCGCAACCTTGGCGCCGTCTCCTAACCGTGTATTATTCTGCCAAAAAGAAATCGTAAGCGACCCTTCTTCTCCCTGCAGCGTCTGCAGATCGGAGGCAAATTTCGCATCGGAAAGGGCTGACTGGGATACTCCCGTTGCCAGCTGGCTTCGGAATGTTATCAGATCAGATGATGCCAGAGTATTCTGCTCGGCTTTTTCCACGATTGTTTTGGCTCCCGAAACCAACACCTGCAATATGCCGGACTGGGCGGTAAAATATGTCGTAGCCGCCTGCAATACCTTAATATTATGCGCGTGATATTCCGCGGAGGCCATCGGTAACAATTCATTCGGCATACCAGTCAGCTTTTCGGAAAGTTTTTTCATGTCCTGCATGTCTTTATTTCCCTGATCCAGAAATACCTGCACCTGCGCAAGCGTCGTTTTCGCTGTCACCGAGTTTCCGGACTGCAATACTGCACCGAATCCGGTTCCGGCCGACGATAACGCAGACTTAAACGAGGTGATTTTTGTATTCATTTCGATCACGATGTCACTGAGTGTCTGATAGTACTCCGCAATTTTTTTCGCTTCGGACAAATACCCGTTTGCGGAAATTTTAAGCGTGCCGCTGCTGGTAATTTTCCCTTTCGCATCAGCCGACAAAGATGGCAGCGACTGGGTAATGCTCACGAGTTGTGTAAGTGAAGCCTCTGCTTTCCTGACCGATTCCCCGGCTTTCACCGTCTCGGCTTTCAGTGAACGGAACGTCTGCATGCTGGGATCTTCTGCCGGCTCAGTAACACCAAGCACGTCCGACTGCGGCTGAATAACCGTACGCATTGATCCCCGCATGCTTTTAGCAACCTCACGAAGACCGCGTTCAACAATTGCCTTTTGTCCTGTTTCGATGGAAGAACCCAAAATAGCAGCGCTGTTTGCCAAACTTGCCACATCGGGACGGATCAGCAATCCCCGGGTTTGTAAATTCTGTTTCGGATCCGCTTTTTCCTGTTCTGTCGCTAATGTATATATTCTGTTGAGATTATCAATAACTTCCGACGTTGCGGATTTAAGAGTCGCAACATGCGGCTTTAACTGATCGACCAGGCGCACTGCGTTTTTACGCGGGACGACATAAAAAAAATACGAACCCATCACACCCACCAGAAGAAGCACACCGAATACAATCGCGCCGGTTGCAGGAGCGGAAAATGATTTTTTCTCTTCTTTGGGGAGTGCGGCCGGCTCCGGAGGGATAATCACTGATCCGTCGCTTGGTACTGGCGCTGGCGGTACTCCGGCAGTCTGTGCTGGTATTTCTTCCGGCATGATGATCTGATTATCAAGAAATACACGGTAATAATCAATAACTTCATCATCGCCTCTTGTCCGTAACGCCAATACTTGGTAATGTATATCACATGAGACGACAGTTTTTCTCATAAAGGGAGCACATAGCGCTGAGGATAGCTCCCGTCCTCAATTAGCTACGATAAACGGCCTTTACGGTAAGGGGTCGTTTTTTTATGCTTGAAGGAAGACCATTATGGTTGCATCTTTTCTTATTACGCTGCGTGAAGTCATCGAGGCTTCCCTTATCGTAGCTACCATATTAGGAATTCTCACAAAGCTACACCAGAAAAAGGGTATCCGGACCGTTTGGATGGCGACGGCTTTTGCTGCAATAGTCAGCATGGTACTTCTTGCTGCTGCAAGTATGTTCGGAGTGACAATACAACATGTGTACTCGGGAAAAATAGAAGAATTTATCGAAGGAATGCTTATGGCAACGTCGGCAATATTTATCACCTGGGCAGTATTTTTCCTCCATACATATTTTGCCCGCTACAAGACGCATTTGTTGGTAACAATCCGCAAAACACTGGAACAAGAGGAACAAAGGGGGCTGTTTTGGCTCACCTTCACCGCTGTGTTCCGTGAAGGATTTGAAATCGTACTTTTTTTGTCGACTATCGTTTTTTCATCCGATCCCGGAGAAATATTATTGGGATTTACCGGCGGACTTTTTGGCGGCCTGCTTCTTTCACTCGGACTGTTCGCGGCAACCCTCAGACTTCCGGTTCGTTATGCGTTCCGCGCGACAAGTGCGCTGCTTATTCTCTTTGCAGCCGGTCTGTTTGCCAGGGGTATACATGAATTTGCAGAGGCAGGAGTAGTGCCGGAACTGACCAAGATTACCCTTTCGTTTATCCCTGCGAAAGCGACAGTTGCAGGCGACATGATAAAAGCCGTTTTTGGCATTACACAAACGATGGATATAGCACAGATCCTCATGTACGGCGCATATGTCATATTTATGACATGGTGGGTATTCCTCAAAAAAGAGAAACCTGAGGCCGCAAAAGTTGCAGAGTAACCCCTAAAACTGATATACTAGCGCGTATCGTCAATGGCTGTGTAGGTAGGTAGCTTTCTGTATCCTTGCCCAATCACCCCCGTTTTCGAACTCCGACTATGCAAAAGGACATCCGAAATATTGCGATTATCGCGCACGTGGATCACGGCAAAACAACGCTCGTGGACGGTATGCTGAAACAAACACATACGTTCCGCGAGAACCAGGCTGAAATGACCGCAACCACAATCCTCGACAGTAACGATCTGGAACGCGAAAAGGGAATTACCATTCTTGCGAAAAATACATCCGTCCTCTATCACACGACCAAAATTAATATCATAGACACTCCCGGACATGCAGACTTTTCCGGAGAGGTAGAGCGCGTCATAAACATGGCCGACGGCGCATTGCTGATTGTTGATGCGGCAGAAGGTCCGCTGCCCCAAACGCATTTCGTGCTGCAGAAAGCACTGGAACATAACCTTACCGTTATCGTCGTTATCAACAAGATTGACCGGAAAGACGCGCGGCCGAAAGAAGTCCTCCATGAAATCGAAGAACTCTTCCTGCACCTGGCCCACCATGAGGCACATTTGAACTTCCCTGTTCTGTATGCCGTCGGACGGGAAGAAAAAGCATGGGATCATTTTCCGGATTCGTTCGAGGAACCTGCCAATCTTCAGCCGTTATTTGATGCAATTGTCACGCACGTACCCTCTCCCACAGGCGATTCCGCAAAACCGTTTAAAATGCTGGTTACGACACTGGACTTTGATAGTCATAAAGGAAAATTCGCCATCGGCAAAGTCAGCCAGGGGCTGGTAAAAAAGGGAGACACCCTGCTTGTGCTGGATGAAAATACCGCCCGCGGCACGTTCCGTGTCGAAAACGTATTCACAAGCGAAGGATTAAAACGCATCCACGCAGAAACGGGAGAAACGGGAGATATTATTGCAATTACCGGAAGCAACGAAATGTCGATTGGCCAAACGCTATCCGATCCCTCTGATCCGACAGGCTATCCGACCATGCAGATAGAGGAACCGACGCTCAAAGTGCTTGTCGGCCCGAATACATCGCCGTTTGCCGGCAAAGAATCGAAATTCGGTACCCCCACACAGCTTGCCGACCGGCTCACCCGTGAAATTCAGACGAATATCGGACTCAAAATCGAACCGAGCCCGACAAGTAACGGGTTTCTCGTGTCCGGCCGGGGAGAACTGCATATTGCGGTACTGCTCGAAACGATGCGGCGCGAAGGGTTTGAGTGCCAGGTAGGTAAACCGGAAGTTATCGTCAAACAAATCGACGGCGTCACCCACGAACCGTATGAAGAGCTGACCATTGATATCGACTCGGGTCTTATCGGCATTATCACCGAGGAAATGGGCAAACGGCACGGAGAAATGCTCGATACGCACACAAACGACCGCGGCACCACCAAAATGATCTACAAAATTTCAACCCGCAACCTGCTGGGATTCCGGGGAGATATTATGACCAAAACGCGCGGCAGCGGCATTATCGCGACCAGAATCCTCGGTTACTTCCCTCTTACGCCGAAAAAGGCAAAAGCAAGAAACGGCGTGTTGATTTCTATCGAAACCGGCAAATCAACGGGGTATGCGCTGACAACCGTCCAGGAACGGGGCAAGGCGTTAATCGGCCCGGGTGTTCCTGTATATGAGGGTATGATTATCGGCATCAATAACAGAAGCGAAGATATCGACATGAACGTATGTAAATCCAAGCGCCTGACCAATATCCATTCAGCAAACGCCGATGTGGCAATTCAACTCGATCCGCCTCTCGAAATGAGCCTGGAACAGGCATTGGACTTTATCGAAGATGACGAATTGCTGGAAATTACGCCGCTTTCATTGCGGCTCCGCAAAATTCACCTTTCCAAGGTAAACCGGGTCAAAGCGGCCCGCGGATCTGCAACCGCCTGATACGTCCTCCTTAGTGCCGTCTTTCTCTTTCCTGCATGACACTTCTTCCCTGGGATAGAATCCTATACTGCACCAAAAACCCCGCTTTCGCGGGGCTTTTGGTTATTACTATTGCGTTTCGTTACCTGGTTACCGAAATAACCGCGGCATTATCGGTTGTAGGCGCGCTCACCGTCACCCGGTTCGCTGCGTCCCTGGATATGTTATATCCGGTATTCCAACCTCCGACTGCTGCACAGTCAGTGATATTTGCCAGGTTAAGCGACGGATCCGTCGGCAAGGCCGGCAAATAATTCGTCATCAACTGTCCGCACAAGTTCGGGAAATTCGTTGAGTTGAACAACGTCGGCGTTGCTGCAACCAACCCGCTTACTTCTGCAGGAAGTTGTCCCTGATTTTCTGCAACATACTGATGTACCGCATTTAACACCTGTAACACATCACTTCGGCGCTTCGTGTTATTTGCCTGTCCGAACTGACGCGCCGGATTAATAGCAATCAATGTGATTGCCAGCAAAATAGCAAGAATACCGATAACTACTAGCAGCTCGATGAGCGTAAATCCTTTTTTATATTTCATAGGCAGCTGTCCCCTCCTAAGGACATGAAAATTCATTCATAATCAGCATATGGGAATATTCCCATGCTTGTCAAGCCTGAACGCCCACGACTCACGCTCCGCGGATAAAAAACCAGTACATAACAAACCCGTAGGCCAGTGCTCCGACTCCGAATATAATCCACCCGATCGGAAGTTTTGACTTGGGCTTTTCCGGCACGGACGCGGATGAAACGGGGGCTTCGCGGTTTTCAACCGCAAGCGGAAATATACACATCCTCAATGAGGAGAGATTGTCGAATACACGCTTCACCGTCACCATGTCCAGTTCGCCTTTTGTCATTCCGGACCGGACCAGACATATCCACGGAACAACGAGTGTCACCTGATGGCCCCGTGCGGCAAGAGAACGGACAACTGCCTCATAATAATCCTGATTCGTGGCGATAAAATACCGTTGGTTCTGCACGGTCAGTGATGCTGTCGCAACATGGGTAAACGGCGTAAGCGCTACCAGGGCTTTTTCTGCGTCTTCTTTGTCTCCCTCTTTAAACGGCTGGGTAAAACAAAGTTCGTCGCTTAATACTAAAACAGTAGGAACGGGCGCATGCGGAATAACCGGAATAAATTTTGCTACGGATATTGTCAGCGCCTCTTCGCTCAATACCTCCATGTCCGATACAGCAATCTTCGGTAACGTACCCCCGATTGGGGTAGTATGGTCCGGGTAATAAAGATACAGCGCTTCTGATCGTAAAACAGCCAGGGCAGACATAGTATTATAGCTTACGGAAGATCTTTCCAGGAATCAATCATAAGCGTACTTCCATTATAATGTACTTTTACTTCAACTTGTTTGAGCGCCTTCCCGTACGCTCCTGAGGAGACGATCGTGACGCCGGAAGCCGTACTTACGGTAATCGTGGCTGACTGTCCTCCGTCCAACACAAGCGTCTCCCCGGTATATGCCGGGTTACGGATATACCGAAGCAGCGCGTTTTCTATTCCGCTTTCTGCGGCCGCGCCCGCAAGTGAACCCGCCTCATACGCTGTCGTTGACTGCGTATTACTGATCAGTGCATAGACGGCTCCCGTCGTAATCAATATGCCGATCACCATAATGTAGAGCATGGCAATCAGCACCTGACCGGACATATAGTGCGTATCGTTTCGTTTCATATTATCGTTGGCCTACCGTGCTGTGTAAATCCAGTGACTGCTGCCCTGATGTCACCTGTGTATTTCCCGATAACCCCAAAGATAGCGATATCATGCCGGCTGCAGTTGCACTCTGCCCCACATGTGTCACGGAAAAATTCGTAATAACCGTGCGGTCGCTGTTTAACAACGATGCGTTCGCTCCGTCGGTCAGTGTCAATGTATTTCCGCTCCATGCATACTGATACGTATGATCTGACCCCAATTCAGGAATAATAAGCGTCATAGACGAACTTGCTTCACCCCACAAAGGAGATACGATCGTTTTAGCACGGCGGACATCGTAGTTAATTTTTGCCATAATAAACCGCCCATCCTGCTGCACGCTGGTCGTGTTTTCAGATTCCAACCGCAACCCAAGCGTGGCAATAAACACCTGGCTCATCACCGAAATCAATGTGGCGGTAAGCCCCATATAGATAATTAATTCAATGAGTGAGAATCCCTGATTTTTTTTCATGGTGATAATGAAATACTGACATCATTAACTATCGGAGTAAGCGTCGCATCAGGGGTAACAAAACGCGCCCGGTACCGGAAACACCGTGCAGGATTTTCATACCCCACCCCATCATTGGAAAACGGCAGTACCCCGGATATCGTCGTACCGTCCGATGACGTGTAGGAAGTATTAGACGTCCCGTCCGGACCGACAAAAACAAACGCGGCGTTCGTACAACTTCCTCCGACGGGATCTGCTGCGGCAAACTGAAGATTCACACTTGTCTGCGAAGACGGCGTCACGATCGATGCGCTTATTCTGTTGAATGCTGCTTCCGTACTTCCGGTAGCAATGTTCGTCGCATCAAAAATCTGCGAATCGAACGTTCCCGATAAGAAATAATCCCGGCCATTTGCCCCCGGACCGCCTTCTATGATTTTCAACTCGCTTGTCGCGTCTCCCGTTATAACATACGAATATGCCCTGCCATTCGGTTCCAGCACCGTATCAATTCCGTTTGCCCCCGTATCAATCTGAATGCCTCCGCAGCGGGGTAACGGATTTGCGCTCTCATTGGTAACATCTATAACCTGATATTCTTCTGCTCCTTTACCGACAACTATTGCCCGGGGACCGGATACCACGATGACACCGTTCGGATTCATGCCGTTTGTATCATAGGATCCCAGCACCTGCTTATACTGCAAAGAGGCGCTCTCCGTGTTGATAATAAAAAACTCCCGCTGGCTTGCCGATTGTTCCGTCGTGATATATGCCCTGCTTCCTGACGCATTGACGTATATTGACGTTCCTCCCAGTGCCGGCAACCCGATCTGGTCGATAATACGAAGATCCGACGGGTTACTTATGTCGACGATCACCAGCTGTGCAGTAGTGCTATTGGTCGTGATAAACGCACGCGTACCGACGACAACCAACTTCTTTCCTGTGGCCGGCAACGTGACGCCGTCCGGATCTAAAATCGGCCGGGAACCGGTTTTGGATGACAGATCAAACGAATATAGCTTGGTGCCTCCGACCATATACCCGACAGTACCCGATGTGACGACTCCCTCAGCATTTCCGTTGCCGGGCGCATTAAAATAACCGGCTTCGCTGTATTTACCATTACTGTCCGTGCCGGCCAGCGAAATTATTTCAACTTCCTTAATGTTCGTATCAGTCGCAAGATACGCATGATCTGACTCCGTAAATACGTCGTTTGTTTTATATCCGTCAAACGTTCCTGACACCGTAGCCGTGGGATTTATCGGAAAATCAGGATTGGTTACCAGCACACTGGCAAATGAAACACCCGACGCATTCTCTCCCGTTCCGGCGGCGAGCTTTCCCTGTATGGCTCCTATGGCATTTGCCACTCCGCTTTTGGGCAAATCAACCGTAGCGATAGTAAGCGACGGCTGACACCAGTCACCGAATCCGCCCGTAGAACCCAATACCACTTCCCCGCCGGCCAATGCGATCACTTTTGTGTGCGCAGTCGTATCTCCCAGGAGGAATTGAGCTTCCGTCGTATCCGTAACTACCAGATTCGTATGCCGCGTAAGATACACGACAGCCGTGACCGACGTAGGCAGCGGCGTTTGCCATGATACGGTGACCGTTGCTTTGCGGGTTGACGGATCTGCTGTGCCGCCCGAAGGTACGATGGCGCCGTTTTGATCCCGCAGCACCTGAGAGAATTCGACACTCCTGGTAAACCTGCCGACAGATTCAGCGCCTGCAGCTAACGACCATTGCGTCCCGGTAAGCGACGGGTGATATACGACATTGTTATTATATGAGGCAATCTGCGTCCATCCTGCCTCACGGATATTGCGCAGTGCCTCCTGTGCTTCGATCAGCAACGGCACGGCCGTCGTCCGTTCGATCTGCTGTGCTTTTCCTTCGCGCGATACGTAAAACATGGTAAAAAGCGCCGGGAAAAACACCAGGGAAAATCCCATCGCCAAAAGCAGCTCAATGATTGTTTGCCCGCGCTGATGATTAATGCGTATCATAGATATCACCGAACAAAAATAACCCCCGCTTCATTTATCTCAAGCGTCGATGCTTTTCCTAATCCTGTTTCAGTGAGAATCACCGTGTTCGAACCGGGAATGTATCCTCTGACGACCCCGCTTCCCCGGGCAAATGTAATGGTATTTCCGGGGAATGTGATGCCGGTAAACTGCATGGAAGGATCAAGGAGCATAACCTTATTTTGGGTACTCGTGCTGTCATAAACCGAGCCCGGATACAGAATATACCGATCCGATTCAAACCGTACGGAATAATCGACGACGGATCCCGGAGTGGGCACTGTTCCCTGCATTGCGCGGATTTGCTGCTCACGCAAATCCATAACCACACCGCTTGCCGTCTGATCGAGTGACGCACTTCGTTTTCCGTGAAATAACGACTGCGTCGATAATAAAAACATAGCGCTCATAAGCGCGCCGGCAATCACAACCTCAACAAGGGTAAATCCGCGCGCGGAGGAATCAACACGATCAGAATATATTCCGGTATGCATATTATTGTATGGAACTGTGAATAATTGCCAGCCCGTCTGCTGAGTATTTCCGCTGCATCATCTCGCGTTTTGCTGCGGTATACATCGGCAGGGTAAAACTGAACGTTGCTCCCTTACCCTCTCCCGGGGACACCGCCTCCATAACCCCGCCGTGCATGGCAATAATCGACTTACTGATATATAACCCCAATCCCGTACTTTGAAATCCCTGCGAACGCCCGACAGGAGCCGCGTGTAATGTACTGAATTTCATAAACAGTTTCGCCCCGTCGCTCGGATTAAATCCCGTGCCGGTATCGGACACGGATATCTTTATCTGATCCCGTATTTCGGAAGCAGTAACTGTGATCGTCCCTTCGCGGGGAGTGAACTTTACCGCATTTCCCAACAGATTGATCATGACCTCTTTTATCTTATCAGTATCCGCGATAACATCTGAAATTTGTTGAGCGGGCAGCAGCACTTTACACGTGAGTCCCTGCTCATCAATTTTCGGCTGCACCTCGGCCAACACGTCTTTTATAAGTGATGCGACATCGATCCTCGAAAACTGCACTGCCAAACGCCCGGATTCTATTCTTGAAATATTGAGCATGTCATTTACCAGCTTGATCAGCCGCTCGGTTGATATGTACGAACGGTCCAGATAATATTTCTGCTTTTCGGATAACGCGCCCCCTGTGCCCGACAATGCCATCCACAAATACGACCGGATCGATGTGAGCGGAGTCCGCAATTCATGAGATGCCAATGATACAAACTCATCTTTGAGTTTATCGAGCTGTTCCAGCTTTTCATTTGCATGTCGCAAATCCTCCGTTGCGTTCCTGACTTCATCCTCCAGCGTTATATTAAACCGCCGGATTTCCTCATAGGACAGCGAATTTTCCATCGCTACTGCCGCTTCTGATGCGATAATTTCCATCGTGCTTATGTCCTCGTCACTGAACAGTTCACCGGACCGTTTATGTCCGATGCACAGCAACCCGATAACATGCTGTCCCGTCTCAAGCGGAAGAATAATCGACGCGTCCAGAGACGCGAAAAATGCGGCAATCTGCGGATCTTTTTCATCGTCGCGCAACCGCACTTTTCCGAATGCCGAAATATATGACGCGGTGTGTTCCTGCACTTCGGGGGGTTGTGTGTATCCGTCCGTATACATAGAAACGATTTTTCCGTGGTTAATCAGCATGATGCTGGCGTGTTCCGTCTGAAATTCCCGGTTCATGCTCACTACTAACTGATGCGCCAACTCCTCAAGCCGGAGCGTACGGGCCATAATCTGCGCGATATGGTACAACACGGCGGACGTATCGTATCTATCCTTATAAAATACCGCGTCAGTCAGTTTTTCTATGCTGCGTTTGACGAACGGAAATGTGACAAGCATCAGCATGGCAGCCGCAGTCGATATGGCGATAAATTTGGGATCGACGAGCGGCGATATGAGAAAAGAAGACGTCAGTGCAAACAGCAGGGCATAGATGATAGCAAACAGCGACACGACAACCGTATACGAAACCGCACGGGCGATAATAAGTCTGATATCAAGAAATTTATGTTTTATAATCGCATACGCCGTTGCCGCGACAAACGGAAGCGTATACAGCGGGCTTGCGGACACATACGCAGAATTACTGAATACGACAACAAAAATAAAGTTGAAAAGGAAAATAAGCGCGAACATGAGCACGATGCCGACGCCGATAATCTGCAGCTGTACCCGTAACACCCCGTTTGCGGCCCGTAACCGTTTCCATAATGTCACAACACCCGCAATCAGCGACCCCACCGCAACCAGGACAAACAGCGGCATGGCAGGACCGGGCGTGGGAGACGGTGCGCCGTTAACAAAAATAATCGACGTAAACAAATACGGACTGACGCTTATTCCCATCACGAGAAGACCGGTTAAGACAAGCGGAACCAGTATCCAACCCGGCAGTGACAGCTGCTTAGAAGGGATCGTATGGAGCAGCAAAAAAAATAAAATCGCCTGCGGCACGGCAAGCGCCATGACAATCCGTGTCCAGTATAATGCGACAAGTAAGTCGGTGGTGCTGATAGCAATATAATTTGCGACGGACCATATGGCGATATCGACGCTCAGCAGAAAAAACATGGTATGCGTAACGGATTTGGGATTCCGAAGCGCCACTACCAAACCAAGGATATTGTTGGCGAGTACACCGAATAATAATATGAGCAGGTTCCAGTCCATAGCCGTTTCCTTATAATCCTATCGCTTTCACAAATGCTGCAGTATGGCGTTTCCGCGCATTCATCGCGGACCGCGCTGTATAACCCGGTACAAAAAATGCGTCCGGCGTAATAACTACCTTTCCCTCGACAACCGGATCTCCGACAATAATTTTCCGGGCAACAAAGGAAAGAACTGCTCCCGCCATAAAAGCCGCGTTACCCAGTTGCGGCCATGTATAGAGCGTTTTCCCCAACTCCAGAAGCGAATCCTTCATTCTGCCGGAAATATTATCGGGCTTCACCCATCTGCTGATAATTCTGGCTGCCGTCACACGGTCCGTCTTCGGCGTTATATCCATAAGCTCCCTTTCGGGTACCTGCCCGTGCATGAGCGGCAGCGCCGGATGAAGATCATAGCGTTCAATATCAATGACGACTCCGTCGCCGTTATCTGCTGCCATGATGACGGGGATCCTGTGTTTTCTCGCATGCACCCGAAGCTGTATCTTAAGATAGAGCGTATCCATTTCATCGATTACAATATCAAGCGGCTTGGGATGCATGAGAAAACGCTCAATATTGCCCGGTGTTATCCCTTCTTTGTATACCGAAATATCGCTGTACGGATTCACAAGATACGCTTCACGGGCGACAAGTGCATATTTACTGACCCCGACCATATCAAATCCCACCCGCACGCGGTTGATATTTGATCCGGATACCGTGTCCGTGTCCGCAATCCGCAAAAACTTACCTCCTCCGGTATGGACAAGAGATGCGACCACGGAATTTCCGACACTCAATCCTGCCACCCCGATATGGGAAGCGTAAAATCTATCCTGCTCCGCTTTGGTAATAAGATTTCTGTTTCTGCTCGTGCGCAACTCCGTATGCAGGGCTTCCGGCAAAAAATGAATAAGCGTAAATATCCAGGGGTACCACGCCCACGACCCGTATGTATGTATGTCTTCAGACTTTGTACACGCCGCGATAAATGCGGCCACATCACGCTTCCTAAACCCCGTCATAACAGATGCCGGGTGCCGCACGGCATATAGCTCCGTCAGATGATCTTCTATCGCATCGACAACCGTAACACGCGGATTTTTCTTTAACGATGCCAGCATCTCCCGATCTTTTTTGCGATCAGAAATGAGGATAACTGGAGCGTACGGTACTGGTGCCGGCATAGCAGGAAATGACCTGTATTTATTGTATCAACTCTGTTAGCTATTTTCTTACCCAGCGGTGTTTTCCCGGTGCCCCGAAAAACCGCGTATCGGCAAACGGCCATAACGTCACGTGCGGACGCGTGCGCTCTGCCGGAAGATTTTTATATAAGTACGCATACTCCGAATTGGAAAGAAGCAGTTCAGAAATAATCCTGTCCCGCACCAGACGCGTGAGTGTGCTTCGGGCACGCACGGATTTTTTAAGTTCCACATGTACACTAAGATACTGATCCATATGCGTATCGACATTGATTTCAAGCGTACATTTGCCTGTTACAAAAGAGGCGACGGTTTTATGCTCCAGTGCGCGGCGCACCTCTTCGGGGAAAATATTGGCTCCCGAAAGCTTGACGGTAAAATCACTCCGCTCAAATACATACACAAACGGCAGGTTCCAGATAGTTGTCTCTATGTGAGCGCGTGTAATTTCCTGCGACAGATCAACACCGTGTTTCTTACAAATGCTGCGGATTTGTGCAAACGACTTCACTCCTCCCGTATCCTTGAGATCATACCGCACAAGCGGCAACCCGCCTCTTGCCGAACAGATAATTCTGCCGTCCTGTTGCTCAAAATAAAACAATTCAGGTATATATTGAGCCAGCGTCGGTTGACGGCGGGGATCACCGAACAGCGCGGTATTTAATTCCGGTTTATCGGATGCGATTCTGCGTATCAGTACGGATACCGGCGTTTCATGAGCCATCGTACCTAAATCAACGGTGCCGTAGTGGTTCAGCGTGTCCGTGAGCACGTGCGGTAAACCGGCATGTTGTATCACGTAGTTCCTGAATGCTTCGCTGAATCCTTCCGCGGAAAAAATAAATTTTACATGATATTTTTTCCACACCATGCCGCGGTTGTTTCCTTCATCGATAAGATCTTTAATCATCGGGGGGTACCCGCCGATAACTACCTGGTCATACAGCGGTCCCAATGCCTCAATTGCCTTGAGAATCTCGTCCTGATTCGTTCCCGGGGTAATGATGCTGATCGGATACTTCCCCCGCTCGGCAACGATACGGACAGCGGCATAGCTGAACACGCCGCCGATCCATATTCCCATGCCCCACCCGACAATATAGAGCGTGGTTTTTTTATGAACGGAAAAATTTGTGCGCAAATACATTTCTGCTACTGCTGCGTATTGCAAATCCTGCTCCGCGGTTCTGGGAAAATAGAACGGCTCACCCGTCGACCCGCTTGTCGCGGAAATTATCGTCTGTTGGGAAGCGAGGTCGCCGTCCCAGCACAGATCGGACAACGGATATGTTCTCAAATATGCGTCCTTATCTGTCAGCGGCAGGGACGTAAACCCAACCTGCGCGCGCACGCCCTTTTTTTGAAGAAAGCGCCGGTACGCAGGCACCCGTACGTTCATAGCGGTGTATAACTTGACCGCCATTTTACGGCCCCGGGTCATCCAGTACGATTCCGGTTTCGTATGAAGCAATTTCGCCCATATCACGGGGTGTAAAAGAAGAAATGATGTGTTCATAAATGTAGCCGGTATAAACGACGCACAATACTGTGCTATCGTTGAGTTTATCCCAAACGTGGGGTAAGATACAAAGTATGACCCAGCGGATTCTTATTGTCGACGATGACGCATTTATCCGCGACCTCTATGAAGAAATACTGAAAAACGAGGGTTTTGACGTGACCGTTGCGGAAAACGGAGAGCAAGGCCTCGAAAAACTCATGCAGGGCGGATTTGCCGCAGTACTTCTTGACGTGATGATGCCGAAGCTGGACGGGCTCGGGGTGCTCACCAAACTCAAGGAAATAACCCCAGCCCAACCCAACGGCCCGATTCTCCTTCTGACCAATCTCGATCATGATCCGATATTGGATAAAGCAAAAGAGCTGGGAGCGCGTACCCACATACTGAAAGCAGATATCCTGCCTCCGGACTTGGTCCGCATGGTCAAAGAAGCGGCAACAGCGGCAAATTAATGGAATTCCCCGACCTGGCCTATTAAATTATAAATAGGCGCGATAATCGCCATCATCATTCCCCCCACGACGACACCGACAAGCACCAGAATAATCGGTTCCAGAAGCGTCATCATATATTGAAGCGTCGTCGTGACCTGATAATCAAAGTATTCCGATAAATCTTCCATGGATTTGTCCAGACTTCCGCTCCGCTCCCCGACTTCTATAATTTTTACCATAAGCGAGGGAATCGTCTTTTGGCCGCGCAGACCGTCCGCCAGGCGTTTGCCTCCCCCGACATATTCGCGGGCGCGGGCGATTGCCTCCCGCACTTCCCGCTTAAATGCGACCGCCTGCGTTAACTCTAACGCGCTATAGAGAGGGATTGCAGAAATGAGCAATAAATACATGCTCCGCGAAAACCTGGTAAGGTCGATTTGGCGGGCAATAGATGAAATATACGGCAGGTTTAACAACGTATTGGTAAACAGCTTCCGCTGTTTTTTATACAACAAAATAAGCAGCGCAATGGTTCCGACCAACACGAGAAGCGTCGGCACCGTATAGTGAAGAATAAGATCGGATAGCGCCATAAGGATGCGCGTCGGAAGCGGCAACTGTACGCGCAGGCGCAAAAATACTTCGGAAATTTTCGGAATGACAAATGTCAGCAACAGAATCAGCACGCCGAAAAATACCACGAGAATCACGGCAGGGTACGTTAACGCCGAGCGTATCTTATCCGAAAATTCTATATCTTTCTTTACGGTATTTTTTACATCCTTAAGCACGACATCAATCGTTCCGGATTCTTCCGCTGCCTTAATAATTGCAACCGTAACCGGGTCAAATATCCGTGGGTATTTCGACAACGCCGCATGCAGCGGTTTACCCTGCGTAATTTCTGCCTGAATACCCGTTAAGACCTGCTTTAAATTTCCGACGGAATCTTCAAGCAGTGACTCGACGGCTTCCGCAAGCGTCAGTCCTGCGTTGACCATGGTCGACAAATTACTTAATAATCCCAATTTCTCCGCATTGGGAAGCGTAAGGTTTTCTGATTTCATAATGTTTCTACTCTGGTCACACGGAGAATCTCCTCTATGGTGGTAACGCCTTTGGACACTTTCATCAGACCATCGTCCAGCATAGTTGTCATGCCTTCTGCGATTGCCTGTTCAACGATCATGTCACTGTCTTTCCGTTCTGTTATCAGTTTGCGTATTTCCTTACTGACCTCCAGTACCTCAAATATACCTACCCGTCCTGAATACCCGGTAAATCTGCAGTTTTTGCATCCCTGACCTTTGTATACCCGGATTTCCTTGTTTTCCCCGGTCGGGATATAGTGTTTGCTGATGACTGACGCCGGCAGGCTTTTCTGCAGCTCCGGCTCGGTAATGGTTGTTGAAATACGGCAGTATTCGCAAATTTTCCGTACCAACCGCTGCGCGACGATCAAGCTGACACTGGAAGCTACCAAAAACGGCTCAACGTGCATATCGGTAAGCCGGGGAAGCGATGTCGCAGCATCATTTGTATGCAGTGTCGATACGACCAAATGACCTGTCAAAGCAGCGTTGATAGCAATGCCGGCCGTTTCCGCATCGCGGATTTCCCCGACAAATATAATATTCGGATCCTGCCGGAGAATGGAACGCAGTCCGTTTGCAAACGTCAGATTTGTTTTCGAGTTTACCTGAATCTGGTTTACCCCCTTAATCCGGTATTCCACCGGATCTTCGATCGTCGTAATATTTTTCTCCCGGACATTGAGCGTTTTAAGCATCGCATAAATGGATGTCGTTTTTCCGCTGCCGGTCGGCCCGGTCGATAAAATCATGCCGTACGACCTGTGAAGCGCTGCCGTAATTTTCGCAACGGACGCTTCTTCCATCCCCAGGTCACTGAAGTTGAATAATTTGAAGTGAGACACCAGAAGACGCATGACGATTTTTTCACCCTCGATCATGGGGATGATGGAAATACGGATATCTACGGACTGCTCATCATGCTTTATCCTGATTTTTCCGTCCTGCGGAGCCGAATGTTCGTCCGTACGGAGATTCGCCAGCACTTTGATACGGCTCACCACCTGACTATGCATGGTTTTCGAAAAATGTAATACGTCATGGAGAATGCCGTCTATCCGGTACCGCACCAGCGAATCGGATTCCTCCGGCTCGATGTGAATGTCGGAAGCCGTTTCATCAACGGCGCTGTGGAGCAGCAAATCTACGATTGCGGAAATCGGTGCCTCATCTTCGCGTTTATAGCGCTTCATAAGGTCCGCAAAAACGGTCTGCAGGTCGCGCTTATGAAGCTGCAGCGCGTTTCGGATATCCCGCTCCGTCGCATAATGAATAATGATTTTCTGACGCGTTTTTTTCTCAAGGGAAGCAATAACCTGCGCATCTTTGGGGTCGGCAGTTGCTACCTTGAGCCCTGTTGCATCACGCGCAAACGGCAGCAGTTTATGAATTTTGGCAAACTTATCCGGTATCACCCGGTAGACATCTTCAGGAATCGTAACTTCCGCCAGATTAACAAACGGAACGCCGAAATGCTCGGCAACTAGTTTTCCCAACTTGCCGTCGGTAATGACATTTTTCTGAATGAGCGCCTCGGCAAGCGAAATTCCGGAGGCTTTCGCAAAATCCATGACCACTTTTGCCTCTGCTTCTGTGGCTATGCGGGCCTGTGTGATAATCTGAAGCAACAATTCATCGGATATATTCATAGGGCAGCTGCACACCCTAGGGGGCATGCACTGTATCTATCATAAGGAAATATACCTTCCGAAACAACACGGTTGACACAACTGCCGGTTCTATCTATGCTAGATCAAGGAGGAATTATGAAATCAAAAACTGCCCGTGGTAAAAAAACCACCAAACCGAGTGACAGCGTCATTATTCAAATCGGAGTCGCATTTATCGTCGTCGCGGGATTTGCATTGCTCGCGTACTCCATAAAGTATTTCCTCCCATAACGGCGCTAGGGAATAACGATACGGATCTTTTTACGCTCTCCGCGGAAAACAATTATTCGAGGTAATCTTTGAGTTTTTTGCTGCGTGACGGATGACGCAGTTTCCGTAACGCTTTGGCCTCTATCTGCCGGATGCGCTCGCGGGTAACCCCGAATTGCGCGCCGACTTCTTCCAATGTGCGTGGCCGGCCGTCTTCCAGTCCGAACCGCAGAATCAACACTTTTTTCTCGCGGTCCGAAAGTGTTGCCAATACTTCTTCCATGTGTTCCTTAAGAAGCTGGCGTGACGTCTGATCATACGGCGTCGGACCCGGATCGGAAATAAAATCCCCCAGATGCGAATCTTCTTCATCTCCGACGGGAGTTTCCAAACTCGTGGGTTCCTGAGAAACCTTCATAATTTCCCGGACTTTTATGACATCGACTTCCATCGCTTTCGCAATCTCTTCCGGCGTGGGTTCACGGCCGAGATCCTGCATAAGCCGGCGGCTGATACGGGCAAACCGGTTGATCGTTTCTACCATGTGCACCGGAATACGGATTGTGCGGGCCTGATCGGCTATCGCGCGGGTGATTGCCTGCCGGATCCACCAGGTGGCGTATGTCGAGAATTTAAATCCTTTACGCCAGTCGTATTTTTCGACCGCCCGGATAAGTCCCTGATTGCCTTCCTGTATAAGATCCAGCAAACTCATGCCGCGTCCGATGTATTTTTTCGCGATGGAAACAACCAAACGAAGGTTACTTTCAATCAGTTTTTTCTTTGCTCTCCGGTCGCCTTTTTCATATCGCTTGGCCAAACTCATTTCATCGGCAAATGTCAGAAGCGGAATACGTCCGATTTCCTTAAGATACATTCTGACCGGATCGGATATACCCTCGTCACTGGCGCGTACCAATGCTTCGATTTCTTTTTCCAAATCGGCGATGCTTTTCCGTGCTTCCTGCTCAATATCCTGAGACGTTGTCTCAAACACGTCAACGCCGGACCGGATAAGCTGATCATACAGATGATCCAACTCGGTAATTTTATCTTCAGGTTTGGGAAAAAGACCCAAGATGTCATCCTGGGTTACAAATCCGTTTGCTTTACCTTGTTTGATGAGATTAAGACTGGAAACCGCTACTTTGGGTTTTTGCATGGATGTGCCTCCGAGAGCAAATGTTTTACAACATCTAGCTTCGCTTATCAGGTATTATAACGTAGTTACGCGCTTTTTTCCAGAGCGGCTAATTCATCCGTCAGGACTTTGAGCTTCTGCTGCAGCGCGTCGTGATGGTCAGTCGCTCCGTTTGCGTCACGAAGCCTCCGGCTTATCTCCTCCGTCTGATACCGGATATGCGCCCGTTTTACTTCCCGAAGCGATTTATCCCACTCACGCAAAAACCGTACTTCGTCGTCCAGAAAATCTGAAATATCCCAGAGAAACGCTTCATCAAACGCAGGAATAAGCTCCTCCGGCAGCGTAGCGGCAAAATCTCCGGCGACAAACTGTGCGTGTGTGCGGAGGTACTCCTCCAATTTTTCCATAATTCGCTTCACCGGCAAATACCCAAGATCAGCCACAGGAATGACTGCCGCACTTTTTTGCAACAGCTCAGCGGTTTTTCCCTGTACCATCAGTGCTGCCAAATACACTTCTGCCCGCTCTAGCCTCGTTAAGGTCTGCTGTTTATCCGCATCCTGCAAAACTTTTTCCCGTAACGACGTACCGCCTGAGGTTCTGTACTTGGATAGGCCACCCTGTATCATCTCTTCCGAAAGCCCCAGCCCGGAAGCAAGCTTGCGGATATAATGTCCCTGCACGATCGGATTATCGATCTTAAGAAGCACGGGGAGAAACTCATCGGATATTTTCCGCTTTCCGTACGAACTGGTGACGTCGTAGCGGGAGAGTGCCGATGACAAAAAATAATCATACATCGGCTCCGCATCTTTAAGCGCTTTCTTTAACAGCGCGGGGTTTTCTCTGGCAGCTTCGTCGGGATCTTTGCCTGACGGCATGCGGGCCACCCGCATATCAAACCCTAATTTTTCCGCTATCTCAATACCCCGTCTGGCCGCCGCATCTCCGGCCAGATCACTGTCGAGGGCAAACACGAGCCGCTCTGCAAACCGGCGTAATAACCGCGCGTGATCTTCTGTTACGGCGGACCCTTTGATAGCAACCACGTTGGATATCCCCTCCTGAAAGGAAGAAATGACGTCAAGTTCGCCTTCCATAAGCACCGCTTCGTTGGATTTTTGTATCGCGTCTTTGGTCACATCCAGCGCATACAGAACCCGCCCTTTTACATACACGGGTGTTTCCGAGGTGTTGATGTATTTGGCTTCTTTTGCTGCCGGATCCAACACCCTGCCGGAAAATCCGACGACATTCCCCCGGTGATCTTTGAGCGTAAACATGACGCGGCCGCGGAACCGGTCATAAAACCCGCGGTTGCCGCGAATCACAAGTCCCGCCGTTTCCAACACCGTATCGTCATATCCTTTTTTCCTAAGAAACATCAGCAATCCGTCCCAATCATTTGCGCTGTATCCTAACGAAAACGTCTTGATGGACTTGTCCGTTACCCCCCGGTGTTTCAGATACGCGCGTGCGTTTTCTCCCACCGGATGTTTTGTGAGGAGATACTGGTAGTACTCGCTTGCTAAGTGATTTACTTCGAGTATTTTTTGTTTCAGTTTCGCTTCCGGCGTATCTCCGGTTCTGCGTTCAAGCTTTACCCCTGCCTGTTCCGCAAGTGTTTCCAGCGCCTCGGAAAAATCTATATGGTCCGACAGCATCACGAAATCAAAAATACTCCCGCCTTTGCCGCATCCGAAACAATGAAACGTCTGCCGGTCGGGACTCACGATAAACGACGGGGTTTTCTCATTGTGGAACGGGCAAAGACCTTTGAAGTTACGGCCGGCTTTCTTCAGCGTCACGCGCTTTCCGACTATATCTACAATACTTAATCTGGATTTGATTTCATCGATATCGGACATAATGGAATTTTGGGCACCCCGACTATAGCATGAACTCCGCGCAGAGGTCTATTCTCCGCTACATAACTATCAGGAGGGGAAACAGCCGTCTGCGGTACGACAGGTGCGCTTCTTTTCCGTTTTCAAACACGCAGGTAATCATATGCTAAAACGGAATAAAATGATTCCAAATGTGCTTTGAGATACGCTCGTCCGGACCGGTAACCCGTAACACGCAAAGGCCCAGTGACCGCACGGAAATGCGCAGAAATAGTTCACCGATGACCGGCACATGCTTGATCACCCATTCTTTCCACGGCGCGGCTCCCTCCAAACTATACGGCAGATTTTTAAGATAAAACATGACCGCTTTCCTGACGGGGCGATTCCACAGGTTCCGTATGATAACGACTCCGTGTATCCGCAGCACCCTGGAAACAAAAAACATATCCGTCATGACACTGTCAAACCACTGGCTGGCATCGACAAACACGAAGTCTACCTTCGTACCCGACTGCATTACGCGTGCTAAATATTCCTGGCTTGTCATGGAATCTTCCAGAGTCACACCCTTTTGTTTTTTTATGAAATCATCAATCGTGCTTTGTTTCGGGGGGGACGGAATATGATGATAGGGATCCACGATGATGTGGCGGCGGGGCGGATGGGCGGCACTCTGAATCCACAGCGATGAAATCCCGTACCGGAATCCCAGTTCGATTACGACCTGCGGGGTATACCGCGAGACGGCGCGGGACAAAAACTTCCCTTGTGTATACGAAACGCCCGTGGGAAACATATCCGGTGCGATACGATCTGCAAATACAGCGTCATGATATATTTTCTCGACCAACATTCCTGCCTTATTCATATCGGCTAAAGAATAAAACCGTCCCGTACATACACTGCTGAAGCGTCCGCATCTTCAACCGTTACTGCATATATCCGCCGGAACCGCAACGGAGGAGGCTCCTTAAAATCCCGGTTGATAGTAACATACACATCCGCTTCTTCAGGAGAGGACACGATGCGCATTCCTTTCTTTTGTAGAAAGGGTATCATCACAACTTCCGTATACGGCAATTCCTGCTCGAAATATACGGTTGTCGGCTTTGTGCCCGGTATCGACATAAGATATCCGAAAATCTGCTTGTATGAAATCCCCCAGTAGTCGAAATCAAAATTCGCCTTCGCTTTTTTGTAATTACCGGCAAGCACGTTAAAGTACACATACTCGTTCGGATGGTTACGGATCATAAATATCGCCGCGCTCACCACATCGGCACATACCAGTAACACCAGCACAAAGAACGCTACCTTAACAGCCGGCGCACGCAGGCGTATCAGACACTGCTGCAGCATATACACGGAAAACCCTATAAGGCAGGGATACACATAATAAATATGCCGCCACCCGTCATAGGAGCGCGGATGGAAAAATACGGATGTCAGAAACGTTCCCGCGATAATAAGCGCCATGACAACGAACGGCTGCGTATGCCCGCCTGACGTTTTGCTCCCCCGGAAAAATGCAAACCAGAAGATGCCCATCAGAGCGGTAGCGACGACGGAAAGCAGACTACTGATTGCCACCCAAACGAAATGGTAATGCCACGGGATGAGCGGACTTACGTAGAATGTTCCGAAGTAATACGTCGGCACTCCCACGGGATTTGCCGATGACTGCCAGAACCCTACAATATTGCGGAGTGTGTCATTCCAAAATACCGGAAACATACCATATGTGAACCCAAGCGACGACACGATGTAGGTAACCGCCGTTTGTATTCTGACACGACTCGTTTCTTTTCCGGTAAAAAGCAGGGTAACGGCGAGCACGAAAAGCAGCAATAATCCCTGAGCGCGTATGGCTATTGCAAACCCGGTCGCCGCCGCAAGAACCACAAGCCATACCCACGCAGGTTTTTTTGGTCTGACATATGCCCACAACACGAGAAGTGTTGCGGACAAAAACGCAATGTCTTTTGTGTTATAAAAACTCTCCGCAAAAAAACGCGGTGACAAAACAAGAAGTGCCACTCCCAATACTCCGTATCCCGGATGCCCGGTTATAACCGCAAGAAACCGATAAAACAAAACCAGGGAAAAAGCAAAAAATATAAATATCCCCAGATGCCGCGCACTCATCTGATCGATTCCGAACCTCGTCTGCAGCAGATTGCCGAACACATAAAGCGGCACTTCAAAAGCAGGGCCGTAATACCGGTCATACTGTGTCTGTATGTCCGGATTTCCGTTGACAATACGCTCATAATTTACCCGGCCGAGTTCTATCTGTGAATATTCGTCGATAGGTACGCCGTAGTCCGGATACACACGGAAGCCGATACCCACATATATCAGAAGAAACACGGAAAAAATAACGTGAACGATTATGTGACGATGAGTAAGCGGGTGCTTCACGGAATCATTATCTCACGCATATCACTCTTTGGCGGAGCATGCTGGTCTGGAACCTAAGTATCCTTATAACCCCACCATGCTCTTACCCTGTATTCTACCAGATTCCCTGTTTCCGGTGTCCCGTAGTCGTGGCTAAATGAGACAAATGAGACAGTATAAAAGGGAGTGTCTCATGCTATCTCGTGTGTATTGACACACTCACACATGGCATGTTACAATATCCTCATGGCTGCAGATTTCAAAATATCGGTTACTGGCGTCTCACACGAGGATGGCCGTCGGATATTCACTCTCTCAGTCACCAACGCAAGCAACGATTTTGAATACAAAATCTACGTCTTCGACCGGGACATCCCTTTTAAAGAACCTGATCCCCCGCAGGAGGCACTCGAACAATTCGCTATCGCGGAGATGAAGTCATGGATAGAAAAATCCGGAGGACAGCTCCCACAAGACAGATTTCGCGTGCTTATGAACGGCGGGAAAATCACTACCGATGATATCAAATCTGTGCTTCCCCCACAAGAAAAAACGACCGATCTCGTCAGAACAAACGTGACGATCGCCGCCCCTCTTTTTGAATGGGCGAAGGCCAAAGCGCAGAAGGAAAGCACGAGCTTCAGTGACCTAGTCTCCCGGGGTCTCATTACACTCAAGGACTCTGATAAGGAAATTGAAGTATGGTTTAAGGAGCAGGGAGCGTATTTCCGGAAGAAATTAGGTGAATTCGGATCCTATGAGGTCATTCACTACCTACCGAACAACTACACGGAATACTCCGTCGACACCCTTAAAGAAACGCTTCAGGCTGCCGAATTACGTCGAACCGGTTGGCCCATCGGGGCATACCTGACCGGTGAAGATGAACGGCCCCATCCGCAGGAAGATGGCATCAAAGCAGAATACTCTCCTACTGACCATCTTTTACTCGACTACTGGTACGCAAAGAATAAAGGCGAATTTTACTTCGCTCGGAATCTAGAGTCGGACAGTGGAAACGGCGAAGCCAAACCGAAGACCGTCCTATATTTTGACACTCTCGTATGGCGCACGGCCGAAGCTCTGGAACACTGTCTTGCCTATTACCGACACCTAGGAGTAAACGAAAATGAACGGGTAAAAATAAAGATGTCGTTGTACGGATTGACCAATAGAACGCTGAGCGCATGGAATCCGATGCGGGCATTTACCCTGTCTCATTATGCGTGCGGGTCCGAGCATGCCTCCTGGGAAACAGAAACGACACTTCATGAGCTTCAGGAAAATTTAGATCCGGTAATTTATGAAGTGGTCAAAAAAATAACGATTATGTTCGACTTTTTTGTGCCGAATAAGGACGTTGTCACCGACATCCTCAACCGGGAATACAGAAAATCTCGTATGTAAAGACAATATATCCAACAGATACCTATATGCAAACGAATAAATCTTCAACGCTTAAGGTCATTTCTGAATATGCGCTTCTGGGCACAAAACTATCTCTCGCCTTCATAGCTGCGATTTTTAACACCATTCTTGCCAGTTATGTGTATTTTGCAATCGACCTCATCCACTCTTTTTACCAAAAATACAACGATGACAAAAATAGCGACCTCACAATCGATAATCTTGAGAAGCTGAAAAGGTCGTCTGGTAAGCTTCAAAAAGACTTCGATCAGATGGCCACAACTCAACAGAAATATGAACGGGAAAGAGAAATTAAAGAAAACTCACTCAAGCTCCTAAACAAGCTCATAGCTGAAGGACTCATAAGAGAAAGGGATCTTTTGTCTCTTGCTGGATCATCTGGGTATTTTCAACTTTTCATTTACAGCGCGCCGCTTCGAAGAATCGCCAAGTCATTGGATTTAGAAACTCCGGTCCGACAATACCCGAAATTCCTTGAAGCACTGGGGTTTGCCAGACTGGGTAGAAACTCAACATTTTTCTTGATCAATAAGAACCGCCTGAAAAGCGACAGACTTAAACAAATCATTAACATGAAAAAATTTCTTATATACCACCTAAGCAAAATACGACAAAAAGAGTGGAGCGACTTTCTTCAAATAGTCAAAGAGAAAAACAAGAAAGAATATCAACGATTAAACAAAAAGGGGTATATCGATTGGGGGTATCTAAAATATAATTTCCTCATCACTGAAACAAATATGAATCCAACCAATGTCGGCATGGTGGATGACGAATACATAGGGCTTGGACCAGTCGCAGACAATGAGCAGATTAGTGGTCAAATTCTTGAAAAATCTAATGAACGACACATCGAATTAAACAGAGAGCTTAAAGTAAAAATCCGAAAAATTATTGAGAAGCTTGATGTCACAATACTTCTTGATGGAGTTCCACACACCGATAAAGATATCATAGTCATGAAACAAGACATTCTCAAAAAGAACCTTAACATTGTTAACATCATCGAGCTTCACAAGGTAAACAAAAAAGACTTAATCCAAACGTTAATAAGTATGAAAGTTACTAAAGATCATGCACCTAAAATTGCCGCACAATTAGTTGACACAACCACGGTATACCAAAATGCATTAACAGAATTAAATATTACTATTTGACGGAAACACTCTGCATCAAATCATCCTCTTGCTCTAGCCCCTTCAGTCGCCCTGATAATACACCCAACCTTCCCATTATTCCCGATACTCACTCGGAAGTTGTCTATTCTGCCACGCTCTTATATTATGCGTGAGTTTCTCAATCTGCTTCTTAATTGTCGTAACTTGATCCTTTGAATACTGTTTGGGGTATTTTTCACTATAAGCCAACTCTAAATACAACAACTGCCTCTCTTCATCATCGTAAGCCAACGCCATTTGGAATAAATCGATTGGAACGATTGGCACACCCGGCACAACTTCCTTTGCGTTAAATTGCATTGATCGGTCATGCGCTTTATGCCAATCATTAAGTATATTTTTTATTTTTTGGTCAATTTGCTGATCCATAATTTTCACCTCCTTTCAAATTTTTCCGTCCTTATCGTACAAAACACTCGTACATCCGTCAAACATAAGCACGCTTTCTCCAGGCTCTTGAAACGAAATATGTTGAAATGAAGATAGTTTAGCAAGCCACAGCAACCCATTCGTGGGTAGTAAACGGGTCGGGTAGAACCCTGAAACTACTGCGGAGGAGACAGGACTCGAACCTGCGAGGGATTGCTCCCGTACGCTTTCCAAGCGTATGCCGTAGCCACTGGGCCACTCCTCCAATAGGTTCTGATTATACCATCTTTCCTGCTGTTTCCGGTGCTATAATGCATTGTATGACAGTGCGTCACAAAGCGCTTTTTGCAATATTTGTTTCCGCAATCCTCTGGGCGAGCGCAGGATCTGTATCCAAACTGCTGTTTATGGAAGTTACCCCGTTTGTCGCCGCAAGCCACCGGTTTATCCTGGCATCGCTTATCATTCTCCCATTTTTTCTCCGGGTGAAAAAACCCAAAGGATATTTCCACTCTCTCCTTCCGCTGGGCATATTCAATGCAGGGAATATCCTGTTTTACTACACCGGTCTTTCCCTTACCACGGCAAATACAGGAAGTATCCTGGGCACCGCCATTCCGATTAGCGTCGCGTTGCTTTCCCCGTTTTTCATCAAGGAACCGATCGGAAAAAACAAACTCACGGGCATCCTGATCGGATTGGTGGGTGCTTTATGTATCGTCCTGCTTCCCGTGATTGAAAAAGGAACCGGCACGGGCGGGAGTATTTTGGGCAATCTTCTGATGGTCGGCAGCCTGCTTTGCTGGACACTGTATATTATTTTCTCCCGGCGGATCCTCTCACAGGGCGATTTCTCCCCCGTGCTCTCTACGTCTATCAATATATTTGTCGTCACGGCTGCGGCAACCCTTGCATCCGCTGTTGCCGGACAGTCTCTTTTATCACCGGCGCTTCATGTCCCGACATATATGGGTGTGTTACTGTTTGCGGCAGTCGGCATTACGGTAACGACATTTTTTCTCTTCCAGTGGGGAGTGCAGCATGTGTCAGCTTCAACCGCCTCGCTCAAGGAATATATTCAGCTGGTCGTAGGCGTTGCCATCAATGCGGTTGTTCTCGGAGAGCGGCTTTCCCTCACGTATGTACTGGGATCAGCGCTGATTATCACCGGCGTGCTGTTTGCCACCCGTCAGCATATTACCAAAAAAACAGCGGCAGCACTTTTTTCGCAGGGAGAGTAATACTTATTTGGCAAATTCTTCGTGGATCGCTTCCCGGATATCTTTCCACCAATCCTGTGAATCGGTTATAGCTAACGCAGTCATGAGCTCGACCGACTCAGGAAGCCTGACGCGCAACGAATTGGCGTCCATCCATTCCTTCGCGTGGGTATTGCCCTTTTCCATCAGGATTTTGCACTCTACGCCGAACGCGATGACGTTTGCCTCGTACACCACCTGCGCTTCCAGGGATTTTTTGGCTTCATATTCATTGAGCTGAGCTAATAATTCATCGTCGATACCTTCAAATATGTCTATATTTGCTTTATCCTCATGCCGTGTCATATACAGTTTAGCAACCTTGTCCATTTCCCCGGTCCGCCCTTCGTGAAAATCATGAAAAATACTCATAATAAGAATTTTTTCCATGGAAACCTTCCTGCCGGATTCGTTCTGATCGTTTATCTGCTTGGCCAGAAGATAGGCGATGACGGCTGTCATAAATGAATGTTCCCCTACGCCTTCTTCGTTATCACCCAGGCGCTGCCACCCCGTCCGGAGCATCCGCTTCACGTTGGCGGCTTCATAGATTAAATTGGTTAACCGTTTCGAATCTTTCATACGTGCATGTTTACCCTAAGTACTCCCGGGCAGAGTCGAACTGCCATCACAGCCTTCGGAGGGCCGCATTCTATCCATTGAACTACGGAAGCGAGTTCCATGCGTATTATACCGCCGTTTCCCGCTCTCTGCTAGAATGGGGTCAACCCTATGCGCCGATTGCCCGCATTTCTTTTCATTTTCCTGCTGCTGTACCTTAGCTTCGTAACCTACTGGAACAGAGCGCTTCTCTTTTCCCGTTTCGATGAAACTTACTGGAAAGACAAGTATGAGCAGTCACAATGGAAACTTCCGCTTTCCCAACGCACCATCGGTGATGACGGCCTGTACATGTATGAGGGGTATCGGCTCATCCGCGGCGGAGACCCGATCACCCTGAATGCCGAGGTACCGCCGCTGGGTAAATATCTTATCGGCATATGTATCCTGCTGTTTGGCAACGCGCACATATTCGGGTTTCTTACCACAATATTTCTCATCGCATCGACGTATGTGCTGTCGAAAATAGTGTTCCGGCAGACGCTGCCGGCGCTTATTATTGCAGTCCTGCTGGCCACCGACCCGCTCATCATCAATCAGGCCACGCTGACCATGATGGACGCACTTCAGGCGCTGTTTCTCATGCTTTTCCTGATTGTGATGTTTCAGGTGACTTCGCTCACAAAAAACCGCCGGATAGTTGTTTCTGCCCTTTGCGGACTGTTGCTCGGGCTGTTTTCCGAAACGAAAGTCCCTCTTCTTGCCCCGGTTCTTGTTATGGCCGGCATCGTTTACCTATGGAAACAAACCAAATATATCCGTGATATTGCCGTGTTTCTTCTGTGTGCATTTGCCGGATATCTCCTGCCGTACGTCGGATATTTTCTGCACGGATACTCATTCATCGATTGGTTAAAACTACAAAAATGGATGATATCCTTTTACAGCCACGGCAATATTTCCCCCACATGGGGCAGCAGTATCACCACACTTATCGCCGGTTACTATCAGAATCTGTTTTCTCATGGGTGGGAACGGGCCGCCGAATGGAGTCCTTCCTGGGCCGTACTGCTGTTTAGTTCTCTGGCGGCTATAGCGGCATGGGTCCGCTCGCGGAATAAGGATCAGAAGTGGGGGATACTTTTCTTCACACTGAGTCTCATCATTGGCATCTATACGATCATTCCGTTCTGGACGCGGTATCTTGTCGCAGTACTGCCGCTTCTCTATATTGCTGCCGGCGCGACCCTGATGCGTCTTCCGAAACGCACCATGTTCATCCTTGTATTTGCACTACTATTGGTCAACGTAACATCAACGATCCCCAGGCTTATTACCACACCGCGCGCGACAGCCGCCCAGGTCATATACAACATGGAGCATATGTTTTTTACCGACCTGTATGAAGACACGACGATGTCGTCCCGCACCCGGGCGGACAGGGAAACATTCCGCAGGTTCGGACTGACCACCATGGCGCAGGGAGAAATAGAACATATAGAAATTACTCCCGAAGGAGCGCTCCCGTCGGGCTTTGCCTCTCCCCAGACGTTGAAAGCGACCGTGACGTTTTTTACCCGGCAACTGGGGTCGTTTACCGGGAATGTCTCCATCCCGTTTGTACGCGAAGACGGCAGATGGCGGATCCCCTGGCAATGGTCCTATATGATTCCTGATCTTACCGAAACACGCGTACTGGAAACTACCGTCATACCCGCCCGCCGCGGCACGATACATGCCAGCGACAAAAAACCGCTGGCGCAGGATACCGCCGGGTATGCCGTTTGGGTGACACCGGAGAAGATAGACAAATCCAAAGAGGAAGCGTTGCTATCGCTTCTGGAAACGGTGTTTGACGGACGTCAGCCCAAAGTGGCCATCCACCAGAGAATTGTCGGCAACACCCTGTCCGACCGGCCCGTTGTCATCGGGGTCATACCCCATCCCAAAACAGATCCGAACGTTGTTGCTCTCGCCTCTTTTTCCGGCGTGACGTTCACCGATGCGCTCTTTCGGGAGATACACCCCAATAATATTGTAGAAATCGGAGACCTCAAAAATACTGCATATTCGGAATGCTGCACCTATTATTACTCGACGACGAATTATGACGGGGTAAGCGGCGCGGAAAAAACAAAAAATGAGATTCTCAAAGGGATAAACGGCGGGCGGCTGATTCTCAAAGACGCCGGGGGGGTTGTTGTACGGGCCTTTATAGATCAGACAAAACGCGACGGCACGGATACGGAGCCTTAAGCAAGTGGAATCCTGGACAAATCCCCGTCTATCACGACAGGCTGGATTGCAAACATTTCCGTTTTATAATCCATGTCGGGAACCCCGTACAGCAAATACACCTTTTTCCCCAATCCGAACGCATATCCCATTTCCAAAAACGTATTTCCGCCGATATATCCGGGGATTCCCTTTTTCTCGTAATTGAGGATCAAAATTGCATCCGCCTGCTCAATTTTGCGGAAATGCTCGCGGATGAAATCGTATTCGATTTTCACGGTAATCCGCTCCTCATCCGTATCCATGTAGGACTCGTTTTTGTGAATATCGTCCAGTTCTCCCGGCACAAACACCTTGAATCCGCGAGCCAGCAACTGGTCACGGACTGAGGCCATCTCTTTATGAAATTGCATGGAACCGCAAATAGTAATTGTCATAATACCTAACTCTCGGGCGGAAAGGGGGAGATTTGAACTCCCGTGGGCCTTGTAAGACCCCCAAGGTTTTCGAGACCTGGCCGTTTAGCCGCTCCGGCACCTTTCCATCAGTCCGCCAATTATACTGCAAATCAGTTCAGGACACGAAAAATTAAATCCGCGCCAGCTCACCGTTCAGAACGACCGGATGCATGGCGGCAAGTTCCAGTTCATACTCCATCGACGGCACGGGGTTGAGAAGATAGATTGGTTTTTGAAGATAGAACGCAACTCCCATTTCCAGAAATGTGTTTCCGCCGATATACCCGGAAATCCCGTGATGAGCAGGGTTTACCACCAGAATCGCATCAGAAGATTCAATTGCACGGAAATGCTCGCGGATGAAATCGTATTTGGCTTCCGCTTTCAGACGCTCGGAAACGGTTTTCGGTTTTTGAAACCCTTCATGCTCTATAAGGCGCAGGCTTTTAGGAACAATCGCCTTGTGTCCCAATTTGGTAAGCGTTTCCTGGACACTACGCATGTCAGCGTGGAACGTGAGACTTCCGCAAATGGCTATCGTCATACGAGTACGCCCAACAGGAGTCGAACCTGTATCAGAAGCTCCGCAAGCTCCTATTCTATCCATTGAACTATGGGCGCGAGTGAAAGTATTGTACACCAAAACGGCGGGCCGTGACTAGGCTTGAGGCTTTTCTAGCGGGATTTTTTCCGATATCCAGCGGGCCGCATTGTCCACCCAGGATCTGTCGGGTTCTTCGCGGAACGGAATATGGCGCGCAATCAGTTCCCTGATTTTTTCCCTTTTCTGGTCGCCGAGAAGTACGATGATTCTCGGTGACGTAAACGGACGGAGCACGACCATATATTGCCCCCATTGTTCATCAAACCAGAAGTCTGCAAACTCCTCCCACCGGTAAAAATGTCCGGCGCTCTCAATGCCAAGGTTTGTCACCCGGTGTTTTACGTCTTCCGGGGGAACGGTAGAGAGCACATAGATCAAAAACACGATGGACAAAACAGTCGCGATAAGCACGAATTCACGGACAAATACGAGAATGACGGAAAGTAAAAAGACGATAGCAAAAATATTCACAAAAAACTCCCTGTCCCGCTTTTTAAACAGCCGCGACGGAGACGTCCATGCTACATACACCTCTTCCTGTTCTTCCCTGGACTCCTGATTGCGCGGGTGCGTTGCCATATATACTTTTATATCATATTCACGTCCGTCTTTGTGAGATATTTGCGATACGTGGCAATATCCAGTTTGGTAATGACCGAAAGCGGCGACGGCAATTTGTCCGGGCTGAACCAGCCGATCGCTTCACACTTGTCGGGCTCCCGTATCACGGGCTCCTGACCGGGCGGAATAGTTGCGATAAAGCAGGTCGGAACCCAATGCTGCTTTTCATCTTTCAACAAATGATCCTGAGCAGGAAACTGATAGGCGAGCACAATCTCAACACCGTACTCTTCCTGCATTTCGCGAAGAACCGCAGCTTTCAGCGTTTCGCCGAACCGGACTTTGCCGCCCGGTATTTCCCACGTGCCGCGCTCGTTTGTGGCCCGCTTTCCGCGTTTGGTCAAAAAAATCTCTCCCTGCTCGTTTAGGATAAGTGCGCCGACAGAAATACCGATGTAATCAATGCCCGGCTTCATAATAAGGGCGGAGAGGGTGGGATTTGAACCCACGATATCTTGCGATATGGCGGTTTAGTAAACCGCTGCACTAGGCCACTATGCGACCTCTCCTATGCCTGCGGAGGGGACAGGACTCGAACCTGCAAGCCCTTACGGGCGCCAGTTTTCAAGACTGGTTCCTTACCATTCGGAGCACCCCTCCAGCTACTGCTTAACGACGTATTCTACCAGATTAACAAGTTTTGTGTGGGTAAATTGAGGCTAATTAATTACTTTATGCTTCTTCAAAAACGCTCTTCCTGAACCAGATTTAAGGTATTTCTCAAAATTATAAGCGGTATATTTATTAGAAAACGCAAAGTAGAAAATGAGCTTAACAGGCCGTCTATCTTTTGTTGCGGGAACGTTTCCCTTTTGATGACGACTAATCCTATCTTTTAAATTATCGGTGCAACCTGTATACGATCCGTCATCGGCGCACGAAAGAATATAAACGTAATACATGCGTATCTCTCCTTCGCGATCTACTTGCGGACTGCGTCCGCCGTAGCTCGCTTCGGCGAGCGAAGGCGGAGGAGGTGGGATTCGAACCCACGCGAGCCTCATCGGCTCAAGGGTTTAGCAAACCCTCGCAATGGACCAAGCTATGCGACTCCTCCCGTACGTGTCATTATATCAAGAAATGACGCCCTTACCTAACAAATACGTCGGTACTGCGTATCACAATAGCCAGCCCGCGGTGGACGTCAATTATGGCTGATTTGCCCGAAATTTCATTACTGATACCCAAAGATGTTCCGGCATGAAGTGGTTTACGTATCAGATCATACACAAATCCTTTTAGCGTCACTGTCACGGTTGATGCAACCGGGATAACCGAAACGTAGGGATAAGAAGCATTGCGCAATAGCCTCTGTTGACGACGCACAATGTTTATTTTACTAAAGTTATCCACAATTACTCCATAAATATTGTGCGACTCTAGCCTCAACAGCATGTGTACTGCTCCCATTGCATGATCAAACCGTCTCCCCAGCGCCCCAAAAAGCATCACGTGCTTGGGTTTAAGCGATATTGCATGATCGATAGCCAACTCGAGATCGGTAGCGTCTTTTTCCGGTTGGTATTCCATGTAGATGCCGGATGCATTATGAATCCGTTTCTTTTCCCTAAGAGTGACCGAGTCGAAATCACCGATTGACACGTCAGGAGATACCCCATGCCGGACAAGCCACAACGCCCCGCGGTCAACACCGATGACGACTGCGGCAGCCCGTATATGCGGCAACAGTGACAGGTCCAGCGTTCCTCCGGCAACGATTGCTATATATTTGGATTGTTCTGACGCTCTATTTTTCATACTTTACCCTGTATAATTCCCTATTAAATCTGTCTAACGGGCCATTGTGACGGCCCAAACTGACACTGCCCCACTCCGTTTCAGCGCGCCGGCGGCGGACCGTAAGGTCGCTCCCGTCGTACATACGTCATCAAAAAGCACCACATGGGCGTTTTTTAGATCGATACCGGACCTGACAGCAAACACCGCTGTCATATTTTTTATCCTGGCTTCCCTCTTTTTCATCCCGACCTGCGGCGCTGTTTTCTTTGTGCGGCATAGCATATCGGTTCTTATAGGAAGATGCAAACGTCCGGAAAGCGCAACCGCCAGTATCTCTGCCTGATTGAATCCCCGCTCCAACAACCGCGTACGATGAAGCGGTACGGGCACAAGCACGGCATGTTCTCCGGCACGGAGTAACACGCTTTGGATACACTCATCGGAAACAAGCGAAATAAACTCCTCTCCCAGATCAGACACGAACCGGTATTTAAGCGTTCTGACGGCCACACGGACAATTCCCTCGTAACGGAAAAAACTGGTAAGCCCGTCTAATGTGTAGCGTGTCCGGCACCGGGGATGCGTCGCGCCGTCTATAGCAGGACGCTCACAAACCGGACATATCGATTCATTGGACGGAATACGGTGAACTTTGAATCGGCAGGCAGCGCAAAAATACCTGCCGAATATGCCGCAACTCACGCACCTCCTGGGAAATACCAGGTCAAAAACAGACACAATAAAGCCTCCTTGCACCATTGTACAAGGAGGCAACATTGCTTGCCCGAACCCCGCCTTGTTAAGGGCGGGACGCGAATGGGTGGAGATGCCGGGCGTTGAGCCCGGGTCCGAAGGAACACGTCGAAAACTTCTACAAGCGTAGTCCGTTTGATTCTCTGCAAAAGATAAAGCGGACAAATACTTCCGCAGAGGGGTGATCGAATGTATACTCCGGCGGCTACCGATCATTAGTCGCCTGACGGCCTGGCTTTGTTTACACCCTGATATCCTCACCAGACAAAAGAATATTCAGGATGGATCTGTCAGTTAACGTACGCTTGCGCGTAAGCCAGCTGGGATCGCTTGAGCATAAGTCGTTCTACAAGGTAGGCGTACTTTTCCTCAAGCTCGCTAAGTGTGTTAGCAATTATAATTTGACAAGAATTTTTGCGGCTCTTTTGTCATCGCCGGCTTGCAGTTTGTCAATGTGCCCGCATCGTCGATCTGATGCATCCCCTACTTTACTTTCCCCCTGAATTCCCGATCCAGTTCCCGTTTTTGGTCTTCCCGTCGTTTTTTCTCCCGTTTTTCGTACTGTTTCTTCCCTCGGGCGAGTCCTATCTCGAGCTTCACAAAGGGGCCTTTAGTATACCAGGCTATGGGAATAAGCGTCAAATCAGCGCCTTCTATCTTGCTTTTCAGGCTGACAAGCTCTTTTCTGTGAAGCAGAAGCTTCCGGGTCCGCTTCGGATCAAAATCCTCCGGCCGTGCGTACAGATAGGGAAAAATCTGCGCATTCACAAGGTACGCCTCAGCGCCTATGATGCGCACAAATGAGCCGTCCAGCTTCGCATGCCCCTCGCGGAGCGACTTTACCTCAGCGCCCGTAAGGGTTATCCCCGCTTCAAACCTGTCGAGGATCTCATAGTCGAATGTGGCTTTTTTGTTGGCAATCCGGAATGTGCTCATGGGTTACTTAAGATCGATAGCATAGATTTTACCGTCTGCGAGCAATAATAGCTTCCCGATGGCCTCCGACACAACTATTCCGGTCACGGCAAACGGCTTGTCCCATACGTATTGGGAGATATACAACCCGTCTTTATCAAACACGACCACCCGCTTGTGCTCGCTATCGAGCACATACACCATTTTTGCCTGGTCATGGGCATACACCTTGAGCTGGTTGCCGAGCGGGATATCCGCGCCCTGCGGGGCATAACTGTTTTCTTTGCCGGAGGTAAACCGCATGATTTTTCCGTTTGTTGTTCCTAACCACACGGACCCGTCTATCGCAAGATTTGTCGTCTTTGTAAGATCCGGCAGCGTATCGGGATTTAAATACTCAAACAGTGTGCTGAATCCTTTTTCCGTAGCCACGTATTTCCAAATTCTGCTTTTTGCCGTATCCAATAAATACAGATTGCCGCCAAACGATGCCATATCGGTAATCGTTCCCCATTCCGGGGAAGCCGGTATGATAGCGGAGACTGTTTTCTGATCGGAAAGCCTGATCTGATGGATTCCCTGGGGTGTCCATATATACAGTTTGTCTCCGTACGCTGCGATATGCGCTCCTCCGCTGAACGATTCCCCGCCGCCGACAATTGTACCGTTTTTGGTCGGTATCCCGAGCGTATATACCGTTTTACCCGGAGCGTCCAACACGCCTATGGTATGTTCAAAAAGCGATATGTCGGTAGCCTGTGCGCCGTTTTTTAGAAGCGACATGTCAAAGTACAATTCCGGCGAAACATTCGTCACCCGCATCGCCCGGGTGAGATTTTCTACCACATCATCGTAGAGCGCCTGTACTTTTCTCCCCTCTTCCGAACGGAGCTTTTTCTGCATAACGGGGGCCAACAAATCGCGGGCCGCTGTCAGCCGTTCCCGTCCCTTCACCGGATTTAGATCCAACAGCGCCATCCCCTCATCAAACGAATGCTGCGCCTGGATAAGCACTTCGGAAAACTTCGCCTGTGACTGCATCGTCATCTGCCGGCGGATACCCAGCACGACACTTACGAGAAATAATGCAAGAACAGCATAAATCACCACATGACGCAGGGAAAACGCTTTATGTGCTCTCATGCGGTTTATGGCTCTGCGGAGGCCTGCCCGCTGACTGGCGGTCATAACTTTCCGGCCGATTGCTTTCATCCGGGTCAGGATAATGGTCCGCCGTACGTTTACCGACACTTTGATTTCCTTTGCCGCCTGTTCTGCCGACTCATCGGGGACTTCCTCTTCTACGGAATTCACTTCAAAAATCAATGCTGCTCCCCCCTCTCCTCCGGGGTGTTCATGCAGGCATATGGTCAGTTTTTCCGCAACCTCCGAAGGAGTGAGATGATCGAATACACCGATAATTTCTTCCTCGCGAAGCGCCCTGATAAACCCGTTGGTTGCCGCAATCACGGTGTCTTTAGGGCGCACGTCACCGGAGAGTGCCTGCTCCCCCTCGAGAAGCTTGGCAAGCTGATTACCGCGCTTTAAGTACACGCGTCCGATTCCGCGTGACACCAGATACAATGTCGTCCCTACGGGAACCAAAAGAATCAGACTGACGACATCCTCACTCATCATGGCGTCAGCAAGCCCGGAAAGCGCGGCGAGCGATACGGGAGGCGCATCAAATGCGTTCGTAAGTTTGGTGAGCAGCTGCACCCCGCGCACCCTCGCTACCCCGTCGGGTGCGTGAATTTCGACAACCCCGTACGCATGCGGCGTCTGGAGCACTTGTCCCCATTTTATGTCCGTGGCAAGTCCCACGACAGAAGCGGTGATTGGCCGGGTGTGATCAACCATATGTTTCTTAACGATATCGTATCACGAAATCATTCAGAGAATGAGGAGCGCAAGAAGAAAAACCCCTATTGCAGCAACTAGATGCAGAAATGACGCAAACCTTAGAACCGGTTCAAATGATTCCTCCAATACATTGGCCATAAGCTGTTCCTGCCGCAGGATTACTGCAGCAAACACGATATACAGACCGAATCCGAAGAGGATAAGAAATTTAAACAGGACGAAAATGATATTGGTCACGTCTGCACTCATAGGTTCAGGTTTTTTGTTTTTCCAATAAATCGCTGATCGCTTCCACGACTTTCGCGGGGCTGGGCACCGCCAAAAACTCTATGTTCGGCAGGTCACCGCCGGCGGTCTGCACGTATGCGTCGCCGAAATCAAAAAATACGGAAAAAATTCCGCTGCTTTTGAAGCTGATGTCCTGTATCTTGTCCAATCTCGCTTCCGAAAACTCTTTATACAGAAGGTGTATAAAATCTATGTCTACAATCCGCTTGTCCGTCACGACATAAATATTAAAGAACCACCGCAGAAAACTCATGAGTGCAAATCCGAACGTGACAACATACCAAAATGCGGTTCCCACGATGACATAACTTATCGGAACATCTATAGGCAATGTCAGATACTGAGACAGTACGGGAAATATGAGTACGGGCGCTAACGCAAGGAGAATAACCAACAGCAGCGGGCCCAGGAGTACGACGAGGTGCTGACGCAAAAACAATACAACTTTTTCTTCCTGCTCCTGCGTCTCAAACCGGATACCTTCCGGGCTCACGGCAAAACTTGTGAGCGGAGTCATGATTGTCCGCTCCACGAGCGGGCCCCTGTTAACCAGTATTTTGTCCTTCTTTTTTTCTTCAAATACTGTGGGCATCGTGGAGTATTGTACTACTTCCGTTCAATGTTAAACAAGGGACCCACGATCTGGATATTGGCAGGCGCCCGGAGGTTGAAATATGTTTTAAATTCGTTTCCGTCGAATGAATTACTTTTCCCGTCACCAGATACAGTAACAGTAGTAACCCTTCCCGTACCGAAATCCGCGCTCACAGAAATATTAGATATCGAATTATACGCGCTACTTCCTAGCTTAGATCGGACCGTGCCGGCGTCCCATGTGTCAGTTCCGTCTGGATTTGGCTTATCTGTCTGGGCCAAATGGGGCTGCGCGGAATTGTCTCTTTTTGCCAGAAGTAATACGTTGATAATATCAGCAACCTCTTCAGGCTTAAGCCATGCTGTACCGCCATATTGACTCCTGCCGCCCCAATCACAATAGAACCAAGGACTGTCTTTGTCGTATGCTTTGCTTTGCAAATCGCCGAAGCTTGAAATCCCTCCGTTCGCATCCACAGCGCGTTTAGTATAAGAAGTGTTTGACCACCCCTGCAAATCTCCGGTATTAAAGACATACCCCCCATGCGTAGATGAAAAAAATGCTTTAATAGGATTTCCCCCCTGTACCATTGCTTTATGTGATGTAGCGTCAACCGCAGCGCTCCAATTCCCGCCTTTTTCCTCAGTCTTAAACACTTGACACTGTTGTGTCGCACAAATGGAATTATTTCCCTTATCTGTTGCCGCCAGCGCATAACTGCGAACTGCTATTGCCTGTGCTTTCAGAGCAGCTGAACCGTTATCCGTCCATGAATCCGGCACTTCATACACCCGTTTCACATAATCATCAAGGCTTCCGGTCCATATAACACTCCCCTGGTTAATGCCGCCGCCGTTATTTACTTTGATGGTTACGTCAAAATCCTGATATCCGTCAAAACTATAATATGCCTGCAGGATTTCTTCATATATTTTTCCGGCTTTCGCTCTTCCCCAAGCTCCATATTGGTTAAGGCCGACGCGGTTAGGCACTCCGTACGTAAAAAAACCAAACCCTCCGCTGAATCCGGGATTCTTACCGTTGGTAAGATCGCTCGAACAACCCCCGCCGCTTAATGCGTAAAGCGGAATTCCCAATCCCGAAAGTTTATTTGCCAAAAATGCCTGTTGCGCGGCGGAAAGGGTTGCGATGACGTTAGTCAATTTGTTCTCGTATGCCGTTGCTTCCTCAACTAATTTTCTTACCGACGCTGCCCGGATATCCAATTCTGAATTGAGAGAGGCGATATTTGCTTGTTTTGATTCAAGCTCCTTCTTCCTTTTTTGTAAATCCTGGATAAAAATCGCTGCCTGCACGATCGATTGTTTGTCCCTATCAATAAGTTGCTGTTGGTATGCAAATGACCGTATAACACTCCCGACATTTACCGAAGTCAAAAACGGCAACAAAGGATTGTACGTTAATGATCTTTTATAGAGCATGACAATTTTTCTGTCAGCAAGAATGGTTATGTCCTGCATCTGCTTTTCTTCTTCTTTAATCGCTTTTGACTTTTTTAGAAGATCTACGGCTATCATTTCAAGCTGGGCGGTAAATGCGGCTATATTTGCTTCCAATTTTTTCAACGTCGCAACATGCGGCTGTTTCGCATCCTGAATCATTTTAAGATCCTTATTGCACTCTATAAGTTTACGGGCGAAGCATTGATCATCCGTATTTGCACAATTTGAATCGCAAGATTCCGCATATATCCGTACAGGAGAGGATATCCCCACAACAACCAGCAAAAAAATAATAAAAAATCGGGAAAACTTCATGAGTTCTACCATTGTACCAGACCGGCAGAGACAACCAGCCTGCTTTTCTTATTTTGCCGGATTTGCTACACTGTAAAGGCATGAAACGGGCTGTTCTGTCGCTATCTTTGTTTTTCGCAACCCTCCTTGCCATCCCGGCATTTCCGCTTGCGGGAAGCGTGGTATACGCCGACGCGGTCGTCGATCAATCCGTAGGAGAAGCAGCGTGCAAATCGGTTACGACGCAAAACGGCGCATGCAAATCCTGTTTTGACGGAGGCGGCGCGTGGACGGCGCTCGGCTGTTTCGGAGGAGAAACACCAAGCGACTTTATCGCATCATTTATCAGGCTCGGAACCGGATTAGGCGGAGGGGTCGCGTTCCTGCTTATCCTTGTTTCCGGATTTCAACGCATTACAAGCGCCGGAAACCCGGAAAAACTCCATGAAGCCAAGGATCTCATGACGGCTGCAATCTCAGGGCTATTGCTGATTATTTTCTCCATATTCTTGCTTCGCCTCGTCGGAGTGGATATATTACAGTTACCGGGATTTTCCAGTGGCTAGTTATGCATAAACTCCTTGCCCAAATCATCAATATCGAGGGAAACGGCGGATCGGGAATCAAAATCGAGGGTCCGACAGACTTCAAATTCGGCAGCGACTCCATCGGCACCATTGTGGGGCAATCCCTTTCATATATTTTTGCCGCTGCAGGAATCGGACTGCTTCTGATGATCATCAGCAGCGGATTTACGGTCATGCTCTCAGCCGGAGACGCCAAAAAACTTGCCGCGGGAAAAGGAGCGCTTACCAACGCCATTATCGGATTTATGCTGGTATTCGGCGCATTCTGGATTGTTCAGATTATAGGAACAATTTTGGGCTGGCAAAGCATCTTCCAGATTTTCGGCCAGTAAGCCTCGTATCCGTTACTTCCCGAATCTCCGCTGTCGGGACGCGTATTCTTCTATCGCTTCATCCAGTTTTTCAGGGGTAAATTCCGGCATATAAAAAGACGGAAAATACAGTTCGCTGTACTCGCTTTGCCACAACAGAAAACCGCTTAACCGCTGCTCGCCCCCCGTACGGATAATCAATTCCGGATCGGGTATACCGGCCGTATCCAACACCGCGGAAAGATCCGGTTCCTCTACTGTCTTTGTTCTGTCCAGCTTACGTACCGCACGCACTATCTCGTCGCGCCCGCCGTAATTCAAGGCAAAAATCGCCGTAATTTTCCGGTTGTCTTTCGTCTGCTCGATCACTTTTTTTAAAGAATCACGGATGTCCGGTGCAAATTTGGAAATATCACCGATCACGCGCACCCGCACCCCCTTCTCGTGCAGCCGCTGCCAACGTTTACCGATAACATGACGGAAAATACGCATGATTCCCTCCACCTCGCTTTTCTCACGCTGCCAGTTTTCGGTAGAAAATGCCCAAAATGTAATGAACCGGACGCCGCGTTTGGCCGCATGTTCCACTAACGGTTCCAGCACCTCATCTGCGACCTTCTGGTGCCCGGAAAGGACCGGTAACCCGAGTTTGCGTGCCCATCTGCGGTTCCCGTCCATAATGATGGCTATATGCTGCGGAATATGTTTCATAAATGCTCCGAAATTATCCTTGTTCCTATGGCCGGCTTATTCACGATAGTTGCTTCTACGCCTCCGATTGTTTTTACCGCCGCAAGAACCCGTTCCTCATCTATTCCTTCACACAAAAGATGCACGTTGGGACCCGCGTCAATCGTAAAGTATACCGGTAACCCGTGCTTTCTCCAATCCCTGACTGCTTCCATAATAGTTTGTGTCGTACTGTTCCAATAAAATAACGGCGGGGTTTGCGTCTGCATCACCATATGCATGCCAAGACAATCCTCCTCAGTAATTTCACCGAACCGGGAAAAATTTTTCGTAGCTATCGCCTGCTGTATTTCTTTCATGCGCCGGGGAATTGCTCTCAGACGCACCGCAAGGCGCGGACTGGTCGCAACCGTTTCCATGCCCTCGGTCGTTGAAACTTTTTTCATACGGCTGTCCACAATAACCAGAATATCCCGGATATCCCAATGAGTAGGCGGGTATAAAGACCAGGCAAACGACGTTTTACTGCTATCCCCTTTTTCCCAAACCACAAATCCGTCGGGAATACTCCGGCATGCAGACCCGCTCCCCATGCGGGCAAAAATAGTCAGCTCCTTTTCCGACAAGGTCACCCCAAGTGCAGCAAATCCCGCCACGGTAAGTGCGGCAAATCCGGAGGCAGACGCTGCCGACCCCGCCCCTTTGGGAAATGTATTTTTCGTGACGACAGTTGCTTTTTGTGTGCTTCCCGCCCGTTTCCGGATCAGGTCTAATCCCTTGATAACACGTGCTGTTTCCTCCTCGGAAAATTCGCCTCCTACAAGCGTTACGGAATCTTTTTTGAACTGCTTCGAAAACTCGACAGTCGTAATGGTGTAGGCTCCCGACATATTCATGGAAATCGAATCGTTAAGCGGCAACCGGAGCGTGTCATCGGCTTTGCCCCAATATTTGATAAATGCGATATTTGCCGGCGCTTTTGCGGTAGCTTTCATAGTTCCAACCTCGCTCCCTGTGCGTGGGGTAAAATGTGAATAACTTGTCCACCTGCGATTTCTATGGCAGACTCTATTGCTTTTTTCTTGTCTTCTGGCGCTAATGCAATCATACAATCCCCTCCTCCGGCACCCGACAGCTTTGCCCCCCACGCGCCTGCTCCTTTTGCAGATGAAATAAGTGATTCTAGTTTTTCTGAACTTACCCCCAAATCACGAAGGTATTCCTGATTAAAATCCATAAGCTTTCCCACCCTCTCCCAATCACCTTCAATCATCTTTATTCGGGCGTCTTCGACAAGCTTTACGATCGCATCATAAATTCTATCGATACGCTCCGGCTGTGCCTTCATCTTTTCTCCAACTTCACGCATAAGCGTAACAGTATCTGCTTTGACACCTGTGTATCCAACGACAAGAGGAATATCACGAAGTTTTACAGGCGTAATCGTTTTTCCACCAGCGACAAAATACAACGTCCCGCCATAAAGTGCTGCAGCCACATCGAATCCCGATCCTTTTCCCTGCACATCAAGAACGGTTTTATATGCCAAATCAAACAGCTGTTTATTATCTAACTTTTTACCCGTTAATTCCGACAACGCTCTAAGCACACAAACGGTAGAGGCAGACGATGAGCCAAACCCGAATTGAGAAGAAAAATCTGATGCAGTGGTTACTTTTATACCCGAGGAGGATGGATAGTTTTCTATAAAATTCTTAACCGCGATCTCCACAAACTTCGCGCCTTTGGGTATTTCACCCATTCCTACTTCTCTTATTGGTCGTGCATACCCAGATATCTTGACCTCTGGAGCATCGAGGAAAAATACCTTATCATCCGTAAGCTCAACCCTTGCACGCATACGCTGATCAACCGCCGTCACCAAACACGGGCGATTATACACGACGGCATGTTCTCCAAATACCATGAGTTTTCCTGGAGCTGATACAGTGACGTTCATATTCATAACCGCATCATAATTTTATTGCTTTAATGATTACCACTGGATATTCAATCGTAACAGCACCTTTGTCATTTCGAATAGTAAACGCTTTTTGAATATATAATGGTGCATGAATTATCATTTCGTTTAATACAGACGCTTGCTCTGATGTTATTTGCTTCCCCTTCACCCAGTCATCAGTCGATACATAACTTGTCGAATATCCTTCGACTACGGGCTTAAATCCTGCTTGAGACAAAACATGTAACCATTCTTTCTCTGTTGGGATATGACAGACCCCTTCGCTTTTCTGCCGGCCAGATAATTCCTGCTTTTTCGCATGCTGAGCATTGAGCCATGATTTCGTTTCATCGCTTGGCGATACCATGTCAGTTAACACAAATACTCCACCGGGTTTTAACGTACGGAATATTTCCGCCAGTGCAATTGATTGTTCATCTTGTGGCAAATCTTTTATCGCGTACCGCGCAACAGCTACATCAAATGTATTATCTGAAATTGGCAATTTCCGAATATCTCCCTGTATCTTTATGCAATTAAGTTTATCGGCTGAAATTTTTTGCAGCTGTTTATTTGCTAAATCGATAAAATAATATGTGTGCTCAGGGTGTCGTGCATATAAGGCTAATCCAACATTGCCGGGCCCAGACATCATATCAGCAACTACTTGACGCTCTCTATTTCCTTTCAACCCAGAGGCCGTATCAATTACATCAAACAAGCGTTCGTCTGAATATGTCTTTGGTCCAGTAGCAAAATCTCTTTGTTCATATGAATGAATAAGCCCGTGAGATATTTTGGGTTGTCGTTCTTGAAGAGACATAGTTATCGTTTTTCTAAACGCACCCCGTCTTCACCAAGTGCAACGGAGCGAATCTCATAACCATACTTTTTGCACATCTTGTCAATGCGCTTTGGCTCATGATGATAACAAAGCAAAAAACCTACACCATCTTCTTTTCCACCACCACCTAATATTTTTGCCGCTCCCCCATTCTTTTCTATCGAACGTATAAGCGGTGTAACCTTTGCGCTCACCACTCCCATTCCCTCAAGCGTTGACTCGCCAATACAAATAGCGTCAAGAAGCGCTGCTTCGTTCCCTTCCTTAAGCGCGACTGTCACACGCTTCGCTTGCTGCTCATTGAGATTCAACAATTCTTCGATTTTCTTTTGATTCTTTGTGTACTGATCGCGTACGAGTGCAACCATTTCTCCGGTAGTCTCTGATGGACGCTTCGTCTTAATAAGAAAAAAATGGTTAAGTGAAGCATGAGGTTTAAACGTAAGCTGCCAGATGCTTTTCAAAAACTCCAATTCTTTCCGAAACCACACAAATCCTCCAACTGTTACTGTCGTGTTATCACCGCCTGAAGGATTACCGTGTTGTTTCTTTTCAATTTCATACGCTAATTCATTTATCCGAATTGGATTCCAGAGTTTTTTGAAAAAATACATCATGGCACCCGATAATCCAACTGCCACAGCCGCAGATGAACCTAAATGAAATCCTGCCGGAATCTGTGAATCAATGGTAATTTTTATCAAAGGATATTTTTTAACTTTGAATTGACCAAGTAAATAATCTACCGCGCATTGCGCGTGATCCGTAGGCTCAGTAGAAATAATTTCAAATTTCTTAGCCGGTTCGATGGAAACAGACAGTCGCAAATTGATTGCAGCAAGTAATGCTGGTTTTCCATACACCACGGCATGCTCTCCCATGAGATGAACTTTTCCAGGTACAGAAACAATAATTTTTTTCATACGAGTGGTTTTGCTTTGATGCCGTACGGAATCACCCCGTCTGCATCCGGGTGGGTTACCCGGCGGACAATCGTTATAACGCGTTGCCCTACGGAAAGATCACTGACGTCATAATCAACCATCTGACATGTCACGTGTTTTCCGTCTTCCATCTCAATGAGCACCACCGGATACGGCGCCTGATCCGTAAAATCCCCCGGCGGCACACGCACGATGGTCCACGAAATAATCGTGCCTGTTTTACCGACCAATGCGGCAATATTTTTCTGATTTCTCCAAATTTTTACCGGACTTTGCATATTTATTTTTTCAATATATGAATGACTGCGGTAGCCCCGCTCCCTCCGACATTATGGGCAAGCCCGACGCGCGCACCGGACACTTGCCGCTTCCCGGCAATTCCCCGGAGCTGATCTACCAACTCGACAATTTGCTTTACTCCGGTAGCTCCGACCGGGTGTCCGCACCCCTTCAGGCCGCCCGACGGATTCACAACCACATGTTTGCCATTCCCTACCGTCGTTTTTCCCTGGGCAATAGCCGCTGCCGCTTTTCCCTTGGGGAAAAATCCCAAATCCTCCATAGCAAGCACCTCGGCAATCGTGAAACAGTCATGCACTTCGGCAACATCAATATCGGCTTCGGTTACCCCTGCAATCGCATATGCTTTTTGGGATGCATCACGTGTAGCAGCAAGCTGGGTAAGATCTTTCCTCTGTGCTAACCCCAGCGTGTCCGTTGCTACCGCAGAGGCGGACAATTCCACTCCTCTTTGCGTTTTATGGATACTCAGGATAACCGCTGCGGCACCATCGGAAATCGGTGAACAATCCAGCAGCTTCAGCGGGTCGGCTATCCTGCTGCTTTTCATCACCTGCTCGACCGTCAGCGTGTTATGAAACTGAGCGTTCGGATTGAGACTGGCATGCAGGTGATTTTTGACGGCCACGGCGGCGAGATCTTCTTCGGTCGTGCCGAACTCGCGCATATGTACGCGTGCAAGTATTGCGTACAGCCCCGGAAATGTTGCCCCGGCGCTTCTCTCTTCCTCACTTCCTGCCCCCATAAGAGCCGTCGCAACATCTTCCGGTTTATGATCAGTCATTTTTTCTATCCCCAATACCGCAACCGTCGTATACTGTCCGCTTAACAAACTGTTTACGGCATTGTGAAGCGCCAAGCCTCCAGACGCGCAGGCTCCCTCCACTTTAAATGCCGGAACAGTTAACCCCAATTCTTCCGCAAAAAACGCACCGAGATGCTCTTGGCCCCCTAACATTCCGGAAAGCATGTTTCCCACAAACAATGCCTCCACGGAAGATGGAAGAGTTTCTGCATCTTTGAGTGCCTCAAACACCGCGTGGCGCGCAAGCCCGCGCGGAGACGCATTCCATAGTTCACCGAATTTGGTTGTTGCTGCCCCTGTTACAAACAGTTTCATAGTTTATGGGTTAATTTCAAAAACTGGACGTAATCCACGTATATTTTCCGGCTTACCTGATCCATCACGCGTTGTTTGGTTTTTGTTTTTGCTTTCTGTAAACGCACAAGGTCTGGGGTCGTTTCCCAGACGAACGCATCACTTCCTGCCCCTGATCCGTAGGAAACCATAAATATTTTTTGATTCGGTTTTGCGATATCGAGTACTGCGGCAAGCCCCAGCATGGTAGTCGCCGAATACGCATTCCCGATATGATCCACCAGCAATGACGGCGCCAGCTGCGCGGATGTAAATCCCAATCTCCGTGCTACTTCCCGGGGAAATTTGCCGTTCGGACTGTGGAAAATACAATACGCATAATCAGTGGGTTTTGTATTAGTCATCTCCAACAACCTCGTAGCCGCGCCCATCACGTGGCTGTAATATGCAGGCTCCCCCGTAAATCTGCCCGCATGTGAAGGGTACCGCATGCCGTCACGGCGCCAAAAATCCGGTGTGTCAGACGAATAGGACGTATCTGCCAACAATTTTGCGGCGATGTGTTCACTCCCGATCAAAAAAGCAGCTCCTCCGGCTGCAGCCGTATATTCCAAAAAATCATGCGGCTTGCCTTGCGCCGTATCCGTTCCTATTGCCATACCAAGCCCGGCATGTCCGGCGGCAACAAGGCCCGCGATCGCCTGTATGGCGGCTGTTCCGGCTTTACAGGCAAATTCCATATCAGCCGCCAGATATTCGTGTCCGACTCCCAATAATTCTCCGACGGTTGTTGACGTCGGATTTACCGCGTACGGATGGCTTTCGCTTCCGACAAACAACACGTCGATGTCGCTTGCCGTGCCGGAAAATACGGACAGACTTTCCAAAGCGGCTTCAATGGCAATCGTTGCGGCGTCTTCATCAAATCCCGGAACGGACTTGTCCGTGAGTCCTAACGAACGGACTACTTCTTCAACGTCTTTTTTCCATGCTGCCGCAATATCCGCGATACGGATGCGGTATTTCGGAATATACGTGCCGTAGGAAATGATACCGACCATATTATTTGCCTCTCCCAAGCTTATTGTGTGCCTGCGCGAGCGTTCCCTGCTCAAGGGATGACAAAAGGGAAATTTCTCCTGCCAGTGCGGCACCGCCGACAATCTCTGCAAGTGTTTGCGCATTTTTTCCGTGTTTCCCCTCCGGGGAAGCCCCTGCCACACCAAGCATACTAAGTGCTTCGTGCTGGGTTGCGAGCGTCGTCCCTCCTCCCACCGTTCCGACCATAAGGTCCGGCAGGTATACGCTTACATACAAATCACTCCCATTAACCACTTCAGCCGTGGTTACTCCGAGGCTGCCTTCCACCACGTGCGCCGGATCCTGCCCTGTCGCGATAAAAAGAGCTGCTACCACATTGGCAAACTGCCCGTTAAATCCGATCGAACCGCTCACAGCACTTCCCAGCATACATTTTGCCAGCCACGTTCCGTATGCCTTGTGGGCATCAGTCTTTAACACTCCCCGCAAAACCTCCGCCGGCAGCACTACCTCTGCCCACACTTTGGTTCCCCTGCCGCTTACGAAGTTTTGCCACGAAGCTTTTTTGTCGACACAAAAATTTCCGGAAAGGGCAACGCAGGTGTTCCCTGTTTGTTCTTCTATATACCGGCATGCAGCATCTGTTGCGATGGTCACCATATTAAGACCCATGGCATCCTGGGTGTCATATACAAACCTGACAAACCGATACAGGCCCACCCCCCGGGATGTGATCTTTTTGAGCGTAAGATGGCGCGAAGTTTTCTCTGTTATCTCCTTGAGTTCGGAAAAGTGCCCTTCTAAATACTCATGCAATCTCCGGTTTTCCGAAAGATTAGCAACTTTAAATACCGGGCCCCGGGTCGCGCCTACCCTATGGCTATCAACTGTTGCGCCCCCGCTTACAGTTATCGCTTTGCACCCGCGGTTAACCGACGCGACAAGCGCCCCTTCTGTCGTGGCAAGCGGAAGATAGTAGGTATTGCTCTTCCCGTTAACAGTCGTTAGAGTGAGCGGGCCGGCTACGCCCATGGGTATCTGGGCCGCTCCGATCATATTCTCGCAGTTGCGTGTCCCGGCAACACCAGCATCAAGGCTATACGAGCCGATATGCGTAAGCTCGACGGACAACTCCTTTTCCACGGCCTTCCTGCGCTCATCAGCTGATGAAAAATCCCGTACGTTCATAAAAATGGCACCTTAAATATTCCTGTTTTATACATGGCATACGCCCATGCGGCAACGACCGGCGCACATACCGCCGCAACCAGCATGCTTTTTCCGAAATTTAGCCTCAGGCTGAACCGGAGCGTAAGGTAGGAAAGCGTGACTTTCCATCCCAAAAGTGTTGCGGAAAACGCCAAAAACAGCAGACTGAACAGAATCCCCGGAACGCTGGTAGTTCGGGGCGGAGGCAATAATACGTAGAGGAGCGACGTGGCAAAAAACCATACGACGGTCGGAATGAGCGTGTATGACCAGGCAACCAGAAGCGGAATAAATGCCGCGCGGGCCCCAAACAGCCGGCCCGCGATAAAAATGATCCCTGTTGATACAAGCGCTCCGCTTAGCGCCCCGGCAAACAGGACGACAAATTGCTGCGTCAGCAAAAACGGCCGGAATGCAGCCACCTTTACAATACTTGCCAGCGCAAAATATACACCCAATACTACAAAAATATACAGAAGTTCCCCGGATTTTCCTTTGCTGCTGATCCTCCGGTACGTTTCATACGGCCGCGTCATAATCCCTATGACGGTACGGCCAAACGCGACGGCATCCACAATAAGTACGCTCAATATGTCCATTAATATGGTAGTCGCAACATCGGACAAAAACCCGCGCTGCCAGCCTAAATCCGCTGTTTAAAAAACCGGAGTGCCATATATCAGAAGCTGTTTTGAAGAATGGTTGTGAGCATCGTAATTGCCGAGCCGATAAGCACATACAGCATAAGCACGAATCCGATACCGGCGATCACAAACCACGGCCACGGCATAACTTTGAGCCGCTTCGTAAGCTGTTTATATACGCCTGTCAGCGGACCGAACGTCTGCGGAGGAATATCGGTTACCTCCTCCCATCGTTTGACAAACTTTTGGTACGTTACATCACTCATAGTTATATGGAAAGAAAAAGCTCCACAAACGCTCTGCGGGCCCGAAACAGCCTCGATTCCGCGCTTTTAAACGTAATAGAGAGCTTGTCAGCAATTTCCTCTACCGAAGCACGTTCCAGATACTTGAGTATCAATACCTGCCGGTGCACCGGAATCAGCCGGGCAAATACCGTACGGATTTTTTCTTTTATAAGCACGGAATCCAGTTCTGCCTCCGGTCCTAACAGCGGAGAGACGAGTGTTTCCAGCTGAGGGAGCTGTGAAAACACGAAATGGCTGATTTTTTTCCTCCGGTAATAATCAATGATCTTATGGTGGCAGATAGAAAAAAGGTATGTCCTGACACTGCAATGTTCGCGAAAATCCCGGAGTCCTTCCAAAAACGAAAACAGCGTATCCTGAAGTATTTCTTCCGCATCTTCGGCCGTTTTTACTTTTGAAAGGATGTGGCGCCGCAGTTGCGGTGCGTATTGCTGGTAAAAAGAGGCTGCCGTGCGCCGGTCATGAGCAAACAAACGGGCAATAAGAGCTGCGTCATTCATGGGGATGAGGGTTACTTTAGCATAATTGACGTGCTCGGGCAAATTCCCTACACTTACTAGTATAGATATGATTGAGCGCGTATTTGCAGAGTCATTACAGGATCTTGCCCCCAACCCCGAGCTGACAACCTACGGAATGGTGGTCACGGCAATCGTCAAAAATGCATTCGTTTTAGCGGGTATTATCAGCTTTATTTTATTGATTTTCGGCGGATTTAACGTTATAGTAGCGGCGGGAGACGCAAAAAAAGCACAGCAGGGCAAAACAGCCATCACCGGCGCTATTACGGGGCTGCTTCTGGTATTAGGATCATTTTGGATCATACAAATCATCGAAGTCGTTACCGGAAAACAAATATTGAGTCCTGTGGGCTTTTAAAGCCGGCATCATTATGGAACAAATCGTCGGACAGGTACAAAATCCGCTTGAAGGAACCAGCTATGCTGGAGTGGGAGGAATCGGATTATTTATTACCAATATTCTCCGCCTCTTTTTCGTGGCGGCAGGTGTCTATGCCCTCATGAACTTTATCATTGCCGGCTATAGCTATATGAACGCGGCCGGCGATTCCAAAAAACTTTCTGAAGCGTGGAGCAGAATTTGGCAGTCACTTTTGGGACTTATCATCATCGTCGGATCATTTGCCCTCGCATCACTGTTCGGATATCTTATTTTCGGCCGGGCAGACTATATCCTGAACCCGGTGATATACGGACCGGGACAATAATTGTATGAAACAGCTAGCTCAGGTATCGTTGGGACAAATAGGAGGCGCGGGACTGGGTCCGTTCGGCGAATCAGCAGGAGACGGAATCACCGGTATTACAAAACTGGTTTCCTCTGTCATCGGCATCATGACTGTTGCCGCAGGAATATGGTTCCTGTTTCAGTTTATTATCGGTGGCTTTAACTGGATTAATGCAGGCGGCGACAAAGCCAAACTTCAGTCTGCACGGGACAGACTCACAAATTCGCTTATCGGACTCATTATCGTCGTAGCCAGCTGGGCAATTTTAGCGCTCGTAAGCGTATTTTTCGGATTTGACTTCACGCTGGCAAATCCCGGAGGATTGCTCGAACAACTCAGTCCGAATCAATAATCTGTTATGCACCAACTTGCACAAATTATCAATCCCGTACTTCCCGGCGCACTCGGTTCGGGCGGAAAAGAGGCCGGTCCTCCGATCATCGGGTCGCTTATCAGCTCAATCGTCGGCGTATTTCTGATTCTGGCGTTTATATCGGCACTCCTCTATATGTTCCTGGGTGGTCTTGACTGGGTCACAAGCGCGGGCGACAAAGCCAAACTTCAGTCTGCACGGGACAAAATCACCAATGCGTTAATCGGGCTGGTTGTAGTGGGCGCATCCTGGGCAGTCATGATGATTGTCAGTAATTTCCTGGGGTTGGATTTCCCCAATCTTCCGATTCCGACAATCGGCAACTAAGTGTTGACAAATCCCGTTTTCTTGCGCAAGAATGGTAAGTAAGGTATAATAAAGGTTGTATTGATTTGACGAAAGGATTGATTATGCAGAAAGTATTTGCCCAAGCAGCTCTTGATGTCAAACAGCCGGATACGATCAAAATTACCGACATCGGTAAATTGATCAGTGCCCTCGTCGGCACCGTTCTTATCATCGCAGCCTTACTCGCCTTTCTTTACCTCATCCTGGGAGGCATTAAATGGATTACCTCAGGCGGCGACAAAGCCGGCATGGAGGAAGCCCGCAATAAAATTACCCACGCAATCGTCGGACTCATCATTGTGGGTTCCGCATGGGCGGTAATGACGCTTGTCCAGAACTTTCTGGGCGTGCAGATTATCGGCGGCTCCATTAACTTCCCGAAGCCGTATTAACCCGAAAAACTTTCGTGCAGCATAAGGGGGCTCTTGTCACAGCCTACCGGAGTACGTAATAATATCCGTATATGAACACTGATGCTTGTTCTCAGGGCTATGGCATTACAGAGGCTCAGGGAGTCGCTTCAATTCAGTGTCTGGTTCCGCTTGTTACCAATGTCATCAGGGCAGTTGTATCACTGGGTGCGGTAGCACTCTTTATCATGCTGCTTGTCGGCGGGTTTAACTTCCTTTTTTCCGGCGGCGATCAGAAAAAACTGGAGGCCGCCAAAGGCACAGTCACACAGGCGATTATCGGCATCGTTATCATGTCGCTTGCTTACCTTATCATTCTCACAATCGAAACCTTTACAGGTGTCAAAGTCACCGATTTTACGATCACACAGTAGATTGACTTTGATTGATTTCATCGGGATAATGAACGTATGCGTCGCGTAGTTTTGTTTATCAGCGCATTTCTCTTACTTTTGACTGCAGCCTTAGCGGTCCCTTCCCGTGTTATGGCCGCTGATCCTCCGGCAGTGCCGGGAGCAGAGTGTGATGATGCGACGTGGTATCTGGACATGAACTGTGTTGTGGCGGGACTTATGAAGGCATCGGAAGGTGCGCTCAACAAGCAGGCAGGAGACGTCGGAACCGCAACCATGAGCCAGGGTCAGCTCATTATCGGTTTCCGCGGGTTGTGCGATGCCGCCTCACCGGGATGCCCGATCGGACTAAGCTATCAAAAAAGCGCCATGGCAGGTCTTGCCAGAAGCACGCTTGCCATGTACCGGAATCCGCCTGCGCGGAGTACTGAGTACATCGCGGATGTAGGCAGAACCTTGGGATTTATGCCCAAAAAAGCAGAAGCACAGGGAATAGGATTTTCCGGACTGGCCAGTATGCTGCCGCTATGGAAAGTCTTCCGTAACATCGCCTACGCCCTGCTGGCCATCATTATCATCGTTGTCGGATTTATGGTGATGTTCCGGAAAAAAATCGATCCCAAAACAGTAGTCACCGTTCAGAACGCCATCCCGCGGATTGTCATTGCATTGGTGCTGGTAACATTTTCCTATGCCATCGTCGGCGCCATGATTGATCTTATGTATCTTGCGATTGTCCTTTCGGCATCAGCAGTGGACAGTGCGTCGGGAGGGAACTTAGGTAAATTATTAAGTCTTGCGACCACACTCAATATCGACGCCTTGCCGCCAAGCTTTACTCCCCCGTCTACGACAGCTCCCGTAGAAAACGCGACGAAACTGCTCTTAAACGGAGGCGTCAGCGGACTCCTGCGGTTCTTCTTTGCCAGCGGATTCCAGGCGTACGATGATATCGGAGCCATGATTACACAGAATGATCCCTGGAAAATTGCCGGATGGACAGTCGTCCCGGGCGTCATCGGCTATATGTTCGGTCTGCGGGGAGCCCTGCTCGGATTAACCACGGGGCCGGTGCTGCTGGCCGTCATATTTCTGATTATCCTGCTGTTTGGCGTGATCCGGCTCATCTTCATGCTTCTGGATGCGTATATAAACATTATCATTTCGCTCCTTACCGCTCCGTTTCAACTGATGATGGAGGCCATTCCGGGAACGAACGCATTCAGCTCGTGGTTTAAAAATTTATTATCCAAAATCCTTGTATTCCCTATCACCGTGCTTCTGCTGCTTGTGACGGCCGTTCTCACCTCGCAGGATGTTTCAACCAAAATATGGGCACCGCCGCTGCTTTCTACCGGAGAAGGAACGTATGGCATGGCCGGACTGATCGGACTCGGCATGCTCATGGTTATCCCGACGATCATCCAGGGACTGCAAAAATCCCTCAAAGCTGAGCCGTTAGTTCCGGGAGGCGTCGGCCCGATTGTCGGGCCATTAGGATCCGGAGTCGGAACGCTGTTTAACTTAGGATATCAGGCGAGCTTTATAGCCAGCGCGTTCCGCCATAAACCTGAGGCAAAATCATCTATGCAGGTTGCGCGTGAGGGAGCTGAAAAGGGCCTCGGATCAATTACCGGCGGCGGCGGACACTAAAGACGTCTTTCTTTTTCCTCTGTCTTTTCCTTATCCTTAGTCTCTAGTGGTGCGCTCCTCCACCTTCCTGTTCCTTGGTAGACTTTTCAATTGCGATGGCCAGCGTCGCTGCCAGCACTACCCACCAATACTTCCGGTATAACGCCGTCAGACGATACGGAAGCCCGGTTTTAAACTCATTCCGAAGATCCAGAATAAATTCCGGGTGGTTTATGAATAATCCCATGTCCTGAGCGGACACGAGGATTTCCTCCATTTTTGCTTCGTCCCATGCATTTGCATGCGCTCCTGTGTAGCGTGAAGAGTAGGATATCGCCTCTCCCACCGAATGCGGCCAGTGGCTGATTTTTTCTTTCGCGAGTTCCTGCCAGCGTTCCTTTCCGAACACTAATTGAAGCAGCTTATTGTTTTTAAGCGGCCTAAGATCTACTTCGGCCAAATACATAAGCCCGCGGGTCAATCCCGGTATCCAGCCGATCGTATTCAAATTCCGGTGCCGGTTCATTTCGAAAAACACCCGCATCATTTCTTTTACGGTAGCTTCAGCCGCATCCGGTCCCGAGTAATCCACTATCGCAGTCCTGACCTCCATCATTTTCTGAAGCGATTTGGTATAGTCATTCGGCGATAACACCATTTCTTCGTTCGAGAAAAATCCGAGCATACCGTCGCGCGCGCGCATTTGCGCACCTACATCACGGATTCTTCGGTGCATTGCGACGGTTCCGAGCTGATAGAAATTCGACTCTTTCCAGTCAAAATCAGTCATGCTCATGGTTAACGGCAACTTCAATGCTGCAATGGCGTCCATTTTGTTACGGAATGTGCCACCTGAGGCTTCTACCGTGCGGCCGCGGTATATCTCAGCCTGCATATCAACCAGAACCTGCCGCAAATTCTCTGACCGCGCGGGGTCAAGCTTTAATATCGCAAGATACGGAGCAATGAGTGCATCGAAATCTTTCTTTTCTGCCAGATCCACACGGGCAAATTGCCATTCCTTCTCGTGTGCCATCTTCAATTCAGCAAGCGACAGCGCTTCTTTAAATTTCTTCCACTCTTCATGCGTGATGTTATTTTTGGTTAATATCCGCTCGGTATCTTCCTCTAAGAGTTCAAGGAATTTTGACGGATTGCGCCTAAGCATCCGGTCGAGAATGGGTTTACGCTCGGCGGCGTTTCCTGCTGTAAGCAGCTGGATTGAAAGTGCCTGGTTATCCAACAGCGCAGCATTTTCCGGCAACTTCTTCATGCTTAGCAGTTTTCCGCGCAGCTCGTCCGCAATACCTTTTTCCAGCCGCCATGCGGTGCCGTCATAAAATCCTCCGCTCGCCATAAATCCGGGCCCCAGCAGCTCGCTGAATGAAATACCGGTGGCATCTTCCGCAAACTCCCACGCTTCCATAGAAGCCTGACGCTGCTTATCGTGCTCGTGATGCTTCGCATCATGCCATTCTTTGGAATGAGTAATCTTGAACTTGTCTCCGAGCTTTTCGACGGCTCCGCCGATTTTCTTAAACCACCCCGGCTCTTTAGGATTGATCCCTTTGGTGTTAAGCAGATTCTTACGGAATATGCTCCGCGCGGTGATACCCATATCGCCTCCGATATTAAACCGGGTAGCAAACGTTTCCGGATTAAATATCCGCTGGATATCCTCAAATGCGGGTGCGCGCATAACATGTTTCCCTGATGCTGTCCCGTATTCGACCGCCGGAGGAATAGACATCATAGCACCGATCATTGCCATACGCCCGCTCCCTATCATTGCGGTACGCGATGCCCACAGTGCCATACGGACTTCATACTCTGCGGGCTTATAATTGGGATCCTCCGGATGCTGAGCCTGCAGGTATTCGACAAGCCGCTTGCGTACTTCTATATCCACAGGGGAAAGTCCGCGGGTTTCCAACAATTCCTGCGTAAAATTTTCATTGAGCATCTCTTCTCTGTGAGAATAAATCTGGTATAACCTGTCAACTTCAGCAAGCTGCTCATTTTCTTTTTCGGTAAGCGCCGTTCCCTGGCTTTTTTTCTTCAACAACTCTTCGCGATTATTACGCAGCTTTGAAAGAGTAATGTGGAGCTCCGTGTAACTTTGAACGTCATCGTCCCACAACATAACGCCTTCGGCCGCCAAATCATTCTGCTGTTGAATCTCGTGCATGAGCCGCTGATCCTCTATGGAAAGCGGACTCTCGGTTTTCTTGCCGGTTGCAGGATCGAACCCTTCCTGCCGCTGCTTCACCCGGAGTTCCTTTAACACGTCTTCCCGTTTCATGTGCTTGCCGTTCCAGGAAATTTCTTCCTGCATGTACTTTATGGCCTCGCCGTACTTTGCGCGCTTGGTCGCCATAAGCTCAAACAGCACGTGTTCATATAAGCTGTACGCTTCGTTTGAATGGTCAAAATTTTTATACAGGTGATCCAAGTCGGCTCCCTGAAGAAGTGACATCGCCTTCAGCCTGTCTTTCACGTCTCCCGGGTTGTACATGAGCCCTTTTACGGCATACTCGTACTGACCTCTGCTGTCCCAGTGTTTTTGATATAGCTGAACGGCAAGATGATATTCCCCGCCGTATTTCCATACAAGATAATCCTTAAATTCCTGGAAGCGCTGATCCTGGGTAAGCGTCGGGCGCGTTTCTTCCCGTCCCATGGAATATATCTGATCGATAAAGTCGAAATACCATTTTGCCTCTCCCTCATCTCCCTGAATAAGCAATTCAACATCTGCCGGAGGCATATTTCTAAAATCGGAAAACACTTCGTCAGCAGCATGCAAATCAGGATTCGGCGATGACCCCCTGATTTCTCCCCATGTCACAACTCTGCCGCCGCGGAGTTTTTCCTGATGTTTTTGCATCCGAAGATCCGTAAATCGCTCAAAATACCGGACGCGTTCAACTGCTTTTTGCACCAACTTTTCATCAACTCCTTCACGCCGGCCCTTTTCTACCATGCGCCGCACGGCATCGTCGGTAAGCCGGTTGTCATACGCGGCCCCCGGATCCACACGGAAACGATACTGAAGCTCCTGCAAGTCACCGGCCAGCGGCGTGTCTTTCAAATCCGCATCTGCCGCTTCATCAAACAAATGTTGTACCTCACCGGTCAACTCAGGATCTTTGACTCCGTTTATATCGCCGGAATCATCAGCCGGCACATCTTCAGGAGCCCCGCTGCCGCCGGAAATCGCCGGCATTGCTTCTAACTGCAGCTGTGCCAATTCAGGATGTTCCGCAACAATTTTTCCAAGATATGACCGCGCCTCTAATGCCGTAGCGCTTGTGGGTCCTGATTCCCTGGCGAGTGCAACCAACTGCTCACCTATACCCCGTACAAATGCGGAATCGGACAACTGTGCTTCATCAGCCGTGATAAGCGCTTCGATAACGCCGAACACGCGCTCGTCCTTGGGAAACTCCCCACTCTCGCCGACAATCCTTTTGGTCACCTCTGACTGAGACTCTGCGAGTTTTGCTGCAAGATTTGCTATGCGCTCGCGGCTTACTTCCTTGACCTCTTTCTGCTTTCCGGTATCCTTCACTTCCGGCTTCTCCGGGGGAAGCGGCACTTCGGGGGGTAGAGGCACTTCCGGAGGCTGCGGTTGTCCGCCGCTTTCTGCAGCTTTTTTTGCCGCTTCACTTAACCGCTTGAATAATTCTTCGTTTGCCATAAACGCATTGAAATGACGCGCTATAAACAGCGCTCAACTTAATTCTAACGTGTCCCCATCATAAGAACAAGGGAGTTTATCGGTATAAACCGTTCTTTCGGATATAGGAAGCAACCAGAGGAGGAACAAATTGCTCGACCGGCAGACCGTTTTTCACCCGTTTCCGGATCTTGGTAGACGAAATATTCGTTCCGACAAGAAGTTCGTGACCGATGACTGTCATATTAGGATACAGCGGTTCATTCGGGTATCCGTACCGCGGAAACACAAGAAACGGAAGCTCAGAAAGCAACTTCTGCCAGGAGCCCCACAGATGAAGCGTCGGCAACTGATCCGAGCCGATAATAAACCGGAACACATGCTCCTTTGGAAGAAGCGGGAGCAAATGAATCGTGTCCCCGTCCAGTTTATTGTCTATTTCCAGCGTAGAAACCCGGGTATGAGGAAGCGTGAGTAGATTTGTCATGGCCAGGCGATGGGAAACGTCAGCCACCGGCTTCGGGGGGATCTGTCCGTAATTGGGCAAAAACCACACTTCGTCCGTGTCGGTAAAATCCAGCACCTGCTGGGCAATCATGAGATGTCCCAAGTGGGGCGGATTGAATGCGCCGCCTAACAGCCCGATATTCATACGGGAGTTATTGTACCTTTTTTGTATACCGTTCGCGAGACACGCGGATGACCGTTTCCCTGTGCTCATTTTTACTTCTGGGGAGCGGCAATGTCATGGCAGAAAACGGCGTGGATGTCTGATTATCAATGGAAAGCTTCAGAACGATCTGGAAATTCCCGAGTGCAACAAGCTCCGATTCCTCGTATTTCTCCCCGAATTCGCGGGTAAGCAAGCGGGCGTCAGCCGCGCCGACCGCAAATGAAACGATTGATCCCGCGTTCCCGAAAATCGCTTTTTGCACGTCTTCATCGATCTGGCCGATATATTGATTTGCGAGCGTTAAATTAAGCCTATATTTACGCGCTTCCGAAAGTATTTTGATAAACGACTGGGTTGCAAAATTTTGAAATTCATCAACATAGAGGTAAAAATCCCGGCGGCTCTCCTCTGCCGTGTATACCCGGTTCATCGCGGCCAGCTGCATTTTCGTAATAATCATGGCGCCCAAAAGCGCACTGCTGTCTTCTCCCAGCTTCCCCTGCGAAAGATTCACGATTACGATTTTTCCCTCGTTCATCATGTTCTCCAAATCAACGGTAGACACAGGGTGACCTACGATATTCCTGATTGTCTTGGACGAAAGAAACTGACCCACCTTATTCAGAATCGGGGAAATGGATTCGCTCCGCATTTGCGGACTCAACCGATTAAATTCATTCAGCCAGAAATTTTTAAGTACCCGATCATCCAGCTTGTCGACAATCTTTTCGCGGTATTTATCGTTTGTAAGAATTTCAGGAATATCCAGAAACGTCGACTGCGGAACGTGTGTAAGCGTAAGGATCGTATTCCGCAAAATATACTCCAGTCTGGGCCCCCAGCTCATGTGATACAGTTTATAAAATATTGACACGATGCCGGAAGCGACCAGCTCGCGGTAGGCCGGATTTTTTACCTCCAGAGGGTTTAAGTGAAACGGGTGATCCATGTCCGCAGGATCCAGATATGCCACATCATTTGTCCGGTGTGACGGTACGTAATCCAGCATGATTTCACTTAAATCCCCGTGCGGATCAATGACCGCCATACCCTCCCCGTTTTTCATATCATTTATCGCCATGTTGGCAATCAGCGTTGATTTTCCCGTGCCGGTTTTTCCGATGATGTAGACATGTTTCCTACGGTCATCTTTTTTGATACCGAAAATCGTGGGCGTATTTTTGTACTCCGTCCGGGCAAAAAAGTTGATACGGCGCTTCTCTTCCGCGTCTTCTACCGAAATGGGCAAATTTGCCGGTGCCTCACCCAATAAATGCGCTCCCCAATGAATATTTTTGATCATGGAAAGCCCGATGCCCGGAGGATGCCATAGCGATGATAATTCCGACGCCCCCATCACCTGGAATTGCGGCCTGGCGTAATCTCCACGGACAAGAAGCGTATGTTCAAATTTTTTCTTCTGCCAAAACTGAGGAACGGATAACGCCAGATTATTCCCTTCTCCCAAGGTGTATACCCCGAAGGATCCCGCCGTCGTCTGCAGTATGTGTTGCGCACGCTCGACTGTAGGGGCGACAGCCAAAAGCCGCAATGAAGCAAAAAAGCCCACCTGGTTCATTTTTACCTCCATAATCCGCGCATGCGGATGCGGCTTTGTGCGCCCGACCGTAGAATTCGGGTCAGGCACTCCCCGGGCGATAATAGACGCAAGCGACCGTTGCCAGGCACCACCCGCAGGGGACACGCGTATCTGCAGCGCAATCGCCTCCTGCGGCGCCAGTTTGGCAAACTGTCCTGCCACTCCGGAGAGAATATCAAGATCTTTGATGTCTTTGTATGTTTTGATCGGCAGGTAGTAGCTGTTCCCGTATACAAGCTGCCCGGCCGCATGAGGAAGCGAAAGAAAGTGTTCCGCATAATCATGTGCCTTTGCAATCAGCAACCTCGGGTACTGCGCAGTCAGCTGGCTCTCAAGGTATCCCCGGAGAGACTCCGGCACTGCCACAAAAAAATGTATTCTGCTGTTTACCGAAACCATCTCAAGACTGAAAAAAGGCGGCGTGTGCCCGGGGTTGAACAAACGGGAAAGAATACTCTGATGACCCCCGCCGCTTCCAAGAGCGGCAAACACCTGCTCCATCGCAAGGGGCGACTCTTCGCTCTCTCTGGCGTTTTGAATTTCTAATACCACGAGATCTGATGCGACCATGAGGCTATCTTATCATAGATAAAACCCATCAGGTTTATGCGTGTAATTTTTAATGCGCCTTGTACGGGCTCCATGTTGTTTTGTTTACAACACAAGATACACAGACCTAAGTTTCCCGAACATATTTATTCCTTTCGTGAAAACTTAAAAAGTGGAGTTTTCACGGTCCTGATGCGCTTTGTGCTATTGAACACTATAATTTTTACCTCTACAATGATTATTGTATGGAGCAACATCCGGTACCTCAAAACGTCACCACATTTCAATTCCGGTTAATCGGTGACATGACGATTAAACAGTTCGGGTATCTGTGCGGCGGCGCCATCCTCGCGTTTATCGCGTATAAACTGCCGCTCCCGTTTATCATCACATGGCCATTAACAGGTGCGTTTGCATTCTTGGGAGTCGGATTTGCTTTTATACCCATTGAGGAACGACCGATGGACGTTTGGGTGTTTTCTTTTTTTAAAAGCATTTATAACCCGACACAATATATCTGGTCTCACACTGCCCAAACACAAACAGTTAAAGCTCCTCCGGCGGCACCAGCTCCCGCAAAGCCCGCACCACAACCGGTTGTGCCGGCAGCTGTAGCGCCCACCTCACCGCAGGCGGCCCCTGTTACTCCGTCCGTAACCCCGAAAAGCGCTCTCTCGGGATTATTCCAATCAAATACCCAACAGGCAATACCACAGGGAACCGTTACTGTTGCAAAACCACATCACTCGTTTATGGACGACCTTTTTGCCTTTTTCCAACCGAAATCACCCAAGTCAACTGATAAACCTGTCATTCCGGATCCTTCTCTTGCTGTAGCCGGATACCGCCCGGCGGCGACAGCACCAGCTCCCGCAGTTGTCCAAACTACAACCGCACAGGAAATTGCCATGCAGCAAAAAATGAAACAACTTGAAGACACGCTTATGACTCTTGAGGCCCGCCTTGCCACAAAATCCGTTACAGAAGACCGCGTACTGGAGCTTCAAAAACAGCTGACCGACGTGTTGGCAGCAAAAAACAAAACAGAAGATGAGCTGATTTCTCTTAAACGCACCGTCGCACCCAAAACTCCGCCGCAGACGGCCAAAGATGCGACAATGACACGCGGAACAGTAAACGTCATCACGACACAGGAGGGGGCGGTGAAAGTAGGACTCCCCCGCTTAACGAACGTGCCGAACGTCATAACGGGACTCGTCAAAGACGATGCCGGAAATTTGCTTCCCGGCATACTGGTAACAGTCACAAACCACGAAGGTGTACCTGTGCGCGCTCTCAAAACTAACAAGTTAGGACAGTTCGCTGCATCAACACAACTCATGAGCGGTGTGTATTTTGTCGAAATTGAAGACCCGAGAGGAAGATTTACGTTTACGCGGGTGCAAATAACGCTAAACGGAGCGGTTGTTCCCGTATTGGAAATACTGGCCCGAAGCGAAAAAGCGTTGACACGGGAAAAACTCGCGCAGGAAATATTCGGAAAAACATCAATGTAATCATTATGGCAGAACCTATCGTACCAATACGCGCATCAACACAGGTGTTTACGGAAATAGTCGACGTTGACCGCGATCTTATCATGTTCGCGGACGGCTCCGTCGCTCTGGTTATAGCAACGACAGCGGTCAACTTCGGCTTGCTGTCGGAAAAAGAGCAGGACGCTATTATTTATGCGTATGCGGGACTTCTCAACTCGCTTTCGTTTCCGATCCAAATTCTCATTCAGACCAAACATAAAGACATATCCGCATATTTAAAGCTTCTTGAGGACCAGGAGAAACGCCAAAAGAATCCGAAGCTGACGCGCAGTATCCACGGGTACCGTCTGTTTGTCGCGTCTATGGTAAAAGAAAAGGACGTACTGGACAAGAAATTTTACATAGTTCTCCCCTTTTCCAATGTTGAGCTTGGCGTATCATCAACCCTCTTATTCGGACCCAAAAAAGCCGGGTTGCCGTATGAAAAATCATACATATATGACCGCGCGCAGACAGTGTTGCTCCCGAAACGCGATCATCTCGTGCGTTTACTTGCCAGGGTGGGTCTCCACGCTACCCAGTTAAATTCCGACTCGCTCGTGAAACTGTTTTTCAGCATGTATAACCCGGGAAACCCGCCGCCGGATGTGACCATGCTCAATTTCGGAAAGGAACAACCATAATGGCCTCGAAACTCGACGCGCTACTTAACACATTCATGGGAGCATCTGCGCCTCCCAAGGAAAATTCGTCCGTGTCTCAGCAGTCCCTGACAGCAACCGACATTATCGCACCTCCCGCAATCGAGGTGGATTTTGACCTTTTAAAAGTCGGTGACTGGTATTACCGCTCACTTTTTGTTGCCGGGTATCCCCGCTTCGTTGCGGCAAACTGGCTAGAACCTCTCGTTTCGTTTAATCACACGCTGGATATTGCCATGTATATATATCCGACGAGAAGCGAAGAAATACTTGAAAATCTTAAGCGCAAAGTCGGTGAAATGGAGGCTACCATACAATCAGACCTCAAACGTGGCCGCGTTATAGAACCATCGGTACAAGTGGCCCTTGAAGACGCGCTTGCGTTGCAGCAGGAACTGGCAAAGGGATCCGAGCGGTTTTTCCAATTCGGACTTTATGTCACAATCCCGGCAAAAACCAGAGAAGATCTTGATAAAACAACCAAACAGGTGGAGGCAACACTCGGCTCGCTTCTTATCGTTACCAAAAAATCCATTCTCCAAATGGAAGAGGGTGTAAAGACAACCCTTCCCATGGGCAAGGACAGGGTTCTTGTTACCCGGAACATGGACACGACGTCTCTTGCAACCACGTTTCCGTTTACAACCAGCGAGCTTACTGCAAACGAAGGAATTCTTTACGGACTCAATGAACACAACGACTCGCTTATTATCTTTGACAGATTCACGCTGGAAAATGCTAATTCCGTAGTATTCGGAAAATCGGGAGGCGGAAAAAGCTACATGGTGAAACTCGAAATCATGCGCAGTCTCATGTTTGACACTGAGGTGATCGTTATCGATCCGGAAAATGAGTATGAAAACCTGACGCATACGCTCGGAGGAGAATATATCCGCTTCCGCTTCGGCTCCCAAACAAAACTTAATCCGTTTGACCTTGCGCTGCTAGGCTCCACCAGCGACGGTCAGAGTGAGTTAAGTCAAAAAATACTGTCGCTTCACGGGTTTTTCCGCGTTGTTATGGGGCGCCTCACACCGACGGAGGACGCACTGTTGGACCGCGCGCTTATTCTTACGTACAAACAAAAAGGAATCACCCCTGACCCCACAACGCATAAAAAAGAGCCTCCGCTTATGGAAGATTTGTATAAAACGCTTGTAGGCATGGAGGAAGTGTTAGCAAAGGGTCTTGCTGACCGGATAGAAAAATTTGTCAGGGGAAGCCTGGTTGGTATTTTTGATCAGCAGACAAACGTGTCTATCAGAAACCAACTGACCGTTTTTTCCATCCGGGATTTGGAAGACGAACTGCGGCCGATTGCCATGTATCTTATTCTGGATTTTATCTGGAACAAAATCAGACACGACAAGAGAAGAAGGCTTCTTATTGTTGATGAGGCGTGGTACATGATGAAATACCCCGACTCAGCGCAGTTTTTATACGGAATAGCAAAGCGGGCGAGAAAATATTACCTCGGACTTACCACCATCACTCAGGATGTGGAAGATTTTATGGCAACGGAGATGGGAAAAGCGATTATTCAAAACAGCAGTATGCAAATACTGCTTAAACAATCTTCTGCCGCGATAGACACCATCGCGCAGGTGTTTTACCTCTCTGAAGGAGAAAAGCATCTTCTCCTTGCTGCCGATGTCGGACAAGGGTTGTTTTTCGCAGGACCAGCTCACGCGGCAATGCGTGTTATTGCAAGCCCCGAAGAACATGAGGTGGCAACAACACGGCCACAGGAGACGATGAAAGAACACCAGGAAACCACGGAGGAACTTATCAACACAACTCCTGCTCCCGCGGCGTCGGTTGTGCCGCAAAGCGCGCCGCCTCTCCCCAAGCCGAACCGTCCGATATTTACCGTAGAAACCGTTCACAGCAATAAACCCGACTAACGCACTATGGCAAGCGACACGCAACCACTGAAAGAATTCATCGACAACCTGCTGTCAGATGTTTCCTCCGGCAGCATCTCCGTCTATGAGGCGATTTCCGCCGCAGGCCAGTATGCATATCTTCGGGAGCTTATATCTTCTGAGAGGGAATTGCTGGGACAAGCGGAAACCGTAGGAGAAAATGAGCTCGTTGCTGCTTTTGAGTCAATCATATCCCGTGCCTCGGAAAAATTAGGCGAGCTGCCTAATTTTCAAAGTCAGCTCCCTGACCAGGTGTTACAGGAAAAGGAAGTGCATGATTTAGGAGAGGTGAGAAAACACGCCGCTGTCCGCATCAGAGAGGCCACGCAGGCCAAATTAAACAGCCAAAAAACCCAGCGGCGTACGTTTATTCATACGCTTGTAAACAAATTCAGCTCTACCACACCGACGGTGTCAGAAGAGGCGCTCGGCGCTGCCGTCGACCGCGCGCTCGTTGCCGCCGCGGGAGAAGCAACGCAAAAACAGACCAAGGAGCGATTTGCGGAAATGCTTGTCGCGTCCAACGAAATCGCTTCTGCGGGATTATCTGCGGATCAGGTAAACATCCTCAAAAAGGATATCGCACTCTCACTTACGGAAAATGATGCGTATGTTTCGGAGGTAGTGTCCCAAACAAAACGGTCACAGGCGCTCACCACTACGCTGTACGAAAAACCGGACATGAGGCGCCCGGATGTTTTTGTTGACGTTGTTTTAAACGCGCCCACATCTGAATCTATTGCCGACACGTTCCTCCGGGCAGATAAACTGGCGGGAGTCGCCGCTTCGCTGGAAAGCAATCCGTCGCACAAAGGAGGAAGCCTTCAGTTCTTTTCTGCCTCCGGCGCGAAAGGTGTGGCTAAAGGCCTGCAACAGGGTGCCGACGGTATTTTGTCTCTCGTCGGGGAACCTGTGCGCGAAATGATTATTCATGAAAAGGTCAACGGAACCTTGCGGTCAATGCTATCGGGAACACAGCGTTTTGTTGACAGGTTGGGAGAAAACTTCGTTCATAGTTCATTATTTACCCGCGTAGCCCAGGATTTAACCCGCCAGCTTTCAGAAAGGCCTCAGGGAGGACAAGTCCGGACCATCTTCGATGATGTATTTTCTTCTGTGTTCCGCGGTCCGCTAAGCCCGGCGCTTGCGCACGGAACACAGGACCGGTTGTTGGATTTTTTTGAACTTGCCCGCGCAAACGCCGCGGCACCTCCCGGAAGATCGTTTCTTCCCTCCGGGATAATGCCGTGGGACGTATTCAGGACGTTTAGTTTACAACAAAATGTTTACAGCAAGGGTAGTTCTTTGCGTCCGTATGCTGTCGGATTCCCTCTGCTTGGAGTCGGATGGCTGAGTAACGCAATCGGCGGGGCGTTCGGCTCACTCGTTGACAGGACCACGTCGTTCTTTTTGACAAGCCCGTTTATTCCGCAGCAAATGAGCCGGTCCCGCAGGGCGGCGGCCATCCCCATTCCCATCGGAGAAGACATGCCGCTTCTCACCGCTCTCATCGTTGTGGGTTCGCTTTTGCTTTTGTTTATTCTCCCTACCCCGCTTAATGTTTCGCAGCTTTCCCACAGCGCAAAAGTCAGCGCGATATTTGCGTCGTTACGCCGGTACAAAGAAACAATTACAAACATCACAAGCGGGAATATTCAGGCAACAACATTTGTATGTACATGGTCAGGAGCCTCGCCTGTGGCATCCATAAGCACGTGCCCCGTCCATGCGCCGATCACTCAGGGACCGTTTAGCCCGAGCGGATCCCACAAAAACCTTAACGCGTATGACTTCGGTGCAAGTCAGGGTACGCCGGTCGTAGCCGCCCACGATGCCTATGTAGCGTCGTACGTTAACACCTACGCGCCGTATCAGTACAAATACGGTAGTTACGGCAACAATGTTGTATTGGTGGCCACAGACCCGTCAAATAATCAACAATATTGTACTAACTACGCGCATTTACTGGACGTCTCCCCGCTTGTTACGGCTAATTCAGGAAAGCCGGTACTCATTCCCGCCGGCACCGTCATAGGATACGTCGACACGACGGGATATACTTATGGGTGCATCGGCAATAAGTGCGGAGAGGGATACGGCACACATTTGCACTGGGGATACAAAGGACCGAATCAGACAACGCCGTTTCCGCTCCCTGCGGGGTGCCCGTAATATATGAAAAAATCATGGTTAATCATCGGAGCCTTTGTTTTTTTGAGCCTCGCTTTGTTTTTTGTGGCCACCCGCACAAAAACATCCGTACAACCGCCGATACAGGAGCGGGTATTTATCACTCCTCCGCCTATCCGCCCGTCTTCATTACCACAACCGCTTTCCGGTGGCCCGATTACGTATTCAGGGGCGCCGGTCGCGTCGTTCCCGGCAAGCGTTCCGTATTACAAGATTTCGCGTGTCCGGGATTTCGAAACTGAACGGAGCCGTATTTTTTCTTTATATACCAGCACGACTCCCCCTTCTACAATTATCGGGTCCAAAGGGCGCTATGCAAACTTTTCCTCAAACAATATGTCCGGCACGCTGTCAGAAAATCCCCTGACGTTCACCCTCCATACCACCGTAAGCTCAAACAGGTTTGTCACAAATAACATCGGTAAATATATTGATGTCTTCACATCCGGCCTTGCGGATTTATCGGTCGTTCCTCAGCCGTTTTCCGCGACCATATCTGCCCAACGATTTCTATCTTTTAACGATCCGCATCCTACTGAACTCACCACTCCGCAGGGGGCCGTAATTACTCAGCTGGATTTTTCGGCCGTCATCGGGGGCTTGCCGGTGTTCATAAACGATGCGGACACCCCGGTTTTTTCCGCGAGTTTTAACGGGGACGATGTGCTCACGGAGCTTCGGGCGACAATACTTCCCGATGTAACGAAAGAGGCGCAGAGCGTTTCCATTATCTCCTATAGTGAGGCGCTGCGGCGGCTAAAGGCCAATGTCGGTATTTTTTCAAGCGTTTCTCTCACGAGCACGGGAGAAAAGGAGTTTATGACCGGCGCATTGCCGTCTGCCATAAACATCCAAAGGGTAACCTTAGGATATTTCTATTCTCCTGTTCAGGAATTTCTCGTGCCGATTTTTGTGTTTACGGGGACCGCTGAAGAGCCAGGAGAAAAAGCGGTACTCAAAACAACAACGGTCGTGTCCGCGCTATAACGTTATGATGTCACCCGCACCGGCATTATAATATGAAGGTAGGAGTCGTCCTTTACCGGTTTAAAAACCCCCGAGTTTAATGAGCCCGTCATTTCAAACAAAAACTCGTCTTCCTGATAATTTGAAAGGAAATCCAACAGAAATCTGCTGTTAAACGCAATTTCCCCGCCGTCTCCGTCGATTTTCGCCGAGAGCTCTATTGAATTTTTTCCGACCTGGGCGGCGTTGGCAGATACGACTATTTTTTGCTTGTCGAGACTCAACCTGACTATGTTTGCGTTGTCTCTGGCGAAAATAGCCGCTGACCTGACCGCGCGCAGCAACCCCTCTTTTTCTATCAGCGCCCGGGTGGTAAACGTTTTCGGAATAATCCGCTCGAAGTTAGGATATTCCCCGTCAAGGAGCCGCGTTAACAGCGTCGTCTCCCCGACGACGAACCCCACCTGATGCTCCCCAGCGAGCCCTATTTTAATCCCCTCTTCCGCCTTTTCTTCACCAGACAGCTTCACCACTTCAGAGAGGGCCCTGGCGGGAATAATCGCCTGCGAAAGAGATTTTACTGACATTGCCATGCGGCAGAGAGAAAGTCTGTATCCGTCGGTCGCCACAAACATGGTTTGGTCCCCGTCTTCAACGACCTTAATGCCCGTCAACATCGGTCTTCCTTCGTCCGTTGCTGCGGCAAACAACACGTTAGAAAGCGCACCAACAAATTTCTCCTTATCGATGCTTCCTGCGTCTTTTAACGACAACGAGGGGGACGGGGGGAACTCCGAAGCGGACACGGTCGGCAGTTGTGCTTCAAATCCGGCGCTGGAAACAATCAGCTGTTCTTCTTTTTGCAGAATGTGAACTGTTTCAGGCGGTAGCGTTGCAACGAACTCAAAAAGAACTCTCGCTGAGACACAGACAGACCCTTCCTTCTCAACCTTTCCGCCTATCCAGATCGTTTCGGTGGTTTCCATGTTTGTCGCGGTAATTTCCAGCCCTTCTTTCGTCGCAGTAAGCTTAATATTCTGAAGAATGGGAATCTGGGGCTTGCTCGGTACAACCCTGGTAATATGTGTAAGAGCTTTTTGTAAATTCTCCTGTAGAAGTTTTATATTCATATAGGTATACCAGCAGTAGTAATAAGAATTAGGCGTGGAAAAGTGTATGGTTTTTTGATTTGTGTGTCAATGACAAGACAAATAGTCTGTTTGAGTTGTGGATAAGTACCGGCAAAATCAAAAGAAGAAAGTGGAAAAGCATGTGGATAACTTTGTGTGCGCGGTGCATAAGTGGAAAACCTTATTATTGCTGAGCCCATAACTTTTGTTTTATCCCCGTTACGGCCGAACGCAAAGACTCGTTCGTGGACAATTCTTGGGTAATTGTCTCGACACCGTGCATAACTGTCGTATGATCTCTTCCCCCGAGAGACCCGCCGATGTCCTCATACGTTAAGCCAAGCTCAATTTTCGATAAGTACATGTACACCTGCCGGGGCCGCGCGATCGGGCGGTCCCGCTTCGGACCTTTTAAAAGCGTAGGCTTAATATCGAAGTACGTTGAGACCGCCTCCAGTAGTTCCTGCGGCGTGACCCTCTTTGTTGTTTTGGTTTGTCCCATGACGGCCGACTTCGTATTGAGAAGTGACGAAACAAGCTCCGGCGTTATGGGTTGAGGCTTTGTGGCCATTTCAGTTGTGAGACGCCGCAAAAACCCCTCTATGGCTCTGGCATCGACAACGTTTGCCGCGATGATCTGAGCCGAGTCATTCGGAACAGTGAGTCCAAGCGCTTTGGCCTTAATGTTTACGATTGCGGCGCGGAGCTCAAAGTCCGGGGGGGATATGTCTACAATAAGCCCTCCCTCAAACCGGCTCCGTAGACGGTCCTCCAGCCTTGCGATTTCATGCGGCGGCCGATCACTCGTCAGAAGCACCTGGCCACCCTCTCTTAACACCGCATTGAATGTATGAAAAAATTCTTCCTGCGCGGTTTGTTTTCCCGCGATGAACTGTACGTCATCAACCATAAGAAGCTCGGCTCCCCTGTATTTTTGTTTAAACTGGCGGGCGGTTTTTGTCTGGATAGCCTCAATAATATCGTTTAAAAATTCTTCTCCCATGCAATACACGACGCGAAGCGACGGTTTCGCAATGAGAAGAGAGTTAGCGATTGCATACATAAGGTGTGTTTTTCCGACCCCCACTCCCCCGTAGAGGAACAACGGGTTATATGCGAGCCCGATTGTTTTAGAGACCGCCGTCGCGGCGGCATACGCCAGCTGGTTTGTTGTAGAAACGGCATAATTATCAAAGGTCAGATCCGGATTTATGTGAAGTCTGCGGGCCCTCATAACAGTGTTCGGTTCTGATTCGAACACTTGGGTAAATAACGGGCCGGGATTTTTTTCACCCGTCTCCTTTTTGGGTAACACCAAAAACACCAAACTGACATTTCCTCCCGTTTTGTGGTCGATAATACTCTTGATAAGGCTGTAGTATCTTGTTTCCGCGAGCGTTCTCATGATCGGACTCGGGAAGCCGACGGACGCGACCTCGCCATCCAAGCTTATGAGTTCCGAGTGGGCAAAGTGAGTATGATATGTGGCCTTTGAGACGGACAGCTCAATTTCAGCAAGCACTGATTTCCAAAGTCTGATTAGATCCATACATGAAGCAGGGAGCAGGTTGTGGATAACTTGTCCACATAGTACGCATTGGAAGATTTATTGTCAAGAGCCCGTAGGAACACCCTTGCTGTGATATAGTGAAATGTATGGGATTGCGCCTTGCTGCCATCATAAACGCCGCAAAAAAGGAAAGTAACACAACGTGGCTTATTGTTATTTTTTTTGGGCTGTCTTTTTTGGGACTTTTTTTCGGAGATGGAAAACAGGCAGTGGTAGAGGTGTATGTGGCCGCGGTTGTTTTGATTCTTTGGACGCTCCGGTTGTCGTGGCGCGGGCAAATTTCATCGGGCCCTCCGCGCTTTGTTTCTTTCGCCTGGGCAGGAGTATTTGCCGCAACAATACTTTCTGCCATAACCTCTGACAGCGTCGGCTTTTCTTTGTCCTGGCTCATCCGGCTGCTTTGCGGATATTTGGTGTACCGGTTATTTTATGAGGTTGCATCAGAGAAAAAAGAAGCGATATTTTCAGGAGGGCTGCTTGCGTTTGTGGGGGCAGCAAGCATAGTTTCATTAATCTTCATGGCGTTTCCGGCCGGGCAACGCTTTATACCTTCTATGAATTTGGTAAGCAGAAGCTTCGGACATAATCATCTGGCGGATCTCTTGGTTTTTGTTTCCCCCCTCGTGTGGAACAACCTGCGCGTGTTTCCCGCCAGACCGGCCGCTATTACGGTAATTGTGTATACCCTGCTTCTTTTTTCGACTCTGGCCAGGGCGGCGTGGGCACTCGTTACAGTGTTTTTTGCCGCCGCCGCACACGCAGCCGGGAAAAAACGTGCGGTAAAAGCGATTGTTCTCTCTGTGTGCCTGTTTACTGTTTTGATCGGTGGCTATTTTACGGTGGTATATATGGGAGCGCCGGTAAAAAAGAATGTTTTAGAATCCTATATGCGGCCCAGATCTGCAACAGTCAGGCTTGAGTATTGGCGTCAGGCAATGGAGGGGTTTATTGAACGGCCGATCACAGGAAGCGGGCCCGGCACGTTTTCGCTTGTTTCCTGGCGGTATCAGAGGGTCCCCTTTTCCGCTTCATGGTTTGCTCACAGTCAACCGCTTCAAATCCTCGCCGAGACGGGTGTTGTGGGTTTTGCGGCGTTTGGAATGCTGCTGTTTGCACACGCCCGTCATGTATACGTAAACAGAAAGAAGCTTGAGACAGACAAAACCGCTGCCGCACTTCTTATGGGGTGTGCCCTCATTGTTATCTACAGCCTGTTCGAGTTTGTTCTTGACTACTTTATCGTGTGGTTGTTGCTTCTTGCCGTTTCGGGATTTGTCACCGGCATAACAGATACCGAAAAAAGGGGGGGTTCTGCCGCGGGCATACAAACGGCGCTGATTGTTGTCAGCGTATATTATCTGCTTTGGATCGGCAGCAACGGAGTCGGATTGTTCACAAAAAGGCATGATCTTGCGTTTTACCTGGCGCCGTTTGACAGCGTGCAAACATTGCTATATCTGGAACAAAGCAAAAGTACGCGGGCAGACGCCGTGTGGACGGCCCGGCTGTTTCACCGGAAAAACCCGCAGATTCTTGAAGAGATAAGTGAAAACATGCAAAACGAAGGAAACACGGAAGATGCCATTATGTTTTCCCGTGATGCGGCGTTTGCCGACCCACAAAACACAGAGCGCGCAGGGAGACACTTTTCACTGCTCGCTCCGGGAAACGGAAACACGGACACAATGGGAAAAGATTTTCTTTTTTTGCTCGGCAGGGCTACGCCCGCGCGGCTTCATTCCCGAATTGACGCTCTTTTGCCTCAGACAAGCAACTTGGGGGCACTGCTGACAGATATATACAGAACGAACCCTCCCCGATTACGTGAGGGGTATGTGTCGTTTTTGTACCTTTTAGGACTCAGGCAGATACCCACAAACATGTGGGAAACGGAAAGATTGTGGCGTCTTGCTGTGGACGTAAATCCTGACTATGCGCCCCTTTACATAGAGCTCGCGATGTATTATCAGCACATAAGACACAACGACAGCAAAGCGCAGCAGGTTCTGCGTGAGTGTATAAAGCATGAGTCGCCCAAAGAGCAATGTGAGAACGCCATGAATAAAGAGCTGCTTCCCCCGGGAGATTATTTTGATGTGCTGCAATGAAATAGCAGGAAACTGCTCCGGATTTGACTGACCCCGCTTATTGCACAGGTGTGTTACACTTTACCGTATGAAAATTGCACCGAACCAGCGCAAAACGTTTATCACCAAAATTGATGTTGTTATCCTTGTTTGTATTATCGCAGTGTTGGCTGCCGTCGGAGTGGTCGTAAAAATTGTATTGCAAAAAGACACATACGTGACGGTTGAGCTACTTGCAGCCGGGGGCGAATGGTGGTGGGGCGTTCCCCCTCCGTTCTATTGGAACGCAAAAGGCATAGTTATCGGCGCCAAAGAGTATGACACCTTTAAAAAACCGACGGCAGAAATATTGGACCTTGTAAAGTACAGCGAGGATAACCGGAAGTTTATGTGGATGAAAGTGAGGTTGAGCGCAAAGTACAACTATCTTACGAAGGAGTACATGTTCCGTCAGGAATCATTGCAGATCGGTAAAACGATTCATTTGGCACCGAACAGCATAGCTCTTGTCGGGAATGTTGTCGGAATTGAAGGGGTGGGTAAGCTTTGGGATACTGAATATATAGTATTGACCGGTCGGGCACAGAGGATAAAAAGTTGGGAGTCCGACGCGATACACGTCGGGGACAAGGTCGTCGATAATAAGGGTGATTTGGTTGCTGAAGTGCTGGAGAAGAACTCGGAGTTTGCAGATATGACGACAACAACGTGGACCGGTGAGACGCTGCTTCGGAAAGATCCGAACTACAGGGATGTAACGGTAACCATGAAGTTGCGCGTCATGAAAGACGGCGATATGCGCTACTTTAATTATTATCAGCCGGTTTCCATAGGGACCAAGATGCGTATTCAGTTTCCGTCTACCGCAATTGAGGTGAATATCATGAGTGCGCAGCCAGCTCCTTAAGGCATTTTCCGCGCTGCAAAATACACGCTCCACGAGGCGGGAGGGGCTTTCCGTAATGGGAAATCCAATAAACCCCAGGATGTTATGCGAAGCCCTGCTTTTTCGGCAAACTGTTTAATTTCCGGGTAGAAGAAATACCGGAGTATGTGATCTTCACGAAAACGGCTCACCGCTTTCCCCTCTTTTTCTATGGTTAATGCATGACGGACCGTAACCGTATTGTTTTCGTATGAGACAGAGGGAGTCTTCGTTCGTATGACGGTGAAGTCCGCGGATTGATATGACCGTTTTATAATTTTCGGTTGCGAAAGTAAAACGCCCGGACCATACCAACAATCAAACATAAACACACCGTTCGGCTTGAGGAGTGTTGATACTGCGGAGAAATATGCCGTCACCTGCTCATTTGTCGTCATATAGCTTAACACGTCAAAAAGCGAAACCGCAGCGTCATAGCGGACAGCCGGAGCATACGACAGAAAATCACGTGTAACGTAAGAGATGTTTGCGTGTGCCGCCGCCGCCTTTTTTTCCGCCTCTCTGATCATGGCATCTGACTTATCAACCCCTGTTACGTCGTATCCCCCCCGCCAAAATTCAACATCGTGTGCGCCGGTGCCGCACCCTAAATCCAGCAGGCGCGGGTGTTTTATGTGTGAAAGAGCATAAGACAGGTGGCGGATAATAATCCGCGCGTCATGTTCTGTGTTTCTCCCGCCGTAAATTACGTCGTAATACGGAGCGGTTTTAGAAAATGTGGCGCCGGAATATTGTTGCTTCATATCTCAAGATGCCGGATTGCCCGGGTCAGTATGTTTCCTGTCGTGTCCCAGTCAAAACGCGAGTAAATATATTTTCGGGATGCCGCCCTCATTTTGTATTTGCCGCTTTTTGACAGGCGAAGTGCTTTAGTAAGTATTTTACCGCTTTCTTCATGATTATGAGGATCGATGTAATATCCTGTCACACCATCGATAATTTCATGGTCATCTCCCCTGCTTCTGATAACGGGTGTGCCGCAGGACTGTGCTTCCAATACAGACAGGCTTGCCGTTGATCCCCCTGCGCATTCCGGAGAGCCGGTATATATAAAAAAATCGAGCGAGCGGTAAAAGTCAGGCAAACGACGCTCAGCGACAGCGCCGGCAAACTCAACCATATGTTCTATTGTGTGACGTTTTATGTACGTTACGTACTTTTTCTTTGTCTCCTCGTCAGGGATGCTTTCAGAGATACGCGCGATGACAGGGAGTCCGGTTTTTTTGAGGTACGCGATAATGGACAAAAAATCCTGTGTCCCTTTAAAAATCGTATAGTCCGTGCTGTGTCCGAGCACAAAGGGGCGATGGGTACGGACGGGGGCATGCGCTGCGTATGAAAAAAACCTGCAGTCAACGCCGTTCGGAAGATACAGGTCCGGCTTTCTTCGGTACGTTTCAATAATATACGGTTCAACTGAGGGGCCGAGCGCCGTCAGTACGGCGGATTTGGCGTACGCCCACCTGTCCAGCGGTGCGTACAGCAGTTTAGCGACTGCCACACAAAAACGGGAAAAAGGTGAAAGAGAGGCTATCCTGACAGGGTCGTAGAAGATTGCCAGCGGTTCAAAGCAGTGACAGATCGCCCTGGCGGAAATAAGAACGGAAAGGAAATTCATGGGAAAGTTTGTGGCGAAAAGCACGTCCGTTTTTTTAATTGTTTTTTTGAGCTGTAAAAAGTTAATAAACAGTGTTATCGGAAGCAGGAGCCAGAATAGCCTCTGCGGCGTCCAAAGCATGGTGACGGAAATATTATTATTTTTGTACTGATTACGCCAATGAGGACTTATACGGTGCAGATATAAATGCACGCTGTGCGTTTGCTTTACCCTTTTGAGTAGTTCAAACAGGTATTTCTCTCCCCCTCTGGAGTAGATACTTTCCGTGTGAAGCACATGAAGGGGGCGTGCCGGGTGATTCATATTTTTGCAAACGTACCAAGATGTTTTGCCAAGCGGAATGCCATCGCGACGAAAAATATGCCGGCTGCCGCATAGCCGATGCTCAAGAAAAGCGTCACCGCCTGCGGCTGCGAAAACACCGGTGTTCCCGGCGCGTACGACCGGATTGCCTCAAAAATATATGACGAAGGAACTGCGTAGGAAATCGCGCGTAAAGCCGGGGGCAGCGCAGCCCGTTCATAAAACACCAGCGAAAATATTTGTAATACCGTGCTTATCATCCACCCCATAAACCCGACGCGCTCACCGAAAATGCTGACAGCGGCAATACTCACATACGAAAGTGCCACGCCGACAAGCTCCAACTGGAGCACCCAAAGGAAGACGTGCGGCCCGAACGTGTCAAAGAAAGACGGATAGATGAGACTTAATAGTACCGAAAGCGCGCTTAACGACAGAATTATTTTTGATATTGATGCGGCGGTGATACCGATAAGCAGCTCGCTCAGTCTGATGGGTGTGATAAGCAGGCTCTGGATATTTTTTGAGGTGAAATCGTCCGTAAACTGCGCGGTTGTTTCCTGAATTACCCGCGCGGTACAGTTCCAGAATACTATGCCGGTAAGGATGCTGAGGGTTATACTCGCCGAGTCAGGTGCCTTTCCGTGTTGTGAAGAGGCCAGTACCGCGAACAGGACAACTTCTATTCCCGGCCAAACAAGAATTTCTATGATGCGCGCAGGATTGCGCCTCATTGAGTTGAGATAATGAACATATAGCCCGGCAATTCTTGTTAGAGAGAATTTATGCATAATACGTTTTGATCCGGGCCGGGGAAAGAGGTTTTCCGTTATAAACAATTCTGCCATGTGACAACACAATCAAACGTGAGCAGAAGCTCTGCAGCTCCTTTGTGTTTTGTGATACGAGCATAGTAACAAATTCCGCAGTGTTTCTTTTTTTCAGAAATTTGTGAACACGCGCCGTGAGAATGGGGTCCATGTGAGCAGTGATTTCATCTAACAATAAGACGTTTGGATTGTTGAGGAGCGCCTTTGCCAGATTCACGAGCGAGTTTTCCCCTGAGGACAGACGGTAAATTTTTTTGTGAAGAAGTCCTGCCGGAACACCGAAATGCTCGAAGAAAGAAGCAAGACGGATTTTTGCATCGGGCACCTCGTAGAGCAGCGCGTACGTCGCAAGATTTTCCATAACGGTAGCGTATCCGCTGAGCCGCTGACTGGAGGAGGCATAATTTATATGCTGCAGAATCTGTTGTTGGTTTGTCTGCATAGGCAGATTTATAATCGTGACGAATCCACTGTCCGGACTGATAAGCCCGTTGCATATGTTAAGCAGTGTTGATTTACCTGCTCCTACCGGTCCGGCTATGCCGACAATCTCGCCGGGGCGTACGGAAAGTGATACATTTGATAAAATGAGTTTTCTGCCCAGAGTTTTATTTATGGCTTTAAGATCTATCATGCAGCGGATATGTATCGGCATATATAACGGCGCCCGCCGTGTTACCGATAGATTATATCTGAGCGGGTATTATCCGACAATAATGTACGGAGCAACGCTTGCGTTGACAATGTTGTCCGTCCTGTTTGTGTTTACCCTTCCAGCCCCGCTTCGTCCGCGGACCAGCATCGGGCTCATGACTGCAATCGGAACCGGCGGCATCATCCTGATGATGATTTTCCGCGGCAGAAAACAATCATGGTTGTCGCGGGAGTCATGGGAGCCAGTCCATTATGCGGTATTAGGATATGTAACGGCCGTTTTGTTGTCGTTGGCTTTTACAAAAACAATTCAGGACACTACTCCTCTTAAATTGTTGTTGTCCGGGGTTGCGCTGTTTCTGATGGCAGGAGATCTCCGGCCTACCGCGGGGCAAAAGCGGATAGGTATCCATATCCTGGGAGTGTTGGCGGTGTGCATCGCAACGCTTGGATGGATGCAGACAATGTTTCCTGATGTCATGAATATGATAGCGAAAGAATTTTTGCGCGGCCGGTCTGCCTACGGAATCGCAATAGAGTTTAACCGCGGGAGGTTGCTTCATTGGGGTGCCCTGATATTTATATTTCCGTTTTTTTACGCTTCCACGCTGCTGCTCCCGTGGAAGAGCAGATTTTGGACGACTTTTTATATTGCATACGGGTATGTTGCGATATTTGCGGTGATGGCAGTTTCTAATTTCAGGTGGTTATTCGTGGTGTTTTTGGCGGTTTCTGCCGGTTATTTTTTATATATTTATCGGAACAAGCTGCTGTCCGCAAAAAAAACATACTATGTCGCGCTGAGCGTCGTTCTTACATTTTTTGTGGGGATAACCGTTGCGCACTTTGTGTTTGGGTACAATCTGTTAGACCGTTTTCTCCTCAAAGATGCCCACCGTGATATCACGGAATCCCTCGGGAGGGTTACTCTGTACAATCAGGCCCTGACGGTATTTCAGGCATACCCCCTGTTCGGCGCCGGGTTTGGAAATTATTATTCTGTGGTGTGGCCGTTTCCGCATATGCAGTATTACTCCGGTTTTGATCAGTTTGAGCCTTTCCCCGTGCCGATTGCCGCACATAACGAATTTTTTACCGTGTTAGCGGAAACCGGAATAGTCGGGCTGTTGAGCTATTTGTTTCTTGTGTATTTTATCGGTAAGCGTCTGTATCATCTGGTTTTCCGATCAACGCTGGGGCTTGTGGATCATATTTTTGCAATAACGCTGGGAGCAGCGTACGTTGCGATCGTTCTGTTTATACAGTTTGAAAATATGTATCCGCAGAATATCGCGTATCTGTTATTTATCGGAATAACTTCGTATAGGTGGATTGCTCCGATGCGTAATACATCATGAAACATGCAGCGCGTGTTGTCATTCAAACGGTCACATATAACAGTGCGCATACAATTAAAGCCTGCATATCTTCGGTGCTGAAGCAGCGGTACCCGGGAATTTTCTTTGTCGTTATCGATAACGCATCGTCAGACAATACTCAAGCGATCGTGAAGCGTCTCGGGGTCAGACTGGTGTCACTTCCTGAAAATATCGGATATGCCGCCGCCCATAATACCGGAATCCTGCGTTTCAAAAGCGACTATGTGTTAACACTCAATCCTGATATAACACTTGATCGGGATTTTGTCGGCAATTTGGTGGAAGCAATGGATAAAGAGCCCCGGGATACCGGATCTGCTCAGGGGCTGCTATACCGGGTTGAGCATTTAGGAGAGAAGTCGAACACCGTCGACAGCATGGGGGTGTATATGAATGCGGCCCGGCGTCAAAATCTTCGGCGGGCAGGTGTCCGTATACAACATGCCGCGATGGCACCAGAGCATATATTCGGGCCTGACGGATCAGCCGCGTTTTACCGACGGACCATGCTACAAGATATTTCATTGGGCAACGGTGTATTTGATGAGGACTTTTTTATGCACAAAGAGGATGTTGATGTATGCTGGCGGGCTCAGTTGCGGGGATGGAAATCCGTATTTGTGCCAAGTGCGGTCGGTTATCATATCAGGACATTCCGCCCGGGGCGGCGGACCATTGTTGCATCCGGGCTCCGAATAGCGGCGCTGCGGAACAGATATTACCTGATCGTAAAAAACGATACGGCTCTTCTCTGGATTCGGGATTTACCGTGGATTGTTTTTTATGATCTGGGAATATTTTTGTATGTTCTGCTCCGGGAGCGCGAGTCTCTTCTGTCGTATTGGCTCGTTATGATAAACATTCCGAAGTTGCTAGTCAAACGGGCAGTAATCCAGCGCTCACGGAAGGCGGATGTGGGGTATATGGCACAATGGTTTCCGTGGAGGAGGATATGAATCGCCGCTTCCCCCGGGTATATGTGGGTATCGTGACGTATAACAGCGCAGTGCTTATCGCGCGCTGTTTGTCTGCCATTTTTCATCAGCGCAGCGTGGATATCCATGTAGTCGTGCTGGACAATAATTCTTCCGATTCCATCGTCAGTGTTATGAAACGATACCCCAAAAGGGCGGTATTTATACGAAGCCGGGTAAATCTGGGTTTCGGAGGAGGACATAACGCCATCCTCCGTTCCCTGCGCCTTCGTGATAATGATTATTACGTCGCGTTAAATCCTGATGCGTTGCCGGAGCCGGATTGTTTTGCGCACCTTGTCCGTGCCAGTAAAAAACATTCAGCCTCCTGGGTCACCGGAAAATTGTATAAGAATACGGGCACACGGGTTCTTTATAGCGTGGGACATGCACTGCAGCGGGATGGATACGCGTTTAATATCGGATATGGAATTGTTGACCGCGGGCAGTTTTCTGCACCAAGAGAAGTATTCGGAGCCCCAGGCGCGGCCGCACTATACCGCGGTTCGATGGTCCGCACGCTTTCCGTGAACGGAAATTTTTTTGATCCGGAGCTATTCATGTATTATGAAGATGTTGATATCGATTGGAGAGGGCAGCTTCATGGTCTGCGTTGTTGGTATGAACCGGCTGCCGTGATCAGTCACCCGGGAGGCATGTTCCCCCGTTCTCTTGAGGCAGAGGTGTTGGCAAACCGTTTTCTCTGCATACTGAAAAATGCGTATATTTCCGATTTGATTGTTTATAACCTGCCGCGTATATGGCTCCACATTATTTTGCGTATTGTCATAACACCTGCCGTGGGACTTGGAATTTTGCGGAAGATGATCAGATCATCCTATTCTGCGTTACGCGCCCGTTCTTCGCCGTATATTTCCAAACAGGAGATGCACACGTGGTTTTTGCAGTCGGCGAAGGAGGTATCAAAGCAGCCGGTGAAATTTTTTGACCGGATGCGCGTATTTATCCGGCGTCTATTGCGCGCCTAAACAGAATTGGATACTATACTTTCATTATGTTTTCATCGTTAAAACAGCTCATATCACTTGCAGGCAAATCCAAAAAAATGTGGATGATCCCTATCATACTGTTTATTGTTATTGTTGCACTCCTCATTATAAGTGCGCAGATTTCTCCCCTGCCGGTATTTTTGTACCCCATATTATGATCGCGCTTTTCAAGCGGCTAAACGCATGGTTCATCTCTTTTGTACTGATAGGTGTCTACGGTATTGGTGTCGGTTTGGCCCGGCTTATATACATGTTCAGCGCACCGAAAGAGACAAAGAAGGATTCATATTGGGTATATGAGACGAAACGACGGATTCCGGATGATGTATTTTCCGCATATTAATCATGAAAATTCTCGGCGTTTCCTCTTTTTATCATGACAGCGCAGCCGCACTTTTTATTGACGGGAAACTGATATCCGCCATAGAAGAGGAACGGTTCTCCAGGGTAAAACACGACAACCAGTTCCCGTTTAAGGCGATACAATATTGTCTGGATTCCGTGGGGTTGACTATCGATGACATAGATGCCGTGGCGTATTATGAAAAGCCTCTCAGAAAATTTGAACGGCTACTGGAAACATTCGTCGAAACATATCCGTTCGCACTCAAGCCGTTTTTGCAGGCAATTCCCGATTGGCTCGGGCAAAAAATAAACGTGGAGGATATTATCCGCAAAAATGTCGGGTTTACGAAGCGCATATATTTTGTTTCCCATCATCTGAGTCATGCATCGGCGGCATATTATTCTTCTCTTTTTAAGACCGCCGCAATTCTTACGATCGACGGCGTCGGTGAATATCAGACCACAGGGTTATGGAAGGGTGACGGGGGGACGCTGTCACCGCTTGCACGCATAGACTTTCCCCATTCCATCGGTCTTCTCTACTCTACCTTTACCGCGTATTTGGGATTTAAAGTGAATGAAGACGAATATAAAGTGATGGGACTGTCAGCATACGGATCACCGGAATATGTTGAAGATATCTACCACCTTATACGGGTGAAGCCCGACGGTAGTTTCCGGCTTAACATGGAGTATTTTTCGTTCCGCGAAGGATTCCGCATGTTCAATGACAAATTTATTTCTCTTTTAGGTCAGCCCCGAATACCGGGCGGGAAAATTGAGCAACGCCATAAAGATATTGCCGCCAGCATTCAGAAGGTTGTTGAAGAATTGTTGTTTGCGATGCTGCATCATCTTTTTTCCCTGACGCACACGACAAATCTTTGTATGAGCGGAGGTGTGGCACTCAATGCGCTGGCTAACGGGAAAATTTACACGCGAACACCGTTTAAACACGTTCATATTTTAGGGGCTGCAGGCGACAGCGGAGCGGCGCTGGGTGCCGCACTCTATGGTATGCGGCACGGTCAAAAAAAGGAAGTTAACGCCCCGATAACTTCACTGTATACGGGTTCGTCGTACAGTAACGAAAGCGCGGAATCAGTTCTGAAAACATATCCGGGATTGCGGTACAGGATATATGACGCCGAGCAGGACCTTATTCAGGAGGTGGCGGCACTACTTTCAAAGGGAAAGATCGTGGGGTGGTTTTGGGGAAAAACGGAATTCGGTCCGAGAGCGCTCGGTGCGCGCTCGATTCTGTCGAAGCCAAGCCCGCGGATTATGAAGGACAACATGAATAAAATAAAACGCAGGGAAGAGTTCCGGCCGTTTGCAGGATCCATCTTGCAGGAACATGTGCATGAGTATTTTTATACACCGGAAAAGAAATACTACTCTCCGTTCATGAATGTCTGTCTGGTTGTCCGGGAAAAAAAGCGGAATGAGTTGGCTGCTATCGTGCATGCAGATAATACCTGCAGAATTCAGACCGTAAACATAGATAACGGCAGATATTACCGGCTCATCAAAGAATATTACCGCCTTACCGGTGTCCCCTGTATTCTCAATACGAGTTTTAACGTTATGGGAGAGCCGATTGTCGAACACCCACGACAGGCCATTGAGGATTTCGTGCATTCACGGATGGACATATTAGTTCTCAATAATCTTGTGGTAACGAAACGTTAGTTCACGTTCGGGGTACACGGTATCAGTTTCATGCGGCTCAGGTATGTGCGCAGGAAATGTGCGTATGACGCATGCCCCGATGTGTTTGGGTGGCCGTCAGGCAGCAGACCTCCGGAGAGGGAGAGGTCCGGGAGTTGAGAGGTGAAATATGTGTCGGGACGCTCAGCCGAGTGAAGTTTTATCCGCGCTTTATAATCAAAACCGACCGCAGGCGGGACCATAAATAGCAACGGGCCTTTATACAGAGCATCAAACGAGAGCATAAAGGCGCGTTCCTGTTCCAGTCTTTGTTTTGGTGTGTATTGTTGCATCATTTGCTGCAATGCAGCTGTCCATTCGGGAGAGTAGTCCCCTTTTTTTCGGGCACGGTTTTTTTCCACCTCTGTCATGGTACGCTCCAGCGTGTCTATGGTCGGACGCATGAGTTCGTTCATGCGCTCACCGAGAAGAAGCCATATAACGAAATCAGGTTGATATTTTGCACCCCGCAGCCGATAGCGCTCCAAAGAGTATTGCATGTCATATCCATAAACACCCAAATTAATTACTTCATATTTCATAGACGATTTGCACGAAGCGTTTAGGTCATCTTCAAGTTTTTCCGTCCAGTTGTCTTTCGTGTTTACATAGTGCCCGAAGGTAAATGAATCACCCAGGGTAATAATTCGAAATGTATCTGCGGGTTTGGTGATCGGATAGTCATACCGTTCGTTCAGGCCGTCAGCGTTAAATGTGTATGTTGCCTCGTACGGCAACCAATCCGGGTGCTCCGTCTGCACGGAAGCAGGCTTAAGTTCATAAAAGTACTTGAGTGCAGATTGTTCGGGAAAGATAAGGTATTCTTTGCGAATCGGCGATGTCGTGACAGCGTCCAAAACGGCTGAACGTGATTTTTTGTTTATAATAGTAATGCCTATAAACACGATAACGATCACCTCGATAATAATAATCGCTCCCGCTTTGTGTTTAGCTAAATAGGCCAGCCCCCCTGTTGCCATATAGATACGTATTCTTTAGTATTTCTTTTGCGTGTTCAAGTGGACGTCTGAAACGACGATGGATGAGGTATTGTACGATGATCGTTTTTTGTATGAAGAGATCAATGATTCCGGGTGCTCTTATTTTTTTCTGTATTTTTGCGGAGATTTGCGTCATTGTAATGATGGTAGTCTCTCTTTATACGGCAAAATTCCGGCTGAATGTTTTGGGAGCGACGACAATAGCGCCTTTACGGAGAGAGTATCTTATATTCCCGGTAGATTCTCCGCTGAAATACTATTATGAACCGAAGCCAAATACAACAGAGGAAGAACGACCGGAATGGCTGGACTATACGGCAGTCTATACGATTAACAGTGACACGTTAAATGAGCGATATGAATACATGGTGGACAAGCCCCAAAATACCTACCGGATAATCGCACTGGGCGATTCATTTACCTTCGGGCACTATGTAAACACGAAAGACAACTGGACGGAAAGACTTGAGGATATGCTAAATGCTTCTCCGCCCTGTCAGGATGGCCGGCGGTACGAGGTAATCAATCTCGGAGAACGGGGGTATGATGCACAGTACATTGCGTATCGGTATAAAAGCAGGGGGAAAAAATATAATCCGGACCTCATCATATGGCACGAATCAGGGTCAGGATTTAACAGGATTAAAGAAGTTCTTGATCCCATGGTGGCGCAAACGACCGAACAGTTAACCGATGAGGAAAAAGCCATGGTTAGCGCCCGGCCTAATACAGATCCCGCTCTGGATAAAGCAGTGCGTCAGATGAAAAAACAATATAGTGAAGACTCCGTTTTTGAACAGGTATATGCGTCATGGATGGATTTTTTTGAAACACGCGAACAAGTCCCTGTTCTTATTACGACATTTTCGTATCTCCCCTCCCGGGACATGGCGAAGCTGAAATACTGGACCAGCAACCGTGAAAATACATGGATATACGGCGGCTTGCCGAATATTTATGAGTCAGAGGGAGGGTTGCCTGACGGACACCCGAATGCAAAAGGTCATGAGCTGATTGCGGAATACACGTTTCGATATCTTTCGGATTTAAAGATGATGCAATGCGGGAACTAATCTGACTGTACGTAGCGGAAGCAGACAACCCGAAATTTGATTTGAGAAATGACTTTAGCAGTCAAAAGTGCGTCATAGTATCATTATGCATGGTATGAACGTATGTAACATGTTCGGGCTTAAATTTTTTTCGGGATCTATTTCCGGGGTTGTACAGCAAATAGCGGGGTGGATATCACGAAAAGAACACGCGTATATCTGCGTTACCGGAGCGCACGGCGTAGTGGAATCGCGCCGTAATCCTTTGGTGTTCCGTGCACATGCGGAAGCGGCACTCGTCGTTCCTGATGGCATGCCGCTTGTGTGGATAAGCAGGTGGCTTGGGTTTCCGAAAACGCAGCGGATTTATGGTCCGGATTTGTTTATCGCGTCATGCGATGAAGCTCAGAAAAAAAGATGGAGAATCTATCTATACGGAACGACGCAGGAAACATTAACGGCGCTAACGATGCATTTGCACCTTCGGTTTCCCCGCCTTATTATTTGCGGAGCGTACGCTCCCCCGTTCCGTCAATTGACTCCTGAAGAAGACAAGCATATTACGGAACGTATCAGGACTGCGAAGCCGCACGTCGTATTTGTGGGGTTAAGCACGCCGAAGCAGGAGATGTGGATGCATGCCCATATACATATGGCACATGCCAATGTCTATATTGGGGTAGGCGCGGCGTTTGATTTTGTTGCCGGAACCCGGCGCCAGGCCCCCCGATGGGTACAACGCTCAGGGTTTGAGTGGTTGTTCCGGTTGCTTCAGGAGCCCCGGCGTCTTTGGTATAGATATACAGTCCAAAATATATATTTTTTATATCTTGCCGCTAAAGAGGTTCTTGCGGCGAAGTCATGAATATAGAATTGCTGCCGACAGATGGTCCATTTATCGTACTATATGACGCAATATTTCCCCGGCCATCGTATTCATTCTGGCCGGTATAAGAGAGAATTGAGTAACGTCGTTGCAGTATGGTATGGAGGAATGCTGCGTGTAGCACGTATGCCAACGCTCCATAGATTGGTAATGATTTTTTGCAACCTCGGTGTATCCCCGGGAGACAACCACCTCGTTTAGCATAAACAAACTCACGAACGCGATAAGCGTCCCCCGTGCTAGCATCCCCTTAAAACGTAGAAGCAAAAAATAGAGGGATATTAATCCGGGAATGAAAAAAATCGCGTATCTTCCCGCACGCGCGGCCTCGACGCCCAGGCATGTTCGTGCAAATGCGCTTGCTGCCGCGAATAACACCGGTATTCCGAGTAACACGATATGAATGCCATGATAGGAGCGGTGATTATTTTGCCAATAGCTATTGACTGAGAGTCCAAGCAGTATTCCAAGCGATATCCATACGGTTAATCCTAAATATTCTCCATGCAGGGGAAGAAGAGAATTCGGCCGTATAAAATAGCTGGTCACCTCGGTACCGATAAATGAAGAATATACCGGCCAGTCAATTAGAGGGTTTACCTGACACGACACCGCTGGATCAAATTGATAGTTATAAAAAAATGCCGACGTTCCCGAAATAAGAATAAGCAGAGGCGTTATGATATGCGCATACTTGATATCGGAATTCGGAAATCTAAACAGCGGTACACAGATAAGTAACGCAAATAGGGGTAACGTGAGCATGCCGAAGCCGCTGAATAATACGATGACCGCAATTGCTGCAGTCAGCGCATATTTCCAGGGAGTCGTAAGGATAAACCAAACGTATATTCCCAGGAAAGTCAGGAATATCGGAAAAACCGCCAGAGAAATATTGGGAACAATAGTAAAAGACTCCGTGTATCTGTATGAAAATACAACGAGAGGTATAAATATATCCGTAATATGCCAGCGGTGAAACACCGCCCGTTTGAGCGCAAGAAGAGCGATGCATGTACCAATTTGAACGAGTGCGTTCAGGGTAATTTCTGTAGGAATATTCCATTGACTGACGGCGGCAACCGCGTATGTAAGAATGTACCCCATACCCTGTCTATGCGGTCCATATTGATAAAGGAATAATGACAAAGGTGAAGGGTTGTGTATGAACGGCCAGTACAATTCAAGCTGATCCATGTAAGGAAGTGTTCCGGCAAACGAACGGGTGAACCAAAAAAACCGCGCTCCCAACAGGACCGTGCCGGTCAGAAGAGCACCTGCTATAAACCGCGGTAATTTAAAGTAATTTTTGAAGAGCATGCGAGGTACGGATAAATTCCATGTTTGTATTCCCAAGTCCGGACGGTAAATAGAACCCTCTCCGTTCCAGCGCCTCTGCCACAGGGAATCTATCCGTTTTAAATAATTGTAGTTTTCTGAATGCGGTACGCGGAGAATAAAAAAAGGTTCTTGTTTGGACGCCATATTTTGTCATGAGCAGATCAATGAGCTTTTTGCGTGATAGATGAGCCTTCGGATCCATGCGCACCGCGTACATCCAGTACACATTTGTCGCCCATGATTTTTCTACCGGCAGGATAAGGCCGGATATGCCGGAAAGCTGGTTGCGATAGAGTGTTGCCATAGTACGTTTTCTTGCGATTGACCGTTCAATTTCCTCCAGACTGGAAAGGCCGACGGCCGCCTGCATGTTGCTCATAAGATACGTATACCCGATTCCGTCGTGGATGAACCGGGTTTTAGAATGATTGAGGGCTTTTATTTTGTTGACCCGTTCAATATATGTTTTGGTATTGGATACCACCATGCCGCCTTCACCGGTTGTCACGATTTTGTTCGCGTAAAAGCTGAATATAGCAATATCCCCTATTGATCCGACCTTGCGGCCTTTGTACTCGGCTCCGTGTGCCTCTGCCGCATCCTCAAGGACTTTGAGCTTATATTTTTTGGCAAGCATCATGATCGGGTCCATATCGCATGGGTGTCCGAACAGATGAACGACCATGATAACTTTCGTGCGTTTTGTAACGGCGCGGTCGATTACATCCGGATCTATGCAATAGGTTTCCGGGTCTACGTCAACAGGCACCGCTTTGGCTCCGGTATACCATATGGCAAAATAACACGACGCGATTGTCATTGCAGGAAGAATAACCTCATCGCCCGGACCTACGCCGAGCGCAAGTAGCGCCAGGTGAAGCGCGGCAGTTCCCGAGCTGGTTGCACCTGCATGTTTCACTCCGAGGTAACGCGCAAATTCATTCTCAAACCGTTTTACGAACGGACCTTCAGAAGAAAACCATCCAGAACGGACGCATTCATCGAGATATTTTTTTGCATGCGCAGGTACTGACGGGCGGTTAACCGGAATTATGTTACGGGCACCCATATATGTTTACGGGACGCCGTGTATGCGGCCTCCACCATAGATATGACGGCAGCACCGTCAGCAGCATCAGGACTCGGCTGTTTATTTTTTTGTATGCATTCGGCAAGATATAAAAGCTCCCTGTGGTATGAGTCCTTCCGCTCATTGGAATAATCGTACGTCGTGAATATTCCGTCTTTACCGCCGATGGTTACCGTGTCGTGCGTCGTTGAGTCGATGATGATATATCCCTTTTCTCCCCAGAGTTCGATATGTAAGTATCCGGCCCATTGCAGCCAGCTGGCGGTAATAATTGCCTGCCGGTGATCTCTGGTCGTATAGATTGCAGATCCGATATCTTCTACTTTTGCCTCTTTCCATAAATTATTGGTCATTACCGCCGTACAGCGGGCAAAATTTCCCATGAGCATGCGGGCAATGTCCAGCAGATGACAGCCGTTGTCGATAAATGTGCCGCCTCCCGACATTTGGGGATCCAGAAGCCATTTGCGCGAAACTTTTGAGCCGTTTATGCCGATGCTCCCTTTAAACAGCAGGAGTTTTCCGATTGCACCCTGATTGAAAAGTTCTTTGGCTTTCTGTACCGTGTGAAAAAATCTGTGATTGGACCCTGTCTTTACGATCCGCCTATATTTTTTGGACGCAGCAACAATTTTTTTCGCATCGGAGACGCTTGTCGCAAGAGGTTTCTCGCATAATACATGCATGTTGCGCCGCATTGCTTCTACACTCATGCGGGCATGGTAGAGGTTCGGGGTGGCAACAATAGCTAAATCCGCCTGTTCTTTGAGGGACTGGAAATCCGGTACCGCAGGAACATGGAACGTAGCGGTAACACGGGCGCGTTGTTCCGAAGAAGGGTCAATAACCGCAATCACTTTAAAATGTTGCGGTAGATCCAAACATGCTGCGAGTCTTTTGGTGCCGAATGAGCCCGCACCGACAATCACAACGCGCAGTAATTTTTTTTTCATGCGCGGAGATTGTAACAGAGTGGGGCGCTATTTTCACGCGCTTGATATAATGCCGATGATGAATCAGGAACCCGTTTTATTTCTTTTTAATTCTCCGCTGGCAAGCGGATGTGATTATGTATTACAAACGATGCGGATCGTGTCCGGTGCGCATCCGGTGCACGGCATCAGCTTGGGAGATATAATTTTTTTCCCGCGATTCCTTCTGAGTAAAGACCGTTGGATAGTACGCACGATCGGCGGAGCCCTTGTGTTTCGTCCGGTAAGTTTATTGCCGGGAGTGCGCTTCCGGTCTATTCGGATGCTGACGTATGTATCTGTTGTGATGCTGGTGCACATATATCTTGCATTACAGTATCGGAATACCAGAAAGGTTGTTTGGTTTTTTGAACCGTTTCATATTCCCCCCCTGCTTGGGATTTTGCGGGGGTATACAAAGCTGTACGATTGTGTTGATTATTATCCGGGTTTTTCCCCTGCGGCAAAAAAAGAACATGACGTTTGCATGGGAAAGGCAGATTTGATTTTTGCCAACTCCGTGCCGCTTGCTGCTCAACTTAGGAAACAGCGGCGCGATACGCAGCCCGTACCGCTTGGGTTTACCCCTGAATTATTTTCAGCTTCCCGCGCAGTACCGCGTGGTGTAAATACGCAACCGTTTACGGTCGGCTACGTCGGCAGCATCAGCGACAGAATTGATTTTCCGCTGCTTGATCAGATTGTCAAACAATTACCGTACGTGCAGTTTATGTTCATCGGGCCGCTGGAACGGAATGTATTCGGGAAGACAGATACTGCAGCGGATCAGCTGCAATCATTGTGCCGTTATGCCAACGTAATGTGGACACCGGCAGTTCCGAAGAGCCGGATCCCTTCAGTGCTTAAGCGCATAGATGTCGGGATCATTCCCTATCGGAGCAGTTTATTGTTTAACCGGTTTTCATTTCCGATGAAAACACTCGAATATTTTGCTGCAGGAAAGCCGGTTATCTCAACTGAGATAGAGGCGCTGAAGCCGTACCGGAAAAACGGGTTACTATATATCGTCAGTACCCCGCGTCAGGCGGTCATGTCTATACGTACCCTGAAGCGGAACGGGTGGAATTATTCGAAGCAAACCATGCAGGGCCGTGAGGCATTCCGTCAAAGCTGGGAGATAAAAGTGCGTGAGATTTTAAGGCGGATATCCGTTTTATGACACAATGCGCGGCATGTTCAGGGGCTGCGTACGGGATTTGAGAAATCCGATACAGGCGCCGGTCACCGTTTCTTTAAACAGCCGCGCCTCATATATCAGTGAGACCGCTGTGTCAGCGCCGGCAACTTTCCGCCTGATCTGCATACCGAAACGGGCTATATCTGATCTGATAACATGATCAGCAAACGCGAATCCCAAAAAGGAATAATATCCGTAGCACGCAGCCTCACCTCTGGTGTAAAAGAGGTCCGCTTCCGCTGCCTCTTTTTTCGTCAGCCATTTATCGTGATATACGACCGGCTTCGGGCTTGTCAGCAGCGTTTTTCCCTGAATGAGTAAACGCAGCGCAAATTCGGCATCCTCCGCACTTTTGGAAACGGAACCGGCGCCGAGCCATGTCCGGAATTGATTATCAGTACATACTTTTTTTTGAAACGCCATATTGTTTCCGAACCCCAGCATGTCCCAGTGTTGTGTGGGTTTAGTAATTACGCGGGGCGTTTTATGATCGATTATGCAGGGAGAGATCATATTTCTGCGGCGCGACGGCTGATACGGTTTTGTTGAACCGAAGACGCCCGAAACAGAGGGATAACGGCGGAATGAATCCGCAATTTCATAAATCCAGCTGTCGGATACGATACAGTCGTCATCCGTAAAGGCGCAGATGTCCCCTGCCGCCAGGCGGACCCCCTCGTTTCTCGCGCGGCTTAAGTTTCCTCCGGAAGACCGGATGTGTCTGATGCGGACATGTTGACGCCCGGCTTTTTGGACGAAAGACTGTAACGGAACAGAGGTGTCACTCTGATCGATCACGATAATTTCTTTCGGAGCCAACGAGTTTCGTATGAGCGAGCGGAGGCAGCAAATCAGCTGATCCGGTCTGTTTTTTGTCGAAATAATGACGCTTACGTTCATAGGGAAGGGCGCGGATTGATATGTACAGCATGATACCACCCATAGATCATCCCGGCCGCTCCTATCCATGGTTCGGCCGCTTTCCAGAATGCGGTTCCGGTCGTTTTCCTGTTGATGCCTTTCGATAATATGTTGCGGATGGCAACGATGAACGTGGAAAACGCTGCAGCATACTTCCGTTTTAAAACGGAACCGGCAAATTGTTTGCCTTGCGCGGCGTAGTATCCCATGCAGGCATATTCTCCGAATGTGTAGCGCAGATGCTGTTTTCTGAATTCCTGTGCAGTCAGCCAACGGTTATGCATGACAACAATCGACGGCTCATACGCCAGTTTTTGTCCAGAAAGCAGCAGCTGGATAACCATATCTGCGTCTTCCGCAGGACCCGGCGTATATCCGTGTCCGAGCCACGTACGGAACCCTTCTGTCTGACGTAATGCGTTAAGACGCACGGCATTGTTATTCCCGAAGCCGATTTTTGAGGATTTATACGGAGGCTTCACGAGCAGATACGGCCGCGGGTGTATGTATACGGCGGGACAGTATAAACCGGGATGAGCATATTTTCTGTACGGCTTGGCGCTTCCCAATACACCGGCAACATCAGGGTGTAAACGGAAATAGGTTTGAATGTTTTGCACCCAATTTTTCGGAACGATACAATCGTCATCGGTAAAGGCAACGATGGTTCCATGAACGTTTCGGATTGCATGGTTTAATGCTACGGATTTTCCGCCCTGCGGGACAAAAACATGCGTAACGCGCTTGAGTTTGTTATAAACGGATTCAGGAAGCGGGGTACGCGGCAGCTTCTGATCCGCAACGATTACTTCAAAATCTGATACACTGTTTTCCGATAACGATGAAAGACAGTCTAACAGGTGTGTGCGGCGGTTTTTGGTAGCAATAATGACGCTTATCATATGTTTATTAGACACAAAAATTACTTTATTGTAGTATCGTGAAACATTGAAACGTAATCGATTATACTCCGGCGGATCACATTCCATGAAACAGTCATATACAATTGACGGAAATGATACCGTCTCAGTTCTGAGGGAGACTATCGTAAGCACGGAATCACGCGCTTGCCCGCACATCCCCCAGCTTTCCCTGCAGCAGGAACATGAGCTGTTGTGGCTTGCAAGTTATAACAAAGCATACGGAAACGTGTTTCATTATATTCATTGTGTATTCTGCCGGCGTCATATATCCGACTCATTTATGAAGCAGCTTATGGGAGCGGAATTTACGGCGATGTCAGACTGCCGGAAAAAGCTCAAAGAGCTGCGGACGCTTGTATCAGTCATCGGACGCGGACGGTATACCGCCGTTTTTTATAAAACCAGTCCGTTTCACCCTGGTTTTCTTTCCCGGGAAAACGTGAGTTCGGATATTGACGTTCTTGTTTCCGGCAGCGCCTGTGACGGGCTGGTACGCCGGTATGTAAAGCGGGGGTATACACTGAAACGATATCCGCCAAAGGAGTGCACCGTTTCTAACCCGCATTCCGGTATCCGGATAGATATTCATACGCTTGTAGCGCATCCCCATTTCGGCGACATGTCTTATGAACGTATGACCATGATAAAGCGATTAACGCACGACATGCTCGTATATACACATGAAGAAAGTAGCAAGCGCGTATCCGATCCTCCGTATTATGTGTTCTATTTGGCGGTAAGCTTTTGGTACAACGATTTGGGATTCGGCATGCATACGCTCTATCAGATTGTACATTCCCTGCTGGCCCTGAGTCCGGCGGACCGCAGACGGCTTTATGCCCTATTGAATGAATATCAGTGGTATACACTGTTTTCTTTTATCGCAGAAGCGGGGTCAGTATTTTATAAGATTTCCCTTCCCTCTTCCGTCCGTGCGCTGTTCGGGCTGTCGCCGGCTTTTCGTACGTACCTGAATTTTTTTCTGCGTCATTTTATTGTGGTGCGTGTATCGATGGAGGCATGGCATCATGCACGTAACAAATGGGCACAGCGCGTATTTACTGATATCGGCATTTTGGATACACTACTCCGTGATTTGGTTCCGCATGGGCGGCTCCTCCGGCCCAAAATCATATGGTTCATGGGAAGGGCAGCTCTCGGAATGTGACGGGCGGCTTTGTACGTATGGAAACAGCAACGATAAAAGGGAAAGCCGCGAAGGCAATGATCGGGTTTATCCGGTCGAAAGGCCCGGCACGGATCAGAATTATTTCAGGGAGCATGTATCCGACAGCCCGCGCCGGCAATTTTGTTGTGGTGCGACCGGTAACAACCGTTCCCAAGCCGGGAGATTTGTTGCTCTGTTACAGCAGCGGGTTGTTCTATATGCACCGCCTCATCGCCAGAAGGCAGGATAGGTGGTATCTTATGGGTGACAATGCGCGAAAGCTCGATGCACCGATTGCAAGACCGGCTATCATCGGAAGCGTGATAACACTTGAGGATGCATACGGGAAAAGGTATGCGGACCGGATGCGGATGTATTATCTATGCCGGGGGTGGATGTTTGCGCTCATAGATAAACTGGGCAAGGCAGTGTCAGGCAGGTAGCGTATGATTCCATTCATTGAACAAACCATCGTTATTCCGAAACAATACCGTATTTCTTCTATCGCAGGAAATGAAGCGGAATTCCTGCACGACTTCATCACAAAGCATGCTGTCAAAAAAACGCTGGAAATAGGACTCGGGTTCGGATATTCCGCAGCGTATATCATGCACGCGACGGGAGCTCGTCACAGAGTAATCGACCCGTTTCAAAAGCGGTACCGGTATTTGGGATTATTTAACCTTGACCGGCTCGGATTCCGTACGCGCCTCACGTTTTACGGGGATTATTCGCACTTCGTGCTCCCCGCCCTTTCAAAAGCGGGTGAAACATTTCAATTTATTTTTATTGACGGCGGGCACAGGTTTGATGAGATTTTCCTGGATTTTTATTTTTCTGACCTGATGCTCGAAACGAACGGATATATAGTATTTCATGACGCCACGTATGAATCTACCCAGTTTGTTTTATCCTGGATACGGAAAAACCGGACCGACTATGTGTTTGTACCGATAGATATGCCAAACATGGTCATTATCATGAAACGTTCGGAGAAACCCGTATTCATTTCCCACCTGGTGGATTTTTATCCGTGGAAATATAAAATCAAATCCCTGCTTTCCAAAATAGGCAGCCTGCTCCCCGGCCGTACTGCATCCGCATATGAAAATAGCGATCTACTACCGTAGCCCGATTACCTACAGGGATGTGAAACCGGATGCTTCACCGCTTCCCGGTACAGAGACTGCTGTTCTGGAGATGGTGTACGCACTTCGTCTGTTGGGTCATGACGTCCGTTTATATACGCACCCCGATGAGCTCAGATCAGCGCCCCGTGCAGATATGCTTGTGGTGAAACGAAATCCTGCAATCGTACTTCTGTACCCGTCGATTGCGCCCTGCACGTTTTTTTGGTCTCCCGACTTAATAACAGAGCCGTCTTTTATTCCGCTGACACACCCTGTCACTCTCCGGCGGTTTATCCGTGCAGTCTATCGTGTGATTGCCATTTCGGAATTTCAGGCGGGATTATACGGGCAACTAGGTATTCCTAAAGGAAAAATTTTCATATCCAGAAACGGAGTCAGGAGTCTGTTGTATCAGGGAAAAACGAAGAAAAATCCGCGTTCATGTCTGTATGTGTCCGGTCACGGGGATGGTCTGGAATATCTGTCCGGAATTTGGAAACAGATTCATGCCAGGGTACCCGACTCGACATTCATGGTTATTGCCTCCCGGGCGCTTTATGGTGAAGCCGTTTCGAAAAAAGCAGAGCGGATTCTTTCTGATCTGAAACAGCTTCCCGGGGTAACCGTCGCCCCTCTTCTTCCGAAGAAGGAGCTGGCAAAAGCAATGCTTCGTGCGGGGGTGCTGTTGTATCCGAACACGGAATTGGAGACGAGCAGCATGACGGTGCTGGAAGCGCGTGCGGCAGGTGTCGCCATTGTGACATCTGCCCGGGGAGCACTGCCGGAAACTGCCCGGGGGAACGTGTTGATTACGGGAACACCCGGCTCTCCGGTTTACAGAAAGAAATTTGTAAACGCAGCCGTGAATCTGCTGAATAATCCGGTGCTGCGCATGCGGATCGACCGGCATAACAGACAGTCTGTATCCTATTATGACTGGGTAACTATTGCGCGGGAGTGGGAGTCAATGTTTTCTGAGGCGGCACATATAACAGTATGATACTTTCCATGCATCAGCCGGAGTACCTGCCGTATCTTGGCCATATCGCAAAAATTGCGCTTTCCGATACGCATATTTTTTATGATGATGTCCAATACGAAAAGGACGGGTTCCAAAACAGGAACCGTATACAGTCAGGTGACTCCTGGCAATGGCTTACCGTTCCGGTGCGCTACAAATACGGACAGAAAATAAAGGATGTCAGCATAAGCGGTGATCATTGGCGGAAAAAACACGTAAGTACGCTGCGCATGGCGTACGGAAAAATTCCGGACGAAATCTACGGCAGGCCGTGGCAGAATTTATCTGCTCTCAATATCGCCATGTCGGAATGGATTTTGCATTCGTTATCCATCAGAAGGAATTTTTTGCGGAGCAGCGACATTACGGTGAAAAGTAAGGATCGTGTCGCCCGTATTATTGAAATATGTCATTTTGTGGGAGCCACCGTATTTATTTCCGGCATGGGGGCACACTCCTATCTTAACGAGAGAGAGTTTAAAGCAGCGGGAATCCGGCTTATTTTCAGTGATTGGAACGATCCTTCGGTCCCCCCGTTTTCATCAGCACATTATCTTTTGAAATTCGGGCCTGAGTATGTGCGGAAACTTATTGACCGGCATACGGATGAAATCCGCCGTATACACAGATTGGCATGATCATGAAATTACATAACAAATTAACAACAGTGTTTTTCGGGCATACCAGATTTTTTTCGGAATTCCGTCTGGACACACACAGCGGCGGGATTATTTCTTCCGGTGCGGGTGCGGACGGAGACATGCAGCGGCGGGATTATAAAATTTATACAAAGATAGCCGAATTGGGAGCTCCCCCGTCCCGCATTCTTCATCTGGGAGGCGGCGCATTTGTTTGCTCGGACTATTTTGCGGCAACATACCCTGAGTGCCTGGTACGGGTAGTGGAAGCGGATGATGTGGTTATTGATGTTATACGGAAACACAGGCATGGGTTCCGCAAAAATATGGAGGTCATATGCCGGTTTGCACGTGATGACGTAAACCGCCTCCGTACAACGCGCCATTTCGATTTGATATTTGTAGATATCACCATGGGGAACCTGTACTGGCCGGATGCGGATTCCGGATCGGTGCTATTTCCCGGGATGCTTTCATCTCAGGAGCTTTCCACGTATACAACGGAGTCATTTCAAAAAATAGCGACCATACTTCGTACCGACGGATATCTTGTCATAAATCATATCGGTCCCATAACAGGAAAAGGGGCATGGCTTTGGCGATCAACTGCGGCGATTCTCAGAACCTATTTTGCATTCGTACGGGTATTTCCGCAGCATCCCGAAGATGCCGCGCGTGTGCAGAATATCGTCGTCGTGGCAGGAGGCAGGGATTCGGTGTTACAAAGCAGACGGTCCGTTTCCCGCGCTATCGACAATTCCCGGCTTGAAGATACACAAAAGAATAATCTTACGGATGCGTATGTCGGTCACTGGTATCGTGCACCGTATGGCACAAAACACCATCTGCAGGATACCGATATAACTTCGATGCGCTGGCGCGTCACACCGTATAAGCCGAAGAGTTCATAGGTTATGACACCATATCCGATTTCACTTATCGTGCCTGTTCTGAATGAAGAACCGATTATCGGTGAAATGTTACGACAGTTTGTCGTGCAGCATAAACCGCACCCCCCGTTCCGTTTGGTGATTGTCGATAACGGATCCCGTGACCGTACAGTTCGTTCGGTTACGGAGTGGTGCCGGAAATTAGCGCTTCCCTATCTCCTGCTGCATGAACCTGTACGCGGGATTGCAGAGGCAACAAAGCATGGTTTTGAAGCAGCGCTTGATAGCCGTGTGCTTGTTAAATTGGATGCGGATTCCCGGGTGTCCCCTGCGTTTGTCCATGACGTATGGAATGAGATCAACAAGCCGAAAACGGACGGCATATACGGATCCTTTGTATTCCCCTGGGACATATATACCGGGTGGAGTACCAAAAAACGCACTATGTACACGACGCTGGTCGGACGGCGGAAACGATTGTCGCAGGCAACCCGGGGATGGCGGCCGGAGATATTCCAGGGACCGTTTTATGCGGTTACGCGCCGTGCCTACAGGCAAAGCGGCGGCATACAATTGGGGGCTACCGTGCTTCGCTATAACGACGACATGGAATTCAGCGTCAGGCTGAACCATATGGGATTTAGGATACGGAGAACCGATATATCGGTCACTATATCCCCGCGCCGGCTGGAAGAACACTTTGATGCCTATATGACCGGCGAATTGTATTGGGGAGAGTCCCTTGATACAATTCGTGTCAGGCATTCACAACCTACAGTTGGAGTCCTCACGGAGCGGATGATTCGCGCGTTTACTTCATTTCATTTGCGTCTCCTTACGTATCAGCTTATGAACGGATCCCGGACAAAATCTATGAATACACTATTTGATGCGGTCGGCATTTCCGTCAGACCGTATCGGAACATGAATGCATCGGGTGAATTATTGTTGCGCCGGCTGAGGACGGATGCGGAAAAAAAGATTATTACATATTTACACCGGTATGTCTGATATCCGCCGTTTTTCGATTATTGCTGATAATCTTTGTATCCACGTGATGCTCCGCGGGTCGTCCGACGCGTTCTATGCAGTAGTAAAGAGTTTCGAGCCTCCCAAGAGCAACGCTACTGTTACAAGCCATATGTATCTGGATATTACCGTCGACTCAACATTGACGAAAGAACCGAATGCAGTGCGTCAAACGGGTGACATGTTGAGTCTTCGGCTGGAACGGCCGGCAAAAGGAGAAATTAACATCAAAAGCTGGAAAGGGGCGTTCCGCATTGCACCGACTGCGCGGGGGCTGAACCCGATATTTTCCATGCTGTATTTTTTTCATATCCTGGAACAGGGAGGATTTATGTTGCACGCGTCCTCCGTCGTTATAGGGAAAAACGCGTATGTATTTATCGGCAGGCAGGGCGTCGGAAAATCGACGATCGCGAGGTTATCACAGGCACCGCAGCTTTCCGATGATATTACCGTTGTTATCCCCGAGAACAACGGGTATTCGGTTATTGCAAACCCCTTTGATCCGAACATACAGGTTTCCGTAACGGGCAGATATCCGCTTGATAAATGCCTGTGGCTGCGTCATACAGATCAACAACAGGATGTGCTCGTGCCTGTTCCGAGGTCAATAACACTGTCGAGGCTACAGCGGCATCTCCGGCCGAATCTCAAGTTCATTGAGTATTCCCCCCGCTATTTATTTCTTCTGTCACTTGGGATAAAATTATTTACATCCAGATTTTACCGGCATTACAATCTGGAATTCAGCAGAAGTAAAAAATTTCTTGCCCTGATTACCAAATTATGAAGAAAGACTCAGTACGGGAAGAAACCAAAATCCGCAGGAATCCGGAGGCCGCGACTAGGGTTGTAGGTGAAACGCTCTACGTTTTTGACGATTCCCATATGATCCTTCATACGTATAATGACGTCGGTAGTTTTATATGGGAGTTTCTTAAGAGTCCCAGGAAGGTGTCAGCTATTATTGCGGCGGTAGCCTCTTCGTATGATGTTTCCGTAAAGCAGGCACAAAAAGATGTCATCGCATTCATACAATCAGAATCGGGCAGCGGAAAGCTTTTTGTTGTTGACAATCGGTAAGAGCATGCTTACTATAAAAAGTAGGAGGAAAATCTATGAAACAGATAACAGCGCCAGTCAAGAAGTCATACAAGAAACCGGCAAAGACTTCAGAGAAGATTGAGCTCACCGCGTTTGCTACCGTAGCCTCATAACGGTTTTACGTTATTGTAAGCCGACCGTTACGTTTCCGCGTAGAGTTTTATGTCGAATTCATTCAGTTTTTGAATGCGTTCTAGGTCAGCTATGGTCGGCACGGAGTGCCGAACGGATTTGTTAACCGGCCGGGCCGGTTTTTTTATATCAAGAAACGTTAATAATTTCTCTTTATCCCCCGGCCTGTCAATGTGGCCGACGAATGCAAAAGATTTAAGACGCCGCAGCGTCTCACGATATTCACGTTCGGTGACGTTCCCTTCAATTTCCCGGTGAAATAAGCGCGCATACAGAAACCGGACCATGTGATTCTGGGCCGAAGGCGTATGGGTCACCCAGTCAGAAAGCGTTCTGAGCTTCCCGTGTTCATCAAACAGGCTTTTTCTTGAATCGCGGGCTCCGGGTGACCTCCGGAAATAGTAATAATGGGAAATAGTCCGTGCGACCGGCTCGCGCAGCATGACGCTGTATTCTGTTGTCCGGTCAGGAAAATATTCGTGAATTCCCCAAAATGCGCCGTGTCCGTGAATGATGCGGAGCGTTTGCCGGAGGGCTTTCGGCAGGAAAAAAAAATATGCCCGGAGGAACGGAAGAGACTCGTACGACGGGTTGCGGCGTGTTTGATAAAGAAATGTACTGGCGTTAGGTGGGTAATTATCGCGTATGGATTTGGCGAGCCATTGGCCGGCGCATTTTGTGATATGGAAGCTGACAATCAGTCGCCCGGATGTGCCCATGAGTATAGGAAAGTTTCTGCTGTGAAGTCGATTATAGCATGCTACAATGGCTAGCATGCGTCGCATCGTTATTATCGGAGCAGGTCCTGCCGGCCTTTCCTGCGCCCTGACCCTTCAAAAAGAAAAAGAGAAACAGCATATTGTCGTTTTGGACCGGAATACCCATCCCGGCGGTCTCGCGAGGAGTGTTTTTTTTCAGGGTCATTGGTTTGATGTCGGCCCGCACAGGTTTTATACGAAAAATCCGGCCATAGATTCATTATGGAAAAAAACCCTGGGTGCGGGATTTCATCCGGTACATCGGTTAACCCGGGTGCTGTATGGCGGCAAGCTGTTTTCGTACCCTCTCGACGCGTGGGATGTGATGAAAAAACTCGGACCGAAAGATGTGATATTGAGCGTTTTCAGTTATCTTGCGGCAAAACTCCGTTTGTTCCGGCCGCCTGCCGAAACGTTTACACAGTGGGTTACTGCACGCTTCGGGTACAGGCTCTACTCCATTTTTTTTAAGACATATACAGAAAAAGTATGGGGCGTATCCTGTGACAGGATCAGCGCAAAATGGGCAGTGCAACGGATTCAAAATCTGAGTGTTGTGTCGCTTGTTCTTGCAGCGTTCAATATCAGGCCGCCGGCCGATCCGAAAAGTCTGGTCCGATCGTTTTATTATCCGGTACGGGGCAGCGGACAGATGTATACCCGCATGGCAGAAACATTCGGAAAGGAGCGCGTTACGTTCCGGTATCAGAGCCATGTCACCGGTATTCATCATAAAGACAGAAAAATAATCCGTGTGGATTATATAAAGCACGGTAAACGGGTAACGGAAACCCCCGCACATGTGTTTTCCAGTATGCCGATTACGGCATTTATCACTGCCCTCTCCCCCGCCCCGCCTAAAACGGTTCTGGCTGCTGCACGGCGCCTGCGGTATCGTGACCATATTACGGTAAATCTGCTCGTACGCGGGGCGAGTCCGTTTCCCGATCAGTGGTTGTATATCCATTCCCCTGATTTCCAAATGGCCAGGGTAACAAATTATAATAATTTCCAACCGAACGCGTCTTTACGGAAAACTCACGCGCTTTCCGTCGAATATTTTGTTTTTAAAGAAGATCGATTGTGGCATGAGACCGATACCTATCTTCAACACTTTGCATATTCCGAGCTTACATCCGCAGGGTTGCTTTCCGACCAGAAGCTTGTCGGAAGTTTCGTAGTCCGTGAGGCAGATGCATATCCTGCATATTACTTGGGGTACGAAAAGGCATTTGACGTAATAAAGGAATACGTAAGCACGTTTACGAATGTGACTCTGATCGGGCGCGGCGGGATGTATAAGTACAATAATATGGATCATGCAATGGAAAGCGGGATACATGCGGCGGAAAATTATCAACATCGGGACGCACATGATCTCTGGAGCATCAATGAAGACGGAAAATATCTGGAAGAAAAATAGGCACGTTGTGCCGTATATCACTGCAGTTTTTCTGCTGTTTGCCGCTCAAACGGCACTTATTTGGTCTACGAAACTGACCACCTGGCCGGAATTATTTTTCTCCCCCTGGCTTGTCAGCCGGGGCATGGTGCCCTACCGGGATTTTTTCGACCACCACGGATTTTTTCTGTATTATCTGCTCGCACCCGTCGTACAAAGCGGAAATTTCGGGCTGTTACGGTATGTGTACTGGGGTCTGCTCAGTCTGAATTTGCTCTTCGTGAGCGTTATATTCCGACGCGCCCGTCTTTTTGATTTTGTGTTGATTCTGACCGTCTACACGTCGTTAACAAACGCCGTATCGATAAATCATCTGTGGTATGAAACGGCCGTTACGACCGTCTATTTGGGAATCTATCTTCTGATTACAGGTGTACCTGAAGTGAGGTGGAAATCCATACTGGTAGGATTACTTGTCGCCGTCAGTTCTTTTATAAAGCCGAACGCCGCAATCATACTTGTTCCGGTACTGTATTATTACCGGCACCTGTCCGTCCTGTGGATGTTTTTGCTGAGTTGGGTGTTCGTGGCCGGTGCCGCAACTGCACTCGGCGCTCATACGCAATTGTGGACTGATATCGTGCAATTTAATGCGTATATCCTCAAGCATTATGTCGGGAGTCCCGTGTCCGATTATCCGCTGCTTATTTCTTCCTCGTTACTTTTGATGTTCGGACTCATTCTTATAGAGCGGATTCCGTTCCCCCGTAATATCGCTATCCCCCTTTCGTTTGCCGTTATGTCGCTCGTGTTTCTCAGGGTGGAATTCGGAAAAGAACATCTGGTTCCCATGGCGGCATTTTATTGCATAACAATAGGAGAGATATTGCGGGCCTTGCCGGCTTTGTTCAGAAAACGGCTGTTTGCATCTGCGCTCATACTCTATTTGCTGCTTGTGACATACAGTGTCGAGATATTTGTCACGCGTGCTGCAACCCGTATCCCCTGGTGGGAAGAAGAAAAAAGTGCGCGGATAGCAGCATATCTTTCACGCGGAGTACTTACGGACCGCCGGCTGTTTGTCATGGGCGAACAGGCAGAACTTTATGCGATGATAAACAGAATTCCCCCGAATCATTTTCCGATCCGGTACCCGTTGGTTGATTCGTTTTTCCCCGATTTTATCGCGCGGGAGATGTATGACATCGAAATAAATCATGTCGATTTCATCGTCGCGCCGAAGCCGTTATTACCGGTGTACCGGAACCTCGTGCCGTACGTGACATCGCGTTTTGAGGTTTTGGAGGATACCGGGGACGCTACATATTATATTCTCCGGAAGTAACTAATTTTTTTCGGTACCTGCTTATTTCTTTTGCGGCCGCTTCCAGTCGGGATCGTATTGGGACAATATTTCGAGTCCGCCGTCACGTACAACCGCCCCGTTTTTGATGTGTATGATCCGGTCACACGTCTCCGCGATAAAGTCCAGATAGTGTGTGACCACAATGATCGTTTTTTCTTCCCGAAAAAATTCCTGGAGTTTGCGCCGGGCTTTTATTCTGAAATTGGCATCTCCCGCAGAGAGGTTTTCATCCAGAAGTAAAATATCCGGCTCCGCATGGACGGCAACGGCAAATCCGAGGCGCAGCGCCATGCCGCTTGAATAGGTAAACAGCGGAGCGTCAATGAATTGTTTAAGGTCGGCAAATGCGATAATGTCTTTGATTTTGGCTTCGATTTCCCGGCGGCTCATTCCAAGCAGCATGCCGTTTAAATATATATTCTGATATCCGGTAAGGTCCGCATGAAATCCCGCTTCGAGATCAATAAGCGAGACCACTCTGCCATAGGTCTGTACCCTACCGCTGGTAGGCGCTGTGATGCCGGCCATAATTTTAAGCAGTGTGGTTTTTCCGCTGCCGTTCCTGCCGATTATTCCTATTTTTTCACCTTTATGTACGGTAAGCGTAAGTTTTTTCAGTGCCCAGAACGTTTCGTTATGATCTTTGATAAATTTTTCCACGAGCGTTGGTTTCTCGTGATGAATTTGATATTTTTTCCTGATATCAGTAAGTTGTATGGCAATTGCAGCGGGTTGTTTCATAGCCAGTCGTCAAAATTTTTGCTTTCTTCGCGGAAAATCAGGATGCCGAAAATAGTGATGGCTGCAATGATAAGGCTGTTTGACGTAAGCATGGTAATGTCCGGTAATGCAGATCCGATGAGCGCGTGCTGCATCAGCTGCAGGATCGAGGTCAGGGGGTTAAGCCGCCATATCCAGGATAGCCGGTCGGGTATCTGGGACAGGGAATAGATGATGGGAGTTGCATAGAACCAAATAATAAGCATAGCCTGCACAAAAAAGTTTATATCGCGGAAGCGGACATTCAGGGCACTTGTAAGCAGGCTGATTCCTATAATAAACGTGACAAGCATGATGAGTCCGCCGAAAAATGAAAATACGGAATATATGGTAAGTGTGTTTACCAGAAGAATTGGTATGAGAAACAAGCCAAACGCGATAAGATAGTTAGTCAGGTTAGAAAAAATTATGGATATCGGAATGACCGACCGGGGAAATGCCGCTTTTTTGATAAGTGACCGTTCGTTGACGATTGAAGCACACGACTTGGATAAAGATAACGAGAAAAAATTCCATGTCAGAAGTCCTATAAACAGATACAGATAATAATGCGGAATTGCTTCTTTAATAAAAAACGGAAAGATAAATCCGATAACAATCATCTGCAGCAGCGGATTGATAAAGATCCAGAGAAATCCGAACACCGTATGCTTATACCGGGCGGTCAGTTCCTTGTGAGTCATGCTGGTTAGTAATTCAATATAGTGGCGGAGTTCATGATTCATGGGGGTATTATACGACATGCCGCATATGAGCATATATGCCGTTTCCTCCGGGCGTTACGGTTGTCCGGACGATTTTTCCAGGTCCCGTATGAATTCGGCAATGATTTTTTTTGTCATGTGAGGGAGGAAAAAACACTTGTATAGTATAAGGTTTTTGTATCCGTCAGGGTAAAAAAAGATTGAGGACGTTCCCGCATGAAACCAGTACTTCTCTTCTATGTGTTTCGGGAGTCTTCCGGCGGGAAGTGATCGGAATAGTATACCGCAGCTTATGCCGTCTGCACCGGTAATAACCTCTGTCTCCGGCAGCACACGTAACAGTTCACGGATAAAATATTTTTTATTGCTCATCTGTGTCGTTATGATGCGCCGGTAGCCTTGTTTTCCCATGATATGAATCATGGACCAAATCGACGCGGCCGTGACTCCCGGGCGGGAACCGGAAAGTGTTGCATCGGTTTCGCGCAGGTACTCTATGGGGCGTTCAATCAGGGTTTGCATGGCGCGTCTGTAGAGAAGTGTCCCCGCTGAATACGGGACAAGTCCGTATTTATGAAAATCCACTACGACCGTTTGTATATGGGGATAACGAAACGGCCGAAAATCCGATAGAAACGGCGTGACTAATCCCTGTGTGGCCGCATCAATCCAGACAAATATCCTGAGACGGGGCAGTTCTTTCTGAAGCCGGGTTACTGCCTGCGATATGACGGCGATGTCGTCGGACGTGCCTGTCGATGTATATCCGAGTGTAAGCGGCAATAATATGCCCGTAATCCCCTTCTTGTGCAGGCGCCGGACAGTTTCAAGAAAGCTGTCTGGGTCCATCGCCCATGTCGTTGTGTGTAATCCTATGGTATCAGACGTCACGCCGCAGATATCCGCCGCTTTCCTCACGGAATAATGAGTCAGGCTTGTCATCAATAAACGGATTTTTTCGGGCGGTGAAAATTGAGACAGATATGTTTTACCGAGCCAGACAGAGAATATATTTCCCTCGGTCGCGCCAGATGTTATATACCCGGTGAGGTTTTTCCCATTTGCCCTGTACAGATCAATCATGGCGCGGATTACTTCATATTCCAGTTGTATGGTCGCGCCTTCCTGCGGCAGTCTGTCTGCCCAGTGACCGAGGTGGTTGGGATTCTGATTCAGAAATGATGCATATGTTTTTGCGGCCAGCGGATGCGGCAGGGTGTAGAGTGCTCCGAGATTGTTTACTACTGAGCGTTCCCCGAGCTCGTTTTTGACGGCATGAAGTCGCGCGAGCACCCGCAGTTTACCTGAAGAAACGTCAGGAAATTTTTCCGCTGACATTCGGTACAGCCATGAGGGATACCGCCAGAGATTACGCATGCGTACAAATATGTTTTTCATAAAGGATATTTCTGGTATTATTTTTGCAGGATTCCTAATCCGGATTCCTTCGGGTACGGAAACTGAATTGCGTGTTTTGTTTTTAGTTTGTTCCACAACTTCCGGACGCCGAATAATCCCTTATCAAGATAGCCCCGGGCAACAATATCGTGAAAGACCATCATTCCCCCTTTTTGCAGACGCGGCCAGAAAACGGTGTAGTCGTGTAGTACGCCGGCGTACGAATGATCGCCGTCGATATATATGTATTGGTATTGTTTTTTAACGTGCGAGCGGGAAAACGCATCCGTTGTCATGATATATGTCGAAATGAATTCAGCTACACCGAGTTTGGCAAAATGTGATTGCGGATCATGCTTTTTCCAAAAACCGACCCCGCCCCAGTGTTTATCCGGCTTGTCCTCGTCATATCCCGCATCCACAAAATCGACATGACCCTTCCCGTTGTCGCGGCATGCAAGAGCAAGGACGGCCGGAACGAAACCCTTTCGTGAGCCGATACACAACATGTTGTCCGGTTTGTAATTACGGATGATTGCATAATGTATGAGTCCGAACCCCAGAAAATACTGGGTGAAATTTACGTTCTGTCCTTCGTCTGCGCTGTATTGTTGTATAAGGGTACGGCTGAGAGCCCGTTTGAGCAGCGACTGATGATACGTCGGATATACGGGAATAAAGTCGAGGAACCACTCCCGGAGTGCGCCGGCAGCGTCATGAATAAACCAGTACGGTTTGCGGAGTAGGGATTTGAGTATGCTCATAGTTCGGGTTTTATGATTTTTATCGTTTGTTGCCATACTTGTTTCAGCCGTTTCTTAAGTGACTCGCCGTCCGTATACAGGGTTTGATCGGTAACCCCTGCCCGGTCAAAACAGTATTGCCTGCTCCTGCAGGACAGGCACGTGCCGCAATGGAATATCCCCCGCCTGTCGCAGCTGTATGTTTTAAAAAGCGGTAACGCGGCACGGTGTCCGTATAAAAGCACGTCCGCCTTGGTCATGAAATTACGTAAAGATTCCTCATAAAAAACAGATCCGAATTGCAGAGCGGGATTGCCGGAAAATTTCATCAGCATGAGCATGGTAAGCCGCATGAATGCGTACGTCTGGCTGGGTATAAACAATCCGTCATCTGCCGTCGCGCCGTATATGATGGTTGTTACCGGGGATGGCAGCGTAAACGTCAGATATTGAAGATACATATATCCCCGATATGCCGTAAACACATTCGCTCCCCAAAACGGAACTTTTACCGTCTGATTGGCCGGGTCAAAATATTTAAGAAGCATGTCAGGAGGCGCGTCGTTGAGAATTTTTGTATGAAAGTTTCCGTGTGAAGCCGGGGCGCGGACGATATACGGTTCGTGGTACCTGTCAGCATATTTTTTCCGGAATACCGTACGGAATTTCCGGACTACTTCGTCTTGAGGATCCAACAAACCGTGTGACACTACCAGCGGATATACGTGAAGGCGATACTGCCCCAGCAGCATTTCCCACGCAATCACGGAATCCAGGCCGCCGGACAGGAGGAGTACTGCAGACCCTCCCGCGTCAGGCAGGCGGAATACGTCCTTCCGGAGTGACCGGATCATTGTTTCCGTGCTCCGTATAAGAGAAATGTCTTCGTGCTGACGGACAAGATGTTTATAAAAACCGGTATGAGTAGGTTTCATATCCTGTTGCCCCGGATGCTAAACCGCGCGCGGTCTCTTATGTATTTCATCAATAGGTCTGCCCGCTTCACCCGTGATAATGCAGGGCGCGGCATTGCCCGGGCATAATTATATAATCGGCTGTCCTGCAGAAGATACCGGCTGATGGAGCTGTCCGGTACGGCGGGAGGTACAAAGCGTGTATCCGTGACATTTTCGCGCGGCGCATATACCGGCAGCCCCAAGCAATCATATAAAAACCGATGATGCGTCTGGTGCTCTGTCAGCCCCACAAAATAAAACGTATTCAATACTCCCAGCACGTTTGTAAGATGCTGGTCGGTCACTTCTCCGCGTATTGCAGACGGAAAGAATTTTTCATACAAAAACCGTGTCATAAAATCATGAGTGATGCTTCGAAGTCTCATCCATTCCGCAAACGGAATTTGTACCCCGCCCTTATCCAGTACCGGGATGTCCGCCGGCAGGCCGGCATGCGTATTTTGTGCCATATGCGCATAGTGCGAACGCGACCGGTGAAACGGATGACGCAAAAATACCACGTACCGCACCGGTCTTTGCAGATAGGTATGAATACCGTAATATGCGCCGTGCCCGGCTATAACGCGGAGTGAATTGAGTTTTTTGCCCGGGAGGTGTGTCAGATATGCCTCTATCATGGATCTGTTCTCTAGAAGCGGACCCATAGACGTGTAGAGGCCGCAGTATTTGTCGGCATGAAAAAACGTAAGCATATGGGATGACATGGAAAATCCTGCGCATTTGGGAATATGCAGCAGTATGTATACGGGATCCTGCGAGGTATTCATGGTGAGCGGCTATTTGATACGATACGATTGTATATGCACGGGACGCCAGTCAAGCGCGATATCATCTTACAGCATTCGCAGGACAGTATCATCCAATTGGCAAAACTGCTGCCCATGGGCCAGTCGTTTACGGCAACGGCAGCTTCAGACAGCATGGAGCCTGCTATACGCGTGACTCAGGAAGTCAGGATTTTCCGCGTTCCGTTTGATGTTATACAGACAAACGACATTATCGCGTACGTAGTCCGCAAGCGGCGGAAAATAATCGTTCACAGGGTTATAAAAGTGTTACTGGTAAAGGGACAAAAGGCAGTCGTAACCAAGGGTGACAAGTTTATGACACCCGATACATACAGGGTGAGACAGGGCAATTTTATCGGAAAAGTCCTGATCTGAACCGGCCAAAACGCAACGAGAAATATGTGCGTATTAGCTTGACAATTCCGTGATGGTTTTGTTACGCTCTCTTATGAAGAGGGGGTATTTGTGTTATGAAGAAAAAATCTCAGGTGAAAGTGGTCAAATATCAGAAGCCTTCTGATACCCGAAGCAAGATAACCGTAATGTTGGTTGAGACATAATCTACAGCGTTCATGATCGTTCAACAGAGTCCCCACGTTGTCAGCCGCCGCATCGGTTCCTCATGGGTTCTTCTGGAAAAAAACAGGAAATATCTCCGTCAGCTGAACCAGACCGCCGGTGACATCTGGCAGCGGACAAAAAAACCCGTTGTTATAGACCGGCTTATCAGTCAAATTGCTACTAAGTACGGAATTCCCGTCTCTCAGGCTGAGCATGACGTGCGCGACTTTGTCACACAATATATCCGTGACGGTCTTCTGATTCGCGTGAATAGCTAATTTGCGTTCATAATCAAACCATGCAGCGTCTTCGTACAGAGACAATGTCAGTTTCCGTGATTATTCCTACCAATAAGCGGCCGGAATCATTATCCGTTTGCCTTTCTCATCTTCTGCCTCAGATTACCGAACGCGATGAAGTCATCATCGTGATAAATTCAGCCGAAAGATATGACGCGGCAGGAGCCAATATGAACAAATCCGTCATGTATCTTAACGAACCCAGAAAAGGCGCTTCCTGGGCCCGGAATACGGGGTTCCGGCATGCGACAAAAGAGGGTGTGGCATTCCTCGATGACGACAGCTTTGTGGCTTCCGACTGGGTTTTGCATATTAAGCTCACTCTCCTAAATGACAAAAAAAAGTATCCCCGCGGGGTGTATCAGGGGCACGCAACACAGCGGTATACCCGCCGGGGCGAATTGGAAGACCTTAAACGCGAAACATTCGCCCGCGACGCGGCGGCATCCGGCATGGGGCAGAACTCAGCGCCGGGCACCCGCCTCGTGACACTGTTAGCCGGAAATATGTTTTCTTACCGGTCCGTGTTTTCCAAACTCGACGGCCCGTTTAACGCTGAAGTTTTCCCGTTTATCGGGGAGCAGGATGATCTGGCATACCGGTGTATTGCGCGTCATATTCCCCTGCTGTTTGCCCCGTCGGTAAAAGTGATGCACACGACGCATCAGGTAGTTTTTACGGAAGAAATGAAGGCGGCATACAGCTATGGAAGAGCGGCGGCACTGTTCCAGCGTCTGTATTTTTCTGACCGGGAATTTACGCTATCGTATTATCTTCTGACACGCGGTCTGAACCATGCGGCTGGCAACAGTGCGCATTCCGGTAATTTGTACGGCAAAAGACCTTTTTCCGTACTGGCTGCCGTATACAGGTCAGGTGTCAGGCTGGGATATTTGCTGGGGTACGCAGTGTATTCACTTATTCCGGCCGGCCGAATCAGAGGTATGCGAAGTTGACCGGGAAAACACACGGGATGAAACGGCGGTAACGCAGGAAGAAACATCCTGCGTGTCCGTATCACAGAGAACGTCCGGTTTTTTAGGGGCTTCATAGAATGCGTTGTATCCGGTGAAGTTTTGTAAAGCGCCTTTCGCTGCTTGTTTATACATGCCCTTGGTGTCCCGCTTCATCCGGGTAGATTTGGAAGCCCGGACATACACTTCTATATACCGGTTTTTTCCGATGATTTTTTTGGCTTTCATACGTATGCGGCGATCGGGAGAAACGAAAGCGCATACGACCAAAATGCCGTGATCGGCAAACATTTTTGCGATATACGCCATCCGCAGGATATGATCTGCCCGGTCTTTTTTGCTGAATCCTACCCCGGCAGCAACCGGAGTAGCACGCATGTCATCTCCGTCAAGAAGCTGTGTTTTAAGATGCGGGTAGGTTGCTGCAACGTGGTGTATAAATGCACGTGCGATCGTTGTTTTTCCGCTTGAAGGGCACCCCGTCAGCCACACGACAAGTCCCTGTTCTACGATGGATGAAACGGCGGGGGTCAATAAATACGCAGATTCCGGGACGGCAACCAGATTATGCCAGGAAGATTTTTTGTCCTGCATTCTGCGGCGGATGTCCGTTCCGGATATGGATGTGATGGCTTCATCTACGGATACTGGCTCAGTTTTGTAGCCGACTCCCCGTCCCCAATACACGCCTTCTACGTTCGGGATGATCATGATGGTTCCCTTGATATGTTGATCTGTCATCCACTGTTTGATATACATAGCCCGTGCCGATGCCGTATATTGATCCGTGAGCGTGTGGCGCACGAGAATGAGCACGGGAAGGAGCGGATTTTCCGTAATTTTTTTGGTGATGATTGCTTTATGTCCGTTGTGAAACGGAGACCACCGGCCGATGAACGTCATATGCGGCGTTTCAAGCGGCGAATTTGAGTAGTAGATCATATACGTATATGCCGGGCGGGTTTACCGGCGGTATTTGTATGCCGGGTGTCATGTCTTATGCGGAGTATTATAATAGACCAATCCTAAAATATCATAGTGTGTGGAATTATTCCGTATGTTAATTCGCGTTGCGGGGCTTGTATTCATTATTTTGTGTCTGCCGGTTTTTGCACTGATCGGAGCGCTGATTGTCGTGTTTGATGGGATGCCGTTTCTGTATGTACAGCAGCGGATCGGCCGATATGGCGTACCGTTTTTTATATATAAATTCCGGACGATGCGTACGGGTGCTGAGAATGAGAGGCGCCGCCTGCTCCGAAAAAATGAGTCTGATGGCCCGGTATTTAAGATCCATAATGATCCCCGGTTTGCCGGGATCGGAAAATTTTTGAGTCACACGGGATTGGATGAACTGCCGCAGCTTTATAATATTTTCCGCGGCGAGATGGCGTTTATAGGGCCCAGGCCGTTACCGGTTTCCGAAGCAAAAGCACTGCAGCCGTGGATGCAGGCCCGCCACGCAATTCTTCCCGGTGTTATCTCCCCCGCTATATTGACAGGCAAATATCATAAAAACTTTACCCGGTGGATGAAAAGCGATGTGGCCTACGCGAAGCAAAAATCCGTGCAGGGAGACGCCCGTTTAGTTTTCCGTTTTATATTCTTTATCCTCGGTTTGTTATGGAAAGAACTGTTGGGTTGAACCTGCCGCTTGACAGAATGTTTGCTCTCCCGCCTATACTATATATAATGAGGCAGCAAGAACACCAACGCCGATATATCGATATTTTGTGACTGACATGTCGTGTCCACCCGGTTCATAACCGGGTTTTTTATAGCTAATCAGACTTGACAATATTGAATAAAGAATGTTACTATAGGTTATAGTTATGCAGCAACATAAAGAGAGGTATCCTCTTGGAAGGGCTGTACGGCATGGTATCTTGCTCGGTGCGACAATTTGGGGCGCAGGGCGCGCTATTGAAGTAAACAATTCAAAAGTCGCTGAAATATTTTCCAACAGGCCGGCTATTTCTCAGACATTTACCGGTGATTTAGGATTCGGCAGCCACGCAGACAGGCATTCCCATGTCGAGGTTGTGTATCACGGCAAGTCTATAGCAGCAATTCCTTCAAGTTCATTCGGACAGCCGCAGGGCGGCTTTGACCAGGCGCCCGTTTCACGGACGAATTCCCACAGAGAGCGCCAAGCGACCAAAACAAATCATAAAGCCCGACAAAGTGAGCAATGGGTAGCGCAGGCCGGCAGTGCCGCCAGAGAAAACCGTGCAGTTGAAGCGCTCAATACCCGCGTGCAGATGGCCACCATTACAGCTCAGACGGAAACCCCCAGAAACGAGCCGCAATTGCCGTTTGGCACGTTTGATGAGGTTGCATATGCAGCGCTTATCCCGTTCGGAAAGTTTAATAAACGCAGAGCACTGCTGCTAGCGAGCTTGTCAGCTCTTATAGCCGGCTGCGCTGTTCCATCAGCAACTTCACCCGTCATTGTGACGGAAACCCGGCCGGCTCCTGCCATAACGGCACCTGCAATAGCCACGGAAACTCTGACTCCCCCGCCCGGCTTTCAGACGGAAACTCCTCCTCCGCCGATTGATCTGGCTTCGCACCCTGATTTCCATGATGCCGGTATATTTGACCAGGTTTCATTTTCTGCCGGTGCGACACCGGATCAGCTGACAGCGGCAAATCCGTTGAAGTTGCCTGAATATGCGCTGGATGCGTTCAGCAAGAATGTAGAGGCAATTGGGGCAAAAGTAACAGGAGAACAGGGCGCCAAGGTATTCTGGTCAGCTGACTACAGCAAAAACTTTGTGCTGCTTACGAGAGTAAACGGCGGAGTCACTGAGGTAGCCGTCATCGCAGCGGGAGCGGACAACGTTTCCTACCACCCTAATGCGGAATGGTTTGATTTTGCCCCGACTGAAGCGCCCAAATATATCTGGGTTGCCCTTCCGAGCGGGTATTCCGCTGACAGTATCATCGGCGGATATAAAGGGGAATATCCCGTATGGGGTGTCGCCGATGCAGAGCATATGCCCGTCGTAATCTACGCGCCGGGAAGTGACGCACAGTTTGTGGAAAATCCTGCGATCGTGCAACAGTTTTCGATTGAGTCTCTCAGGCTTGCGCCTGAGCAGGCGGCTGCGATGAAAATCCATAGCGGACTCGAAGCGTCTATCACCGCTGAGGCGGAGGGTAAATTCAGTACGAGCGTACAGGTATTAAATGCTCAGGGACAGCCGACGACGGAAACTATGCAGGTTGATCCGAATACGCTGCATGAAGATCTCGCCAGCAAAAATGAATATGGTAATACGCCGGTCATGACGACAGTAGACGGCAAAAAACTGTACTGGATACAGGAGGAAAAAGCATGGTTTGCCGTGGAGATTAGTCCGGATATCCACAAGCCGGTGATTATCCCCTATGATAAAGCGGAAATTCCTCTGCGGGTGACAATAGTAGAGTTTCCTGAAGCATTTTCTGAGGAAGCCGTTTCCTGGTGGAAAGATACGCCGGGACCGGAAATTGCGTTCCAACAATTTTTGATGAATGCAAACACGGGTGAGTTGTCCAGCTTTGCGTATTTACGGAATCAGGCGATGGGATTCCCAGGAAGAACCAAAGCAAATAGTCCGGTTCAGATCATAGATGCGTGGTTTGCAATGATTAGTCCAAATGGAACTCAATATGAATTTTTTCCAACGAAGTGGTTAGACCCAGCCAATCCGCGTAATCCTAAAGGGGACGAATGGAAGATAATGTTTGCGGCAAGTGGTCCTGAAATTATGGGAGATGAGGGAAATAGAAATGCATACGATCGTCTTCTTGCTCAGGCTGCGACTCCTGGAACAAGGCTGGAAGTACTACCTATCGTAAGGGCACAAGAAGGATTTTTCGATACGCTAGGTCCCATTGTGACGCTTAACGTCACTCAACCGTCGTTAGAAGCGTTATCAAAACAGGTTGATAGAGATTTTGGTTCCCTGTTAGCTCCTAATAACAAAAACAAGCCTGCTGTTGAGGAAAGATATTATAAGTATTGGTTAGACGGTATATTTAAAATGCTTTCCCCGGCATCATCGTCATTGAGTTTCCGGTTCCAGGATAAAAATGATCCTGCATGGACTACGTATTTTTTCCCAGATGAGGCACAAACATTAATATATCCCTCATTGATTACCATTCGCTAGATCGTTTTGCTCCCCGTATTGAAAGCGAGTCCCGGTTTTGATAGGCTGATCTTATGAGGCTTTTTCAGCGGATTGTCCTTGTCGTGTTGGTGTTGACGTGTCTTCGATCTTCAGTGTCTGCACAGGGCGGTGTGTATGGAGGTACTCCCTTCCCGACGATGCCGCTTTGTTCTTCGGGCACCTGCGGTGACGTATGTACGAATGGATTGTGTGCCGATAACGGTATTCCGGGGATAGCGACGACGTGTACTCCGTTTTGTAATCATAATACCGGATTCTGTGGTTTTACCTGTTCAACGAATCAATCCTCCTGTACGACCGGGTGGGGTTCGTGGGGTGCATGTGACGCTTGTTGGCAATTCCGTGTGTGTAATAATAATCCGCAATTAGGGCAAACACAGTATTGTTGTACCCCTACGGGTCCGGGTGGCGGAGCCACAAACACACCTCCGTCAGAGCCTACCGTGCCTCCTGCACCGACGGCCACCTCCGTTCCGGTCGGAACGATTCAGGCGCGGGCAGTGCGGGTGGATCCTGCGGATACGTCATGTGCAGCTATCCGCGCAGTGCCGACAACAGACTTAGATATTACCGGTACGTCTATCGGATTTACTCCGTCGTCAGCAAGTCAGCCTATTCCGCAGTTTCAGGTCGGAGCAGTGTATGAGCAATTTGCCAATATTGTGACCGGTTCCTATACGATGGATATTATTCCCCCCACAGCAGACTGGGCATACGCACGGGCGTGTTGGACCAATGTAACGACGGGACTGACGGGTCAAGGGTTGTCGCGTACATTGGCCGCAAACCAAACGCTCCGGTGGGACATAGGATATACATTGGGAACGGCATGGGTACAAGCGGAGGGCGGAGATGTATATGCGTCGGGCAATGTCCGGTCATTCGTTCCCGCAGTCCTTCCGCGGACGTTCGTTACCGATTCAGCAAACGGATATCCGGGGGTATTGTCGTACGGGACGCTGTATGATTTCGATTCCGATCCGTTTTCCGAAGGTGCGACGCTCGTTTCCAGTACTAATTGGCAGGTGAATGCGGGCAGGACATCCGTGAATTACTATGATTATTTCCTGAGGCGGTTCGGGTCTCCCACTACGCCGACAACATCAGCTCCGTTTGATAATCTTACTGCGGTTACCAAGCCGGCGTCTAATTGTACGGCGGCAAGCTGTGATAGTCCGTATTATGTGGTCGGTAACATGACGACGAGCGGGAACTGGAATATCGGGGCCAATGAACGTGTCGTGATTCTTGTGGACGGGAATCTTACAATCGGAGGGAGGATAAATATCACCGGCAACGGGTTCATCGCATTTATCGTGAACGGAACCATCACGGTCGCAGACACCGTCGGAACAACATGGTCATCAACGACGCCGGTTGTAGAGGGAGTCTATATAGCCACCAAGGCGGATGAGTCAGGGCTAATTCAGACGGGCACCAGCATCAATGCGCTCACCGCGCGTTTTGTCGGAAACGGCGTATTCGTCGCTGACAATTTTCTTCTTCAGCGGGATCTGGATGCATACGGCGGCAACATAAATGCGTCTGCAGAGCTTTTTACGTATGATCCGCAGCTTCTTCTGACCATGCCGGACACGATGAAAGACTTATCGGTCATCTGGCAGGAGGTCGCCCCGTAATTTTGGTACAATAAGGGCCATGACGTTTGAACAGCTTCGGCTCAAGCATCCCAGACTGATATACAAGCGCGCGGGCGTTTTGCAGCGAGGCGATGTAATCGAATTGACGTACGAATTCCTCCTGGAGCCTGACGTCAGACTCCGTTCGGTGGTTACCATCCCCTATCCCGGAAGCATCGACGAAGAAAGATTCATGCCGTATGTGTTTCATCTCGGTCTTGTCGAGGCGATAAGCTATTGGAAGCTTGCGTGTCCCAAGGAGCTAGTGATTGAGGCAGGAGTTCTTAACGGCGAGCAAATCAGATTCTGGTACGATATATTTATCCACGGTTTGGGAGAATTTTATTACCAGAATCAGATAGATTTTACGGTAAAGGATTTTCTCCGGATTACATGCTCCCCCGGGGCGTCTGTTCCCAACAATGCCGCCGGGAATATGCGGGAACGGAAACCGGGCAGCGGTATGCCTGCAAATGATTTGGTCCTCGTTGGTGGCGGGAAAGATTCTGCAGTGACATTAGGAATGATGAAACAGAGCGATAGAACGCTCCAAACCATGGTTCTGAATCCCACGCAGGCAGCTCTGGATAATATCCGTGAAGCGGGATTTCCGCCTCCGCTGGTTATCAATCGGGTTATCGATCCGATGCTGATGGAACTGAACCGTTCGGGGTACTTAAACGGGCACACACCCTTTTCGGCGTATCTGGCATTCTTAGGTATATTGGTTGCGGTTCTTTATGGCAATGAACATGTCATTGTTTCCAATGAAAAGAGCGCAAATGAGGGAAATGTCGTGTATCGCGGCATGGAGGTGAATCATCAGTACTCCAAAAGCTTCCAGTTCGAGTCGATGTTCCGGCAGTATTGCACAAATTTTTTTGATGGCGCCGCCAATTATTTCAGCATACTCCGGCCGCTCAATGATTTGCAGATAGGATTGATTTTTTCGATGTACCCCCGGTTTTTCACCACATTCAGAAGTTGTAACGTCGGGAGTAAGACCGGTGTCTGGTGCGGGACGTGTGCCAAATGCGCATTCACCTATCTTTGTCTGTCCCCGTACCTGTCGCGTGAGCAGATGATGATAAGTTTCGGCGCTGATTTATTTGCGAATCCTCAGATTATAGAGCACATCCGCTCATTAGTCGGTTTGACACCCGTCAAGCCGTTTGAATGCGTCGGAACGCGCGATGAAGCAAAACTTGCCGTGATACTGACCATCGGGAAATATCTCAAAGAGAAGAGTGAAGTTCCCGAAGGGCTGCTGAAAATAAAAAGTGATTTAGGACTGTCCCCCCAGGATGTTACGGAACTTCGTAGACTGGTCATGGATGATTGGGGCGATACGTATAACCTGCCTCCTGATCACGTGTCTTTGCTTCGCAGTACATGGCAGTCAGCATCTGCATCGGGCAACTTATATGCGTACAAATGAAATTCGGGGTAATTCCGTTTTAATTCTCGGGTACGGACGGGAGGGAAAAAGCGTTCATGCGTGGCTCAAAAAGCATTATCCGTCACTTCATATTGCTATAGCGGACAAAAAAACAGACGGGGACGCATATCTTGAGCATCTTGGTGACTACGATTCCGTTATACGGAGTCCCGGTGTGTCCCCGTATTCCGGAAAGATGCAGGAGTATGTTCAAAAAGGCGGGCATGTTACGTCGGCTACGAATATCTTTTTTTCTCTTGTAAAAGGAATGACCGTCGGAGTTACCGGAACCAAGGGGAAAAGCACGACAAGCAGTCTTATTGCACACATACTTACTAAGCACTATGCGGACGTGCGGTTGGTAGGTAATATCGGGACCCCCATGTTAGATGAGTTAGACAGTGAGAATCCCGATACGGTATTTGTTATCGAACTTTCCAGTCATCAGCTTTCCGATGTGCGGTATAGTCCGCATATCGCCGTCCTGTTGGGCATCGTGTCAGAGCATATGGATTACTACCGGGATTTTGCGTCGTATGTATCGGCAAAATCAAATATTATCAGGTATCAGACGGGGTCAGATGTCATGGTATATAACCCGGATCACCCGGAAGTAGCTGCGGTAGCACGAATGGGAAAAGCCGTACACAAACCGTTTCATGTGAATGAGTCCGGCGTTTCTGCTTCTCACATATTAGGGAATGCAGAGAACATTGCCGCGGCAGTTATGGTTGCACGGGTAACCGGTGTTTCTCAGGAGATAATCGACAGACAGCTTGCAACATTTACGCCTCTTCCCCATCGGCTCGAGTTTTCCGGTGAATATCATGGCATCCGGTTTTACAATGATTCATTGGCAACGATTCCGCAGGCTACGATTCATGCCTTAGCGGCGTTAGGACCGGAGGTTTCTACATTGATTGCCGGCGGTTACGACAGACATTTGGATTATTCCGTGCTTGGTGCCTATTTGGATACCCATCCGGTGGGAACGCTTATTCTGTTTCCTGATACGGGGAAGCGGATTTGGGATGCTTTATCGGAACGCACCAAAAAACAAACTCAGGTATACCATGTGGAATCGATGGAAAAAGCGGTTCATGTAGCATATGCCAATACTAAGAAAGGGAACATATGTCTCCTATCCCCTGCAAGTGCAAGTTACAATATGTTCCGGGATTATGCTGACCGGGGTGAGCAATTTAAGGCATGGGTGAAAAAAATCGGTGAGTAACGCAGGGTTCCCATAATTTGCGTAGTATTGTGTTCAGTGCTGATTTTGGATATACTTACACCATGCCGAAACGCACCTACCAGCCGAAAAAATTGAAAAGAAAGCGCGTGCACGGATTCCGTGAGCGCATGAAAAGTGTCAAAGGCCGTCTCGTGTTGAAACGACGCAGGGCAACCGGACGGAAAAAACTTACCGTCTAACAGCGCATGCTTTCTTCTTACAATAGGCTTCCTTCCGTAGAAATACCTCCGTTGTTGCGCGGCGGAACGCGTATCCGCGGTACATGTATCGACCTTATATACCAAAAAAAACAAACACACCCCCGGTTTGCCGTTATCGTTTCCGCAAAGGTGGATAAGCGAGCCGCGAAACGGAACCGCATGAAGCGGCTGATACGGGAAGCAATACAGCAATTACTGCCGTTTATCAAAGAACAAACATCCGGAGTGTTTGTGGTGCGGTCAGCAGTGCCGGATCACGAGGACGCGGTTCATGCACTTGTACGGAATCTCCTGGCGGAAAAGCAGTTATTGACCGGAGCATCAGTATGAAGCGCCGTATTCTTTCCGCTATACGGTTTTACCAAAAATATCTCTCCCCTGATACGGGATTGCTCAAATCCCTGTGGCTGGTCGACAGCGCATGCAGATTTCAACCGACATGCAGCGAGTATACATATCAAGCAATCGATCGCTATGGTATAATCAGAGGATCGATTTTGGGACTGAGACGAATTCTCCGTTGTCATCCTTGGTCTAAAGGCGGACACGATCCCGTTTAGGTAGATTTGTTACAAGGAGAACAAAATATATGAACTATTGGAATATCCTTTTTGTTAACCCGATTATCAATTTGTTGGTGGCTTTTTATAAGTTGTTTGAGTGGCTGCATATTCCCGGTCCGTTAGGGTTTGCCGTCATCGCGCTTACGATTATTATCCGGTTGCTTCTCTACCCGCTTATGGCGGCTCAAATGAAATCCGCGAAAAAGATGCAGCGGTTAAAGCCTCATTTAGATGCCCTGAATGTAAAGCACAAAGATGATAAAAAGGCGTTACAACAGGCACAGCTTGATTTGTATAAGGAACACGGGGTGAATCCTGCAGCCGGATGTCTCCCTCTTCTTATCCAGATGCCGGTGCTGATTGCACTGTACAATGTTTTCTACCAGGTACTGCAGAACGGCAACATCACAAAATTAGTGACTGATCTGAATGCAGTTTTATACTTCCCTGCTCTGCGTCTCTCCCAGCTGGATTTGTCATTTTTCGGTACGAATCTTGGGGTGAAACCAAGCGAATGGCAGTCACGCGGCTGGTGGTTATTGCTCATTCCCGTGATTACGGCAGGATTACAGTGGTGGCAAAGTAAACTCATGATGCCGCAGGTTGCCCCGGCACAGGGTGGTAAACAATTGGCAACACCCGGGAAAGATGAAAAGAAGCCCGAGGATACGGCTGCGGAAATGCAGAAGCAGATGGCGATGATAACTCCCGTCATGTTCGGGATGTTTGCGTACCAGTTTCCGTTAGGGCTGGCGCTCTACTGGAACGTATTCGGACTTTTTGGTATTATGCAACAACTCCGCATTAACGCTGAGAAATAATATATATACCTATGGAAGATACACAAACAGTTCAACATATTGCAGAAGATTTGCTCGCTAAGCTGGAAATTGCAGGATCGGTCGCCGTGACAACCGATGAAACGGGCGCGTTCCGGGTCGGTATCGAAACGGAAGAAACAGGATTGCTGATCGGTCATCACGGGAAGACATTGGAGAGTCTGCAGCTTATCTTAGGCATACTCGTTTCCAAATCGCTCGGCAGATGGGTAAAAGCATATGTAAATGTCGGTGATTACCGGGAAAAGCGTGAGGAAACGCTTATGCATATGGCCCAACGCGCCGCGGATCGGGCATTGGCATTGGGTCGTCCGGTTGAGCTTGCGCGCCTGACTCCGTCAGAACGCCGCATCATTCACCTGACACTTTCAGGCGATGAACGCATTGAAACCGAATCCGTAGGCGAGGGTGATGAGCGCACGCTTCTGGTAAAACCGAAATAATCAGCTTCACAGAGAGGTATAATAGCGCTAATGGCTATTCACCGGCGGCTATTTTTGTTTTTGCTTATTCTTCTCCCGACTCAGCTTGGATTTCATTTTTGGCCTGCATGGGCATACCTGCTCGGAAGAAAAATTGATTACCTCTCCCCTACAATATTCCTGACTGACCTCGTGCTTATTGCCCTGTTGGCGGCTTGGTGGATACAGAGTGCAGCGAAAAACCGAAACCACCCTGTGATTCGTATTCCCGGGCGACTGGTTATTATCGCACTGGCTATTCTGGGTGCGGTTACGGTAAACGTATTGCATTCGGCCAATCAGGAAGTGGCTCTCTACAAGTGGATGAAAATATTGGAATTTGCAGGACTTGGCTGGTATATCGTGCGCACAAGACCGGTCATCAAAGAGATGATTGACGCACTGTCCGTAGGGATACTGTATTCATCCGGTCTGGCGATCACTCAGTTTATCCTCCAACACTCAGCCGGCGGATTGTTTTGGTTTCTCGGAGAACGTGCATTTGCTTTGGATACTCCGGGTATTTCCCGGTTTAACTTTTGTTCCCCGTTTATTTCGACCTGTGAACTGTTACTCCGGCCATATGGGACGTTTCCTCACCCGAATGTGTTGGGGGGATTTTTGGCAACCTCACTCCCCTTTATCATCTACGCACTGATTATGAGTTTTCAGACAAAGCAACACACGATGCACAGGTATTATTATTGGGTTGTACTCATTTTGGGATACATTGCATTGGCGCTGACATTGAGCAGGAGTGCATGGAGTATCGGGGCCGCAATTCTTATCGGAATTATGGGTATCCTCCTTCGGAGTTTTTCCAGCCGATCGCACAGCGGAAACGTACCGTTTACGGTTTTCCTCATCGTGATAAGTTTTTTTGTCATCAGCCTTATTACCATGACAGGTATATTTCAGCCGTCCTTGTCCGATGAAAGTGTCGTCCGCAGAATTACTCTGAGCAATGTCGCTATTTCATTATGGCGGCAGTCGCCCGTCGTTGGTATCGGGCTCGGTAATTTTTTGGTTGCATTGCCGCAAAGTACGGCGGGCAGGCAGATTAATTTTCTGCAGCCAGTTCACAATATATACCTTCTTCTTTTATCCGAAACAGGGTTGCTTGGTTTATGCCTGTTTTTCGCTGCTATCTGGATACGCGTAAAGAATCTGATCCGTCATATTCATGTACAGCCGTTTTCCTCAGCACACATATTTTTTCTTTCATTGTGCGGGGTGCTTATGGCCGGCTTTGCAGATCACTACCCTCTTACGCTTCAGCAGGGACAGCTGTGGATTGTCGTCCTTTTTTCATTTGCGTTCACAAGCGAAAATCGGTGAACGTGCTACAATGGCTCCATGTTTACGGATTTGTTTCCCAAAGGTTCACTGAGGCGAATCGTGGCCGGTAACACGGTGAGTCAGCTTATCGGAAGAGCCGTAAGTTCCGTCACGATTGTCATCGTTAGTTTATTAATCGCCAAGCGGTATGGTCCGGAAGGATACGGTGATTTCGTAAAAATCACAACATACGTCAGCTTTTTTTACCTGATCGCCGATTTTGGGCTAAATGCCGTGTATCTTCAGCGGATCATCGGTGTTGATAAAGATGAAATCAAAACCGCAGGCAAGGCGTGGCAATTGTTGTTGGGCCTGCGTCTGGTAATAAGTATATTGCTCGTTTGCGTAGCACTTATTATTCTCTCCCTTATCCCCTCCGGGAGCGGCCAGGGGTATACGATGCTTGTGCGGGTCGGTATTGTCATGCTGGTCCCGGTTATTATTGCGCAGGCAGTTACAACTACGACGAACGCATTTTTTCAGCAGATGCTCCGTTACGATCTTTCCACAATTGCATTAAATACCGGATCCATTACTATGCTCGTCGTTGCCGTGATGCTGTCTTTGTGGACTTCCGTATCCGGGCCGTACCTGGGAGTCATATCCGTGTTTGCCGGTAGTCTGGCTACTGCAATTATCGCGCTTGGCTTGGTGCGGAACCGTCTGGGTACTATCAGGCCTGCAATTTCACTTCCGGAGTTTGCGTCATATATGCGTACCGGTACTCCCCTGGGGCTGGCGCTAATTTTTAATCTTATATATTTTCACTCGGACAGTGTTGTGCTTACCCTGACACGTTCGACCAGTGAAGTAGGTATTTACGGCCTGGCATACAAAATTTTTGAGTTGCCTCTGGTTCTCCCGATTTTTTTTATGAACGCCGTATATCCGCTGCTTCTCTCATATAACAGCCAGAAAAAAATTTTTACCCGCTCACTTCAGTTTTTGTTCGGCAGTTCCCTGGTGTTAGGAATACTGTTCTGGGTAGCCGCTCCGTTTGTCGCTCTTGTCAGGCCGGATTTTGCCGGCGCACAGGTACCTCTCAGGATTCTTATTTTGGGATTACCGATTTTTTTCACGTCTGCATTATTTATGTGGTTTCTTATCGCACGCAAATTACAGGGAGTTCTTCTGCTTATTCACGGAGCGGCAATGATAGGAAACATAATAAGTAACAGCATATTCATACCCCGGTTCGGTATGACGGCCGCGGCATGGATCACCGTACTCTCCGAAGTGTTTGTGTTATTATCTTCAGCAGTTGTTGTTTTCAAAAAAATAGATTTTAATTCTTCAGGAAACACAAAATGAAATTCATTATTCATACCGACGGAGGCGCACGTGGTAATCCCGGACCTGCGGCAGTCGGAGTAGTAATCGAATCAGTGGAGAGCGGGAAGGATCATAAAACGCGAGTTGTCTCTGAATTTGGAAAAAAAATAGGCGAGACTACCAATAATACCGCCGAGTACACTGCCGTGATAGAAGCCCTGAAGTATCTGATTGCGCTCGATGAACCGTCGCGGCCGGGGGAGTCGGACGAAGTGATGTTCTATCTGGACTCAACGCTTGTCGTGCATCAGATAAACGGACTGTATAAAGTGAAAGAGCCGCATCTTCGGGAGTTGCTTACGTCAGTCAGGATTCTTGAGTCGAGTCTTCCTGCAGTCATCAGATACGCCGCCGTCCCCAGGGAGCAAAACAGGCGCGCGGACTATTTCGTTAACCACGCGCTCGATTCCTGAGTTTGCTCATGTCCGATACTTCTCCCGATACCTAAAAGGCTCAATTTGTTTGTGTTGTTTTCGGTACCTTGTTTTGTCATAATACAAACACGGCGGATTACTCCTTTTATGACCTCTTCAATGCATGAATCAAATACCTCCGGAGAATTGGCTTCTCCGATAGCCCGGATTGAGGCGCAGAATGCGCTTTATGTAGAACCCCTGCGGGAATATTTGGAGTCGCACGGGTGCCGCACGGTCATCAATCGGGATACTGCGGCCGTTCCTCACTACGTTATTTGTGTCGGTGACGCCGACTTCGTGAAATCTTTTTTCGAACAGGCAGATTGGACAGCCTCAAAAAAACTTGCGGTAATTTACGAAGGCGATGAGAACGACCTGTCTTCGGTCCGTCAGCAGAAAATTAAATTTTACTTTATTGACCCTCACACAATATCCGCAACTGAGGTGCGGTCGATATTCACGTTCTTCTTCACTGAGCGTGCGCAAATCAAAAGCAGCCGAAAAGAACTCAGTCCCTTAAAAAAGAAGAGTGTAATCATAACGGAACCACCACGTGAGTACACAGCAGAAGCGGAGTCACAAAACAGAAGTGACAAGAAACGTATCGCGGATGCCATGCAGGTGATATTTGCTTCCAAGAAACAATACGGCTTAGTCAAAGCAACGCGCACACGAGTAAAGGGATTTCAGTGGGTAATCCTAGGTCTGTTAACGCTGCTTGTGCCGGTTCTGTTGTATATACTTTCAGTCGGGGCCGGAATCGGACTGTTGGCAGCGGCAGGGAAAACTTTAACGAAAGGCGAGTCGAGGTGGACCGGTACATTATTAGGGTACGGCAATTCTTATGTACAGACGGCGCAGGTATTGCTGCATCTGGGATCCCCGGTTTTTGTGTTACTGGGTCAGGGAGGAATGGTACAGGACCAGGAGCGGTTACTCTCTATATTAGATGACGTGTCTAAAGTCGAGTCCGGAGTACTGACGATTTTCCGGACAAGCAGAATCGTTGCGGGAGGAATATTTTTTCCGGAGGATAAACAACAGCGAGCAGGGCTCGTAGAAGTGACGGCATTAACCAGTGAGGTATCCCGGGTATCGCAGCATCTCGCGTTGGTAGCTGCGCAACTTGACTCATTACTTATGAGCAGGCGATTTCCGTTTAATACTGCGACCGTGTCAAGAATGGCAAACAAAGGAATTACGGAATTAAGCAGAGTAAGGGAAATAGTGGGATACACAGAAAAACTTCTTGCGTTATACCCGCGTATCGGCGGCTTCCGGAAAAAACAGACGTATCTGGTTTTGCTCCAAAACAGCATGGAATTGCGGCCGACAGGAGGATTTATCGGCAGTCTTCTGCTGGTGACATTTTTGGACGGACGTGTTGAATCGCTGGATGTCCAGGATGTGTATACGGCTGACGGTCAATTAAAAGGGCATGTAGATCCGCCTTTGGCTATCAGGGAGATACTCGGGAATGAGCACTGGTATCTCCGCGACAGTAACTGGGATCCGAATTTTTCGGTAAGCGGCGAGAAAGCAGCATGGTTTTATGAAAAGGAAATGGGTGTAAAAGTTGATGGCGTGATTGCGATAAGTCTTCCGATGGTGACAAAATTGCTGTCCGTGACAGGGCCGATAGAGCTGCTTGATTTTAACGAGCGGATATCCGCCGGCAATTTTTTTGCGAAATCGCTGCTGTATACCCAAACGGATTTTTTTCCGGGCAGCACGCAGAAGAAAGATTTTTTGGGTGCACTCACAAATGCACTGCTTACGCGAATCACAACGGACCGGTCATTGTCCGCAGGAGCACTGCTTCATGTCATGACGGAATCCATTCAGTCACGTGACATACAGTTTTATTTTGTGGATCAGCAATTGCAGGCGCTCGTCACACAGTGGAACTGGGGTGGGGAAGTGACGCTTGAATCATGTGATGTCGTTGCACAGCAAATTCCGTGTAAGGGTGACGGGTTGGCAATTATTGAAGCAAACCTCGGTGTGAATAAAACAAACTTTTTCGTAACACGGGAGGTGTTGTCACAAATAACTATCGATCCCGACGGAACTCTGGAACACGCACTAACCCTTAAGATTTCAAACGGTGCACCCGTGTTGCCGGACGGGAGCGGGGCATACCAGGTATATATGAGATTGCTGATTCCTCTCGGCGCGGAAGTCCGTGAAGTAAGTCTAGACGGGGCACTCGTGCCGGCACGCGATGTGACAAATGCCGTCCCGCCGCCCGCACCATATTGGTTTGAGGAATCAGGAAAAACATACAGCATTGTGCATATCCCCATAACTGTCCGTCCGCGGCAGACAAGTCAGCTTTCATTGTCATGGAAACGCTATGGCGCCCTCGCATTTGACACGTCCGCCATTTATCAGCTGACAATGAGAAAGCAGTCAGGAGTATCAGAAATACCTTGGCATGTCGTTTTGCGGTATCCGGGGTCATGGAGCTCGTCAGGAGAGGGCGGTATTGCAAAAGGGTCTGTCCTTGAGTACAATACAACTCTTACTAAAGACGCGAAGTTCCGCGTGATATTTCAAAAAAACTTATGAAGAAACATACGTTGAAAGCACAAAAGCGCGAAATGTTGGGTAGAAAAGTGAAGAAGCTGCGACAGCAGGGACAGCTTCCGGCGACCGTGTACGGCAAAAAATTAGAAAGCGAAAATCTTCTCGTCTCTTCTATGGATTTTGCGAAGGTGTTTGCTGAAACTGGATTAACCGGACTTATTGAGCTTGTGTTGGACGGAAGTACGAAGCCGGTACTGGTCCATCATGTACAGCGGCATCCGGTGAAGGACTCCATACTTCACGTAGAATTTCACCAGGTTGACCTTAAAGAGAAGGTTCATGCAAACGTGCCATTGGTATTTGTCGGTGAATCACCGGTCGTGGTACAAAAGCAAGGAGTATTGTTAAGTCTTGTTTCCGAAATTGAAGTGGAGGCACTTCCGACTGATTTACCGGAAAAGATCGAAGTGGATGTATCGGTACTTGCTGAGGTAGATCAGGAATTAAAAGTTTCGGATTTGAGTATTCCGTCGGGAGTTACGGTACTTTCTGACAGCACAGTCGGTGTCGTGAAAGTCGGTGCACTGGTAAGTAAAGCAGCTGAAGAGCAGGCAGCGCAGGAGGCCGCAGCACAAACCGCGACCGCCGCAGAAGAAGGCGCGACTGCGGGTGAAGAGGGTGCCAAGACAGAGGAAGCATCTTCTGAGAAAAAGCCGGAGGACGCTGCTAAACCGGAAGCAAAATAATTATTATTCTTCAGAAAGCAGTTCAGCCAACTGCGGAATGCCCGGATAATTAGGGTCAATTTCACGGACTTTATTCAGATATTCCCGCGCTTCCCGTATATTTCCGCGTTGATAGGCGAGGGTGGCTACCATAAAATACCCGTCACGATAATCCGGGTGTGCGCGGATAATTTCCATCCAGTACGCATACCTGGTGTCCGCTGTGGTATGTATCTGGTTATTACCGTTTGGCTGTGTTTGTGATGCTCCTAATATAGCCTGTGAGGTTTTTCCGGAGGCAAAAAACGTCATGCGCTGTCCTAAGAAGGCATTAAGTTGTTTTGCTGCAGCGAAATCCGTTATCGTCAGGTTTGTGTATATGGCAATGGTCAAAACCGACCATATCAATATTTTCCCGGTAATGCTCAGCCGTGGGAGTCGGGGTAATGCGGAAAATAATCGGGTATAGTGCGGGAATCCCGGAGGCAAAGGACCTTCATTTTTATCAGCCGGTTCCGGAGAGTGTTGTTTGCTCATTTATACCTATTGGGAAGTATAGTATGGGTTACATAAGGAAGACAAGCGTTGTCTGGAGGAAGGGCCGTATATTGAGGAGCCGCAATGCACATCTTGAACACCTGTGGCATGTATGATATTCTCCCTGAGTACCTCTAATGAGAGGTACACATTATACAAATTATTCATCTTACATTATGGCAAAAAAAGCATCAGTAAAAAAATCTTCCGTTCCCGTCCCTCCGCAATTTGAGTCGTCAGTTCCTGTTATAACACGCCGTCCGGTGTTTCCGTGGCGCTGGGTTCTTATTGGTCTTGCGGTGTTATTTATGGTGCTTGCTGCTGCAAATAAAGGCTTGGTGTTGGCGGCAATCGTAAACGGAAAGCCGATTTTCAGCTGGCAGTTAAATCATACGTTGCGGACCAGATACGGACAGCAGACATTGGAAGGCATGATCGGCGAGGTGTTAATCGCCAATGAAGCCAAAAAATCCGGTGTCGTCATCACAAATGCGGATATACAGGATAAACAGAAAGAAATTCTTTCAAGTTTGGGAACAGAAGTAAACCTGCAGGATTTTCTGAAGTTTCAGGGATTAACGGAAAATGATTTTAATCAGCAGTTAAAAATGCAGCTCACTGTTGAAAAGTTATTGAGCCGCGACCTGACAATTACAGAAACGGATATCGATAATTATATTGCGACAAACCGCGCATTGCTTACTGCTACCGAGCCGGCAACGCTCCGCGAGGAAGCGAAGAAAGCGATTATCGGCAATACAGTCAGTGAAAAATTGCAATCCTGGTTTTTGGAACTTCGCCAAAAATCGAACGTCATGAAGTTCCTCTAAAAAAATATGCCATGGTATTTGGGTAACGGCAGAGTAAATGTAGAATCCTTTTTAGGAGTAGGGATAGGAATTCTCGCGTTATGGTCACTCGTGTGGTCCGCGATGGCGTTATGGCATAGTGCACGACGCGGTCACAACATATGGTTTATCGTTTTTCTTCTGGTTCATACGCTCGGCATTCTGGAATTTATCTACCTTATGTTTGTGGCAAAAATTTTTACCACGCCGGCGAATCATTTGATGCGTCGGAAGAAATAGAGGTGGTGGCCCGGAGTATCGCTTGTGTGTGTACGTTTTGGACCATATATCTATGACCACGTGGCGACTACTCAAAAAAAATCCCCGGCTTTGGCAGCGGTATTTTGTCCGTGAGAAGGTGCTGCGCGCGATACGGCTATTTTTTGAAGACAGACAGTTTCATGAAGTAGAAACGCCGATCCTGATTGCACACCCGCCCGCAGAAAGCTATCTTGATGTATTTGAAACAACGCTGTTTGACCGTAACAGGAAACCCAGGGAAGCATATTTATCCACCTCACCGGAAGTGCCGCTCAAAAAACTCATGGTGGCGGGCATGGGAAACTGTTTTGCTCTTACTAAAAGTTTCCGCAATATGGAGACACAAAGTTCATTGCATAATCCGGAATTTACGATTCTGGAGTGGTATAGGGTAGGTGTCGATTACCATGAAATTATGAAGGACTGTGAAGAATTATTCCTGTTTATTAATACCTATCTGCAGCGTATAGATGAGCAGTCGGAAGAACTTCAGCCGAAAGTGCTTGTATACCAGGGGAAAGACATACATCTTGCGGCTCCGTGGGAGCGGATGACCGTGGCCGAAGCATTTGCGAAGTGGGCAGGGGTGAACTTCGATGAGTTTTTTGATATGAAAAAAGCCCGCAATATCGCAGAAAAAAAAGGATATACGGTAGAAAAGCAAACAACCTGGGAAGAGTTGTACAACCAGATATTTTTAAATGAAGTAGAGCCGCACCTGGGACGCGGTAAGCCGACGGTGCTATATGAGTTTCCGGGGGTCATGGGGGCGCTCGCACGGAAAAAACAATCAGATCCCCGGTTTGCAGAACGCTTTGAGTTCTATATTGAGGGGTTGGAGCTCGGGGATTGTTACAGTGAATTGACTGATTGGGAAGAGCAACAGGGGAGATTCGAAAATGAACTCAAAGAAATTGCCCGGCTCGGAAAGACGATGTATGACTATGATCATGATTTTATCGATGCCCTCAAAGTAGGGTTGCCTGAGTGCAGCGGTATTGCAGTAGGTGTGGACCGCCTTATCATGTTATTTGCGAACGCGAAGACAATACAAGAGACGTTGCTGTTTCCGGGAGAAGAATTGTTCTCTTTATGATCATCCGGCTTGCGAAACCTTCTGACCGCACACAAGTGCTGCGGCTTTTAAATCAGCTGGGGGAAGTGGTAAATGAACGCGTTCACTTTGATCCCGATAATGTCCGCGCCCACGAACTCGGAAAGCGTAATTACGATGAAGCGATGAAGCGCGATGATAGGAGAGTATTTGTCGCGGAGGAACAAGCGGATATTCTCGGAGTAGCAACCTTTTTTATCCTCACGGATTTCATCACCGGCAAACCGTTTGCTCACATCGATGATTTCGTCGTGGATAAAGCGTTCCGAAAAATGGGAATCGGCTCTCAGCTTCTGGAGTTTATTAAAACATACGCGAAAAAGCAGGGCATTTGCACGATTGAGTTAACGTCCAGTTTGCCGCTTACGGATGCACACCGTTTTTATGAGAGGCGCGGCGGTGCGTATGCGAGGAAGGTCATAAAATTTACCCTCTAATCTTGCCATTTACCCGTGCCCGTGGGATAATAGAACTCCCGCACAGAGGGGTTTTTATTTTACCGTATGGCGACTATTACAACTGCAAATTTCAAAAAAGGGAACTTTATCGAGTTCCGCGGAGAGCCGAACCAGATAGCGGACTTTCAGTTCGTGAATCCCGGGAAGGGGAGTGCGTTCGTCCGGGCAAAACTCAAGAGTCTTAAATCCGGGAAAGTTATAGAATTTACCTACAAATCCGGAGAGTCTGTGGAGGAGCTTCCGATTGAAACCAGAGAGATGCAATACTTATACAAAGAAGGCGAAGCGTATGTGTTTATGGATAATTTTAATTACGAACAATACAACATTTCCGAAAGTTTGCTTGAGGGATTTATCAAATACTTAAAACCGAATGATACCTATCAGGTGTTGGTATACGGGGAAGATGCCGTAGGAGTCCGTTTCCCCAAAAAAGTATGGCTTAAGGTAACGGAAGCGGACGATGGGGCAAAAGGGAACACTGCAACGGGAGCCACGAAAACAGTCGTTGTTGAAACAGGTGCGGTTATCACCGTGCCGTTATTTATTAAAGAAGGCGACACTATCGGCATTGATCCGGAGACCGCCACGTATTTGGAAAGAGGCTGATGCATTCTGTATACTGGATGCATGAGCGTTCATTTGCCCCAATGGGTAAAACCACCCACCCATCTCAGAATTCCCAAGATACCCCTGTTCATCCTAGTGACGGTGCTTATGGTCATCGGTCTTGCCCTTTTTTCCACCGCCGTTTTTCAGGGTCAGAATAAGATACTGCAGGCTGAGAAATCTCAGGCGGAAGTAGAAATTACCCGTTTAGAGCATGAGCTGCAGATTATCCGCAGTGAAGATCAGTTTGTGAAAAATGAAACGCTCTCCCGTGAGATTTCCGATATACAGCGCACCTATGATCAGGCAGTAAAAACGTATGAGGAACTCATTGATCTCCGCGCCCTGACAAAGGATACCGGGAAATTAGACGAGCAGTTAGCCGGAAGTTTGTCGCTGTTATCAAAACGGCAATGGTCGACGGCTTCAGCCCAGCTGACAGGAATTACCAAAGATATTCTTGCTCTCAGGGAAAAGATTGCGGCAAGTTTTGTCATTCCGGCTAATGTGCCGGAAAATAATGCGCCTCCCTCCGGGGGCTTCAGCAGGCAGTCGGTTAAAGCAGATACCGGAACATATTTAGTCGATATCGTGGCGGCTGACATGGGAAGCACCCGGATTATTGTAGATACCGCCTCTGACAGTACGTGTACAAAAGACTGTCCGGCGTTGCCGCTTGCTGACTACGTTTCCAGGAGCGGCGCGTTTGCCGGTATTAATGCGTCATATTTCTGTCCCGCGGATTACCCGAGCTGTGCGGACAAAAAAAATTCTTTTGATACGCTGCTTATGAATAAAAATAAAGTGTATTTCAACTCAGATAATAACGTGTACAGTACGGTGCCCGCCGTCATATTTCTTTCCGGATCCATGCGGTTTGTGGGACGATCACTTGATTGGGGTAGGGACACGAGTCCTGATAGCGTTTTGGCAATGCAGCCGCTTCTTTTGTCGGGCGGCAATATCGTATTCGGCGGAGATGATGATCCGAAAAGGGGGAGCCGCGGAAACAGAAGCTTTGTCGGAAACAAAGGGACGATTGCGTATATCGGCGTCGTTCACAGCGCGACTGTCGCTGAGGTAGCCCATGTGTTAAAGGCTTTAGGGTTTGATAATGCATTAAATCTGGATAACGGAGGGTCGACGGCATTGTGGAGCGGCGGGTACAAAGTCGGACCCGGAAGAAATATTCCCAACGCCATCCTGTTTGTCAGGAAATAGATGCTGTAACAGCGCTATTTTTTTGCGCGTACGTATACAGATATCTTGAAACACGTCATCAACAATGAAACAATACAAAGTAGTATGCCGGATGAACCGCTGAAAACAGACGCAGATAAATCGCCGCTTCCGATTGAGGAGACACCCATCATTGATCCCGCGTCAGGCGAGGTAGCGAGGGAAAACGGGGATGTACCAAAGACAGATGATGAGGCGCGCGATGAGGTGGTATCGGAGGCTGCACGTGTATTCCAGGGCCCGCCGGAGGCAACGGCGGAACATTCTCCCGGCGTCACTGTTTTACCCCCTCAGGTACTCAAAAAATCAGGGAGCAACCGGATTGGCACGGCTTTATTTATTATTCTCTTATTCGGTCTTGGTGTGTGGTTGAGCAGTCAGTTGCGGTCATTTTTCACTTCTTCGGTCAGCGACGAATTGGTTGTGCCGACGTTAGCGCCCTCGGCAAATATCAGCCCCGCTTCTGCTCCTGAATCCAGTTCATCCGCAATAGCACCGGTATCCGACTGGCAAACATATGATGTCATAAGCGGAGCGACGAAAAAACCGATACCCGGGTTGTCGTATAAATTACCAACCGGGGTAAAGGCGCCTACTTGCGACAGTCAGAGTTGTGCATCGCAGGGAACCAATTTGCCGGGAGGTACCCGGTTTACCGTGGCCGCCCGCGGAAAAGGTCAGTTGTTGCCTGATTTCAGGGGAGCGATTCTTACTGATGCGGCAGGGCGTGAATTTACCATGAAACAGGGGGTATTCGGCGGCGCGTATGCCTATGAATATACGGGGAATTTTAACGGAAGAACCGGAGGAGGGTACACATTTACGGCGATGCGCGGCATACTTATGCCGGTTTCAGAAACACTTGCGATAGAATTTAACCATTTCGCACCCGCAGGGATCACGTCTGATTTTGTAAAAGATGACGCGCTTTTTGATGAGGTTATCAAATCATTTACTGCTAAAGGCGCATCAACCGGCACTCCGGCTGCACAGCCGACCATCGGCATTCCGACCTCTACGCCCGTTGCTACCACATCCGGAAGCTAGCTCTGTTTACTGCCCGGCCAGGAGGAAATAATAAGAGGATCCTCTGATGCTTTCGGAAGCTTGCTCCAGATTTCTTCCGTAATAAACGGCATGAACGGGTGGAGAAGTGTAAGTATGGCATAGAAGACATTAATAAGGGTGGCGAGTGTCTGTTTGTCTCCGGCTTCAAGAAGCGGCTTGCTTTGTTCGATATATTGATCTGCAAAGGTATGCCATGCAAATTCGTAAATTGCATTTGCCGCGTCTGAGAACTGATATTTCTCCATATGCTTCGTAACTTTTTTGGTAAGTTCAGTTACCGCCGATGTCATTTGGTCGTCATGTTTTCTTCGGTTTCCTGCGTAGGGCGGAAGCTGATTAAACTCAGAAATTCCGAATTTATCAAGATACAAAGATAAAAACCGGGCGATATTCCAAAGTTTATTCGAAAAGTTCCTCATGCCGCGGATTTTATCTTCAGCCAGTGACTGGTCATTCCCCGCGCCCGTGCCGAACACGAGTGCCATCCTGAGTGCATCGGCTCCGTATTTGTCGATCATTTCCAGCGGATTAATGACGTTGCCTTTAGATTTGCTCATCTTCTGGCCTTTTCCGTCACGGACGAGACCATGGAGATATACCGTCTCAAACGGTACTTTGCCGGTCAAATGAATGCCCAGCATGAGCATGCGGCAAACCCACCAGGGGAGAATGTCATATCCGGTTTCCATGACGGATGTCGGATAGAAGTAATCAAAGTCACCCTGCTTTGTTGCCTTCAGTGTGGCAAACGGCCATTGTCCGGAAGAAAACCAGGTATCAAACGTGTCCGTGTCTTGTATTATTGCGTCCGACCCGCAGGAATAACAGGAAGAGGGCACAGAACCGTCTGTGATCGTCCAGGATGCGCACGCAGTGCATTTCCATGCCGGAATACGGATACCCCAGACATTCTGGCGGCTGATGTTCCAATCATGGAAATTGGTAAGCCATTGTTTTGCTGTTTTTTCAAAACGCTTCGGCACAAACGTGACCTTTTTCTTTTTGATGGCCTCGATAGCTTTTTTGGCCAACGGCTCGACCTTTACGTACCACTGTTCAAGCGGGAGCGGTTCGATCACTGTACCGCATTTCCAGCAGGTCCCGACGCGGTGTGAATATGCCTCGTCAATTTTTACAAGCAGGCCGTCTGCTTTGAGATCTTCTACCATAAGCGGGCGTACGACTGCGACTTTTTTGCCGTGGTATTTTTCCGCGCGTTCACGGTATTTCGGATCAATATCGGGCTGGTTTAAAAACCAGGAAAAGTCCATTTTTCCGCGGAAATCTATAATCGGAGTGACCGGAAGGTTAAATTTCTTTCCGAGTTCGAAATCATGCGGATCATGAGCGGGTGTTACTTTCATAATACCCGTTCCGAATTCAGGATCTACCTCAGCATCCGGAATGACGGTCATGGAAACGGGACCTAATAATCCCATAATCTGAAGGGTCTGCCCGATATATTTTTTGTACCGTTTATCCTTGGGATTCACGGCCAATGCGGTGTCCCGGAACTTGGTTTCCGGCCGCGCCGTCGCGATAGTAAACGGCCCGTATTTCATGTAATACATCGGATCGTTCCGCTCTACATACAGCACTTCAAGATCTGAAAATCCGGTGCCGTCCTTCGTGCAGTAGTTTACTAATCGGGAATCACGGTATACCAATCCTTCGTCTGAGAGTTGTTTGAATGAGGCATACACCGTTTTAATAACGTTGGGATTAAGCGTAAAAATATTGCGGCTCCAGTCGAGCGAGAACCCCAGTCTCCGCAGTTGGTTTTCCATTTTTCCGCGGTTTTCATGAACGAAATTCCAGATATCCCGATAGAGTGTTTCGCGGTCAAAATCAAACCGGCTTTTCCCTTGTTTGGCGAGATGTTTTTCATAGACATACTGTGTCTCAAATCCCGCATGATCAGCTCCCGGAAGCCAAAGTGTCGGGTCACCTTTCATACGGTGGAAACGGATCATAATGTCTTCGATGACATACATTGCGTGCCCCACATGCAGATCCGCATTGGCATTCGGAGGAGGGAGCAGCACGGAGAACGGCTTTTTACCTGGGTCTATTACCGGGGTAAAATATCCGCCTGACTCCCATGTCTTATACACGGTTTCTTCAACGGTTTTTGGGACGAAGTTCTTATCCATAGGGCAATTGTAGCGTAGTAGGGAGCGCCACGGCAAGCGATCGCGGGGAATCATAACGGGGGAAATCGTTTGTCTTACGGGAGCGTGCCGGCAAGAATCAGAGCTCTTCCAGCTTAACGTGGTCGACGGGTTTATCCTTGATAAATTCGAGATATTTTTCCGTGGTAGAAAGCCGCTTGTGGCCGACCAGTTTACTTATGGTGGTAATCGGTGTGCCGGACATGAGATGGTGGGCGATAAATGTGTGCCGTAAATCGTTTACTTTGGCATCCTCTATTCCTGCGACCTTGAAATACCGGTCAATAGCAGTCCGTATGTTGCGGATCAGTAACGGACGGCCGGTTTTCGTGATAAACAGCGCCGGTGATTTGGCTCCCGCTGCCCGCACTTTTAGCCATGCGTCCAGTGCTTCGCGTCCGGCCCGGTTAAGCGGCACCATGCGCTCGATGTGCCCTTCCTGGGCGGCAACATGAAGCTCCGTTTCATGCATGTCATTCAGGCTCAGATTGGCAAGTTCACCGATCCGAAGACCCGTCTGCAGGAATAATTCAACGATCGCGTGTGTCCGCACATCTCCGCGGCATGCGTCCCGAAGCGCGCGGTATTCGAGTTTTGATAAAATTCTCGGGGGTTTGACGTCATATTTGGGGTGTTCAATATCGCTTGCGGGATCAATAGTCATAACTCCCGTGGTTTTGAGAAACCGGTAAAATGTCTTCATGGAATTGATTTTTCGGGAAATGGATTTAGGTGTGTAGCTGTCGGCTGCAAGTTTTTTCAAAAATGCTTCGAGTTCTTCGCGTGAAACGGTAAGAATGTCCTTTTTTCCGGCGTTTGTCAGGAATGCGACAAGCTGCTCGATATCTTTGCTGTATGCTACGATAGTGGCGTGGGCACGCCGCCTGCTTTCGAGGTGTTCTACAAATTGTCTGTGGGCAGTTTTAAGATCGAGCGTCATGTGTGTAGGGCTACATTCGCTTCAATTGGAGCAGGGAATTGAGGAACGTGATATAGCCTGTTTTTCTTAAAGCCTATAATATCATATACTAGACCTAAGCGCAACAGTATGACCAAAAATCAGCTTCAATTACGCACGATTATTATCTGGGGAGTCAGCCTCGTTTTGTGCGTAAGTGCGGGGGGCACTATCATAAACCTTTGGGCGCGCAAGGGGGTTGTACGTGAGCGCGAGCGGGAGCTTACCGGGTTACAGGAGACGAATAAACGACTTCAGGATTCACTCACGGATATCAAAGGAGAGGACTATGTTGAGCGGGTGGCACGGGATAAGCTTGGTATGGTGCGGGAAGGGGAAATGATGGTCATATTGCCTGACCGTGAGCCTAAGGCCCAAAAAAGCGGGAGTGATGAGGCGGGACCGAATTGGAAAAAATGGGTACGGCTCTTCTATTAGCGGGGATTTTTATTTTGTGCCAGCGGCGGGATTCGGACCTGCGACACATGCCTTATGAAGGCACTGCTCTGCCACTGAGCTACGCTGGCAACTGTTTTCACATTTTATCAAATTGAACCGATAAGGCAACCCGCACAATATGGTGTTTACGTGATACAATAGAGCTATTCAGCCATTCTGTTCGTATACTGTTCCCCTTGTGTTGAATAGGTACGTGATAGATTGGTGTTAGGTGGGAGGTGAATTTAAGAAATGGCAGCTAAATTATTTGTTGGGGGACTTTCCTGGGATACGACAGAAGATACGCTTAAGAATCATTTTGCGCAGGTAGGTCCTGTCGCGAGTGCTCAGGTGATTACCGATAAGTTTACCGGTAAATCCCGCGGATTCGGATTTGTTGAAATGAGCAATCCCGATGACGCAGCGAAAGCTATCCAGGATTTGAACGGAACGCAACTCGATGGTCGTTCAATCGTCGTCAACGAAGCCAAACCTATGGCTCCCCGTGAAAATCGCGGTGGAAGTGGCGGTGGATATAGGGGTGGCGGAGGCGGTGGATACGGCGGTGGTAATCGGGGAGGCGGAGGAAGAGGTGGATTTGGAGGTGGTAGGCGCGATGACCGCGGAGGTCGTGGCGGCTACGACAGACGAGGCGGCGGAGATGACCGCGGAGGAAGAGATTGGTAAGAGGATTTTTTGAATTCAAAAAGCAAAATCACCCCGGTTTCCCCGGGGTGATTTTTTTACAGTGAGAGGTTCAGCTCCCGTATTTTCATTTTCCGCGTCAGACGTTTGATATAGGCTTCGCGTTTGAGTGCCTCTGATTTGGTTGCAACAGATTCGGTATGGAGAATTTTTACCGGTGTATGCGAACGGGTATACGCACCGCCTTTGCCGTGTAGATGATTGTGAAAACGCTTTTCGATATTGTTTGTACTGCCCGTATACAGCGATAAATCGGAACAAAGAAGGACGTAAACGTACCACATGGTTTTATATATCTATGATATGCTGGAAAAAAGCAACCGCAGCTTCAAAAATATGCCCGTAAAACGCTTCTTGTTAGGATTTGTGATTTTTCTTTGCTCCGTGGGGACATTTGAAGTACTGCTGCGGCTACTCAATTATCCGTATATCGGCTGCAGGAAAATGGATGAGGTTGCCGAATATCAGATCGGCAGATATGATCCGCAGCTTGGGTGGAGTTATGCACCCTCGCGCTCCGTGAATCATTGGGATAATAAAACGTACACATTCAGCAAAGAAGGATACCGGGCGCAATCAGTCGCTGATGAACCCGATTATAAAAAGCCCTTTATCCTGATTGTGGGAGATTCGTTTTTGTTCGGTCATGGGTTGGATTTTGACGAAACATTCGGGCATAAACTTGCCGTACAGCTGCACGACACGTATAACGTGCTGAATTTTGCGGTACAGGGATACGGACTAGATCAGGTATACCTGCGCCTGCAGCAGCTTATACCCAAATATAACCCCCGCTATGTCATCGTGGATATTCACGAAGATCAGGATTACCGGAATGTGAACCGGGATAGGCGTGCGTTTTTCCCCTGCAGTAAACTTACCGGAACGAAACCTGTTTTTTCTCTCGTCAATAATCAGCTGGTGCTCATGCATCCGCCTGAACGTTTTGAAACCTACGATGAACCAAGGCTCCGTTTGCTGGTGCGTCGGGTAGGGGAGGTCATGAGTCAGAAAAGTAATGCAAAAGATGCATTGTCAAAACGTATTTATCAGGAGATGAAACAATACGTTACGGCACATCATGCCGAGCTCTTCGAAATAAATTATCAGATGGCTGTCCGTGACTATCAGACAGACGGAAAAACCGCGAGTTCTTCCGCGATTGTTGTGGATTATGGAAAGGAATATGCCGTTGACGGTGTTCATCCGAACGGAAACGCTACCACACGCATGGTAAAGGATTTTATGAATGCATTCGGAACCGTGCTGATTCCTCAATAACAATTGCATATGAAACATACACCGACAGTGAACCTATTGAGGATATGTATATACGCGTTGTTGATCGTGGGTGTTTGCGCAGCGATACTTGGTGTAGTCCGTCGTACGCGGGGAAATTCCTCATGCCGAAACTGTAACGTAGTAATCATTGATATTGATGGATTACGGTCGGATGCCATACGGTGTTTAGGGGAGGGGAATACAATAACACCCAATCTCTGTACCCTGGTCCGGCAAAGTGTGTATTTTACGAACGCATTCAGTCAGGCTCCCTGGACTGCCCCCAGCGAATATTCCATGATCACGTCGTTATATCCGAACCGGTCTTTGGTCGGGTGGAGTCAGGATATTCTCAGCGCGTCAGTCCCAACCATGGCGCAGTATTTTCAGAATCACAGGTATCAGACCGCATATGCGGGGTACGTACGCGATTACAATACGTTTTCCGAGGATAGCCACGGTCACCCGGGGTACGATTTCACCTCATACAATGCGGACCTGCAGTCTGAATGGCCGGCAATAATCAGTAAGCTGGAACAATCCCGCCGGCCGTATTTTTTCCATGGATATATTTCTACCATGCATTTGCCGTACCTGTTGTTGCCGGGAGAAACGCCGTTACGATCTCTCAAGAGCCCGAAAGGGCTGCCGAATACGTATCCGGAATTTGTGCCCATATGGGAACAATATGTCCGGCGTCACGCAACAGAAATATTTTCCGAAACAGCAGTGCGCGAGAACGCAAACATGTTCAGGAGGCAAGATCCGGGTGAGATAATCGCGTATTTTAAATTCCTTGAACGGAATCGGGATGTTGAGCGGTTGCCAAATCCGTTTTGGACAAAGCGCGACGCCTATCTGCAGTATATAGATTTCCATAGTCCTGATGACGCTCTTTATCTTACGATGATGTATGAATCGAAGGTGTTTGCGCTTGATGCAAAGATGAAGTCATTGACCGAGTATCTTCTTCGTCCTGACATAGCTTCACGAACCGTTATTGTGCTTACCTCATCTCATGGGGAGGCGTTTGGTGAACATGCGATGTTCGGACACTATAATGGTGTGTATAACGAGGCGTATCATGTGCCGCTTGCTATCCGGATTCCGGGATACGCAGGGAACGTTACTTCCGCAGTGACGGAAAATCTCGATCTGTTTCCGACGCTTTCCGATATAACGCTTGGGGTAGTACCTACCGGTATTCAGGGGAAATCACTCCGTTTATCTTTGGAAGATTCATCGGCACGCGTTGCTGATTACGCCATATCCATGAATAACGGATATTTTTATGCCATCCAAGACCCGTCGTATAAACTCATGGTTGATAGCCGGGCCAGGCGTGTGGCATTGTATGATCTGAAACGTGATCCGGGGGAGTTTACGGATATTATTATGCGTAAACCTGATATAGCCCGGTATTACTTCGGAATACTGAATTCCCGTATTGTTTTGGATCTGAACGGATATCAACCGTTTGAAGGATTTAAGTACGCGCCTGGTACACGGGAAAAACTTATCGAACGGGGATATTTTTAACGGAATTCCGGATGAGTTTTATATAACGGCCGAATACAAAATCAGACTCACTGTTGGAGTCTGATTTTCTTTGGTTGCGGGGCTGGGAATCGCACCCAGCCTAGGAGATTATGAGCCTCCTGTGCAACTTTACACTACCCCGCGGTACGTATATGAGTACAAGGGGATTATATCAGTTCAAAGGAGGCTGCGCAAAGTTAATTCGGAAGGTCAGTGTTCTTCGGAGGTTTGCGGAATGTCTTAATAAGCGTGGGAGCAAGGTACATAACGAGCCCGGTAATCATCTGGAGGCCGAACACGACGGAAAAATATGTTGCCGTCTGACTGTGAAGCAGTCTGGCAGCCGTAGGATCAATAAAAGGAATCATACCCGGATATTTCATGCTCATCCCCGTGACCATCTGGACAAGGCCTAATACGACGATAAATAGCATAAGGAGCCTGTGAATTTTGCGTGCGTAGTAGGAGAATTTACCGATGTCCATACAGATATGTATTGTAGCAGGTCAGAAAAACCGCGGAACTTTGTGTATATAGGTACGATATGACTGTCCGAAGAATTTTGTCAGCAGCTGTTCTTCTCGGGAAACCGCACGCCTGACTGCGTACGCAAACAGGAATATAAGGAAAATTCCATAACTTTGCAGTGCTGCCTGTTGCCCGAGAAACAACAACAGCAATCCGACATAAATAGGGTTTCGGGAGTAGGCAAACGGTCCGCCGGTAACGAGTCTGGATTGTATTGTTTTGTCATGCTGCGCAGGCCGGCCCCAGTTTTTCCCCATGACGATTTTTGCCCAGGAAGCCAGCAATGTGCCGAAGAGAGCCAGGAGAAGGCCGATTAATTTTACCGTTGGCATGCTCTCCGTCTTCATGGAAAACGCAAGGTAGGGGAGCAGGAGTACCTGTGCAAAACCGAAGCATTCAAACAGAACAATGGGAATTGATTTGGTTTGACGGAACAATCCGAAGAAATTTGCCGTATTTCTGCCCCGGCTGGTTATTGCCCACAACAGCGTGATGAATATGTGACAGATAATAAGCGTGATTCGGATAGACAAAACGGACATAGCTCTATGGTACCAAAACGCACGAAAAATTGACGTACATGGTATACTATATGCCACAAGTACATAAAAGCGCATGAGGAGATTGATTGGGATTTCCTCATTCCCGGTTTTTTAGGGAAGCGCTGACAAAGCTACTCTCCTTTAGAGATGTTTTGTACGGAGCCGAAACCGTCAACAGACAGGAACGAGTGTCGTACACAAACGGAGCTCGTCAAGAATGAGGTTATCCTCAGCTGACGCCCCGATCTGATCGGGGTTATTTGTAGGCAGAGGGTAATATGAAGCAGGGTGGCACCGCCGTAAGAAGGCCCCTGCAAGTTTTTCAGGATAATCCTGAGGAATTTGCAGGGGCTTTTTTTGTGGGGGAAAAGAATCGGAGCACGTATGAATACACATATTACGCTGGTTGATATAAACAAACTTATCGCGCACGAGCAGACTGATCCGGTACGTCTGCAAACGGTACGTGCACGCATGTGTGCACAGCAGGTGATCAGAAAACCCGTGATTGTTGACAGAACGTCACGCGTGATTCTGGACGGTCACCACCGCGTCCGCGTGCTGCGGGAACTGGGAGCAAAACGGGTACCGGTGTTGTATGTCCGGTACAAGGATGCCGGTATCAGAGTGTACCTGCGCAGAAAAGAAATGCTGCCGGGCATACTGAAACGCTATGTCGTGGAAATGGCGGTATCCGGGAAGCTGTTTCCGTCAAAAACGACACGCCATGTTGTCGCGGGCGGGAGAATAATGCGGGTAATACGGATAAAGGAATTACTGGAGTAACACTATGCATACGTATATGTTTTGGAAAAGCCGGGGGAGGGAGTATTGGCGCAATACGCTCATGTGTTGTGCTGCGGGTGAAATACAAAAATTTTATGAAAGGAATTACATATGAACATACAAATAAATCATAAGCAGGAGATACCGGATTCGTATCTGAATATTTCCTATTACCTAAACAAATATCTGCATGAACTGCCGGAGCCTCCGCTGGATCCGAAAACGAAACAGCCGATCGGACCGGACGCGCTTGCCCGGTTGTTTCCGCAGGAATTGATCAGGCAGGAGGTAACGCTTGAAGAATTCGTGCCGATTCCGGAGGAGGTGCAGGAATTATACAAAATGTACCGGCCTACGCCGTTACTACGGGCGAGGCGGCTGGAAAAAGTATTAGGCACTCCGGCGCGGATATACTTCAAATACGAAGGAGTATCTCCGGTCGGGAGCCATAAACTCAATACGGCGCTCGCGCAGGCGTACTACAACAAAAAAGAGGGCGTCCGCATGTTAACGACCGAAACAGGGGCGGGACAGTGGGGATCGGCACTTGCACTCGCCTGCAAACTTTTCGATATGAAGTGCAAGGTGTTTATGGTTAAAAGTTCATACGCGCAGAAGCCGTACCGAAAAACCGTCATGCATTTATATGGAGCAGAAGTAACTGCGAGTCCGTCACGGGAAACGAAGTCCGGCACCGCGTTTCTTCTGAAGGATTCCAAAACAACAGGGAGTCTCGGAATGGCGATATCGGAAGCGGTGGAAGTGGCGGCAACGACTGAAGGAGCGCATTACGCATTGGGAAGCGTGTTAAATCACGTGCTGCTTCATCAGACCATTATCGGACAGGAAGCAAAGCTGCAGCTTATGAAAGAGGATGTTGTCCCCGATGTCGTTATCGGTTGTTGCGGGGGAGGGAGCAACCTTGCGGGCATCAGTTTCCCGTTCCTGGCAGACAAGCTGTCCGGAAAAAGAAACGCGCTCCGCGTGGTGGCGGTAGAACCCAAGGCGTGCCCGTCGCTAACTTGCGGTGAGTACCGGTATGACTCCGGCGATTCTGCGGGTATGACACCGCTCATGAAAATGTATACGGTCGGAAGCGATTTCGTTCCGCCTGCAATTCATGCGGGGGGATTGCGGTATCACGGAGACTCGCCGCTTATCAGCTTCCTGTATCATAAGAAGCTTATTGAAGCGGCGGCCTTCAGTCAGCAGCAGTGCTTCCGGGCGGCAGAGATATTTGCGCAAGCAGAAGGGATTATTCCGGCGCCGGAATCCTCGCACGCTATCGCACAGGTAATCTCTGAGGCTGCGCGCGCGAAAAAGGAGGGAAAGAGGACGGTCATACTGTTTAATCTTTCCGGGCACGGGCTGCTGGATCTCGGGGCATATGAAGAATTTCTGCAGGGAGGGCTATACACATAAAAACGGTACATGATTCCTGCCCGGTTTCCGGGCAGGAATCACGTGATACAATGCAAAGGAGGAAATGTATGAAACGATTATTATCAGGCATTACACCGAGCGGGGACGGAAGCCTTCATATAGGTAACTATTTGGGGGCCGTACGGCAGTTTATCGAGCTTGCCAAATCCAACGAAACATACCTGATGGTAGCTGACCTTCACGGGTTGACGACCATTCAGGATAAAAAACAACTGCAGCACAACATCGAAACGCTGGTGTTAAATGAGCTTGCCTTGCTCAGGGGATTTTTAACGGAAGAGCAGTTCCGCAGCATTGTTTTCTTCCGGCAATCCGACGTGCCGATGCATACGGAGTGCCAGTCTGTCCTTAACAACGTAACGCCGTTAGGGCTTTTAAAGCGCGCGCATGCGTATAAAGACAAACTCCAAAAAGACGTGATGGAAGATGACATAAATGTCGGACTGTTCAGCTATCCGATGCTTATGGCGGCAGACATTCTTCTGTACAGACCGGATCTCGTGCCTGTCGGGAAAGATCAGAAGCAGCATATTGAAATTACGCGTGATATCGCCGGACGGTTTAACAGAATTTACAAAAAGGATGTGTTTCGGTTGCCGGACGGGTATATACCTGATGAAGTCGCTGTTGTCATGGGTACCGACGGAAAACGGAAAATGAGTAAGAGTCTGGGGAACGTGATTTCCATATTTGAGTCCGAAGACGTGATCAGAAAACAGGTGATGGGTACCTATACGGACCCGACTCGGGGACACGCAACGGACCCGGGGCACATTGAAGGAAATATGGTTTTTGCGTATCTTGATTTCTTCGGTGATCCTGTACGGGTGAAATCGCTTAAAGATGACTATAGAGCAGGGTCAGTATCCGACGTTGAGGTGAAGGAATATCTGTTTGACAGCCTTATGACGTTTTTCGGCGCTGCGAGAACCGCATACGATGAGTTAAAGAATAATCCGGGTATGGTGAAAGACATACTTTCGCGCGGTCAGGCTGCGGCCATGCAGGTTGCCACACGGACCATGACCGACGTGAGACTCGTCACCGGCATTACGACACAGTATTCATTTTTCCAATATCAGAAACCGGAATCAGGTTCCAGTGTTTCCATAGATGAATTCGCACGTATGGAAATCCGGGTGGGGCACGTGACGGAAGCGAAGAACAAAGAGGGGAGTGATAAGCTGATCCGTCTGGTTGTCGACATCGGCGAAACCGTACCCCGTATTGTGTTTACCGGCGTGCGGGGGTTCGGATACACGCCTGAAGATTTTTCCGGTAAAAAGTTTTTGTTTATCACCAACCTCATGTACCGGAAGATGATGGGGGAAGAGAGTCAGGGGATGATCCTGGCAGTTGACGGAGCGGACAATAGGCCGCAGTTTATTTCCGCGGAGGGCATGCCGATAGGATCGAAAATCCGGTAATCCGTTTCGGTGTGATTCTCTAGCAGTGAACGTGATATACTTGTGGCTCGTATGGCAGAAAAACACCTACATGCCGGCAAAAAAAACGGCAACGGCAAGAAACAGAAAAAAGTCTTCCAGATCCAGATGCAGCTCAATTTCAAAAACGTTGTCATCGGGTTGTTTGTGCTGTTTTTTGTGTTTTCTCTGATTTCAAACCTGGGACAAACCGGGCAATCCGATATGAAGCCGCTTTCCTCTGTCGTTTCGGATGTCAGAGAAGGGAAAATAAAAGCAATCGACGTCGAAGATTCCAAACTCATCATTATCAATAAGGACGGGTCGAAATACACATCCACCAAGGAGTCGCAGGATTCCCTTATCAGCGTGTTAGAAAAGTCCGGCGTTGATCCTAAGAGTGTCGAAATTACGATAAAAGATCTGAGCATGGGTGCCATCTGGTTGGGAATTATTTCCAACGTGCTCCCGCTTGTCCTTACGGTCGTATTTTTTCTTTTTCTGTTCCGGCAGGCCAGGGGAGCCCAGGATAATATATTTTCATTCGGTCAAAGCAAAGCGAGGGTATGGAATAAGGATCTGCCGAAAGTGACGTTTAAAGATGTCGCCGGAGTTGATGAAGCAAAAAAAGAACTTGAAGAAGTCGTCGACTTTCTGAAAAATCCCACAAAATACACGTCACTAGGCGCGCGTACTCCGAAAGGTGTCATTCTGGTAGGCCCGTCAGGAACCGGGAAAACGCTTCTTGCCAAAGCGATGGCGGGAGAGGCGAGAACCGCTTTTTACTCGATTGCAGGAAGCGAATTTATGGAGATGTTAGTCGGGGTCGGAGCGGCCCGGGTGCGGGATCTTTTTGCCCAGGCCAAGAAAAATGCACCGGCAATTATTTTCATCGATGAAGTAGATGCGATCGGCCGCATGCGCAGCGTGGGTGTTATGGGCGGACATGATGAGAGGGAACAGACACTCAATCAGATTCTTGTGGAAATGGACGGGTTTGAACCGAGTACGGCCGTATTGATTGTAGCCGCAACAAACCGCGGAGATCTCCTGGATCCGGCGCTCACAAGACCCGGCCGGTTTGACCGCCGGGTGGTGTTGGACCTGCCTGATCTTGAAGGACGGAAAGATATTCTGGCAATTCATGCCAAAGGCAAGCCGTTCGGGACAAACGTGAATTGGGATAAAGTCGCAAAACGCACCGTAGGATTTTCAGGCGCTGATCTTGAAAATATGCTGAACGAAGCTGCTATCCACGCCGCCCGGGGCGCCAAAAAAGAAATTGATATGGCCGATATCGAGGAAGCTGCAACCAAAGTGAAACTTGGTCCGGAAAAAAAGCGTCTGCAGAGCGATTTGGACCGGAAAATGACTGCATATCATGAGGCCGGGCACGCAGTCGTCAATTATTACAGTCCGCACCTGGATCCCGTACACCGCATCAGTATCGTTTCCCGCGGTATGGCACTCGGGTTTACCATGGCTCCTCCGGAAAAAGACCGCCTTCATGAAACAAAATCGCGCCTCATTGAGGAGATGGCGATGACCATGGGCGGCCGGGCGGCAGAGCAGGTGGTGTTTAAGGAGATTACGAGCGGAGCTGCCAATGATATCGATCAGGCAACCCGTATCGCCCGGTTTATGGTGACCGAGTGGGGGATGAGCGATTTGGGCCCCATCAATTTCGGACCGATTGCCGACGTGACTGATTGGGGAAAAGGATTTTATGAACAGCAGCAGGTGTCACAGGAGATGCAGTCGGCCATAGACCGTGAAGTGAAAAAATTTATCGATGTCGCATACGCGCAGGCACTTTCGCTCGTTAAAAAATACCGGAAAGACCTGGATGTAGTCGCTGAAGCGCTCATCAAAAAAGAAACCCTCGAAGGCGATGATTTTTCCGCGCTCTTAGGGAGCGAAAAAAAGCGGAGCATCTGATACTCCATGAACCGATTGGTACTGATTGACGGCAATGCAGTTATGCACCGCGCATATCATGCGCTTCCTCCGCTTACGGCACCGGACGGCAGGCCGGTTCATATCGTGTACGGATTTGTTTCGATGGTCCTCAAGATTTTTCAGGATTTGAAACCTACCCATATGACGGTCGCATTTGACCGTCCGGGGCCTACATTCCGTGAAAAATTATTTGCAGCATATCAGACACAGCGGCCAAAGATGGAGGATGACTTTGTGAGCCAGATTCCCTTGGTGCACGATACGGTTGCAGCCTTCGGGATACCGATTTTTGAAAGCGACGGATTTGAGGCAGACGACGTGATCGGAACGATCTGCCGTCAGGTTGATGCCCGCGCAATCGATCAGGTGGTGATCATAACCGGGGACCGGGATATTTTGCAGTTAGTGAACGATGAGAAGGTGTTACTGTTCATGCCGACGAAAGGATTGTCCGAGGGGAAATTATACGGGGAAAAGGAAGCAACGGAGCGCATGGGATTACCTCCGAAACTCATCGCGGATTTAAAGGCCCTGATGGGGGACGCGTCGGATAATTATCCCGGGGTTGCAGGAATCGGTCCGAAGACGGCCGTACAGCTTCTTACCCAGTTTGGATCCGTGGAACGTATTTATGCTGATATTCCTGCCGTTTCAGGAGATGCAACACGGGCGAAGCTTCTGGCAGGAAAAGAGAGTGCGTTTTTGGGGAAACGCCTGGCTACCATCCGCACCGATGCCCCGATTGTGTTCGATCCGGATGCAGCACGCATCAGTTCGCTCGACACGGCTGCCGTGAGAACGATTCTTGAGTCGCTGCATTTTCCGTCTCTGCTTCGGCGTTTAACAAACGAACCCCTGGTAAAAAAGACGGGGAAACACGAATCTGTTTCAGGAAAAAAACAGCCGGAAAAAACGGAGCAGCAACAGGTGTTATTCTGACTACAATGAAGATCGCCCTTGTTCATGACTATCTACGGGAGTACGGCGGCGCAGAACGCGTTGTAGAGGCCCTACACGACCTCTGGCCGGCCGCTCCGCTTTACACCTCGTTTGTGGACTGGAAATCGCTGGGAGCGCATGCTGAGCGGTTCCGCGGGTGGGATATCCGCACCAGCTGGGTACAAAAAAATCCTCTCGTAAAAGCACTGCATTCACCGCTTCGGTTTCTGGCTCCCCAGGTGTGGGAAAGTTTTGATCTGTCAGGGTATGACGTTGTCATCTCCAGTAGCGGATGGTTTATCTGCAGGGGAGTAAAGGTGCGTAAACCGGCCGTTCATATTTGTTATATCCATCATCCGCCGAGAAATCTTTACGGATATCCGACCGGCCGGACATTTCAAAAATATGCCCTCGTCCGCGCGTACGCAACCCTCATTAATTTTTTTATGCGGCAGTACGACTATAAAACAGCGCAGCACGTCGATTATTTTATTGCGAATTCAAATGAAACGAAGCGGAGAGTCGAAAAGTTTTATCGCAGGGAATCCGTCGTCATTTATCCTCCGATAGCTTCCGTACGTGAGCAGCAGATCCGGCCTCATGCACGGAAAGAGTACTATCTTTCCGTGGGAAGATTAGTGTGGGCCAAACAAACGGATCTTGTCGTAAAAGCGGCCAATATGCGCAAGTTCCCGCTGAAAATAGTCGGTACGGGTCCTGAGGAACAACATTTACGTGCGCTGGCAGGTCCCACCGTAGAATTTCTGGGATCGGTGTCCGATCAAGAGCTTTCGCGTTTATACGCGAATGCTAAAGCGACAATATTTTCCGCATTGGATGAGGATTTCGGCATGGTCCCGATTGAATCCATGGCGCACGGGACGCCTGTCATCGCGTTGTATCAGGGGGGAGTGAAAGAAACCGTGGTAGACGGGCAAACCGGCGTATTTTTTACCGATTCGGATGTCCCGTCGCTTGTTTCGGCTATCGCCCGGTTTGAACGGATGCGCGTTGATTGGTTTGAAGCAAGCAAAGCGCGCGCGCGGTCATTTTCCGCCGAACATTTTAAAAAAGCATTGCTGGAATTTATCGAAAAGCACACGCGCTAAGGCGGAAGAGTCCGTGACGGGCCGCTTTGAGAATGTATAAGTGTGTGATAGGATAAAAATCACCGGCAAGCTGAAATTTACAAGGAGCATATTGATGGCACAAGATCCAGAAGTCTTCGTTCTTTCGTTAGGCGGATCCCTTATTATCCCTCATGGCGGTATCGATACCGTATTTCTTACCGAATTTCATGAGTTTATCCGCCGTCAAGTCTCCTCACGAAACAGGAGATTTTTTATAACAGTGGGAGGGGGAGCAATTACCCGGGATTATCAAAAGGCGGCTCGTGTTGTGCGCAAACATGACCTGAGCGATACGGATGCCGATTGGCTTGGGGTTCATGCGACCCGCCTGAATGCACAGCTTATGCGCGCAATATTTCAGGATCTGGCTGATCCGAGGGTGATCAAGCACTACGAAATTATTTTAAAGATTCAGTCACCCGTTGCGATTGCCGCGGGATGGAAACCGGGGTGGAGTACGGATTATTGCGCCGTTACGGTGTGTCAGGATTACGGACTTAAGCAGGTTGTGAATATGACTAACGTCGACCAGGTATACGACAAGGACCCCAATAAATTCAATGATGCTAAAGCGATTACGAATATTTCCTGGGAGGAATACAGGAATATGGTGGGGGACACATGGAAACCCGGAATGAATGCGCCGTTTGATCCGATTGCCAGTAAGCTCGCCCAGGATCTGGATGTAACGGTAAAGATTGTAAACGGAAAGAATTTAGAAAATCTCGAACTCGCGCTGGATGGTAAGCCGTTTGTCGGAACGACCATCACGTAAATCCACATGACGTTAACGTCGCTCGCATTGGTAAACTTCCGCAGCTACGCGAAAAAAACCTGGAATTTTTCTGAGGGCACTACGTGCATTGTAGGACCGAACGCAATCGGAAAAACGAATGTGCTGGAAGCAATCATGATGCTGGCAACCGGAAAAAGTTTCCGCGCAGGATTAGACCGTGAGGTGATCCAATGGGGAGGAGATATCGCGCGTATACACGGCCGGTTTGACGGAGAAAAAATTGAAATCATGCTGACGACGGGGGTAATCTCCGGACAGCCCGCACCGCTTAAAAAGTATCTGGTAAACGGCGTGTCGCGCCGCATGATCGATTTTGTGGGATTGTTGAGAGCCGTGTTGTTTTGGCCGGAAGATCTGGAAATCGTAACCGACAGTCCGAGTATACGCCGGAAATACCTGGATACCGTCCTTATGCAGGCAGACCGTGAGTACCGGCGAAACCTCGTATCCTATGAGCGCGGGGTAAGACAACGAAACAAACTGCTTGATCTTATTAATGAAGGTACGGCTTCGCGTTCACAGCTACTGTTTTGGGATCAACTCCTTATACGGGCCGGAACCTATATCACTGAGAAGCGGGCAGCGTACATAGCGTTTGTAAATGCGACGGATCTGTATAACCACCGGTTTCTTATCGCATACGATAAAAGCGTGATTTCCGAAGCGAGGCTGTTACAATACAAAGAAGAAGAGGTCGCGGCAAAATCAACGCTTGTGGGACCTCATCGGGATGATTTTCACATGTTAAGTTTGGAAGAACATGCGCACATAGCGGAGAGTGACAGCTTTAGGGATTTAAATAAATTCGGAAGCAGAGGAGAACAGCGACTTGCCGTATTATGGCTTAAATTGGCAGAACTTTCGTTTATCGAGCAGACAACCGGGTCCAGGCCCATTCTGCTTCTGGATGATATTTTTTCCGAGCTGGATGAAAAACACCGGGCGCTGGTAGGCGAGCTTACCAAAAAACAACAAACGATTATTACGAGCGCAGATTTTACCTCTCTGCCGCAGGAAATACAGAGTGAGGCTGCGATTGTTCGATTATAATAGCTACTATGAAACACGTTACCCGCCAGGATTTACACACGCTATTCATTGCGAAACCAGGCTCGCACAAAGGGCAGAACGGCAGACTGCTTATTGTCGGGGGGAGCCATCTTTTTCATGCCGCCAGTATGTGGGCGCTGGAGGTCGCTTCACGGATTGTTGACCTCGTACATTATTCTTCCGTTCCGGAAAATAACGATCTGGTGCTGCAGGCCAAAAAACAGTTCCGCAACGGCATCGTCGTTCCCCGAAGCGAGATTGATGCGTATATTACCGAAGATGATTGTATCCTGATCGGTCCCGGTATGACGCGGGATGCTGAAACCGATGAACTTACGCATAAGCTGCTTGTGACATATCCTCATAAACAATGGGTTATAGACGCAGGAGCGCTTCAGATGCTCCGGCTTACCGATATTCCCAGGAACGCGGTGCTTACCCCGCATCATTTTGAGTTTGCCGGGCTATGGGAAAAAGCGCTTGTACTGAACCCCGGATTTTCAGAGGCAACGCTGGATGAGGATCGTGTGAAGCTATTTGCCAAACAATATCACTGTGTCGTCCTGTTAAAGGGGCAGGTTGATATTGCCAGCTCCGGCGGGGATTGTGATGCGCGCGTATGTATGCCGGGTGAACTCCGGCAAATCGACGGAGGAAACGAAGGAATGACGAAAGGGGGGACCGGGGATGTTCTGGCCGGTCTTATCGCAGCACTGGCCTGTAAAAACGATCCGATGCTCGCAGTAATTGCCGGAAGCCTGATAAATAAAACTGCAGGTGATGATCTGTATGCCGCGGTCGGCCCTTTCTACAACGCATCCGATCTGGCTTCCCAGATACCCAAAACACTGCGCCGGCTGTTTTACCCGTAATACGGGATACTTTCCCGGTTTTACTGTTGCAATGGTATATGAATGCGGGTATTATACAGGAATAGTGCGGGAAATAATCTGATTATGTACCAGCCTCAATTTACGATCACCAATAAAATCCTCAAAACGATCGGCATTATCGAAGCGGCCAAAGAAGTGATTGAAAACAGTCCGCTTGTTCCCGCATGGGAGGCAAAATTCCGGGAAGAAGCGCTGGTGCGCACCGTGCACCACGGAACGCATATAGAGGGGAATGACCTGTCTAAAACCGAGGCCGAAAAAGTGCTGGCCGGGCATACTATCGTAGGAAGGGAACGCGATATTCAGGAGGTATTGAATTATCGGAACGTTCTAAAGTTTATCGGCGACTTTCAGGGGAAAAACATTTCCGAAGAAGTCATAAAACATCTGCATGCACTGGTCGCTCACCGGATGCTGGCAGACGGGCAGGTAGGCGAATACAGAAAAACCCAGGTTGTCGTGAAAAATGCCCAGACCGGTGAGGTGACGTTCCGCCCGCCGCCCGCAGTCGAAGTGCCGTTTCTTCTGGCTGATTTTGTCGATTGGGTCAACAGCGTGGGTTCTGACGACCTCCACCCTGCGTTAAAGGCAGGTATGGTCCATTATGAGCTCGTGCGCATCCATCCGTTCCTTGACGGAAACGGGAGGGTAGCCCGCGCGGTAGCCACCCTCATATTGTTCAGCGAGGGGTACGATATCAAGCGGTTTTTCTCCCTTGAGGAGTATTATGACCGGGAACCGATGAATTATTATGATGCGCTGCAGAGTGTCGGGAAGAGTCAGGGAAATCTCAATGCATGGCTGGAATATTTTACGGAGGGGCTGGCGATTGAACTGACCCGCATAAAAGATAAGGTGAAGTCGCTTTCAACGGATCTTAAAATCAAGAAATCCTTGGGGGGTCAGCAGTTGTCCCTTACGGAACGGCAAATCAAGATTATGGAATTTATTCAGGAGCAGGGATTTTTACAGAACAAGGCGTTTTTTGAGTTATTCCCACAGGTGTCGGAGGATACCGTACTGCGTGAATTGAAGGACTTACTGAAAAAAGGTATAGTCAAAAAAGAGGGGTCTACAAAAGGCGCGAAGTATGTCCTCAGGACATAAACGGCCGGAAGCAACATATGGATTTATCGAGTCCCGCAATTACGTACTCAATGATGATTATCCCGACGTTTTTCGCTCTTACCGTCGTGGGGCAGGGGATCAGCAAAATGCTTAAAGAAGAAAAAGACGGCCCTGTCGCCATAGGATTGGGAATATTTTTACTGGTGCTTATCGCAGGTGCATATTGGTTTTTTATCCGTTGATTGTGTCGAGTGTCATGTGTCAGGAACTATTTTCTTGACACCGGGAACCTGATACCTGATACTTGTCGAAATGTTATTCTCCCAGCTTGCGGTTTATCTTCAGAAGTTAGACGAAACCAGCTCCAGGAATACCATCACCGAGTTGCTGGCAGACTTGTTCCGGCGTGCCTCGGCAGATGAAATCGGTAAATTATGCTATTTGCTTCAGGGGAGGGTAGCACCGCTGTACGAGGAAACGGAATTCGGAATGGCAGATAAATTTATGATCCGGGCCATTGCATTGGCGTACGGAGCAGATCAAAGCGTTGTCCTCAAAACATTTAAGGAACACGGGGATTTAGGAAAAACCGCCTCGGCGTTGCATACGGGAAAAACGGAGAAACTGGAAGTAACGGATGCCTACATACAATTGAGAGCCATTGCCGAAACCAATGGTACCGGATCACAGGAGAAAAAGATTCAGTTGCTTGCTGATATGTTAAAACGCGTCGATGCTACGGCTGCATGCTATATCGTCCGCATACCGCTCGACAAGCTCCGTCTCGGGTTTTCCGAAATGACTATACTCGACAGTCTTTCCTGGATGCTGGCAGGCGACAAGTCTCTGCGCAGCAGGCTTGAGGATGCATACAACGTCCGGCCGGACATAGGGTACATTTCTGAAACCGTAAAAAAAGAAGGGATTGCGGGACTCTCTCACGTACGTGCACGCGTCGGTTCGCCCGTACTGGCTGAACTTTGTCAGCGTCTTCCCAATGCCGCAGAAATGATTAAAAAGATGGGAAATGTCGCCGTGGAACCCAAATATGACGGTGTACGGGTGCAAATTCATGTGATCCGTGCGCGAAACGGAGGAGTAAAAATCAGCACGTATTCACGGAATTTAGAGCCGACAACGGATATGTTTCCTGAATTATCGGAAATCGGAAAAGAGGTGGATGCGCGGGAGGCGATATTAGACTGTGAAGCAGTTGGCCTGGATCCTGTCACGGGCAAGATTTCGTCGTTTCAGGAAACATCAACACGGAAGCGGAAACACGATATCGATGAAGCGAGAAAAAGCGTTCCTTTACGCTTTTTTGTTTTTGACATCCTCTACAAAGACGGGAAGGATTTTCTATCTACTCCTCTTTCAGAGCGCCGCAGCATACTGGAACACACGGTGAAGCCCGGCCGGCTCCTTTCCATTTCCCCGCAGATAGTAACCGATAAAGCCGACGAGTTGAGACGGTACCATGATGAACAGCTGCGGGTGGGACTGGAGGGTGTTGTTGTCAAAAAATGGAACAGCCTGTATGAACCGGGAAGAAGGGGATACAGCTGGGTGAAATTCAAAGAAGAGGAAGGGAAAGATGGAAAGCTTACGGACACGATTGACGCAGTGGTTATGGGATATTACTTAGGGGAGGGAAAGCGTACCGGTTTCGGGATCGGTGCGCTTCTGGTCGGAGTGAGGAAAGGGGAACAGTTCGAGACGGTTACCAAGATAGGTACGGGAGTTACCGACGCGTTGTGGAAAACACTGCAAAAGCAGCTGCATGCTATAGAGGTGAGGGGCGTGCCCAAGGAGTACGATGCTGTGCATAAAACGCTTATTCCTGACGTCTGGACACGTCCTCTGATTGTGGTCGAATTGGCCGGTGATGACCTGACAAAGTCTCCGACGCACGGAGCCGGCTATGCAGTCCGGTTTCCGAGGTTGGTACGCATACGGAAAGACAAGCGGCCGGCTGACGCGACAACCGTTTCCGAATTGACCCGGATGTTTGAAAATCAGATGAGCCACACCAAGAAATAGCCAGCCGGCAGAGTTGCTCCATACCGGCTTTCTTCGTATAATCCGGGAAGTGGAATCCGGGCCTGCCCGGGACATCCGTATGAAACCGTTTTTATCTGTAATTATTCCGACGCTCAATGAAGAGAAATTTTTGCCGAAACTGCTGGATTCTCTTGCCGTGCAGCAGGTAAAGGATTTTGAGGTAATCGTCGTAGACGGATCTTCGAAAGACCGCACGGTCGAATTGGCAAAGAAGTATGTGTCAAAGATTCCCTCGCTTCATGTGCTGGTCAGTAAAACGCCCAGTTTGCCGCTGCAGCGGAATATGGGGGCGCGTGCGGCAAAGGGGGAATGGTTGGCGTTTGTGGATGCAGACAGTATTCTGCTGCCATACTTTATGGAGCGAATCCGGATTTTTATACAGGAGAGCAAGCCGAAGTTGTTCAGCACGTGGGCAAAAGTAGATTCGGATCTGGTCAATGATGCTATTTTCACGTTATTAACCAATATATATTGGGAAGCAGCAGTATTGTTTAAACGCCCGGCAGCTCCGGGGCCTCTTACCGTCGTGCGCGCCGACGTGTTCCGTTCCGTTGACGGGTATGATGAAACGCACGCATTTAATGAGGACGTAGACTTAGGGTTGCGGCTAGCCGCGCGTGGCGTCATATTATCCATGGCGCGTGAGACACTTTATGTGTGGTCGATGCGGCGGATCAGGAGAGAGAGCAAGATGAAAATTATGAATCAGTATATCCTTTCGATGCTGCCGATCCTGCTGTTTAAGCGACCGTTTAAACATATGCCCGGATATATCATGGGAGGACATATGTATGCCAAAAAAAAGAAGATCCGCTCTACCATGCTTAAAACCTATGAGCGGAAATTACGCGAGTTGATGCATGAGTTGTTTGACTGAGGACCTAACGGGTATACTCGAAGTATACCAATGAACATCCTGTTTGTTTCCGATGTCTATCTTCCGACGGTAAGCGGTGTCGCTTCATCTACCGATTCCATTGTCCGTTTTATGGCCTCTCAGGGTCATAGCGTCACCCTGGTGTGCCCGAAGCCGCTCGGGGAGTACACGGCGCCTCCGTTGCAGGGTTTGGAAATTATCTACACTCCGGGAGTGAGTGATGCACTGTTTGTAAACAAATCCATGACGCTGTTTCCGCTGGGGTTTTCCGTGCTCCAGCGCGTGTTTCGGAGCAAGAAATTTGATATCGTTCATATCCAGGAGCCGGGATCACTGGGAGTTACCGCGCTTATACTGGCAAAAGTATTCCGGCTGCCCGTCGTCGGAGCGCAGCATTTTTCCTGGACGCAGGTAGAGAAGGTAGCGCCGGTATACATCCGCTGGATAAGCGTTCCGTTTATGAAGCTGTACGTCCGTATTATTTATGCCATGTACGATGCGATTATGGTACCCACCCGGACGGCAGCAGATGACCTTTCCCGGCTTATCGGCCGCGCTGAATCCATTCATCCCGTATCAAACGGTGTGGATACGGATATGTTTGTGCCCCGCAACGGGCCCGCATCGTCATTACGGACAACATACCGCTTACCGAAACAAATACCCGTATTTTTGTACATCGGAAGGCTGGATGCTGACAAAAATATCGAAACTATTCTCCGTGGCGTGAAACTGGCTGTGACCCCGATGCATCTGGTCATTGCCGGGGTAGGGAGGCAAAAGGAGCGTCTCCATGCGCTGGCTGAGTCGCTCATGCTGACGAATATCACCTGGTTGGATGAAGTGAAAAAACAGACAATTATTGATTTATACCAACTGGCCGACGCATTTGTTATCATGTCTCCTGTCGAGACGCAGAGTATCGTTGCACTTCAGGCCTTAGCATGCGGACTGCCGCTTATTGCCGCGCGCGCCGGAGCATTGCCCGAATTAGTGAACGGAAAAAACGGTGTATTGGTGGATACGCTTGACGTAAAAACGCTTGCGTCCACTCTGGACAAGATAGCAACAGATGAGCTGCTCCGGAAGCGCATGGGAAGTGAAAGCAGAAACATAAGTCTTCTGCATCATAAACCTACGGTGCTTAAGGAATTGGAAACACTGTATAAACACACTGTTAAAAACCATACATGAGCGAAATAATTGCCGATCTTCAGATACACTCCCGGTTTTCCCGTGCCGTATCGCCGGCCATGACGTTGCCCAATATTGCCATGTGGGCGCGCCGCAAGGGGATCGGTGTGGTTGCGACGGGAGACTGGACGCACCCGATGTGGTTTAGGGAAATAGAGCGGGATCTGGAGGAGACGGGAAACGGCCTGCTCCGTCTCAAGTCCGCAAGTGACAACAACCCGCTACCACTGTTTTTGCTTGCAACGGAGGTTTCCTGTATTTATTCCCAGAACGGGAAAGGGAGACGGGTACATACCCTGATATGGGTTCCGTCGATTGATTCTGCACGGAAAATAAGCCGCGAAATGACCAGGCGCGGATGTAATTTATTAAGCGACGGACGGCCGATCATCGGACTCACGTCCATCGATGTAGCGGAACTGGTATTTTCGATCGAGCCGAAGGCGTTGGTTATCCCGGCTCATGCGTGGACGCCGTGGTTTTCCGTATTCGGATCCATGAGCGGATTCACCAGCCTGGAAGAAGCATTTGGCCAGTATGCGCCGCGTATTTATGCCGTTGAGACGGGGCTGTCCAGTAATCCGTCGATGAATTGGCAGATACCCGAGCTGGATTCACGCGCCATCGTGTCGTTTTCCGACGCCCATTCCGGTCCGAAACTCGGGAGAGAAGCAACCGTGTTTGAATTGGACGGACCTGCCGAAACACTCAGTTATCAGCATATTTATGATGCGATTTCCGCACGGAGTCTTGGCATAGACGAAAAGACGCTGAAAGCACGTATTTCGTATACGATAGAGTTTTATCCGGAGGAGGGGAAATATCATTGGTCCGGACACCGCGCGTGCTCCATCCGCTGGGGGCCGAAAGAAACGGCCAAAAACGGGACCACCTGTCCTGTGTGCGGCAAAACACTGACACAGGGGGTTGAGCAGCGTGTCGGAGAATTATCCGGCCGGACAGAAGAGGATTTGCGTTTATCACCCGGTGCCTCTGCCGGGAAAGGAAGCGCAAACGTGCGTATGACAAAAAGTAATACGTTTCCGGACCGCCCGCCGTTTGTCATGATGGTACCCCTTATTGAAATTATCGCTGAGTCGATCGGATCTCCCGTCGCCAGTCCGAAAGTTCAGGCACCGTATACCCGTCTGACCGACGAAGTCGGAAATGAGTTTTTTATACTGCTTCAGGCCGATACCCGGGCAATAGCGGCTGTTGCAGGGGAGCGTATAGCGGCAGGAATCGATAGAGTGCGAAAAGGACAGCTGACAATTGATCCGGGATATGACGGGGTATTCGGCGTGGTAAAAATATGGAAAGACGGGGAAAAAGGTGTAGCCGACACGAGTAAAGAACAACTGACGTTGCTGCCGTAAGCATCAGCAGCGATTGACGCATTGAAAAAAAACATGGTATGGTAAAAATAGAAAGGGAGGTGAGAATAAAATGGCAGATAAAGGAAATGAGAATTTGATGGGAGCGGTGAGTTATCTCTTGGGATTTGTCACCGGTATTATCATGCTGCTTTTGGAAAAGCAGAGTAAATTCGTGCGCTTTCACGCAATGCAGTCCACGATATTGTTCGGCGGAGTGTTTGTTGCGAATATAGTGCTCGGATTCCTTCCGATAATCGGATGGCTCCTCGGATTGTTGCTGAGCTTTACGACATTTATCCTGTGGATCGTATGTATGTGGAAAGCGTTCCAGGGAGAGATGTACAAAGTTCCGTACGTCGGAGACCTTGCTGAAAAGCAATTGGCAAAAATGGGTAAGTAATCCATTATGTGTTGATCAACACATGATTGGCACCTGGAGTGAGTGACGGTATGGAAAAGACGGGTGCTAATCACGTGTTATTCAAAGACAGAATACATGCTGCAATGCTTCTTGCAGAAAAGCTGGCTGAAAAATCGCGGACGACCCCGCGTATTCTCGGGCTTGCAAGAGGGGGAGTCGTAACAGCCTCCGTCGTCGCTAAGAAATTATCCGTACCGGTTGACGTGTTAGTCATAAAGAAACTTTCAGGACCCGGGAATCCGGAGTTTGCTCTCGGGGCAGTTACACAGGATGGTGTTTTGCTGGTGGAATGGGGAGTAGCCCAACGCGTCGGCGCCGATGAGTCGTACGTGATGCGTGAGATCGGCCGTTTAACCCGGGAAATACGTACGCAGACACGCCTGTACCGTAAACGCAATAAACCGTTCGGTATAGAGGGAGCAAACGTTGTTCTTGTTGATGACGGAGCCGCGACAGGAAAGACTCTGGAAACGGCAGTCCGTTGGGCAAAAAAGAAAAAGGCGAGAACGATTATTGTCGCAACCCCCATAGCCTCAAAAGAAGCAGTCATGATGCTTACGCCTGAAGTTGACGAACTTGTCGTGTATCATGAGGCGCAGTCACTGGCGGCAGTGAGTGATTACTATCAGTCATTCCCGCAGGTTACGGACGAAGAAGTGATCGCAATGCTCACATAATTAGTATATAGTTAGATAGTAAGAAAGGGCTATCAAAACGCATATGAAATTAATTGTCGGCCTCGGAAATCCGGGAGAAAAATATCAGGATACCCGTCATAACGTAGGATTTATGGTTGTTGAAAAACTCGCGCATGAGTTGGGAGGCGCGGACATAAAGTGGGAGGCTTCCGCAAAGCATAAAGCCGGTATTGCACGGGCAGGGGAGGTCATCCTTCTTAAGCCGGAAACATATATGAATGCCAGCGGCGTCGCAGTGAAAAGTGTCGCCGCGTTTTATAAAATGAAAACGGAAGATATATGGGTGGTGCACGATGACCTTGATTTACCGCTCGGAAAAATACGCATCAGGGTAGGGGGGGCTTCCGCCGGACATCACGGTATAGATTCCGTTATCCGGGAATTAGGAAGTGATAAATTTGTACGGATCCGTTTGGGGATCGGCAAAATCAAAAGCGGCGGAACGGTCGTTGCCGACCGGCAGCTTCATCAGTCATCGGTTATCCGCTTTGTGTTGTCAAAGTTCGGTCGAAGTGAGGCGGGAGAGTTTAAGCATCTCGTCCAGCATGGGGTAGAGGCAGTGCGGGTCGGCCTGTTTAAGGGCATTGATAAGGCCATGAACAGATTTAATTAACCATGCAAAAAATCGGAACAATTCTTTCTTCTTTTAATCCCGTAGAGGATAAATACATATCCCGCGAGTTTCAGGCATACGGCATTTATCTTGCAGAAACACTGGGAGATTATAAACATAAATCGCTGTATATACGCCTGGCAAAAACCGTGCCCCGGGCGATACTCGAAAAAGCACTGTCTTTCGTGAAGGATGCCAGAGCGACAAGTAAAGGTAAATTATTTATGTGGAAAATGAAGGAGTTGCGGCAAGCCGCTTCTCAATAGGCAGGCTTCTGCATTAGAATATATATACATGGATAACGTGAAAGCGGTGCTTCGGCAAAAACCACGGATATTTGTCTATATTTCGCTTATATATCTGCTGATTATCGTGCTGGCAAAATGGGTACTTCATCCGTCGCTCGATGCGCTTTGGTTTTTTGCAGGAGGGGCACTTGGTATATATTTTCTGGACGCCGCTGAAATATTTTTTGCCCTGAACCCGTCGCCGTTTCGGTCTGTGGTATTCGGCGCGTTGTTTGCCGCAGTCGCGTTTTTTGTGGTAACCAGTTCTACCGGAACAATCGGGAGCGGACTCGTGCTGTCTTTGTATCTTCAGATGCTGCTCTGGCAGATAGGAGAGTGGAAGGTTACTGGCAATGTAAACAGCTGGTACCGCATGGTTGCGGGTCCGGTGTCTCCTTCTTCACAGCGGCTTATTCTTATCGTATCCGCCGTGGTTTTTCTTACTGAAACACTCATTTTTATCCGCTGATTTATGATCAAAGAAGGATCTCTTTTGTGGCAGTATATGAGTCTGACACAGCGGCAGCTGGCAGTAGACGGGCAATTATTGGTAGAAGACAGACAAAATCATCCTAATGAGCATCTGAGCGATTATTCATATCTCGTGTTTCCGTTTGCCAAGCTGTATGAGGGATTTCTTAAGGAACTATTCCGGGACCTTTCCATCATCACCGAACGGGAGTATATGAGTACGCATTTTCGTCTCGGAAAGGTGCTGAGTCCGAATCTTATACGCCGCTTGGGCAGCAGAAGCGCGTACAGTGCAATTGCAAAGCAATATAGTCCGTCGCTGGCAGATGCCGTTTGGATGACATGGAAGCAGGGGCGTAATCTGGTGTTTCATTATTTCCCCCATAATGTCAGGCGGTTAACGCTTGAGGAAGCCAAACGTATCATCGATATGATTATCGTAACGATGACCGAGGCTGTAGACCAAACCAGGCCGAGGAAGCACCCCGTAAAAGTCGTGCTTGCAACAGGTAGTTCCAGCTAGTATCGTACTAATAGAGTGAAAAAAATAACTGCGGTATCTCCTATAAGTTTGGTGGAATCTACATATCGGGTATGGGGGTGGATTGTCCTTGCATGGGCGCTCTACCGGTATTTTTTCCAGTTACCCGAATGGGCAGATGAATTTATTTTTAAGCCCATGATATTTGTGCTTCCCGTCCTTTGGTACGTGAGAAACCGTGAGAAGCGCTCACTTGCTTCCATCGGGTTATCCGGCAAGAATTTCTTCACCAGCGTGTATATCGGATTAGGGTTCGGCTTCGTGTTTGCACTGGAAGGACTGGCAGCTAATGCCATCAAATACGGCAAAATTGAGATTATGCCGATTGCCGCTTTTGAACAGTATGGCATGGGTATGCTGATTCTGCTTTCTGCCGCAACCGCTTTTTCGGAAGAAGTACTGAGCCGCGGATTTGTCTTTTCGAGACTCATGGAGGGGAAGAAGGGGCTTATATACTCAGCGACACTTTCCGCCCTTATGTTTGTCGTGCTGCATATACCGATTCTGGCATTTTCCTTAAAACTGCAGGGGTCAGCATTGTTGCTTTTTTTCGTAACGGATTTTATTTTGGCTTTTGCCAACGCGCTGCTTCTGTATAATACGGGATCTCTTGTGGCTCCTATATTGATCCATATATTCTGGAATATGACCGTCGCGCTCTATCTGTAACGCCACGCTGAAATATAGTTCTGCGTATGAATAAGAGGTGAATGAGCAGGGATTCCTCAGGTCGCAAGCCAGCCGCCGTCTACATACAAGGTTGCGCCTGTCGTGTATGCGGCCTCTTCGGAAGCAAAGTATACAACCGCTGCGGCAATTTCTTCCGGTGTGCCGAATCGCTTGATGGGCAGCCTCGCTGTCATACCTTTTTTTGCTTCTTCCGTCGTTCCTTTGGTCATTTCCGTATCAACACCTCCGGGCCCGATGGCATTTACCGTGATGCCGCTTGCTCCTAATTCTCCTGCCAGAGCCTCTGTAAGGCCAATGACGCCGCCTTTACTTGCACAGTAGTGGGATATCATAGGAAAGCCGACTCCCACCCCTCCGGAGCCGATTGATGCAATGTTGATAATCCGGCCCCATTTGGTTTTTGTCATTTCCCGGGCTGCCGCCTGCGCGGCATAAAAATATCCCTTGAGATTCGTATCGATGACTTTATCCCACGCTTCCTCTTTCATATCCAGGAAAGGGGAGTAGTCTAAGTACCCGGCGTTATTAACGAGAATATCGAGTTTCCCGAATGTTTTGACAGCCATGGCGACTGCCGCATCAACGTCCGCGCGTTTTGTCACATCCATCTGTACTGCAAGCGCTTCTTTTCCCCGGGACCGTATTTCAGCGACAACTGCTTCGAGTTTTTCCATGCGCCGGGCTGCGGCGACAACGTGAGCTCCCTGGTTAGCCAGAGCGATGGCAGTAGCTCTTCCCATGCCGCTTGATGCTCCGGTAACAAGCGCAACTTTATTGGATAAATCAAACATAGGCAGCCTCCTTTTTCTGGTTATCTATTCTGTAGTGTATGACTTTTGAGGAGCAACAGGAAGATGACAACCATGTTTACCGCGGAGAGTGCACACCATGTACAGACGCCTTTGATAATAAAGATTTCCGTATACGTGAACCATGAAACGAATGCGACTCCGAATGTCGCCATGCCAAGCATGCCTTTGAGCATCCATGACTTGCTTTTGGAGGTACGTAAGAATGCTAAGAATGCGATGATGGAATATCCTACTAAGCCGACCGCGGGGACGGGGATAACGCCGAAGAGATAACTCGCCGGATTTTTCCGCACCAGTTCACATCCGCTCGTGACGCACACGATGCCGGTTTTCCGTATGAAACTTTGCAGTACATAAATGGCCATGACGATGCCCAAGAGTGAGAGGAAAAATATGATGCGGTTAAGATTTCTCGATTTCGTATCAGAGGCTGTTTTAGGCATGTATTCAGTATACATATATTTGGTAAAATATATGTGATCTATAATACATAAGAATTGTGACATGGAGGAGTATACTCATTGTGAGATATGGCAAAAACTGATCCCCAGGCGATAAAAAATATCGAGACATTTTTTGTAAGCTACCCGCCGATGGCGTATAAAAAGGGTGAGTTTATTTTGCGGGCAGAGGACGCGCCGTTCGGGGTATATTACCTGCAAAGCGGCTATGTACGGCAATATCTTCTTTCGCCGTCGGGCGAGACGTTTATCGTCCATATTTATAAGCCCGGATCGTTTTTTCCGCTTACCTGGATACTAAATGATACGCCCAACATCTATCATTTCGAAGCCATGACACCGGTAAATGTCGCGCGCGCCCCGAAAGAGGTGTTTGTCGAATTTTTGAGGACTCATCCTGAGGCATTGTTTTATGCGACTCAGCGGTTGGCGTTGGGGCTTTCAGGATTTGTGAGCCGCGTCGCTCAGTTGGTACTTGATGACGCATACACGAAGACGATACTTCTGATTCTCTATTACGCCGAGAATTTCGGAGAAAAAACAAAAGAGGGGATTGCGCTGAAAATCCCGCTGACACATAGGGAAATTGCCTCGTGGATCGGTACCACCCGGGAAACAGCCAGCTTACAGGTAGAAACACTGGTAAAAAAGGGATTGCTTTCTACCCGCGGCAGATTGCTTATTGTCCGTGATTTTACACAGCTTCAAAAAGAGATCAACCGGAGTTGATTTGTTTTACGCTCCACAGCTACCTCCTGTTGTCGGGCGATTGGGAAGAGGGCCGACTTTTTTAGAAATTTCTCCTGCACCCTTTCCGCTCGAGAATTTTTCTCCCAGCACTTCTTTGGCGTCAACATTGCTCCATGAGGTGCCCGCCCGGGCAAAATACGTGGCAACAGTAAGATAATTATCCGGGAACCAGAAGCTGTTAAAACCCAGTACGTACCGGTATATATCGCTTTCCGGAATGTTTGCGGACACCAGAAGTTCTATGACGGCAAGAGCCGCCATACCGTGATTACAATCCGGAAACCATGTGGAGTTTCCGCAGCACGGACGATATACGTTCTTGGCGATCTCACCGACTTTCATCTGCTGTTCGGCAGTAAGTGATACGATGTCGAATTTATTCAGATAATTAACTGCATTTCCCACGGATAAATTCCAGCCCCCGGTGGACGCAAAATCTCCTTGTTGGTTCGCATACTCTTTCCCCAAAGGTCCGTCCGTATAGACGATGCTTTTTTGTGCTAATCCGAGTGCCCACAAAACGTCGACAACAAACTGGCTATTGGCAGCGTTAATGTTTATGTTATCCTGCGACCCTTCAGTCAGTATTTTGTCCTGCTCGGGTGTCATGGATACAACCTTTTTAAATTCAGGATAATTGATGACACCGGCCCGAGTGAGTTTTTGTCCTATGTCTTTCCAGGTAACGGGGAGGGTAATTCCGTCTTTCGGCAGAACAGAGGCTTCAAGCGTCGAAAGGTTCAGAATTTTTCCGCCGGATTGTTCCCATTTTTCCATACCGCCGGAAAGATGTTTTACATTGGTGTAGCCAAGTTTACGGATTGTCAGCAGCGCTTCTTCGCTCATTCTCCCGGATTTGCAGTAGAGGACAATAGGCGCATTTTTATCTTTCGGGAGCGCACTGCTTTGTTCAACAATTTTATCAAATGCAATGATTGCGTTTGTCCGTTCGATTTCTCCTTCATATGGCGTATGAACGTTTATGAGCGTTATGTTTCCCTTTGCTATCATGTTCTTCAGCTGACGCACTGACACCGTATCACCGGCAGAAAGGAGCCCCGTTTGATTGCGTCCTAAAAAGAACCCCAGCAGTAAGACTCCTGTTGTAAAAAGAAACACATATATTTTCCCTAATGAAGCGGGGGGTGTTTTGGGCAACCGGAAAAAAAGTTTGTTCATGACTGTTTCCTTTCTTTTTGAATCAGGATTACTATCGCCGTAATGAGCAGCGCGCCGAAGAAATATTCACCGTAGGGGATTGAGCGTATGAAGCGAGCAACACCCCAGAATATCCCCAGGCTGGTTTCCAGCGGTTGTGCCATGCCCATGGTAATGCGCCCCGTCAGCGCCAGGACGCTGAACAGAATACCGACAAATATATAAAGAATGCCGGCAATATAATCGGTCAACAGAATTGATTTACCGAATGCTCTGACCGTTTTGGTGCGGAATTGAGGAAGGGTCGTCCAATTCACTTTTTCTAACATAAGCGCTAATACGACAAGGGGAGTCACCATGCCGAAGACATATGAGAGTCCTGCAAGGCCGGCCCAGAGCATGTTTACGGAAAGGAAACTCACCGTGAGTACGCCTGCCAGAACCGGCGTACAGCATGAGGTCGTGATACCTGAAAAGATCCCGAGCACATATACCGACCACGGATCGTGACGCTTGTTGAGATCAATGGTCAGGTGAATCATGGGGAGCGTTATTTTCCGCCCGGTAATTTCCATAACGCCCAGCAACATCATAAACAGTCCTCCGACGATATACGTTTGTGTGTGATAGTCCAAAAACAGATTGCCGACGGCGCGTATTCCCAGGGCTACGGGAACCAATACAGTGGCGATACCAAGTCCGAAAATAAGCGTCATCCATACGACGCGGCCTTTTTCGCGGAAAATATTTGCCAAGTAGGAGGGCAGCAAAAACGTAATACAGCATGGCGCAAACAGTGCCACCATGCCACCAAAGAACGCGGTAATAAGAGAAATGCCTGTTACGAGGGTCATAACACGTTCGCTTTTATTGATAGTTCAACTTCAGGATTTTTGGGGTCATTTGTAGAGAATCGAATTTGTCGGGATACTACGCCCAATACAGGCATAATTTTCGGGCGGTATATTGCTTTGAGTGTCGCGGTTTGACTGGCAGGAATCTCACCTACCCAATTTTTCATGGCGCTACTCATGTGTGTCGGCATATTGAATTCTCCCGTTTCAGATCCGCCAATCGTGACAGTTGCATACGTGCAGTTACACGATGTGGAAACTCCCCAAATCCGTAATGTCGTATCGCTGGTATTTGTTATCGTAAACGTAGCTGTTTTTTCATCGCTTACCTTCATAGAGCCGAAATCTTCCTCTTTTTTGTCGATAGTCATCGAGGCAATTCCCAGATTTTCCCGTTTGGGAGAATTATCACGGCTTAACGTTACCGCTGCCCCAACGATGATAAGAACGCTTATGATAATCGCCCCGAAAATAAATTTGGTATCAGAACTCATATTTTTGCCCCTTTAAGCCGAAGGGAATTACCCACAACGGAAATGCTGCTTGCTGCCATGGCAAACGCAGCAATGGCAGGGTTTAATAACCAGCCGGTAAACGGGTAGAGAATACCGGAGGAAACCGGAATAAGTATGACGTTGTACGCAAATGCCCAGAAGAGGTTTTGTTTGATAATGGCAAGTGTTTGTTTTGATAGTTTTATCGCAGAAACAACACTATTTAAGTCTTTGTTCAGTAATGTGATTCCGGCTGATTCTATCGCGACATCTGTTCCTGTTCCCATAGCAATTCCGACGTCAGCGCCGGCAAGTGCCGGGGCATCATTGATACCATCGCCGGCAAATGCGACAACGCTGCGTTTATTGCGTTTCAGCTCAGTAATTTTTTCTGCCTTTTGTTGCGGGAGCACACCGGCTAACACGTTCGTAATTCCGGCGCTTTTTGCTACTGCATGTGCCGTACGTTCATTGTCACCGGTAATCATCCAGACGGTAATTCCGAGGCGGGTAAGCGTGGTAACCGTGCTTATTGCGCTGGTTTTCAGCGTATCGGCAACAGCGATAAGTCCCAGAATGGTTTTGTTAGCAGACAGCAACATGACCGTCTTTCCCTCCTTTTCCAGTGAACTCATCGCATGTTCAGCGGATCCGACGGAAATATCCTGAGATTTCATAAGCGCCCGGTTTCCGAAATAGTAGGACGTCTTATGAATGCTGCCGGTGATCCCGTGGCCGGCAATGGCCCGGAACTTCGTAACTTTGTTGCGGGTGATTGCATGTTCTTTTGCATACGTACCTATTGCTTCTCCCAGGGAATGTTCAGAGCCCTGCTCAAGAGAGGATGCAATGCCAAGAACGTCATTTTTTCGGGTGTTGCCGAACGGAATAATGTCGGTAACCACCGGTTTTCCGCTGGTGAGCGTGCCGGTTTTATCAAAGACAATCGTGTTAATTTTGTGTGCCGTCTCCAGGCTTGATGCATCTTTTATGAGTATGCCGCGTTCTGCTCCTTTGCCCGTGCCGACCATAATTGCAGTCGGAGTAGCGAGTCCCAGCGCGCAGGGGCAGGCGATGATAAGGACAGCAATCATGTTTACAAATCCCTGCACGGGGGAGCCGAAGTCATACCAGACAACAAAGGTTGCAACCGCCAGCATAAGTACAACCGGTACAAAATACCCGGAGACAACGTCGGCGAGACGCTGAATGGGGGCTCTGGTGCTTTGTGCCTCTGAAACCATCTTCACGATCTGGGAAAGCAGCGTGTCAGATCCGATTTTCATGGCAACAAAAAGAAACGTGCCGGTTTTGTTTATGGTCGAGCCGATGACCAAATCGCCCTGTTTTTTATCGACGGGAATAGATTCGCCGGTGACCATTGATTCGTCGATAGAGCTTGTTCCGTCCGTGATTTTTCCATCGACGGGAATTTTTTCTCCCGGGCGTACCCTGATGATATCGCCGACTACGACCTGATCTATGGGGATGTCCGTTTCTTTTCCGTTCCGTACAACCCGGGCGGTTTTTGCCTGTAAATGCAGCAATTTTTTGATCGCGTCACTGGTATGCGCTTTAGCTTTGGCCTCAAAAAATCTACCCAGTAATATAAGGGTAATAATCACTGCCGCGGTGTCATAATACATGACCATCGGGAAGCCGACAGCGCTTAATTGCCGGCCGAATACCGTCGTGAGGAGGGAAAAACCGTATGCGGCGGTCGTGCCGACAGCAATGAGCGTATCCATGCTGGCAGCACGGTTCCGGAGTCCTGACCAGGTGGCCTGATAGAAGCTTTTGCCGGCCCAGAACTGTACGGGTGTAGAAAGTATGAGGAGGGAAACAGGATTACTAAGCAGGGAATAGAAGCCGGGGATTGCGGCAAAAACACCCGCAAACCACTCAGGGAAACTTCCCAGCAGGATAAGGGCGCTAAGAACACCCGATGCAATCACTTTTGTTTTGAGGTCTACAAGCTCTGCTTTTTTGGCTGCCTCTTTTATATCCTCGGGAGTTTGTTTCGGGTCGGTCGTGACGGCCGCTTTATAGCCTGCCGCTTCTACGGATTTCGTAATGCTGTCCAGATTGCATGCGGTCGGGTCAAATTCTACCGATGCAGTTTCACTGCCGTAGTTTACTGACGCATCGGTAACGCCGGGAGTTTTTTTAAGCTGCCGCTCAATAAGCCTGGCGCAACTGGCACAATGCATGCCGATAACAGGAAATGCTGTTTTCATATGACGATAACCTTCCCGTGAAACATATTCATACCGCAGTGCATGTCGTATGTGCCAGGTTTCGTGGGGGAGAGTGTTACGGTGATGGGCGTGTTGAGAGGTAAAAACGTTTTGATTTTAAAATCGGCGATGATTACTTCCTCCAGACAGCTATTGGCGTCTTTGCGGGTAAAGGTAACGGAGGATTTCCTGTTGTTGGGAATTGTTATCGATGCGGGTATGTATCCACCATCTACCGTGACGTTCCATGTGGTTTGCGACTGACCTGATTCTTCACGCTTTCCGAAAAAAAACCAGTATATGCCCCCGATACTCAATAGTCCTGCGATGCTGATGAGAAGTTTATCCATATATATATTATTGTTTTTCCATGACTTTCATGATTTCTTCTATCACTTCGTCTTTGTTCCCTTTGGCGATGGCATCGGCAACACATGTAGACAGATGGTTGCGGAGTATTTCCTGATCGGCACTCCGAAGCGCTGCCTGGACAGCTAAAGACTGATGAATGACGTCGACGCAGTAGTCTCCCTGTTCCATCATACGGATAACACGGTTAAGGTGTCCGCGGGCAATTTTCATGCGGTGAAGCAGTTTTTGCTGAATTGACTGGTTTCTCGGAATTCCTTTCGGCATAGATAATCTCCTTGACCCCGCTAGAGTCGGGGTTGACTTATATCCCCCCCATAGGGATATAATGATCGTAACACGTTTTTGCTGTTTGTCAACTCATCTGATATTCTTTTATAAATCTATGCCGAATCTTTGGATCATATTTACCACGGGACTTATTTCGGGAGGTCTTACGTGTATGGCGGTGCAGGGGGGAATATTGGCGACTGCACTTACCCGGGAAGAAGAGTCGCACCCCATGGGGTCGCGGGCTGTGGGCGTAGCTGCATTTCTCGTGGCAAAACTTATGTCCCACGCGCTTATCGGCGCATTGCTGGGATTTGCGGGTTCGCTGGTCAGTCTTTCTCCCAGGACACAGGCAATCGGTATCGGGATTATCTCCCTGTTTATGATCGGAACGGCACTGTCATTTCTGGATGTGCATCCGATTTTCCGGTATTTTGTCATTCAGCCGCCGAGGTTTCTGACCCGCATGATCCGCGGAACGGCAAAAACGGGTACCTGGTATGCGCCGGCGCTGATCGGATTGTTTTCCGTATTTATTCCCTGCGGCACGACACAAGCCATGATGGCGCTTGCTGCCGGCACCGGAAATCCCTGGTGGGGGATGGCGGTGCTTTCCGTATTCGTGTTGGGAACGGCCCCGTTGTTTTTTCTGCTGGGTATTTCGATCGATGTCATCAAGGCAACTCTGAAAGAACAGTTCGGTGTAGTTGCAGCGGTGCTGGTCATGGGACTGGCACTTATAAATCTTAATGCTGCCATGACGCTGTATGGGTCACCTGTGACGTTATTATCCCTGCCGAAGACCGTTTTTTGTGCGGTAACGTTTTGTCCCGTTCGTGTAAGTGATTTGGAAGCGACGAAGACGCCGGTCATTACGTTTTGGTTAAACGGGTATAAAATCGATAATCCGGTTATCCCCAAGGGTGAAGAAATTACCGTGACGCTTACCAATTCAGCCGGAGCAGGATGCATACAGGCATTTACCATACCTGCGTTGGGTTTGCAGGAAGTAGTCCCCGTAGGACAAACAAAAACACTTACCTTTACCGCTCCGGATAATGGAGGGGAGTTGGCATTTAGTTGTAGTATGGGAATGTACGGTGGTACATTTATCGTGCGATGAAAACGAAACGCATATATAAAATAGACGGGATGCATTGTTCCAGCTGTGCCATGCTTATTGAGGGCGAGCTGGAGGACCGGGGTATTTCCGGGCGCTGCAGTTATGCCAAGCAAACGGTTGAAGTAGAAAGTGACGATACTGAAAAGACCGATACGGCAGTGAAACAGGCAGTAGAAGCGGCCGGATACCGGTTGGGCACTGCGTAAATTGCAGGGTACCCCATTAATTTAGACCGTATTACCGGCCTGTATTTATCGGGGTTTACAGATTATCGACCAGTGGTATACTGAAAATCCTAAAAAAATGTTAGTTGCGAAGGAGGCAATATGGCAGATGTAACAGATCAGACGTTTGAATCCGAAGTTATGAAATCCGCTACCCCGGTGCTCGTCGATTTTTGGGCAGTCTGGTGCGGACCATGCCAGGTGCAGGGCCCTATTGTCGAAGAAGTGGCCGCAGCAGTCGGCGAGAAAGCAAAAGTCGTCAAACTCAATGTCGATGAAAATCCCGTGCATGCACAGAAATTCGGCGTTATGAGTATTCCGACGCTCATGATTTTCAAGGGCGGCACGGTCGTGAAACAGTTTATCGGGGTTACAAGCAAAGATGTATTGGTAAGCGAGTTAACGAAACTTATTAGCTGATGTCTTCGTATCCACACGCATGATGTATGATGTCGTGATTATCGGTTCGGGCCCTGCCGGGTATACGGCAGCGCTGTATACGTCGCGTGCATTTTTAAAGACGCTTATTCTTTCCGGTTTGGTTCCCGGCGGACAGCTGACAACGACCACGGAGGTCGATAATTTCCCCGGTTTCCCCAAGGGGATACTCGGATCTCAGCTCGTGATGGATATGAAAACCCAGACGGAGCGTTTCGGTACCGAAATCAGAAATTCCGTGGTGTCTTCTGTTTCGAAATCTCCTGACGGGACATTTATCCTGACAACAGACGGCGGGGAAGTCCGGACAAAGACCGTTATCATCGCCACAGGTGCTTCCGCTATGTATCTTGGATTGCCGTCGGAAGAAAAACTCAGGGGAAAAGGAGTATCAGCGTGTGCTACCTGCGACGGATTTTTTTTCCGGGGGAAAGTAGTTGTGGTCATCGGAGGCGGGGACACCGCAATGGAAGAAGCGACATTTCTTACGAAATTTTCCCCGAAGGTAACCATCATTCACCGGCGCGATGAATTCAGGGCATCGGCAATTATGTTGGACAGGGCGAAAAAGGATCCCAGGATTGCGTTTCTCACGAATAAAATCGTGGAGGAAATCGTGGGAGAAACAGAGGTAACGGGGATCCGGCTGAAAGACGCCAAGACCGGTGAGGTTATCGAATATCCTACACAGGGGGTGTTTCTGGCAATCGGACACAAACCGAACACGGAATTTCTCAAAGGATTTGTCGATTTGGATCCGAAGGGATATGTCGTAGTTACCCGTGCAGCATCACCGCTTAGCCCCCAGACAGAAACCGCTGTGCCCGGCGTTTTTGCTGCCGGAGACTGCGTCGATCCCAGATACCGCCAGGCCATTGTTGCGGCCGGTCAAGGCTGTATGGCTGCGATGGACGCGGAGAAATATATAGAAACCCATGGCACAGAAAATCACGCTTGAAGTCGTTAAAAAAGAGCAGGTGACAGGCCACGTGTATTTCGTCACGTTCCGGCTTGTTTCTCCTCCGTCCATAGAATTCCGCGCAGGTCAGAATATGATGCTTATGATTGCCCCCGGAATCAATAGGACGATGTCCATAGCGTCTCCGCCGAATCAAAATAATGAACTGCTGATGATTCATGATGTATCTCCGATGGGGCCGGGAAGCAAATGGACGCTCGGGCTTCATGTCGGGGATAGTGCAACAATCGTGGCCCCCACCGGGGGAGCGTTGTCGTTTGACCCGTCTCCGAAGAAAAAGGTCATGATTGCAACCGGCACCGGGGTTGCCCCGTTTCATGCGATGATTCTGGATTATGCCAACGGGAGCGCTGAGCGTGCAAAGACGCAACTGGTTCTATATTGGGGATTACGGCATGAAGAAGATGTCTATTGGAAAGAAGAGTTTGACAGGATATCATCTCTTAATCCGTTCTTTACCTGGCGCCTGATACTCTCAAAACCCGGTGACGGATGGATAGGGTTACGCGGTCATGTGACGGAGCATGTGATAAAACAGGAAACGAACCCGGAAGTATCTGAATTTTATTTGTGCGGCAATAAGGCGATGATAGAGGAAGTGCGGGAAGTGCTGCTTGGACGCAATGTGCCCAAAGAGCAGATCAAAACAGAGCTATTTTACTAACATAAGCAGTATAAACTGAGTACTTTTATTATTTTATACCAGGAGGTGTGTATGACAGCAATTAATCCGTTCGAGTCGGCAATGAAGCAGCTGGAAAAAGCACATACGGTGCTGAAGGCTTCAAAGAAGAAATTAACAAATATCGACCGGAAAGTGGCCGTACTCAGAGTACCGCAGCGTCAGGTAAATGTGACTATTCCGGTCGTTATGGATGACGGGACGCAAAAAATATTTGAAGGATACCGCGTACAGTTTAATAACGCGCGCGGCCCGTACAAAGGCGGAATCCGGTATCATCACAATGTCAGTTTGGACGAAGTAAAAGCGCTTTCTTTCTGGATGGCGATGAAATGTGCTGTCGCTGATTTGCCATTGGGAGGCGGTAAAGGCGGAATTATTCTTGATCCGAAAATGCTTTCACAGGGTGAACTCGAGCGGGTAAGCCGCGGATACGGGAACGCCATTGCCGATTTTATCGGCCCGGATCTCGATGTGCCTGCGCCCGACGTCAATACCAACGGTGTCATCATGGGGTGGATGGTTGACGAATTTCTCAAGGTGCAACGAAAAAAAGCGAAAGCATTCGGTGTAACGCTCTCAAAAAAAGATGAACGAAAGCTTACCAGTACCTTCACGGGGAAAGCCATTAAAGACGGCGGAAGCGAAGGGCGGGAAGAGGCGACCGGATTGGGCGGTTTGTTCGTGTTACAGGCAATATTAAAGAGGCTGAAACTTAAAGGAACGCTGACGGCTGCCGTGCAGGGGTTTGGGAATGTCGGATATAACGTCGCGAAATTTTTAGATGAAGCAGGGATCCGGGTTGTTGCCGTATCAGACAGCAAGGGAGGGATTTATGTAGCCGAAGGAATCAATCCGGCTCTTACCCTGGAATGCAAAAAGAAAAACGGATATCTGGCGGGGTGTTACTGCTCCGGTTCCGTGTGCGATTTAAAAAAAGGGAAACAGGTCACAAACGAATCGTTATTGGAGTTGCCGGTTGATATCCTCGTGCCTGCGGCATTGGAAAACGCGTTAACCCGCGAAAATGCGGCAAAGGTGAAAGCAAAAGTCGTATTGGAAATGGCAAACGGCCCGACGACACCTGAGGCTGACACTATTCTCTATAAGAAAGGTATTCCTGTCATTCCTGATATTCTCTCCAACAGCGGAGGCGTGACGGTGTCTGCATTTGAGTGGGAGCAAAACCGTAAAGGTCAGCATTGGACAAAAACACAGGTAAACCAAAAGTTAGCCAAAAAGATGGCGGATGCAGCGGGGGCAGTGTGGGATGCGTCCGTTACACATAAAACGGATTTACGCACGGCAGCGTTTGTCGTAGCGCTGGAGCGGATTCTGACCGCCATGAAGTAGGGGAGTAGAGGATTCACGGCTTGACAGGCATGCGCAGGGGCAATTACTATGGGTATATACGCAAGCACTGCCCCAAGCTTGTTGACAACCAGACCTACAGTTGGTTACAGTGAAGCTAGTATGAATACAAAACACGCTACGTTTGAAGATCGGCTCACCGATATAGTCGTTCAGATTGAGAAGTCCGGATGGACGGACGAAGATAAAAATGCGCTGTATGCCAAGATCAGCGAGTATCTCCATAGTGTAGTTATGCCCGTGCTGCTCAAATACACACCGGCCGATGAATTAAAAGATTTGGCGACAAATCCGGCAAAGGATACTGTGGAAGCGTTTGTCGAAGTTATGAAAAAGCCGTTAAGCGATCCGAAGATGGCCGAGGAGTTGAATGCCACGGTTCACAGTGTCCTAGATGATGTAGAAACTGCCCTTTCCAAAGGAGGGATATCATGAGTGAACAATCAATGGGTGCAGAATTAGGGACGCCGAGAGACCGCGCTATTGCGTACCTTGAACTCCGGCAACACGGCACGTACAAGGGGGGAGCGGAAAAAAATGTAAAAACCGGGCTGGTGCCGGACAAAGTGCGGCGTACAGAGCCGTTAGTTGATTCTGTTACGGCCTATGAACAAGTGATTGACCGTATGGGTAAAAAAGGATTTGAAGGGTCACAGCAGGCGCTGGAAAATCTCCGTCCGCAGGCATATGACACCATGCGCGGCGTGCAATGGGGAGCCAGAGCTGCAGACTTTTTGCTGACCGCAGCTATCTGGTTGCCTCCGACAAACCGCATTATACGCGGATTGGCTCCGAAAGCACTTGCTACATGGGCAATGACACGGTTCCGTCCTGTTGAGTGGATAGCCGCTCAGGGTGCAAAGATGGCAGGCGCTGTCGCCACAACGGAGACAGTGGCCCCCATTGTCAATAAAATTCTGCAGGGCGGGGAGCGCGTACCGAAAACACCCGCTGTACCCAAGCCGATGGCGGCCTAACTATCATGGAAGAGAAACTTAAAGCGATTCTTGCCCGCATTGAAGCTTCCAACCTCGAAGAACAGGATAAGGTGAAGCTGTATGCCGTGATTTCCGAGAGTCTGAAAGCATCCATTTGGCCGACATTACTTTCCAACATGCCCAAAGATAAACTGGACGCGCTGGTAAAACAGCCGGGGAAAGCAACTGCGGAAACGTATCTTCAGCTTATCGAAGATGCGACGAAAGATGAAGCGGTGCTCGATGAGGTGCATGCGGTCATGGGGAAACTTGTCGATGAAATAGATGCTGCCCTTACGGAGGAAAAGATATGACTGAGCAAACAGGGGAATTAGCAGCGCCGGTAGAACGCGAGAGCGGAGTGATAAAACGGGTTGCAGAAAAAGCCGGGAAGTTTTTGTCGGAAAATTACACCTTTAAGGGCGCCAAAGCACGGGAACTCCGTGCGCTTGATACAGTCGTCAGTCATTTTACCCCTGATCAACAACAGGAAATGCGCGGTCACTTTGAGGCGAAGGCAGAAAAAAATGCGAAGTGGAAAGTGATCAGAAATTGGGTAGCAACAGGCGCGGGAATCGCGCTCGGAGGAGCAGTGGTGATTGCCGGTCCGGATAAAGCCGCTGCAGCCGTCGTATTGGCCGCAAGCAAAGTCGCCGAGTGGTGGACCGCGAGTGCTGCTCCCGCTCTTGCAAAAGCAGGAGCTGCGATAGCGGCG
>JAHFKN010000007.1 GCA_023245355.1 Candidatus Gottesmanbacteria bacterium | reverse complement strand
CGGTGCCTACAGCTTCTCCTGTCAGGTACGGGACAACAACAATGTCTGGATATCAAGCGACGCATGTAGGGTATCAACCGGTCCGACCTCAGCTCCGGGAGCCACTGCCACACCGGCTCCTATTGCCGTCAATCCGACGCCGAAAGTACCGGTCGCCGGTGTTCCGAGTGTCCTGGGAGCAAGTGTTGTCGCCGGAGGCATCCTGCTTCTGCTTCTGGGGTTGGTGTTTTAAATCTGCGGGCATTTCTCCTGGGATAGGTATCACTGACAGGAGATCAAACAAAAAAGCAGCTTATTTCAATGAAGATTTGACGAATGCGTGGATTGCTTCAAAACTTTCCTCCGGCAACAATACATACCGGCCGTACAATGAACTCGGGGGCGTATACAGTTTATCTTCCAGAGATATACGCTGCGTACGCTCTTTCGGCGTTTGCATAAACATTTTTCCCACAGTCAACAACTCGCCGATATTCATATCCATATCAGTCGCCTCATCGAACGCTCCGTACAATTTCTCCAATTCTCCGGGATTGAGGTAAATATCTTTTGACATGAGTTTTGATTTAAGCGCCAATAGCACTTCCTGTTGACGTCGCCCTCTGGCAAAATCACTTCCTTCATCTCCCTCGGCATGCCTGCTTCTGACATATTTAAGTGCCAAATCTCCGTTCATAACGAGCGGCCCGGCCTCAAAATGCAGCGGCTCATACCTGCACCTGAACTCCGGATCCCCCGAGCACTCATCATTTTCTTTGCCCGGTATCGGAAATTCCGGATCCGTAAAACTTTTCGGGATATTCACCTCTATGCCCCCTACCAAATCAATAACTTTACGGAAGCCGGAAAAATCCAGAACGAGCGCATACTGAATCGGTAATCCGATCATGTCGGAAACGACTGCTTTGGACAAAATCAGTCCTCCCCCCTTTTTCTTCAACTCACCGTAATGATATGCACTGTTTACTTTATCTTTTAACGTATCGGACCAGATATCGCGGGGAAGCGATATCATGGACAGCGTTTTATTTTTTTCATGAAATGAAAGAACCAAAATCGTATCGGTTAAATCCGTGCCTTCATGATCCCCTCCCGGAATACCCAGAAGGAGCATATTTACTCTTCCGTCAATGGGATGTAAATCCGCACCGTTGTCAAAAATTAACCGGACCAGGGTTGTAGGAGTGATTCCTGTCGTTCGCATAAACCGCGCGGAAAACAATATTGCTTTGGAAACCACAAACAACAGCAACAATACTCCGAACAGGAGGACGACAAGATGCATCTTTGGTATATCTACATGCCGGGTCCGCGGTTCCATATGGGTATCTGTCAGAGAATATTACACTACCGCACTGATAAGTGCCTGAAATTTCTTCGGATCTAAACTTGCACCTCCGACGCCGACGCCGGAAAGGTATTCTTCACGGACGAACCCCTGTACATTCTCGTGCGTGACGCTTCCTCCGTAAAGAATCGGGACGGGAACAATATCGTGTATAAATCCGGCGGTCTTGTTGGCATTTTCCGGCGAATCCGAGGTGCCCGACCCGATGGCAAACAGGGGTTCGTAGAGTATGAGACCGGATTCGCTGAATGCGGGAACCAATGCATGCAGCCGCTCTGCTTGAACGGGCTCCGACACGCATACGATCGGCCGGATACCAGCGTCCAGAGCACGTTTCACTTTTTCCGAAACGAGCTCATCCGTTTCCCCGAAATATTTGCGGCGTTCCGAATGACCGATCATGGTGTATGTCACCATATCTTTCACCATTGCTGCCGAAATTGCTCCGGTAAATGCACCGGACTCGTACGGAGAAATATCCTGAATTCCCAATGCATACCGTCCCTTATGGTTTGCAAATAGCGTCAGATGATGGAAAGCCGGACACACTATGATAGTAATATCCTGCGTTCTACCGGCAATGTCAGGCATAAAACTCTGCTCCCACACCCGCGCTTCTTCCATTGTTTTATTTGACTTCCAGTTCCCCAAAATGAAAAGCTTTTTCATATGCTACTATTATAGTCTATGATCTCAGGGCTCCTCAATGATTTAAACCCCGATCAGCAAAAGGCAGTCGTCCATACGGACGGCCCTGTGCTGATTCTGGCCGGAGCCGGCAGCGGCAAAACACGCGTACTCACCTACCGGGTCGCATATCTGATCGAGCAACAGAAAGCTGATCCCCATAACATCCTGATGGTCACATTCACCAACAAAGCCGCCAGTGCCATGAAAGAGCGGATCCGTGCCATTATACATACCAAAGAGTTGCCGTATGCCGGTACGTTTCATTCGCTGTGCGCCAAAATCTTACGGATTGACGGCAAACATATCAACGTACCGCAAAATTTCGTCATTTATGATGACTCCGACCAGATTGACGCCATAAAAGACGTGATGAAAAAATTTGATATCTCGGTGAAAAATTACAACCCGAGAGCGGTTCTTGCCACAATCTCGCAGGCCAAAAACGAACTGATTCCGGCGCTCGAATACCCCAACATTGCCCGCGGTAATTTTCAGGAAACAGTCGCGCGGGTATACCTGGGATATCAGAAACTGCTGCTCGAAAATGAAGCGCTTGATTTCGACGACCTGCTGATGAAAACCGTGCAGTTGTTTTCCCGGAATCCTGATGTACTGGGTAAATACCAGGAAAAATATCACTATATTCTCGTTGACGAATACCAGGATACCAATAAAGCGCAGTACGTGCTGACCAAACAGCTGAGTGCCAGATGGCGTAATATTTGCGTGGTAGGCGACGCGTCGCAATCGATCTACCGGTGGCGCGGGGCGGATTTCCGGAACATCACGAATTTCCGTTCGGATTTTCCTGATGTTGCCGTATTTAACCTGGAGCAAAACTACCGTTCGACGCAGATGATATTAAACGCGGCATACGGCGTGATTTCCAAAAACACGTCACACCCTATCCTCAAGCTCTGGACCGACAAAAAAGGCGGTGATCATATCACGCTGTATGAAGCGAGGAATGAACAGGACGAGGCGACATTTCTCATTCATATGATTCTGCAGTCCGGCAAGCCGTTTTCCGATTTTGCCGTCTTGTACCGGACCAACGCACAATCCCGGGTACTGGAAGAGGCGTTCCTTCACGCCGGCGTCCCGTATACGTTAGTCGGAGGCACGCGGTTTTATGAACGGAAAGAAATCAAAGACGTACTTGCATATCTTAGGATTCTTTCCAATCCGAAAGATACCGTTTCCTATAACAGGATAGAAAAACTGGGAAAAGGCAGGCTGGCAAAATTTCTCTCATTTGCAGACCGCATCGCCAAAGATACCACGCTTATCGCCCTTTCCACACTCGAACTGCTGGATACAACCATTGAAGCAACCGGATACCTGGAACTCTATGATGCCAACGTGGAGGAAGAAGCCTACCGGCTCGAAAATATCAAGGAATTGCGCTCTGTGGCAACAGAATTTCCCGTGCTGTCGGAATTTCTGGAAAACGTAGCCCTTGTCGAACAGGAATATATTCCCAAAAAGGTAAAGGAAACGCCGGGAGCCCGTCAGGCCGTCACATTAATGACGCTGCATGCTGCCAAAGGTCTGGAATTTCCCGTCGTTGCCATCGTCGGCATGGAAGAAGGCATATTTCCGCACAGCCGCTCCCTTATGGAAAAAGATGAAATAGAAGAAGAACGCCGGCTTTGTTATGTAGGAATCACCCGCGCGAAAGAAAAATTATACCTTACATATGCCAACCGGCGGCTTTTCTTCGGGACCAGAACGCAAAACATGATATCGCGGTTTATCGCGGATATTCCCGAGTCAGCTCTGGATTTACAGGTATCGCTTGACGCAAACCGGGGATTCCGGGAAGACGATATGCTGCTTTAGGACGCGAGGCGAAGCACCACAAGAAGCAGCGTCCCCGTCACCACACCTGCCGCAAGTGTCATCTCGATTGTCAGGAAAACTTTTGCAATGCCACGCACGTGACCGAAGGAAAAAAGAGGATTGATAAAACGGCTATCTATAGGCAACCAGTGTATCGGAGTATCTGACCGAACTGTCCGTTTTTGCTTCATCGCACGATATTGTACCACACCTATAAAAGCGCGATAATACCAGTATGCAACAGGTCGGCATAACAACCCAAAAACCCTCCGAAACCGGAAAAGACACCCAAAATGCCGGCATTACACACCCGATGCAGACATGGGAATGGGGGCAATTCCGTTCCGCCATGGGGATTGATGTTGCCCGCCTGCACAATTGGCAGATTACCTTTCACCGTATTCCGTATACCCCGTGGACTGTCGGGTATTTCCCTAAGGGACCCAAGCCCACCCGCGCCATGATTTCGCTCCTTATGAAACTCGGTCGCCAAAAAAACGCAGTGGCAATCCAACTTGAACCGGATGTCGTAGCAGGCAAGCATGCGCTGGATAAAACGCTCCCGCTTATCCCGTCGCACCGCCCGCTTTTTACCAGATATACGTTTATTCTGGATCTTACCAAATCAGAAGAAACACTCCTTGCTTCCATGCATCCGAAAACCCGGTATAACCTGCGGGTCGCCCAAAAACATCACGTCGAAGTAAAAGAAGATAATTCCGATCAGGCGTTTTCTGAATACCTGCGGCTCAACGAAGAAACAACCGGCCGTCAGGGATTTTATGCGCACAACGCCCGCTATCATCAGACCATGTGGACTATCATGAAAAAAAGGGGTATGGCACATCTGTTTACCGCCAGCTTCGAAGGAAAAACACTGGCTGCCTGGATTATATTTGCGTTGGGTAAAACGCTGTACTATCCCTACGGCACCTCCAGCCGGGATCATCGGGAAGTCATGGCGCCTACCCTGTTACTGTGGGAAATCGCATTGTGGGGAAAAGCACACGGATACGAATCATTCGACCTGTGGGGCGCGATGGGGCCAAACCCTGATCCGCACGATCCGTGGTTCGGATTCCACCGGTTTAAACAGGGATTCAACCCGCGCATGGTGGAATTTTCCGGCTCCTATGATCTCGTTATCCGGCCACTGCCGTATAAACTATATACCATTGCCGACTCGATACGGTGGACCATCCTCAAACAGAAAACCCGGGGCTGACATTTACATGGAAATCCAACAATCAGCGCTCTACGCTTCATATATCCGCTCGCTCGGATGGGTGGTAGAAACACTCGACGGGTGCCATATATTCATTAAACCCTTCCCGATCATCGGAGGGATTGCCAAAATTCAACGGGTTACCCGCCTTCCCGCCGTCAAAAAACTCGTTCCGATTCTTGACCGGTATCACGTACGAAGACTTGCCATAGAACCTGACAGTCGTGTACGACAACAGGATCTTGCGCGATGGTGTAAAACCGTACCCCGTCATATTGCGTTGAACAGGGATCCGTTTATCCCGACCAAAACGATCCGCGTGGATGTACGAGGCGAAGAGAACGAAATATTTTCCAGGCTGAGTGAGGCCAAGCGCAGAGCCGTCCGCCGCGCGCAGAAAAACGGAGTTACCGTTTCGGTATCAAAAAATATTGATGCCCTGATCCGTCTTAAAAACCGCTCCGCCGGTTTTTTGGGCTTTATAACCACGGCAGGCGCTCAAAAACTCTGGGTTGCGTTACCGGACACAAAAAAAGCCGTCTTGCTCGCGTACACGGCGGACAAACAACTAGTCGGAGGAATCATGCTGATTTGCTGGAGTAATATCGCATACTATTGGATTGCCGGCGCACTTCCTAAAGGTAAAAAACTGTTTGCCCCGACGCTTTTGGTATGGGAAGCACTGAAAGAATCCAAACACTTAGGATGCAAAGCGCTTGATTTTGTCGGCGTATGGGACGAGCGGCACCCCGATAAAAATCATGAATGGAAAGGCTTTACTAAATTCAAGGAAGGGTTCGGAGGAGAAACACTGTATTATCCGATGACGCCGTAACTCCCCGTGCGATTATCAGGAAATCCCGCAAAAAAGTTTGTATTCACAATCCGAACACAGCATATTGCCGGAACAGCGGAAATCGGATTGCTCAATTTGTCTTGCGATATCAATGATGGTTATTTTTTCTTTTGCCAACTGATCCGCGGAACGGGTGGTGGAAATTTTTGTCTGCGTGTCAAAAAAGTACAGCGACAGCGTGATATCCGCGGCCTTTTTTCCGAACGGAACGGCGGGTATTTCACTCGCAGCCAGTGCATACATGGACAGCTGTAAATTTGCATCTACCTCGCGCTTACTGGGCATCCTGCCTGTTTTGTAATCAATGATTTCAATGGCTCCGTCAGGACGAAGATCAATCCTGTCTATTTTCCCCCCGATTTTCAATGTTTTTCCGTCATGAGTCACCGGTACGGTAAACGGCTGTTCCAGCGTCGCAATCACCGTATGCGGATCAAATTCCTTATCGAAATACTCCGAAAGGTATTTCTCGCCGCGCTTTTTCATATCCGTTTCGTACCGCTTGTTTTCATACCCTTCTTTCCGCCAGCGGGTGGTTAGCAACGATAAAAGCTGTTTTTTAGTGACGGGTTCCCCCGCTGCATGCAGTGCATAAAAATCATGCAGTGCGTCATGCATGCTCGTACCGAATGAAAGCGATGCCGACGGCGGCGTCGGGATATTAAGCAGGTACTTCAGTTTATAGTGCAGCGGACACAGCCTGAACGTTTCTATCTGCGAATAGGAAAGATAGGCAATCTGAAGCGGCTGATGTCCTGCGTCGGAGTCACTATGAACAGTTTCAGTATCCTTTTTCCAGTCCAGAAGGGACATTTGTTTGGGCTGCTCGGAGGGCGGCACGATTCCTTTTTCTCCGATGACTTCGTATACAAACGGGGATAATTTTTTCTCCCGCTTCCCTTCTCCGTAATAGTTCGCACCCGTGATATACAAATAATCTTTTGCGCGCGTCATGCCGACGTAACAAAGCCTGCGCTCTTCTTCGAGGTGATAATCCCCTTCGGGCAGCTCTTCTTTTATCAGCTCATCAGGGATTGGTATGGTTTCTTTGCGCTCGATTGTGGGAAACCGGGCGCCGACGAGATTGACAAGAAACACGACGGGAAACTCGAGACCCTTGGATCCGTGCACGGACAATATATTTACCGCATTATTTGTCATCCAGTCATTGTCGTTGGCGAGCGGTGATTCACCGAGTTCCATGGATAACACAATCCAGTCCAGAACCGCCGTCACACTTGCATCCGCGTGATCCGTTTCGTATGTTTTGAGCTTGCTGAAAAATTTTGAAATATTGTTTGCCTTTTTTTCGTCGATCGGCGCACTGTAATCCAGGATATTTTTCATCATTCCCGTATCGGACAAAAAATAAAATAGCAGCTGGCCGGCACTTTCTTTCGTCACCAGTCCCAAATGTTTGTGAAACATTTTAATAAGCGCCGTCACCATCGTAACGGTCGCTTCCTGCAAAACAGGCACCGTGACACCGTCAATTACCCGTTCCCCCGCTATGACTTCACACGCTTCAAACAGTGATAGATTTTGCTTCCGTGCAAATATAGTTATGGCCGCAATGTCCCTGGCGCTGAGTGCAAAATACTCCATGGAAAGCACCCGGAATACCGCAACGGTATTTTCGAAATTATGCAGCACCTCAAGGTATGCAATCAGGTCTTTTATCTCCGGCTGGCGGAACAGCTGTCCGGGTCCTAAGAATTGATACGGTATGTCATGGCGCATAAGCGCCCGGACAAACGGTTCGGCGTGATTATTGGCTCTGACTAAGATCGCAAAATCCTTCCACTCCGGTTTCTTCCCGCCAACGGTTTCCTTCTCCCGCAACTGCCGGATTTCTTTGGCGACCGCGTCCGCTTCGTTTTCCACTCTGTCCGTATACAACAATTTCGGCCAGACTCCCGCAACACCGCGCTTTGCAATCAGTTTTTTGTCGATATGCTCTTTTACCTCTAATCTATCGGGGTTATTGTGCTGGATCAGCTGGTATGACGCATCGAGGATTGCCTGCGAGGAACGGTAATTTTGGGTCAGTACGATAAGTTTTGCATTCCGGAAATGCTTCCGGAATGACAACACGTTGGAAACCGCCGCACCCCGGAATTTATATATACTCTGGTCATCATCGCAAACAGCCGTAATATTTTCCCGGGTTCCAGCAAGAAGCCTGATCAATTCATTTTGGGCAATATTCGTGTCCTGAAATTCATCTACCAATATGTAGGTAAACTGCTGCTGATAAAACGACAGGATATTCTTCCGCTTCCTAAACAGTGAAAGCGTTTGGGTGATAAGATCCCCGAAATCCATGAGCCCCTCTTTTGTCTTCAATTCCTGATACGCTTTATAGGCAAGTGCTAACTCCGTATATTTCTGCTGTTCCAATATCCCCGCTTCGTCACTGTGTGTTCCCTCCCGGGCCTTGACCCATGCGACGTACTGATCAGGCGTCACATCCTCATCCTGAAGGCGGGAAAAATGCTGCAGTATCCCCCCTATAAACTTCGTCGGGTTTCCCAACGGACGGAAATATTCCAGCGGGAAATGGAACAGGTGTGCCCGAAACAGCATGGTAGCGTCCGTGTCGGTCATCAGTGTATACGACGGATTGAGCCCGATATGAATCGCCTCCTGCCGCAGGAGCCGGTCGCAGAATCTGTGAAACGTCGAGATCCACATTTCTGTCACCCCGTAGGGCATAATGACGTCCACCCGTTCTTCCATCTCACGTGCGGCTTTTTCCGTAAACGTCAGTGCAAGGATTTGGGAAGGCAGCGCTCTTCCGGAACTGATCATGTGTTTGATCCGCTCGGTGACAACGGTAGTCTTTCCGGTTCCGGCACCGGCAATAATCAGAAGCGGTCCATCACCGTATGTTACTGCTTCCTGCTGTTCCTTATTGAGCTTGCGCTCGGCAACCGGGACTTTGATCATCGTGGGGTCATTATAATCTTACCGGATAATCTTTTCGAGAAGCTCAGGAAAAGTCCGGTACTGTTCGCCTTTTTCTAAATTGAAATGCCCCTGCCCGGGCATCATAACTAATTCTGCCGATAATTTGCTTTCCAATTCTTTTGCGTCACGCAATGGCACATACGGATCATCATCAGAGTGATACACGATAAATTTCCGTGCATGGTTTTTGATTTCAGTAAAATCAAACGGCGTCGTAAACAAACCGGCAATGTCATCCCACCCGTGGGTATTAGTGAAAGCGCCGACGGTAAAGCAGCGGTCTATACCCACACCGTCGGGTAACCGCTGCAATAATTTAAGCGCGGCCACTCCTCCGGATGAATGACCAACGATGACAGTCTCCCGGTTAAACTCCCATTGTTTGTTTGCGAATATAAAATCAAGATACCGTTTTTCGTCCGGCTCATCCGCCCTCGGTAGATCAGGAGACCACACTAAATATCCCCTTTTTTCCAACTCCTTTTTCAGCCAGGGAAACCAATTACCGCCTGAGGTGTTTGCCGTTCCATGAAGAATAAGCGCGTTTTTCATAATTATTCGGGCAACACCTTTGATTCTTCTTCCTCTTCTCTGAGCATCTGCGTTTGCGACAATTTTTGCCCGAGCAGGGAAAACGACCCGGACACAGTATTCATGGTGTTATATGCATTGTTAACGTGTCTGCCCAACACCCCCAAATTTTCCTCTATTTTCCCGTAATCTTTCTGGATAGCGCGCAGCAGCTGAAATACCTGCCGCGATTTCTGCTCCAGATCTTTCCCCTGAAACGACAGCAGCAGCACCTGTAAATGCGCGTACAGGGTATTGGGCGATACGGGATACACGCGTAGTTTCCGCGCGTAACCCATAAGATCTTCCATATTTGCAATTTCGTAATACACACCCTCACTGGGTATATACATCAGGGCAAAATCCATCGTACCTTCTTCCGGCAGAATATATTTTTTGCTGATATCCGAAACGTGTTTTTTGACATCCGCGAAAAAATCCCGTTTCGCCGCTGCACGGATAACTTCCGTTTCGCCCTTATGCATTTTGGTGAAATTTTCCATGGGAAATTTGGAATCCACACACAGGAGCCCTGCGTCTGTTTTTAACACCGCATCTACTTTCACCCCGCTTTTGAACTGATATTGCAGGTGAAACGAATTTTTCGGGAATGCCTGACCGATCATATCCTGCATGACCTGCTCGCCGATATTTCCCCGGAGCTTCGGCGACTGCAGAAACTCCTGTAGACTGCGGATCCCTTTACCCACTTCCGACATTTCTCCCAGATTCTGCTTCAGATCCCCTATGACCCGGGCCGCAGTATCCAGACGTTCATTAAGCTGCTTGGTATTTGCCTGAAGCAGACGGCTTACGTCCGTCGTCTGTCCGCGCATTGCTTCATTTAACACCCTATTGGTGTTTTCTATGGATACCTGCATGGATTTAAGCCATTCAGTGAGCGTGGAATCATCTTTCTTTTCCGTAAGTTTCGTAAGTTCCTTTTTGACCAGAAATCCCAATACCGCAAATCCGGCAATCACGACAATAATGAGGATAAGGAAGTCAGGACTCACGTGCCCCATTGTAGCATGCTCATAAACTCACCTACAATCAATATATATGGAGAGGCGCAAAGTACCACGCAATCCGTTTGTCCTGTTTACCGGACTGACCGGACTTATCGGAATAGCGGCGTACGTCAATATCGTTCCTCCCGATTCCTTAATTTCTCTGACCGGATTTTTCCTGCTTTTTATCATAGCCGCAACATCACTTCTGTTGTATTTCCTGCAGCATGCGCGCCATGCACTGCTCATCAGCGCGGGAATCACGATATATTTTATCCTCCGGCTGCTCGGATTACGGCAGCCGCTCTACGCGGTATTACTGCTTGCCAGCATAATCGCGCTCGAGTATCTCTGGAAAGACCAGGAACAGCCGTAAGTGTAGTAAAATACATACTATGAATAAAAAATTCTATATTACCTGCGCTATTCCTTATGTCAATGCGGCGCCGCATATCGGGCATGCATTGGAATTCGTCCAGGGAGACGTCATCGCCCGATACCACCGCCTACTCGGGGAAGATACGCTGCTGCTTTCGGGCGGAGATGAGAATGCGCTCAAAAACGTGCAGGCCGCAGAAAAGGCCGGACAACCGGTACAGCAGTTCATCGATACGAATAATACGAAATTTTTCGAACTGACCAAATCCCTGGGCTGCCAGTTCGATATCTGGCAAAAAGGGAGCGATACGCTTCATCACTTCCCCTCCAGTCAGAATCTATGGGAGCGCTGCAACAAAGCCGGGGATATCTACAAAAAATCATATGAAGGGCTCTACTGTGTCGGGTGCGAAACATTTTACGAGCCGGAAGAACTCAATGAACAGGGTGAATGTTTTGAGCATCCCGGAAAAAAACTGGAAACGGTCAAAGAAGAGAATTATTTTTTCCGGCTGTCCAAATATCAGCAGCAACTTATTGACCTGATAACGACAGACACGCTGGCAATTACGCCTGACACCCGCAAAAACGAAGTGCTTTCGTTTCTAAAACAGCCGCTTCGGGATATCAGTATTTCCCGGAGTAACGAACGGGCCAAAAACTGGGGAGTTCCCGTGCCGAATGATCCGTCACAGCGTATGTATGTATGGTTCGACGCGCTCAACATTTACCAGTCCGGTATCGGATTCGGATGGGATGAACAAACGTACAAAAAATGGTGGCCCGCAGACGTCCATGTCATCGGCAAAGGTATCAGCCGTTTCCATGCGGTATACTGGCCTGCATTTTTGCTCTCTGCCGGGCTACAACCGCCGAAAGCATTGTTTGTACACGGTTACTTTACGGTAAACGGACAAAAGATGAGTAAAACGCTGGGAAATGTCATCGATCCTCTGGAACTTATAAACAAATACGGTGCCGATCCGTTACGGTACTATTTTCTGCGCGAAATCCCCGCCTCTGCCGACGGAGATTTTTCGGAACGCAGATTTAAAGAACTCTATAATGCGGACTTGGCAAACGGACTGGGAAATCTTGTCGCCCGGATTGCCAAACTTGCATCGGTAGCTCCGATGCTGACAATTCCCGCCCCCCGTTCGTTTCAGGATTATCTGAAAGATAATCCGGAGTACAAACACCATATTGAAGCGTTCGAATTTAATGAGGCGTTAACCTATCTGTGGGGGAAAATAAAAACACTCGATATTGCGGTAAATGAAAAAAAACCCTGGGAAAAAAAGGGCGAGGAACTCACAGCATCTATAAACTTTTTCATCGGTCCGATTCAGGAAATAAGCGTATTGATACAACTATTCCTTCCGCACACGGGAACAGTCATTTGTGAACAATTTTCCGGATCAACGATTATGGCAGGCGCACCGTTATTCCCCCGCCTCACATAGTATGTACATCGACACACACGTCCAATTAAATTTTGCGGACTATGACTCCGACCGCGCAATGGTTATCGGCAACGCCAAAAAAGCGGGAGTCAGACAGTTCGTCGTGCCGGGAGTCGATCACAATTCCAGCCGGACTGCCGTACTGTTGGCCCGTCAGCATGAAGGAGTCGTATTTGCCGCAGTCGGATTCCACCCGTATGAAGCTCCGCACAACCCCGACGTATCGTACATAGAAACACTGCTTAAAGACGAAGAAAACAAAAAATATATTGTCGCCGTCGGCGAATGCGGTCTGGATTATCACGAATACAAAGGAGAAATAGCCGCCGGCCGGAAAGATGTACAGCAACGGCTGTTTGAAGATCAGCTTACCCTTGCACGTACGTATGACAAACCGGTCATCATCCATTGCCGTGATGCGTTTGAGGATATGTTTTCGGTCATCGCACGGTTGCCCCAACCTCCCCGCGGCGTCCTGCATTGTTTTTCCGGAGGACTGCAGGATCTGCGGCTGGCACAGGAGTTGGGACTATACATGGGTGTCGACGGAAACGTGACCTACTCCAAACAGCTTATGACGATCGTCCCCCATATCCCGCTTTCCATGCTGCTTCTGGAAACGGATGCGCCGTACCTTACTCCCGTGCCGCACCGCGGAGACCGTAACGAACCCAAATATATCCCGTTAATTGCCGATCATATTGCAAAACTCCGCAATATACCGGTTGCCGATATCATGAAAGCCACGACCGAAAACGCGAGGGCATTATTTTCGATCTGACAGAGCGCGTGGTATAATTTAGCTTGATTCTATGCGCCAAATATTTTTGCGTTACCCCAACAAAACGCAGCGTTTTTTCGAAATCGCTATTCCGGCTCTTTCGTGGTTTATCATCACACTGCCGCTTTGGCTCTCCTTCTGGCATCCGGCGCTGGTCGCATACCTCATCATCACGTTCGACGTATATTGGTTTTATAAGTCCGTCTCCCTGGTCATTTTTGCGATGCGGTCATTCGTCATGTTTACCGCACACACAGCAGTCAACTGGCTTGAACAGGCACGGAATCTCCCGCATTTTAATGATCTGTGGCATGTCATTATTATTCCGGAATTTCAGGAACCTATTCACATACTTCGCAGAACGCTCGAAAATCTGGCCCATCAGGATTATCCGCGGGAACGCATCATTATCGTGCTGGCGACGGAAACCAAAGACCCCAACAGTACTGAAACCGGTACCCTTTTAAAGAAAGAGTTCGGAAGCATATTCGGTCACTTTCTGATTACCCGCCATACGTTGGTGACGGGAGAAATTGCCGGCAAATCATCCAATATGGCCTGGGCAGCCCGTAAGGCCGCAATACTTCTTAAGGAAAAACATATTCCGGTTGCCTGGACCACCGTCACCTCCTGTGACGCGGATGCGCTTCCTCATCCCAAATATTTTTCCGCGCTCGCCTACCAGTTCCTAAGCGACCCGCACCGCCACGATCATTTCTACCAGGGAAGCATTATGTTTTATAACAATATCTGGCGTATTCCGCTGCCGAACCGGTTTCTCAATACATTAAACAGCATGTGGAATCTGGCATTCCTTTCCCAGCAATCACGGCTCATTAACTTTTCGACATATTCGCTTTCTTTTCAGACGGCGGCATCGGTCGGCTACTGGGCGGTTGATGTAATTCCGGAAGACTATCACATGTTTTTCACCGTGTATTTTGCCCGCGGAGAACACGTATCCGTACAGCCGATTTTTCTGCCTATTTTAGTCGATGCGGCCGAAAGCCACGGTTTTTTCAATACGATTGTCAATCAATATGAACAATCGAAACGGTGGGCGTGGGGGGTATCGGATATTCCCTATGTCATCAGGGAAACATTTCTGCATACGGAAATCAAACTGTCAGACCGCACCAGACGGCTTGCATCACTGTTGGAACATCATCTCCTCTGGCCGACAAATTGGTTCATACTGACACTCGGAAGTACGGTGCCGCCGCTTATAAACCCGAGTTTCGCCCGTACGGTATTAGGTCACAATCTCGCGCAGATATCATCCGGTATTCTGACACTTTCAACCATTTTTCTTATTATCGTCTTTGTCATAGACTGGCGTATTAAGCCGCCGCCACCGAAAGCATATCCCAAATGGAAATTACCGCTTCTGTATCTGCAGTGGCTCACATTACCTATTATTTCGTTTTTTCTTTCCGCATTACCCGGGCTTGATGCCCACACCAGGCTTATGCTGGGAAAGCGACTGGAATATCGGGTAACGGAAAAGATATAATTGGAGTACGGTATGCTCAATCTGCTACTCACTCATACGCCGCTATTGTATTTTGTGCAAAGTTTATGGCGGGATGAAGCGTTTTCTATCCTCGCAGCCCAACAATCACTCGGATTCATCATCACGAGGTTAGGATTTGAACCCCCGGTCTACTACACCATGCTGCATTTCTGGATAAAACTGTTCGGGACAAGTGAAGTGGCGGCACGAAGTCTGTCCCTCATAGGATTCCTGATCGCCACAGCGCTTATCATCGAGTGGGGGCACACCCTGTACAAAAAACACTGGCTGTCCTGGTACCTGCCTCTGTTTTTCTTCCTTAATCCCATGCTGCTCTATTATGCATTCGAGGTGCGCACCTACGGATGGTATATATGTTTTGCGACCGTGATGCTGATTTCTTATGCGTCACAAAAATGGAAGTGGTTCATCCTAGCTTCCGTGCTGGGGTTTTATACCCACGTCTACATTCTCCCGTTTATCGGCGTACTCGGACTTCACTGGCTCTGGACAAAACGGACGGCGCTTACATCACTGCTGCACTTTTTGCGGACAGACCGGGGAATCAGAGCGTTTGGCATCATAGTGCTTCTTATAATCCCATGGCTTATCAAAATCGGCATCGAAGCGGGCCGCATGCGTACATCATGGTATTATCCCGTCGATTGGCAACTGATCAAATCCGTATTGGGAAATATGTTTGTAGGATATGAGGGAACCCCGTGGTACGGGTGGAAATACACGGCCTATCTTTCTTTCGGCCTGCTGCTTAGTGCTCTTGTAGCGCTTACGGACAAACAACACAGAAAGCGGACGGCATTATTTATTCTGTTCGGCGCCATCCCCCTTGCTGCGGTCATTGCCATATCATTTATCACCCCGCTTTTTGTAAACCGGTATCTTATCCCCGCAACGGTTGCGGAGGTGCTCATCGTGACTGCGGCCATTTTTGCCATAAAAAATACGGTTCTCCAAAAAGTGGTCGCCGGCGTATTTTTAGTCGGTGTCCTGTGGTTCAACTGGTGGTATCCGCCGCAACACACAAAGGCTCCTATCCGCAATTCATTCGATCAGATAAATGTTATCGCAAAACCCGATGACATATTCCTGGCGGCCGACCCGATCATTTATCTGGAAACCCTCTATTATGCCAAAGACAAAACGCGTGTCTATCTGTACAACCCCAGAAACAATGTGTTTCCGTGGTATATCGGAGATGCGCTTATCACCCCCTCAAGAATGATCCGTGATTATCCTGAATATCCGATGCGGGCAATTCTTATCTACCCCGATACGACGTATGAGATCGTGTATCGCATGCCCCTATGAAAATCGCGCCATACGTGCCGTTATCACAGCGCCTGTTTCAGGGAATCGGCTCCGCCCGCACAACATGGGAATACAGATGGGCGACAAACGCCGTCGTTTCTCAATTCCTGATAGGAAGTGCCGTTATCGCATGGTATTGGAGAAGTCTTCCTCCTCAGGTTCCGCTCTGGTACAGCAAACCCTGGGGGGATGAGCGGCTTGCTTCCCCATGGTTTTTGTTTCTCCCGCTCGTTTCTGCCGTCGTCATCTATTTAGTCAATCTAACGGCTGTCGTGCGGTTTGCAGACAATCATCCGATGTTTGCACGGGTGCTGCTTCTTACGTCCATCCTTATTTCAATATTAAGCGGCTTTATGGTGATACGCATTGTTACGCTGATAAGCTAATGATTCAATTCCTTCCATTATTATTTATAACCGTTTTGCTGACCCTCGGGCTTACCCCGTTGGTTATTATTTTTGCCAAACGCTTCGGGCTGGTAGACGATCCTAAACACCGGTATCACCCTGCACATACACACAAAGGAATTATTCCGCGCGCCGGGGGGCTGGCATTATTTTTAGGTATTACGGCGATGATGGTCACGGCATTGCCGATGACCACACAGATTGTCGGCATCATCGCGGGCAGTATCATTCTGACAGCTGTCGGGTTGCTCGACGACAAGCGCGACGTAAGTCCCTATGTCCGCCTGATAACAAACATTATCGTAGCAATCATTGTAGTCGCAACCGGAAGCTCCATTCCTTTCATCACCAATCCGCTCACGGGAGGTGTCTTGCCGCTCAACGCCTGGAACGTTACTCTGACAATCGGATCGTTACCCGTCGTTATCGGTCTCCCGCAACTACTGGCCGTACTTTGGATCGTATGGACGATGAATATTATCGGGTGGTCCGCAGGCGTAGACGGCCAGATGCCCGGATATGTTGCCATTTCGGCGTTTGTATTGGGATTGCTGTCACTCCGGTATAGCCTGCTCGACGCAAATCAGATTTGGGTTACCATACTCGCGTTTATCATTACGGGAGCATTCCTGGGATTTCTGCCGTGGAATTTTTATCCCCAGAAGATTATGCCAGGCTATGGAGGAAAGACACTTGCCGGATTTTTTCTCGCCTTGTTGGGTATTCTGTCATTTGCAAAATTAGGCACGGCGCTATTGGTATTGGGCATTCCGATGCTTGATGCGGTAGCTACCCTTATCCGGCGGATCGGCATGAGAAAATCCCCCGTCTGGGCAGACCGCGGACACCTGCATCACCGGCTGCTGGATTTGGGATGGAGTAAACCCCGGATCGCCTTGTTTTACTGGGGAGTCTCGGCTATACTGGGGCTGGTCTCGCTCACAGTCACGAGCCAGCTTAAAGTATTTACGTTTGTCGCTGTGGCTGTTGCATTGACCATGTTTCTCGTATGGGTCAGCTTCTTTACGCAATTCTCAAAGCAGCGAGACCACGACAGTGGCTAAAAAACTTAGCGCTGTTTACTACGATATTTTTTACCGGACAGCTATTCTACGTTCCCCTGCTGACCGACACCATTATAGGATTTATCTCATTTTGCTTCCTCTCATCGTCCAACTATATTTTAAATGACGTACTGGATGCACCGGCAGACCGGCGCCACCCGTTCAAAAAATTCCGTCCGGTGGCAAGCGGCAAGCTTCCTATAAAAACCGCGCTGCTGGTTTCATTGCTGCTTCTGGTATTAGGTTTGGGTTTAGCTCAGCTTATCGGCCAATCGTTTTTTATCCTTTCGCTCATATTTATCCTGCTTCAATATTCGTACTCCATCGTGTTAAAACATATATCCGTCGTCGATATCATTGCCATTACGGCAGGCTACGTACTACGCGTCTATGCCGGAGAAGCAGCAAGCGGATATCACATCTCCATCTGGCTCGCCCTTGCCGCTCTCTCGCTTGCGTTATTCCTGGCCATCGGAAAACGGCGGGCCGAACTGACCCTTATCCAGGGGTCAGGCGACGCATCACCGAAAGATACGCGGGCGGCGCTGTCTCACTATTCGGAAAAATTACTGGACGCATATACGTCGATGTTTGCTACCAGCACATTCATTTCCTATACCTACTTCACGTTTCTGGAACGTCCCATTACCCAAGGGCTGATATTTAAAAATTACAGCGATTTCGTGATCGGCATTCCTGACCGCAAATGGATGATGATGACGATTCCGTTTGTCCTGTACGGCATTATGCGGTATATGCAGCTTATCTATCACGGCAAAGGAGAATCCCCGGAACAGGTACTGACTACTGACCTCCCGCTCCTGACTACCGTCATTTTATGGGTGGGATCCACGCTGTTTGTCATCTACGGAATCGGGGGCTAATAATCCCGTCAGGAATTACTGTCCGTCTGTTCGCTGACTACCCGGACCAGTGTTGAATCATTCCAGATGCTGTAATTGTAGATGATACCCGGTTTGTTACCGAGCACGTGGGGCAGATAATACTTCACCGGCGGAAATACCGTATCCATCCGAAGTACCGTAGCCGACTTCATCCATGAGGCGTGTCCCTCACTATTTGAATTGATGCGCTCCGGCTTCTTTGCCAGCGCGGCAAGAAATCCGAACACGATAAAAAGCTCGTTTCGGTCCGTATGATGATGCATCGCGACAAACTTGAGCTGTATCTCCTCCGGCGTTAGGGTAACTCCGACTTCTTCCTGTACTTCGCGGATTGCTGCCGTCAGGGGATTTTCACCTTCTTCGATATGACCGCCCGGAAGTGCTAACCAGCCGGGGAAAACTTTTTTTGTGTCGCTACGTTTAAACATCAGAACATCATGATCGTGGGTAATACATATATCTACCGTACATACCGGCGCGATAGAGTCATGAGGGTGTGCGGGAGTATTCATGATTCCATCATACCAGGGGTGATGCCGAAAACGGAGCGTATATTTATTACTCTACCTTGTCTGCGTATTGTGCGGAAATCCAGCCTTTATTCGTTCCGTCATGAGAAATCTGATACCACCCGGTCTGCTGATTAAACAGGTGATACTTTTCTCCGGGATTGACGCGTCCCGCTTCCGTGGCGGCCGTGGAAGGCTCCATCCGTACGCGCAGGAATCCTGTCGGCGTATCCTTTATCACGACGTATGGTTTCTGCGGGGTTGCTGACGAGGTGGCTGTTGAGCCTGGTTTAAGCGACGGCGACGGCGTAGTCGGCGTGGTAGCAGCCGGCGTTGCTTCAGCCGCTGGAACTCCCCCGGCAGACAACGCTAATTTCATGCTGGAAATAAGCTTGTATCCTGCAGTAAGCTTCACTTTCATCGTACGTGTAAGAAACCCGGGTGACGTAACGGTCAGATTATGATCTCCGGCAGCCAGATCGGAAACGGTCAGCGGCGTGATTCCTTTGGTGACGTCATCCAGTACGACCGATGCGCCGTCAGGATTGGTAATAATGGAAAGCTCCGGTTTGCCGGCAACGCTCTTTTCCAGCCACAATACGTCAACGGCTGACGAAAGCTCCGACTCGGAAAGCACGGCGTTTACGTAGGTTAATAAATTCGGCCCTACCGAAATTTTTGCCTGCCACGGTGCAAATTCACCGGTTGTGGATTCTGCCACCAGCCGGATTGTGTACTCACCTGCAGTTATTTTTTCTTTGAGAGGCGTTCTGCCGATATGTTTATTATCCAAAAATACGCTCACGGTGGGGGTTGCGTCGACTCTCAGTTCGCCTTCTTTCGGCGCCCGGGATCCCAATAATTTCACAGCTCCGAAAATAATGAGGGTAACGATAACGAAGATGATAAGAAAGCCAAATTTACGCTTCATAAATTGAGTTCGATCATACCATACCGAGGCGAGTTTCGGCAACGTCACCCCTTCCCGCGTATTTGACTTTGGAGCGTTTTTACGCTACAATAGCGGCCTATTGAGCCACTCTTTCGGGAGTGGTTTTTTAGTCTCTTTCATATGGTAAAAACAGCCTTAATTTGGCTTACACGGCCATACCACGGCAGTAACCGTCTGAGCCGCTGGGTACGGGACCATATTGAACACCGCTCCGTTCAGGAGTTAATCGGTGTTCCCCTTATTGGATTAGCCTTTTTCGGCGCTGTGATCGTGCCGCAAACGCAGGCCGGCTTTGCCTCGGCTGAGGTATACCTCGACACACAAACGACAACCGTCAATGCTATCGTTGTTCCCTCGCAATTCCGCTGGCCTCTGGCCGCGTTCGGCATATCCCAATATTTTTCAGGCGGACATCCGGGGCTGGATCTTACCAACCCTGCCGGCACACCGATTTATCCCGTCACCGAGGGAAAAGTCATATTGGTCGAAACACTGCGGGACGGCTATGGCCGGCACGTCATCGTGGAACATAAAGACGGCATGAGCTCAATCTACGCCCATCTTACCCGGGCGGAAGTTGTCATCGGACAAATCGTCTCGAAAGATACCGAAATCGGTACGGTCGGCGCTACCGGCTGGGCAACGGGAAACCATCTGCATCTGGAAATCCGTCAAAACGGCGCGGCGATAAATCCTATGGAAGTACTTCCGGGAATCAAAAAATACCAGCCCCGGGAACTTTCTCAGCAGCAATTACCGCTTTCGTTCCCTGCTCTCACGCTGTAATAAATACTTCCCGAAAAAGGCGATAACCGGCTCATGAACCACAGGGAGTAACAGCGGATTCCGCTTATACTGGTGATCGATATTCTTTAAGAGACGCCACGTTTTTGGGCAGTTAAGCGCATCATAAATCTTCTGCGTTTCCTGCCAGGGGACTTCCGTATCGAGTGAACCCGCCATGATGAGTGCGTGCGGGGTTGCCACATGCCGGGCCGCTTCCAGAACGTCATGCTTTTGTGCGTCCGCATCGACACGGTACTCATACGGCACGCGGATCTTTTTTCCGTCTCTGCTGCTTACTTTCTCAAAATACCGTTTCTTTTTCCATTCTTCCTCTATCTTGCCGTACATCGTTCCGGAAAATTCTACCGGCGCGGAAACCGCGCACAGTGCTTGCACGTCTGCATGGTCATAGCAAAACAATACGGCAAGTTTTCCCCCCATACTGTGACCATATACTCCGATTCTTGATGTATCGACGTACGGCAACGTAGATACATACGCATAAATGCTTTCCGCATCTTTCCTATGATTGCTGAAGCGGTAATCTCCCGATAGCGTACCTTCGCTGTCCCCGAATCCCGATGCGTTAAACCGCACGGCGACAATACCCTGCTCTGCGAGGCTATGTGCCAAATCAACAAGGTCCGCTCCCTCTTTGTATCCCGTAAATCCGTGAAAAATATAAACAACCGGACACAATCCGTCCGTATCCGGTTTATCTATTTCCGTTGCAAGATATAATCCTTTCGGATTTGCGATGCGTAAGTGAAGTGTTTTGTACGTCATAGTTACAGGGATGCTGCCCATGTCACAACTTCGGATACAAATTCTTTTTCTTTTCTTTCATATCCGTGAGTCGTGTCAGGAATAATAATGCTCCGGTAGTTTTTGTTCGAAACATGCGCATCAAACACTTGTTTGATATCCGCTATCGGCCGGTCGGCATATTCATCCTTGCCGGAAAAAATGACGAGTAATGGCGCACGGATGCCGGATACAACAGAAAGCACATGAGATGCATCTCCATAATTAAATACATCTTCCGGCGTATTCGGCGCAATTAAACTCCAGGTTCTGTCTGCCGTCGCCGGGAACCAGTTGGCTTTTGTAAGAAGCGCGTCTCCTTTTCCTTCATCACGGAGCATTTTCAACATTGTTATATTTTTTTCGTACTCTTCTTTATCATTTTGCGGCGAGAGTCTGTCTGACATCGGACCTGCGAGTACCACGCCGGAAACCCTGGTATCGTCATTTTTTTCTGCCGCGTAATAGGCAACCTTATTGGCCCCGCTGCTATGACCCGCGACAATGACTTGTGAAAATCCCTTATTCACGAGAAACGTGACGGCAGCATCGATATCGAAAATACATTCTTCGAATTTTTCGTACCCTGCGCCGATCGTTTTATGCCCGAACCCTGAAGGGTCGTTTGTATCAACCGTGCTTATGTTTGCGATCATATCGTGACCCCGGGTGTTAAATGACGCAAATCCCAATCCCGATGTCACACACGCACCGGCCAACATATTCATAAGCAGCACGTCACCATAAAACTTTCCTGTCAGGCCGTGCACCCAGAGCAGCGCCTTGCTCCCCTGCTTTTCGGGCTGCGCGAATATCCCCTGATGTACCAGGTTGTCTTGAGTAATAATCTCTTCTAAGGTAGATTGAATCATACTATGGATGTTTTGTACCACGCCCTAAGCGGTGTTGCCATAGCCAAAAGCATGGGCTCACCGGATCTTCTCGCAGCGGCAGCGGCCGCAATAGCACCGGATCTTATGGGTATTATACCGTTTTATTCCATTAAATTTATCGAGGCAACCCGCGTGCCGGAACATACATTTGCCCAAACGTACGCATATCTCCTGCGTTCCAATAAATTCGCCGGTACATGGGATATGGCCGCGTACAGATCAACGCATACGCTGTATGGGGCCGCGTTTTTTTCTATGTGTATGTTTGTATTTTTTCCCCATCAATGGCTTGTGCTATCGATAAGTTATATATCGCATATTCTCATCGATATCCCTACCCACGAAGGAGATTTTGCTACCCGCATACTGTATCCGTTATCGGACGTTCATATACGGGGATTGAACTGGTCAACCAACCTGAAGCTATTTCTGTTTTTCTGGCTGATGCTGGCAGTCATTATGTTCCTGTTGTGGCAAAAGTAGAAATCCATACTTCCGGTGGCCTCTCAGCATGGCGGTCTTTCTGATCCCAGGTGTACATATCCGTCACAATAAATCCGGCGGCTTCCAAAAGCGCGCGGAGTTCCTCTGACGTGTAATACGTAAAAAATCTCGTATCCCCTTCTATCGTGCCGCTGATAACAAGCTTTTCCCCGGTTCCTTCTTTCATGAGCAAGAACAGTACGCCTCCCGGTGTGAGCATATGGTGAAACTTCTTTAGCACCGGCAATACTTCCCCGCGCTTCAAGTGAAGCAGCGACGCAGATGCCCAGATACCGTCAAACGATTCATCAAGTTTTATCGCACGTAAATCCATGTTCAGGAAACGGGCATTGGGAAGCGCGGTGTCTTTGGCGTACGAAAGAAGCGTATCGGAAAGATCAATGCCGGTAACGGCAAACCCTTTGGATGCGAAGTAATTCGCGTCCCTCCCCGACCCGCACCCGGCATCCAGTATGTTTCCTCCCGGTGTTACGAGTGACATAAACTTTTCCCGCTCCGGAACCGGTGCGTATTTTTGCACTTTGAGAATATATTCTTTGGCAGTCTTATTGTAAGTAGCTATGGTAGCTTGCGTGAGATCGAAAGACATAGTTCTTGGAGCTAGTATACCAAAAGCCCCTCTTTCGAGGGGCTTTACGGTTACTACTTTTTTAGTCTATTAATAATCCATTCCGCCCATGCCGCCCATTCCTCCCATGCCTCCCGGCATACCTCCGGCCGGTGCATCCTTTTTCTCCGGGATGTCCGTGATGAGCGCTTCAGTTGTGAGAATCATCATACCGACAGACACTGCGTTCTGTACGGCTGACCGGGTGACTTTCACCGGGTCAATGATTCCGGCGGCTATCATGGAGCCGAATTCCAAGGTCATGGCGTTGAATCCGAAGTCCGTGACTTTCGATTCTTCGATTGTTTTCATGACCCATCCGGCATCTGCTCCCGAATTGGACGCTATCATGCGGGTTGGCTCTCCCAAGGCGCTGTAGAGTATGTCTACACCCGTCTGTTCATCTTTGACGGTTAACGTATCCTTAAACTTGGTCAGCGCCGTGCGGGCCTTCAGAAGTGCCACGCCGCCGCCGGGAACTATACCCTCTTCCAGAGCCGCTTTGGTCGCTGCGACCGCATCCAGGACGCGCTCTTTTTTATCCTTGAGCTCTATCTCTGTTGCTGCTCCGACATTGATAACCGCGACTCCCCCTGCAAGTTTGGCCAACCGTTCCTGCAGTTTCTCACGGTCAAAGTCGCTGTTGGTTGCATCGATTTCGCGCTTAATCTGCGCTACCCGCGCCTGCACAGCTGCTTTGGTTCCTTTGCCGCCGATGATGCGGGTGTTTTCTTTATCCGCCCATACTTTGTCTGCCCGGCCGCAATCTTCTACGGTCACATTGTCAAGCTTGCGCCCTGTGTCCTCGGAGATCACGGTGCCTCCGGTAAGGATGGCGATATCATCAAGCATCGCTTTGCGTCTGTCGCCGAATCCCGGCGCTTTGATCGCAAGCACGTTGATCGTGCCGCGGAGTTTGTTAACGACCAGGGTAGCCAATGCTTCCCCGTCGATTTCATCGGCGATGATGACGAGATTCTTGCTGACTTTTACGAATCCTTCCAGGAACGGAAGCAAATCGGCGATAGCAGAAATCTTTTTGTCCGTAATCAACACATACGGATCGGAAATTTCAGCTTCCATGCGCTCTGCATTGGTGACGAAATATGCGGAAGCATAGCCTTTGTCAAACTCCATGCCTTCCTTATATTCAATCTCCATCGTGAGTCCTTTGCCTTCTTCGACCGTCACGACGCCGTCTTTTCCGACTTTGGTCAACGCTTCGGCAATCAATGCCCCGATCTTTTCATCCTGGGCACTGATCGTCGCGACTTTGGCTACGTCCGCGTCTTTGATCGTTTTGGCCATTTTCTTAAGCTCAGCTACGACGACATCAAGGCCTTTCTCCATTCCTGCTTTCAGGATCATGGGGTTAGCTCCTGCCGTCACATTTTTGAACCCGCTGTTTACGATCGCCTGGGTAAGCAGCGTCGATGTCGTGGTTCCGTCACCGGCTACATCGTTGGTTTTGCTGGCCGCTTCTTTCACGAGCTGTGCACCCATGTTTTCAAATGCGTCTTCCAGTTCGATCTCTTTGGCTACCGTGACTCCGTCGTGAACGACGGTCGGCGCTCCCCACTTCTTGTCGAGAGCCACATTGCGGCCTTTCGGTCCCAGCGTGGTCACGACTGCTTTTGCCAGTATATTGACGCCACGGATAAGCGACTGGCGTGCGTCTTCAGAAAATTTCAGTTGTTTTGCCATAGGTTCCTCCTCAAAAAATGTATAAATTATTCAATAATAGCCAATATGTCTTTTTGCTCGACGATCATCCACTCGGCTCCTTCGACTTTGATCTCATTCCCTCCCCACTTTTTGTACATAACCTTCTGACCCACTTTGACAACCATTTTGACGGGGTTGCCTTTCTCATCCGTGGTGCCTGCTCCTACTGCCATGATCTCTCCCATCTGGGGTTTCTCTTTGGCGGTGTCAGGAAGTACCAACCCTGAGGGCAACTTTTGCTCCGCCTCAAGCGGCTTCACGAGGACATTATCAAACAACGGTGTGATGGTCTGTTTTGCCATAACTACCTCCTTTTTTTTATAAATGCGACTACTATATGATTTTGCTAAAAAACTAGCAGTCTTTAGAAGTGAGTGCTATTTTATCGGTGATAAAAAAACTTGTCAAGGGGTATATGCCGCAGCTTCAATCTGCTCTCGAACTTTTCCCGAACCCACAGGCGCGCATCACGAGGATGAAACCGGATCATACCGGCTCTAATTATTTCATTAGTCCGTCTCCTATTCATATACCATAGCTGTACATATTTTGCCAGAGGTTCCAGCAAGCGGCACACGACAACAAGCGGAATCAGAAAACCGGCTGGCACCGAGGAGACCTGGTCAGCCACACTCATGCGCTCACGGAATGCCCGGGGCAAAAAATAATTCACCCAGCGGTTCGCAGACAGGAATTTACGGTACACCCCTTCCCGCTGCCAGAGCGGAACCATCTGCAGCACCTCATGGGCGGCAAACAAGTCATGTTCGTTCTCCGGCAACTCAAGCGCATCTTCCGACATGAACATGTTAAGACATATCTTGTCGGCAACCGAACCGTCGTTTGGGCGGCGGCGGATTCCGAGTCCTTCGGCTACCAGAGTAACTATCATCCGCGTCACCCATACCGTGTGCTTCCGGGAAATAAAAAATACGTCGATATCGTCTTCTTCTTTCGCGTTATCGACGGCCAGTCCTCCGGTGACACCAACCAGCAGCAGCGTCGGAATAAAACGGAAATGATTCATGACGTGGTAGATGCGGTGCCATTTGTGTGCGGCAATCGCTTTCTTTTTCACCCGCTGCCACACGGCTCTTCCCCGTCCGGGCAAGTGGACATACTCCGTGCCGTTATACTCCGTTGTCTCTACAGATCTGCCCGGAGCGGGCATACGGCTCATGCCTCCTATTGCCCAGTAGCTGATTTCATCCCTGGTTAACGGGTAGGTAAACACATCTGCGTATGCGACTGTTGCGATTACTTTTTGGGTGCGCGATACATTCATTCCTGATGCATTATGGGGTAGGAGTGATTTCTGATCCGCTTGTACTCATGCCATACGATGATAGCACCTGCCGAAATCCGGAGGACATGGTAGTGAGCACCTGCGTCGGGGAACCTCCGTTTACCATGCCGTTGACTGCGTCCGTCGCATACTGGATCAGCTTGTCGTTCAAACCATTATCATACGTTCGTGAAGCCAGCGGAAATGAGCGCGCATATACCGCCTGCTTTACGTAGGCCCCGACGTACGGATCATCGGTAACGGTATTGGCAAGTTCCACGCGCGCATACGGCTCACCGAACATCCGGGTTTTGGAGGCTTCCGTATACAGTTTGGTCGCTCCTTCCTTGCTCGTCATGTATTTGACAAACGTCCACGCTGCATCGAGATTTTTACTTCGGGCAGACACACCCTCTACCCAGTAGGACGACCAGGCGACGGCATTCCCCTGAAGCTGAGGCACCGGAACAATATGAAACCGAAGTTTTGGACTTATCTGCGCGATATCATGGGCGCGCCACGAGGGGGCGAGAATCATCGCGACCCTGCCGTTTGCAAACGCGGAAACCGAATTGTCCATCCCTTCGCTCCAGGTATACAGCGGATCGGACGTATCGGCGAATTTCCGGTAAAAGATCAGGGTTCCCTCGGCTTCTTTCCCGACCGGATTAGAAATCGGCGCGCCGTTCTGGAGAAACATAAGTCCCAATATGTCGCTGAAATGTTCGACGTTGTTTGTCGTACCGAGTGCTATGGCAGAGGTTACGATTGCCGTACCGTTTTTCACGGTCAGCTTCGGAATAAGATTGATGACATCCGTCCAGGTGGCCGGCTCGCTCACGCCGGCAGTTGCAAACAACGCATCGTTTATATACAAACCCAGACCGTCAATCATGAGCGGAAGTCCGAATATGGATGTCCCGGAAACCAATTCATTACTCGATACCGGAAAAAACGTCGTGCTGAATTCAGACGCCGTCATAACCGTCGGCGGCACAAGCGCAAGCTGATTCCGAAGCATCGGAATCCAGGTATTATGAAACCGAAACACATCCGGCCCTTCCCCTCTGTTGATGGCTGACTGCAACCGCTCACGGTACTGTTTCGGCGACTGCTGAGTATACTGCACCTTTATCTTGGGGTGAGTCGTTTCAAAATCGGCAATGAATTGCCTGGTCACCGCATCGTTTTCCCACAGCCCCCAATAATTTATGGTTACTTCCTGCGATTTTTTTGCGGCCCCGCCGCTCATTTTTCCCCACACAAAGATGCCCAGCGCGCCAAGCGCCAACAGGACAACCAGAATAAGAATAATCCTGACAAACGGCTTTGCTCCTGATGCAGGCTTCGTATCACCGCTGTCCGGTACCTGAATGTTCGGGATAAACGGATTGGGGGCAGCCGACGGAGAGGGAACTGCAGGCGCCGCAGCATCCGTGGGCGGCACGACAATCGTGTCGGGAGCCGCGGGGGGGGCTACGGTTGCGGCAGTATCTATAGCAGGCGCGTTAACCGGTTCGGAACTCTGTGCGGCGGGCGGCGCCTGAAATACTGACTCCCCAATGCCGATCCCCCGGGCAGGGGCAGCAGGAGTCTCCGGTGTCTGTGGGTCTTTTGGATCCATAGTAATGTAGGGTACAATGTATCATAACATGAGTCACAATCCCCCCGTAAGATCATCTGACACAACATCGATCCTTTCACTGCTGCGGGCGTTTACCATCGGAGGCATATTGCTGATACTTACCGGGTTCATCGGACTTTCCGCATACGATGCCTATTATGACGGCAAAGTATATCCGAATATCGTAATCGACGGCATTCCGTTCGGCGGCAAAACACCCCAAGAAGTCGAAGACTATTGGAAAAACCAAAATATCCCGTTTGCTTCCTCGGTATTTGAGTTTAAATTTGAAAATGAAATCGCCACCATTTCCGGTTCGAATCTGGATTTGGGATACGATGCCACCCTTTCTGCTACACAGGCGTACGCCATGGGACGGAGCGGTAATTGGCTGCGTGACATAACGACCAAGTTTTTCCGCGGAACCGTGCATATCACTCCGTATTTCCGGTGGAAATCAGACCAGGTCCGTGACGTGATTACCGATTTTGCTGCCCGCATAGACGTGCCCGTGCAGGATGCGCTGTTCCAGTTTGAAAACGGCCGTGTCACTGCGTTCCGTGCTTCCCGGGACGGACGCGCGGTACACCAGCAGGAAGCACTTGCGCGGTTTGACGAGGCGGTAAAAGCCCTGCCGCATGCACCGGTATACCATATTGTGATCACAATCCCTGTCTATACGGTGAATCCGTCGGCAACTACACAAAAAGCCAATTCATTCGGCATCAAAGAGTTAATCGGCCGCGGCTATTCGGAATTCCAGGGATCCATACCGGGAAGAATTCATAACGTCGCTCTTGCAGCCTCCCGCCTCAACGGGGTGCTCATTCCCCCGGGAGAAACGCTTTCGTTTAATGACGCGTTAGGAGACATTTCGGCAGCCACAGGATACCAGTCTGCATATATCATTAAAGAGGGCAGAACCGTCTTAGGTGACGGTGGCGGCGTGTGTCAGGTAAGTTCTACCTTATTCCGTGCGGCACTTAATGCCGGACTGCCGATAGCAGAACGCCACGCGCACGCATACCGGGTCCATTACTATGAAGAGGGCGGGTTCAAACCGGGACTTGATGCAACTGTGTTTTCGCCCAGTGTCGACTTAAAAATTAAAAACGACACGCCCGCGCACATTTTAATCCAAACCAAAACAGACACAAAAAACATGACCCTGACGTTTGAACTCTACGGCGCGCATGACGGCAGAAGCAGTGAAATCAGTAAACATGTCGTCTGGGGCGAAACTCCCCCGCCGCCTCCACTGTACCAGGATGATCCGACGCTTGCCCCGGGAGTCGTTAAACAAGTAGATTGGGCAGCCTGGGGAGCAAAAGCGTCATTTGCCTACCGTGTGACCCGCGGGAACGAAGTCCTGCAGGACACGACATTCACATCCAACTTCCGGCCATGGCAGGCTGTGTATCTGCGGAGCCCGGCGGCGCAATGAATCTATGAAAAAAGTACTTGTCGGCGGCTGCTTTGATTTACTGCATTTCGGGCATATTCAATTTCTCACCGAGGCCAAAAAACTCGGCGACCATTTAGTTGTGGCGCTCGAATCCGATGAAAACGTCCGCAGGATGAAAGGGACCACGCGTCCTATCCACACCCAGGCGCAGCGCCGGGCCATGCTCGAATCCCTCTCGGTTGTCGATGAAGTCATCCCGCTTCTTCCTCTTAAAACCGACGCTGAGTATGCGGCGCTTGTGACGGACGTACATCCTACTGTGATAGCCATAACGCAAGGTGACACTATGGAAGCCAAAAAGCGTGCCCATGCTGCACGCATCAATGCAGAGATTGTTATCATCCCCAAAGTCCATACCCCTTCCACCTCTCAACTCGCCAAACTTCTGGACCTCGAGTAAAATAGGAGGACCATGCGCATACTCGCGATAGAGACTTCCTGTGATGAAACGGCAGCCGCTGTGGTAGATAACGGCGTACATATCGTAAGCAGCACGGTAGCCACATCCAAAACAATGCACGAAACATACGGCGGCATCGTCCCTGAAGTGGCTGCGCGTATGCAGCTGGAATATGCGCTCCCTGTCATCACCGAAGCGCTCCGGCCGCTCGGAAGCGGATCAATGCAGGAACTCATCCTGCGGCACATTGACGCCATAGCCATTACCGTCGGCCCCGGACTGATCGGTTCGCTTCTTATCGGCGTCGAGACGGCAAAAACATTGGCGCTCGTAACCCACAAACCAATCATACCCGTCAATCACGTGTTGGCTCACATGTATGCAAACTTCATATCCGGTAAACCGGATGCGGAGACGTCTGCCGCAATCCGGTTCCCGGCAGTGTCACTTGTAGTCAGCGGCGGACATACGGAACTATACCGGATGGAATCCGAACGCAATCTCACCTGGTTAGGCGGCACGCTCGATGATGCCGCCGGGGAATGTTTCGACAAAACGGCGCGTTTACTGGGATTTGGTCACGGCGGCGGGCTGGCAATCCAGGACGCGGCGGCAACACACTCAGGAGGTATATCGCAATTTACCAATATATTACCGCGGCCGATGCTCGGAAAAGATCATCTCTATGATTTCTCATTCAGCGGACTCAAAACCGCAATTCTCCGCGAAGTCACTAAGCTTAAGGATACAAACGGATTCAACACACGTTCCATTGCGGAATTATCATACGAGGTTCAGGAAACCATCACCGATGTGTTGGTAAAAAAAACACTCAGAGCGGCGGAAACATTCGGAGCACGGTCCGTTCTTCTTTCCGGAGGGGTATCGGCAAACATGCGTCTCCGGGAAAAAATCAAAAGCCGGCTCAAAACACTGGATCATCCCCCGTCGGTTCATGTGCCTAGGATAGAATTATGCACGGATAATGCCGCCTATATCGGTGCCTATGCATACTTCCGCGGGGCCACGCAGGACTGGAAAACCATCAACGCGTTTCCTGATCTTTCCGTAGAAGTTTCGTCCTGACGATTTCCGCCTCTTCCCTGCACCAGGGGGAGTACGGAGACGGATGTGTCCTGATATCCTGTATAAATTCCTCCCAGATCACCCATTTCCAATCGTCTACTTCTTTCGGATCAGGCACGGGATCTCCGTCAAAATATCCGATGACGATAGGACAAATTTCGTTTTCTACAATGCCGTTTTTATCTGCAAAACGATACCGGTACGGCGAAAAGTCAGCTATCTTTACGCCGCGGATATGCAGTTCTTCTGATAACCGTCTGGTCGCTGCTTCTACCGGCGTTTCCTCAGGTGCAAGATGGCCGCATACGGTATTGGTCCAGACTCCGGGAAATGTTTTTTTCGCGTTTGCCCGTTTGGTGAGCAATATCTGGTTACGGGAGTTGAACAAAAATAAAGAAAACGCCCGGTGAAGCGGCGTATCCGTCGTATGAACGGTATCTTTATCCGCTGTTCCTATCGGAGTATTATGCTCATCAACCAATACGACTAATTCCATGTGGGGCCGCTTGGAATCGGACCAAGTGCATCGATCTTATAAGGATCGCGTTCTACCAATGAACTACGGCCCCGGAATATACTGCTTATTTTACTGCAAAACAGGGTAATTTGGTAATCCAAACTCAGGTGTGAAGAAGTTCTTCCATGCGGGCTTCTATCTCATAGGAGCGCTTTTTATTTTTTGCAAAAATGATAAACGACAGTTTCTGCATGCGCAGAAGATTTTCCGATGTGATAATGAGTCCTTCTTTCGTCTTTTTATCAAAAAGAATAGGAGCCAGTCTGTCGCGTATACTCGCAAATGTCTGGCGTTTCAAGTGTGTGATCATGTATCCGTTATTTGAAAACAGATACGTATCAAACATAAAATTTTCTCCGAACAGTGCAACGGCAGTCGTATAGACGAATGTTCCTCCGGTACTTCTGACATTTGATTCCGCGACATAAATTTCACCGTTTCTCCCTGCGACGTAATCCACGTCAAAATATCCCCGGTAACCGGCTGCGGCGAACCGCTCGGCAATATAAAACCCGGTATCCTTGATCTGAGCCGCTACCCGCTCCGGCATAATATCATTGCCGATTTCTATCCCGTGAAACTGTCCGTCCTTGGTCACCAGTACGCCGCAGTGATACAGGAAATCAATTCTCCCGTTTCTGCTTATTTTAAACTCCACATTCGGATTCCCTCCGGCAATCGTACTGCTGACCTGGATGAGCTTTTCGATAATGATCGGAAACTTCTGCCAATAGGCATCTTTTTCCAGCAGCGCATATATCTTGGCCTGGCACGCGTGGTATTCACCCGGTAAATCACCCGGCTCAAATATCTCGACTCCCATTCCGGAATGACCCTTGTTTGTTTTAATGACGACGCCCTGCTCTTTGACATACCGGATTGCTGCAATTTTTGACGCGTCCTCAATACCGAAACAGATGACACCGTCGGCCATCTTAAAATCCGGTTCTTCGTTCGTGCTTTGCTGGGCCAACTGCCGGATGCCGGATTTGCTTCCGAAAAAATTGACGGTCCACCCGTCTTCCTCATCCGGCGCTTCGGGAGTCGCGATGGTTAATCCCTTTTCCCGGAGCGCACGCACAAGATGAAGAAATTGCTGGCTTACGGCGTAACTTGTTACGGTAAGTTTTTTCGAGGAATTCGCCGCTTCAACCAGCGCATTCATGATCGAGGGATCATGCAGAATATCTTCACAGATAACGCCGCTGTGCTGGGCGGTCGTGAGCACGGTCAGTTTTTTCTGTCCGAACAGCGACTGATAATACTGTAAAAACTCCTGGCTTACTCCCTGCGGGGTGATGTAAAGTACCTCGCTGTCTTCCCCGGCAAACTGGAACAGCCGCACATCTCCCAAATATCCGTTCTCCACTATTTCTGCGCTTCTCGCGTTGGGATCGGACATGGCCGAAATAAACGGCCAGACATCCTCCGACATGTTAAATATGTATACGATGACGTTATGCTTTTTATCGGGGCCGCTTTCTGCTGTCTGTTCACTCATAGAGACTAGTAATTATAAAGAATATTTACAGAGCATTACATGTTTTTTTTGTGTTGTAAAGAGAGGAGTTACCGGAAGATTATAACCGAGCACGTTCCTGAATTTCCGCCTCTATCAATTCACGGGCCTGACCGTACTTGAGCCGGGATAATTGGATGATTGCTTTGGCAACTTCCCTGTTCTGTTCCGACTTTACGATACTCATATCTTTGGATAAATCAATACTGAACGGTTTCACCGGTTCGTTGTGTACGATCGTTTTGACATACGCATTGTACTTATCGATATTGATAAGGTCAATTTCATTAAACGTGGGCTGATATTCATGCTGCAGATAATTGGCATCGGTTACCCCCACGCGGAACGTAATCAGCGTTCCGACGTTTCCGAATACCGCGTTTTTCACCTCTTCTTCCATCTGTCCGATAAATTGGTTGGCGACAGTAAGACTCAGCCGATATTTCCGGGCTTCAGAAAGAATCTGCGCAAAATCCGGAGTCGCAAAATTCTGGAATTCATCGACGTACAGATAAAAATCGCGCCGTTTATCTTCCGGTATATCCTGCCTGCTCATGGCGGCGATCAATATTCTCGGAACCAGAATTAATCCCAAGAAATTACTGTTTTCTTCTCCCAGTTTTCCTTTGGACAAATTAACCAGAAGAATTTTTCCTTCGTCCATGACTTTGCGGAAGTTAAAACTCGACTGCGATTGTCCGATGATGTTACGCATCAGCTTGTTGGTAACGAACCGGCCGAATTTAGACACGATATAATCCAGTACTTCCGATTTGTGAAAATCCGCAGTCTGCGCAATCTGATCCGTCCAGTATCTCCTGATGATGGGATCCTGCACTTTCGGCAGTAACTCCTGAACAAAATTACTGTCCGTCAAAATACGGACCACTTCGATAAACGTACTGCCCGGCTCCGACATAACCGTCAGCATGGCGTTTCTGACGGCATGTTCAAACCGGGGTCCGATAATACCGGTTTTCTGGGGGTCGTACAGCTTGTACATAAGTCCGACGATGCTGGTGACGACAAAATGTTTTTGTTCTTCGGTTTCCGCTTCCAGCATGTTAAGACCCATCGGCCGTTCGGTATCTGACGGATCAAAATAAATCACGTCTTCAGCACGTTCAGGTGGTATCCTGTTTAAAATTCCGTCGATCAGATCTCCGTGCGGATCGACAACGGCAAGTCCTTTTCCGGCCTTTATGTCCTGGATTACCAACTCTTCCAGAAGTTGTGATTTTCCGGTACCGGTTTTTCCGATCACGTATAAATGCCGCCGCCGGTCATCATCGCCGATATAAATCGGCCGGTCCATGCCGCGGTATCTGGATATACCGATAAACTGTCCGCTGGAGGCAATCTGCATAGGTGCGGGCGCGCGTTTTGCATTGAGCCAAAAGACGTGCGGCGTCTCTATGGACTTATTCGGCAGATGGTAAATGGTCGCCAGTTCATCACTGTTTAACACCCCGTATTGTTTAAAAAACGGCAGGTTTACCATCGGAAAATACCGGTAAATAAAATCGATCATGAAAAACTTCCGCATCGGATGTTTTACTTTGGAAAAGTAATTATGATCGGACGTAAACTGATGAAACGACGTGATAAGATTCTCCAAATGCGCGTCCGCGGCTTCTTTGCTTGTGGAATTTACCACGAGCCGGATGACCGTGTTAAATCCGGGTTTGGAAACTTTCTGTTCTATCGATTCGAGTGTTTTGGAATCGACTTTAAAACTCGCTTTTTCGGGATTTGCCTCATTTTTTTTCGTCCTGGAAATATATGAGCGGCCCAAACCGGCCCACTTGCTGCCTGCCGGCTGGACGAGAATCTGGATTGCCGCTCCTTCCCCTTCCGACATTTTTGCCAACACGGACGTAAGTGACGACAGCGGATCTATCGGAAGATCGCGGAAAATACGGATCGGCAGATAATCGGAATTTTTCGGGGTAAGAGCTGCGAATGCTACTTTACCGTTTTCACTGAAAATATTGTATTCATCCACGATCTTAAGATCCGCGCCCGGGTATGAGCCGTGAATTTGCTTTTCGATTAAATCGATAAAGCGTTTGGGGGCCGCGATGTAAAACCGTATATCTTCCCGCTTTGCGACAATTTCAAACGATATATGGTCCTGCGGCTTGAGAAACGACCAGAATCCGCCATGATGCATCGCATGAAGACTGGCGAACATCTGTTCTGCAGCATCAATCTTGGTTTCGTTGTCCCGGGGGGTAGCAACCTGGATCAGGGTATATTCCATGGAACGTTTTTCCCTGTCCCGGTATTTCCATAAAATAAACAGCGCGTATCCTAATACCGCAAGGCCTATGAGACAAAACGTCAGGATGATAAGTGCCACACCCAGCACTTCCAGTTGATATGTGATATCAGCAAATTCTATCGGCATAATCGTACTACGCTATTCGTGCGTCCGCACTGTTTTTCCATGCATGGATTTTATCGTAAGATGCGCCTGCAGCAGCTGTCGTTTGCACCACTCGGAAAGCCACCGCCACGACGTCAGGATACTCTGGTGAAGTCCCTTGGCGATCTGTTCGTCGGAAAGAGGAAGCGAAATCGCAGCTGCTTCTGCTGATACCGGCGCCTGAGGTCCTACCACATGCACACCCATCTGCTGAACAATTTTGGGGAGCACAACGGAATCGGCACTCATTTTTACTCCTGCTTTGACAACCTCGGGAGAAAGCTCTGTTTCTTTTCCGGCTTCCGTTACCGTAGGAATTTCTGCGGTGGTAGTTGTAATGGGCGCTACTTCTTTTGCCATGCTTCCTGCAACCGGCACAAAGCCGCTTCCCGGGGTATTGGGAACACCTTGAGATGGTGATGTACTAGGCAGGGTATCCATATAATTCATTCTATCATGAAGCAAAGGCGAATATGATGCCATGCTGTGGCAATGCTGCATGTTTCCGTTTTCGTTTGGGGCGGCTACTCGTTTGCTGATTTGCTGCCGGCACCTGAGACCCAGACAAAGCCGATTCCCGGATCATGGCAAGCTGCCAGATAATGGAAAGCAGAATCCACACGGGGTTCTCTGACGGGTTTGTTTCTTCTGTCTCTTCCGGTTTCTTATTCGTTTCTTTTGACGCACGGCCGCCTGACACTGTTTTTGCCGGCACTGCTTCCGGTGAAACGCCGTACATCCACCACACGACGATGGCAAACATAAGGCGTCCTAACGATACGGCACTCGCGCGCTCCGGTTCACCCTTAGCTTCCTGCCGGATTCTGACGCGCACGATCTCTTTGGGCAGCTTTGGTGAGCGGGGTAACTCCGGCTGCGTAAAAAACCGGGATAAGAGGGTTGCTGCCGCATAGTACACGGCTATGAGTGATATTTCGGGGCGTGTCTCACCCGGTTTCGGGACGACAAAGCGTTTTGCATCGTTTCCATACTCCTTTTTATTGGCTCTTTCGGGGAAACGCTCCCGGCGCAGGAACGGTGCGCGCAATCCTACCGATTTTTTAATCCTATCAATAAACGCATTCCAGGCATCCGGAGCGTTCTTTGCTTCACGGCGTTTCAAAAGCGCCTTGTGTTCAGGTGCAACACCGGGCTTACCGTGCGGCTCCGGCATAAACATTTTTTCCGGGATTTGGACGTTCGTTTTGCTTTCCGCAATCCGGGTAAACCAGTACAGTATGGCATTGGGCGCTGCCGGCACCCGGCCGGCATATGCCAGCATTGTTTTGGAAATCCACCATTCAGCCATCGCGGATTTTAGCCCTTCTTTACCGGTATGTGCCGATGATACGGATTCGCTGTGCGTTTCATTCGCGCGGCTTTTTTCAGACACCGGAAGCACCTGCACCCTGACGGGAACACTGCGTTTTTCTTTCCCTGCAGCTGCTGCAGGTTTGGTACTGCGTTTTATCTCCGGCCTGCTGGCTATACTCCCGATTGCGCGGATTTTTTCCTCTATCTCAACTGCCAGAAACCGTCCTGCCTGCCGCATACCGTTTCCGATATCATTCACGACAACCCCGGAATCCTTTCTCCGGCGCGACACCGAAACCGTCTCCCGCTCATACACCCGGTCACTGCTGTATACTGACTGCGCAATCGCGATCGTCCGCACGTCCTCGGCATTCACGGATCCCTCACGCCAAAAAAAATGCGCATAGGAATTTTTGTGCTGTTGTTTCTCAGCGTCAGCATTGCTGGCGTGAAAATCCGACAGATGGTAAATAAGATCTTTTGCTTCTTCCGGAGTAAAATCCCGGCCCGTGGCTGCATATAAATCCACATGCTGCGATATGACATCTCCTGCATCGGACGTTTGCCAGATCTGTACATATCGCACGCCGTCAGGATGAGACAATACACTCACAAACCCGTGTGATGTTCCGTTAATGAGTGTCTCCTGCATCCGGAGCTGGGCCTCATGCTCCTGACTGTTATACGCCGCGGGGTTTCCTGCAAATGCCGCGTATTCTTTTGTGTGCTCCCACAATTCCTGCAATGTCACCATCGTATCTCCGTACTCGGTAGCAAGTTCAATCCCGTTTTTTGTTTCAACCGGCCGCCAGCGGACAACTGACTCTTCGTGGGCAATTTCTCCGCGCTCATACGATAAATCCTGTGCGAGGCGCTTTTGAAAACGGTCGATTGCATCCGCATGAATCTGCACTTGTGTCCAGTCGGGGTGCTCACGGGCAACTTCCGGCTCTATAAAATGCATGAGGGAATACGTCGCTGCATCGGAATTATAACTGTGATCCCCGCGCCAAACCGGCTGATCTTCCTCCCGGCTGTCCCGTAATACCGCAATACCGCGAAGCGCCATGCGGTCGTAGAACCGGTCGGTTTTTTCCGTATCTTCGCGCATGGTGTGCGCGTAGCGTGAAGCAATATCGTATGTCGGAGATGGTTTCTCCATAAAATCCTCCTGCTCGGGATACTGTAAGGGGGAGTTCCGGACTTTACCGTTGCGGCACAGTCGCTGAGTTCCACAGCGTTCCTCGTGTCCTTACTTCGTCTCTTTGTACTCTTTGTGAGCGTTCCGGTCAATACCTGACCATGTCACTTCTACAATTCCGGCTTCATGATTGATAAACCGTGCCAGCATAAACAGCAGATCGGACAGGCGGTTCAGATACACGAAAATCCTCGTGTCGATCTTCTGTTTCTGACCCAACGCTACGGTCTGCCGTTCAACTCTGCGGCATACTGCTCTGGCCAAATGGATATCAGAGGCAAGTCTGGTTCCTCCGGGGAGGATAAAATTGGAAAGCTTCGGCAATTTATCGTCTAAAATATCTATCCGTTCTTCCATTTCTTTGACACGCTTGGGCAGTTCATGAAGCCCGGTAACCCATCCTGCCAGATGACTTCCGATTGAAAATAAATCAGACTGAATAGCAGCAAGAAACACGTGTACGTCGGGTGACTCGATGTCGCTTGCGACTTTCCCTATCCACGAATTCAGTTCGTCTATGGAACCGTACACATCGACAAGTTCTTCGCACTTTAATACCCGCTTACCCCCGAACAGGGATGTCGTGCCGGTGTCGCCTGTTTTGGTGTAGATTGGCATGTAGCTATATTAACATTCCGAGTACCCGCATGAGTAGCATTTCTTGCAGGATTCCTCAAAAACCAGACTCCCCTCACCGCAACTCGGACACAAATCTACGGTTACCATGCGGCGTTCGGTGAGTAACATCTGGGTAGCCGGTACGGTCATCGGTTTATCCGCAGGTTCTACATTCGGAGCAGGCGTTGCAACGACCGCCGGTGCATGTCCGTTGCCGTTTGCGTTAGCGGTATGACCGTTTGCCGGGGGTGTAGCGGCAATCGGCGCATCCACCCGGTGTTTTGCAAAAAATCCGAAATGCCGGTCAATCACTTTCGCTACTGCATCCGGCAAACTCCTGACACGGTTTTCCCCGAATCCCAAACTCCTGGCTCCTCCGATACCGATCAGTTCGCTTGCAACGCGGTGTGCGCGTTCCATCGGAGAAATCGGAGATGCGACCCGAAGTACCAGAGAGATAAGTCTCCCCAGGGCTTCCGCCATTGCCGTCACATCACTCCCGGCCTTTCCGACATTCACAAACATCTCAAGCGGCTGCTCTCCGCCGTTTGTGTTTATCGTAATATATGCCTGCCCCATAGGCGTTTCTACCTGGTAGGTAGATCCGTGAACCACCGCGGGCCGGGGTTTCACCTCAGCGCTCATTAGGGGTGTTGCCACCTGCTTTATTTCTTCTTTTTTCGGTTCCTCTTCTTTCCGGGTCAGCACGCCTTCGCGGCTTCCTTCCCGCATGTATGCAATCCCCTTGCAGCCCAATTCATACGCGAGCGTATACAGACGTTTTACGTCATCAACTGTGTGCGTCTTCGGAGCGTTTACTGTTTTACTGATGGACGCATCGACATACTGCTGAATAGCCGCCTGTACGCGTACGTGATCTTCAGGAGACAAATCATTTGCGGACACAAAATATTCCGGCCGCTCTGTCCTCGTCGGTTCCTTACCGTGCTCTGCGGTAAACCCCTGAAACCATGCTTCATACAGCGGATGGCGGAGAATATGTTCCCCCAGCCGGTCACGCCGTATAAATTCAAATTCATACACCGGTTCTATTCCGCTGGATACGCCGGCCATCAGCGACGTGGATCCGGTAGGAGCCTGCTGCAATATCATGGAATTCCTCACTCCGTAGCGCTTCATCTTTTTCCGGATGGTTTCCGGCAATTTTTTGATGAAATATGCCTCCAGATGTTTGGTCTTATTTATCTTCGGAAATGCCCCTTTTTCTTTGGCAAGATCAACGGAAGATTCGTACGCTGCATCCCGGACGGTCCGGTAAATTTTATCGATGACTGCCAGACTTTCCTCTGATCCGTAACGGAGCTTCATTTTTATCAGTGCGTCCCCGAGTCCCATCGTGCCCAGGCCAATCCGTCGTTCCCCGTGAAGCTGCACTTCCTTGATCTGATCAAAAACATAAAAATCCGCGTCGATGATGTCATCCTGGAACCGGACGCCGATTTTGGCTACTTCTGCAAGCCGGGCGTAATCCATTTCACCCTTTTCATTGACGAGCGCTGCCAGATTTATCGATGTTAAATTACACACACCCCAATTCGGCAATCCCTCTTCTCCGCAGGGATTTACACAATTGATGTATTCGAAATACGAATTATTAAACTGCTTGTTGTATCTCTCCATGAATACCACTCCGGGTTCAGCGCTTTTCCACGCTGCTGTCGCGATAAGATCCCACAGCACCCTGGCTTTTACTGTTTTTTGAACCACGGGTTTTTTCCCTAATGCAATCCAGTTCGGCAAATAGCCGTCCCATTTCGTGTCGTAGTCCGGATCGTGCGGATCAGGGAATTTAAGATCCCAGTCCTCATCGTTTTTGACGGCTGCCATAAACGCATCGGAAACACATACGGAAAGGTTAGCCCCGTTAATACGGTGCAGATCCTGCTTCACGGTAATAAACTCTTCTATGTCAGGATGCCAGTCCCACAACATCAGCATGAGCGCTCCCCTGCGGCTGCCGCCCTGCTGGATAATGTCTTTGGTTGCGACGGAAAAGAGCTCCGCCCAATTGCATGGACCGGAAGAAAATCCGTTTACTTTCTGAACGCGCGCGCCCCGCGGACGCAAAGAGGAAAGGTTGATACCGACCCCGCCGCCGCGGGACATAATTTCCACCATTTGCGACAGTGTATTTAAAATGCCTCCGCGCGAATCATGCGGACTCGGAATAACAAAACAATTATAGAAGGTTACCTTATACCCGGTGCCCGCTCCCGAGAGAATCCGTCCGCCCGGAACCAGCACAAAATCGCGCATGGCATCATAAAACTTTTCTTCCCATAGTGCGCGGTTTTCTTTTTTCTCCATCAGTGCGACTGCCCCCGCCACCCGTCTCCACATCTCCTCGGGTGTCTGCTCGATAGCTGCGCCCTGCTCGTCTTTCCGCGCATAGCGGTCAGCAAATACTGTTTTTCGGATACCGGTAAGGTTTGTGTCCATAATTATTTCTTTTTAATAAGTTTTTTTAACTCTCCTTCGAATTCGTCTATATCGACAAATTGTTTAAATACGCTCGCAAACCGAATATATGCAATCTTGTCCAGTTTCTTAAGCCGTTTTGCTACCAACTCTCCTATTTTCTTACTTGGTAATTCCGTGCTGTTTCCTCCGATGAGCTCCCGCTCAACCTCGTCGACAATTCTTCTGACGTCGTCTCCTTTGATTGTGGTCTTTCCGCTTGCCCGCCAAATCCCCCGCTCCAGCTTTTCCCTGTCAAATGGCTCTCTGCGCTTATCTTTTTTTATCACGGTTAGCGGAACCGTCTCTATCCGTTCGTATGTCGTAAACCGTTTTGCACACTTACTGCAGCCCCTTCGCCGTCTGGTTACTGCAAGATCTTCACTATCCCTCGTCTCTATTACCTCTGTATCAGTGTTTGTGCAATATGGACATTTCATCGTAGACTCTTCCGTTTAGGCATGTAGTGTCGTGAAATCAAAAAACACTATATTTGGTGTGCTCAAAAATCCTAAAGCACTAACGGTGGTGAGTCAACTGGCAATTTCTATATCAAAACGTTCCAATTTATGAACCTAGCCTCGTGAAATGTTTTATGAGGGAAAAGTACGGTGAAAATCTGTACGTACACCGTCAGTTTTCTCCCGCCGGAGACACGATGAGCAGTTTCTGTGTGTTCCCTCTGTACCCTCTCCGGAGCAGACGAAGCCGCTTAATCCGCTGTTATGAATACGGTTTTTAATTGACTACCGATCCCGTAAGTTTCTGAACACGGACGCGCAATGCTTCGATCTGTTCTGCTGCTTCCCCCGCGCCTACCAGAACTTCGCGGTGCTTTATAAGAGAAAGCGTGAGCTTCTCCATAAGATATCCCGGCACGGAATTGCCGGACTTTATGTGTTCCTCAAGGAGCACAATTGCCTGCGTACGGGAAGAAAGGGCGTTGGCAAACGCTACACGGGCATCGGCTGCTTTCCCCAAAGAGATAAGCGTGATACCCATATTCAGTTTTTTGTCTGCCTGCAGGATATAAAATTCCGCTTTGCTGACCGGATCGGTAATCAGCAATTCAATAATTCTGTCGCGGAGACTCTTGAATATATAGAGCGGATGCGTCGGAAGAATTCCCGGAAACGGCAGCAGATATTCGACAGGTGTCGGCTTTGGCGTGGGTGTGGGGGTTGCAATCGCCGATACTACCCCTGCTTTGGCGGGTGCAGCCGCAAATACACGCAAGTCCTGCGTCACCGACTGTACTCCCAACAAAACCAGACCGGCACATAGCATTCCGAACAATTTTTTCATACTCCCCTCCTTTTACGGTAGCATCATTGTACTCGTTTCCGCAGCATTGGCAAATTCCGCGACCTTGCCGGTTTCTATATGAATACGTGAACAGATTTCTTTTTCCAGGGCTTTCACTTTCGGGTATGCCGCATCCAGCTCTTTGAGCGCACGTTCCGGCAACTTCTCACGCCTCCACAATGCAAACCGTTCGTCCACAGTAATAATGGAGTGCTTCACCATTTTATCCGACAAATACAAAAGCTTCTGTTCCAGCGTCTGCGGTGCAGTACTTTGATCGAGTATGGCATGAAGAGAGTGTGTTCTGACCAGGTCGGAAATCTCACCCAGTCCGTTTTCCCGGAGAATTCTCACTGCTGCGTCAGGGTGGCGTTCGTTTGGATTTTTGGGTGCTGCTTTATCTATATCATGGAGTAACGCGGCCGCCTCCAATAACGGGACATCTATACCGATATCCGGGTACTGTTCCGTGAATTTCCGTCCGAACCATATGGCAAGACGGGCTACCAACATACAATGATTTTGCTTGTACACAGGTAATGCATTTGCCTTCCAGAGCTCCCGGATTTTTGCCGCAGTCGGAATCATGATTTAGTCACAGGATGTTAATATTTAACAATCGGGTATTTCGCGTACCAACAATGGAAATAATGAAAAACGGGTATCAAATATACTCTCGGAAAATATTGTCTTACTCACTCTTCGGCTGACCGTTGAGCTTGTAATACCCCAGTGCCTGCAATACCAATTCCAGCGTCTGACTGGGACCGTGTGAATAGGTGTTTATAACCAGGTCATAATATTTCGGATCCCAAAAATCATCTACCCCGTACAGGCGCTTCCACTTCCCGATATTTGCTTCCTCCCGGGTGCGCAGATGTTCTTTCGCATCTTCGACGGTTGCGTCATCGCGGTTGACAATGCGGTCAATCCTGAGCGCGTCATCACACATAAGCAGTACTTTCAGAACATGCGTAAGCCCGCGGGCGTTCCATCCGGCAATCCAGCTTTCCACGGCCATATGGGTCTCCGGGTGAGATATTTTTTCACGCAACGCCTGATCTATCTGATAATCCACATCATCGCCGTAATCCGTCGCTAAATGATGCTTGGGGTCTTGGGGGTCGTGCTTCCCCTGCTCTATGGAAAATTTTCTGGACCAATCCCCTCCGGAAAAAAATTCCCATCCGAATGATTCCAGACATGGGCGAAGATTCTTAAGAAGCGTACTCCTGCCCGCCCCGGGGCGACCGGATATGGCCACACTGGAATAGTTAAGGCGCGGCGTCTTCTTACTCTGATCCATACAGCTATTATAGATTCCGAAGTGCATGAGTCAAGGGATACAATCCGTCCGCCCCGCTAAGACAGTCCCTAGGGTTGACAAAATACTGCCTCGCTGCACATACTATCGTATGCGGATCCAATACCTTCCGGTAACCTGGAAAGACTACCACATCCTCACGCAAAAAATTGCCGCAACCATCCTTGCGCATGACAAACCCTTTGACACGATTGTCGCCATCGGGCGGGGAGGACTCACATTCGGACACCTGCTTTCAGACTTTATGCGCATTCCGATTTGTTCAATCACCATCCAGAGTTATACTGATATACAACAGCAGGGAGAGGTTCATATCACCGAGGGTTTATCAGCAAGTATCGCCGGTAAGCGCGTACTGCTCGTCGACGACATCGCTGACACTGGTACGACACTCAAACGCGCTTCATCGTACTTACGGGAGTTTAAACCTTCGGGAATTACAACAGCTACACTGTTTTACAAGCCGCATTCCCGGGTACGCCCGGATTATTTTGCCAAACAAACAATGAAATGGATTCTCCAGCCTTTTGAAGTCACGGAATGGATCTACACATTTACCCAAAAAATGACGGCTGAGGGAAAATCAAAAGCAGATATCCAGGCCTTCTTGGAAACGCTCGGGTATACGGGCGATCAGATTAAATTCGTCCGGCGTCACCACCTGACATAACTCCCCACACAGCTTCTTACTTACTCACGCTTCCGGAAACGTCGTCGAACCGGCCGACAACTCTGGGGAATTTCCCACCGGCCCCGATATTATTTACCATCAGCATGACATGACCGGCCGCACCGAAATTGCTGCTGGTGTCGGTTCCTATTTTGATAAAGTCTGCGTCCGAATCTCCGATCCGGTAAAACGCCGCATACTTATTCCCGTTTCGCAGGAGCCTCAGCGTAAGCCCTTTTACTTTCGCATCGAGGTTGACGCCCGTCTGTTCTGCCAGTGACCCGTCCGGTGCGCGGACGAGAAATACGAGTTTGCTCACTGTCGTTCCGGACACAACCCAGCGTATCTGGGCCGCCTCATCGTCCACATTCCCCGTTGAGACAAACGCTAATCCTGACAACCCGCTTCCTTCCCCGACCACGGTCGGTTTAAACAGGGTTGTATTCAACACGAAGTTTTTGTCTTCCGGCACTACCGGTAAGGTACGGACGATCTGCGCATGCCGCGGCTTTCCGTTCAGCGCGCCGCTTGTCAGCGACATGATCAGGTTATCATTTGCGTTTTCATATACCTGCGCGCCGTCCGTTTTATATACTTTCCAGTTCTTTCCCAACGTTCCGTTTGCGAAGGCATCAGAAAACGATATGCCGGCTGCGGGTTTACCTTCCCAACCCAGATGGAATTCATCAAATCGTCCGACAACTTTCGGAAATTTGTCTTTTACGCCGCCGTTATGAGTAAATATCGAAATTCTTCCTTCGTTTCCGAGCGTAGCGTTTGTCTCAAAACCGAGCGCTATCCAATCCGTATCTCCGCTGAAATCCTTTCCGAGTTTGTAAAATGCACGGTATTTCTTGTTTATCCGTTCAAGCCGCAATATGGCGATATTTCCGGTTATATTTGCCCGATCGGTTTCCATCCGTGTACCGTCGGCACCATTTACAAAAAATACCGCTTTGCTGTTCGTACCGTTCACCTGCCAACGGACAACTGCGGCTTCATCGTCATCTTCACCTTTTGAGGAAAAACGTATACCCGTAATCCCCATACCGTCACCCGTGACAATCGGCCGGTATACTACTGCCATCGCCCGGAAATCCCCGTTATCCTTAAGCACTTCTTTAAATGTCATTGTGCCGCCTCTGGCTTTGGCATTCACCGCTCCTGCCGGAATATCAAACCGCAGGTTGTCAGTAGTCGTTTCCGTCACGGATACTCCGTCTGATTTGGTAACTATCCATTTCTCCGCGTTGATACTGCCGTCTTTAAATGCATCACCGAATGACTGCGTAATTTTCGGGTTTGCCTGCGAGGCTTTTGATTTGGTAATGGTCGTAATAAGATCGGAAAAACTCCCGCTCAGTACAAATACGGAAACGAGTATCACCAGGAGTGTGATAAATGAGACCACGGAAAGCATATTACGCTTAGAAGATGATGTCTTTTTTACCATAGGGATATCCTTCCTTCTTTATCCAGTAAACAGTACGGCACGTTCACTTGTCAAGTCGCGCACCTGCATATGTGCGGAATACCACAAAAAAACTTACTGAGGCTTATTGAGGACAATCGGGCGCAGCCTACTCATCGCTTCCAGGCTGTACCGCACGCCCTGGACACCCACACCGGAACGCTTGACGCCTAAAAACGGAAAATGATCAGGACCCCGCTGCGGACTTCCGTTTATCTGAACCGTTCCTACGTTTAGCTTTTTTCCGAATACTAATCCTGATCCTTCATCTTTCGTAAACACGCTCGCCTGCAGCCCGTACGACGACCGGTTAATAATCGCAACCGCCTCATCAAACGATGCGACATCAACAAATGAAACAACCGGTCCGAATGTCTCCTTGGCAATAATGGGCATTGAGGGGATAACGCCCGTCAGTACGGTCGGTTCTATCATCGCCTTGTCCCGCTTTCCGCCCAAGACACACTTCGCACCGTTTTTCACGGAGGTTTGTATGGCTTCTTCGATCTTCTTTGCGGCCGCCTCCGAAATTACGGGGCCCACGAGCTTAGTTTCCGGGCTCCTCGGATCTCCGGGATGTACCATTTCCGGTATGGTTTTTAACACAAGTGTCACAAGTTGTTCCCGGATAGCGGGAGTCGTCAGCACGTATTTGATACCGGTACACCGCTGTCCGCTGTAGGCAAACGCCCCTTTTATGATTTCGCGGGCTGCAACTTGTAAATCCGCGTCAGGCATGACCACAACCGGGTTATTCCCGCCGCATTCAAACAGCAGCGGCTTCATGGCTGCCTTTCCGGCTATCGCCACTCCGGTATCCGAGTTTCCCGTAAATGCGACCATGGAGACCGCGGGGTGCGATACGACATAATCACCGATGATCTCTCCGTTTCCCGTGACGGTCGAAATCACCCCGGCAGGTACGCCTGCTTTTTGAAAAATACGCACAAGATGTAATGCCGATATCCCGCCCTGCGTCGGAGGCTTTACCACAACGCTGTTTCCCATAAGTAACGCCGGCGCAATTTTACTGGCAGTTAAATTCACCGGATAATTAAACGGGGCAATCGCAAGAACCGTGCCGTATGCCACCCGTTCAATCATGGCGATTCTTCCTTTTTCAAAACCCGGAAAATTATCACTGTCGAGCGTCATGCCCTGTATGGACTGTACCTCATCGGCAAAATAATCGATCAGATCTGCCGTACGGATAATTTCCGACTTCGCCTCCTCTGCGGACTTTCCTACTTCGCGGACCAATAAAGCTACCAGATAATCCAGATAATGCCTGATCCAATCGGCAGCCAGATGAACAACCCCGACGCGTTTGTTTAGCGGAGTCAATTCCCATGCGCTTTGCGCTGCTGAGGCGGCTGCCATAACGCCGTCAATTTCCTCCTGCGTCAGAATAGGTGTTGTTCCCACTACACTGCCGTCAATGGGTGAGATAACATCTGCGGTTTTCCCGCTGCTGCCCGGTTTCCATGTGGAACCATCGAAGTACCGGTATTGCGGAGGCGTTTGCTGATTACTGATATCGGAGAAAAAGTCGGCAGGCATATCGTATATATGCAGTATATAGTGTGCACTACGATGCCGCAACACGTTTGATGATCACGGCCGTCATATTTTCCGTCGAACCGTTCACCTCTGCACTTTGTAATATCGACTCAACCGCAGAAACGGCATCTGCAGCACTGTTTCCCGCCAACCCTATACCGGTCTGGATATCCGAAGGCGTAAGATAATTTCCGCACCCGGCTGATGTAAGCAGCAGCACATCTCCCTCCGACATCGAACCGGTGATATATTCAGGAACCAATCCCAGCCGCTTGCTGCCCAACATGATATGTTTGTCTGTTTCAAACGGAGCTGCATCACGGGTAAGTTTTTTGATATTGCTCCCGCTTTGGAGCCATGCATACGTATCTCCAGCATATCCTAACCAGTACGTTTTCGCGCCGATCATGACGACCGTGAGCGTAGTTTCCAGTCCTTCTTCAAATCCGTGATCCCGGCGTTTCTGCCACACGGATAAATTTGTCGAACGGAAAATGCGTTTCATAAATAATTTTTTGTCCAGCCAATAATACCGGTGCTGACGGATATGTTTATATGCCCAAATTGCCGTTTCGCTGGCCAAACGCGATGCGGCATCACCATGAGGTAAGCGGTTACTGCCGTCGGCGAGCACGAAACATTCATCATTAAAATTCATGAAATAGTCTTCCTGTGCAGGAGAATTTCCGGGGCGCTGACTGGCAGCAAACACCAGAGATTCACGCGTAACTTCCTGCCGGAGCGCGTAGGGGTTAGGGAGTCGCATACATGATTGTTACAGAAATGCCGCGTAGCGTTTTTCAACTACTGCCCATGACACGACGTTCCACCACTGGGTAATGTACTCAGCGCGGAGATTCTGATATTTGAGGTAATACGCATGCTCCCATACGTCCAGCCCTAAAATCGGCTTTCCGCCTTCCATGACCGGATTATCCTGATTGGCAGTATCCGATATGGTCAACGTCCCTTTTTCTGCGTTCAGCCATACCCACCCGCTGCCGAACCGCCCCATTCCCGCAGCAGCAAATTTTTCCTGAAACGTTATAAATGAACCGAATGCCGCATTGATCGCTTCTGCCAATGCTCCCGACGGAGCGCTTTTGCGGTCTGACTGCCGTGTCATGCTTTCCCAAAACATCGTGTGGTTGACGTGCCCGCCGGCATTATTTCTTACTTTTATGCGGATAGATTCCGGCACTTTTGAAAGGTCGGCGATAAGTGTTTCCGCGGGCAATGCAAGAAGCGCTTCCTGACCCGAAAGCGCGTCGTTTAAATTTTTTACGTATGCGGCGTGATGCTTATCATGATGAATCTGCATGGTACGCTCATCAATATATGGTTCCAGGGCGTTATATGCGTAAGGCAACTCGGGAAGAATAAACATAGGTTGGTACCTCCGTACTACATTATTATATAATGTCCCCATGGCGATTCCTAGATTGCAACCCAAGCGGATTGTGAAATGGCTCACTGCCAGACGCAAACTCATGTTCTGGCTGTTCCCCGCCCTTATTATCGGTACGTTTTACTGGCTCATCCTTCGCGACCTGCCCTCCCCTGCCAAATTAGGAAGATATGACGTGCCGATAGCAACCAAAATATACGACCGCAACGGCACGCTGCTTTTTGACATTTTTGTCGGTCAAAACCGTTCACCCGTACCGCTTTCCGACATACCCAAAGTCGTCCGCGACGCTACCATTGCCATAGAAGATAAAAATTTCTATAAACATTCAGGAATCAATCCGGTCGGCGGCATCGTACGCGCGCTGTATGCATCAATACTGAACAAAAAACTCCAGGGGGGATCGACAATCACCCAGCAGCTGGTCAAGTCCGCTTTACTCACACCGGAACGTACCCTTACCCGGAAAATCAAAGAATTCGTTCTCGCTCCGACCGTCGAATTACTGTATTCGAAAGATAAAATACTGGAGCTGTATTTAAATACCGTTCCCTACGGGGGAACCGCGTGGGGAATAGAGACAGCTGCCGAAAAATATTTCGGGAAACCGATAAACGACGTGACGCTGGCAGAGGCGGCGATTCTTGCCGGCCTGCCGCAGGCACCGACGCTCTACTCTCCGTACGGCGCGCATCCGGAACTTGCCAAAGAACGGCAGCTGGAAGTGCTCCGCCGCATGACGGATGACGGCTATATCACCAAAGAGCAGGCGGAACAAGCAGCCAAGGAACCGATCGAATACAAACAGGAAACAGGCATCCAGGCGCCGCATTTTGTCATGTATGTCAAGGAACTTCTCGTTGAAAAATACGGCGAAGGTTTGGTTGAACGCGGCGGTCTCAAGGTTACCACGACGCTGGACCTGGACCTTCAGAACTATACCCAGGCGACCGTTGCCGCTGAAGTAGCGAAGCTCAAAAATGTACGGGTAGGAAACGGCGCGGCACTGGTCACGAAGCCGTCTACCGGAGAAATTCTTGCGATGGTCGGATCCGTGGATTATTTTGCCACCCCGTCAGGATCGTTTAATGTCACGACGGCACTCCGGCAGCCCGGATCTTCCATCAAGCCGATCAACTATGCCATCGGCATTGAAAAACATATCGTAACCCCTGCCACGATGTTTCTGGATATTCCGACCTGCTTTACGAACGTCGCAGGACAGGCGGCCTATTGTCCCAGAAACTACGACGGAAAATTCCGGGGCCCGGTACAACTCCGGTTTGCACTCGGAAATTCCCTCAATATTCCGGCGGTCAAAATGCTGTACTTAAACACGGTTCGTGACATGGTCGCTTCTGCATCCGCATTCGGACTCGACACCTTAAAAGATCCGAGCCAATACGGACTTTCTCTGACATTGGGCGGCGGAGAAGTCCGCATGACGGATATGGCAGAAGCATTTTCGGTATTTGCCAATGCAGGAATCCGCCACGATCTGGTGAGCATTCTCAAAGTCGTCGACAAAAACGGCACGGTGCTGGATGAATACAAAGATCCGAACCTCGGAAAAGACATCCCGTCGCAGCTGTTGCTCACCGGCACCCGTGTTATAAGTCCGGAAACCGCATTTCTTATCTCGCATATTCTGCTGGATAACAATGCGCGGATGGAAGCATTCGGTCCCAGTTCCGCGCTCGTCGTCCCCGGGCACGCCGTTTCCGTCAAAACAGGAACGACCAACGATTTACGGGATAACTGGACCATCGGGTATACGCCGCAATTCCTGATCGCAACATGGGTAGGAAACAATGACAATTCTCCGATGAACAATGCGCTTGTTTCCGGAGTCACAGGAGCTGCCCCCATCTGGAACAAAATTATCCGTCATGTTCTGGAGGGAAAACCGGACGTGTGGCCCAAACAGCCCGACGGAGTAGTCGGAACCCGCGTCTGTACGACAAACGGATTATTACCTCCGAACCAACCGGGTCAGGAAACTGCCGGAAGCCAACCGGATGAAGCATTGGGATGTCCTACACGGTTTGAATACATCATCAAAGGAACGGTTGCGAGAAGTTCGAGTTCTCGGCAATCGGTCGCAATAGACAAAGCAACCGGCGATCTTGCCGCTCCCGATCAGACAGAAAATATCGAAATGCAGGATCATGACATCGCGTGGGACGGCATCACACGCTGGTGCCTGGACTGCACGCATCCTGAGGGAAAATCCGTTATCGTTAAATAGCCTCTTGTCGAAGGACCTATAGACGTGATATAAAAAATGGCGCTATGACGCGCCGCAGCCCCACATCATCAGAAAAACCCCTTCTTTCCCCCATCACCCAATTCGTTTTATTCATTATCCTTTCACTTATTGCTATCGGTAACGCACTCCGCGCAATCGTGACGAGTGCCATATGGATCGGTTCAAAACTCACGCAATACACGCGAAATGCGGTCGTACACATATCCCGCTCAATGAGGCGCCGGATTCCCGAAAGCCAAAACAAACCGGCGGTAGTCCGCAAACCCGGGCGCCCGAAACGGACACACGGCATTTCCCCCAAATTATTTCTTGCATGGGCGGACAAACGGATGAGTGCATTTATCACATCGGTAAGCGCGATACGGATTCCTGTCATCCGGTTGCCCCGGTGGAACATGCCGCACATATCACTGCCACACATCCGCCTTCCTGTTATCAAACTCCCGAAACTGACGCTTCCCAACATATCCGTCACAGCACCCTCCATACATATGCCTTCCCTGCCGAAACGCCCGCGCGCAGTCCCGGCCCCTGCTGCTGCCGGCACCAAAGCCGCACAGATGCAGTCTTTTATCGTCGGTGTCATACTCACAATCGGATTTATTTTTATCCCGTATAACGCATGGCTGTTTCTCAAATCCCTTCCCAATCCCCAGCTCCTCACGCAACGCGACCTGGAAGTAAGTACGAAAATTCTTGACCGGAACGGGCAGCTTCTGTATGAAATCTACGTAGACCAAAACAGGACGCCGGTAAAACTGGAGGATATCCCGCTCATCGTCAAACAGGCAACGATCGCCATTGAAGACCGGGAGTTCTATCGTCACCCGGGATTTTCCGTACGCGGTATCATACGCGCGCTTTCCGAAATCGCCATTCACAAACAAATCCAGGGCGGATCGACAATCACCCAGCAACTTATCAAATCAGCGCTGTTGACTCCCGAGGTCAGCATTGTCCGGAAAACCAAAGAAATTATTCTGGCGTTTTGGGCGGAACGGCTGTTTGCAAAAGATCAGATTTTTGAGATGTACTTAAACCAGGTTCCCTACGGAGGTACCGCCTGGGGCATCGAGGCCGCCGCCCAGACCTATTTCCGTAAACCCGTCACAAAACTCACGCTGGCAGAAGCAGCGTTACTTGCCGGGCTGCCGGCCGCACCCAGCGAATATTCCCCGTTCGGAAGCCATCCGGAAAAAGCGATCGTCCGGCAGCATGAAGTATTGGAACGTATGCAGACGGACGGCTATATTACCGCCGAACAAAAAGAACAGGCATTCAGAGCGCCTCTTGCATTCGCGCAACCCAGAATCGGTATCAGAGCGCCGCACTTTGTGATGTATATTAAAGATTTACTGGAAAAAACGTACGGTTCCCGTCTGGTCGAGCGCGGCGGACTCAGGGTCATCACGTCACTGGATCTTTCCATTCAGGAAAAAGCGGAAGAGATTGTAAAGGCCCACATAGACCAACTGACAAATCTGCAGGTCGGCAACGGAGCGGCGGTCATAACGAACCCGAGAAGCGGAGATATTCTGGCAATGGTCGGAAGCCGCGACTATTTCGACTCTGCCCATGACGGAAACGTAAATGTCACCACAGCCCTGCAACAACCGGGGTCAGCCATCAAAGTAGTCACCTATGCAGCCGCGATGGAAGCCGGTATGAATGCAGCAACGATCATCAATGATGCGCCCATCGTGTATGAAAGTGCCGGAAGCCCCCCATACGCTCCGGTAAATTACGACGGCAAATTTCACGGCCCGGTACCGCTCCGGTATGCGCTCGCCAATTCCTACAATATCCCGGCAGTCAAAACACTGGCGGCCATCGGACTTCCGACAATGATGGAAAAAGCAAAACAGATGGGCATAGACTCATGGGGGAACGACCCGAGCCGCTACGGCCTATCCCTCACCCTCGGAGGCGCCGACGTCACCATGCTGGAGATGGCAAAAGTGTACGGGACGCTGGCCAACATGGGCCAGCGGCAGGATTTACGTCCGATCCTTCAGATCACGGATTACACGGGGAAAATCATGGAGGATCATCGCCCCAGCAAATCATTTTCTGCCTTAAAGCCCGAAGTGGCATGGATCATGTCCAACATTCTTTCCGACAACACGGCCCGGCAATCTGCATTCGGCCCGAATTCCGCACTGGTCATCCCGGGAAAAACCGTCGCGGTAAAAACAGGGACAACCAATGATAAACGCGATAATTGGACTGCCGGATATACGCCGTCGTTTGCCGCAGTCGTATGGGTAGGCAACAACGATAATTCGCCCATGAATCCGTATCTTACGTCCGGAATCACCGGAGCCGCTCCCATTTGGCACGACATCATGGTAGAACTTCTCAAAGACAGAACGGATGAAGTTCCGCCCAAACCCACGACGATCGTTTCGCTACCCTGCTATTTCGGAAAAGTAGAATACTTTATCACCGGTACCGAACCTGCCGGCGGCCGCTGCGCGCCCATACCGACACAAACCCCCACCCCTATTCCCACACCCTAAAACAAAAACCCTCATGATATGAGGGTTTTTGTATACCTAGGTATTATGTCTTTTGTTATTCCGTGACGGTAACAATTCCGCCGTCCGTCGGCTTTACATGATTATGATATTTCCATGTACCGACTTTTACGAACGTATACTCATACTTCCCGCCTTTTACGACACTTTTAAGCTGATCAAACCCGGGAAGCAGCTGATGCGTCGGATGAACTCCCGATGCCGTCCACATGCTGCCGGTGCTGTCGTTTAGAAACGTCACTTTGGTTCCCTTTTTTACCGTGACTTGGTTCGGCTGATATCCGGAATCCGTATATGTCACGACGACTTCCCCGGTTATCCCGCCTTTTTCTGATCCCGCTCCCGTCGATTCCTCACTGATGGTAACATTTCCTCCTGAGGAGCCGGCGGCCGGTGTTATATTTTCTGTCCCGATCTGCATGCCGGGGGCTTTGACTCCGCTGCGGAAAAAATACCATCCCGCAATCCCTCCTACTACAACAACCATGATCCCTATTAACACTTTATTCATTTTGGTTAATTCACCTCCTTTACCGTACGTACATTATGTATACCTGTCTGCAACTTTGCTGGCCGCGTAACTTTCGGGTTTCATTTTCACCGTAAACCCGCTTCCGCGTATCATACCCGTTATTTCGGATATCATCTCGCGTGTCGGACCGAATGCACCGATATCCACATGAATTTCCACATCATATTTGGTAATACCGTCCTGATGAAGCAATGTCACGACTTCTTCTGCCATGATAAGCGACATCGTCGCCTCTTCATACATCCGCTGACGCAGCGCATATGTTTTTTTATTCACCGTACGCTGCCAAAAATATATGCCGCCGTGTCCTTTCCGGTGCACGACAATCGCGGTTACGAAATCCACACCTGATCCGTTATGTGGCTGGGAATCCGTCCCCACGACTATCTGATATACGGAACCCGGATCCGTGGCGAGAAAATCAATAATACGCGTCCGGACTTCGAGGAGTTCTAGTTCGCCGAACGTGGGGCTCTGAAACATAGGTAGCGACATGGTAGCAAAAAGCCGCCGGGGAGACAAATTATTAGGGCTACACCAATCCAAAGGTAAGTGGTGTTATACGATCCGCTCCGGCGTGTCATGCATTATTTGGATCGAATGAGGGTTATTTGTTCACCTTGCTGCATAAGTGAATAAAGATAATCACTTGACGCATCGGTAGAAGATAAATATTTTTTTGACTTCTCTAGCGCGGCGTATGCTTCATCCGTATTTCCCAAATTGTATTCACTAATAGCAAAATATTGCCAAAGCTGCCCATTGATTGAAAGATCGCTTGGGTTCCTCTTCAGTATTTCCTGAGCACGAGCGTATTTTTTTTCTATTAAATACAGGCGTATCAGCTTCTCCATTGCCATTTGACGAATAACCGCATTATTTTTATCCGGATATTTTTTATACGTTAGACTTTTCTCATAATGCTGAACGGCTTCTTCAGGCCTTCTTTGAAGATCGTACGCGTATCCGACATTGAAAGAATTTAACTCTGTCGGAAATAGTGCGTAAGATTGTTGGAATCGGGCTAGTGCGTCCTTATACCTGCCATCCGAAAGATATATGTTTCCAAGATTATTCTCGATATTAAAGCTGTCATATATTGACAGATCGTGCTCATACAATGCCCGTTCGTCAACCCAATTGCTATTTCTATGAACAGTTCTTGTTATCAACAATATTAGCATTATCGCACTCCCCATCAATAAAAAACGACGCACATATACGTTGCGTCTAAAAATTGAATTTACATGCTCTAAATATACCCCTATCATGCCCAACAACCCGACTATAGGCAGGTAAAAAAATCTATCTGCAACCGTCATATCTGAGGGAATCACCGGTAGATGAAAAGCTAAGGTGATGACAAACCAGACAAAGAAAAAAACAAACACCTTAAACCGTCTTTTATCTTGATGAAGAAGTGTGCGCGCGCTCCAAAGAAACAATCCAAATATAAAGCACACGATGATAAGTGGAAACCAGAATTGCCAAAACGTAATTTTTGATACCACCCACTGTTGATCAATAGCTAGCCAATAAGGAAACAGAAATGTCCGGAAGTAATACCATACAACCTCAGGAACGTTTAGAAGACGTTGATCAATATCAAGAAGGGCGATCGGGACAACACCCGCCCGGGTATTTATAAATCCTGTTTGGCCTATGAATAAACGAAAATATCCATATATCAAAAAACTGATAAGACAACCAATAAATATGTAGAAACGCTTGGTATTATTTTCCGAAAAGACTAATACATTGAATATAACTATTGGAACAAACAATACACCCTGTTCCTTTACGAACATCGACCCAAGCAGGAGTAACGAACACCCGACTATGTTAAAAAATCGTTTACTATTCATATAGGAAAAATGCACGGCCAGAATACCGAAGAGAAACGAAAGCGGCCCTACAAACGAAGCTGCAAATGCAACTGATTCGACCTGAATAGGATGTACAAGAAAAATTACTGAAAGAATCAACGCCGACAGGCGTTTTAGAAACCTAGTAAAAAGAAAATACACAAGCACCGTATTAACCAAATGAATACCTACCTGAGACAGGTGATACCAAAACGCCCCATCTTGAAATGATGATTGCAATAAGCTGGTATACAACAATGCGAATGGCCGGTAAAATAAGCCGTTATTTACCGCGTTGCGCTGGAAGAGTGTCTCCAGGTGAATTTGCTTCGCATCCGGATTATTGACGATATCAACGTAGTCATCCCAAACAAATCCGTTGGGTAATATATTGATATAGGTAATTATCCCGATACCAAGGAGAACGAATATTGCCCACTGCTTAGCAATGAACTCCAATAAATACTGACCCGCCTTCATACTTCTGATATTACATCAATATTTTCATACCAAAAACCCCGCATTCGCGGGGCTTTTGGTTTATACTCTTAATTTCGTTACTGTCTCGGGCGCTCTTCACGAGGACGAGCTTCGTTGACAACGAGCGGTCTTCCGTTCACATCCTTACCATTGAACATCTCGATCGCTTTCTTGCTCTCTTCATCAGAAGACATCTCCACAAATCCAAAACCGCGTGAGCGGCCGGAATATTTGTCAGAAATGACTTTTGCAGACACGACTGTGCCGGCTTGTGCAAATGTTTGCGCCAAGTCGTCATTGGTCATGTTGTAGGGTAAATTCCCCACGAACAAATTGATAGCCATATTAGAATTCCTTTCCCCTTAGGTCTTGAAGGAGACACCCATGTTTTGCCTAAGAGAAATCAACGAGGATTCTCAGAGAACTGGACGTTGTCACCACTTTGTTCCCAGGACAACGAGGAGTATATCATATTATGGGGCTGGAACCAAACCGGAAACGCGTTATTCGAGGACTTCCTCTTCTTCGGTTACGCCCGTACTGGCGCCCCCGCCTGCCTGGTTACCGTTTCCCGCCTGGGGGGTAACGGGCTTAAAGGTAAACGACTGCACAATCGTATCAAATACCGACTGCCAATACTGCTCATCCGTCAGCTTGGATTCGACATACCACAACACGCCGTCATATATCACGCCGACGGTCACCGTTTTACCGGGACCGGACACGAGAATTTTCTGCGCAGACTGGCTACCCAGCATGGTGTCAAAGGATATTGCCGACGACGGTGTAGCCGCTTTCTTTCCCCAGGATGCCGTATCGGCTACCCCTGCCGGGATATCTTTTACCCATATGATCAACCCTCCCGGATGCGCGGCATCGGTCAATTCCACATGCGCATAATTTAATGTGTCTTCTTCGTGTTTGTTGAGTGTCAGTCCTTCGGGGTACTGCATGGTAAACCCGGCCGGATCGTCCCACAAAACCAATTTGGGCGTCGGTGTCGGCGTCGTTTCTGCTTTTCCGGCAACTCCCCCGGGTTTTGCCGAACGCGCTGAGTTGGAAAAATACAAATATGCCCCGGCCCCGATGCCACCGATAATCAATCCGCCTATAAGGATAAATACAAACGGTTTTTTCATCATGTCGAGTGTATCATGAGGGCATCATTCTTGCTATAATCTTCTTATGAAACTCCTTGTCGCTTTTCTTCTTGTCGTTACGTCTCTCGTCTTTACCCCGCAGCAGGTATTTGCGGCAAAAGCCAGGGTGCGGACGGCTGTATCCAAAGGATCAGGTACGGTCACAAGCGGGTATTCCAAAGCGAAACTTTCCCGCAATACAAACAGCGTCATCGTCACGTTCGTGAATTTGGGATCCGTTTCAAAAATCACCTACACGCTCTCGTATACGGCAAACGGAATTGAACAGGGCGCCGTCGGTTCTCTCGTCCCGTTAGGGTCAGCCACGGATACGCGCGATTTATATTTCGGAACCTGCAGCCACGGCGTATGTACGCCGCACAGAGGCATCCAAAACGCAACGCTGCTTGTCGAAACATCACTCAAATCCGGAAGGTTGAACGTCAAACGGTACCGGATAAAAATTTAACTTTCTTTGCCCGCGAACCCACCTGCCCCGCACTATTTTCTCCATGCTATACTTTCTCCTGTGATACGATGCTTCAAAACGCATTGGGTTTTACTTACGATAACTGTCGCCGGCGCGCTGCTGCGGTTTACAAACCTTAACTGGGATTTGGGCGGCAGACTCCACCCTGATGAAGCGCTGATCGTCAACGGAGCGATGGCTGTCAGATTTTTCTCGCATCTCTCCCCAGGATTTCATGACTATAACGGACTGTCCGTGTATCTTCTCAAACTTGTATCTCTCGGCGTATCGTTGTTGCCCAATGCTTCCCGTTGGGCAACGACACCGGAGGGAATGACCGTCGTCGGCCGGTATATGTCCGCGCTGCTGTCCGCAGTGTCCGTTCCTCTTCTCTATATCATCGGGAAACAATTATGGAAAAAGGAAACCGGACTGATCGCTGCCTTTCTGTTTGCCGTGACTCCGATGTCCGCCCAGCTTGCCCGTTTTTACACCACGGAAAGCATACTCATATTTCTTTTGCTTATCCTGCTTACGGCAACCATCCGGTATATCAAAAAGCCGGACGTATTTGCGCTCTCCTGGATGGGGATTACATCAGGATTACTGCTTGCTACCAAAAACACGTCGTACATGTTTCTTCCTATACCGGGAATTGCGATACTCCTTACCACGAAACGGACGGCATCTGTCATACGGGCGGCAGCACTATGGTCTATCGCGTGCGTTGCGTCGTTTTTTGTCGCCTCCCCCTATTCGTTTATTGATTGGCCCGGATATATCGACCGGTCGCAGTATCTGGCAGCAGTCGTATCCGGACGCCTCCTCATGGACTGGACGATGCAGTTTCAGGACACGAACGGATTCTGGTGGGTAAAAAATCTTTTGTATGCATTCGGTCCGCTCGCCGCTTTCGGAACAATCGGAATTCTGGGATTTTTACTGCACCGCAAATCCCGGACCATGCTGCCGGTGATTGCAGCACTCTGGAGTGTCGGATTTATCGTGTTCCTTGCATGTACGTATCTTAAATTTACACGCTACGCCTCCCCCCTCATGCCGTTTTTTGCGTTGTTTGCAGCCAAGCTTCTTTGGGATATACAAAAAATCCGCGCAGGGAGAATCATCCTTATTGCCGCGACACTATCACAACTTCTGTATGGGAGCATGTTTTTTCCCGTGTACGCTTCTTCGCACACATCGCTTCGCGCAGCGGACTGGATTGGCAAAAACGTCCCATCCGGATCCGTATTGTTGACGGAAGAATGGAACGGCATCGTGCGGTTTTCCCGGCCGGAACTCAAAAACCGCGGATACCGGATTGTGACAGTTAACATGTATACGCTTCCGGACGGACAAACAAAAACGGATAATCTTTACAAAGCCCTTGCCCAATCCGACTATATTCTGCTCGAAAGCCCGAAAGTAAAAAATACCATCCTGCGTCAGCAAGACCGGTATCCGAACGCATCGGCATTTTACAAATCCCTAACGAGCGGCGCGCTCGGGTTTACCAAGGTTGCGGAATTTTCATCCTATCCGCGTCTCGGGGCATTTACGATACCCGACGATGATGCGGAAGAAACGCTTACCGTCTTTGACCACCCGACAATCACCCTGTATAAGCGGCAACACGTCTGTTCTCCCGTATTGGGATGCAACTAATATGAAACACCATCTGACTACCCTCATCAACAATGCCGGAGGAACGGGTACCGTGAAGCGTAAATTTCTCGCGCGCCTGAACGAAGGGCGTCTCACACGGAGCGAAAATGCCCTGTCACACCTGTGTGTCTATTTTGCGGCATTCGACCCCGATGCTCAGCAGGTATTTATCGGTCATCACAAAAAATCCGGCCTCTGGCTGTTTAACGGCGGACACATGGATCAGCGAGAAACGCCGCTCGATACCGTCATCCGGGAAGCGCAGGAAGAATGGGGCATATTCCTTACGCCTTCTTTTGTCCCCGCGCCGGCGCTCATCACACTCACAAAAATCGAGCATCCGGAAACGCAGGTGTGTGAGTGGCATTATGATTTCTGGCATCTTCTTCCGTTTGACCGGGATTCATTTCACCCGAAAGATGCATCACTCCGTACGGAATTTTTTTCCTACGGGTGGAAATCATACGAGGAAGCGGAAATACTACTCACCTCGCAGCCTACTGTCGAAGCGCTCGACTATATCAAAAACTTAACGTAAAGCAGAATGGCGGAGATATTGTGCTGCAGAAAATCAATCCGCGTTGTTTCGCATTCTTTCTGTGAACAAATGGCGCCCCGCACCATATCCTTGCCGGATGCATATTTGCCGTAAGGGCCGTCAAGTTCATACGTAAGCAAAAAATCCAATACGCGCTCTACATGACGTTTGAGCGTGCGGTATAAGACCGGATCCTTGTCTTTTGCCACCCAGGCGATGTGATTTACTCCTTCGAGGAACACGGATGCACCGGGCGTTATGGCCGTTTCGGATGTGTGATTGAGAAACTGCTCGTAGACGACTCCGCGGCTCGTCATATATTTATCCGCATACTGCTTCAAAAAAATCCAATATTTTTCATCCGGCTCTGCTGCGTATAAGTAGGAAAATCCCGCCATACCCCAGCTGAAAAATGAAGAATTAAATCCCTGCGGGCCGTAATACTCCATGGCATACGACGCCATGCGTTTGACGGACAGGAGATACTCCTGCTTTTGTGTCACGTTGTAACTCCGGATCAGTGCATACATGGTTTCCCCGTTGTTGTAATCGGATTCTACGGGCTTGGGCACGTACTCGTTGATATACGCGCCGGTTGAAGTCTGTGTGGAAGCTAAGTAGTTGGAAAGCCGCACCAGGTATTCCAGATTTTCCGTCGTCTTATTCCGGCTGTCTGCTTCCAGATATTCCACAAGCCCCAATACCAGAAGCGCTGTCGTATTGGTGAGGGTTTGTCCGTTATGCGTTATGACATTGGCACTCGCACTCGGTGTAGCCGTCAGTCCCCGGAAATAATCAAACCCTTTTTCTAATGTCGTTTTCGTTTCGGGGTTTTTGGTATACGCATACAGCTGTGCCAATCCATACAGCGCTCCCGCCTGCCGCACGATACTGTTTCCCTCTTTTATTTCTCCGGTTGCAGCATATCGCTCATAGACAAAATCCCCGGCCGGAGTTTGGTTTCGTATAAACCAATCGCCCTGCCGCGAAATACTCCCGGTAACTTTTTGTCTGAAGTTCTCCTTCGGCAACACACCGACAAGGCGCCGCACCTGCTGCACGGCAAAAAAGGAAATAGCGGCAATGACGCTGATCCAAAGAAGGAACAGAAAATCTACGCGGACGGCACGCTTCTTTTTCATGAATTCATACTCATTATACCGAACTTTTGCTGTCTTGAGTGACAAGAGCCTGATATGTCATCATGTATGTATATGTATATTTCACCCCCTGTTCTTCTTATTATCGCCATTGCGCTTTCGTATCTGGTCAGCACGGCATTTCCGGCAATTCAGTTTACCGATGTCACCATCAGTTTTTTGGGCATTATCCTGATTACGTTGGGAATCGGCATCGTCCTGTGGGCCATAAAACTCCTCAGGAAACACAAAACGACGCTGCATCCGCGGCACAAGCCATCCAAACTCGTCATGCACGGACCGTACCGTTACAGCAGGAATCCCATTTATTTAGGATTTCTCATGATTTCTGTCGGCACTGTTTTGCTGTTTGCCAACGTGCTGGCGTTTGTCGGCCCCATTATCTTCCTCGCTTTCGTCAACACGTTCTTCATCCCATATGAAGAAAGCATGCTGACGAAAGCGTTCGGTACATCGTACAAATCATACAAAAAGAAAACGAGGCGGTGGGTTTAACCCGCCTGCGCTATTTCTTTCTCCGGATTAACGTATCCAGCATCTCTGCCAGATCCGAATATCTGTCCCCTTCGCGCCTGCTTCGTGCCCACAATCCGTCGCGAAGCGTCCTAAGCCGCGTGTTTGACCGCTGACCGAATACCGGCTCCAATATCGCACGCACGGCGCTTTTTTCTTTGTTATTTGCTGTCCCCACGCCTCCGTATTGATCTGCCGCCTGCTCTATCTCATCTTGTAGTGACATATATAGCAACTCACCTCCTTTCAGGAAACCACAAAAAAACCTCCCGATAGGGAGGCTCTGTCTTTATGCTGCTTTCGTTACACCGTTATGACATACCCTCCCCAGGAAGATGAGAGGTACAACAACACAATACCTGATTGACGTTATGGGAAGTCATACTTATATCCGTGCGCCGGAAAACAAAAGCCCGAGGGCAACCGCCGTAAATACGCCGAACACCAAAACCGTCTGAAGAAACAGCGTGACCGCCTGTTTTTTCTTGCCATCAAAATACATCATAAGCGGCGTGTAGCAAAACAGATATCCCATGACAGCGGCAGACAGCGTGAAGAGTGAGATCACGGCAATAGGTGCCAGAAACGTATCGGATTTCGGAGCCATTTTGGTGCCCCAAAACATCACGGAAGCAATCAGCACAATATAGCAAGCGGCGGCAAATGCATTGATGAGAGGATTCTTACTCATAGCGCGTACATAAAAGTATATATCATAGCCGCGATACTTACACCCCAAACGCGACATCCAGCGTCATCATGATGGCAAAACCGATCATGGCTCCGATGGTTGCGCTATCCGTTCCGTGTGCCTGGGATTCCGGGATAATTTCTTCGACAGACACGTAAATCATGGCCCCGGCCGCAAACGCAAGCGCATACGGCAACAACCCCTGCATATACAGCACCCCTGCAGCCCCGATAACTGCAGCTATGGGTTCGACCAACGCCGATGCCTGACCGTACAGGAAACTTTTGAGCCTGCTCATACCCTCACGCCGAAACGGCATGGACACGGCAAACCCTTCGGGGAAATTCTGTATCCCGATGCCGATAGCTAGCGCTATGGCGTTTGCCAGTGTCGCACCAGATGTTGCAAGCGAAGCTGCCCCGAATGCCACGCCTATCGCCAGACCCTCCGGAATATTATGAAGGGTGATGGCCAGAAACAGCAGCATGGTTTTATGCCAGCGGGTTTTTACCCCCTCTTTTTGTGAGGCAGGCGCATACAGATGCAGGTGCGGCAGCGCCTTATCGACTATCCACAAAAATGCCCCTCCGGACAAAAACCCGATAAGCGGCGGGATCCACGGAAGAATACCTGCATGTTGGGATAATGCGATAGAAGGCGCGAGCAGAGACCAAAAGCTTGCTGCAATCATGACGCCGGCCGTGAATCCCAGCATGCCGTCGAGCACTTTCTGGTTGGCCTGCCGGAAGACGAATACTCCCGCAGCTCCCACGGCAGTCACCCCCCAGGTAAATATGGTCGCAAGCAGGGCATAAAAAACAGGCTGGGTAAACATAACGGATAAATACAATGCTCTGTCGTCAGTATACGCTCCAATGACATAACAGGCATGTACGACGGATAACAAGGTAACCAAGCCGAAAATCATGGTATAATACTCTCGTTCTTAACATTCCCCTGTGGCGCAATGGTAGCGCGGCTTCCTGTTAAGAAGAAGGTTGTAGGTTCGAATCCTACCGGGGGAGC
>JAHFKN010000012.1 GCA_023245355.1 Candidatus Gottesmanbacteria bacterium | reverse complement strand
CCCGCCCGGATAATCCGCAGCATCCCCGCCGCCTGGGTTCCTCTTTCCTCCTCTCGGGGCTGATTTATTGTTCACGCTGCGGCGCTCCGATGAATGGGAGCGTGGTCAAATTTAGTCACGATCGCAAGGAATTCGAATACTACATCTGCAGCCGCGCCGGTCAAACCCACGAATGCGACGCCAAACGCATCCCGCGTCAGGCTCTCGAAACGATTGTTTTCAAAACGTTGAGGGATTTCGTCCTGGACCCGAGCGTTGTTTTCCAGCATCAGGTGGACATCGTTCAAAATCAGGACGAACGCAAACGCGAACTGGAGACGCTGCGCAGCGACACCCAGGCGCGATTGCGCAAGATCCAGCGCGAGATCGGCAACCTGAACGACGTGATCGCCGAGGAAGGCAAAAACACCCCGCGCTCGACCCGTGAGCGTCTCTCCAGCCTGGAGCGGGACGAGCTGATCGTCAAAGCGCAGCTCTCAAACCTCGTACAGCAAAAACAAAGCGAAATTTCCACGCTTACGCCCGAGCAGGCGCGCCAGATCGCCTCACATTTGCAGCATGCCATCGATATCGAAGGACCTGAAAACTTGAAAACCATGTTATTTGGCATCGTGCAGCGGATCTGCGCCGAGCGCGATGGAAATGTGGTGCGCGGCATGGTCTACTACTACCATCCTCCAGACACAAAAAACCCACCGCCGCAGGATCAAGGCGGTGGTGGTGGGGGTGAATTTATGCGTATGTCTGGACGCTCTGTGGAGGCACCTGATCATACGCATAAAATCTACGAGGTTACCTTCAGCGTCCCTATCAAAAAGAGACTCCCTCGGCGATGAACCGGGGGAGTAATATGTTGATCTATAGCTTTTTTGGTCTTCCGCCTTTTTTCCCGTTTTCGCGGACGGCGACGGCTTTGCGTTCACTGGTGATTTTCCCCAGGGTTGACGCGCTTTTATGATTCCAGTGACCCATCTGGTCGGAGCCAGATAAATACAGCTCGGCCATGTCATCGGGCATGTTGTAACCGAGATCATCTACAATGGTTAGGTGGCGCAGATTATCTGGCGGGATAATGCCAACCCGATTATAGTCATACCATACACCTGTGTATGTACCATCTGGTCGGAGATTAAATACCGTGTCTGTCATGAGTATTGCGTTGCCAGGCAGTGCTTCGGCTCCGCGCACGCCAGACGCAGAAATGGTTGAACTCACATCGATAGGGTGAGCAAATAAGACGTCTTTGTGATAGCAATTATCCTGATATGCAATCCCGTAGCGCCCCTGGTCGTCTCGGACAACAAAAAGTCGCTCCACTGGTTTTAGAGATGGCCAACTATATTCCTGTTTTACGTCCATAGTATACCTTTCTCCCGGTCTTTAACCCGGCCGGGAGGGTAAATTGATTTAGTAGTCGCTGTCTTCGCGATCCATTTCCTGTTCCAGTTTACGTGATCTGATCGCTTCCGGGGAGTTGTACCAAGTCATGTAATCTTCCTCGGCCTTTTTTTGCGCGGTCTCAATGGCGATCTGCTCATCCGATTTTGGGGTTTCGGCCTCAACATCTGCCAATAACCCAGAGACCAGATCGTACGTTTCCTGCAGCAGATAGATGTTTCCGACTTTTCCGACTGCGCCGGCCGCGATGGATTTCGCGTCAAAGCGCGGGGAAAGGTGTCTTTCTAATCTGTTTCCGCTGCCCAACGTCTTACCTGAGGCGTCGCGGAAGGTAATTTTGGTAGTATCCACAATCTCGCGTCCAGTCACAATTTTGTAGCCGTCGGCGTAAGAGATTTTGTCCTGTACCTTGCGTTCCATCTCTACTGTGATTGTGCTGCCTTTTTGGGTGGTGATTGTTTTTGTTGTCATTTTTATCTCCTGATTTCTTAATTACATTATAACCTAACGTTAGGTTATAATCAAGAGTTTTGATCGTTTCTAATCTAACTCTTAACTTATGTTCTATTTTGTTCTATGGTATTTTCCAAAAAAAAGAGACTCTTTCGAATCTCTTTTTTGATTTTCGCCCCACTATTTGATGTACCTCTCCCCCCCATACCTGATCGCGGCATACTGATGAAGTCCCACCTGCGCCCACAGATCCTGCCCGTCCTCGACAATCCCCAGGATGTCCACCGCCTTTTTATCCGCCAGTTTGATCCCGGTCTCGTTGCCGCTGCGCTTTTTCGGCTCCGATCGCACCAACAATCCCGCCGGGGCGCTGACACTCCCCACCGCCACGCTGCGGGATCCCGCAAACACCAGCTCCGCTCCCTCGCCCGGCACCGGCTCAGGCAGGGGTGAGGGCACTGGCACAGGCACCACCACCGGCGGGGTCACGACCGCACCCGGGTTGCGGTACAAAGTCTCGATTGCGCCGTTCAGCAGGTTGATATCGACGTACGGGTTGCCCGGATAATTTCCATAAATCGCGCCGCTGCCCGTCCAACTGATCTGGCGGATGGCGTACGACTTCCAGTTGTAATAATACAATCCGCCTGGCAGAGGGCTCGAGATCCACAACGGGCACTGCACGAAATCCTTCATAAATTGCGTGAGCCAGGCGTTGGTATAGAACATCGGCCAGTATCCAGTCAGCCGGAAATGTTCCCGCACCGCTGCCAGGCTGATGATCAAGAACCGGATCAGCGCATAATTCGTTTCCTTCGTGTTATCCAGCTTTTCCCAGAAAGCGTTTTGCTCGCCGTCGTAGGCCTCTTTCAGATCGTGCGGCCATTTCGACGTGACCTCGAGGTGTTTTTGCGCCTGGCGCTGCCCAAACTGGATCTCCTGCCCGATGCTGTAGTTGTTGCGGCAATAATCGATGAAATGGTACGAGGTTTTGTGCGGCAGGTCGCAGGATTTTGAGAGGATATCGAACCCAACATCCTTGTAAAGCCCCTGTGAGCTTTTGATGATCGCCCCTTCGATGCCGTTGGCCCGCGCCTTCTTCCAATCGAAATCGTGATAGCGCGTGCCGATCACCTTGCCGTCCTTGAAAATCGCCTCGCCGATGTTATGGCTGCTGATATCGATCAGTTTCATTTGATCCTCCTATTCCTGTTTCCATGAAATAAGATTCATGTGTACAGGCCAAGTGGCATTGTTTGAGTCTGCATAAAATCCAACTTCATCGGCGGTCAGAAAATCGGTTCGCCCGACACTATGCAGCAATATGAAATTTACGCCGTCTGAAGAAATTGAGCATTTTCTGTTCGTCCCATCATCTTCAATGCGCAGATATCGTGGAACATGTAACGTACTTCCTGGATTAAAAGTGCCGTATGAGGAATTATATGATGTTGGGCTGGTCAGTTTATTAACGTTGAGTGAATTAGTGCCCCATTGGAAGAATATTAATTTTCCATCACTGGCTTGTCGCCAACCAATCCCCCACTGGCAGTAATCCGCGCTGATTGTATTCGGGATAATTAATGCAGTGATTTTATAGGGCGTAGCCGGTGCTGCCTTTTTTAATATTCTGCACTGGTCGCCTGATGCGGCTGGGGCATAGAGATGAATTCCCCAATTTGAAACTTCGTCTGCGGAAGCGCTACCCTGATTAACCCAGGCAAACTGAGATAATACAGGGGTGACACATGGATAAACTGCAGGCCAGCCTCCGCCAGCCCCCCCTCCTCCGCCCGGTACCGCCCCGCCGTCCTTGATCAGTTTTCCGGTTGTCCCGTCGAATACCGCGAGGTGACCATCGACCGCACTGGCAGGACCAACAACATCTCCACTACCCGCTCCGCCCCCGGGCGGCGCCGCGAATGTGCCATCTTCTCTCAGAAAATTAGTCGTTCCCCCTGGGAATTTCTTCATCAACCCATGCTTACTCGTTGATGCGTCCAGGTTGGTATTGTCATCCGGCGCCGCCAAATCATCCAGTTTGACCGCATCTCCCCCACCGCTTTGATGGCTGCCTGCATGCACCGGCAGCGTCCCCGCCTCGAATTCGCTTGTAGTCCCGTTGTATTTCAATACCTGCCCGTCACTGACATTGAGCGGGTTTTTGAGCGCCACACCTCGGAGTTTTGCCACTACCGGCGCCCCGAGTGTCCCTGAAAGGTCTCCAGAAAGCGGCCGGTTGACATGCGCGGTAGGTTCTCCATCATGAACATCGATGGCCATCGCAGCGTCCGGTGAAACTCCTGACGTGCTTCCTCCCAGGCTCCCGTTGGCGATCTTGCGCATGGCAATCGCCGTCCGC
>JAHFKN010000010.1 GCA_023245355.1 Candidatus Gottesmanbacteria bacterium | reverse complement strand
CGCCCCGAGCGTCCCGGAATTTGCAATTTTTGATTTTACAAGGAGGTGGGAGTCAATGAGCAAAGTCGCAATCATAGGTTACGGGCATGTCGGTAAGGGGATGCATAAAATCTTTCCAGAGGCAGTAATTTTTGATAAAATTAACATGACAATAGATAAAGAACGAAAAGAGGTTATAAATTTAACTTGCGACCTTGCCATCATCTGTGTACCAACACCCCCAATAGGTAATCATGAACAAGCCGTCTCCGACAATCAAAATGAATTCCTTGCAGTTGATACGAGCATTGTAGAAGAAACCGTTGACTGGCTCAGAACTCCACTCATCCTCATCAAATCTACGGTCCCGCCTGGAACAACGGATGATCTTGTAAGAGAGTATGATAAAAAAATATGCTTCTCACCTGAATACATGGGTGAGGGCGGATACTATATGCCACCTCAGTATGTTGATCCCACGAACCCCGTACAACATCCATTTGTTATCGTGGGCGGTGAAAAAAACGCAGCGAATGAAATTATTGATATTTTCATCTCCGCACTCGGGCCTGCAAAGACTTATTACCAGTGCTCCGCTGTTGAAGCAGAATGTATCAAGTACATGGAGAATACCTGGATTGCGACAAAGGTAACATTTGCAAACGAGTGGAAAAATATCTGTGATCGCTTTGGGGCTGCTTATAATATTGTGCGCGAGGGATGGGCGTTGGATGCACGCGTCGAGAAAATGCACACAGCGGTTTTTAAAGATCGACGTGGCTTTGGGGGGAAGTGTCTCCCGAAAGATTTGCACGGTATAATAGCGGCAGTATCGGCAAAAGGATACGTTCCAACGCTGTTAGAGCAGATATGGAAATCAAACCAAAGAATCCGACGCAATGAGGAAAAATGACACAGAAAGAAAATAGGGGTGGAAAGCGCGAGGGATCAGGCAGACCGAAGAATGATCCGAAAGAATATAGCGAAGATTTTAAAAACACTTTAGTCAATGCGCTAAAACGAAAAGCAAAGAAAGAGAAAAAAGATTTTGGCGATGTATTTGCTGATTTGCTTTATCACCCAAAGGTACAGGACACAACTAAGGCAGGGTTGTTCAAAATACTCGGAGAAATTTTCACCATAAAAGAATCGAAAAAGACCGTGACAAACGAAGATAAGCGACCGGTGATTCTCTTGCCGGGCTTGATGGAGAAACCGAAAGAGATGTCGGATAAAGAAAAAGAGTTTAGTAAAAATTAAGGATTTCAGTTGAATGAAATTAAATGGCAGCCAAATCCAGGACCACAGACGAACTTTTGTTCCCGATGGGAATTTGAGGTATTGTATGGAGGTCAGGCTGGAGGAGGAAAATCAGACGCTATTATCGGTGAGGCTCTACGGGACATTGGGCATCCGGGATACCAGGGGATTATTCTTCGTCGCACATTCCCTGAGCTTGAAGAAATCATGTCAAGGTGTGAAGGGCTATATCCCGACCTCGGCGGCTATTTCGCCGGAACAAAAAAAACGTGGATATTCCCAAGTGGCGCAAAAATCAAGCTCGGGCACATGCAGCGGGAAAAGGATAAGTATAAATATAAATCTAATGAATATCAATACATCGGGCTTGACGAAGCAACATCATTCACCGGGACGCAATATCTTTACATGTTCTCCCGGTGCCGGTCTAAGCATATGGACATTAAGCCCCGCTTCAGAGCAGGGACAAATCCAGGAGGAGATGGACATCAGTTCTTAAAAGACAGATTTCAAATAGGAATAGTACCGGATGGACAAACGATATTCGACAGAGTAACGGAGCTTTACCGAATATTCATAAAGGCAGGGTTGAAAGACAATCCATTTATTGCAGTAAACGATCCCGACTATGTAAAGCGTCTCATGGCACTCCCGGAAATTGAGCGCATGAGATTGATGGAAGGCATATGGGACGCATTTGAAGGACAAGCAATACCGGAACTTAACGTCGACGTACACTCCATGGAAAAGCATGGAATGCGTCCTGCGGACATTCCGAAAGAATGGCCGCGATACAGGACGTTCGATTGGGGCTATGCAACTCCGTTTTCTGTAGGATGGTGGGCGATCGATTACGACGGGCATTTGTACCGTTACCGTGAATGGTACGGAGCCAAAGAAGGTGAAGAAAGGAATATCGGTCTTCGCATGGACCCTGGGTCCCTTGCTCGGAAGATTAAAGAGATCGAGCATGATGCGGGAGAAAAAGTTTTACCGGGACCGGCCGATCCCGATATTTGGAACCCAAGATGGAAGAGCATGGGGAAAAAGAATTTCGGCGTGGTGGGCGGCAGTGTCGCTGAGGACATGGCAGCAGAAGGCATACATTTTTTGCAGGCCGACAATGACAGGCTTCTTGGCCGACAGCAGGTACATAAACGCCTTGAACTTGATGAGCAGGGTGATCCGCAAATATTTATTTCATTGCACTGTAAGGATTTTTGGCGCACAATACCATTGTTGCGGGAATACGAGGGCAACCCAGAGGACATCGAGAGCAAGAATGTCGAGGATCACATTTATTCCGAAGTGCGTTACATGTGTATGTTCAAGCCGACCAAAGCAAAGCATCAGCAGCCGAATGATTTGGGAAGCTTCCAGGCGGAGCGCAGAAAATTAATCAATGCCCGAAAACTTGCATCACAGAGGGGTATTAGCATTACGGATGCATATGGGAGGATACGATGAGGAAATTGGATGTAAAAATGTTTTGCTGGATCACTTGTATAGTTTTTTCTCTTATCGGTATATTTATTCACGAATGGGCCGCATGGACACCTTGGATGGCAGCATCATTTGTTATTGTATCCAATATGGACTAATGATAACCAGGGACAGTATGGGGAGGATAAAATGAGCAACACAGAGCTTTATTTTGCGATTGTAATTTTTATTTGTCTATTAGTTTGGGTAGGAATCATATAATGATAACCGGGACAGTACAGAAAATCCAGACGCTTGTGGATGGGTCGGTCAGATTGTCGCTGGATATTCCGCGCGAACTGTGCCCCGATAATATCATGACGTGGTCGTATGAAGAAGTAGAAATCAATAAAAAAGGAGAGGACAATGGCGCAAGCAAAAAAGAAGAAGGCGACAATCAAGACCGACCCCAAAAAAGAAAAAGAAATAATTACTGATGACCAACGAGAAGAACGCGAAGAAGTAAAATTGTGGCTTCAAAAAGTCGAAGCTGCGAAGAAAGTCAAACAGGCTTGGCGTGATCTATTCCGCATTGATCTCGCCTACGATTACCGGGACGGGAAACAGCGTCCCGCGGACATTCCCGCAGATGAATGGTTCACGATAAACAAAGTATTTGCCAATCTTGTGGCGGAATTACCCTCCCTCTACAGCCAGGACCCTTATTTTTACATCAAGCTTGAAAAATCCTACAGCGTGAACCCCATGGATATAGCCATGTTCGAGACGCGGGGAAAGATCAGGCAGTCGATGTTGAATTATCTTAAAAAGGAACTGGAACTAAAAGTCAAGGCAAGAACGAATATCCTTGATGCATACTTTCAGTTCGGCGTAACGAAAACTCATTTCAGCGCGGACATGACCGACAACCCCGATGCCGACAAGCCTATGCTGGATGATAATGAAAATTATCTCCTTGATGAAAAGACCGGAACGCCGATTACACAGCCTCAGAAGCTTCCCGTAAACGAAGCGTATAAGATTACGAGGGTTCACCCGGATGATTTTTTATTCGATGCGGATGCCGGACCTCTTGAGGATGAATGGACATGGATCGCGCAGCGCATCAGAAGACCGCTCAAAGATGCGAAAGAGGATGAAAGATATTCTGAATCGGCGCGAGAACGCCTGAAAGCGACGGAGGTTGAAAACGATCAAGCGGAAAAATCGGCAAAACAAAGAAAAAAGGGCTCCGCATATTCCGAAAAAGACCCTGAACCTACGATTGCAGTAATTTGGGAGTTGTATCATCTCAAGAAAAAAGAATGGATGGTCCTTTCCGAGGGCTCTGATGAGTATTTAATAGCACCGGGACCACTGCCAAAGGGTACGGAACTTCACCCTTATGGTGTTCTTCGGCTTGGATTGCTCCGGGATAACAGCCCTTACCCTATTCCCCCCGTTTCGCAATGGCTTGACCCGCAAAAATCATATTGCGAGGTCCGTTCTAAGCTCATGACACACCGAAAAAGATTTAACAGAAAATACGAGATGTATGATGGGGCCTTTAACGACCCTGATAAGGCCGCGGGCGATCTTGAAAGTGGAGGAGACGGTACTATTCTGAGAAAGAACACCCCTGCGCAATCTGTGTTTCCGATTTTAGACGCGCAGCTTGACCAGAATCACATCCAGGAATTAATACTCCTCAGAAACGACTTTGAGGAACTTGCAACGGGAGCAAATCAACAGGGAGCCGGTGCGGGCATCGACAGTGCGACAGAAGCGGGCATCGTAGAAAAGCGTATCTCCATGCGAGAGGGCGACAAGCTCGGTATGGTACTTGAATTCGTGACGGTGATAGGCCGCAAGCTCGACCAACTCGTAGAGGGAAACATCACGAAAGATCATGCCGTAAAGGTAGATGGTCCCGAAGGCGAATATTGGGAGCTGGTGCGGTCTGACGATTATAAAGAAATTTCGGGGGAGTTTGGTTACAGCGTAAATGTGGGCCAGGCAATGCCTCAAATACCGGAACTCGAAAGGGCGCAGTGGATGTCTTTCCTGCAATTGCTCGGCTCAGCCCCGCAAATTGCACTTTCTAAGTTACTCTTGAAACGAACCGCGGAAATGTTCCATTTGTACGATCAGACTATGATCGATGAGATGAACAATATCGCCATGAAAATGATGGGCGGGGGCGGTGCCGCGTCAGGACAGGGCGGGGGTGTAGGATCGTTGCCGGGCGTGGCGGACCTGATGACATCTGCAATGAGCAAGACCGGAGGAGCAGCGACAGGGATAAATAATATTCGCGGTGGACAACAGTAAAGGGGGTGATACCATGGCAGTAAAAGCAAAGGGCGGCAAGAAAGGACAGTCCGGCAAAATGGGCGGCAAGAAGTGCTGAGGTAATGACCCCCTGCCTCCACGTCGGCGGCAGGGGAGTTTTTGAAAGGAGGTTTCATGCCCATCTATCTCACGGTGCAACAGTTTCAAAAAGAATATTCTCAGCACATCAAGGAAATTCACATCAAAACTATTTATCGCTGGATTGATGAGGACAACCCGAATCTGCAAACGAAACGAGACTTAGGCGGACGGGGCTGGCTTATATTGATCGAGGACGATCACCCACTCTTTCCCTTTCTTGTGAGACAAGCGAAGCATACAGCGCGATAAAGCACGATTTAATTCATTAACTTTCCGCAACTCTCCGCAGTTTTCAACACCTCTCCCTGTACAAGATTTTCTTTTTTCCCTATACTCACAATATGCCGGTATATGATTTCGACTGCAAAGTGTGCGGCATCGTGCCCGATCAATATGCGGGAATGGCCGAATACGTGAAATCCTGCCCTACATGCGGCGGTAATATGACCCGCCTTTTTCCCTCTCGCATCAACTGTAATCCTGATATTCAACCTTACCTTGATGAAAACATGGGCACGGAGCCCATTTATATCACCTCGCGCAGACAGAAACGCGATGAATTGAAAAAGCGGAAATTGGTGGAGGTCGGGTAATGAGAATTTGCGAGCGAAAAGACGGGAAGCCCGTGAAAGCGATTTTACGGAACCTGAATGACGGATCAGAATATGATCTCTGCAAAGAATGTTTGGAGGAATTTACCGAGTGGCTCAGCGCTCGGCCCCGAGAACAAAAACCCGCAGAGAAAAAAGGAGGCAGCAAATGACGACAGCAGCAACCGCCCCCGTGACGACCGCTGATGCAACGACAACGGTAACGCCTGACGGCACAACTACCGGGACCGATGCTCAGGACGGCAAGGGACAAGCCGCAACAAAGCCGGATGGTACAAACCTGGATGGAACGACATCCACGGCCACCGCAAAGGCGCAGGAAGATGTATTTTTTGACCCGAAGGACCTGTCGGAGGAACTGAAACCTGCATACAAGCAGATGCAGTCTGCATTCACAAAAAAAATGCAGGCCGTGGCGAAAAGCCGGAACAAGATCGACGCCTATGATGCTTTTGAGCGCGATCCGGTAGGGACCATGCAGAAAATCGCCGGACAGATGGGATATCAACTGACGAGAGCGGAGGCCAAAGCAGCGGTTGCGGCCGCATCAACGAACACAGCAGCCGACTGGCAGCCGAACTCATGGGATGAGGTCTTCACCAAGATCGAAGAACGAATCATGGGCAAAGTCAACGAGAACTTGAAACCCGTTTTCGACGGCGTCCAGAAAGTGACGGCTTCCAACATCGAAAAACAACTCGATGATATCGATCCAGCGTGGCGCATGTATGAGGATGACATGAAAGCCACGATCCAGGCGCATCCGTCGCTTGTCCACGATGTGGGAAAGCTCTATAGGATTTCAGTTCCGGAAGAAGTTCTGTCAAGCCGCGCCGTGCAAACTGCGCTTAAAAAGCTCGAACAGAAAGGCCAGGCGGCGGCAGTCCATGGCAGCAGCACGGCTACCAGAACACAGCCGGCAGCGAAGAAAGCAACCTCTTTCCAGGAAGCGGTTCAACAGGCCCGCGATCAATTGGAGAAAGGTAAAAAATAAAAAGGAGGGATAGAGAATGACTGTCCCCAGCAGCAGAACAGTGAATTATGACGCACTCCTCAGCACCACGCTTGAGAATTATCGTCCGGTGATGGTTGATAATATCTTCAAGTCAAATGCGCTTCTTGCCGCACTCAAAAAGTACGGCGGAATCGACTACGTGGACGGCGGCGAGCGCATCAGAAAGCTTCTCATGTATGAGGAGAACGATACCTTCAAGTCCTATCGCGGCTATGATACCATTACCGTCAAGCCGCAGGACGGCATCACGGCCGCATTCTATGAGTGGTCGGAAATCGCCGGGACCATCACCATCTCCAGGCGGGAAGAGCGGCAGAACAGCGGCGAGGCCGCTATCTTGAAGCTTCTCGAACAGAAAACGATGCAGGCGGAGATGAGCATCAAAAGCAAAGTCAACAACCAGATCGTGCTTGGCACCATCGACACGGCCACTTTTGTCCCCGGTAACAGTGCAAAAGACCTGCTCCCGCTCGGCTATTTTCTACCGAAGGCGAACGCAACGGACCCTGTATCCGGCGGCAGCGTGGGAAACATCAACCGTGCCACCTATTCCTGGTGGAGGCCACAGACGGCGGTGCTCGATTCCGGCACGAAAGACACCGGCAATTCTTTTGCCGTGGCAGTGACAAGCTATACCGGCCTACGGGCGGCCCTGTACCGGATGTACAACTTCTGTTCGCGCGGCGCAGATGGGTCCGCACCGAACATCTGCCTTTCCGACCAGATCACCTACGAAACCTACGAAAACAGCCTCGATCAGCAGAAGCGGTATGGCGACGAAGAGCTGGTTTCCATGGGATTCGACAATGTGAAGCTGAAAGGGGCAACGATGATATGGGATGAACTCGTTCCCAGCATCGACACCGGCGAAGCTGCCGGCGCGGCAACGTATACGGGCTCGGCGTTTTTCCTCAATACGAAATTCTGGAACCTCACCATTGACAGCCAGACGGATTTCGTGACGACCCCGTTCATCGAGCCGGAAAACCAGACGGCAAAGACGGCCAAAGTTCTCTTCATGGGACAGACCACGATCAGCAACCCGAGAAAGCTTGGCGTCTGCTACGCAATTTCGCAGAGCATCGCATCCTAACGTAACGGGGGGCAATAGCCCCCGTCAGTGAAAAAACGGCCCGAGAATCGGGCGACAGTGAAAAAGGAGGAAAAGCAAATGCTTTTTCAGAGAATCAACAGATCAGACCCGGAAAAGATTTTCATCGTGGTATATAACTCGTTTGCCTCAGCAAGCCTCAGCAACGGTCAGCCTGCCATGTACGATTACGCGACTGATGCCGACGGCGTAGGCGTGACAAAACCGACTGCTATCGGGGCGCATATCGGAGCCCCGGTCATGGCCGGCATTGCGGCCGAAACCATCGCAGCGGGTGCGTATGGCCTGATACAGGTATACGGCTACCATTCGGCGGTTCGCGTGAGGACGGCGACAACTACCGGCACGACTCCGCTCAAGGTCAACGCGATTGCGGCGGGCTCTCCGCTCCATCCCGCGTTCGCAGCGGCGTTCTGCCTGGAATCGTTTTCCAGCGCGTCCACGTCGTATCTTGTAAGTCCCGTGGGGTTTGCTCTCGCAGCTCAGGCGAGTTACACGACAAAGGCGATTGCGGCCTTTATCAAGGCCCTTTAGGTAGGTGGTCGGTATGGCTTGAGTGACCCGAGACGGTCACAGCGGGGACTGACGGGGGTGCCCGACCCACTCCCGCCCCGCTCACTTTTTACCTGTCGGGAGGTAAAGATGGAATACTCAAAAGATGGTCCATTCAAGGAACCGGTTGTACGGTGTGATTCATGCAATAGGCTGCTTCTTTTAACAAAGCTCAAAGAAATGGGAGCTTGCATTTGTGGAAGCAGGAAAGTTAAAAATGTGCGCGGATTCGATGATGTGGAAAAAGCCAAAATGATCGAATGGGGTATAGACCCGGACTTTGTCGCACTCTTCGAGCCGATCGATGACAGGGGGATTGCCTAAATGGAAAAAAGAAAAATCTGTATCGGCATCCCCTGCTATCAGAATGCTCCATCGGAAACCCTCGAAGATTATATGCGTTTTGCCTATCACCTCGGGCGCAGAATGCCTGAGTTCGATTTTTTTCTTGCTGTTAAACCGAAGTTCGAGCAATTCCGCGCCCGGAATTCCATATTCCAGGCTGCGGCACAAATGAACTGCGATTTTCTCATGATGCTCGATGACGATCAGGTGATCGGATGGAGCAATTCAAACGGCCCGAGTGAGCAATATGATTTCCTGAGAAAGCTTATCGGTCATATGGACCGTGAGCCCAAATTGGGGATTGTCGGGGCACTCTATTATCACCGTGGTGGCGACTGTATGCCCGTGCTCATGAAAGAGGGCAATGACGGCGGCTATTATTACATGCGCGACGATGAGATCAAGGGAGAATTTCAGGAAGTGGCCGTAACGGGCGGAGGGGCCATGCTCTGTCGCATGGACACGCTTTTGAAAGTTCCTCAGCCGATATTCGAGCCTGAGTTCAAGTATGGGACCGATATCCAGGTCTGCCAGAAGGTTCGGGAGGCGGGATTCAAGGTCGCCTGTGATACCGGCGTGGTTCTGGGGCATGTAAAAACAGCTCGGGAAGTGGTGACGCCGGAAAACAGGGTGCGGATCATGATGGAATCCCCGTCTGGCGGCAGCGATAAAGCCCCGCAGTTCGACCCGAAATGGACCAACGGCACGGCGTATAATCTCTACCATATGGACGGCATGGAGCATCTCGGCATAAAAACTCAGGATGAACTCATGGCGATGGCTCAGATATACAATGACCGCATGGCTGATGAATTCCCAGGCCCGGATGGAAATCTTGAAGAGTACTACCGATCGCGCGGAAGATATCAACTTGCCCGGCAGATATACTTCCATGGGACCAAATATGCACTTTCAAACGACCAAATGATTCTTTGCATGTTCCGTCCGGGTGGAGATAAACTCCACGGGCTTGAATACGCTTGCGGTTCTTCCCCGGTAGGGTTTGAATTCGTACTGCGCGGAAATACGGTGGATTTCGTAGACATAGAGGGCGCCGGTGGATATGAATTCGTCAAATGGAGGGCAAAACGCCGCGGGGTAGAGGATCGGTGCGGGTGGAAGCTCGGGGGTCCATATGATTTCATTCTACTTCTCGATGCGCTTGAACACTTCCCGGACCCCAATGCACTGATGAGGAAGCTGGCTCCTCTGCTCAAAGATAATGGCGTCGTCGTAACAAATTATTTCTATCTGGGCGATCATGACAATCTGGAACACATTTCCATGGACAAAGAGACGGTCAAAGACACATTCATTTCATGCGGCATATATCCGCTCAATCCGGCAGTCTGGATCAAGCGGGATTTAGGTTTCATGGACAAAAAGGAGGATGTAAAAAATGAGCATTCGGAAAAGGACGGTGTTCTACGATAAGACGGGCGGGATCATCCGGTTCTGGGACTGGGCCTTGACGACCACGGACATTGGATCCATGGTAGAGCCATTCGAGGCGAATGATCGCACCACGAGAGATGGGGGCATCAGGAATTTCGATGCCACAGATGAATGCACCCGTATCGACGACATGCGGGAAGCGGACATCGGGCAATCTCTTTTGCTTCTTTCCGGCGGCAATACGCAGATACATGGGGGTTGCCTTATCCCCAGGACTGGCCGATAGCAATGATCCTTTGCTCTGACTGCGGCGTGTGGGAACTGGATGAAAATTCCCCCGGATGGGGGATGTGCAGGAAACACGCTCCTACTCCTCAAATCGTCCCGGATGCCGGGCCGTTCATAGGCCACGGCAACTTGCGGGCTTATTGGCCCTATACCCGATCGACAGACGGATGCTCCGAAGGGGTATCCGTCGTTTCTGTTTCCAGGCCGGAAAATAACCAGAACGCAGACCCCCCGGACAAGATGAAAGACATGCTTGGCACGATGCTCAAGCGGCCTCCGACGTTTAATGATATTGTTCAACCATATACGGCCTCAACTATCCCAACAGTGCATCCTACCGCACAGTTTATGATGAATGATCTTGCCGTGGTAGACGGCGGTCGGCGTTGCCAACTTATTTGGAGAAGTCTTCTGACACGAACGGCAGGTGCTTCAGAGGTAATGCAATTTTCATGGTCAGTTAATGGATATTTTGAATAAGGAGAGTCTATGTGCGAACAGTGTGAACAACTGACAATGGAGCCGGTGAAAGTAAGAAGAATTCCCGTGGAAGAAATGCAGAAGAATTGCAATGTCTTTGTTGAAAGGGTTGAAGAGCTTATGAAAAACATTCTCATGAAATATGAGCTTGAATTTCAAGTTGATGCTTTCACATGGAAAGACGGGATAGCAAATGCAACGATTAAACTGGTATCTTCAAAGAAATAGATAATGATGAATGAGCATACTATTAACTCTATTAGGCGGAGTATCGGCGGCACAGTTTCAAGCTCAATCAACATGTGCCTGTTCGACTACTTCCAACCTGACGACCAGCATAACGATGGCGTCTACCACACAATGTGTGGCGTCTACCAGTACGGTCCTGACTACCAGTATAACGCTTGCGGCGGCATCGTCGGGCAATGCCTCGACGACGGCAAGCCTTACAACCAGCATTACGATGGTTGCGCAGTCATCAGCGATAGTAAGCACGACGGCTGCACTTACAACGTCAATAGTATTCACAGCCAGTTCGACTTGTCTGATATCGACAACGGCGAATTTAACGACGGTAATATCTCTTTCAGCGCAGTCAACGGGATATTGTTCGACTGCGGCAGATTTAACCACAGAGACATTGGCAGCGACATTCAACGCACAAAGTCTCTGTTCCGTTTCAACAAGCGTCATATTGACAACGTCTGTTCTTTTAACAGGGACGTTCATTCTTATCCCTCAAGGGGAAATCATTATAAGAGCCATGACATTGCCAATTAGCTCAAACTTGATCGTATTACTTGATACCGGAGAGTTTGCAAAACACCTCTCCGGAAATTTATATGAGACCATAAATGAATGCTCTTGAAACCCATGCACTTCGCCTGATTGGAGAGAACGTCGCGACTCCCGATGTTTTCGCGGACACGGTTGCGGGCATCGCCCCGATTCGGGACAGCATCAACGATGCCATCCAGGAACTTTGTATGCTCACGGGCTCGTATCGGAGGACTTATCTGCTCCCGCTCTATGCAGACCGTCAATTCTACCGCATGGGATGGGAGGCGGACCATTTTGGATGGGTGGTTGAGTGCTGGGACAGAAACCGAAGACGCAGGCTGACGCAGACTGATATTTTCAAGTTGAACAATGATGATCCGTGGTGGATGCAGAGAAATGGAGACCCCATAGAATATTTTCAGGTCGGGTCAGATATTCTTGGGCTTTATTTCAAGCCGGCGTCAAACGGCATCATTCTTGAGCTTGAATGCGTCTGTATTCCGAAACCGTACAGCAACGACACCGATCCGATAAAGCTCCGGGAAGTTTTTCAGCGCGCGGTCGTATATCTGGCTGTATGCGAGTTTTATGCAGCGAGAGGCGATGCGAAGCGGGCAACTGAATATTTTGACCGCTATGTTGAAACTGCTGGAATTATGAGCCTGAAACCAGAGACACCAGAACGGTTCTATCAGTTCGGAGGAAATAATAACAATGGAAAATGACCGAACTTCTGTATGTTCCACGTGGAACATCCCTAAAGGGAAGAGCAGGCAGGCTTGTAATTCGCCCTTAGTTTCTCTTCAGGCTTGCCATCATCCTTAAGAGCAGGGGTTTGAGGGGGATTCTTAAGGGGGAGTATACCACGAAGTTTAAAAAATATTTGAGGGGCGGATTTTGGACACAACAGAAAAGAACAATTTCAGTAGGTTAAGGGGTCGGATTTTAGACAGTGTCCAAAAAAGGACTCTTGACAAGGTTTGTTGCACCACCGCAACGATTTGTTGCACCAGATACGGGGCACAACGAAAATGACGACATTTTCCGATGAATTGACAAAGATCAGGCGATTTCTCAGAGACCCGGATGGGAATATCTGGTCTGATGCCGACATTCTCGCCTATTGGAACGATGCGCAGCTTGAGATTGCTTCCAAGGTCGGGTATATCGAAAAGGTGAATACTTATAAATATCCCCCAGAGTGGCTTTGGAGCTATATGAGGGATTGGGAACGGCAACACACTGACGGGGACCGATATCGTTGTCTTCTGGATTGGCAGGCCCGGAATGCTGCGATTTCCTATCCCTGGGAGGCTGGATATTATCTCGATCATTCTGATACTGGTGACACCGGCTATCGTTTCACCTACCCGTTTGAGGGGCATGTGACAAACTCTCCGGCGGATGTGGTCCCGATTCCATTTCACGACCGCTTCAACGCGATGAAGTTTCTGGCTTACGATGAACAGGAAGTGTCGGCTATCAGCCGGAAAGAGCTTGCCGAACGGGACGGATTCTACCGTACGGCATCAGGCACGGCATCCAACTATTATTCTCTCGATGAAGAACGGAACCAATTTGTGCTTTATCCCAGGCCCTCAAGCGTCACCTGGGACAGCAGCGGCCTTCTTCTTGAACCCACAGATAGTCTTGCAGACGACGGCGGAATCAATATCTGGACAGAAGCAGAGATCGACGATACCGGGGACGGCATCACAACTTTGACGCTGGAAACAGACGGAAACCTTTTTTCCGTGTTTGAGTATATTCCACAGGACGTTTCTGAAGATCCCGCAGATTGGACAGTTACTCCCCTTGATTGGCCGGAGTTTTTAACGCGATATATCCGATTTGGCACAATCGCCCGGTGTTTTGGGGCGGATACGGATGGATTCATACCGAGCTTGCGGGACTTTTGGAACACGAGAAAAGAGATCGGTATCAAAGCCATAAAGCGATTCAAGGGGATGCGCAGACAGGACAGAGATTATCAGATGGGTGGCGGCAGATCGGTAACACAATCACGGCACCCGAGACTGCCCGCCGAATATCCGGCGCAATGAGGTAGATGATGACGGTTCGCTTCATCCCGACAGGCACGCTTGATGTGAATACGGACCCCTCACGGCTTCCCGGCGATGTGGTAAATGGGATAGAAGTCTCCGGGGCCATGACCCGTTGCACGAATCTCAATCTTGACAGCCCCGGAAAAGCCGTAACCCGCAAAGGTTCGAGCAAAGTAAACATCGTTGCCATGGATCAAACCCTGCCTCATCTTATTGTGGAGATGGGGGGAAATCGTTGTACATTCTCCGGGGACAAGATTTTTTGGAATGAGCGGGAGATAGCTGCGGTATCGTCTGCAACGGCTCGATGGTCTGCAATCAAATACAATGCTTTCAACGTCACCACACAGAGTATCTTTGCCGCGAACGGGGTTGACCGGAAGCGAATAGAGAGCGATGCGGCAATAAACGGAGCTTATGATTACGCCTATGCCTACACATGGGAAGCTTTGCAGGTTTCAGGAACTATTTATCGATTCGGTACGAATCGAAATAATTATCAGTGCCTTTATGATTGGGAAGAAGGGCTCGACGAGAGCGTTGATGATTCAATAAACCGCCGCTATTTGTGGTTCTTTGAGGGCACTGGGGCGTTTGAATGGGGCATCGAGGGGCCGGAGGATGAGCCAGACCTTTCCGCAGAAATTACGGGCAAGGCTTATGCGTACGACTGGGAATCCGACCATACAACACTGCTCAGCTATCAATTCGGCGTGACACGAAACGACTATCAATGTTTCTACGATTGGGAACAAAACATAGCGATTGCCGACAGCGTAACAAGACGTTTCCTCTGGATGTTCGAGCAGGAAACGAACTATAGCATCACCTCGCGTATCGGCGTGATGTACACCTATTGCCGAAAGAGCGGTACAGCGCTTGAATGCGAGTCAAATCCATCCCCCGCCGCCTATGTGGAGGCGCGTTCTGGTATTCCCTTCACATGGGCGGCCCCCTCTGATCCGCAGGTGACGCATGTCCGGGCATATCGAACGCTCACCGGCGGGGCCACGTTCTACTATGCAGGGGAGTATGAGCAGGATTTACTTACCGCGATGATCGTGAAAGCCGATACGGCTTTAGGTCCTGAAGTAGCATTCGACCACAACCGGCCTCCTTCCGGCGCAGTAGTTTCAGGACCGACATACAACGGTTATTGTTTCATGCTCAAGGATAATCTGCTTTACTTTTCAAAGCCGAATCAGCCTGAATACTGGCCGATAGACTATTACATCGAGGTAGGACCACCGCAGGAGCCCCTTACGGGAATCCAGATTTTTTCCGGCGTGCCATATGTCGAAAGCGAAGAAGAAATATACATGATCCAAGGTTCGAGCGCGGATACCTTTTTCCCTTTTGCGATGAAGGCAAAGGTCGGCGGGCTTTCTCACACGTGTATGCTTGCCGTGGCCGGCCACGGGATAGCACACGTAGACGTGGATGGGATTTATCAATTTGCGGCGAATGACGATCAAAAGATTTCCGAAGCCGGATTTGATCCCATATTCAAGGGAGAAACAAAGGGCAGTATGCCGGGGTTGAACCGGACATCTGCCCGAAATTGTTGGCTGTTGCTTTATGATAATAAACTGTGGTTCGGATATCCGGGCGATACAGCGACTTTCCCGGACAATGTCATCATGACAAATTTAAAAACCGGCCGGGCGACGCATTATCAATACTCTCAAGAGTTTGGAGCGGTGACCGCAGATTTGACTAATAATCGCATTCTCGGCGTGGACACTGTGGGATTTGTGCGGATACTCGATGATTCCACCATTACGACCGATGCCGGGTCAGTCATTTCATGGCAGATAGAATCTAAATCATATACCGATCAACTGTACAAGTATTTTCCTCGGGCTGCGAAATACGATGTGGAATTGGGAGCCGGGGCCACGGCAACGGGCAGTATTTTGCTTGCCGATGCAGTCATACAAACACATGCGATTACCGAATCACGAAATACGAGAAAACGGCTTATTGATGGAACAAACGGTGATCGACTCGGGATCAGGCTTGCCGGTACAGGCACGGCAAGCATCAGGGAGGTGGAAGTTGAATAACGTGGATACTACAGAGCGGTTTTTCCTATGGCCGGTAACAAAATTACCGAACGGCAAATATACATTGCCCGATGAAATGCTTCATGCGGCCTGGAATCAATTGGTTTTGGACGGCAATGCAGGGCGCGTGTTCTATGATGGAAATATAAAAACCGCTGAACAATTTGCAGAGTATTTGAAAGCCCCTGGGAATTATCCTGTCTTTGTGATGGATGCGAAAAACCGAAAAGCGGTATTTCTCGCCTGGCTGAATGGTATGGCTGCAAACACTGCTTTTGCGCATTTTACGGGTCTCGGGGGGAAATATAAACCCGAACTATCCAGCATGGTGGCGGATTACTGGGAAAAGATGAATCTATTTACCGTGCTTTTAGGCGTATTGCCTGTTTTCAACGCTAATGCGCTCAAGGTAGCGACATACGGAGGCTTCAAAATCCTGGGTACTGTTCCGGGGCTTTGTTTGAGGGCAGATGGCTCCACGGCGGATGGTATCATAGTATATCGGTCCATGAAAAAGGAGGATTTATAACATGGGTGGAGGAAAATCCGGCGGCGGAAGCAGTACTGCTCCGAGTCCTTATGAACAGGCATTGTCAAAGATGGCGATTGATTCTTATAATCAAACGGCAGGAATAAGAAATTATTTTCTCGGCGGGACGGGGGGTGGAGGAGCGGGAACAGTTTCTGCCACACCCAGCAACCCTAATAACCTGGATTATGCTCGCATACTGAATGATCCATATGGATATGCACGTAGCCCCGGTTCGTTTGTACTACCGTCCACTGACGGGGCAGCGGGATCAGCCGGATCGGCCGCGGCTTCAGAGCCTGGAGGTATGTTCGGGGACGTGCTTTCTGGTAGATTTGATCCGAGCACCTCAAAACTATGGGCTCCCTCGTTCTCATCCGGGAAACAAGCGATCGAGGACCAATACGGGATTGCTAAGGATGCTGTATTAGCCAATGCCCCAAGAGGCGGGGCAATGGGGTCGGGATTGGCAGACGTGGAGATAAGCAGGGCACAAGATGCGAGCAGCTTGCCGCAACAGTTATCTGCGTCCATTACGGAAGATATGATGAACAAGGCTTACGGTGCAGCCTTTGGTGCTCCTGCATCTGCCATGAGTGGCCTATCCAGCGCCGCAGGGACGTATGGGAGCAGACAAGCCCAACAAGACGCCATAAACGCGCAGAAACAGGCTGCACAAGCCAGGGGTATGGGGTCCTTGATTGGCATGGGTATCGGCACCGCTATTGCCCCCGGTATAGGGACAAAAGCAGGGGCCACAGTAGGAGCCGAAGCGGGTGGGGCGGGAGGTAAATAGCATGGGTGGAAGCGGGTTTCTCGAAGGTTTGACAGGCGGCATCCAAAACGCGATGCAGATGCGGCAAGCGGCGCAAGAATCGCAGACGAAAAATCAATTTCTCGATCTTCAAATGAAAGAACAGAAGATGAAGTTCGAGCAGATGAAATTGATGAATGATTACTATGCACAGCATCCCGAACTAAAAGAGATTTCATTTTTGCCCCAGGATGTGCAGGGCATGGCGTATTTGCCATATTTGCTCGCCAAAATGAACGGTAGGGGAGGAGCGCAGCCTACGGCACCGACGTCGTCTGCCGGCCCCGCACAACCATCGCAATGGCAAGGACCGCCTTTTGCTATGCCGGAGCAGCCAGCAGCGTCAATAACCCCTCCTCCACAACAGGGGGGGGCATTGCCAGACATTATATCAGCAGCCCGGACAAATCCGATCCTGGGTGGAATGATGAAAAAAATAATGGGACAAAATCCAGGAGAGATCACTTACCAAAGGGGCGTGGCAGACCCGAACAGCGGAAAGCCTGTTGTGATGGGACTTGATGTTTCTGGCAAGCCTATTCCAGGTCTGACAATTCCGGAGGCGGAAAAACCCGGTGAGAAATTTACACAAGCTACTGGCTTACGGTCGGAATTTCGGGATATTAACAAAACGTTCCGAGACGTGCGGGATTCATACGGCAGAATACAAGAAGCATCGAAAAATCCGAGTGCGGCGGGTGATCTTGCAATGCTGTACAGTTACATGAAATTGCTTGATCCCGGTTCTGTTGTCCGGGAGGGCGAATTTGCTACTGCGGCGAATTCAGGAAGCGTGCCAGAGGCGATTCGCGCTCGATACAATAAAGCAATAAACGGGGAACGCTTGTCTGACAATATTCGTAATGACTTTGTAAGTCGTGCCACGATGCTCTATGACAAGCAAGTTTCTCAATACGATCAATCGGTAAGCGAGTATACCCGGTTAGCGCAACAACTTGGAATCAACCCGAA
>JAHFKN010000006.1 GCA_023245355.1 Candidatus Gottesmanbacteria bacterium | reverse complement strand
TCGATGAATTCCCTGAATATCCCCGGAACGTACTGGAAGCCCTCCGTCAGCCGATGGAAGACGGAGTGGTGACGATATCGCGGGCGGTAGGATCGGTGCGTTTCCCGGCTAAATTTATGCTTATCGCCGCGGCAAATCCGTGCCCGTGCGGAAATTTCCGTTCCGACACAAAACAATGCACGTGTTTACCCGGTATGGTTGCCCGGTACCAGAAGCGTATTTCCGGCCCGATTATCGACAGGATCGACTTACATGTTCAGGTGCCTGCAGTATCCATGGAGAAACTCACCGGACGTACAAAAACAGGACAGACGTCTCTGGAAATTAAAGAACGGGTGCAAAGTGCCCGCAATCTGCAGATCCGGCGTTTCCGCGACGTTCGGATAACCGCAAATTCCGAAATGACGACGAAAATGGTGAAAGAGTGCTGTATTTTGCCGGATGAAGCACAGTCGTTTTTGAGCATGGCGGCGCGAAAATTCGCATTATCCGCGCGCAGCTATTACCGGGTCATAAAAATCTCCCGTACGATAGCTGATTTAGCAGGGGAACGGGGTATTTCTGCCATGCATATAGCAGAAGCGCTGCAGTACCGGCCGCAGGAACAATGAGGCGTAAAACAAACCCCCCGCTTGTGGCGGGGGGAGTTTTGATAAAACGTCTTACCAGAAAGAAAAATTAGCCACCGATTTTGTACATTCCGGTGCCACACACTGGACACTTGCCTTTCATTGCCGGTTTGCCGTTTTTCATTGTGACTTTGACAGCTTTTGGATCGTCGCGCTTCGCGCGGCATTTTACACAATACATTTGTGCCATACTTCAATTCACCTCCTTTCAACAGTATATAAAAATTATTTAACGAGGCAGCAATCGGGCGAGCAGGAATTCACTAACCAGGATGACACCGGTAATGATGACGGTCTTTACAAGATCCCGCTTCATCTGTCCGTATTCACGGAGTGTTGCCGCCTGAACAGGGGCTGCTGATTGCGAAAGTTTCGGTAAGGAGAATGAAATACCCGTAACCGTAGAAATCGGTTCGGGCTTTTGTACTGCGCTATGTTGGATTACCACGGGGGACAGACGGGATCTGTGTTGCTGGGCGAGCAGTTTTTCCTTCTTGGTTTTTTTTGGCATACCGCTTTAGCCTCGTGCGCATGAGCGTAGCACAGCTCGGCTTTCAATGTCAAATGAATTAGCTTCAACATGAAGCTGATAAGTGTTTATGCTTCAGCCGTCACAGGGAAATCATGATTGACAACAATGAAAACAGAATCGTACTATGGTGAATACGAATGGTGTTCAATAGTACATTGCTGGTAGTCGGAATTGCCATAGGTTTTTTGGTATGGCTGGGAATCATTTCCGCTTTGCTAATTCGGATGATTTCCCATTATAATAGACTAAGTAAAGGGGTGACGAAAACCGGATTGATGGACGCACTGGAGTCGGTACTCGGTTCCGTTGCTGATCTTAAAAGCCGGTCGGAGACTCTCGAAAAAGCGACACAAGGCCTGGAAGCAGATGGCAGTTTACATGTCCAGAAAATCGGAATTGTCCGGTTTAACCCGTTTGCCGATACCGGAGGAGCACAGAGTTTTTCCATAGCGCTCCTTAACGGAAGGAATTCGGGGGTTATCATGACATCGCTGTATGCGCGCGCAGGCAACCGGTGGTACGTCAAAGAAATCATTGCCGGAAAAGGGAAAGATATCGCACTCTCAAAAGAAGAAGAGGCTGCGATAGATAAAGCAAAGCGTGAAGGAGGATTATCATGAACAAGCAAAAACTCATTATTACGTCTGTCATCGGTTTAGCGCTGTATCTTATCGCAACCGGCTTATCATTTGCGGGATTTTCCTATTTTAGGAAACCCGCCGCGACAGGTGCTACTTCCACGCAGAAAAACGGTTCCCAGGAGCATTTTGTGATAGATCCTTCCATTCCGAGGACCGAACCGTGTCCGATAAACGGCAAACTCTATACGAAGCAGGAAAAAGATATTTGGGTGACCCGCCGCCCGCTTGCCGTCATGATAGAAAATCATGAAGATTCCCGTCCGCAATCAGGATTGTCCAAAGCAGATGTTATCTATGAAGCGGTCGCCGAAGGAGGCATTACCCGGTTCATGGGCGTATTTTATTGCGGTATAGCCGCGGAGTCCGTGAATTTGGCCCCGGTGCGAAGTGCCCGTGAACATTATCTGGGGTGGGTACTTGAGTATGACGCGCTCTACAACCACGTCGGAGGAGCGGGGCTTTGCAATGATCCCACGGTAGACGATCGGGCAAAAGCACTCTGCCATATCCAGACACTCAAGATAAAAGACATGGACCAGTTCGGCATTTCATTCCCGACATGCTACCGGAACTATGACCGTCTGGATCATCCGGTTGCCACAGAGCATACGATGGTGTGCGTGACGGATAAACTTATTGCACTTGCTAAAACGCGCGGCTGGACCAATGTCGATGCTGCCGGCGTTTCGTGGGACAAGGCGTTCCAACCATGGAAATTTAAAGATGACGCCAAAGAAAATGACCGCGGAGCGGTTGCCTCCATCAGTTTCGCAGCCTGGAAAGGCTATGAGGCCAGTTACGGTGTCCGGTGGGATTATGACAAGACGGCAAATATTTATAAACGGTCAAACGGAGGAGTGCCGCATCTGGATCTCGAAACGAAAGCGCAGCTTTCCGCAAAAGCAGTAGCAATACTTTTTGCAAAAGAAACGGGACCGGTTGATGAGCATATGCATCTTTTGTATGCCAATACCGGAAGCGGGGAAGCAATTGTGTTCCAGGACGGAAAAGCTACAAAAGCTATATGGAAAAAGGAAACAAAGACAGCCAGAACAAAGTTTATCGATGCCACCACGAACAAAGAAATAGAGTTTACGCGTGGCCAGATATGGATCGAAATGCTGCCCACAGGGACGACAGTTTCATACTAAACCTCTGCCCGAGAAAATGGAGGATGTATGCTTCTTGAAGATCTGATTATCTCTCGAGTCAGAGTGAAGATGCTCGCGTTGTTTTTGAGTAACCCGTCCATGATTTATCACGTCCGCGAGGTCGTGCGTCAGGTGGACGAGGAAATCAATGCCGTGCGCCGCGAACTGGCACATTTGGAAAAGGCCGGAATGCTCGCGAAAGAACAGCGGGCAAACAGGTTGTTTTACAGGTTTCGTAAAGAATACCCGCTGTATTTTGAGCTTATGGAACTGGTCGGGAAAACGACGGGGTTAGGCTGGGACATCGTAAAAAACAAAGCGAAGCTCGGTAAAATAAAATTCGCGATGCTTTCCGGCAGATTCCTCCGCGGCTTACCGCATAAGAGTGGGAGCGATGTTGATTTGCTAATCGTTGGCTCTGTCGTGCTGGCAGAACTTGGTACGTTCGTGCGCGCTGAAGAGGTAAAGCGGGAACGGGAATTAAACTACACGGTTATGACGGATGAAGAATTTGCATTCCGTAAGCGCCGGAGGGATCCGTTTGTGCTGGAAATATTGAGCGGATCGCGCGTCATGCTTATCGGTGACGAAGAAGAACTGGTAAGCTAAAACCCTGAGTCTTTCAGGGAATCCCGTTTGATTATATAATTGACTGAATTGTTTCGCGTACTGTCAGTGATGAAATAATACATTATGTTTAAAAACCCCCGGAGGGTATTGGCATTGCTGTTTCTGTTGACGGTGCTTCTGATCATCGTCGACCTGCCGGAAAACTACCGGCTCAACGTGACGCTCTTCGGACGCACGGTTGACCGGATTATTAACCCGCCGACCATCCGGTTATTCGGCTGGACCAAGCCGATCAAAACGTCACTGGGTCTTGATTTGGCCGGAGGAAGCCATGTGGTGCTGGAAGCAGACATGCGCGACATCAAGCCTGCTGACCGGGTCACGGCACTTGAATCCGCCAAAGAAGTGATTGACCGGCGGGTAAATTTTTTCGGTGTATCGGAACCGGTCGTGCAGACGGCGGTTACGGAGAATTCATACCGTATCATCGTGGAATTGCCCGGAGTCAATGATGTGGGGCGCGCCATTTCGCTTATCGGACAGACGGCACTCCTGGATTTCAGGGAATTTACCAATCCCGATGAAGCGACCACGGGTGCATATACCATTCCCTCGCTTACCAATACCAAATCAGTGGGGCTTACCGGCAAAGATCTTTCCCGTGCGAGCTTAACATTCAGTCAGCAGACGGGTTCTCCTGAAGTTGCGCTGGAATTTACGGCGGACGGCGCGAAAAAATTCGGTGATGCGACGACCCGGCTTATCGGTAAGCAGCTTGCGATATTTTTGGATGCCGTGCCCCTGACCGCTCCGGTCGTGCAGTCGGCAATTACCGACGGGCGTGCCGTCATCACGGGAAGTTTCACAAGAGATAATGCAAAAATCCTGGCACTTCAGTTAAATGCCGGTGCACTTCCCGTCCCTGTCCGGCCGGTCGAAGAGCGTACCGTGGAGGCGACATTGGGAGCTGAGTCGGTTGCAAAAAGCGTGCTGGCAGGAGCCATCGGACTGGGGTTTGTAGCATTATTCATGATCCTGCAGTACGGAAAATTGGGCGTCATCGCTGACGCTGCGCTTATTCTGTACGGATTATTGTCGTTTGGCGTGTTCCGGCTGTTCAGTATTACGCTGACGTTACCCGGTATTGCCGGATTTTTGCTATCTATCGGTATGGCCGTCGACAGCAATATTCTGATATTTGAGCGCTACAAAGAGGAGTTGCGTGAGGGGAAGCCGTGGGGGATAGCGATGGAGCAGGCGTTCGGAAAAGCATGGGACAGTATCCGGGATGCAAACTTTACGACCATCATCACGTCACTTATCCTGTACAATCCCGGCAACTGGGCACTGTTGCCGTCTAGCGGGCTTGTGCGGGGGTTTGCCGCGACACTTCTTATCGGAGTCATCATGAGTTTATTTACCGGAATTGTGGCCAGCCGTACGTTTATCCGTGTGTTTTATAAAGAGAAAGGTCAGGCAGCATGATCAGATTCAGCAAATATCTGTGGGTGTACGCGGTCATTTCGGCATTAGTGCTGGTTCCGGGCATCTATTCGCTTATCCGGTTCGGATTCCGGCAGTCTATCGACTTTGCCGGAGGAACGCTGGTCGAGTACCGTACCAGCAAACACCTGCCGACAGACGATGTTTCACTTGCCGCCAAACGTGCCGGTGTGGATGTTGTAAGTTTCCAGCCGTCAGGAGACCGTGCATTCATTGTCCGCATGAAGCAATCGACCCGCGAGAACATCAATGCGCTGACCCAAACGATTGAAAAGCAATCGTCGGTCAGTGCGACGGTCGTACGGAATGAAACAGTAGGTCCCGTATTAGGGCAGGAATTGCTGTCGAAAACGCTGTTTGCAGCCCTGCTGGCCGTGTCCGCTATCTTACTCTATGTTGCATGGGCGTTTAAAAATATCCGTTTCGGCGTGGCTGCAGTGATCGCACTGTTGCATGATCTGCTTGTCGTGTTGGGAACGTTTTCGCTGTTCGGGCATTTTCTGGGAGTAGAAGTAGATACGCTGTTTGTGACCGCATTTCTTACCACGATGAGTTTTTCGGTGCACGATACGATTGTTGTGTTCGACCGCATCCGGGAATATACGAAACGCGACCGCAACAGGTCATTTGAGGAAATAAGCGACATGGCCCTTAACGAGACGATGAACCGGTCTCTTACAAATTCTTTTACGATCATTTTTATGTTGGCAGCCCTTGTCCTTATGGGAGGGGAGACAATCAAGTGGTTCGTGGCAGCGCTGTTGATCGGTACGGTATCCGGAACCTATTCATCGCCGTTTGTTGCCACTCCCGTGCTGCTCTTGTGGCACCGCCTGGAACATAACAAGCGACGGGGTTAATTCATGCTTGTTTTGAGTTCTTCGATTTTGGCAAGCAATGCTTCCCGCTCATTCGGAAGCGTTCCTTTTTCAACTTGGGCAAATACGGCGTCCAGTACTTTTCCGATGAGTGGCCCCGGCTTCACGGCGTAGATATTCATAACATCATTGCCGTCGATTGCCAGATCGGAAACGGAGAACGGCTGCTGTTGGACTTCTTCCAGACGTTTTTTGTACAACTCCAGCCGCCATGACGTTTCTGAGGCCCCCCCGCCCAGCCGGTCTCCGATTCTGAGTGCCAGAATATGGGGGAGGTTTTCTTTCCCGACCCGGCGTATAAACCGGCGGAGCGCGGAATCGGTCTGCCGTTCGTCGACGCTGAACTGGTGCCACCGGATAAGCGTAAAGAGTAATTCCGATTGTTTTTTGGAAAGCCGCAGACGGTCACTCACGTGTTTGGCAATATGCGCCCCGACGACTTCATGATTATAAAATGTGATAACGCCGGACGGATCGACGCGGTACGTTTTCGGTTTGCCCAAATCGTGAATAAGCGTTGCGAGCCGCACAACCGCGTCGTCGGACGGGCAGTATTTGAGTGCCATTACCGAATGAGTACCGACGTCATAGACATGATGCCGTTTCGGACTTTTTTGCGGAGTGGAAAATGCGATTTCCAGTTCCGGCAGGATAAAGTGCAGCAATCCGAGATTTTTAAGTACCAGCATGGCATCGGATGCATGGGGAGCGGTGAGAATTTTAAAAAATTCATCGCGGATTCTTTCGGAGGATATTTCCGTAATAAGCTGTGCGTTCTCCAGGATTGCCGCGGCGGTTTCTGTTTCTATGGTAAACCCGAGTTTGGCAGCAAAGCGCACCGCCCGGAGCATTCTGAGCGCGTCTTCCCGGAACCGGTCGGATGCTGTCCCGACGGTTTTGATGCGTTTGGTTTTCAGATTTTCCTGTCCGCCGTAGGGGTCAATCAGGCTTGTTCCGTCAAATGCGATAGCGTTGATGGTAAAGTCTCTCCGCGAAAGGTCTTCCGTAAGCGTTTTCCCCCATGAAATTTTGTCCGGGTGACGGTGGTCTTTGTACCCTTCCTCGCTTCTGTATGTCGTAATTTCGTAAATATCCTGAAGTTCCGGTTCTGCAGCGGTATCTTTGGGTTCTTTTCTGATTTTTATCCCTACTGTTCCGAACTGGTTATCATAAAAACTGTCAGGGAACAGCCGGAGAATTTCTTCCGGTGTTGCGTTGGTTGTAAGATCCCAGCCCTTCGTTTCCAGCCCCAAAAGAAGATCGCGGACGGATCCTCCGACCGCATATGCCTCAAACCCTGCGGATGTGAGGGTGCCGATAACCGTCTGTACTGATTGAGGAAGCGTAATCATACTGTTATTATACCCTGTAATGAGCAGGAAATGGCATATTCGGCAGGAGATCAGTAAAGATGCAGGATCCGTGAGCGGGAAGGAACTGCTGTTTGCGATTTTGAAAGACCGCGGGCTCGTGACACCCGAAGATCAGGAAGCATTTCTTCATCCTGTAGCGCCGGACACCCTGACAACCCGGGATGTCGGCATCAACAAAACAGATCTTAACAAGGCGATATCCAGGATTCAGAAAGCCATAAAAGAGAAGGAGTCAATTGTCGTATATGCCGATTACGATGCGGACGGCATTACGGCCGGGGCGATCATGTGGGAAACGCTGTGGAAGCTGGGGGCGCGGGTCATGCCCTATATCCCTCACCGCGTAGACGAAGGGTACGGGTTGAGCGAAAAAGGAATCGATGCGGCACGGGAGCAGTATGACCCGTCACTTATCATAACCGTGGATCACGGAATCACGGCGAAAGCTCAGGTGGCCTACGCGCAAAAACTCGGTATCGAGGTGATTGTTACCGACCATCATGTGAAACCGGATATACTGCCGCATTGTACAATCGTCCACACGACGCTTCTTTCGGGTTCAGGTGTATCCTGGTTTACCGCAACGTCGCTTATGAAATCTTTGGAGAAAAGCGATGCGGTCAATGAGGCGGAGTTAACGGCGCTGGCTGCCATCGGCACGATCGCCGATATACTGCCGCTTGTGGGCATCAACCGGTCGATCGTCAAATCCGGTCTGGATACGATCCGTAAAACGAAGCGTACCGGGCTCAATGCACTTATCGAAGAAGCGGGGATAGAGAAGGAAACGCTGGATACGTTTTCCGTATCCCACATGCTTTCTCCCAGGCTGAACGCCATGGGAAGACTGGATCATGCGATTGATGCATTGAGGCTATTGTGTACGCATGATGCTATGAAAGCCAAGCTGCTCGCGCAGAAACTCGGGCTTACCAATAAAGAACGCCAGCAGTTAACGGTTGATACGGTAACGCATGCCAAAGATCTGGTATCCAAGCCTGCCAAAAAGCTGATATTTATTTCCCATGAAACGTATAATCCCGGAGTGATCGGGCTGGTTGCCGGAAGACTTGTCGAGGAATACTGGCGGCCGTCGGTAGTGCTTTCCATAGGAGACGGATTTGCCAAAGCGTCAGCCAGAAGCATTCCGGGATTTAATATCGTGGAAGCGATCCGCTCATGCAGCGATTTGCTTGTCGATGTGGGCGGACATCCTATGGCTGCGGGTTTTACGGTAGCGGTAAAAAACATTCCGCTGCTTAAAAAGCGCCTGGAAGCCATCGCGGAAAAACAACTGGATAAAGAAACGCTCACGCGCACGCTGTATATAGATGCACAGATTCCGCTTGCGGCCGTGACGCAAGCCTTGTGGCAGGAGATGCGCGCGCTTTCACCGTTCGGCTTCGGAAATTATGAACCGCTTTTTGCCACGAAGAATGTGCATGTAACGGATGTCCGTGTGATAGGGGCAACCCGTAAACACCTGAAACTGAAAGTCCGGTCGGACGAAACATCGGGAGTATTAGATGCGGTGGCGTTTAATATGGCTGATATGTACGGTGCCCTGGAATCGGATGCACCCGTTGACGTTGCGTATACTGTCGACATGAATGAATGGAACGGGAAACGGAATCTGCAGCTCAAGATCAAGGATATTATTATTCCTGCAACATAAGCATTCACAATCGTTTGCCTCACAAATCCGCTCCGGAGGAGCAAATAAAATCCCCGCCTTTCCAAAGCAGCGCAAGTGCCGCAGTGAAAAACGGGGAATTTTATGAATATATCGTTCTCATAAACGCTTGGATTGAAATAGTGAACCCTCGTGTGGTTTCACTCCTTCAGAAAAAGCGTTTATGAGGACAAAAGTGTCGAAAGGGTGTATGGGAATACAGGAAAATAAAGAAAAAGCGCAAATGCTTCGTGTTATTTTCTAGCTCCGACGGCCCTCTGTAAAAGGATGGAGACCTCAAGAAAAATGAGGTCCCCATCGTAACGACGAAACGCTGTTCAGCGACGGCGCGTTTTTTGTGTCCTTGCAGGTTTCTCCAGATGTTCATTGTGATGACTGTGGTCGGGGTGTCGTTTGCGGCACCACGTGCATAAGCCATCGCGGCTTTTCAAGGTCGGGGCGCCGCAGCGTCCTTTATGAAAAGACCCATGGGTGCATCTGCATCCTGATTCAGTCGCCTGTTTTTTGGGTAACATCGCAAGTACACTGTGAACAATACGTTTTAAAGTAACGGGTTGTGATTTTTTGGTTGACATTTCGGTAAATCTCCTTTGGAATTGAATGGTTTTGGTCGGTGGATGGGTGGTTTCTGTTGAAATACTCTTATACGCGGTAGTCTCCTTTATAAAGCGGTTATGGAACAAAGAAAAAGACAGAAAGGACAGGGGTTTCTGTCTTCATCATCGGTCACTAACGTCGTCGTTATTTACTTGTAAATGTGCAAAACATCCGGTAAATTTATTTTTGATTATCCTCAATAGCGTTCCCGCTTTGATCTTGTTCCGGCACTCCGGTTGTTACGGGAAAAACGACCGTTACCGACTGATGTTCGTCTGTGACTGACGCAATATGCCATATGACCGGAGGCCGCAATGCAGCTGGTCGCGTCTCTTTTTGTCCTGACAGTTCATTCATAGATTTGCTCCATAAAAAAACCCCGCTTTGGCGGGGTTCGTGTGATGGGTATTTGTTAAAAAGTTTTTTTATGCGCGCATCACACGACCCCTCCGACTGTTCGGAGGTTAATAAGGGTCATAAAGTGACACTGCGCCTGATTTCTCATAATAAGAAGCCTATTATACATAGTCTTTTTTTGACTTGTCAACCGGAGGCCGGGTATAATGGGATTTGCAACACAGCGCTGATGGTCTGACAAACCGGAGCTTCCCGGGGTAATAACCGGGACGTGAGCACCACGAAACGTGTATTGAGAAGCAAGTAAGGTGGCACCACCCCGATTTGATCGCGGGTCCTTATAACAAAACGGGTGCCTTTTTTATTGGAAAAATCATGGTAAGATGGAAAGGATTGTTATGAGAACGCTCGCCGGTAAAACAGTTGACCATATAGGAGAACAGATTACCCTGCAGGGGTGGGTACTCGCACGACGCAATCACGGGAAAATCATGTTTCTGGACCTGCGTGACCGGTCAGGTGCCGTTCAGCTCGTCGGCGATAAATCATTTGACGCCCGTGCGGAAGACGTGATTGAGGTTACGGGTACCGTGAAAAAACGTCCGGAACCGATGGTAAATGCGAAAGTTCCGACCGGAACAGTAGAAGTGGAAATTTCCGCGTTGACCGTACTCTCACACGCGCATGAACTGCCGTTTCCGATTGATACCGACGGCTACGAGATAAACGAAGAAATACGGAGTAAATACCGGTATCTGGATTTGCGCCGTCCGAGAATGGCACGCAATATACGGCTCCGCTCACACGTAGTCGGATTTATCAGAAATTTTCTGTTGGAACGGGATTTCGTAGAGGTGGAAACACCGGTGTTAACCAAAACGACGCCGGAAGGTGCCCGTGATTTTCTGGTCCCGTCCCGCCTGCAGCAGGGTAAATTTTATGCATTGCCGCAGTCGCCTCAGCAATATAAGCAGCTGTTGATGGTCGCGGGGATGGAGCGGTATTTCCAGATAGCGCGTTGTTTCCGTGATGAAGATCCGAGGCGCGACCGTGCATACGGGGAGTTTACCCAGCTCGACATGGAGTTATCATTCGTGACGCAGAATGACATACTGGAACTTACAGAAGCGATGTTTACATCTCTGGTTAAGAAATTTTTCCCCCAAAAACATATCACGCATACGCCCTGGCCGCGTATTTCCCACAAAGAAGTGATGGAAAAATACGGTACGGATAAACCGGACTTACGCAAAGACAAAAACGATCCGGATGAACTGGCATTCAGCTGGACGCTCGATTTCCCGCTGTTTAACGAGCAAAAGGATGATGATTTCTTTTTCGGATCCGGCAAGGCGAAATTTGCGCCGTCGCACCATATGTTTACTGCGCCTCATCCGGACGACATTCCGCTTCTTGAGAGCGACCCCATGAAGGTCCGCGGGCTTCAGCACGATTTGGTACTCAACGGATTTGAAGTCGGGGGAGGGAGTATCCGTATCCATCAGCCGGAAGTGCAGTCTAAAGTGTTTGACCTGATCGGTTTCACCGATATGCAAAAGCAGGAATTTGCTCACATGCTTACGGCATTCGGGTACGGAGTTCCGCCGCACGGAGGAATTGCGCCGGGTATAGACAGACTGCTTATGGCGCTTTTGGGTGAACCGAGTGTACGGGAGGTTATGGCATTTCCGACGTCTGCCTCCGGCACAACATCCGTTATGGAGGCACCCAGTACCGCCACGGCAGAACAATTGGCTGAGTTGGGGATATCCGTGAAGTCGGCGGCATTTACAAGACCTGCGGGAGGCCAGGAAGTGTATGACCGCATAGTCAGCGACATTACGGCCGAGGGCGCGCAGTTCGATCCGTATGAGCATGAAGCGGTGCATACGTCAGAAGAAGCGGCGAAGGTGCGTAATACTCCGCTTGCGGAAGGGGCAAAAGCACTTCTTTTGTATGCGGACCAGAAACCGGTTATGGTAGTGATTTCCGGAGACAGGAAACTCGATACAAAAGCATTTAAATCAGCATTCGGTGTGAGGGATTTACGTATGGCTACCCCGGAAGAAGTGGAAAAGGTGACGGGAGTAACCATCGGTGCGGTGCCTCCTTTTGGTCACATATTCGGCATTCCGCTCTATATGGACGCGGCAATCCGTGCCAATTCGCACGTGTCGTTTAATGCCGGACTTCATACCCGTTCCATACGCATGAGCCAATCAGGGTATGAGAAGCTCGCCAGTCCGATTGTCGGGGAATTTTCCAAAAATGCCTAACACGATATTTAGCAGGATCCGTTCTTCATGGGTGGCCCGTCAGTGGGATAAACTCCTGTTTCTTCTGTTGTTTGCCGTATTTTTCGTATTTACGCCGAGTGCAAAAATATTTACCAAACAATCCCTGGGAACCAATGCATTTGCGCGGCTGTTGCCGTTTCCTACGCCGACGCCCGCGCCGTACCCTATAAATAAAACCGGATGGTACCCCGGGCCGGAGATTTCTGCCGCCGGGGTAGTTGTCTACGATCTTTCAAGCGGTGTAACGCTGTTCGGGCGCAATACGGAGGCTTCGCTTTTTCCGGCTTCCACGACGAAAATCATGACGGCGTTAATCGCCCTGGAGCACTATGAATTGGATGATGTAGTGACTGTTGCGACGGTAGCAAACAGCGGGGCAGTGATGGGATTGGTTCCCGGGGAGCAGATAACCGTCGAAAATTTGCTGTACGGAGCATTGGTGCAATCCGGTAACGATGCGGCATGGGCGCTGGCGGAACATTATCCGGGCGGGGTGCCTGCATTTGTCGGAGCGATGAATGAGAAAGCGGCGGCGCTGCACCTTACAAATTCGCATTTTACCAACCCGGTAGGGTTTGACGACCCCAACCACGTAATGACTGCTATAGACCTCACGCGTCTTGCCGCATATGCATTAACCAATAAAACGATTGCCAAAATAGTCGCAATTCCTCAGATAACCATTTCTGATGTCACTCATACGCGGTTTCACCCGCTTACGAACGTAAATACGCTGTTGGGGAAGATTCCGGGTGTCGCGGGGATAAAAACCGGGTGGACGGAGGAAGCAGGAGAAAATCTGGTGACGCTCGTAGAGCGGAACGGGCACAGAATTATTATCGTGGTCCTGAAGAGTCAGAATCGGTTTGCGGATACGGAATCGCTTATTACCTGGGTGTTTGCAAATTACGAATGGCAGACGTTTTCCCCGCCGTCGTAATCCTTATTCTGTCGGCAATTGGTTAATCGCAGGCACGTACGCGATAAATCCGTCATCTCCCTCAAAGACAAATACGGGTTGCAGGTATGTCTGGGGAGAAACCGAATCATAGTAGGCCAGATATACGTTCCGTACGGTAACGAGAGGCGTTTTCGGTAATTGCAGTATATATCCGCCTCCGCTCTGCAGTTCCTGCCAAGCCTGCGTACTGGTTTTGAGCGCATAGGTTGCTACCGTGCTGTAATCAATCGGCCAGTATGCATAGGTAAATTGCAGGACACGTTTTTTGGCATTGCCGGAACCGGAAAACACGATGGATATGGGGCCTTCCGAAAGTGTGCCCGTGACCACCCGTGTGCTTGCGATGTTCGGCCGGTAAAAATCTACCCGGACCGCATCTCCCTGGGATTGGCTGGGAACGGGAATAAGGGAATTTTCCGCAACTTTATAATACGTGACGCGTACATCGCCTCCGTTGAAATCGTCCGGGTACAGGCCATATGTCTGGAGCATGTTTTTTGCTTCTGCCCTGGCCTCGACTGCTGAGGGCACTTTACTGTTTAAGAATAACCCCGGATCCTGCTGAAATTCGTACCGGATGATAAAGTTCGTGGATACGATGTCGTACCAAAGATGCCGTAACGAATTCGTCTGGTCATCGAATCTGTAGATGTTTTTATTCGACGGTTCCGGCACCGGTGTCGTAGTGAACCCGAGCCGTTTGGCAAATGCCTGCGCGGTCGAAAGGGCTAACAAATTCGAACCTTTTTTCGGCATGAAATATACGTTTGCAGAGGATGATGCGACGGGCACGGACCCTTCTATAGTCTGCAGCTGAAATATAAGCTGCGATGACGGAGATGCCTGCGGAGCGGGGAACGCGACTGCGGGCAAGCTGCCGAATGCGTGGTTGGGAGGGGGAGCTTGCGGGGGAAACACGGTAAGATACACCGTGACAGCCAGGCTCCAGAAGATACGCAGAAAAATATACCCGATAATTCCCAGGATCGTCCAATTGATGGTACGCCTGGTGTAAAATGCTGTTTCCGTTAATGAACTCATAGGCAGTATGGTACCACAGAGCCGGGTGCCACTACATTGAGTATATGGATATGACTTGATAGAATCAATCGTATGAGTGTCCGCACCCGAATTGCACCGTCCCCGACAGGCCAGGATCTTCATATCGGTAATGCCTATACGGCACTGATTAATTATGTCGTGGCCAAAAAGGCAGGCGGCCAGTTTATTATCCGCATAGAAGATACCGACAGAACCCGGTTGGTGGAAGGCTCCGAGCAGCGGATTTTAGCTTCGCTCGGCTGGCTGGGTATCCCGCATCAGGAGGGACCGGATATAGGCGGTCAGTATGCGCCATATCGTCAGTCAGACCGTCTGGAAAGCTATAGAAAATACGCCGAGAATCTGATTGCCAAAGGTCATGCATACTATTGTTTCTGCACGGCTGAGCGTCTGGAGGAAATGCGGAAAAAGCAGGAGGCGGATCATAAGCCTCCCATGTACGACGGATTATGTAAGACAATTGACCCCAAAGATGCCAAAAGCCGCGTAGAAAAAGGAGAGCGGCATGTGATCCGCATGAACGTACCGGATGACGGGGTCACTGCGTTTACCGATCTTATCCGCGGTGAGGTGTCGTTTGAAAACGCGCTGATCGATGATCAGGTCATTATCAAATCCGACAATTTTCCGACCTATCACCTCGGAGTGGTTATCGATGACCATGAGATGAAGATTTCCCATATTATCCGCGGGGAGGAATGGATATCGTCTACACCCAAACACATATTGCTCTACAATTTTTTCGGATGGGAAATCCCCAAGATCGCGCATGTGTCAGTCCTTCGGAATCCGGACAGAAGCAAGCTCAGTAAGCGGAAAAATCCCGTATGGGTTTCGGATTACAAAGCCAAAGGGTATCTGCCGGAAGCGATTTTAAATTATCTGGCTAGTCTGGCCTGGTCGTACCCCGACGGGCGGGATGTATTTTCCGTCGGTGAGATGACAGACGTGTTTGAAATATCCCAGCTGAAAACGTCAGCGCCCATTTTTGATGTGGAAAAACTGCGGTGGATGAACGGGGAATATATCCGCATGATGAGTGATGAGGATCTTATGCAGCAATTGTACGCATTTGATTCTCATATTCCGCATGATGATGTAAAGATGAAACAAATACTTCCGCTGGTGAAAGAGCGCATGAAAACACTCGCGGAATTTTGGTCGCTAGCGCGTTTCTTTTTTGAAAAACCCGACGTATTTGAGCGGCTCGGAAATATACGGTTGAGTGCGATTGCCAGAGAAGCACTTTCAGAGAGTGACTGGACGCATGAGGCTATGGAAAAGCGCGTCAGGGAAGCGTCAGATGTTGCTCATGAGAAAGCCCGGGATGTGTTTATGGAACTGCGGTTGGCAGTAACCGGGAAAACAGTCGGCCCGCCGTTATTGGAGTCACTTATGATTCTCGGAAAAGAAGAAACGCTCAAAAGACTTACGGGATAATCAGACGTAATCTATCCAGTGGGGATCGGTTTCTACCGTCAGTTCCAGATACACTTTTTTGTTTGCGGCTACTTCGAGTTCTTTGCGTGCAGCCATACTGATCTCTTTTATCATTTCTCCGTTTTTGCCGATAATCATGCCTTTGTAACGGTCAGCTGATGTGAGCAGTCTGGCTTTGATATAGGTTACTCCGTTTTCTTTTTCCTCTATGTCATCGACAACTGCGGTGATTGCGTACGGTACTTCCCGGCGGAGGTTGAGGAATGCTTTTTCACGGATGATTTCAGAGATAAACATTTTACTGTCGAGATTGAGTCCCGGCTGGACAATATTTGCGGTGTCGACAATCGGTTTGCCCTCGGGGAGATAATCAAAGATAGCGTCCAGAAGAAGGGGGATGTGTTTGTTGTTGAGTGCGGAAATTTTTACGACTTTATCGAATTCTTCCTCCATGAAGCGGTATTGCACGATATGAGAAGGGGAAATGATGTCTACTTTGTTTATCACAAGAATTTTGGGCGTTTTGGTTTTCCGTACGATTCCTAAGACCCTGTTTTCTTCTTCTGCGCGTTCCCTGGTGTGATCGACCATATACACAATGACGTCCACTCCCCGGTCGATCGTTTCTTCCGTGCGTAAATTTATCCGTGCTGCTACCTGATCCCGTACTTTTGAAAATATACCAGGGGTATCCATAAAGACAATTTGTCCGCGTTCCTCTTCGTATACTGCCTGAATAGGGAAGCGGGTCGTCTGCGGTTTCGGCGACGTAATAGAAACCTTCTGACCTAGTAAGATGTTCAGAAGGGTAGACTTTCCGACATTGGGGCGCCCTACGAGGGCAACGACACCGGCTTTCATGTGTGTATTGTACTATAATTACAGGTTGTTATGTACCAAACGAGTGATGAGGCACTGGTCCGGGCTGTTCAGGAGGGGGATATTTCCGCATTTGAAGTGCTTGTCGGACGGTATCAGCATAAGCTCCATTCTTTCGTGACCTACCTCGTACACGATCCCCAGGCCGCACAGGATGTGGTACAGGAGTCATTTATCAGCCTGTATAAGGCGATAGATAGTGTCGATACCGCCAGAAAATTTTCATCATACCTGTATTCTATCGCGCGCAACTTTGCGATTTCGTACCTCCGGGGTCACGTGTCTCACGCGCCTCTTACGGAAGCGGAACACATTCCGGCCGATACACTCCCGGAAGCCATACTCATGGAAAAAGATGAGCGCCGCCGCATAGAGCGTGCCCTGGATATCATTGATAAGAAATATAAAAAAGTCATATCGCTTTACTATTTTGATGATATGTCGTATGAAGAAATGAGCACGCGGTTGCATCTGCCGGTAAATACCATACGTACCCACATGCGCAGAGCCAAGGACGCATTGCGGAAGATATTGGCGTATGAGCGGTAAGAAATATATGAGTATGAAAAAAATTGATGTTACGCATTCCGTCATGGACAGGGTCTCGCGTTTTGAAGCGCGGCGTTCCGCCCGGTGGCTTGCGGTATTTTGGGTTACGGTTCTTGTGTTAACCGGAAGTATTATTGCGTTTTTCTTCCGGGCGTTTGCGATTTTATCCGAGCGGCAGACGTGGGATGTGCTGGAGATTTTTTATCAGGACAGGGAAATTATTTCCGAGTTTTGGCAGGATACGGCAGCGGTCGTCATAGCAGAGCTGCCTCAAAAGACCCTGCTATTGGCTGTCAGTGCGCTCGTCCTTTTGGCCGCGTCGTGGATTATTACCCGCCAGAGGAGGCGCATCGTGAAACGAAGATTGACTGAACTTGCAAAATGGAAAAAAAGAAGTAACAATACCTAAAAGAAGAGAAAGGGGGATTTGTATGAAAAATTACATGCCCATTATTCTAGGAGTTGTTGTGATTGCAGCGGCAGGAATATTTGCCAGGCAATATACCATGAGGCAAAGTATTGAGTTGGGAACTCAAAAAGACAGTGCGCTGGTGATTTCTCCCGGAGATGAACAGCCGGGCACAGCCTCAGGTACTCCTCAGGCAGGGAGCGCTACGTCTGCAGCAGCCTCAGGGATTGCACTCACGGTGAGCACGCCTGCAAATAATGCAAATGTCACTGTCAGCCCGCTTCCGGTTAAAGGAAAAACCGTTCCCGGCGCTGAAGTATTCGTAAATGATATTGAGACAATAGCGGATGCGGGTGGGTATTTCTCCGTTACACTGAAGCTGGAAGAGGGAGATAACTATATCCTGATAGTTGCAAACGACGTATCGGGTAACTATGCGGAGAAAGAGGTACGCGTCAATTACACACCGTAGTGAAACTTTTTTGCCACAAGATGCGTACTACATACAGAAAGGCGGATTTGTATATGAATGCAAAACAAAAAATAGTCCTTACAGCAGTTTTTCTTTCCCTGGGGTTGACTATGCCGGGTTTGGTTTCCGCAGAATCCAGCCGCGGGGTGAGAGCGGAATTTAAGGAAGAACGCCAGGCATCACGGGAAGCCAAAAAAAGCTTCATGGAGCAGTTCCGGGATAGCATGAGTTCACGGGCAGGAGAAATGAAACGCTTTTTGGGATTAGGCAGGGCAGCAATAGGCAGCGGGAAGATTACTGCCAAAACAGATACGACGCTTACGATCGAGAAAGACGGAAAAAGTTATGTTGTTAACATGGACAGCAAAACCCAGCTGCGGCGCAGATTTTGGGGAAAAGCTGAGCTTTCCGAATTCAGCATCGGGAACATCGTCAATGTGATCGGCCTCTGGACGGACGATACCCACACGGCGATAAACGCAACGCTTATACGCAATGTTTCCATCCAAAAGAGATTCGGTGTCTTTTTCGGAGAAGTGAAAACCGTGCTTACAGGCGGATGGGTGATGAGTACCAAGAGTGAAAACCGTGCAGATCAGACCGTTACGGTTTCTGGAAGTACGAAGTTCGAGAACCGGAAAGGTGAGACCATGACGCAGGCAGAGGTGAAAGTCGGGCACAGAGTGCGTGTGCGCGGACTGTGGGACAGGACGTTGAACACAATCACGGAAGTCACGAATGTAAAGGACTTTTCCATTCCCGTCGTTCCGACGGTAACGGCAACAGTTACGGTAGCTGCAAGTCCGACATCGACTCCCACGCCGACTCCCGCCCTGTAACGGGAATTTGTACCCAAACATGTCATTACTATCCCCCGCGTAAAGCGGGGGATTTGGTGTGATAGAATCAAACGACATGAAGCCAACTCCCAGTGCGGTACGTTCATTTCATGAGATGGTATATTCATGGTGGGAGCTTCATCGCCGCGATTTGCCCTGGCGCAGGACCCGGGATCCGTACCGCATACTCATCTCCGAAGTGATGCTGCAGCAGACGCAAGTTTCCCGGGTGCTGCCCAAATACGAAGAATTTCTGTATTTTTTTCCCGATGTGTATGCACTTTCCCGCGCAACATCTGCGCAGGTTTTGAGAGTGTGGAAAGGTATGGGATATAACCGCAGGGCGTTGTATCTTAAGCGTGCCGCAGAATCCGTTGTCCATACGTATCACGGGGAATTTCCCCATGCCGAATCAGCACTGATGAGCCTTCCCGGTTTAGGACTCTACACGGCACGTGCAATCATGGTATTTGCGTTTGAGGATGATGTTGCGATGGTAGATACCAATATCCGGCAGATTATTGTTCATTTTTTCTTCGGGGGAGTGGCACAAAAAGAGAAACGTATCCTGGACGTTGCAGCCAAGTTAGTGCCGAAGGGAAAATCCTGGAGCTGGCATCAGGCGCTTATGGATTACGGCGCTTTGGAATTGCCGAGGGGTAATGCAACAAACACGCCGCGGAAAAAAACGTCAGTTCCGTTTGCGGATACGGACCGGTTTATCCGCGGCAGGATACTGGATATTCTGCGTGAGAAAAGAACATCGGAAAAAACGCTGATCGGTGATGTCATGAAACAGTACGGCAGAAATGAACAGCGGTGTCGGGTAATTATCAGCGGGCTTATCAAAGACGGGTTGATCGTGCGCGCGGGGAGCGTGCTGTCTTTACCGGAATAAATCAGCGGTTGTCGCCTTCGCCGGACAGCACCCCGCGGGTTTTCCGGTCTTCGACTTTATGTACGTTGCGCTGTGCTACGTCTTCAAGATTTACGCCGAGTTCTATGGCACATGCAGTAAGGTACCATAACACGTCACCCAACTCTTTGATCATCTCATCCCGTTTTTCGGGAGTTAATATCCCGTTGGAGTCGCGGATGAGCTTTTTTACCTTATCGGCCACTTCACCCGCTTCCCCCGCGAGTCCGAGTGTGGCGTACGCCACGTTATTGCCCTGGTTGGGATAAATGGACGTTTGTTTTACCTTCTGCTGATAATCTTTAAAGTTCATGACCGTGTATTGAGAATATACAGATCCTGTCCGTATGTGTTGATGCCCACGTGTGTCGCTTTGCCCGAAAGAACGGCTTCATACGGTCTGCATGCGCGGCACTCTCCCTCATGACATTTGAAATGTCCGAGTTTTCGAGCAAGTGCGACTTTTTTTGCGAGTTCCAGGATTTTCTTTTCCGCCGCCTCGGCATCCGGAAGCTGCATATCGATGGGTTCGTCATCGCGGTCCAAGTACCAATAGCTTATGCCGGTAATCGGTTTGGTTTGTGTGTGGCTTGTCAGCAGGTAATAGATAGGAAGCTGCAATGAATCGGGATCTTCATCGAATTTTCCGGTTTTGAAATCGATAATGCGTACGGTGTCCGTATCCTCTTTGTATTCCAGCCAGTCTACTTTGCCGCAGAGAATAATATTGTCTTCCTCTGATAACCAGTAATAGGGGAGTTCCTGGCGGATTTTTATCGCTTTTTGCGCAAGCGGGCCCGGGTGTGTCATAACCCTGGTAATCATATCGCGTGCCCGTGCTTTAAACGTCTCTTCCTGTTCCGCATCAGTGAACCCGCCTTTTTGGCCGCTGACGTTTGTCCAGATTTTTTCAAATGTTTCCATGAGTGGAGTCGTGAACCGTTCACCAGCGGAAAGCTTTGAAAGTGTGTCGATCGTGTCGTGTACCGCCTGTCCCAACGCAAGGGGTGGTTCTATAATGGAAATTTTCCGGTTGGTTTTGGGATCCCGGTATACGTTACGCAAATAGTACGCACGCGGACACTTGAGGTAATCGCTTATCGATGAGTGGGATACCCATACTGCGGAATATTTGTCTTTCATATCATCTGATCAGAAAAATACCGACCGTCGTGAGTATAGCACCTAGTATTTTTTTGCCAACATGGGATCTCTCTTTGAGAAAGATAGCCGCAAGGACGACGGTAAGAACGATGGTAACTCTTCCGACAACGCTCATTTGGGATACTAAGGTGCCGTTATGTATCGGGACGTAAAACGAAAGCGCGCCCACGACATAGAGGAAGCTGTAAATAATCAAATTACCATTTATTTTTTTTATTTCCCCGAAGAGAACCGGAATTTTCTTAGGATACATTATGATAAGTAAAACTCCCGGGAGGAATGACATAATCGGTATGTACGAAAATACGTCAAATGATTTGAGCATAAACGCATCAAATGTAACTGCCAGGCCATAACATGCAGTTCCAAGAAGCGCAAAACCGGTGCCCTTATTTATTTTGAATGTACGCCGTTCGTATTTGACTAACAGAATAGCAAGAAGGACGAGGGCGGCTCCGGTAAGTTGCATGATTGTAAGCCGCTCGTGTAAAAAGAAAAATGAAATGATGATCGTGACGATGACACCTGCGCCGCTTAGTATCGACATTTCGGATGCCTCTATGATTTTTATAGCTCGGAAACCAAAGAGTGTACCTAGGGCATATAACAATGCGGCGCTTAGCAAATATGGCCAGAAGCTTAACGGCGGTATATGAAACCCCATAAAAAGAGCGACAATCGCGCTGAAGCCGGAAAGCAGAAACTGAAAAATAATAGATGAGATTACCGCATCACTCGCATCTTCTTTCATGGCAAGTTTCTGATAGAGTGATGCGACGGAAAAAGCCAAGACGTTAACAGCTGCAAATAGTAGCCAATGCATCCGATCATTATATCAGGAGTAACCGTATAAATTTACGGGAGGTTGAAATGGTCAAAGATGGCAAGTATTCCGTTTGCATCTACGTGTCCGCCGGTAAATCCTGCATCACCTTTGGCTTTGACGAGCGCTTTGAGCGCATCCTGCCCGTTTTCCAGCGTCGCAACATATCCGCAAAGTTCCATAAATTTCCAGTCGCTCGTACTGTCTCCTACTCCCAGAACATCGGCAGGTTTGATGTTGAGACGGGAGAGAATGGTTATAGCCGCCTGACGTTTGGAAATTCCCTTTTCCGCTACGCCGCAGAATTGATGCGGCATGGCAATAGGGTGGATACTCCAGGTGATTTCCAGGAATTCTTTAAACGGCGATAATGCTTCTTCCACGGCCGGTATTCCTGATTCATCGGGTACGATCGGCATGATTTTGAATATATCCTGTTTTCCGGCTATCGTTTCCAGATTGTCGCTAAGCACGGGTTCCTGCTGGAGGATATGGGTATGTACGCGCGTTAAATCGTTTGCCTGAGAGCGGAGTATGTAATACTCGTTGAGTGTGTAGAGCTCAGTATACAATCCTCGCGTAAGGAACGCGGACACAACCTGCGGAGCTATATGTTTCGGCAGCGGATGGGATTCCAGTATGTCGTTGTTCAGCGGATCGATAATGACGCCGCCCGCATAGGTGATGTGCGGGTTTGCAAGGTGCGCAGTTTTTATAATCGGCAGGATAGAATAGTGCGGCTTGGCGGTGCACAAAATGACCGGGATTCCTTTGTCGCGGATAGCTGCAAGACGGTTTGTTACGTCAGGATGCGGGTACGGGGAATTAAACCCGATTTTTTCACCGACCATCACCCCGTCAATATCCAGAAGCAGTGCCTGTATCATTGATTGATTATAACAAACGGAAGAGAAGTGCAAGAAAGGTATTTTACAAATTCCGAAATAGTAGTATAGTGATACAAATCCTGCATCCCCAATAATTCCGATGATAGAAAGACCTACAGACAGGGAAACTCATGAAGCGGAGCCGAATACTCGGTTCCAGATAACCATCATAGGTGCCGCATGTTCGGGTAAATCCACGCTGCTTGGCGCATTGCAGGACCGCGGATTTTCCGTTCATACCGAGCCCGACAATCCGGTCTTTCCTTTGTTTCTGGAAAATCCCAAAAAATTCGCATTTCAAAATCAGCTGCACAAAACCACACAGCTTATGCAGCTTGAAATCCTTGATACCAAAGCCGAGGGGCTTACGGATCCGCATTTCCGTGAAAGCGGCGTGCTGGCTACCGATATTTATAACAGATATCTGCACGATCAGGGTCTGATCAGTGACGATCAGTTTTCGTATCTCTCATGGCTGTATGATCACCATTTGTCCACGTTTCCCAAGCCGGACATGGTGGTATATCTTCATGCGAGCGATGACACGATAAAAGGGCGGGCGATAAAACGCGACGGATTGGTGGCGCACGACCCGCATGAGTTACAGCCGTATTGGGACAGATTACTTGCTGATCTGGAAGCGCGTGGCATACAGGTATTCCGCCTGAACACCGGAGAGCATGAAGTGCAGGAATCCCAGGAGCTCATTCTCGATGAAGTGGACAGGCAAAAAAACGGGAAAGAGGCCGATGATCCCGTCGTCGGTACGATTACGTACCGGAGTATCCGGTTTGAAGCGACGCTTCCCCAATAAATATTTACTCCGGGTTTACCGGAACGGTTTTCTGGTGTTTGAACAACTTCCAATAGACAAATAAGTTAGCCAGCATAAATATCTGGAGGATCAGCAGTGCCCGTCCGGGGCTTACTTTGTCTGCAGCAAATCCGATCAGAAAAGCGACGACACCGAAAAACAGGCTGCCGGCAAACGAGTTGAGAGAACCCATAGTGGCCCGCTGTCCCCGGGTAAATTCTTTCTGCATCAGCGTACTTCGGGCGACTGATGTCACGCCGTAAAAGAGCGAGGTGGTAGACATGAGAAGCGGCGACAGGACGCTCGGGAATATGGTTGCAACCGTGTTGACAATACGGCAGTAGAGATTGTCCGCTACGAGAATGTGAAGCGCTTTATACTTTCGCAGAAGTTTTCCGCTGAAGTGAAAGCTTATCAGTCCGCCCAGATTAGAAAGTGTTTTTGCAATTCCGATTGCCCACACGGGCCATACGGTATTATAGAATGCCGATTGGAATTGATACGATGCCTCTCCGAAACCGTATCCGAATACGGAAGACGCACTCAGTAATCGGAGTTGTTTATTGGTAATGAAATTCCGTATTGCCTCACGTAAATGGGCATAGATATTTCCGCTTCCTTTTTTCTGCACGCCGGGTTCCGTCAGCCGGTAGGCTAACACAAAGCAAATAATCTGGGGGATAACGGAAAGCCACATAATGAGCGGGAACGACCACTGTGCGAGTATGCTCCCGATAATTGCCGAAATTGCGAGCGCTGCCTGAAACATGGAGCTGATCTTTCCTAGATATTCGTCATATTGATGCTCATTATTGGATTCGGAGAGCGAATCATGAAGAAGTGCATCGTTGTTTCCGCTGTAAAATGCCTGCGACAACCCGTCCAGTGTCGCGCCGGCGGCAAGCATCCAGAACGATCCTCCCACGGCATAAAACACCGAATATGCGATTGCAGACAGTGACCCGAGCAGAACGGTTTTTCTTCTGCCGACCAGGTCCGAAAATATTCCCGTCGGTATCTCAAGCAGCGCGGAAGAAATCATACTGATGGAAAAAATACTCATACCGAGCGCGAAAGAACCTGTCACATGTGCAAAGTAAATAATTGCGACCGGAGCATAGAGCTTAAAGTCGGTAAAAAAGTTAAACCAGGAAAGCAGTCTGATGTTTCTGTGAACCGTCATATGCGTATTATCCCGCAAGGGAGCGCAATTTTACAGTAACCCGCGCATTACGCGTGTTCTCGGGGTGCTGCCGGTAAGCGTCAGAGGGTACAGCCGAGATCTTTTTTGCACATGGCAGCTGCATCTTCGTTCCGTATTTGCGTGCAGGGTTTGCATATACCCCGTATATTTGCCCGGATTTTTTTCAGGTAATCAGGATCTTCCGTAAACTGTATGTTAAAGGGGAGTTGAAAAACAGGTTCTGAGGGCGCAAGTTCTTTGCACACATGCACGCCTGAAACACCGCTGTTGTCAAAGCGCGTGATTGTGTTGAGGACATCAGCTCCGGTATCGAAATGAAACTGAATTGCCCGCTTAAAAAATCCCGACGTATTCACCGTATCTTTCTTTGGATCGAATATGATGGTAGGGTTCCACGCGTAAATATTCCCTCCGTCAAAATATATCTGGCTGGAATAGTTTACCTGATTGTCATTTGTTTTTATCCGGTAATCCGCGCGGAATTTACTTTCAAAAGTGTATGTATATAGCTCTGTGGTAGTTTCGGGCGTTGTGACGGTGCTCTGGCAGGTGATGATCGGTTTGGAGACATCGGCTGATGCCGTTGCCTCAGTTTTCTCGGACGGTGATGCGGTCAGCTCTGACGCAGTATCGGGAGATTTGGGCAGCTGTCTGTTCCGTATGAGGGAAAATATGCCGAGCCCGACGAAGAAAATAATAAGCAGAATATGTAAACGTCGTTTCTTTTTCTTCACAATTGTGAGTATATAGAAGCATTCGGGGTTTCTCAACACGAAGTGAGGCTGTCGCCGCGTACCGGGCGTCCTGTAGTGATTTCTGTGCCGTCCGGTTGTATAATCCCAGGCAATTACATGATTACCGTGATGGTGTCGGCTTCTGCGGCGGAACGCATGAAGCTTATCGAAATCGTACAATCACCCGGACGCATCGAACGCAGTGCCGGAAACGTATTGCCGTATTTTGAAATCGTGTTGCCGTACGGCTGCGGCATCCGTGGGGTGGTGACGCGGTTCAGGAGGGGGCGCGAGGCATATATAGAAAGTTTCAGTGTGCCTGACAATCTGCGGAAAAACGGAATCGGTCATCGGTTACTGTCAATGTTTGTCGTTGCGGCAAAAGATGAGGGAGCGGGCACTATGTACGGCGATGTTATATCCAAGCCGATGTTAAAAACTATGGCGCATGTTGTGGGTTGCCGTAGTCTGACATTTACTGAAATACCGGTGCGGTATCCTAACGGAAGATCCAAAAGGATACAACTTCCGTTTGAAACGCTTGTTGATGATTTCCGGCCGCTGCGGGTTCACGCGGATATTTCATCGGTAGATATTTCCGGGTGGGAGCGTCCGGTCAGATAACCCATTTATTTAGGAAATATCCGTTATGGTATAGGTTTTAGTGCCTGAAGGGGCGACTACTTCCACGGAGTCATGGTTTTTTTTCCCCATGAGCGCCCGGCCAAACGGGGATATGTGCGAGATGGTTTTTTGGGACGGATCGGATTCGTAGCCGCCAACGACGGTGTATTCATATTCGCGCGTTGCATCTTTCAGTTTTACGACACTGCCGATCTGCACCGTGCCGTCGCCGGTGGACGAAACGATTTTTGCAAGCCGGATAAGCCGGCTGACGCGGCGTAAGCGCGCATCGATGAAGTTGAGACGCTGCCTGGATGCTTTGTAGTATCCGTTTTCCGAAAGATCGCCCATTTCCCGTGACTTTTTGAGATGGTCGACTGCTTCCGGCCGTTCTGCCTCCAGCGCTGCTTTCTCCGCAATGATCTTGTCGTACCCGGTTTGGGTAAACGGTATGCGGGGTTCTTTTCGGTTCAAAAGGAATTTGGCAATCTGCACCATGATGAGGCTATTGTACCAGTATTCGATGCTGTCGGCGTTTGCGCGAAAAAAATTCCGGCGGACAAATTTTGTATATGCTGCGGGATTTGGATGTTTGTTCGTGCTTATCAACACTGCTGCGGGACTTGGATTCGAACCAAGATAACATCCTCCAGAGGGATGCGTACTACCGTTATACGATCCCGCAGCAGTGTTGATAAATACAATTATGTAAACGAACCAAGATAATCCCGCGAAGCGGGACGTACTACCGTTATACGATCCCGCAAGTGTATGTATTATACCCTAAATTAGCCTGCAAATATAAGGTAACTGCTTGTGTATAAAAATAGCGATATCGGGATATACATGACCGATACGCATTTCCTGCGGTATAATTGCATTTTGCTATGCCGGAGAAGAAAACAGCAACACAGAAAAAATATGCGGATGCCGTAACGCTTCACAAAGCGGGAGTTCCTTTGAGCGGCGCTGAACTTGCTCAGGTAACCGGCCGGGATGAAGAAGACTTCCAAGGTCTTATGGTGGCTAAACATTCTCCCGATCTGGAGGCGCTGAGTAAAGGAAGAATACGGCGCAATATCCGTATGGCCGGCATGGATGATGTGGAAGAAGGTCCTATCGGTCTGGCACTTCTTGTCGAAGATATCCGGAAATTACTAAGACGCTTCAGGAAATAATTCTTCTTTGCCCTGCTTTACTAATAATTTTCCCTGGACTATAGTGAGTCTCCATATGCCCGTATTGTCCAAAGACCAAAAATCCGCACTCGATCATATACTGGAGTGGTATAGGAAAGACAGGGGGTCGATGCAGTATGTGACCTTGGGCGGCTATGCGGGAACCGGGAAAACCACACTGATTGCCGTGATACGTAGGGAGCTTGCCAAAATAGACCCGGGGCTCAAGGTAGGATTCGTCAGTTTTACCGGTAAAGCAGCGCGGGTCCTGCAGACCAAGATAAAAGAGGCGGATGTGCTCTACCGTCAGGACAGCGTCGGGACGATTCACTCGCTTATCTATACGCCCATACTTAATGCCAAAGAAGAAATCGTCGGGTGGAAAACAAAAGACGAGATCGACAGAAATCTTATCATTGTGGACGAAGGGTCCATGGTCGATCAAACGATATGGGAACACCTTATATCCTATCGTGTCCCGATGATTGTGGTCGGGGATCACGGACAGCTCCCGCCGATTAAAGGTAACTTTACTCTCATGCAGACGCCGCATGTGAAATTGGAGGAGATACACCGTCAGGCGCGGAAAAATCCGATTATTTCGCTTTCTATCAGCGCCCGTAAGACAGGTGAGATTATACCGGGCAGATATTCAGGAACCGTCATAAAATACGGCGGCGATGACGCGGAAACGGGAGAAGTCATGCAGGAAATGCTGACGAATTACCGGTCGGAAACACTGATTTTGTGCGGCTATAATAAAACGAGGAAAAGGTTAAATGCCTATATACGCGCGGCCCTGGGGTTTGAAACTCCGACTCCGGAGATAGGGGACCGTGTCATTTGCCTTCGGAATAATCACAGGGCGAAAATTTATAACGGGATGCTCGGCACGATAAAAAAATCCTGCGCATGAATGACCGTTCGTATGCCGCGGATATAGAGATAGACGGGGAAAGCGAAATGTATTCAGGGCTTATTGCGGCAGATCAGTTTGATGCTGACACCGCGTTAAACTTTACCGAGGACCGGGCGCGGTATCACGGCATCGACTTGTTTGATTTCGGCTATGCGCTTACCGTTCATAAAGCCCAGGGTTCACAGGCCAGACGCGTTATCCTTTTTGAGGAGCGGTTTTCCAAAATGACGGATGATCAATGGCGCAGATGGTTATACACCGCCGTCACCAGGGCAGAGGAGGAGCTCTATATCTTTCCGCATCTATGACGTATACTCCTTTTGGATATGAATAACTCTCCGCTGGAAGCCAGTTACGTCAAAAGCATCAATGGTACGGACGACATTATCAAGGACAACAAGCCCAAAATTACGTTTCTGGGCAGGTCTAATGTCGGTAAATCAAGCCTGATTAACTCTCTTATCGGTAAGGAACTTGCCCGCTCAAGCAGCAGGCCGGGGAAAACGGTGAAACTTGATTTTTTTCTGGTGCAGCACAAATTGTTTTTTGTCGATTTGCCCGGGTATGGATTCGCCAAACGGAGCCGTGAAAGTCTGGAGCATTACCGCAAACTGATCGCCTGGTATTTGTTCAGATCCGGGGTTGTCCATAAGCTTGCAGTGCTGATTATCGACGCAAAAGTCGGGCTTACGGATTATGACCGTGAATCCATCAACCTCCTCACGGACAACAAGATTCCGTTTATCATCATTGCAAACAAAGTCGATAAACTCTCTATGAGTGAGCGCCACAGTCAGCTAAAAAAGATTGCCGAGGATTGTAAAGATCATCCGGTGATCGTCTATTCGTCCCGTACGCTCGAGGGGAGAGATGCCCTGATGAGCCTCATATTTACGAAATAACTTCAAACGAGCCGATCCGCCCGATGCCGGACGGATCGGTACTCTTACAAAGAAAAGGAACCTCTGGTTACTCTATCGTGATTTTACCTACCATGCCCAATGCCCTATGGCTTCCGACCGAGCAGTAGTATTCGAATGTTCCGGTTTTTTCCGGCGTAAACACGATCGTATCGGTATCGCCTCCTGCAATTTTTTTCGTCCGGATGCCGAGCTCGTCTATGACGAAATCATGCGGCATTTTTCCGACGTTTTTAAGCGTCAGCTTGATGGGTTCACCCTTTTTGACGGTGAGTGTCACCGGAGAAAATTTGTATTCCGAAGCGTTGATGACAATTTCTTTCGCGTTGTCATCTACCACGGTTTCTTTCGTCCCTGCGGAATCGGTTGCCGGCATAGCTTTACTTGGTGTTACCGGTTCTTCTGTTTTCTCCATGACGGGCGCCGGTGTTTTGGAGGTTTTGATATACCATAAACCGCCGGCCGCCAAAGCTACTATTAACACGGCGACAAACATATTATTTTTCATGGTCATACACCTTTCTTTGTAATCTATCATACAGTATAAATTGCCGGCTCACCAGCCAGGGTTTATTTCTGTGCGGGTGTCGGGCTGTTTATGCCCATCCGTACGGGATTTATCTGCACATTTTGCGCCGTTACGGATCCGTCCGTATTTTCGGAGCCGAATACCGCAATCTGCGTGCCGGTTGTAAGATCGGTTTTGAGTCCCGTATCCGTTTTTCTGATGTCCGTTTTTTCGGTTATCAACACGATTTTACTGCTGCCGTCAGCTAGTTTGACCGTGACGGAGGTATCATCGCGTTTGATGATCTCACCGGCTACCGGACGGAATCCGCTGCGCGTGTTGCCCCCGTTTCTCATCATGGTGTTTCCGCGGAATTGTCCGCTACCCATTTGGGTAAAAAACGAGTTGCGTATATTTTGCTGATATTTCATTCCGGCAAAAAATCCGCCTCCTCCGGCTATACCTGACAGAACGAGTGCTATGGTAATAAGGTTTGTTTTATTCATCTGTTTCAATCTGTATTCACCTCCTCCGATGCGTTACATTTATTCATACCGCAATGCTTCAATCGGCAGTAAATCGGCCGCTTTTTTTGCCGGATACCAGCCGAACAAAATACCTATGCCGCCGGAAACACCCAGGGCGAGGATGACGGAAAACGGGGAAATGGTAAACGGCATGTTCATAACGCGCGTGAGTATGTAGGAGATAATAATTCCCAGCGCCATGCCGACGATGCCCCCGATAATAGTAAGTAATATCGCTTCGGTCAGAAATTGAGTGATGATAAGCCGTTTTTTGGCTCCCAGTGCCTTCCTGAGTCCTATCTCACGCGTGCGTTCGGTCACCGTGACCAGCATGATATTCATAATACCTATTCCGCCTACCAGGAGTGATATGGCAGCAATACCCCCAAGCAGCGTGGTAAATGTTCCGGTGACCTGGGACACGGTATTCAAAATGTCATTTTGGGAAAAAATAGTGAAGTCTGCGTTTGCAGGATCTGAGATTTTGTGACGCGCGAGCAGAAAGTACCCGATTTCATTTTGGGTTTCAGTCATCACGCCGGAGTCTTTTGCTTCAACGGCAATGCTGGTAAGGTTGTTGGCACCGAAAAGAATTTTTTGAGCAGTAGACAACGGCACATAGATTGCATCATCGGGGTTATTAAATCCGCTTCCGCCTTTTGATGAAGTGACACCGATAACGGTGAGTATTTGTCCGCTGATACGTATGCTCTGCCCCAGCAACTCAGTGCTGTCACCGAATAAATCGGAGGCAGCCTGAGGTCCCAGGACCGCGACTTTAGAGAGAATGGAAACATCTCTGTCGGTAATAAATGCACCGGTTGCGACTGTTATTTTCCGGATATCCGCATATTGCGGCTCCACGCCGATTATCTGTGTATTGGTATTATTGCGTCCTGCCGTTACCTGGCTTCGCCGTGCGTATTCCGGGGAAATACGGGCAATTGTCGTAAGGGTAGTGGCAGACTTGAGTGCACTTGCATCTTCCGGGGTTAGTGTCGTACCTCCGCCTCCGGCGCCTCTGACTGCGCCGGTGTTTTGTCCGGCAGGGGACACGGTAAGAATATTGGATCCCAATGACTGAATTTGGTTTTCAATTGATTTTTGGCTGCTTTGTCCGAGACTGATAAGTGCAATGACGCTCCCGATGCCGATAATAATGCCCAGCACGGCAAGTCCCGTCCGGAGTTTGTTTATCGTCAGCGTGCTGAGTGCTTCTGTTACGATTTCCCTTAGTTCCATAGTTTTTTCCTTTTGCCGTTTTTCACGTCGGAAATAATTTTTCCGTCCCGCAGGATGATGATCCGTTTCGCGTGATGAGCGATGTCAGGCTCATGTGTGATCATGATGATCGTATGGCCTTTGTCATTGAGTTCTTCAAATATGTTCATAATTTCTTCCGCCTGGGCGGTAGCGATGTTGCCCGTCGGCTCATCTGCCAGGAGAATGGCAGGATTCATGGCTAATCCGCGCGCGATAGCCACACGCTGCTGCTGACCGCCGGATATCTGATTCGAGGTGTGATACATCCTGTCTTTAAGGCCTACCATCTCCAGATATTTTTTGGCTCTGGAGATGCGCTCCTCTTTGGGGACACCCGCGTACATCATGGGAATCATCACGTTTTTTATCGCGGTTGTTCTGGGAAGCAGATTAAACGCCTGAAATATAAATCCGATTTTGCGGTTACGCATATCGGCAAGTTCATCTTCTGACAGCGCTGATACCGTTTCATTGTCCAGCGTATAGGTGCCGCTGGTCGGCAGGTCGAGGGCTCCCAATATATGCATCAGTGTGGATTTGCCGCTGCCTGAAGGACCCATGATCGCGACAAACTCGCCTTTTTTTATTTCAAACGATACGTCGTCGAGCGCTTTGGTTTCGATTGTTTCCGTTTTGTAAATTTTTGTGATGTGAGAAAGGGAAATCATACATATGTTACCGTGATATCATCTGGAATTGCCGGTTGGTACCCGTCCCCGTCCTACCGAACGGACTGAACGGCGAAGCGGACTGGTTGGAACTGCCTGCTGCTGATGATCCGTTGGTTACCGATGTCACGACCGTGTCTCCTTCGCTGATTCCGGAAACGATTTCCGTTTGGCTGTCGCCGGTTAGTCCGGTCGCGACTTCCACCTGGGAGACTTCCTTGTTTTTCATCACCCGTACGTACGACGTGTTGTTTTGTGTCTGTACAGCGGCTGATGGAACCAGCAGGACACCGTCTTTGGTCGCGGTAATTATATTTGCTGCGGCAGACATGTTCGGCAACAATCCTTCTACGGCGGAGTCCAGTTTGATAATAGCCGGATAGGTAGTGACGCCCGATGTCTGTGAGCCGATCGTATCGATGCTTACGACTTCACCCGTAAATGTTTTGTCGGGGAATGCGTCAAACGTGAGCGTCGCTTTGTTTCCCGCTTTTACTTTGGGAGCGTCAATTTGGGTTATGTTTAAACTTACCGTAGGAGGCGCGTCCGTTTTGACGCTGGCAATCCGCTGACTCGATGAGCCGCCCGAAGAATTTGTCTGCGCATTTATGACGATACCGGGCTGCAGAGAAAGCCCGGTGATTTTTCCGGAAATCGGAGCGACGATTGTCGGAGAGGACTGCTGATAGCTGTACCAGGAAGAGGAAAGCGACGTCTGCGCCTGTGCGATGGCATTCTGCTGGACTTTGTATTTTGCCTCGCTGGCGAGCCAGTCGTCCTGGGTGATGACAAAATCAGAAAGTTGCCGGTTGCCCGTGTTGGGGGAGTCATCCGGATTTTCGTATGTGGAATTCTGTGCTTTCGCCATGAATGCTTCCCATTGAGTGAGTAGTGTTGACTGCGACGTATACAGATTTGCTTTGGCACTGCCGAGGGCATTCTGTGCGCTCTGGTAGCTTGCATATGCCTGTTGTGCGCGTTGCTGTCCGACCAGATCCAGATCCAGTTGTGCGATTTTGTCGCCCGCCCTGACGCTGTCGCCGTCTTTTACGAATACCGTTTTGACTACTCCTGACGCCTGGGTGGTAACTTCGGCACTGTTGGCACTGGAAACCTGACCGGATACCGATACGGAAACGACAAGCGTTCCTTTTTCAGCCTGTGCCGTCTGATACACCGGCGATTTTTTCTGGGATGTACTGATGCGCCAGATACCGATACCCGACATGATGAGTACTGCGGCAACAATGCCTGCTTTTTGTAGTTTCGATAATTTCATAATCCACTGCAGTGCCCGTTTCATATACATATCGTACCGTGTGTTTCTGAAATCCTGCTGAAGTTTACGGCAGTGTTACGGTAAACATGCTGCCCGATGCCGGCGTACTGATGACCGCAATCGTTCCGTGGTGCAGGGTCACTATTTGTTGGGCGATGGAAAGTCCCAAACCGTATCCGTCCCGTTCATATGCCGTTCTCGCGCTATCCGCCCGAAAGAAACGGTCAAAAATATACGGCAGATCCTTGTCGGCGATTCCGATGCCGCGATCAATAACGGAGATAAGCGTATGTTTGTCCTTGTGCTGTATCCGTATGCGGACCGTTCCGGATTTCCGGCTGTATTTCACTGCATTTTCCAGCAGGATGGTGAACACATCAATAAGACTGTGCCGGATTCCGGTAACATTTCCCCGTATTGCAGACTGCTGTATCGACACATTTTTTTCGCGTGCAATAGGCGCGACCCGTTTTACTGCTTCCGAGATGAGTGCATTCAGATCAAGTGTTTCGAACTGATATGCCGCACCCGGTTTCTGATATTGCGCCAGTGTCAGCAGGGAATCGGTGAGCGACTGGAGTGAATTTACTTCCTCTATACTGTCCTGCAGTACTGTTTTGGCGGATTGGGCAGTAAGGTTTTTGTCGCGCAGATTTACTTCGAGCGTCGCCTTAAGCGCGGTGAGCGGCGTGCGGAGTTCGTGACTGGCATCCGATATGAACCGGTTCTGTTCGTCGACCATATCGGCAATTGGTTTGAGCGTGCGGCCGGCGAGCATATATGCCAATAATCCGGAAAGTACAAATATGGAACCGTTTACGATAATAAGTGTTACGAGCATGCGGTGCTTGATGTAATTGACCAGTTCCGGATCGTCGATCGGGAGCATCTGGGGAGGAGCAAGCGAGTCATCGAGCGGAATTATAATATCGTTTCTCAGGCGGTGCTCGATACGATACCGCTGTATGCGTCCGAAGCGTTCCAATTCCATGGTAAGCACCCGGTATATCACCGCGCTGAAAGAAATGCTTACGACCATGATAATTATCAGGTACCATGCCGTGAGTTTGAATCGTGCTGCATGAAACATAGTCGTTATCCTAATCTGTATCCGAATCCTCTGACTGTTACGATAAGCGGTTGTCTTTTTTTGGAAAACGGAACGTCAATTTTATTTCTCAGATTTTTGATATACACCTCGACGGTGTTGGGCAGAATATCCGCGTCATAATCCCAGACATGGGCGATGATCTGATCTTTGGATAACACCTGTTTAGGATGTTTCATCAGATATTCGAGAAGAGAAAATTCCTTACCCGAAAGCAACACGCGTTTTCCGTAATAGCTGACTTCGTAGGTCATGGTATCGAGTTTGAGTCCTTTTACACTCAGTACGTTCCCCAGTACTGATTTGGGCCGGCGCGCGAGTGCCCGTACGCGTGCGAGTAGTTCCTCAAATGAGAACGGTTTGGTCAGGTAATCATCCGCGCCGCTGTCCAGTCCCGACACCTTGTCGGAAATCTGGCCCTTTGCGGTAAGCATAAGCACCGGTGTGTGGACGTGTTTGGTGCGGAGCGTGCGGCACAGGGTAAGCCCGTCCATACCCGGCAACATCAGATCCAGCAAGATGAGATCATACTCTTCGGTGAGTGCGAGATCATACCCGTTCGGACCGGTAAATGCCACATCGACGGCATACGTTTCCTGTTCCAGTCCCTTTTTTATGGCAGCGGCGATTTTATGCTCATCTTCCACGACGAGGATTCTCATAGCCCGTATTATATGGCTTCCGCTGAAAATCAGCTGAAAAATGAAGAATTCAGGGCTATTTTTGCCCGAAAAATTGCAGAATGTTTCCTTCGGGGTCAGCTATCGTCATGCACCAGGTGGTCCCTGTCGGAGATTCGAACGGCTTGGCAATCCAGGTGATGTCTTTGTCTTTGATTTCTTCGTAGGCAGCACTGATGCTGGAAACCGGGAATCCTACCATGACGCGGTACGGGTCTTTGCTTTTCCCATGTACCTTGTCATGGCGGCCGACGGAAAAATACGTATCCCCGAAATCGAATCCGATACACGAATCATCCGGATGCGTCGTGACCTCGCGTACCGTAAAGCCGAGTACGTCTTCATACCATTTGGCAAGTTTCTGGTGATTGTCCGACCAGATGATGACGGAAAGCATTTTTGCCCGTAGTTTCATAGGATTGCTTATATAATAATAGGTAGGAGGGATTAGTCAACGGAGAGAACGGAGTTTATTGTGTCTTTTTTGCCGGAGGAGGTGAATGATATGAAAACAAAAATGTCTGAATTTGACTGGGCGGCATGGATTTTCGTGACGGTCGGCGCACTGAATTGGGGACTGGTAGGAGCATTTAAAATGGATCTCGTACAGATAATATTCAGTACGAGTCCGATGCTGATGAAGCTGGTGTATATCCTGATCGGTTTGTCCGGATTGTATTGGCTGTATAAAATACTGATCGCGAAAAAATAAGTTCTCTTTTATTGTGAAATAGGTTACTATACGCTCTTATGAGCAAGCTTCTCGGAATATTCGCCCACCCGCTTGATGAATCCTATATGGCGGGGGGAACGGTCGCTAAATACGTCAAAGCCGGCTGGAAGGCAGATTTGGTCTGTGCTACGCGCGGAGAGCAGGGCACTTGGGGTGAATACCAGCCGGAAAGCGGCAGTACGCTTGCTGAAATCAGGCAGAAAGAACTGGAGGAAGCGGCAGCAATGCTGGGCGTTGGGTCCGTAACATTCCTGGATTACAAAGACGGGGGATTAAGCAGTCAGTCTCCCGGGGAGATAGAAGACAAGATTGCGGCACTGTTGGCGGTAAACAAGCCGGACGCAGTGATCACATTTGAGCCTTCCGGTATTACGAATCACCCTGACAATATCAAGCTTACACTGGCAACTACATTCGCGTTCCAAAAATATGCCGCGGACAGATACGAAGCGGATCCGGAAGATAAAAATCCGCCGAAACTGTATTACGCGTGCATGCCGGAGAGCATTGTCCGGTATTTTGTAAAAAAGAAATATATTCCGAACGAATCATTCGGCCGGCCGTGGCAGGGTGTTGAAGACAAGAAAATTACTACCGTTATCGATGTACGCCGGGTGTCGGCGGTAAAAGAAAAGGCGCTCCGGATTCACAAAAGCCAGTCGGAAGAAATCGGGCAATACCTGGAGATTCCCAACAATCCGTTTTTATCCCATGAATATTTTATGTTGCGGTACATAGGAATTGCCGAAGTATTTATGGGCAAAAACGACCGCGTATCAGACCGGTTATGAAACTTACTATTTCACATCTTCGTGCAAGCGTGGAGGGCAAGGAAATACTTCACGGGGTAGACATGGTCATAAAAAGCGGTGAAGTCCACGCCGTCATGGGCCCCAACGGCAGCGGTAAGTCCACGCTCGCGTCGGTACTTCTGGGTCATCCCGCATACACCGTGGGAACAAAAGGAAAAAAAATAGCGTCAGCAATACTATTGGACAAAAAAAATATCCTTCCGCTTGCTACCGAAGACCGCGCAACAGCCGGATTGTTCTTGGCGTTTCAGTCCCCGATAGCCATTCCCGGTGTAACGGTGATGAATTTGCTCCGCGCATCGTATGAGTTGCGTCATGCCGCCAAACATCCCAAAAAAACCGAACCGGTGCAGAATCCCGTGCTTGCTCGGAGATTTCAGGTAGGGAGTATGCCGATCGGCGATTTTATGAATATGGTAAAAGCGCATGCCAAGACACTCCGTCTGTCAGAGGATTTGTTAAACCGCGGAATTCACGACGGGTTTTCCGGCGGGGAGCGCAAAAAAATTGAGATGCTGCAGGCCCTCGTATTGCCGCACGAATTTGCCGTGTTTGATGAGATAGATACCGGCCTGGATGTCGATGCGCTGCGCGCCGTTTCCAAAGGGATAAGCGTGCTGCGGAAAAAAGGCGTGGGTGTACTTATCATCACGCACTACCAGCGGATTCTGCGCTACGTGAAGCCTGATGTCGTGCATATTCTGGTTGCAGGAAACGTCGTAGATACCGGCGATTATACCCTCGCCAAAAAGATAGAAACCAAAGGATACGGCGCATACCTTTCCTGACCCGAAAAGACTTGTCTTCACCGGTTGGCACAGTATGAAAACAAAATCACCGATCAGCGGCAAGTACAAATACGGTTTTCATAAACCGGAACACTACGTGTTTAAATCCGCTCGCGGTCTGGACATCGAAGGCGTGCGCAATATAAGCCTGCATAAACATGAACCCGCCTGGATGCTGGAGCGCAGGGTCATGGCGCATATGATTTTTACGAAAAAGGCGCTACCCACATGGGGAGCGGATCTTTCGACGATTAAATTCGACGATATTTTTTATTACATCAAGCCGACGGACAAAAAAGCCAACCGCTGGGAAGATCTGCCGCCGGAGATACGCGATACATACGACAGGATAGGGATTCCGGAAGCGGAAAAAAAGTTTCTGGCCGGGGTATCGGCACAATATGAAAGCGAAGTGGTCTATAAAAGCATTCAGAGTTCGCTGTCAAAAAAAGGTGTTATATTCCTCGATATGGATTCGGGGCTCCGCGAATATCCCGATTTGGTACGGCAGTATTTCGGAACGGTCATACCCAGCGGAGACAATAAATTTGCCGCGTTAAATACCAGCGTATGGAGCGGCGGATCGTTTGTATACGTTCCCAAAGGCGTCCATGTGGATTTACCGTTGCAGGCGTATTTCCGTATCAATGCGGCAAACATGGGGCAGTTTGAGCGGACGCTTATCATTGCGGAAGAAGGCAGCTATGTCCATTATGTGGAAGGGTGCACTGCCCCGATATATTCGACTGATTCGCTGCATTCGGCTGTCGTGGAAATTATCGTAAAAAAAGGCGCGCGGGTCCGGTATACGACCATTCAGAACTGGAGTAACAATGTCTATAATCTCGTGACCAAACGTGCACGCGTGGAAGAAGAAGGGGCGATGGAGTGGGTAGACGGAAATTTGGGCAGCAAAGTTACGATGAAATATCCGAGTGTGTATCTGATGGGGCGCAAAGCACGCGGTGAAGTCCTCTCTATTGCGTACGCAGGGCCGAATCAGCATCAGGACGCAGGCGGGAAAGCCGTGCACTATGCGCCCGAGACGACATCGCAGATTATCTCCAAATCGATAAGCCGCGGAGGCGGGCGCACGTCGTACCGGGGTTTGGTAGAAGTATTCCCCGGCGCGCACCACTGCAAATCAAAGGTAGTATGCGACGCGCTGATACTGGATGAATCCTCGCGTTCCGACACCTACCCCACTATGAAAATACACGAGCACGAAACGCAGATAGAACACGAGGCCACGGTGTCCAAAATCGGTGACGAGCAGCTGTTTTATCTTGAGAGCCGCGGCATATCCAAACCGCAGGCCGAATCCATGATCGTAAACGGATTTATAGAACCCATTGTCCGGGAGCTGCCGCTTGAGTACGCCGTCGAAATGAATAGATTAATTCAACTACAGATGGAGGGATCAGTTGGATAACTATATACACATGCAATGCGAAGCCAAGTGTAACTTGGCGAAGTCCCGCTTTGCGGGAGAGGGATCAGTTGGATGAAAACCATAACCGGTCACTCCGTCGTTGTCAAAAAAGTTGCCGGGGGAACGGTGAGTGAATCCTACGCCGTCGGGAAAAACGCGCAGTTGATTTTGGTGTATGTCGTAGACGGTTCAACCGATACGGATATATCTCCGTCGGTGCATCTTGTGGGTGTTGGCGCATCCGCCACGATTATCAGTCTGATCAGCGGTAGCGCGCACGGTAAAATCCGGGTACATACACTGCAGCATCATGTGGCCTCCGGAACGACCAGTGATTTGTTGGTAAAGAGTGTTTTGCGGGGGCATAGCGAAGCGCTTTACGACGGCAGTATCCGCGTGGATGCGTCGGCACAAAAAACCGATGCGTACCAGCGGAACGAGAATCTATTGCTGGACGAGCACACGCACGCGACGAGTTCTCCCGCGCTGGAAATTCTGGCAAACGACGTGCGCTGCACTCATGGGGCCGTTGTAAAGACACTGGATGAAAATGAACTGTGGTATTTATGCTCCCGGGGTATTGACCGGGATACAGGACGCGATATGATAGCGTCGGGGTTTTTGAAAAGCGCGCTCACTCGTATTACGGATGAGAAGGACCGCACGCTGGTCGAGCAGAAAATTTCAGAATTTTAGGAGGATTACTATGAAGAATTATAGTTTTGTGTGCAAAGTTACAGACCTACCTCCCGGCAGTATGCGAACATATGTTGTGAACGGCAAGCGCATTGCGCTTGCTAATGTCGACGGATCATATTTTGCTGTTGATGATGCGTGTACGCATGAGCAATGTTCACTGGGCAGCGAAGGTGCGCTTGACGGCAATGTGATCATTTGCGGTTGTCACGGCGCCCAGTATGACGTAACGACGGGACATGTGATGGCGCCGCCCGCACCGCGCGACGTGCAGTCGTACGAAACGAAAGCTGACAACGGCAGCGTATATATCAAAGCATAAGAGAACAATATGTTCGATCCGAAAATAATTCAAAAAGATTTTCCGCACCTGAAGCGCACCATAAACGGGAAGCGGATTGTGTACCTGGACTCGACTGCTACGTCGCTTAAGCCGCAACAGGTCATCGACAAAGAAAACGAGTATTACACCAAATACACCGCCAATGTATTCCGCGGGATATATACAACCAGTGAGGAAGCCACGGCGGAATATGAGAAAGCGCGGGAGATTACAGCCAAGTTTATCGGGGCTGCATCTTCTGATGAGATCGTATTTACCCGCAACACGTCTGAATCCATAAACCTGGTAGCGTATAGTTTTATGCTCGATGTCTGGGCATCAGGCGACAGGGTGCTGACGACCATCATGGAACATCATTCCAATTTCGTTCCCTGGCAGCAACTGGGCAGCGGGCGCGGAATAGACGTCGATATCTGGTATACGGACAAAAACGGCCTGCTCGATATGAAGGCACTTGAAAAGCTCGTAACGAAGAAAACCAAGCTAGTTGCAGTTACTGCCGCGTCAAATGTGCTCGGAACGATAAATCCGATCAAGGAAATTGTTCGAACAGTGAAACACCTCAATCCAAAGTGTCTGGTGCTTATAGACGCTGCTCAGGCAGTTCCCCATATGTCGGTCGATGTCGGCGATTGGGGGGCGGATTTCGTCGCATTTTCCAGTCATAAGATGCTGGGGCCGACCGGGATCGGAGTGCTTTGGGGCAGACGTGACTTGCTGGAAGATATGAAGCCGTTTAACTACGGCGGCGATATGATTTCCGAGGTCCACATTGACAGGACGGTGTTTAAAAAAGCACCGCATAAATTTGAAGCAGGTACGCCGCACATTGCCGGGGTGATCGGGTTCGGCGCTGCAGTTGAATATCTGACTGCCCTTGGCATGGAACACGTCCGTGCGCACGAACAGGAACTTGTGACATATGCCATAGAACAATTCAGTCAGGTTGAGGGGTTGGATTTCGTCGGACCGAAACGCGCCGATTTGCGCGGAGGTGTATTTGCCTGTTTCATGAAGCAGGCGCATCCGCATGATATTGCACAACTGCTGAATGAAGACAATATATTTATCCGTGCCGGCAATCACTGTGCCATGCCGCTTCATGATTATTTACACGTTGCTTCTACTGCCAGAGCGTCGTTTTACATATACACGACAAAAGCAGATATCGATATGCTTGTCGAAGGATTATTGAAGGTACAAAAAATCTTTTCGTAATGGACCTCTACCGCGAAAATATCCTCGATCATTATAAACACCCGAGAAATTTCGGGCACCTTGAAGGCGCGTTCGTTACAAGCGAAGAAATAAACGTAAGCTGCGGCGACAGGATAGCTATCGAAGTGCGCCTGCGTCGTGGGAAAACGCCGGTAATAGAAGAAATCCGTTTCAACGGAGAGGGCTGCGCGATCAATCAGGCGAGCGCCTCCATGCTTACCGAAAAAGTAACGGGAATGAAGGTTGCTGATGTGCTCAATCTTACGCTTACCGATGTGGAAGCGCTGCTGGGAACACGACTCACACCCTCCCGGGTGAAATGTGCACTGCTTCCCCTGGAAGCGATACATAAGGCTGTACAATCTGTGAGATAACCGATTGTTGTTTTTCCGGACTTGGGATATATTCGATACATATGGACGCAAACGACCCGAAAGTAGTGAGGAAAATACGGAACTGGACGATGCGGATAGACCGCGATCTTTGTATCGGAGCCGCGACGTGTATTGCATTGGCGCCGAAGGCTTGGGCGCTCGACGATGAAGCCAAGGCGATCATCCTGGATACGTCGGCAGAAGAAACGGACAACGCGCTTCTTGAAGCCGCAAAGGGTTGTCCCGTCATGGCGATATTCATTACCGACGAAACCGGCAAGCAAATTTATCCGTAATAGGTAATAATGAAGTAGGAGCCCCCGGAATGCCGCATGATTTTTCGGGAATCATCCGACTACAATAACATAAGGTATGAAGGATAACGTCACATGGACTATCGGAGGGGAAGCGGGCTTTGGCATCATGTCATCGGGTACCGTGCTGGCCCGGACATTTGCCCGGACAGGATACCATGTATTCGCCGTCAATGATTACCCCTCGTTAATCCGCGGAGGACACAACGTCGTTTCCGTCCGTATCGGCAGCAAGCCGTTTTACGGCATGACGAAAGATCTGCATATTCTGGTAGCACTGAACGCAGAAACGGTAGAAATACATAAAGCACAGTTAAACGAAGGTGCCTATGTGCTGTATGACCCCAAAGAAAAAGAATGGACAGCCGCAGATTTCCCCAAACCGGTAACGTTGGTTCCGATTCCCCTTCGGGATATCGTAAGTGAATTGCATGCGGATGTTGTCATGCGCAATACGGTCGTGCTGGGAGCGAGTATTGCGTGTTTGGGGGTGCCGTTTGAAGCGCTGTTTTCCGTTATCCACGACCAGTTTATCCATAAAGGACAGGAAGTAGTCGACCAAAACGAAAAAATTGCCCGCGCAGGATTTGATTACGTCAAAACGCATTTTGCCGCGCTCACTGACATGCACGTATCGCCGGGTACCGTCACCGAAAAACAGGCAATCGTAAACGGAAGCGAAGCAGTCGGCTTGGGAGCAGTGCGGGCAGGGCTCAAGTTCGCCGCGATTTATCCGATGACCCCGATTAACGCACTCATTACATTTCTGGCAGATCACGCCAAAGAATTCGGCATCGTCTATAAACAGCCGGAAGATGAAATAGCGGGAATCAATATGGCAATCGGTGCGTCTATAGCGGGAGCCCGGAGCATGGTCGCGACCTCCGGTGGCGGATTTTCACTTATGGTAGAGGGACTTTCTCTTGCCGGCATGGTGGAAGCGCCGCTTGTGATCGATTTGGGGATGCGTGCAGGACCCGCTACCGGTATGCCGACGTATACCGAACAAGGAGAACTGCTGTTTACCATCTATGCAGGACACGGAGAATTTCCCAGAATTATTTTGGCTCCCGCGGATGCGGAAGAAGCATACAGTCTGACCGCTACCGCATTTAACCTGGCAGACCGTTATCAGGTTCCTGTGTTCGTGCTTACGGATAAATACCTGAACGAAAGCCAGTGGTGCATACCGGTTTCTCAGCTTAACCAACCGGTGACGATCGACCGGGGTAAGTTGCTATTATCCGATACCGGGGCTGCGGAAGGGCAGTTCCAGCGGTATGACGCAGATGTAGAAAACGGCGTATCCGCAAGAAGCGTGCCGGGAGCTAAACACGGCCAGTACTATGCGAATTCCTATGAACATGACGGGACAGGGCATGTGACGGACCGGGCCGATACGCGTATCGCGATGACAGAGAAGCGCCGGAGGAAAACGAAAGCCATCGAGTCGGGTATCATGCCGCCTGTATATGCCGGAGATGAGCAGGCAGACATCACGCTGGTCACCTGGGGAACTACCAAAGGGGCCGTGATAACGGCGATGGAAACCCTGCGGAGTCAGGGTAAAAAAGTCGGAGTGATTACCTATCCGTGGGTATATCCGTTCCCGGTTGCCGAAACGAAGAAGCTGTTTGCCGCAGCTAAAAGGATTATCGACGTGGAGCAGAATGCGACGGGACAATTAGCACGTCTGATCATGTCGGAAACAGGAACAGAGATTACCGAAAAATTGTTAAAATTCGACGGCAGACCCTGGCTGCCGGAAGAAATAGTGAGTAAACTGAGTTAACCTATGGCAACATTGACTGCGGAATCATACAATACGGGATTTTTACCGACCTGGTGCCCGGGGTGCGGAGATTTCGGCATCTGGAAATCGCTGCAGGGCGCGTTTGCCAAGTTAGGGATAGGCCCGGATGACGGAATGGTGGTTTACGGCATCGGATGTCACGGAAACATGTATGACTGGATGCGCATGTATGGATTTGCGGGACTCCATGGCAGAGCACTTCCGGTCGCTCAGGGGATAAAACTTGCTAATCACACGCTGCCGGTTGTGGTGGTATCGGGTGACGGGGATTGTTTGGGAGAGGGCGGTAATCATTTTATGCACGCTGCCAAACGGAACCCTGATCTCACCGTTATTATCCATGATAATCAGGTATACGGGTTAACGACCGGTCAGGCGTCTCCGACAGCCAAGCCGGGATTCAAAACGAAATCGACGCCGGAAGGAAGCACCGACTCGCCCGTCAATCCGCTTGCTTTAGCGCTTGTCTCAGGAGCGACGTTTGTGGCACGGGGATTTGCCGGAGATATGCCCGGGCTTACCGCACTGATGGAACAGGCGATGAATCACAAGGGATTTGCCGTTTTGGATGTGTTGCAGCCGTGTGTCACCTTTGATAAAGTTCATACGTATCAGTGGTACAGGCAGCGCCTGTACAAATTAGACGGGACCGGATATGTCCCGGACAACAAGCTCACCGCTCTGGAAAAATCGATGGAGTGGGGAGACAAAATACCGCTTGGTGTGTTATATAAAGAAGACAGGCCGACGAGTGAAGGGCTGGAGTCTGCACTCCAGGGGGAGCCGCTTATACGCTTACCGCTCGAGCCGGCGCATTGGGACAAGCTGTTAAATGAATTTGTCTGATGCCGGCCAGGGTAAGGAAAATCAGGGGTTGACAATTGTTTAGCACTTGTTATACTAGAGTGCTAATCAGGGTAAAACGTTTCCTATTTCCTAACATATATTATGAGTACGTCACTTGATAATCCAAATCAAATGCTTCCGGTTGTTCCTATCCGCGACGGAATCGTGTTTCCGGGTACGGAAATGATTCTCACATTCGGCCGACAGCGTTCCGTGTCCGCGATTGAGGCTGCCCAGAATGCAGGCAAGCGCGTCGTACTGGTCATGCAACGAAACCCCAGTATTAACGATCCTACCCCCAGCGACCTCTACCAGATCGGTACGGTCGGAGAAATCGTGCAGATGATGCGGAACGAAGGGGAGATAAACGCGCTGGTCCGTGGGATTGCCAAAGTAGAGCTTACGTCGTATGAAGCAGTCGAGCCGTTTTTTGTGGCCCGCGTGGCGGATGTCGCTGACGTCATAGAAGACGACGATGAAACCAAAGCGCTGTTTAACCACTTAACCGGCGTATTGCGGCAGGCAGTGAAGCTCGGGAAGACCATGGACTTCCTTACATTTATGAATATTATGTCCGGCATGTCGCCGCAGACATTGTCCTATCAGCTGGCAGGAGTACTGGATACCAAACCGAGTGAGCGGCAGGAACTTCTGGAAATCAATTCCGTAAAGGCCCGGTTCGAAAAGGAAGCCGCGTATCTGGCCAAAGAAGTGAAAGTGCTGGAACTGGAGCGCAAGATTGCGACGAAAACTCAGGAAAAGTTTGAGAAAAATGTGAAGGAACAGGTGCTTCGTGAACGCATAAAAACGATAGAAAAAGAGCTCGGCGACGATGATGAAAACAAAGAGTTTAAGGAGCTTGCCGACAAAATTAAAAAAGCCGGTATGCCCGTTGAGGTGAAGGAAAAGGCGGAGAAAGAGCTCCATAGGCTTACCCAGATGTCCCAATACAATCCGGAAGCCTCATACGTGCGTACATATCTGGACTGGCTCGTGGAAGTGCCGTGGAACGCCGAGAGCACCAACGCCGTGAATCTTTCCGATGCGGAAAAAGTGCTGAATGACGATCATTACGCGTTAGGCAAAATCAAAGAACGTATCCTGGAATTTTTGGCTGTCATGAAGCTTCGCAGTACGACGGATGAAATTCCTGACAAGGATGAGAAATCCGGCAAAAAAGAAGACGGGAAACCGGAGAAAAAAGGAAACAAGTCTGCTCCTACTATTTTGTGTTTCGTGGGTCCGCCCGGAGTAGGAAAAACATCGATCGGCAAATCCATCGCCCGGTCATTGGGAAGAAAATTCGTCAAAATGTCTTTGGGAGGGATCCGTGACGAAGCAGAAATCCGCGGACACCGCAGAACATACGTCGGCGCCATGCCGGGCCGTATTATCCAGGGTATTAAGCAGGCAGGTACCAAAAATCCGGTATTCATGCTGGACGAAATAGACAAAGTCGGGGCGGATTTCCGCGGTGACCCGTCGTCCGCACTGCTTGAGGCACTTGACCCGGAGCAAAACTATGCGTTTTCCGATCATTATCTCGAGGTTCCCTACGATCTTTCCGAAGTGTTTTTTATCACGACCTGTAACCAGTTGGACACGATTCCTCCGGCGCTCCGCGACCGGCTGGAAATTATCCGCTTTGCCGGGTATACGGAAGACGAAAAATTCCATATCGCGCACGACTATCTGTTTGAAAAACAGCGCGTGATTCACGGAATACCGGACGGCGTGGTAGAGCTTTCCGATGAAGCGCTCCGTGAGATTATCCGTCGGTATACGAGAGAAGCAGGGGTCCGTAATCTGGAGCGGGAAGTAGCAACCGTGTTCCGGAAAACAGCCAAAAAAATCGCGGAAATAGATACGAAAGATAGGAAAAAATACAAAATCGGTCCGGATGATCTGCAAAGTTACCTGGGGCCGACCAAATTCACGTCATCGCTTGCCGAGAAAAAGGATGAAATCGGTATGTCTACCGGACTGGCCTGGACGGAAGCCGGGGGAGACATATTGTTTATCGAAGTAGCGCTTATGCCGGGCAGGGGAACGCTTATTCTTACCGGACAGTTGGGCGACGTCATGAAAGAATCCGCCCAGGCAGCCATGTCCTATGTGCGGAGCCGCTGGAAGGCGCTTAAATTGCCGGAGAAGTTCTATCAGAAACTGGATGTGCACGTGCACGTTCCCGAAGGAGCAGTTCCCAAAGACGGTCCGTCTGCAGGAGCGGCTATAGCAACAGCCATCGTGTCAGCGCTCAGCAAGAAGCCGGCGCAGAGACTGGTGGCCATGACCGGTGAGATCACGCTCCGCGGCAGGGTGCTTGAAATCGGCGGAGTCAAAGAAAAGATGATTGCCGCACACCGCGCAGGGATCAAAGAAGTGATTCTGCCCAAAAACAACAAAAAAGATCTGGAAGATATTCCGAAAGCGGTGTTAAGCGATCTCAAGTTTCATTTCGTGGAACATATGGATGAGGTGCTTAAAGTCGCTATCCCGCATCTCAAGTTTTCTGCGGCGTAAGAAATCACTTCATGTAGTCGTACACGATTTTGGAGATGTCGGCAAAGTGTTTGTCCGTTTCCTCTCCCTCTGCGGTGCCGTTTGTGAATATCCCCAGGTAATAGGTATGTTTGCCGTCGGTGATGACTCCCGCATCATGGATAACGCCTACTTCGGTGCCGATTTTGTGATACACAGTGACGCCGTCGGGAAGAAGCGCCGGAAGTCTGGTCTCATGGTCCGTATCTTTGAGGAATGAGAGCATTTCCTGGGTATGCGCAGCGTCGGTAATTTTACCCTCATAAATCATGCGCATAAGTTTGGCAATATCCTGGTTGGATGTTTTGTTGTCTACCATATCGGTTTGGACGAGTCCCCACTGTGCGGTGATTTCTTTGAGTTTGTCAAAGCCGATGATGTGGTTTGCCAGAATATAGGTTGCCGTATTGTCACTTTGCTTGATCATAAGTTTGGCAAGTGTCTTGATAGAATATACGGCTCCGGGTTCTTCATACCGCAATGAACCGGTGCCGTAATCCTGTATGTCGGCTGCCTGCACGGTGATATCGCGGTCCAGGTCTATATCGCCTTTGCCGGCATAATAATACAGGGCGGCAAGAATCGGAATTTTATTGACGGACGCGGCGACAAATATTTCTCCCTCACTGATGCGGAGTGCGAAATCCGACGTATAATCTTCTACGACTACGGAATAATCGTTCCACGTCTCGTCGACGGCATTATTTATTTTGTCGGTCAGATCGTCGGCACTTTTTTGTTTTTTAAACAGGCTGAATGTTTTGGGCGCTGATGTGGTCCGTGGGATAGACGCATCAGGAATTGGGGATATGACCGTAGCCCGGGAGAAAAAAAGCGTTTTGAGAAGCAAACCGGCAATAACCGGAATACCGATGATGAGCAGGATGAACCGTATCCATCGTTTCCGCTTTGTTGGGGCGCCATCCATGGACAACATTGTATCATTTCAGGCTGAACATGGCCCAGAGGTTATTTGAGCATATGATTTAGTTTGTCCTGACGGGAAATTTGTTGTGTTTATCGAAGTATCGCAGTATACTGCGGGCCAGTATGCTGACTGTTGAGAATACTACCGTGCGATACCAGGAGCACCCCGCGGTGTTTGACCCCGAAACGTATCGCACCCGTATAGATGAGGCAGCAGCGTTTATCAAAGAACGCCTGCCGGAGGGATTTACCCCGAAAGCAGTCATTACGTTAGGTTCCGGCGGGTTGGGGGAAATAGGTGAGAGTATACAAAAAGTCGCAACCGTTCCCTACGGGGACATACCCGGATTTTTCAAGCCGACGGTGGCAGGCCACGCAGGAAACCTGATTGCAGGATACATCGAGGGAATACCCGTTATCGGATATCAGGGCAGGCATCATTATTACGAAGAGGGCGGACAGCCTAACCAGGTCATCGCACTTAAAAACGTGGTGTTCCCGGTGTACGTTGCACGCGCGCTGGGAGCTGAACTCTATATCGCAACGAACGCAGCGGGCGGATTAAACCCCGCACAGAAGCCGGGTGATCTGATGGCGATTACCTCGCATATAGATATCCATTTCCCCAACGCATTGCTGGGCCCGCAGGTGGACTTTATGGACGCCCCCAGATTCCAGCCGCAGCATATGCAGTACAACGCAAACCTGCGTGCGCTGCTTCATGAGGCAGCCCGAAATGTCGGGGAAGAAACGCATCTTCATGACGGCGTGTACGCGGCATTAACCGGCCCGACGTTTGAGTCGGTTGCCGATTCCCAGATGCTCCGGAAAACAGGCGCTGATGCAGTGGGTATGTCGACCGTGCCGGAAATCATCACGGCGTCCAATATCGGCATGGAGACGCTGGGAGTGTCGCTGGTATCCAATGTAATTGCACCCGACGGAACGAATGCGACAAGTCACGAAGAAGTGACGGCAGCATTGCAGGATCCGGCTACCAAAAAACGCGCCACATCGATATTCCGTGAGTTTTTCCGACTATACGCCAAGCGCTGAAATTTTCTTGACTGAGGGTTTACGGTTTGTTGGGGGTCGCCGGGACCACGGATTTTCTGATTTCTTCCAGTTCTTTTTCCAGGTTGCTCAGTAACGCCTGCTGCTCATCGGGAGATACGTTCGGGTACAGCGACCGCCAGAATTCCAGTTCATCGCGGTCTTCGCCGAGGGCTATGAGTTGATCGATGAGTTCATCTATGGTTGCCATATGTCAGGATTTGAAAAACAATTTTTTCGGCATCTCGCTGGTTTTTGCTACTAATCGCAATACATTTGCCATTTTGGGATGTTTGTCTCCCATTTTGTCTGCTGCCGTCTGCAGTGCCGGGGATATAAGTTCCGGTCCGTACATTAACGCATATGCAGCCCACGATGAGCCGTAGGTAATGGCGGCCAATTCCCCGCGTCCGGCTGCAAGCAATCCGTACGACGCCAAACCAGTCGTTACGATGAATGCATGTACAATTCTTCCGAGCGGAGTAAGCTGCTGCTGGTCGATTGTTTTCCCCGTATATGCTTCCGCACTCAGTTTGATATACGCGCCGGCCGTCGCGTTTACCGCGGCAGAGAGAACCCGCGCCATTTTGGGGTGCTCTTTCATTTTAAGCGACATGGTTTTCCAGAGTTTGAGGCGTTCCGCGCGGAATTTTTCGATGATAGTCTGTTTTTCCTGCACCGGCTGTTCCGGCGTTTGTTGGGGCATCTCCTGTCCGGTAGTTTCTGTCATGTCAGGTAAGATAGTCGGTTGAGAAATCCCGGTCGACAATCGTCTGGGCAGACTTCATTTCTTCGGGGGTATAGATGTACTGGATGATATATTTTCCTGACGTCGTCTGTTTTGTGTAATCGTGGGTAACCTCGAGTATGTGGACAAGTCCCCAGTAGAGCCATTTGCCGCCGATATCCTGTACGAGAAAATTCCGCACCGGGGGCGCTTTATATATGCGGACTGCGGGCTTATCCCGGAACTCAAACACGCGGCCTTCGAAGTCTTTGGCAGTAAACGGTTTGGCTTTATGCGTTTCGTAGTCCAGTTCTTTGGGGAATCCCTGTTCGACGGTAATGCGTAACGTATCGTTTATTTCGATGTAGCTTCCCATACGGATATTATACATGCATCGGCATTCCGATTTGAAGCGAAAGATGAAATCCGCTATAGTAGCCCTTCGCATATATGCGCGAACAACTTAAGCTACCGCGTCGCGGCAGAACAGCGGAATACTTTGCCGATTACACCCTGCGTGATGAGGGGGAGCGAATCGTGGCAACAGACGGCTGGATTACCGCGCCTCACAGGGGAACCGAGATCATGGGCGAGATCGCAGAGGAATTCCAGCGGATTGCCCGGAGGAAGCGTAAACCCGTCGTCCACCGGTATGAAGCGGCAACCCTGCAGGGCAGGAAACTGATACACAAATTCCCTCAGTATCAGTGGGTCGAGCGTTCCTATGAGGGATACCCGGTGTATGAATACACCTACGAGCCGTAAATCACGCATTTAGCAGAGAATGCTCCGGACATGGTAAAATACCCTTATAATAGCCCCGTTCGTCTAGCGGCCTAGGACGATACCTTCTCAAGGTATAGATCGCCGGTTCGAATCCGGCACGGGGTACACGTATAAAAACTCCCGCCATCGGCGGGATTTTTTATACGCATATATCCTGTGCAGGATATATGAAACGGCTTGCCGGTACGCAGTCCAGGAGTTAACGAGCGGATTCATATCTGCGAGTCATACTCCTGGTGAGTGCCGCGTACCCGCGGCAATCCGGCACGTGAGACTAGCGCTGTTATTCTTCCGGCACGGAGTACTCACAAAATAATTCGGCACGGGGAGGATTTTTTTGCACGCCTGTTTGTCATTTTGCGTTTTGCACCAAATAGTCTCTTTTAAAGAACATAATTAGTGCGTGTGCCGTCACGAATTTTGTGCTTTCGTAGCCATCATGTGTGTTTATTAGTATGATAGGTTTAATATGAACACATTCGACTTCGAATCAGAACGCTTCGCCGGTACGCGCAGGGAACAACTGTTATCTCAACTCTCGCACTCGCTGGACGAGTTTGGTGTAGCGCAGGATCAACATGCAAAAGAGCTCTGCCTGCGTAATTATCAGGACTCACTGAAATTTTTGCGCAAACGATTCACTTCATCCGGTCTGCACGTCAGGGAGTGGAGTCTGTTTGGAAGTACGGCTCCTTTACTGAGGTTGCCGCTTTTAAAATCACTTTTATTAAGCAGGTCGAAAGCGCGTTGGGGAGTCTATCCGGTAGAATACACGGTAGAGGACGCGATCAACAACGTTACCCGAGGCCACAGATCCAGATCGCTACCTTCTGATATCGATCTCATTTTGGATGTGGACAGCGACACGTTAGCACCTAGGGATATTTCGTACGCGAAATATTTTGCCAGAAAAAACACGTTTGACGAATATGGCGTGTTCGTGCAGTTCAAATAACTTTCGTATTATGGATTCGGATAAATCAGGTCTTCATAGCACTAACCCCTTATAGAGGGGGAGCGGGTTATTATGATATTCCCATCATGTACCGGGTAACCAGTACATGTTTGTCCGGAAGAGTCAGGTGCCAGCGGGCAAAGACTGTTGCGCTCCGCCGCACATCACAAATGATACCGGTTCGGGTATCTTCTTCTCCCCACATCGGGCATGGGCCGAGTGCGCGAAACATCATTTTTCCGTCAGAGATAACTTCTTCCATGGACTGGCTCCGGATAATGAGAAACCTGCGGGAGAGAATAATGCGTTCTGTGTCTGCCATATTAGGCTGGTATTGTAGCACCGGGAACGTATACAATGCACATATGGATCCTTTATGTCCCGTATGTCACACTGTTGTCCGTACAACCGATTATTATTGTTTCAACTGCGGCAAAAACCTGCACGAGAAGCCCCTGTCTACGTCGCGTACGACCGAAATCATGTATTATCTGGGCAGTTTGCTATTGCCTCCCATCGGTCTTTGGTGGGGATTTAAGTACCTGAAACAGGAAGATTCCGACAGTAAACGGATTGCATACGTGTGTATTGCAATCACCGTCGTTTCTACGATTTTAGCCGTGCGCTGGACCATGCAGTTTATGAACGGAATCAACGCGCAGGTTAACCAGCAACTGCAGGGTTTGCAGGGATTCTAAAGCGCACAACCCGTTCCGAACACAGCCTTGACAAGGCGGGAACAGTCTGAGAAAATCTTACCTACGTCCAAAGCCCGATAGGGCCAAAAGACGCAGAAATTATCTGTCTCCCTGGGCATATTTACCGTGGGGAGGTTTTTTTTAACCAGGATACTATGACAATCAATCATGTAGTCGTCACAAAAGAAGGTCTGGACGCGCTGAAAGCCGAATACGAAGAACTCGTAAACGTAAAGCGCCCGGAGGCTGTGACCCGCCTTGCAACCGCCCGTGATCAGGGTGATTTGTCGGAAAACAGCGAATATACCGATGCCAAACAGAGCCTGTCGTTTATCGATGGCAGAATCGCCGAGCTGGAAGTCGTGCTTCACGACGTAAAAGTCGTCACAACCCACGCCAAAGGCCAGGTCGACGTCGGCTGCAAAGTCACGCTCCACATAAACGGCAAAAAAGAAGAATTTACCGTGGTCGGAGAGTGGGAAGCAGATCCCGCCAGTAAAAAAATCTCCCATGAATCACCGCTTGGCAAAGCATTGCTCGGTAAGAAGGTGGGAGAAAAGGTAGAGGTAGAAGCTCCGGCGGGCAAAATCCTCTACAAAATCCTGAGCATTGAATAATGCTTGGAGAAGAAGGAAAAAATGAACCCCGCCACAAGCGGGGTTTTTCGTTATAATATACCTATGTTCTGGTCAGACAGGATCGCTCACGAAATAATTGCATCAGGAAGTCACAAGCCGTATTGGGTGGACGACATGTTTACCCCGTCCGGGTTTGCGCATATCGGTTCGCTCCGCGGGCCGCTCGTGCATGACCTGGCGTACCGGTCGCTGGTCGATGCCGGGGTGAAAGCGACATTCACGTACATTTTCAACGATTTCGACCCGGTAGACGGACTGCCGCCGGAACTCTCACGCATGAAAGATGAGCTGGGCAAACCGCTGCGCCTGGCCAAATCGCCTGAGCCCGGGTTTACAAGTTTTGCCGAGTACTTTACCAAAGATTTCCAAAGCGTATTGGTAAGTTTGGGAGTGCGGGCAGAATTCCGTTCTTCCTGGGATATGTATCATAAGGGCCTATTCGACGGCGTCATCCGCGAAGCGCTGGATAATGCTACACGCATACAGGATATCTATCAGCGGGTAAGCGGCAGCAAAAAACGCGACAAAGGCTGGCTACCTTTGCAGGTTATCTGCGAAAAATGCGGCAGACTGGGAACCACGAGGGTACACGGGTGGGATGGAACAATGGTAGAGTACACCTGCGAACCTGATATGGTTACCTGGGCGCGGGGGTGCGGATACACAGGAAAAACGAGTCCGTTTACGGATCCTAACGACAGCAAGCATCACCCGGGCAAACTTCCGTGGAAAGTGGACTGGCCGGCACACTGGAAAGTGCTGGGTGTCACCATAGAGGGAGCGGGTAAAGACCATTCGTCCGCAGGTGGCTCGCGGGATATTGCCAAAGAACTGTGCAAAGACGTGTTCCATATCGACAATCCCTATAACCTCCCGTATGAGTTTTTCCTGATCGGCGGGAAGAAAATGTCCTCGTCCAAAGGGTTGGGACTCAAAGGACGCGACCTTACATCCCTGTTGCCTGCGGAAGTCGGCAGATTTTTGTTTACCCGGACCGATTACCGTCAGGCTATCGAGTTTGACCCGATGGGTACCATGGCTATCCCGGATCTGTTCGACGAATACGACCGGTGCTGGCAGGCGTTCATAGACGGGTCAGACGAGGGCCTGGCACGGGCGTTTGAGTTGTCACAGATTCAGGATATTCCGGACAAAAAAGCCATGTTTGTGCCTCGTTTCCGGGATGTCGCCAACTTCATGCAGCTTCCAAATGTGGATTTGGTTTCCAAATTCAGTGCGATAAAAGGTTCCGCACTGACCAAAGAGGAAAAAGCCGTGTTGGAAAACCGCGGGAAGTATGCACGCGTCTGGTTAGACACCTATGCGCCGGACGAATACCGGTACCGGATTTCCACAAAATCCAAACAGGAATATACCTTTACCAAAGAGCAGTGGTTATTTCTGAATGCGTTAGCAACTATTTGGCAGCGTGTGGACGACCCGGAAAAAATGCAGTCTGAACTTTTTGTACTGGCTAAATCCCAGGGGATTGACCTTCGGTCCGCATTCAAAGCGCTGTATCTGGTCGTGTTGGACAAAGAACACGGTCCCAGAGCAGGATGGCTGCTCAAACAGTTCCCGGTGGATGCTGTAGTAGAGCGGCTGACGCTCAATACGAAAGAGGCGGTGCCTGACATAGCGCAAGGCGTTTCCGTTATCGCGAAACCGGAGTATATCCTCATAGATCCGAAACTCAAAAAAAGTATTCCGAGTATTTCCGTAGGAGTCGCGCTGATCAAAGGAGTGACGATTACTAAAACGGATCCTGGTCTGGAAAAAGAAAAACAGGAATTCCTATCGACACTTGCCGGGCTTACGACCGAAAAACTCGGCACGTATCCGGAACTTATCAGTTACCGGAAACTGTACAAAGAAATGGGGATAGACTGGCATTCACGCCGGCCGTCGCCGGAAGCGCTGCTTCGGCGTATTGCCGTGGGGAAAGAACTCTACTCGGTAAATACCTGTGTGGATGCATATAACCTGGTTGTCATGAAGCACCGCATTTCCGTCGGCGCGTTTGATGCCGATAACGTCGCGTTCCCGACCGTGCTGCGGTTTGCAGGTGAGGGAGACGAGATACTGCTTTTGGGGGATACCACGCCAACCAAATACACGGCAAAAGAAATCGCCTACTATGATCAGAACGGCGGATACAACATAGACTTTAATTTCCGCGATGCCAAACGCACTATGGTAACGGAACAAACCAAAAATATCTGGATAAATGTCGACGGCGTGTATGACATAACTCCTGCAGCAGTAGAACAGTCCTTACAGGAATCAGTGGAAGTGATTATGAAATACTGCGGCGGCACGCTTGAATTTCAAGGAGTCGCGGCATGATCACGAAACAGCAAGCGACTGATTTACTCCACGCGCACACCAAAAACCAGAATCTCCGGCGGCATATGTATGCCGTAGGATTTGCCATGCGGGCTCTCGCTTCTAAACTCGGCGGGGATCCTGATACATGGGAAACGCTGGGGTTACTCCATGATGCGGACTGGGAAGAAACCAAAGACACGCCGGATGAGCATACGAAACATTCGCTTTCCTGGCTCAAAGATATGGGGGAGACAGAAGGACCGGTAGTGCATGCACTCATGTCTCATAATAGGAAACGCACGAAGCTTGCAGAGCTTGATGGAGACATGGAGTGGGCGCTGGAGACGGTCGATGAACTGACGGGATTTATCGTCGCTGTCGCATTGGTCCGTCCGGAAAAGTCGCTTGCGGCAGTAACTCCCGAGGCGGTGATGAAAAAATGGAACCAGAAAGCATTTGCCGCAGCGGTTGAGCGTGGTCAGATTGCCCAATGCGAGGAAAAACTCCGTATCCCGCTTGCTGAATTTATCGCGCTTACGCTTACTGCCATGCAGGCGCATCATGAAGAGATCGGACTGTAATGAAACTTCTTATCGCAACCACGAACCCCGGGAAACTCTCTGAACTCCGTGAATTTCTCTCAGGTATCCCGATTGAATTGGTCAGCCTTTCCGATGCCGGTATCACGGATACGGTCGAGGAAACCGGGAAGACGTTCGAGGAGAACGCGATTCTCAAAGCCGCGTATTACGCAAAGAAATCCGGATTGCCGACGCTTGCCGACGACGGCGGGTTTGAAATCGACGCGCTGGGTGGGGAGCCGGGGGTCAAATCCCACCGCTGGGTATACGGAGACCGGGAAAATACCGATGAGGAACTGATTGCATACACATTTAAACGGATGCAGGGAATCCCGGAAGACAAACGCGGCGCCCAACTGCATCTTGTGTTATCTCTCGTCGATTCCAATGGGTCGCTGGTTGCCACGTCGGAAGAAAAAATCCGCGGTATCGTCGCCCCTGAACCCGCAGCAGCGCATCAGCCGGGGTTTCCGTACCGGGCCATCCTGTTTATCCCGGAACTCAATAAATACTACGACCAGAGCGCGATGACCAAAGAAGAGAACGAAGCGTACAATCACCGCAAAAAAGCGGTAGAAAAAATCATCCCGGCATTGCAGGCGATGTTGACACGCTAAAACCATTTGCGTACAATACGGGAGTTAACAAATAAATAAAGGCGTTATATACCGAACTTTCCCTCGGTAAAGCCGACTACCGAAAGTACTACATCAGGAGTATCGAAGGCAGTACGGGAATTCCCGTTACAGAATACGTACTTTGTCGTCACAATGGCGGAGAAGTACAAAAGATTATATTGGCAACAATATAACAAAGAAAAGTGGCACCACGAGAACACCTCGTCTTTTCAAAAGAAAGGAGGTGTTTTTTTATGGTCGAAAACGTTGTGTATCTTATCAGGCACGGGGAATCCGTGGCCAATACGCAGGGAATATATCAGGGACAAACCTATGATACCAAGCTGTCGGCGCTGGGAGAAAAACAAGTGAACGCACTTGGAGCTTTTCTTGCGGAAAAACCGATTGACCGCATCATCGCAAGTCCCCTGAAGCGCACGCGTGATACGGCAGACGCTATCGCCAAATGGCACGACGGACTGACGGTAGAAATAGATCCGGACATTATCGAGACAAATCACGGAGCGTGGGAAGGAAAAAACGTTCATGTGATTGCGAAGCTATGGCCGGAGGAATACCGCACGTGGCAAACACAGCCGTCGAAAGCCGCTTTTCCTGGTGGAGAAACGTACGCGGAAACGCGGGAACGTGCATTGCGGTGGTGGAAAGAACTGCTGCCGACAATTCGCGGAACCACGGCGGTCGTAACCCATGATAATATTGTCCGTGCGCTGCTTACCGATATGTTGGGTATAGAGCAGGATATGCTCTGGAATATGGAGCTGCAACCTGCAGCCATTACGAAGCTGAACATAACCGACGGAGCAGTAAAAGTGAGTGAAGTAAATAATACAAATCATTTGGAGGGCTTACAGGCTAACCTTGCAAACCATGCACTTTAGCCGTATTCTAAACTCATGTTAGATATTAAATTTATTCGGGAAAATCTGGAGTTGTGTAAACAAGCAGCTGTAAACAAAAACCGCGTGGTCGACTGGGACGCGCTGCTTACACTCGATGAAAAACGGCGGGAACTTATCGGCAAAGCAGAAGTGCTCCGGGCGGAGCGAAACGAAGTCAGCCGTACCCGTACGGATGAGGGTGTCGCCCGTGGGAAAGCGATCAAAGATGAACTGAAAGCTATTGATGAGAATCTCCGTCAGGCAGAAGAACAATTTGCGGCGGCTATGCTTACTATTCCGAATGTGCCGGATGCAAGTGTGCCGGTAGGCAAAGATGAGACAGGGAACGTCGAGGTGAAAAAATGGGGAGAACCTACAAAATTTGATTTTGCTCCCAAAGATCATATTGATCTGGCAAAGAGCCTGGATCTTATCGACTTTGAACGGGGTGCCAAAGTCGGCGGATCGCGCGCGTATTTTCTGAAAAACGAAGCAGCTCAGCTTGAGGTCGCCCTCATGTTCTATACGCTCATGAAACTGTCGGGCAAAGGCTATACGCCGCTTATCGCGCCGAGTTTAGCCAAAGAATTTGCGTTTTTCGGCGTCGGGCAATTTCCGTGGGGCAGGGAAGAAGTATACGCGTTGCCCAAAGATGACGTGTATCTGTCGGGTACGGCAGAAGTTCCGGTGACGGCATACTACAGTGACGAGATGCTTTCGGAAAAAGATCTGCCGAAAAAGTTTGTCGCGTTTTCCCCGTGTTTCCGCCGGGAAGCGGGAAGTTACGGCAAAGATACGAGAGGGGTTTACCGGCTGCACCAATTCAATAAGATTGAACAAGTAATTATCTCAACTGCGGAAACGAACAATTCTCTTACTCTACATGAGGAGTTGTTGGCGAATTCAGAGGGTATTTTGCAGGACCTCAAACTTCCGTACCGGGTGCTGCTTATGTGTACCGGCGATATGGGAGAGCCGCAGGTGAAAAAATACGATATCGAAACCTGGATGCCGGGCCGGAATGCTTACGGAGAGACCATGTCCGATTCGTTCATGGGGGATTTTCAGGCGCGCCGGCTTAAACTCCGGTACAAAGCAAAAGACGGAGCGGTGAAGTTTTGCCACACGCTGAACAACACGGCGGTAGCCAGTCCGCGGATACTGGTTGCGATTCTGGAAAATTACCAGCAGGCAGACGGCACGATTTTGATTCCTGATGTGCTCCGGCCGCTGATGGGGAAGAACGTTATTTCGCGCTGACGGCTTTTGCATGATAGCGCGTACGGATCCGGAGTCCGAGCGGAAGCACCAGGAGTGCCGATACGATACCCAGAAGCGTAAACATCGCTTTTACTCCTCCGAACAGCTGCATAACCGGACTGGAGATGAGTGCAAATCCTACCACGGCAAGAGATACCAGCATGGATAATGTAGAAAGTGCGGTTGCCCTGTTTTTCGATTCGTAGTGCTCGTTGACGTAGCTTCCCAAAATCACCCAGCGTGCGCTGGATGCGAATATGGATCCTGCTACCGCAAGGACGGCGAGTTCTTTGGTGAGTAATGCGCCTGGCAGATAACAGAGAATCATGATGACGGGAAACAAAAGATACGCGCGCCGTTTGGTGATGATGGTTTTAAGATGCAGCGCGCCGAAGAGTACACCGCTGTTTAGAAGCCTGATAACGGCAACGATTATGCCTATCTGGAACGCCGTGTACCCGATGGTCGTAAGAAGCGATGTGTTGTAGATCATCATCGCAGACCAGGTGACACCTCCGACGCCGATATAAAAAAGCGATATGTCCCGAACATAGGGGGATTTAAACAGTTCACGGAATCCTTCTTTGAATTGCCGCAGATACCGGGGCAGCGTAAATTTTTCGGTATCCAGGGGAGGCTCCTGAAACCAGAAGCTCAACATGAGCGCGAAAGCATAGGCGATGGCAGTCGCATAGATAGCCGCCGTATAGCCCCACAAACTTAACACTCCTCCTGCCAGAATTGCTCCCGCAAACGACAGCTGGAATATAAGCGATACTTTGGACATGACTTTTTGGTAATGGCCTTCACGATGGTCGTGCTTTAACGAATCGTACAGCAGCGCATCTTTGGCCCCCGATACGAACGAATCCCCAAATCCTGCCACGATGGCGTATATGATAAATCCGGTAAACGTACCGGAGGACGCGTACATAAGGAGCGCGACAACGCCGATAAGCCGGCCGATGATGACGGAGGCACGCTTGCCCAACAAGTCCGCTACCGCCCCGGTCGGCAGTTCGCTTAGCAGCTGCGACGCCTGGAGTATGGCTTCTATGATTGCGATTTGCGCAAGAGTCAGATACTGGAGTTCAAACGCAACCCACACGGGCATGTGGAAAATGAGCCCGTTAAAGAATTCGGAGATATAAAATATTTTCTCGTTGTGTTCTGATAATTTCATAGCAGACAATTGCATGATTATATTCTAACCGTGCGTATAATAAAATGAGGTTTGTCACAATCTGCATATGCATTGGCTCTCATATTTCATCCCGGTTACGATTTTTCAGACGTCATCGCCGTATAACAAAGACATACGGATACTCGAGGAATCGGGAAAGTTAAAGCTGCTGTGTAACGGAGCCCGGGAATCGGGAGAGTACATCGCCGCGTTATGGCGGCATGCATTCCGCTCGTTCAGGCTGACTCCCGATAAAAAAACGGGCAACATCCTTGTGTTGGGTATTGCCGGAGGAACGGTCATTCATATGCTGCATGTGCTGTATCCTGAGGCCGTCATAACAGGGGTAGATATCGATCCGGTGATTATCGGTATCGGCAAAACGTATTTCGGTCTGGGTGCCATCCCGGGGTTTCGCGCCGTGCGAAGTGATGCCGGGCGTTATGTGGCCCGCACGCCTGCAGGTACATTTGATTGTGTGGTCATAGATGTATTTATCGGTCCGGACGTACCTGAGTTTGTTTTGTCTTCGCTTTTCCAGCGAAATGTAAAAAAAATACTGACTCCGAAAGGATTTGTGCTGATCAATTATTTGCGGCAGCCGGGGTATGAAACCCGCGCCGTTACGCTGCTGTCGTTACTGCAGTCGATGTACAAAAAAGTAGTATCGGACGACATCTATAACAACAGGTTTTTCCTCGCTCAATAGTGCCTGATTTGTGCTAAAATGAGATGATGTTCAAGTTCCTCGGTAAGCTGCTCGACAGCAACGAAAAAGAAATCAACAGAATGCGGGCGTTAGTAGAACGCATCAACTCATTGGAGCCCGAAGCCCACAAGATAAAGGCCGGAGGATTTACCAAAAAAACCGCAGAATTCAAAGAACGCCTCAAAAGCGGCCAGACGCTCGACGATTTGCTGCCGGAGGCCTACGCGGTCGTCCGCGAAGCAGCCAACCGCACGATCGGCGAACGGCACTATGACGTGCAGCTTATGGCGGCTATCGTTCTGCATCAGGGAAAGGTCGCAGAACAGAAAACCGGAGAGGGAAAAACGCTGTCTGCTACCCCGGCGCTGTACCTCAACGCTTTAACCGGCAGAGGAGCGCATTTAGTCACCGTCAACGATTATCTGGCGCGCCGCGATGCCGGCTGGATGGGGCCTATTTACCATGAGTTGGGGCTTACCGTTTCGGCAATGATCAGTGAACAGTCGTTTCTGTATGACCCGCAGTTTAATGACCCGACTGCAAACGACTGGCGGCTGCAGCACCTCAAACCCGTCAGCCGAAAAGAAGCGTATCTTGCTGATATAACCTACGGCATCAATTCGGAATTCGGGTTTGATTATCTCCGGGACAACATGGTCAGTGATATGTCGCTTCTGGTACAGCGGGATTATCATTTCGCCATTATCGACGAAGTCGATTCCATTCTGATAGACGAGGCGCGGACCCCGCACATTATCTCCGCTCCGGCGGAAGAAGCGACCAGCAAATATTACGATTATGCCAAATTAGTCGATAAACTGACCGGAGAAACGGATTACGTGATCGACGAGAAACTCCGCACCGCGCATCTGACCGACCACGGTATTTTAAAAATTGAAAAAATGCTGGGGCTCGGGAATATTTACGAAACCAGTTTCGAGACAGTGCATCATCTGGAAGCGGCGCTCAAAGCGCGCGCGCTGTTTCACCGCGAAAAAGAATATATCGTAAAAGACGGTCAGGTTGTCATTGTCGATGAATTTACCGGACGTCTGCTTACCGGGCGCCGGTTCAGCGAGGGAATCCATCAGGCCATAGAAGCCAAAGAAGGGGTCGCGATCCAGCAGGAAAGCAAAACGCTTGCCACCGTATCACTTCAGAATTATTTCCGTATGTACGAGAAACTGGCCGGTATGACCGGTACGGCGGCGACGGAAGCCGAGGAGTTTAAGAAAATTTATAATCTCGATGTTGTCGTGATGCCGACGCACAGGTCGCAGGTGCGCGCCGATTATCCCGACATGGTATATAAAACGACCAGAGCCAAGTATGCGGCCATCGTTAACGACATCATCGAGCATCATAAGAGCGGCCAGCCGGTATTGGTCGGAACGACATCCATAGATAAAAACGAAGTGATCAGTGAAGCGCTCAAACGCAAAGGAATTCCCCATGAAGTATTAAATGCCAAAAATCATCTGCGGGAAGCCATGATTATTTCCAAAGCGGGAGAGTTGGGAGCGGTGACGGTAGCAACCAACATGGCAGGCCGCGGCGTCGACATCATTTTGGGCGGACCCAAAAAAGAAAAATGGGAATACGAGAATGAAAGCGTATGGGAAAAAGACATAGCCAAATGGAAAAAGAGCCACGAAGCGGTGTTGAATGTCGGAGGGCTCTACGTCATCGGTACGGAACGCCATGAATCCCGGCGCATAGATAATCAACTCCGGGGACGGAGCGGGCGGCAGGGCGATCCCGGGGCAAGCCGGTTTTATGTATCTTTGGAAGATGACATCATGCGGCTTTTCGGCGGCGATCAGGTCGCTAAACTCATGGATGTATTTAAACTTCCCGAAGACGTGCCGCTTGAGCACCCCATGGTATCCCGTGCACTGGAACAAGCGCAGGTAAAAGTAGAAGGATTCCATTTCGATAACCGGAAGCATCTTGTGGATTATGACGATGTACTCAATAAACACCGTGAGATCGTATACCGGAGACGCCGGAAAATTCTGGAGGGAGAAAGCCAAAAAGAAACGATTCTTAAAAAACTCGGCAACGAAATAGCCAATTTTGTTACCGTATATGCGGCAGACCCGGGTACGATCGACCGCCAGAAAATTGTCGCGGAATTCGTGACCATCATCCCGTTTGATCCTGCCAGTCAGCAACAGCTGCTGGTACAGCTGGAACAACTCCATACGGCTTCCGACATTACGGATTTTCTGACAAAGATTTCATCCGACGTATATACCCAAAAAGAAAAACAGGTGACGGAAGAAGTGATGCGGCAGGTAGAACGGTGGGTGAGTCTTCAGGTTATCGATAATCTCTGGATGGATCATCTGGATGCCATCGATGATCTGCGCGAGGGTATCGGACTCCGCGGATACGGGCAGCGTGACCCGCTCGTCGAATACAAAAACGAAGCGTTTTCCATGTTCGAACAGCTGCTTTCGGGGATAGACACGGATATAGCGCACCGGATATTCAAAGTGCAGATTCAGTTAGCCCCCAATCAGCAGCAGGCAGGGCAAAACCGGGCGCCGGTGCCGGTCAAACCATTGGAATCTCCGATAGCAGCGGCAGCAAAACGCATGCAGACAAATGCGTCGGGCAATGCAGTAAGTCGTGAACCCAAGGTGTCAGCCGCAGCAAAAATCGGTCGCAACGATCCGTGTCCGTGCGGGTCAGGGCTCAAATACAAAAAGTGCGGACTGATCAATGCGCCTCAGCACAAGAAGTGAGGAACAACCTACCCCGGAGTGTTTCAGAGATTCATCATTGTCGCCGGCTTTTTCCGGTCGAGTTCAAATAACTTCCAGATGGGGTTTCCGAAATAATCCTCTATTTTTCCGCTCGGCGTCGCCTCGTTGTTACAGGTATGCGTGGTGATGTAATAGATAGTGGCAGTTTTTTCAAACATCGGTTTGAGAAGATCGGCAGAGTCCAGACATTTTTCACTGAATACTGCATTGTCGAGCGGAAAGTATACGAACGGTTTTTCCTGCCGGTTTTTCCAGGTGCCCTGGACGACACGCGGATCGATGCGGTTCCAGAACGCATATTCAACGGTATCCCCGAACGATGTTTTTCCCAAAAATACCATGTCGTGATATTTTTGCTTTTGTGCGCTTAAGAAGCTGATTTCTTTTATGCTTTTTGCCCATGCTTCCGCCTGCTGAGGAATATAGCGTCCGTAATAGTCATACAGGTAGCTTCCCAGTGCGTAGGTGTACAGAACCGTGACGCATATGATAGCCGATGTGCGCAGCAGTTTGCCTTTCGTCAGGCTGACAACGTGCATAACACCTGCAGCCGACAGTACGGGGAATATGGCTGACAAAAAGAAATTTCTGGACGAATACGGGAGTCCGCCGATGCCGCCCGGCAGCCCGCCGGCCAAAAGCATTCCCGTCCAGACAAGGGCCGCGGGTTTGCTCAGGCGGAAAAGAAAGCTGAATCCGAGAATAACGAATACCAAATCGATAAAATACAGTCTGCCGCGCGACCAGATGGAATAGATCGCACTTGGCTCGGTGTACAGGAACAGAAATTCCGGTGAGTAGGATTTGAGGTAATTTTCCCGGAGGTGATCCAGTATATACACGGGCTTGTTCGTAAATAACCGGCGCACGGAAAGCGGCCCTGTTGCCTCCCGGATTTTCGTATCCAGTTCTTCCTGCATTTTCGGATTTGAAAAAACCTGCATGCCCTCTTTGGTATATCCGTTTCCGTTAAGAATCACTGCTGCGCCGAGAAGCAGTGTGCACAGTATCATTCCGGCAACAAATCCCATGCGCTGTCTGGATGATATTGCCGGCCGGAGAGTGGCCGCAAACCAGTACAGGAGAGCTCCGATAGGCAGGAACAATATGCTCATGCCGCGGTAACTGAACATCGCAAGTGCCATCGATACTGCGGATATCCACGGAAGTTTTTTCTTTTGCAGTTCGTACAAAAATGCAGCAATAGAAAGGAGGAAATAAAATAACGCGTAATTGGCATCATAGGCCGATCGGGAAAAATGCAGGTGCCACGGTGAAATGGCAAGGAACAATGCCGACAGCAGGGCAAGAGGCGTGTGTTTAAACATCCGGAGCACGATGAAATATAAAAGTAGCACGTCGAGTACTCCTAACAGTGCCGGCAGGAATCTGGCTACGGCAGGAGAAAGAGGGAGAATCCAAAACAGGGGCACCAGAGAATATATAGGCACCGGCATGAACGGGAAGCCGCCGCGGGTCATCCAGGTAAAAACCGGGAGCAGTTCTCCGAATACGTTTCTTCCTGTTTTTGCGATGGAATACGCATTATAGATGTATCCCATTTCATCGTGGGTGATTCCGACAGGAATCGCACCCAGGTAAAGAAAACGAAGTACTGCAGCGAGGATGATAATCAGGAGAAGGACTATTTTCGGTTTCATAAAATAGATAAGATATAGTATACTCTTTTGGATATATGAACAGCGAAACAAAACTTTTCCTCGGAATTCTTCTTGCAACGGTCGCCATTATCGGAGGAGCGATATTTGCATTCAGCAGGCCGACCAAAGCACCGCTGGTTGATTCCAAATTGTTAATGCCGCCAGATAGTTATAAAACAGGATCGCCGTCCGCGACGGTGACACTGGTAGAATTCGGGGATTTCCAGTGTCCGGCCTGCGGAGCGTATCATCTGGTCGTTAAACAGCTGCTGGAAAAATACAAGGATTCCGTTTCTTTAGTATTCCGGCATTTTCCGCTCCCAATGCACCCCAACGCCGTGCCGGCTTCGATCGCAGTTGAGGCCGCCGGGAAACAGGGGAAATTCTGGGAAATGTATAACAAGGTGTATGAGAGTCAGAAAGAATGGTCCGCCGAGAAAGACACCGGAAATATCTTTGCGGAATATGCGCTGGCCCTCAAATTAAACGTCGAGCAGTTCAGAAACGATCTTAAGGACCCCGCACTCAAAAAAAAGATAGACCGCGACGTGGCAGACGCGACGGCCCTTGGAATTAATTCTACGCCGAGCTTTTTCTTAAACGGCGAGAGGATCCAGAATCCCGCAAGTCTTGAGGATTTCGAGACGCTTATCAAGGCAGCTATCCTGAAAGCTCCGAAGCCGAGTATATCGGCAGAGGAAAAATATCATATTCATGCCAACATGAGCGTGATTCTTGACGGCACGGCCATTGACTTCAGTCTTCCGAAATACCAGTCCAAGGAAGGCAAGGAACTCAATGATTTTATCCATTTTCATGACGGCAAAGGGGATATGTTCCACGTACACAAAAAAGGAATGTTACTTGGGGATTTATTTACGTCTTTGGGTATGACGCTTACCAAGGATTGTCTCGTGACGGATACGAAACAATCTTTTTGTACGCAGGGAGAGAAGAAACTGAAAGTATACGTAAACAATAAAGTAACTATGCTGAATGAAGCATATGAGCCCCAGGATTTGGACCGCATACTCATAAGCTACGGAACCGAAACGGATCAGGCGTTCGTGTCACAACTCCAAAGTGTAGCTGATGATGCCTGCATCTATTCCGAGAAATGTCCGGAGCGGGGCAAACCGCCGACAGAAGAATGCGTCGGGGGCTTAGGGAGCGGTTGCGAACAGAAATAATCCTCCGTAAGGCATATTACTGCACCCAATCGTTGCCCTCAGGTATACTCATATCATGCCCCTATCCAAATTTGCGTCCCATTCCCTGACGGATAAAGAAGTCCGTGAACGGATACTCCGTGTGGGCTACAACGAACTGCCGTCACAGAAAAAGCGGAGTTTGTTAAGTGTCCTTATCCGGATACTTTCAGAACCCATGCTGCTTTTGCTTTTGGGCACGGGCGGGCTGTATCTTGCATTGGGCGAGCCGCGTGACGCGCTCATGCTGCTGTCATTCGTGTTTGTCGTTATCGGCATTACGTTCTATCAGGAACAGAAAACGGAACGGACGCTGGAAGCCCTTCGCGATCTGTCGAGTCCCCGTGCGCTGGTTATCCGGAATGGCGTCCAGGTGCGTATTCCGGGGCGGGAGGTCGTTCCTGACGATACCATCGTATTACGTGAAGGAGACAGAGTTCCTGCCGATGCCATGGTGCTCATGCAGGAAAATATGTCGGTTGATGAGTCGCTGTTAACCGGCGAGTCCGTGCCGGTACGGAAAGCTGCAAATGAAAGCGGGAACGCCAAAGACGTCCGCCCGGGCGGCGATGATATCCCGTTTGTATATTCCGGGACATTGGTAGTTTCCGGCCGCGGGTTCGCAAAAGTTATTCACACGGGTACGGCAACGGAAATGGGAAAAATCGGTAAGGCGATCCAGTCGGTCACAAAAGAAGATACCCTGCTTCATCGGGAAACCGGAAGGATTGTGCGTATCGCGACTGTCGCCGGTATCGTGCTGTGTGTCATCGTAGCCGCAGTGTATACCGTAACACAGGGAAACTTGCTTCAGGGATTGCTGGCAGGACTCACACTCAGCATGGCATTGCTGCCCGAGGAATTCCCCGTGGTGTTGCTGGTGTTTCTGACCCTGGGCGCCTGGAGGATTTCCAAAAGGAATGTACTGACAAGAGAGGCGTCTGCCATAGAAACGCTCGGTGCTGCTACCGTACTGTGTGTCGATAAAACAGGAACGCTCACGGTAAACAATATGACGCTTATGATGCTGCAGGCGGGCAAAAGCTATCATGAAGTAGGCGGCCCGACACAGGCTCCGTTGTCGGAGCCGTACCACCGTTTGCTGGAATATGCCATGCTGGCGAGTCAGCGGGATCCGTATGATCCGATTGAAAAAGAAATCCATAAAATCGGAGCAGAGTATCTTTCGGGCACGGAACATATCCATGAAGGATGGAATATCGTGCGCGAGTATCCGTTGTCAAAAAAACTGTTAGCGCTTTCCCATGTATGGAAATCCGAACATTCTCCTTCCTATGTAATCGCTGCCAAAGGAGCGCCGGAAGCGATAGCGGAGCTGTGCCATCTTTCAGCCAAACAGCGGAAAGAGCTGAATTTGCATATCGATGAAATGTCCAAACGGGGATTGCGGCTCATCGGGGTGGCAAAAGCGGAATTTACGAAAAAAAAGCTTCCTGATTCGCAGCATGATTTCCGTTTTGAATTTGTCGGACTGCTCGGGTTTCTGGATCCGGTGCGTTCAGGAGTCCCGGCGGCGATCAAAGAAGCATATGGCGCGGGATTACGCGTAATGATGATGACCGGTGACTATCCCGGTACCGCATCCTGGATTGCGCGGGAGGCGGGGATTTCGGATCCGCATATTGTCGTGTCCGGCAGCGACTTGTCGCGGATGTCGGAACGTGAACTCCGGGAGTGCATGAAAAAAACAAATGTGTTTGCGCGTATCATGCCGGAGCAAAAGCTTCTTATCGTTGAAGCGCTCAAAAAAAACGGAGAGATCGTCGCCATGACGGGTGACGGTGTGAACGACGCACCGGCGCTTAAGGCCGCGCATATAGGGATAGCCATGGGGCAGCGCGGTACGGATGTAGCGCGGGAAGCATCCGCACTGGTACTGCTGGATGATGATTTTTCTTCCATTGTCGCAGCCGTGAGACTCGGCCGGCGCATCTATGAAAACCTCAAACGCGCAATGGGATACGTGATCGCGGTTCATATGCCGATTGCGGGACTGTCTCTTATCTTGCCGGTGTTTCATCTGCCGGTCGTGTTGTTGCCGGCTCACATAGCGTTTCTGGAGCTCATTATCGATCCTGCATGTTCAACCGTGTTCGAATCCGAGCCCGAAGATAAAGATATTATGAAGCGCCCCCCGAGGCCGCTGTCGCAGCGGTTATTTGATACCCGGATGATGCTTATCAGCGCGTTTCAGGGGGTGAGTATATTGATCGTGGTGTTGGTCATGTATATCGTCATGTTAAACGGCGGAAGAGGGGAAACGGAGGCCCGTTCGATGGCGTTTGCCGCGTTGGTGTTTGCGAATTTATTTTTGATACTTACGAATCTGTCCTGGAAACGCATGGCAATCGATATCATCCGCCGGCCGAATCCTGCACTGTGGTGGGTAAGCGGGGGAGCAGTCGCTGCTGTCGTCGGCGTGTTTTCCGTCCCGTTCCTGCGGGACCTGTTTCATTTCGGTATCTTGCATCCTGACGATTATGCATGGGCACTTGCGGTAGGGGTAGTAAGTTTACTGTGGTTTGAGGGGATAAAATTGTTCCGTATCGAATAAATGCCCTGGTATTATTCGTACCGAAGTGCTTCGATGGGATCGAGCCGGGCTGCGCGGATAGCCGGTGCCACGCCGAAGATGATGCCGATAGCGGCTGAAAACCCGAATGAAAGCATGACCGACCAGGCGGTCACGGATGTCGAGATAAACTGGCTGATGCCCAATGCCCCGAGTGACCCGAGTCCGATTCCGATCGCTCCGCCGAAAAGAGACAGGATAACCGATTCGATCAAAAACTGCATCATGATGTCTTTGGGGGTCGCTCCCACTGCTTTCCTGAGTCCGATTTCGCGCGTCCGTTCCGTGACAGACACCAGCATAATGTTCATGATTCCGATGCCTCCGACCAGTAGCGATATGCCGGCAATTCCTCCTAAGGCCGCGGTGATGACGTTGAGAAACTGCGTGATAGTCTCCAATAACTGCGTGGATTCCAGCACCGTAAATTCGTCTTTCTTGAGACGACGCAGAAGAATGCGGTCCGCGTCGTTTTTGGCCTGTGTCACGTGATCGCTGTCTATGGATTCCACGAACATCATAAACGGTCTGTCCCGGTCGAATACGCGCATGGCAGTGGTCAGCGGAATGGCGGTGAAATCATCCGCACTTCCCATGGCGCCGCCTCCGCCTTTGGATTTGATAACGCCGACGATTTCGAATTGGATATCATTGAGTGTGAGCATTTTGCCGACCGGATTTGCTCCTTCGCCGAAGAGATCTTTGGCGGGTTTATTGCCCAGCACGATAACCCGGCGTGACCGTTCGACGTCGTTTTGCGTGATGATGCGCCCGTATTCCGGTTCGTATTTGGCAAGGTCAAAGTAGTTTTCCCAGAGTCCCCATACTTCCGTCGATACCGTATTTCCTCCGTAAGAAAATGAACCGTATCCCTGAACCATGGGAGATACCCGTTTGATCGCTTCCGACCCGCGTTCGAGATCGGCGACATCGGAAAGTTCGAATTTACTTGCGGACATCATGGCACCCCGGGGTCCCTGACTCATGTCCACTTTGCCGGCCATGACCATGATGGTATTGGATCCTAAGCTGGCGAATTGCTCCGTGACATAGTTTTGAAGTCCGGTGCCTATCGAAACCAGCAGGATGACGGAGGATACTCCTATGATGATGCCAAGCATAGTCAGAAGCGACCGTACTTTGTTTGTCCGGAGTGCGTTGAATGCAAGTTTGATATATTCGGCAAAATTCATGTGCGTCTAGGACTCTTTCCGTCAGAGACTATTTTCCCGTCTGCAATGCGGATGACGCGTTTGGCATGATGCGCGACATCCTCATCATGAGTAACCAATACGATGGTGCTGCCTTTTTTGTACAGGTTTTCAAATATATCCATAATATCCCGGCCGGATTTACTGTCCAGGTTTCCCGTGGGTTCGTCCGCGAGAATGATGCTCGGATTGGAAACAAGTGCGCGGGCAATTGCGACACGCTGCTGCTGTCCTCCAGAAAGCTGGGAAGGGAAGTTGGCCATTTTTTCCGATAATCCGACTTCGTGCAGCATTGCTACTGCACGGGATTTGCGTTCCCGAGGCGAAATTCTCGCATAGATAAGGGGAAGCTCGACATTTGCAAGCGAACTGGTTCTTCTCAGGAGATTAAATTGCTGAAATACAAATCCTATGTGCGTGTTCCGGATTTCGGCAAGCTCGTTGTCATTGGCCGTAAATATATCGTGTTCTTCTATATATACTTTGCCGCTTGTTGGTCTGTCCAGGCAGCCGATAATGTGCATGAGCGTGGATTTGCCCGATCCGGAAGGGCCCATGATGGCGACAAATTCGCCTTTTTTTATCGTGAGGGAAACGTCATCGAGCGCCTGGAAGATGACTCCGTCCATAACATACTGTTTGGAGATGTGCGTTATCTTTAACAGATCGGTCATTTTGGGATGTTGGTAAAACCTTTGGTTACCACGGTATCACCCTCGGTGAGTCCTTCGGTGATGATGATATCGTCTTCGTTTTTGGTTCCTGTCGTAACCTTGGTTTTTTCATAGGAGCCTTTGACTTTTTTGTATACGTACGTTTCTCCCTTTTCCTCCCGTATGGCTCCGGTGGGTACGGTTATGACATCGTCTTTCCGGTCCGTGACAATGGTGATATCGCCGTTTAATCCGATCCGCAGGTTTTCCGGTCGGTCAAACCGTATTTTGACAGGGAACACGGTGGCCCCTCCGCTGGATTGCTGCGAAATATAGGAAATATACGTAATCGTGCCGGAATACGTCGCTTCGGGAAACGCATCGAGAACAATCGTGGCCTGCTGGCCCGCGGTGATTGCACCTACATCCGTTTCATCGACGTTTGCTTCAAATACCAAGCTGGCAGGGTCGGCTACTGCAAATACTGCGGTCGCAGGGGTTATGTTTACGCCGGCTACCGGGGTATCGATATGCGTAATAATACCGGATATGGGGGTCACCAGTGTCGAGAACTCAAGCGCCAAGTGTTTGAGTTCCACATCAAGGACGGCTTTCTCCAGATCCCATTGGTTTTTTTCGAGAATGCGCTTGACCGTATCGTTAAATGCATCGTTGGGTTTCTTGCCGTCATAGGTTACCCGCCAGGTCTGCTCAAAATCGTTGCGTTCATTGCTGTAATCACGCAGTGCTTTTTCCAGATTCTTCTGTACTTCCCGGCTGTCGAGTCCGGCAATCGCCTGATACGCATTCACGGCGTCTCCTTCTTTCACGCCGACCCATGCGAGTTTGCCTGATGCCTGGAATTTGAGTTCAACGGATTTTTCTGCTTTTGTTTTCCCCGAAGATGAGAGTGTTTTGGTGAAGTTCTGTTTCTTAACAACTTCCGTGGTTATGGATGCGGCGGTTTTTTGGGTGGCCGCACGGTTGGCGAGGAATATGCCTCCCGCGATCAGGATAAGGACAATGCCGATTAATTTCCAATACCGTAAAAGCAGGCCTTTCATGCATAAATTATAGCAAGATACGGAGCCTAATGCTACCGGGCACCGCACTAAATTCCGCGTTTGTATATTGCATTACATATTTTCTTTCCTTACAATGGCTTGTATATGAAAAATGAAACGCAAACACGTCCCGCTTGGACACAAGTTGTTTTGGTAGTTCTTCTTATGATTGCCTCCTTTATGGTAGGGTCGCTCTATACAAAGGTAAAATACCTTGAAGCAGGAGGAGCGCCCACTGCAGCAGGCGGCCAGGTGAAATCAAAATACAAAACGTTTGACGACGCGATGACGGCTCTGGGGAAAGCCGCAAAACTCGATACCAAGAAGTTGCTTGCCTGTATGAACGGCGGTGAGAAAAAAGCAGCGGTTGATGCAGATACTGCAGAAGGAAACGGATTGGGGGTTACGGGTACGCCGGCATTTTTCATAAACGGCAAATTATTGGGCGGCGCGTTTCCGTACGAAAGTTTTAAGGAAGTTATCGATAAAGAACTGGCCGGAACCGGCTCGGAAAAGCTGACGGATTATTCCCAAACCCTGCAGGACGCAGGAAAAGGCGGCGCATTTGACCCGAAGCCGCGTACGATTACCATAGGGAATGCGAGTATGCGGGGGAAAGCCGATGCTCCGATAAAGATCATCGAGTATTCCGATTTCCAGTGTCCGTTCTGCAGCCGCGTACACCCGACCATCAAAAAGGTGTTAAGCGACTACGGAGACAAAGTCCTTTTGGTGTACAAACATTTCCCGTTGGTTAGCATCCATCCGCGTGCACACATCAGCGCAGAGGCAGCAGAGTGTGCGAAAGATCAGGGGAAATTCTGGGAGTTCCACGATCAGTTATTTGATCAGCAGAGCGACTGGGCAAATCTTTGATCTCTAAAACAACTCTTCCTGTTGTTTTTTCGTAGGAGTTTTCCCCAGGTGGGAGAATGCGGCGGCGGTCGCTGATCTTCCCCGCGGTGTCCGTTTGAGAAATCCTATCTGCATAAGGTACGGCTCCAGCACTTCCTCGACGGTACCGATGTCTTCTGACAGTGCGGCGGCCATTGTTTCTATTCCTACGGGGCCTCCGGCATATTTGTCGATTAAAAGTGTCAGTAGTCGGCGGTCGGAATTATCCAGCCCCATGCTGTCTACTTCAAACAATGCGAGCGAGTGGTGCAGGATCGGTTCATCGATCACGCCGTTGCCCTCGATTTGTGCCACATCACGTACGCGTTTGAGCAGCCGGAGTGCGATCCTCGGCGTGCCCCGACTCCGTTTGGCAAGTTCATGCCGGGCCTTCGCATCCAACTCCACGCTGAGTTTTTTGGCGGCTCTATCCAGAATTTCCTCTATCTGTTCCGGCTCGTAAAACGAAAGCCTGGTGATGAGGCCGAAACGGTCCCGCATAGGGGAAGAAAGCAGCCCGACTCTTGTCGTAGCTCCTATAATGGTAAATTGCGGTAAGTCCAGCCGGAGGGTTCTGGCTGCCGGACCTTTACCGAGTACGATATCGAGGGCGTAATCTTCCATTGCCGGATAGAGCGTTTCTTCCACGACTTTGTTGAGTCTATGGATTTCATCGATAAAGAGAATGTCATTGGGTTCTAGGTTGGTCAGAATTGCGGCCAAATCTCCTGCCCGTTCGATGGCTGGTCCGCTGGTTACCCGTACATGTACGTCCAGCTCTTTGCCGATAAGATGGGCAAGCGTGGTTTTCCCGAGTCCGGGAGGACCGTAGAGGAGAATGTGCCCGAGTGCCTCTTTCCGTTTTTTGGCTGCGGCAATCGCGATATGGAGTGCTCGTTTGACGTTTTCCTGCCCGGCAAATTCCGGCCAGGTGGACGCCCGCAGCGAAACGAACAGGGATTGTTCTTCAGGAGTGACTTTTGTTTCCAGTATGTTTTCTGCGGCCTTTGGTTGTTTCATGGGCGACGGTATATTATCCGAGCATTTTAAGCGCAAATTTTATCTTTGTTTCCAGTGATCCTTCTGCCGGCAGTTTTTTGACCGCCTCGCGTGCTTCCTTGCGGTCAAATCCCATGGAAAGCAACGCGTCGATAATTTGTTTCGTGTCCGCGGTATCCTCGCCCGAAAGATCCAGGTCAGACGTGCTGCCGACTTTGCTTTTGAGCTCGATGATGATTTTTTGAGCATTCTTTTTCCCGAGTCGGGGCACCGCCATAAAAAATTCCACATCCGATGAGACGATGGCACGCCTGATTGCGGCTACCCCGCGTTCCAATACAAGCAGTCCCGTTTTGGGACCGATGCCGGAAACGGTAAGCAGGAGCTCAAAAAGAAGCAGTTCTTCTTCGGACGAAAATCCAAACAGCATCAGCGCATCTTCCCGTACATGGGTATGGGTATATACCGTGAGCTGCTGATTCAGGGTGAGAGTCGTAAGAAGTTTTTGCGGGACATAGACGGCATACCCCACGCCGTGAACGTCCAGTACGAGCGGATTTACATGCATGCGGACAATGGTTCCGGTTACGCGGGCGATCATAATGTCTTTGCTTTCAGTTTATACGAGAAACCGTGCGTTGTGGCAATAGCCAGCGCATCTGCCGTGTCATCGGGCTTGGGAATTTCCTTAAGATTTAAAATCAGGGTTATCATTTTCCCCACCTGCGCTTTGTCCGCCGATCCGCTGCCGCAGATTGTTTTTTTGACGGTCATCGGGCTGTAGGAAGAAACGGGAATATGCGCCTGGGCCGCAGCCAGGAGAATGACTCCGCGCGCCTGCCCTACGGCTATGGCCGTTTTTGCGTTTGTGGCAAAGAACAGATCCTCAACCCCCATTTCCTTAGGGTTATATGTCCTGAGGAGTTTGGTAAACGCGGTATAGAGCTGTGACAGCCGTTCAGCTTGTGAGTCTATTTTGTCCGTGGTGATGCAACCGTATGCTTTAGCCGTAATTTTTCCGCCCTGTTCTTCGATCAGCCCCCATCCGATACGTGCTGTTCCCGGATCCACACCAAGGATTGTCATCATGTGTTCCATTATACCCGCGTCCGGCGCTATAATAAAACATATATGCCGCTATTTCAGTTTATCGGGGCCGCAATCGGTGCAAGTTTAGTTATGTCCGTTGCAAGCTTAGTCTGGCCGCTCGTCACGACCCAGCCGCGCCCTGAGGCATTAACGCGGGTGCGTGAGGTCGTGCTGCAGACAGCCGCAGGACAGGGAGTGGCGCAGGTTTTGGGAGTGACTGACGAGCAAAACGCCGGGCCCGTGAATGTGCAGGAGACGATTACAAACGGCACAAACATCGTCATAGATGCCGTCGCAAAATCCGCGCAGCATGCGGTCACCGCGCGGGTATTGGAGTCGCTGGTGAAACAATTCAACGGACTTTCCGAGGAAGACAAAGCGTCGTTGCGGGCGCAGATTTGCGTGCCACCCGCCCCGTAAATTATGGTTGTGTACGTTTTGCCGCGGTCAGGTACCATGCGGCAAAGAGTGTGGTAAGCGGAACAGCCGTAATGAGCCCGATACTTCCCGAGAGAGTTCTGACTATTTCCTCGATGACCATCTCGCTGTTTAACGTGGACCAGAGAGGATAGTTGTTGGGATTGGTGATAAGAATGATAAAAATAGGAAGCGACGCTCCTGCGTACGCCAAGACAAGCGTATTGACCAGCGAAGATACGTGTTCGCGGCCTACGCGGAGTCCGGCGCGGATAAGTTCGGTAAATGAAAGTTTCATGTTTGCGCGGTTGAGTTCAAACAGCGAAGCAGTCAGTCCCGTGGTCACATCGTCCAGAACGCCGAGCGCTCCGATCAATATGCCGCCTAACAGTAATCCTTTGAAATTGATAAGTGCTGCCGGGCCGAGTTTGAGCGAATATGCGTCTTCGCTTCCGAGTCCCGATAGATGCATGAGTTTTACCAGCATGATCGATATGGTTCCGGTAATAACTAATGTGATGAATGTAGCTGCCAACGCGACGGTCGTCTGGCGCGAAAATCCGTGAGCCAGATAAATCGTGACTACCATGATGAACAGACATCCAATGATACTGATTATCAGCGGATCATTTCCGGCTAATATCTGCGGCACGATAAATTTCGCGATAACCAGAAGGCTGATGGCCATGCCGACAATGGATCCCACTCCGCGCCACTGACTTAAGATAATGACGGAGATTACAAACAGGAGAAGAAACGGGATAAGAGTATCGAGTCTGTATATATCGATAATCTGATACAGGAGTTGCGAATCGGGTCCCAAGGTCTGTACGACCACGACCGTTTGCCCCTGCCTCACAAACTTGCTTTTGTCGATGGTGAAAACAGTTCCGTGTTCTATGGTGATTTCCCGGTCTTTGAGTGCTCCGTCCATCATTTTGACCTTCACGATCTGATAGGGAAGTTCCAGCCCGTTTACAAAGCGGGAGCCCTCTTCCAGCACTGCTTCAACCCGGGCTTTGTGATATGTGTCCTGGCGCGGTGGTTCCTGCGCGGACACGGGGGAGGCAAGAAGAATAAACCCTATATATGCTGCTGAAGCAAGGGCGATAAATGCGCGGAACATATAGCGTATTGTAGCAAGAAGTGAAATCCGTTTCAGTTGACAAATGCAAGTTACTTGCATATACTGATTATGAATGAAACAACACGACTGCAAAGAGGAGCTGCGCGATAACGACCTGAGGATAACCCCGGCACGTTTAGGAGTTCTGGAAGTGCTGGAACATACGGATACGCCCGTAGATGTTTCGACGGTGATTCAATATCTTCACAGTCATAATATACCCGCCGATGAAACGACCGTGTTTAGGATACTTCGTGTGTATACCGAAGCGGGGATTGCCAGACCGGTTCAGCTGGATGAGGGGAAACAGCGGTTCGAGTATGCGGCAAAGCCCAGGCATCATCATTTCGTGTGCGAAAAATGCGGCGGTATTACTGATGTAACGGAATGTAACGTAGAGTCGCTTGAAAAAACCATAGAGCGTACGCAGGGGGTCAAAATCGCGCGTCACTTACTTGAGTTTTTCGGATTGTGCAGGAGGTGCCGTTCATGACAGCTTTTTACGCCCTCATTTCGGTTATCGGGGTGAGCCTGTTATCACTGCTCGGTGCCGTTCTTATTTCCATTCAGCGTAAAACATTGGAGCAGATTATTACCTATACGCTTGCGTTTTCTTCCGGAGTATTGCTAGGGAGTACATTTTTTGAGTTATTGCCGGAAGGTGTCGTATTACTTCCCGACGGGGTATTTTTTTGGACGCTGACAGGATTTATTTCATTTTTTTGTCTGGAGAAAATTATTCAGTGGCATCATCACGTGGAAGGAAGACATGATCATGAGGAAAAACCCCTTGCCTATTTGACGCTCATCGGGGACGGGATACATAATTTTACCGACGGAGCAGTCATCGCTGCATCGTATCTGATTTCTTTGCCGCTTGGTGTAACCACGACGATTGCCATTATCGCGCACGAAGTTCCACATGAGTTGAGTGATTTCCTGATTTTGATTCACGGGGGATTCTCAAATAAACGGGCGCTTTTGTTTAATTTCCTTTCTGCGACGACGGCGATAGTCGGCACGCTGCTCGTGTTATTGGTCAGTGCTCAATTTTCTGATCTTGAAAAATACCTGGTCCCGTTTGCCGCAGGAAACTTTCTTTATATCGCGGCAAGCGATCTGATTCCGGAGCTTCTGACGAAACGCCATGGGAAAACGTCCGTGATTCAGGTTATTACGCTGATAGTCGGCATAACGATAGTTCCTCTGATTTCCCGCCTCTTAGGGGGAGCATGAAATGGTACAATAGTGCGGTACATCATGCGGCAGTAACGCAATAACCCATATGGATGAAGAACTCAAATCACGCGCATCATCTTTGCTGACCAAGCTGGATCTGGACGGCATGCGTAAACATATCCGCGAATTGGAAGCGGAAAGCATGCATGAGGGGTTCTGGAAAGAGCCGGAGGCAGCCGGACGCAAAATGCAGGAACTGGCTTCTCTCCAGAAAGAACTCAATGAAGGAGAGGAATTTGCCTTGCTTCTTGAGCTCGGAGATGAAGAACAGCTCAAATCAGAAATCACCAGACTGGAGTTTGCGCTCTATCTGTCGGGGCCGTATGACAAAGGGAATGCCATTATAGCGCTGCACGCAGGTCAGGGAGGCACGGAGGCAATGGACTGGACACAGATGCTTTACCGCATGTACTCCCGCTACATCGAACGCAAAGGCTGGAAGATGGAAGAAATGGATTATACGCCCGGCGAAGAGGCGGGGATAAAAAGCGTCACGTTAGAGGTAACAGGAAGATTCGCATTCGGATTCCTTAAGGCGGAAGCAGGAGTTCACCGGTTGGTCCGGCAATCGCCGTTTAATGCGGATAAACTCCGGCAGACATCATTTGCGATGGTGGAAGTGCTGCCGATCGTGGAAGAAGGGGGAGTCGATATCAAAGAAGAGGATCTGGTATGGGAATTCTACCGGAGCGGCGGCAAAGGCGGACAGAACGTAAACAAAGTATCGACTGCAGTGAGGCTCAAGCACACCCCGACGGGGATTATCATCACGAGTCAGGCGCAACGGTATCAGGGTCAGAACCGCGAGTTTGCACTCAAGATGCTTCGTGCCAAACTGTGGGAAGTGGAAGAAGCGCGCCGCAGAAGCGAACAGAAAGAATTGCGTGGCGTGTACAAAACGCCGGGGTGGGGCAATCAGATCCGCTCGTATGTATTGCACCCGTACCATATGGTAAAAGATCTGCGTACCGAATACGAAACGTCGGCGACAGACCACGTGCTTGACGGAGATCTGGAAGATTTTATTTTGGCGTACTTGAAAAAATATTCGTAAGCCGTGATAATGGAGTATATGAGACAACCTACTTCACGCGTTGCACCCCAGACCGTTCTCCGTCCTGTAGATGCTACCGATACACGTCCGCCGCTTCCCGCGGTGAAAAAAGAAGCCCGTGTCGTAGTTATCGTATACGTTGTGTTGCTGCTTCTCGGTATCGGTACAGGGTACATTCTTTCGCAAAAAGGTACGGCGGGCAGTCCGCTAGCTCCTGCAGGAACTCCGATTACGGCCAACAAAGTCGTCGGCGTCCAGGACGCTTCGACGTTTAAGGATTGCGCGAGCGGCAAAGTCGAAAAAGACGGAGTCGAAGGAGAAGGAACGCATAAACTCATCCGGGACGGAGGACCGTCTCAAACAGCATATCTTATCTCATCTATCGTCGATCTGGACCAGTACGTCGGGTTAAAGGTAAAAGTGTGCGGTCAAACGCTTGCAGCCAAAAAAGTGTCGTGGCTTATGGATGTAGGCAGGTTGGAACTTGAATGATTACCTTCAATAATGTCTCCAAATATTATCCGGGGAAAATTCCCGGTCTGATTGATGTAACCGTAGAAATACCGGCAGGCGAATTTGTGTTTCTTATCGGTCCTTCCGGGAGCGGCAAAACGACATTTCTCCGTCTCCTTATCCGCGACCTCGTTCCGTCAAAAGGCACGATCACGGTCGATAGCGGGGATATCAGCAAGTTCAACGGAGGCAATATCCATTTACTGCGGAGAAAAGTCGGCATTGTTTTTCAGGACTTCAAACTGCTGTTGGACCGCACGGTGTTTGAAAATATCGCTATGGTGCTCGAGATTTTGGGCAAGCCGGAGCGCGATATAGAACAGGGAGTCATGAACGTGCTGGAACTTGTCGGATTGGCTGATAAGAGGAATCTGTTTCCTCTGCAGCTTTCCGCCGGGGAAATGCAGCGGACAAGCATTGCGCGCGCGATTGTGGGAGGTCCCAAAATTCTGCTTGCTGACGAGCCGACGGGCAATCTGGATCCGGAAACCGCGTGGGGCATCATGGATATTTTAAAAGAAGTGAATGATTTGGGAACGACGGTTATCATCGCTAGTCACAATGCGGATATCGTAAATAAAATGAAAAAGCGGACGCTGACCATTCATCAGGGGGCGATTGTCCGCGATGAAGCGAAGGGGCATTATCATCTGGATAAACACGCAAAGCCGGTTGCCAAAGGGGGGAAACACGATGCCAATCACTAGAGAAGTCCGTACACATATCCGACGCAGTCCGTATCAGGCGATGGCCGCAACACTGACCATGTTCCTGACGTTTCTTGTGGGCGGCGTATTTTTCCTGGCGACCCTGGCTTCCGTGATGGTGCTTGGATATTTCGAAGGCAAACCGCAGGTTACGGTGTTTCTCACCCCCAAAGCAGGACAACTGGAAGCCGATAATCTGAAAGCAAAACTGGAAGCGACCGGGAAGGTAGCGGGAACGCACTATGTATCCAAAGAAGACGCACTGGCAATCTACCGGCAGCAAAATCAAAATGACCCGCTGCTTCTCGAGATGGTGACGGCGGATATCCTGCCTGCATCACTGGAAGTATCGGCAACCGATCCGCAGTATTTGTCGGAACTGGCAACAGTGATCGGCGGATCCGAAGGCGTGGATGAGGTAGTGTATCAGCGGGATGTCGTGGATTCGCTTCTGGCGTGGACCAATGCAATCCGTCTGGTGGGAGGAACGCTTGCATTGCTTCTTGTCGTGGATTCGCTTCTCATCATCGGAACGGTTATTGCCATGAAGATTGCCATGAAACGCGATGAGATAGAGATATTGACGCTGGTAGGAGCCACTCCGTGGACCATACGCGCGCCGTTTATTCTGGAGGGGGGATTTTACGGGTTTATCGGAGCCGCTGTGGCCTCGGTTATCTTAAGCGGAGTCATCGCGTGGCTCCGGCCGCAGTTATTTACCTTTTTAGGGTCCATACCGACGCTCAGCGGATTATTTACCAGCCTCACCTCTTCAGCGTTTCTTATATCCCTGGCCGTTTTCCTGGCGGGGAATATGTTGCTCGGTTTTTGTCTGGGAGCGTTGGGAAGCTCCATAGCGCTCCGCAGATTTTTGAAGTGATCTATACATCTGTCAGTCTGGCATGAAAAAAATACTTCAGGCGGTTTTTATCGTAATGCTATTGTTGGTGGCAATTTCGCGTGTATCAGCCGAGTCGGTAGAAGATAAGATCCGCGTCTATCAGGAACAGATAGCAAGTCTTAATTCTCAGGCGAATACATTGTCCAAACAAATTACCCTTCTCGACTCCCAAGTGAAGCTAACGACCTTGCAGATAGAGGACACGAAGCGGAAAATCGGAGTATTGGATAATGAGATCGGTGAGTTGACCCAGGAAATCGGCCGGCTCGAGGATCTCAAAACCAAACGGCTGGAACTGGTACTTCACCGTATTCCGCAGACGTATAAACGTACCAACGCTCCGAATTTCGGCGGACTCCTGCTGAGCAAAAATTTTTCCGATTTTCTCGCCAGGGCCAAATACCTTATCCAGGTGCAGGAAGAGGATTCTTCGCTGTATAAACAGCTGCAGCTTACACAAATGAACTATAACGACCGCCGTGACGTCCGCGAGTCGAAAAAAGCAGAGCAGGAATCGCTTAAGAAACAGCTGGAAAAACATACGGCGGATTTGGCCAGTCAGAAAAAGCAGAAACAGGCGTTATTAGATCAGACTAGAAATAGTGAAGTGGTGTATCAGCGGCTGTTAGCTCAGGCTTTGGCGGAAAAGCAGGCATTGGAACGCGCGCTTACCGATTCCGTAAAAGTCGGTCCGGTAAAAAAAGGTGACCCGATTGCGCTTGTCGGCAATACGGGATTTCCCGGATGCTCGAGCGGTGCACATTTGCATTTCGAGGTGCGTCAGGGAGGTGCGTGGATAGATCCGTCGTCCCGTTTAGAAAATAAAACGGTTAAAGATGACCAAAATAGCGGAAATGATTGGAGTGTGGGCAACGGCAGTTGGGCTTGGCCGCTATCCGATACGATACGGCTTACCCAGCACTTCGGAAAAACCCCGTGGTCATGGCGGTATAGTTATTCCGGAGGTATCCACACGGGCTTTGATATGGTTTCAACGGGGAGTGAAGTCATACGTGCCCCGGCCGACGGAGATTTATTTTCATCCAGCCAGTCCTGCGGAACGAGCAGTATTATCAAAATCAAATATATCGATCATGGTGGCGGACTTATCAGCTTCTACCTCCATGTGCAATAAATCTCACACATTTTTCCGGGGTGCATTGGTATACTTGCTCTCGACATGTCCTGCCGGAGTGTTGTCGGGATAGTGCTGGGTACGTTTGCTGCCGCGTTTTGGTTTCTTCCACGGGTCGCCGCTTCTTCCGTCGTCATCAATGAATTTTCGGTGGAGCCCGTAAACGCCCAGTGGGTGGAGTTGTATAATACCGGTTCTGCAGCCGTGGATATTTCCGGCTGGGTACTCGATGACGAGGGTTCAGAAAGCACGAAATACAGCATCGGTAGCAATACATTTCTTCCTCCGTCGGCGTGCGTAGTTTTTGTAAGCGGCAATTTCAATTTCAATAAATCATCCTCTGACAAGGCGAGATTGTTAAACGGTCAGACAGAGGAAGATGCATATTCGTATGCAAAAAGTCCGGGCGAGGGGATTACGTTTGTGCGTATGCCAGACGGTAATCAGGTGTGGGCCACGGCAAGCGCAAGTCCGGGCAGTCTAAACAGTACGGGGGATCCCTGTTTACCTCCTCCGACGCCGACACAAACACCCTCTCCGACGGCAACTCCGAAGCCCGCTGCGACAGCAACAGTATCGCCGTCTTCCACACCGTCTCACACTGCTGCCCCTAGTCATACACCCACGTCGGGCATGACACGCACCGCCACGCGGGTACCGACGAAGCGCATTGTCTCTGATATACTGGGTATATATACTGTTGCGTCTGATACTTCATCTGTTGTGAGTCCGGCAGAAACCCTCATCGGAACAGATGCGGCGGAATCAGCGGGCAACATGAATACATTGGTATTTCCGCTGCTGTTAATAGGCACGGGAACCGGGTTGTTGGCTTTGGCCGTTTCATTGCAGAAAACTGACGTATGGAAAACGCATATCACAACAAAAAAGAATCCGGATTTATAAGCACCATATACTGGTGGGGGCCTTCCGTGCTCTGGATGACGGTTATTTTTTTCCTCTCAAGCAGGCACAGCGTTACCGTTTCGCCGGAATATGTATGGAATTTCCTGTTTTTCAAAATGCTTCATCTTATAGAATATGCAGTGTTATTTCTTCTTAACGCGAGAGCCGTAAACCGGGGGAGAACAAATGCGGACCGGACAAACAGGTATGTTTGGGCGTTTGCGCTGACTATTCTGTATGCGGTAACCGACGAGTTTCACCAGCGATTTGTTCCAAGCCGCGAGGGGAGACTGCGCGATGTTATAATTGATGCAATCGGAGCCGGACTCATATGGTATTTCCTTTTGAAACTGTTACCAAAAGCGCCGCAGAAACTCAGAAGCTTGGCGAAGCGCTTGGCCATTCCCTGCTGAAAGGGGACACCCCACGGGTCGTCTGCCTATGGGGGGAGTTAGGCAGCGGAAAAACCACGTTCGTCCAGGGACTGGCAAAAGGCATAGGGATAACTACCCGGCTTCTCTCCCCTACATTTATCATTGTACGACGTCATGAAATTCCGGCCCGGCAGGGATTTTTTTACCATATGGATTTATACCGGA
>JAHFKN010000001.1 GCA_023245355.1 Candidatus Gottesmanbacteria bacterium | reverse complement strand
AGGGACTGGCAAAAGGCATAGGGATAACTACCCGGCTTCTCTCCCCTACATTTATCATTGTACGACGTCATGAAATTCCGGCCCGGCAGGGATTTTTTTACCATATGGATTTATACCGGACGCATACACCCGAGGATGCAATTGCGGTCGGATTTGCCGATATGGTCAATGAATCAGAATCGCTGGTCGTCATCGAGTGGCCGGAACGTTTGGGCGGGTTGCTGCCGGGTACGCATGTCGATGTCCGGTTTGAAACACAAAAAGACGGAACCCATCTGTTGAAAGGAAGCATACATGGATAATTCGATAACCGAAGCCGTCAGTGTACTCACACAAGGGGGAATCGTCGTATATCCGACCGATACCGCATTCGGTATAGGGTGCCGTATAGATAAGGAAGACAGTATCGATAGATTGTTCCGTTTGCGTAAGCGCCCGGTTACGATGGCAATGCCGGTATTGGTGGACTCAATTGAGCGGGCACTCGCCTACTTCACTCACCCGAATCATATTGTACGACGTTTGATGGAAACACATTGGCCGGGAGCGCTTACCATCGTTTCGTTTTGCGATGAAAACAGGATCTACTCCCCTATCCGCGGAGGCACCAAAACCGTAGGTCTTCGGATGCCGGACCATGAGACAGCGCTTTCACTGATACGGGGAACAAACGCGCCGATATTGGGTTCATCGGCAAACTTTCACGGTAAGCCGACACCGTTTCGTTTTGAAGATTTGGATCCCGAGCTGTTAGCGCATGTCGATTATGTCGTGCCGGGAACCTGTGTTGCAGGGAGCGCGTCAACGGTCGTGGACGCAGCGGTGATTCCTGCTACAATCGTGCGTCAGGGGGCTGTTATCCTGGCGAGTACGGAGCTTATATGAAAACAATTGTGCTTAACATAGATATGTCCGTCTCAAAATCCGCGCTGGTGGAACTATTTTGCGACGGGACTATGCTCGCAAAACGGGAGGCTCATGATACCGCTCATACACAGCCGCTTCTGATGCTGATCGAATCCGTGCTTTCCGAGCATGCGCTGACATTTTCGGATCTCACCGAAATTACTACAAAGCAGGGCCCCGGTTCGTATACAGGTCTTCGGGTCGGGCTGGCAGTTGCCAATACGCTGGGTACCCTCCTTTCTATTCCTGTCAACGGCCTGCCTGCCGGCAATGCAGGGAAAAAGACTCTTGCGACGCCCCCGTATTCATGATACCAATAGAAAAGACGATATTCCGCTCTATTATGTTGGCGGAAGGAAGGAATAATTGTATGGCAGAAAAAAAGGAAGAAAAACCCGCAGGGAAAAAATCTACGAACCCGTTAGTGTTTGTCGGTATCGGGTGTCTTGTTCTATTGGTGCTTCTGGGAATCGGGAGTACGATTGTTATGAAGTTTTTTGCCAATAAAATAGGGACCGGTATTGTTGAGAAAGCGATTGAAAGCAAGACCGGCGTAAAAACGAATATCCAGGATCTGGAAAAGGGTAAGATGACGTTTACGGACAGCAAAACGGGCGCCAAAGTCGACATCGGCTCAAACTCCGTGCCGGATACCTTTCCGAAGGATTTCCCGTTATATCCGGGTGCAAAGGTTACGAGTTCCCTTTCCGGAGCACAGGCCGGCAAGAGCAACGGGTTCTGGCTGACCATGACAACGCCGGATACGTCGGAAAAAGTGATCGAGTTTTATAAAACGGAACTTGAAAAGAACGGATGGTCTGTCGATTCCGTGTTTAATGCAAACGGCATGAATACCCAGGGGATTTCCAAAGGAACCTGGAAAGGATCGCTATCGATGGGAAGAAGTTCCTCTGACAGCGAAACACAGATCGTCATCATCCTGGGTGAAGACGAAAAATAAGAGTAAATCAGCTCTACCCACTTGCAGGACAGGGGCCGTATGGTGGAGTATAGATATATGCGACTACTCCGCATGCTCCATCATTGGTTAGTTCCTCATGAAGGGAACAATCACCGCGCGAAAGCACTTCATCACGAAGCGCTTTTTGCGTACGTGTTGCTTCTGGCTGTATTTAACCTCGGTATACGGTTTTTTCATGAGAAAGCGCCCGATGTCTTAGGGTATGCGACGGATATCCGGGTTGAGCAGCTTCTGGACGCGACCAATGCCAGGCGTAAAGAAGCGGGGCTGGATCCTTTGACGCTCAACAGTGCGCTGTCTCAGGCAGCAGCAGCCAAAGCTGCAGACATGTTTGCGAATAATTACTGGGCGCATAATAGTCCGCTCGGAAAAACCCCGTGGGATTTTGTCATTTCAGCCGGATACCGGTATACCCTGGCCGGAGAAAATCTGGCTAAGAATTTTCAAACGAGCAGCGGTGTCGTGGACGCATGGATGAACAGCCCGACGCATAAGGCAAATATTGTCAAAGCCGGATACCGTGACGTGGGGTTTGCCGTGGTAAACGGTATATTGTCCGGTGAGGAAACGACGCTCGTCGTTCAGATGTTCGGTACGACCAATGCGTCACCGATTGCGCAAATTCCGAAAGCACAGGCAGCCGCCCCTGCCCCTGCAGCCGAGCCCGGGTTACAACCGGTGACCGTGGTTCCTACGGAGCCTGCGGCAGAAGCCGAAAAGCCGGTACAGCAGAATCCCGTCATCGCCCTGCTCCCGTCGTTTGTGCCCAATACTTCGTTTGAGCAGGTTATAAATACGCCGAAAATCAATATTTCTTCCCTCACAAGCACCGTGGCATTCGTGGTCGTAGGGGTGTTGATCGGGCTTTTGGCTGTGGATGCGTTTGTCGTAAACCGCAAACGGGTTGTGCGTCTGGTCGGCCATAATCTGGCGCACATTCTGTTTTTGGGTACTATTATCGTCGGCGGGTTGAGCTTGGTACGGGGGACACTCTTATGAAACAAACCAATCTGCTGCACACGCTTGTGCTTTTTTGTATTTTAATCGGAGGTACCCTGACGCTCTGGTCTGCGCGGGGAAATGTAAATCTGCAGCTTATTATCGGGAGTATTACGGCCGCAGCGTACGTCGCCTGGGGAATTATCCATCACGCGCTGTCCGGGGATCTGCATTCCCGTGTTGTGATAGAATATGTGCTCGTGGGTTTGATAGCCATCGTACTGCTCATGACATTGGCTGTATAAGAAGAAAGGAGTTTTACCTATGAAAGGTGTCATACTCGCCGGAGGACTTGCCACAAGGCTTCGGCCGCTTACGTCAGTCACCAACAAGCATCTTCTGCCGGTGTACAACAAACCGATGATTTATTATCCGCTGGAGATGATGAAGCGCACCGGTATCAAAGAAGTGCTGCTTATCACAAGCGGCGGACATGTCGGGGATTTCGCCAATTTGCTTTTGTCCGGAGAAGAATTCGGTTTGCGCCTCTATTACGCAATTCAGCAGAATCCTACCGGAGGAATTGCGGACGGACTCAAGCTTGCGGAAGAATTTGCCCGCAAAGAGCCGATTTTGGTTATCCTGGGAGACAATATATTTAACTTCGATCTCACCGCCTCTATAGCCCGGTTTGAATCGGTGCTGGAACGGGACAAAAAGGGAGCCATGGTATTCGGGGTGCGCCGAGAGAAACTGGCGCAACAGTACGGAGTCATAGAAATGGATAAAGACGGAAAAGTGCTGAGCATCGAGGAAAAACCGGAGAATCCCAAATCCGATGTCGCGCAGACGGGAATCTATGTCTATGATCAGCGGGTGTTTGATTTCACCCGGAATCTTGAGCCGTCCGCACGCGGACAACTCGAAGTGACGGATCTTAACAATATCTACCTCAAAGAGCAGTCGCTTCTTTGTGAAACGATAGACTGGTGGGTGGATGCAGGCACGTCGCACGACGAATTATTACAGGCAAATATCCAGGTTGCCGAATTAGTCAAACAGGGGAAACTGTAATGCGATTACTTGTAACCGGCGGAGCCGGATTTATCGGCGCTAACTTTATCATGTACTGGCTTACGGCTCATCCCGAAGATGAGATCGTAAACTTTGACAAGCTTACGTACGCCGGGAATCTGGAGAACCTTGCGTCAGTCGAAAAAAATCCCGGGTATACCTTTGTCCGGGGAGATATCTGTAACGCAGAGCAAGCCACGCACGTTATGAAAGGAATCGACACGGTCGTGCATCTTGCCGCGGAAAGTCACGTGGACCGGTCGATTCTGGAAGCTGCTCCGTTTGTCATGACAAACGTGGTCGGTACGCAGGTATTGCTGGACGCGGCGCTCAAAGCCAACGTGAAGCGGTTTCATCATGTTTCGACTGACGAGGTGTTCGGTTCGCTCACGCTTCAAGGTACGGAAAAATTTAATGAACAGACGCTCTATGACCCGCGGAGTCCGTACTCTGCAAGTAAGGCCGGAAGCGACCATTTAGTCCGCGCATATCATCATACGTTCGGGTTGCCCGTCACAATTACCAACTGTTCCAATAATTATGGCCCGTTCCAGTTTCCTGAAAAGCTTATCCCTCTGGCTATAACCAATCTTATCGAAGGAAAAAAGGTTCCGGTCTACGGAGACGGTCTGTATGTGCGGGACTGGCTGTATGTTGATGATCATTGCCGCGCTATCGATGCCGTGCTCTCCCGCGGAAAGGTAGGAGAAACATACTGTATCGGAGGACTGACAGAGGACGTGAACAACTTAAGTATCATCCGGAAAATTCTCGCCCTGATGGGAAAAAATGAAAGCGAGATTGAATATGTGAAAGACCGGCCGGGACATGACCGCAGGTATGCAATCGACTGGGCAAAAATTTATAACGAATTGGGCTGGAAACCGGAGCATGACTTTGACACATGGCTAGAAAAAACCGTGCGCTGGTACATGGACCACGAAGAGTGGTGGAAGCGGGTAAAAAGCGGCGCATATGCCCAGTATTATGCCAAACAGTATACCCACACAGCATGAGAATACTCGGAACCGGATTGTCAGGATTGGTCGGATCAAGAATCGTGGAACTTCTTTCCCCGAAGCACGAGTTTGAAAATTACAGTCTCGAAAACGGTGTCGATATCACAAACCGCGACGATATTATTTCCCGGATTACCGGCGATACAAAGGCTTCCTGGGTACTGCATTTAGCTGCGTATACGAACGTACAGGGTGCTGAAGCCGAGAAGACGCTCGGAGAACAAAGTGCCGCATGGAAGGTAAATGTCACCGCAACGGAATACATCATCGAAGCATGTGTCAGATCCGGCAAGCGGCTTTTGTATGTTGATACGGATTATGCATTCGACGGCACAAAGCAGTCCTATACCGAAGAAGATTCCGTACATCCGCTGGGTTGGTATGCTGTCACAAAATCCGAGGGAGCCAAGCGGGTGTTAGCGCTCGGTGAAAAGGGACTGGTTATACGGATATCAAATCCCTATCGCGCGCATCCCGTGGGAAAAAAAGATTTCGCCCATAAAATGCTGGAGCGTTTTATCTCCGGTCAGGAAATTATCGCTCCCGCTGATCAGCTGTTCGTCCCGACATTTATCGACGACATAGCAACGGCTGTCGATACGCTTATATCTGCCGATGCCAGGGGCATCTATCATGTGGTCGGGAGTCAGGCAATTTCCCCGTTTGATGCCGCAAAAAAAATTGCGCAAGTGTACGGATATCCCGAGTCGCTTGTCAAACCGACGACATTTGCGGAGTATTTTGCCAATCGCGCTCCCGCCCCGCAGTATGCGGTGCTGGTAAATGACAAAATACGCGCATTGGGCGTGACTATGAGAGGATTTGATGACGGAATTACTCAGGTAAAACAGTCGGAAGATTCCGGCGCCGCATGAGTATTGCGTCGCGGCTATTTTGGGCCCGGCACTCTGTACAGCCACCAATATTTTTCGTATACTAGCTAGATTATGACCATTTCGTTTATCGGACACGGGTATGTGGGCCTTGTTACCGCAGCAGTATTTGCGGATTTGGGCAATACCGTATGGGTTGTGGGCAGAACAAAAGAAAAAATTGAGCGTCTGAAAAAAGGCGATCCGCTTATCTACGAGCCGGGCTTGGACGAACTGCTCAAAAGAAATCTTGCCGCAGGCAGGCTCAAATTTACATTGGATTATAAAGAAGGGATTGCCGCATCTCAGGTTGTGTTTATCGCCGTAGGCACGCCGTCCAAAACAAGCGGCGAGGCGGATTTGAGCCAGGTATTTGCCGCAGCGGAAGAGATCGGTAAATCACTGGTCGGGTACAAAGTCGTGGTCACGAAAAGTACCGTCCCCCCGGGTACCGGCAGGAAAGTGTCGGAAATTGTGAACCGTCATAAACCGGAAGGATCCTCATTTGCCATTGCGTCATGTCCTGAGTTTTTGCGTGAAGGCACGGGGCTATCTGATACATTGCATCCCGACCGTGTCGTCATCGGAACCAATTCCGACAGGGCGCGCGATATTTTAGTCGAACTGCACAAATCGATCGACGGCAAACAGGTGCTGTGCAACGTGGAAACCGCGGAACTTATCAAATACGCATCTAACTCGATGCTGGCAACCAAAATATCATTTGCCAACGCGATCGGATTCTTGGCAGAAAAAGTGGGCGCGGATGTGGAGCGCGTGCTGGAGGGGGTGGGACTTGATAAGCGCATCGGGAGAAGCTTCCTGTATCCGGGAGTAGGATACGGCGGCAGTTGTTTTCCCAAAGACGTGAAGGCACTTATTGCCATCGCAGGCGAATTCGGATACGACTTTAAGCTTCTCAAGTCCGTGCATGAGGTAAATATGGAAGCGAGAAATAATTTCGTAGATAAAATTACCCGCCATTTCAAATCGGTGAAGGGGAAAACCATTGCTGTCCTGGGACTTGCATTCAAGCCGGATACGGACGATATGCGGGAGGCGCCGTCCATAGATATCGTTAACTCGCTTCTGGACAAGGGCGCAAGTATCCGGGTGTTCGATCCGATTGCCATGGAAAAGGCAAAAGCAAAACTGCCGCACGGCATCGTATTCGCAAAAGACCCGTATGATGCGGCAAACGGGGCAGATGCGGTCGCGATTGTCACCGAGTGGAACGAGTTCCGGCAAATAGATCTTGTCCGTCTAGCCAAAGGCATGAAACATCTGGTATTATTTGATGGCAGGAATATTTACGAGCCCACTCGTTTGCGGGAGCTCGGATTTATGTATTACGGCGTCGGAAGAATGTAATAATTTTTTTAAGGAGGAATCATATGGCTAAAAAAGCATTGATCACCGGTATCGCAGGGTTTGTCGGCAGCCACATGGCAGAATTGCTGCTGAGCCAGGGATTTGAGGTATACGGTTTGAGCCGGCCCCGAAGCAAGATGGATCATATTGAAGCCATCAAATCGAAGCTTCAGCTGGAGGATGCGGATTTACTCGACAGTCACAGTCTGTATACAACCATAAATAAGATAAAGCCGGATTATATATTTCATCTGGCAGCCCAGTCGTTTGTCCCGACATCCTGGGGGTCGCCCGCGGTAACGCTCGAGGTAAATATCGTCGGCAGCGCGAATGTATTTGAGGCGGTGCGTCAGGTCGGTATTGACCCGGTCATCCAGATAGCATGTTCTTCAGAGGAGTACGGACTCGTTCATGAAGATGAAGTGCCGATCAAGGAAACGAATCCGCTGCGTCCGCTTTCTCCGTATGCCGTCAGTAAACTCGCGATGGATTATCTGGGATACCAGTATTTTGAATCCTACAAGATGAAGATTATCAGAACGCGGGGATTCAATCATACCGGGCCCCGCCGCGGTGACACGTTTGCTGAGTCAACATTTGCAAAACAAATCGCACTTATCGAAAAAGGCAAACAGGAGCCGGTAATTTATGTAGGTAATCTGGAAGCAAGCCGTGATTATACGGACGTCCGCGATATGGTGAGAGCCTATTTGCTGGCAGTAGAAAAATGCGATCCGGGTGAGGTATACAACATCGCAACGGGCACGTCGATAAAGATTGCGGATGTGCTCAATATGATGCTCGGCATGAGTAAGGTGAAAGTAGAAATTAAACAGGATCCCAAGCGTATGCGGCCTTCCGATGTACCGATTCTGATCGGTGATAATTCCAAATTTGTTGCAAAAACAGGTTGGAAGCCGGAAGTCCCCTTCACCAAAACTGCTGAGGACCTTCTCAACTACTGGAGAGAACGAGTCTAAGGGTTATCATCACACCCGTATATGAAAGCTGTCATCATTCTCCCGACATACAACGAGCGGGAAAATATCAAAACCATGCTGACGAAGCTCGTGGATGTCACCCGTACGATCAAAGGGTATACATTCACCGTGCTGGTCGTAGACGATACGTCTCCCGACGGAACCCAGAATGAGGTCCGGGATTTTGCCAAAACTCACCCGAACGTTACGATGTTGAGCGGGAAAAAAGAGGGTTTGGGCAAAGCGCTTCTCCGGGGGATGACGTATGCCATAGAAGAATTGGACGCGGACATTATCGGACAAATGGACGCTGATTTATCCCATGATCCGTCAAGCCTGCCTGAGTTTTTCAAAAAAATATCCTCCGGCGCGGATTTTGTCGTCGGAAGCCGGTATATTCCCGGCGGCTCCATACCGGAAAACTGGGGAATACACCGCAAAATTTTCAGCGTGGTAGGAAATTCCATCGTACGCTACGGGCTGGGATTCTCGCGCGTACACGATTGGACCGGCGGATACCGCGTGCTGAAAAAGAAATATTTTGAATTAGTAAAGCAGAAAGTATCAAAATACAGCGGATATGTGTACCAAATCGCTTTCCTTCATAATGCTATTCTTGCCGGAGCAACCGTAGGGGAAGTGCCGATCAAATTTACCGACCGTCGTTTCGGCAGGTCAAAGATTGCGCCGTTGCAGTATATCCGTAACGTGCTGCTTTACGTTATCACCGCAAGGATGCGTCAGCTGCGGCACGGATCATTTGCCAAATTTGCCGTGGTAGGCACCGTCGGATTTATTATCAACACGACTATTCTGGAACTGCTTGTGAAAAACGGCGTGCACCCTGTATTCGGCAGCGCGCTGGGGGCAGAATGCGCAATCATATCCAATTTTTTCCTGAATAATAACTGGACATTCCGCGGAAAAAGAATTCAGGGGTTTAAGGTGATTCCGAAATTCGTACAGTTTAATGCAACCAGTTTAGGCGCGCTGCTTATTCAGTCCGGAACGGTTGCTATCGGCACGCTGTTTTTCGGTGAGTCCGTATACCGCTGGTTTTATATCCTCGGTGTCGGGATAGGGCTTATCTGGAATTACACCATGTATTCCAAAGTCATTTGGAAGAATAACTGATACTAGGATGACAAAACTGATTCAACGGATTACCCCGCATTTACCCGTAATAGCGCTGTGTGTCATTTTACTTCTGGGCGCATACCTCCGGTTGTACCGCATTTCAGAGTACATGACGTTTTTGGGCGACGAGGGGCGGGATATGCTGGTGATCAAACACATGATCGTCGACCATAAATTTACCTTATTGGGTCCGACCGCGTCCGTGGGAGGATTTTTCCTGGGCCCGGTTTATTACTACTTCATGCTTCCGTTTGTATGGATATCCGGCCTTAATCCGGCGGGAGCGGCAGTGATGGTGGCATTATTCGGTATTGCTACGATTTACGTGGTATACAGACTCGGCCGTGATGTATGCGATGAATGGGTCGGTCTGACGGCAGCTTCCCTGTACTGTGTGTCGCCACTTGTGATAGCGTATTCGCGTTCGTCGTGGAACCCGAACCTGGTGCCGTTTTTTTCGACGTTGGTGATTTTGCTTTGCTGGCACGCCGTGGTCAACCATAAGCCGAAACTTCTGTTCTGGATCGGCGTGTCGCTAGGCGTAGGGCTCCAGCTTCATTATCTTTTTCTGTTTATGTTCCCTGTAGTGGCCGTGTGGTTTTTGATATACGGACATGAGAAAAAGTGGCTCGGGTATTATCTTCTCGGGATAGCGGGATTTGTTATCGGGTACGGGCCGTTTCTGGCATTTGAATTGAGACACGGATTTCCCAACACGATATCCATATTTAACTTTTTGCGTGAGGGAGAAGGAACGGGTCTGGTACCCGCAATGTTCTGGAAAAACGTATCCGACGTAACATACCGGCTGTTCGGGAGACTGGTATTCAGGCTTCCGCCGCCTGAACAACTCGTGAACGCGCCGGCAGTGTTTGCCTCCGCGTGGGATATCGGTATCAAATTTACGATATTTGCATCGTTAGGATTGCTGGTCGGCTATATTGCAAAAATTCTGCCGGGGGAAACAAAGACAAAAAAGAACGATCCGTCTCCGGTAGCGGGAGCTCTGTTGTTTCTCCTGTGGCTCGTCATCCCGGTCGTTCTGTTCGGATTTTACAAAAAAGGTATTTATGATTATTATTTCGGATTATTTTTTGCGCTGCCGTTTCTTTTGTTTGCCATCGTATTGCGGAGTATCAGGGTTCACTGGCTCGGGAAAGCAGCAGCGATGGCTGTCGTTATCGGGCTGTTATACCTCAACTGGGAAGGCAGGCCGTTTAAATTTATTCCGAATAACCAGCTGGGACAGGCACAGATGATTGCCAAAGCCGCGTATGAAAAGACAAACGGGAAACCGTATAATTTCGCGCTGTTAACCGGCGGAAATTCGGATCACGCGTACCGGTATTTTTTTGAAATTTGGGGAAACGCTCCGGTTCCGATAGAAAACGCGCAAATCGACCCCGAGCGTAAAAGCGTGACCGATCAGCTCATTATCATTTGTGAGCAGGCTGAGTGTAAGCCGCTGGGACATCCGTTATGGGAAGTTGCCGGATTCGGCCGTGCACAAATAGACGGGGAATGGCAGGTATCATTTGTCAAAATCATGCGGCTGGTCCATTATAAAGGAGATACATCAAAATGAGCAGGCCGTTTTTATCCGTCATCATACCTTCGTATAACGAGGAAACGAATATCCGTTTGGGCAGCCTGGATAAAGTTTCGCGGTATCTGGAGAATCAATCCTACGCGTGGGAAGTGATATTGGTCGATGACGGCTCCACTGACGGTTCACCTAAACTGCTGGACGGGTTTGCCGCTGCAAACCGCGGATTTTCCGTGCTGCATAACCCTCATCGCGGCAAGGCGGGGACGGTCATCTCCGGCATGCTGAAAGCGCGGGGATCCATCGTCGTTTTTTCGGATTTAGACCAGGCGACTCCCATTTCCGAATTGGAGAAACTATTACCGTGGTTTGACGCAGGGTTCGATGTCGTTATCGGGAGCAGGAACAGACGGAGAGAGGGTGCGCCGCTTTCCCGTGTGATCATGGCGCGGGGATTCATGATATTGCGGAGTTTGTTTTTAGGACTTCGGGGGATTACCGATACACAGTGCGGATTCAAAGGATTCAGACGTATGGTCGCCAAGGAAATATTTTCGCGCCTTGAGCTGTATGGCAGCATGCATGAGGTCCATGGGCCGATGGTAACTGCCGGATTTGATATTGAGGCGCTGTTTTTAGCCAAAAAACTCGGATATAAGATAAAAGAAGTGCCTGTCGAATGGCATTATGTGGAAACCCGGCGGGTAAATCCCATCAAGGATTCCATGCAGGGACTTACGGATATGTTGAGGATCCGACTGAACGCGTGGCAGGGCAAATATGCCTGACGCAATCTTGTGCGGGGCCGCGCGTACACAAATATCTACATGAGTATGAAAGGAATGCGCTGGATTTTCTGGGGGTATATAGCAGCGGCAGCAGCATTGTTGCTTTTCAGTTATACCCAAGTCGACTTAAACCTGACACTTTCCCGGGCAAGTATCGTACAAACCGCAGAAAAAGCGTTTCAGTATGTCGGGTTTTACCAGCGCCCGCTTGCCACTCTCCTGTACGGCGTAATCATAGGTGCGTTGTTTATTCTCTACGGGTTACTGCTTCGGTATGCCGCGCGCGGTGACGTGAGCCTTTCTCTGGTGTGGCGCATTATTTTTGTTCTGGCGGGCATACTGGTATGTTCATATCCCGCTGCATTTTCATATGATTTTTTTAACTATTTGTTTACCGCAAAAACGGTATTGGTATATCACCAGAATCCGTATACCGTAACTCCTCTTCAGTATGCCGGCATTGATCCGTGGACGAATTTCATGCGGTGGACACATCTTTCCAGCGCATATACGCCGTTGTGGATTTTGCTGAGCCTGGTGCCGTACGCGGCAGGGTTCGGGGTGTTTATTCTCGTGCTGTTTGCGACCAAAGCCATGATTGCGGGGTTTTATCTTCTGGCATGCTGGGGCCTTATGCGCGTCCTGGAGCAGGACAACAAGAAGCAGGTGGCCTACGGCCTGGTACTTTTTGCACTCAATCCGCTGATTCTCATCGAGTCACTGGTTAGCGGACACAACGATATCGTGCTCGTGGCTTTTGCATTGCTGGCTGTGTATATGTACATGAAAAAAACATACGGTACCGCGTGGCTGTTCCTTTCTCTGTCGATCGCGTCTAAATTCATGACGATATTTTTGCTTCCGGTATTCTTGCTTAAACGGGGGAAAGAATGGATGTTGGCGGCGATGGTCATCGGGTTGTCACTCGTCCTTTTCCGGCGTGAATTTCTGCCCTGGTACTGGGTATGGATTCTGCCGTTTATCGTGCTGAACCTGCGTCACCACGCGTTTGTGCGGTTTGCGGTCATCGTGTCTTTGGGATTGGTCGCAAGCTACGCGCCGTATTTGTATTTCGGGGAGTATTCCGTAGCAGAACAGGTGTGGAAAACATCGATTATTTGGTCCGGCGCGGTTGTTGCGGCAGTAAGTCTCCTGGTCCCGGCAGGAAAACGCGGGTAAATTTCCCCGTTTTCCATAGTTTTCACGGATTTCCTGATATAATCGAAATATATGCGGTGGATTACCAAACAGTGGCTTTGGTTTGCCTTAGGCGTTGCGGCTATAATCGCACTGTATTTTCTGACCCGGTTGTTCCACATAACAGCGCTGCCGATATTTACCGATGAAGCCATATACGTCCGGTGGTCGCAGATCGGGATGAGGGACGCCAACTGGCGGTTCATATCCCTGACCGACGGGAAACAGCCGATGTTTACCTGGATCATGATGCTGCTTCTTAAGCTTTTTAACGGCAGTGATCCTCTGTTTGTGGGCAGATTAACGTCAGTCGTCGCGGGCGCGGGCACCCTTATAGGCATGCTCTTTTTGTCCTATGAGATATTCCGTGATAAGCGGGTGGCCTGGCTGACCGGTTTTATCTATGTGATATTGCCGTTTACCGCGTGGTATGACCGTATCGCACTTTATGATTCGCTGGTTTCGACGTTTTCCGTATGGAGTCTGTATGCTGCAGTACTACTAGCGCGCTATATCCGGCTCGATACGGCGCTTATTCTCGGGATGCTTCTGGGGGCGGGAATGCTCAATAAAAGCTCCGGTTTTCTGTCACTGTATTTCCTGCCGGTAACGCTTCTGTTGTTTGACTGGCAGGGGAAGGACCGGTGGAAGCGCCTTATGCGGTGGGTTTCCCTGGTGATCGTTGCGGCCGGGCTGTCTCAGGTATTTTACAGCGTGCTGCGTCTCTCTCCGTTTTTTCACATGGTCGGTCAGAAAGATAATGTATTTATTTTTTCGGTTTCGGAATGGCTCAACCAACCATTTCGGTTTTTTGCAGGCAACCTGAGGGGAATGTTTGACTGGCTGCAGCATTACATGACACTTCCGCTTTTTATCCTGCTGCTCGTTCCGTGGTTTACACGGTGGCAACAGAGCAAAGAACGCTTCCTTTTGTATCTTTGGTGGGCATTGCCGTTTGCCGCTCTGGCAAATTTCGCAAAAATACTGTATCCCCGGTTCATCCTGTTTATGAGTATGCCGCTTATTATCATTGCTTCATACGCTGCCGTTCAGATATGGGACCGGGTGCGTACACCGGTTGCGCGCCTTATCCTCATACTGGTTCTGTTTGTGCCGAGTCTGTATGTCACAGGGTATATCGTGAATCAGCCGGAAGAAGCTCCGATTCCTGCTGCTGAACGCGGTCAATTTATCGATAACTGGCCGGCGGGAGGCGGGGTAAAAGAGGTCATTACCTATCTTACGGCACAGGCCGCTCATGAGAAACTGAGCGTATTTACGGAAGGCACGTTCGGACTTATGCCGTATTCGATAGAGCTGTATCTGGTCGACAATCCGAACGTAAGAATAACCGGAATATGGCCGCTGCCGGAATTCATTCCCGAAGAGATGGTTACTGCCGCATCATCAAGTGCAACGTATTTTGTGATGAACGAAACCCAGGTGACACCTGTAAGATGGCCGATGACGCTTATCGGGGAATACAAGAAAGGCAAAAGCCCGGAAGACAGGAAGCTCCGTTTTTATAGAGTCGGCGTTCCTCTGTCCGCGTTACCATGAGAAAAAAATATTCATTGCTGCTTCCCGCACTCATCGTCTTGGGGATTGCGCTGGCAGCCGTATTATGGCCGTTATTCCGTCCGGGGTTTTTTATATCCGACGACGGAGAATGGATGGTCATACGCCTGTCCGCGTTTTATCAGAGCTTGGCTGACGGGCAATTTCCCGTGCGCTACTTAGGCAGGCTGAATAACAGTTACGGGTATCCCGTCGCGAATTTCCTGTACCCCGGATTTCTGTATATCGGTTCATTGCTTCATGTGCTCGGTCTTTCCTTTCTCGATGCGGTAAAAGCCATATTTGTTATTTCTGTTGTCGGCGGGGCTGTCGCCGTATTTACAGCATTACGGTCGAAATTCCGCATGATTCCCAGTGTTATGGGTACGTTAAGTTTTATTTTTTCTCCGTACCTCCTGTACGACATATATCACCGCGGATCAGTAGGAGAAGTGCTGGCGGTTTTTGCCGGAGCACTTATATTTTTAGCTCTAGAGAAAGGCTGGGTGTGGCTGTTGTCTCCCTCTGTAGCACTTTTGATCGTAAGTCATAATACCGTGGCACTCATCATAGGCGTGTGTGTATTTGTTCTTGTGGCTATTCACAAATACCGGATCCGGATGGGGATAGGAGCGGCTATAGGTATAGGTGCTGCAGCATTTTTCTGGATACCGGCGCTGCTGGAAAAAGGGCTGGTACGCTTTGACGCAACAGTCATTTCGGATCCGGCCCGGTATTTTATCGGCATGCAAAACGCGGTACTTCTGGGATTTTCCACCGTAATCGCGCTTGCCGTATTACTGAGCGTAGGGAAAAAATATTCTTCCAAAGAGACGGCAATTGCCGCGTTTACCGTCATCGGAATACTCATGAGTGTTGCGGTGAGTGTGCCGGTGTGGCGACTCTCTATAGTGGGTCAGTTAGTGCAGTTTCCGTACAGGTTTTTGGTGCTTCCCGTACTGTTCGGGCCATGGATCGTGGCTATGGCATTGGAACGGCTTAAGGGGTGGCATACCGTAGTGCTCGGGATTATTTTTGCGCTGATCTGGATTCAGGGAGCGGGAAATGAACTGCAGCGCATATCATTTGTGAACCGTAATACTGGATATTACACGACAAACGAAGCTACGACGAATGTCGCAAACGAATATATGCCCAAATGGGTGACGGATATTCCTCTTTCGCGCGCCGTTGAAACGCTTGAAGTGATAGACGGAGACGTTTCGGTCGCGACGCGGACGTTTTCGGGGGTGAATATCAAGGTGAACCTCGAAGCAAATACCGAGAGCATCATGCAGATAAATAAAATATATTATCCCGGCTGGGGAGTGACGATTGACGGCAGGCTGACGCCCGTTAACTACCGTAATGAACTCGGAGTGATGCGCATACGCGTTCCCCAAGGGCGTCACACGCTGGAAGCATCGTTTCGGGAAACACCGATGCGGTTCGCCGCGGATGTCGTAAGTTTGTGCTGCACAGTCGTGTATCTTGTATGGCTCAGAAAGCTTAACACGATGATATGAAAAAGGTATTGCCGTTTCTTATTGTTTTGGTGCTGAGTCTTGTCGCCATACGTCCGCTGTTTGCACGGGGATATTTCCCGATGCACGACGATACGCAGGTGTCCCGGGTCATTACGATGGGCAACGCTCTTTCTGAGGGGCAGTTTCCCGTACGCATGGTTTCGGATTTGGGATACGGATACGGATATCCTATTTTTAATTTTTACGGTCCGTTACCGTATTATTTCGGCGGCATATTATACGCGTTCGGCGTGCCGGCTCTGACGGCGACAAAGCTGATGTTTGCAGTAGGAATCGTTCTTCCTGCGATAACAATGTATGCGGTCATTTCCGGACTTGCAGGGTGGCCGGCTGCATTTGCAGCAGCACTCCTGTATATGTATGCCCCGTATCATGCGGTGGAAATTTATGTCCGCGGAGCAGTGGGAGAATATTGGGAACTTATATTCTGGCCGCTCATCCTGTACGCATTCGTCAAAAATTCCAACCCGAAACACAGATATGTGCGTATGCTGACCGGAGCGCTGGGTCTGGGAGGTGCCGTACTCGCGCATACGTTATTAGGATACATAACGGTGCTGGCCGTAAGCGCCGGGTTGACCGTCTTTTGGCTCAAACGGATATACTCCCGCGCATTTGACCGGCGGCTTTTTTTCTCGCATCTTGGTGCTGTATTGTTGGGATTGGGTTTCTCAGCCTTTTTTTGGCTGCCTGCCGCTCTCGAAATGGGATTTACGAGTGTCGCGGGGCAGGTGAGCAGCACCGCAAATTACGCCGATCACTTTGTCTGTGTCAGCCAGTTATGGAGTTCGCAGTGGGGGTTCGGAGGCTCTGCTCCCGGGTGTCTGGACGGCATGTCATTCATGTTGGGGAAACTCCATGTACTGGTTGCTCTGGCTGCGGTGTTAGGATTCGTATTCCGGAGACGGCAAGGGAACAACATATTGCTTACAGCGGGGCTTATCACAAGCATTGCGGCTGTTTTTCTCGTGACACCGTATTCTGCTTTCCTCTGGCGGGTATTCCCGGGGTTTGCCTATTTGCAGTACCCGTGGCGGTTTTTAGCTGCGGCCGCATTCGGGCTGGCTATCTTAGGCGGATCCGCCATTACGCTTCTTAAAGACAGCCGCCGGCAGGCGGTAAGCGCAGTCCTCATCGGAATAGCAGTACTGGTTTTCAACCTCAAATGGTTTGTGCCGCAATATACGTATGAAAAAACCAGCAAAGAGTTTGAGTCGATGTCGGATTTACGCTGGCGCGCATCAAAAGTATCCGATGAATATCTCCCGAGCGGAATTATCCGGCCGGCTGCGGAATCGGCAGTTGTTTTTGATACAATACAAAGCAGCCCTGCAGTTTCGGTAATCAGTCAGAATGAAACGGCGGTGCGGGGAAGTTTTGTCCTGCAGGCGGCACGTGCCGCAGACGTGGTTATTCATAAAGCATACATACCCGGGTGGAAGTATGTGCTCAATAACGTGACCGTACATCCGCGGATAGATAACGGTCTGCCGGTTATACACCTGGAGGCGGGCCAGTCGTTATTGGAGATGCGTTTTACCGATACGTTCGTACGGACTGCAGGAAACATCATTTCGTTTATATCTCTTTTGTATATAGGAGTCCAGTTTTATGAAAACCAAAGAAAAGCCAAGCGTTAATGTCGTACTTCCCGTGTATAACGAAGCAGCGGAACTTGCCGCCAGCGTCGGCACGCTTATCCGGTTTTTGTCAAAAAATCTCACGGATTTTTCGTGGCACGTAACGATTGCAGATAACGCGTCTACGGACGCGACACTCCGCATAGCCAGGGAGTTGAGCCATAAATATCAGACGGTATCCGTCGAGCACTTAAGCCAGAAAGGCAGAGGAAGAGCGGTAAAACACGTGTGGCGGAAAGGCGATTACGATTATCTTGCTTATATGGACATAGATTTGTCTACGGACTTAACACACCTGCCGCCGATGCTGCACGCCCTGGAGCGCGGATTTGATATTGCCATCGGGAGCCGGAACGCCCGGGGCGCGAGAGTATTCGGCCGGAGCATACTCAGGAACATTACATCCAAAGGATATATATCGCTTATTAAACTGTTTTTTCTGGTGAACTTTACCGACGCGCAATGCGGATTTAAGGCAGTGAACCGCCGCATCGTTACCGAGCTTCTGCCGCACATAAAGGATAACGATTGGTTTTTTGACAGCGAACTTCTGATTGTCGGTGAGAAAAGCGGGTTCCGGCTGTATGAAGAGCCGGTAACCTGGATAGATAATCCCGGTTCTACCGTACGCGTTTTGAAAACAGCGATGGGAGATCTTAAAGGGTTATGGCGGCTTATGCAAAGCCGCCCATGGAGGACACTTCGGTATGGCAGATATTGATATTGAGCTAATCAAACGGCGGTCAGTTGCAGGCGTGCTGGCTCTCACGGCCAGAACGTTTATTCTGCAGGTCATAGCATTCGGGGCGACGTTTTTGCTCACATTGTTTCTGACTCCTGAAACGTTCGGTATATTTTATGTCGTTTCGGCAATCATTTCTTTTTTGGGGTATTTTTCCGATATCGGACTCGCAGCTGCACTGGTGCAGAAAAAGGAAGAAGTAACACGCGAAGATCTTGCAACCACATTTGTGATCCAGCAGGTGCTGGTTATAACGCTTGTCCTGCTGTCGCTCGCGTTTTCCGCTCCGATTGCCGCATTTTACCGTCTGGATACCGCCGGGCTCTGGCTATTCCGCGCGCTGGCAGTTTCATTTTTTCTTTCTTCGCTCAAAACGATTCCCTCGGTGCTGCTGGAGCGCAGACTCGCCTTTGACCGGCTGGTGATTCCGCAGATTGTGGAAACGCTCGGGTTTTACGGTGTCGCCGTATATCTGGCATGGAAAGGCGGCGGGATCATGAGTTTTACCTGGGCGGTGCTTACACGCGGTGCTTTGGGGCTTATCACGATGTATATGATCGAACCGTGGGTTCCTTCGTTGGTATTTTCGCGGGCAAGCGCTAAGAAACTCATGTCGTTCGGTATACCGTTTCAGATAAATTCGTTTCTGGCTCTTCTTAAAGACGATCTCCTTACCGTATTTTTGGGCAAAGTCCTGCCGTTTAGCCAGGTAGGCTATATCGGATGGGCCAAAAAATGGGCAGAAGTACCGCTCCGGCTTATTATGGACAGTGTCGTACGGGTGACGTTCCCGACATATTCCAGGTTGCAGCATGACAAAGCGTTGCTTGTAAAAGCGATAGACAAAACCGTATTCGGATTGGCAGCTGCCATGTTGCCGATTTCTTCAGGATTGCTGTTTTTTGTACATCCGATGGTGCAATTGATTCCGAAATACGGCAAATGGGAGCCGGCATTGGTATCTTTTTACCTTTTCGTATTTTCATCAGCACTGGCCGCTTTATCGACGCCCCTTATGAATGCATTAAACGCAGTCGGAAACATCCGCACGACGTTAAAGTTTATGGTCGGCTGGACCGTCAGCACCTGGGTACTCACCGTCATTTTGCTGCAGATATTCGGTTTTAACGGGGTAGCGCTCGCGCTTCTGATCGTGGCAGGCTCGCTGTATTTTGTCATCCGGACCGCAAAACGGGTTGCGGACTTCTCGTTTCTTGAAAATGTCAGGGCGCCTGTTTTTGCCGCGGTGCTCCAGGGAGCGGCATATGCATTGCTTCTGAGCGTCGTTCCGCATACCTACGCATGGCTTTTTGCCGTAGGGGCCGGCGGCGGTATACTATATGCAGGGCTGCTATACGGGTTTGACGGCGGCCGTGTACGGGCGTTCATTACGACATTTCGGAGGAGCAAATAACACAATGAATATCAGCGTTGTCATCAGTACCTATAACCGTGCGGATAGTTTAGAGAGAACACTTGCGTCGGTCAAAAAATTTGCAGGGGAAATTATCGTAGTGGACAACAGTTCAACTGACGGGACGCCCCGTGTGGCAAAACAGTACGGGGCCGCCGTATATACGCGTCCGAATAATCTGATGCTCAATGTTAACAAAAATTACGGCTTTACCAAGGCCACGAAGGATTGGATATTGTGTCTGGATGACGACGAGGTGATCCCTCCCGAGCTGGTAAGTGAAATGAAAGATGCGATAGGGAAAACCGATGTAAACGGATATTGGCTGCCCCGGAAAAATATAATTTTTGGGAAATGGATCCGGCACGGAATCTGGTGGCCGGACCGCCAGCTCCGGTTATTCAGAAAAGGAAGCGGCTCGTATCCTGAGAAACACGTGCATGAATACATTGAAGTAACGGGGGCTACGGGAGTACTTACGAATGCCTATGTGCATTATAACTACGATACGCTCGCACAGTTTCTGGATAAAATGCAGCGTATTTATACGGAAAGCGAGATGCAGAAATATGAGGCAGCCGGATACAGGATAAGCTGGCGCGATGCGATACGGTTTCCGGCCTCTGATTTTATCAAATTATATTTTGCCCAAAGCGGATACAAAGACGGATTACACGGACTGGTTCTTGCGTCTTTGCAGGCGTTTTACTCGTTTATCATTTTCGTGAAACTCTGGGAAAAAGAAAAATTCCGTGAGATTGATATCCCCGTGCAGCACGCGCTTGAAGAGATGGAAAAGACAGGGAGGGAAACAGCGTACTGGGTAACGACGGTGAAAATGCGCGAAGCAAAAAATCCCTTCGTCCGTGTCTGGCACCAAATACTCCGCAAAATCGCGCATTCATCATGAAAAAAATCACACTTGTCATGGTCAACTGGAACGGGAGCCGTGACACGGGAAAAAGTTTGTCTTCCTTACAGCGCCTGAAGCCGGCAGGAGTTTCCCTGGAAACAGTCGTGGTTGATAACGGGTCAACGGACGGCTCAGTCGCCAAGCTGTCAGCAGAATTTCCCCGCGCTACCATACTGGCGCTCGATAAAAACTTAGGGTTTACCGGCGGTAATAACACCGGCATACAGTATGCCATGAACCGGGGAGCGGACTATGTGTGGCTGTTAAATAACGATACGATTGCCGATTCAGGCGCCCTGTCGCTGGTTGACGCATTCCGGAAAGCGGATGTCGGCATCGCCGGATCCAAAATATATTTTGCTCCCGGACACGAATATCATAAGGACCGGTATGCCAAAAACGAATTGGGAAAGGTCTTCTGGTACGCAGGAGGGCTTATTGATTGGAGCAATATGTATGCGAGTCACCGCGGCGTCGATGAAGTTGATACGGGTCAATACGATGAGATTACAGAGACGCCGTTTGTAACCGGATGCTCCATGATGATCAGACGCGAGGTAGTGGAACAAATCGGCGTGCTGGACAACAGATTTTATCTGTATCTTGAGGATCTGGATTACGGGCTCCGGGCAAAGGCCAAGGGTTTCCGTCTGCTGTACTATCCTAAATCCGTAATCTGGCATGTAAATGCCGGTTCTTCAGGAGGCGCTGGTAATCCTATTCATGATTACTACATCACGCGGAACAGATTATTGGTAGGGATGCGGTATGCACCGCTGCGCACCAAGGCGGCACTTATCCGGGAAGCCATGCGGTTAGCAACACAGGGAAATCCGGAAAAAAAGAGAGCAGTGCTGGATGCACTCTGCGGGAGATGGGGGAAGCAATATGAGCCAAAAAAAGCCGCTGCTTAGCGTAATTGTCATAGCAAAAAATGAAGAAGCCCGCATCGGGAAGTGTCTTGATGCCGTCGCATTTGCGGATGAGTTGATCGTCCTCGACAATAATTCCGAAGATAATACTTCCGGGCTGGCAACATCGAAGGGCGCACTGGTCCGGTCATTTCATTCGGGGGATTTTGCCAAACTTAGAAATGTTGCAGCTGAGGAAGCAAACGGTGAGTGGATACTCTACGTGGATGCTGATGAAATAGTAAGTCCCGCCCTTGCTTCTTCCATACGACAGAAAATTACGTCGAAAGATACGCCAAAAGAAGCGGGATATGAAATACACAGGAAAAATTATTATTTAGGTGTTCTCTGGCCGGCGCGGGAATGGATGCTTCGGTTATTCCGGAAAGATGCATTCAAAGAGTGGCGCGGCTCGCTTCATGAAACGCCGATCATTTCGGGAGAAACCGGCAGAGTGACGGGAGATCTGCTGCATGATACGCACAGAACATTGCAGGAGATGGTGACGAAAACAAATGAATGGAGTCAGTCGGAAGCCACCCTTCGCCTCGCGGCAGATCATCCTCCGATTACGTGGTGGAGGATTCTAAGGGTCGTACTGACGGGTTTTTGGGACTCATATGTCCGGCAGGGAGGATGGAAGGCGGGAACAGTTGGTTGGATTGAAAGCATGTATCAGGGGTTTTCGATGTTTATCACCTACTCAAAGCTTTGGGAATTACAGCAAAAAAAGAAGTAGTGTTTTTTCGGCAATCAGGATGAAAAATATATTGCAGCGTTTGTGGCCGGCGGGAATAATTCTGGCTCTCTGGCTTCTCTTTGCCTTTCCGTATTGGGGGAAAGGGCTGGTGCCGTTTCCTTCAACGTATTTAGTGACGTTTTTTGCGCCTTGGAGCAGCAGTTACGGCATGCCGGTAAAAAACAATGCGATGCCGGACGTCATTACGCAGATGTATCCTTGGAAACGCGTGACAGTGAACTCCTGGAAACACGGTGAGATGCCGCTGTGGAATCCATATAGTTTTTCCGGTACGAGTCATGCGGGCAATTACCAGAGCGCAGTGTTTTCTCCCGTGAATGCATTATTTCTCCTGCTGCCGGAAATACACGCGTGGAGTCTGATGATCCTGCTGCAGCCGTTGCTGGCCGGATTGTTTATGCTGCTGTTCCTTCGTTCGCTCGCAGTGAGCCGGGCCGGAAGTGTAATCGGGGCGCTGGCATTTATGTTCTGCGGGTTTATCGTCGTCTGGATGGCGTACGGAACACTGGGGTATGCCGTACTGTTTTTGCCGCTCATTTTGTATGCGATGAATACGTACATACGAAAGGGGAATGCCCTGGTAGCTCTTCTTGTGGCATTCGGCACGGGACTTTCATTTGTGTCCGGCCACTTTCAGATGAGTCTGTACGTATTTCTTTATGCGCTTAGTTTTGCACTCTACCGAAAAGCAGCAGGGACGCCTAAAGCGCTGCAGACGGGTCTGTTTGTACTGCTGGGCATGGGTCTTGCTGCACCCCAGATTCTGCCGGGTTTTGTGTCGTACACGAATGCGGTAAGAAGCAGTTTGTTTCTCAAGGGGGAAGTGATTCCGTGGCAGTATATCATCACGCTGTTTTCTCCTGATTTTTACGGGAATCCCGTGACGCGGAATGACTGGTTCGGGCATTACGCCGAATGGGCAGGGTATATCGGCGTTGCTCCGTTGCTGCTTGCTCTCCTTGCGCTGCGCATCAGACGGAAAGCAGACCACGCGGTTTTTTTCACCGTTATGGCTCTCGGGTCCCTGCTGTTGGCGTTTCAGACTCCGCTCGTTGATCTCCTGTTTGCACTCAGGATTCCGGTGCTTTCCACGAGCTCCGCTTCGCGGATCGTCGTACTTATGAGTTTTTCGCTTGCGGTTCTTGCCGGTTTCGGATTTGATACCCTGCAGGACGCCTGGAAAAACCGTTCATGGAAACACATGAGATTTTATGCTGCCGGGATTTGTATGTTTATTGCGGTGTTTTGGATCGTACTTTTTGTATTTCACCCGTTGCCGGCGGATAAACTATCGATAGCAATCCGGAATTTGTATCTTCCTACGGCTTTCGTGTTTATGACGCTTGCAATTTGCGCCGCCGGATTTATTGTTCCGAAACGCCTACTGGTTGTCCTGCCGTTTATTCTGATTGCGGTAACGTCGGTTGACGTATACCGGTTTGCCGCGAAATGGATGCCGTTTGACCCGGCGTCTTATGTGTATCCGCAGCTGCCGGTGATTACGAAGTTGCAGTCACTCACTGCCGCAAACTACGGCAGGGTATTCGGGAATATCGGTAACGAAATGGGCTCTGCGTTCGGGATATCCCTTATCGAGGGATACGATGCAGTATATCAGTACCGGTACGGCAAATTCATGTCGGCCGCAAGCCTCGGCGCTGTGCGGAATGCAGAAAGATCCGTGGTTGTTTTTGATAAGCACGGAGTCTATTCGGAACAATGGCTTCAGCTTCTCGGCGTCCGGTATTACGCACATAAAAAAAGCGACGGCAGGTTGCCGTGGGCGTACCCGTTTTGGGAAATGCCGCAGTACAACCGTATATGGGAAGATGAGCATTTCGAAATTTTAGAAAATACCGCTGGTCTGCCGAGAGCATTTCTGGCGTCGTCATATTCTCTTGCGGGCAGCGAACAGGAAATACTTAGTCAGTTAACGGCAAAGGGCATGAATATGCGGGAGACGGTGGTGCTTGAGGATAAGCCCGGGTTTGATCCGGAAACCGGTCCGGGAAGCGCTACTATTTCTTCCTACCGCGCAACTGAGGTTGTCATACAGACGGCATCCGATGTGCCGAAGCTGTTGTTTCTGTCGGATGTGTATGATCCGGGTTGGAGCGTGTCAGTCGACGGCAGGCCGTCCAGGCTTCTGCGTGCGGATTTCGATTTCCGGGCCGTGGCAGTATCTGCCGGCACGCATACGGTGCGTATGCAGTACCGGCCCATAAGCGTCCGGCTCGGACTGATGATAGCGGGATTTGCTACACTGATACTGGGTGTATTTATATTGAGGAAAAGGAAGCAATGAAGATAGGATTTTATAACCCGTATTTTGACGGACTCGGCGGAGGTGAACGGTATACCCTGACACTCGCCGGTCATTGGTCCAAACAGCATGATGTCGTGCTTTTTTGGGATGATCCGAATATTTTAGGCGCATCAGAAAAGCGGTTTGGTATCGATTTGTCCCGCGTGCGGGTAACACCGAATGTATTTAAAAACGGAAATATTTTTGAAAAGCTGCTCGGGAGCCGGAAATATGACCTCATATTCTTCTTAAGCGACGGCAGCATACCGGCTACACTGGCAAAACATAATATTCTGCATTTCCAGGTGCCGTTTGCATCGGTTTTGGCTGACCCATGGAAGCTTAAACGGTATGACGCGATTGTGTGTAATTCCGAATTTACGAAATCCGAACTGGACCCGCAGTTAGGAAGCCGCGCCGCCGTGATATACCCGCCGGTGCAGCAGGTTCCCGCAGCATTGCATACGGGTAAAAAGAAACAAATTCTGTCTGTAGGCAGGTTCACCGGATATTTTCAGGCAAAAAAACAGGACATACTGATTAAAGCGTTTACTAAAGCCGCCGAAAGCGGGGCGCTTAAAGGTTGGGAGCTTGTTCTTGCCGGCGGACTTATCCCTTCCGATCAGGCATATTTTGATTCGCTTTCTAAGATTGTTTCCGGAACGCGCATCCGCCTTATGCCGAATATTACCAACGACGAGCTGATTGCTCTGTATCAGACCAGTATGCTGTATTGGCACGCTGCAGGGTACGGGGAGAGCAACCCGGCACAGATGGAACATTTCGGTATTACGACCGCGGAAGCGATGAGCGCCGGTGTCGTGCCGCTTGTATTTGCCGCCGGAGGACAGTTGGAAATCGTTTCCGACGGGATAAACGGCCTCACGTGGCGTACGCCGGATGAACTGATAGAAAAAACGGCTACGCTTGTTACCGATAAAAAGAAATATGCCGACCTTTCGCGTGCGGCAATAACCCGGGCTGAAGAGTTTTCCGATACGCATTTTACCAGGGCATTTGATGCTCTGATTACGGGTCTTACCTGAGTAAACGTATGAAGCATATACGGGTATGGGTATTCTTGTCGGTGTTTGTCCTGCTGGTTCTGGGATTTTTTTATCAGACACTCCTGTATGGGAAACTTCCGGTGCCGTCCGATACGCTTGTCGGCCTGTATCATCCGTGGCGGGATGCATATGCAAGTGCGTTTCCCCGCGGTGTTCCGTTCAAAAATTTTCTTATAACGGATCCCATCCGGCAGCAGATCCCGTGGAAAAAGATCGTCATCGATTCCTGGAAGAGCGGGCAGCGTCCGGTATGGAATCCGTACTCATTTGCAGGTGTGCCTCTGGACGCAAACGTACAGGCAGCGCCGTTCTATCCGTTGAATCTGCTGTTTTTTCTTTTTGATTTTCCCGTGGCGTGGACAATTCTTATCATTCTTCAGCCGTTTCTTGCAGGAATATTTTTCTTTCTGTATGTTAAAAGACTCGGGTCATCCGATATCGCATCAGTAACCGGGGCAGTGACATGGGCATTTGGCGGATTTGCCGTTTCCTGGCTCACCTGGGGAACAATCATGCATACCGCCCTTTGGCTCCCGTTGCTGCTTTTATCCATAGACATGCTGTTTACCCCGCATAAGCCGCGCAGATATTATGCCGCGGGGACAGTTCTGCTCTTGGGTGCTGCCGCCATGACCGTTTTGGCGGGTCATATCCAGGTCGCTTTTTATGTACTGATTGCGGGTTTTTTGTATATGTTGTGGCGTCTCAAAGAGTCAAAAAACCGGACGGCCCTGTTGTGGGCGGTGTCAGGCATGGGGGTTGCGCTGATTATTTCTGCTGTCCAGTGGATTCCCCTCGCGCAATTTCTTTGGGATTCCGGCCGCGCTGCGGCTTCCGGGTCATGGAAACAAGCCGGGTGGTTTTTACCTTGGCAGCATCTTATCCAGTTTATCGTTCCTGACTTCTTCGGAAATCCGGCGACGCTCAATTACTGGGGTGTTTGGAATTACGGTGAGTTTGTAGGATACATCGGTGTTATACCCCTTATGTTGGCAATCAGCGCGCTCTCTACGGGAGGTATCGCAGGATTTTTTACCGTTATGATGCTGGGAAGTATGCTGCTTATGCTTCCCAATCCCGTAAGTTATGTTCCGTTTCTTCTGCGTGTTCCGCTCATATCCGTCATGCAGCCGACGAGACTTATGATGATTGCTGATTTTTCGCTTTCCATGCTGGCCGTATTCGGGCTGGATTATTTGCTGAAAAAGAACGGGAAGAAATTGAAACTCAGCGCATTCATACTCGGCGCGGGCCTTATGATTCTGTGGGTTGTGGTATTTGCAACTACATTTGTGACTCACGACACGGTGCTGCTGGAAAACATGGCGACGGCAAGGAGAAATTTGGTATTGCCGACCGCCTTTTTTGCCGGCGCTGTTGGTTGGCTTATCATATTCGGAAGGATTAAATCCGTAGTAGCGCGGCGTGCAGGGACGTGGCTGCTTTTCTGCTTCATCATATTTGACCTGTTCCGTTTCGGGTGGAAGTTTACGCCGTTTACGCCCCGGGAATATTTTTTCCCGACGACGAAAACAATTGAGTTTTTGGTACGTCAGAAAAAACCGTTCCGGGTAATGACGCTGGATGACAGGATATTGCCCCCGAATGTCAGCGGATATTACGGTATAGAGACGATTGAAGGATACGATCCGGTAGCCCCGCTTTTGTATGAAGACTTTTTGGTGGCAGGCGAGCGCGGGAAAGCGGATTTGAAACGGCCGACCGGCTACAACCGGATTTATACATCCCGCAATATCGATTCCGTATTACTGCCGTACTTTAACGTGCGGTATGTGCTTTCGCTTACCGACCTTTCTAAGCCGTTCCTTCGCCTTGTGATGAAAGAGGGAGAAACGCGGGTATATGAGTATGCGTTGGGTTTGCCGCGCGTGTATTTGGCGGACACTGTCATAGCAACAAAAAAACCAATTGATGCACTTTCGGTGCTTTTTACGGAACCGCAGTCGCTTTTGGGCGTTTATGACGGAAACGCGTCGATTATGAATGTTCCGCTTGCGGCCAGTGAAACTGTCGATATAATCAGGTATCAGCCAGGGGAGATACGGCTGCATGTGAATACTGCAAACCCGCGGCTTTTGGTTATACTGAACCGGTTCGATGCCAACTGGCGGGTGACGGTAGACAGCAAGGTGTCACGCGCGTTTCCCGTTAACTACTTGTTTACGGGTGTTGCAGTACCGGCAGGAACGCACGATATCCGGCTTACTTACCGTTAATCCGTGCCTTATATATGAAACAACAACCAGACATGACGGTCAGTATCGTATTGCCCAATTGGAACGGTGAGCATCTGCTCAGAAAAAACCTATCGACCGTTCTTAAGGCGGCGCCGGAAGCGCAGATTATCGTAGCCGATGATGCGTCCGAGGACGGGTCGGTTCCGTTCCTCAACACAGCGTTTCCCGGCGTTACGGTTGTGGAAAACAAACAACAAAAAGGATTTGCCGGGAACGTAAACAGCGGGGTACACGTAGCTACGGGTGAAATTGTCGTTCTGTTAAACACCGATGTCCGTCCGGAAGCGGATTTTCTCGCTCCTCTTCTGGCCCGGTTTGCCGATCCTACAGTTGCGGCGGTCGGGTGCCTTGAAAAAAGTCATGAAAAGAACGGAACGGTTCTTCGCGGCAGGGGAGTGGCGCGGTGGGAAAAAGGGTATTTTATCCATTCCCGCGGTGAAGTGAACCGGGAGGATACGGCATGGGTTTCCGGAGGAAGTGCCGCGTTCCGGAAAAGCGTATGGGACACATTGGGAGGCATGGATCCGCTGTATAACCCTTTTTACTGGGAAGACATCGATTTATCCTACCAAATGCTCAAATCGGGATACCGTGTTTTGTTTGAGACAAAAAGTACGGTAGGGCATTTTCATGAGGAAGGGAAAATAAAGACATCCTATACGTCTTCCGATATCAAACGGATCGTATACCGGAACCAATTTATTTTTTTGTGGAAAAATATGTCCGATACGAATCTCTGGATTGCCCACCTGCTTTGGACGCCGGTCCGGCTGCTCCAGGCAGTCATGCGGGGTGATATGCTTATGCTTGCGGGGTACGGTATGGCGATTATGAAATTACCTGCTATACTAATATCTCGTATGCGGGCGTCCAAGCACTGGCGCCGGAAAGATGCAGCACTATTTACCACATAAATTATTCCCCCTATGCGATGCCTCCTTTGTCAGATACCTCTCGAAAAATACCTTCATAAGAACGGATATTGGATTTACCGGTGTCAGAACTGTCACTTGGGACAGACTGACCTCAAACGTGATTATACGAAGTTCGTAAAGGAATTTTATTCGGAGGGGTATTACGAGGGGGACCCCACACGGAGTGCATATGCGGATTATGAGCTGGATAAGCCGCTGATCGTGAAGAACATGCATAAGTTCCTGGCCTTTATTTCCGACAGAAAGCCCTCAGGGAAATTGCTGGATGTCGGCTGCGCGTTCGGATATGTCGTGGAAATCGCAAAATCCCGTGGGTACGACGCTTACGGGTTCGATCCGTCATCGTTTGCGGCGGGCAAAGCAAGTGAGCTGGTCGGCAAAAACCGGATACAGGAAGGAACGATTCAGGAAGTCACATACCCGAAAGCGAGTTTCGATGTCATCACCATGTTTGATGTATTTGAACATTTGCAGGAACCTCTCGCTGATATGAAAAAATTAGCGACACTGCTAAAACCCGACGGCATCATCATCATTGCAACGGGAGATACCCGGAGTATAGCTGCCAGAATCATGAAGCGGCGGTGGACGTTTTTTATCCCGCCTCAGCATATATTCTTTTTTCACCGGAAAAATGTTGCGAAACTGCTTCATCTGGCCGGACTTAAACCCACGGCGTGGCACAAGGTCGGTAAATGGCTGAGCCTGGGGTATGTATTGCATCTTGCCCGGACGACAGGTGAGAGCGCTATCGCGTCCTGGGTATATACGCGTATTAAAAAAACTCCGCTGATGCGGTTCCCGCTGTACATTCCCATGAAGGATAATATGGTTATCATTGCGGAAAAAGGCGGAAAGCAATCCTAACCCGTCAGAACCGGCGGCCAAGGCCGATGTGATATGATAAAGGCGGAATTATGAACGTACTCAAAAGGTATTGGAAAGCGCTTCTGATTTTCTCCCTGCTTCTTACGGTATTTGTCACAAACGCATTTCATGAAAAATATCCGGACGAGTTTGACAGCATTGTTGGAGGCAGATATATAACGGAGGGGAAGCTGCCCTACCGGGATTGGTTTCAGCATCATCAACCCGGCGCATATGTTATGGCAGCGGGGATTCTGCCGTTTACCGGCCGGTCATTCGTAAAATTCAGGGTGGGATGGGAAATCGTGCTGTATGCAATGCTTGTGGGATCATATGCGCTGCTGCGGCGGAGGTTGCCGAAACGGAACCTTACGTTTTATGTCGTTCTCCTTTTTATCATCGGATTGGCTGCTACGTATTTTTGGGGAAATATGCTTCTTGCGGATACGTTAGCGGGATATTTTATCCTGCCTTCCTTTGCCCTTTTATTTCTTAAGGATTATTACAGCGAAAAATTTGAAACGCCGGATCTTATAATCGCCGGAGGGTTTGCGTTCCTGAGCTGGTTTACGTCCATGACGTATATATTTATCGTGATGGCATTGTCGCTGTATGCACTGTATCTTTTCGTATCCACAAATACCAAAAAATCCGTATGGCGCCGCATAATTACCGGTGTCGTGCTGCTTTCGGTTCCGTATCTGTTGTTCGGACTCTATTTACTGCTTACCGGAAGTGTTAAGGATTATTACTGGGCAAATGTCGTATATAACACCAATTACTATATCTATAATTACCCGCATGCTCCCGGAGCAGCCATTAATCCGATCCGGTACGCGGCAGTGATTGCGGATACGTTCATCAATAATTATCTTCCTGCATTGTGGGGGGTAGCAGGATTTCCGATCAGCAATCCCGTGCAGGTGACGCTCGCTTTTTCCAGTGCCGTGGCAATCTTTCTCGTCATATTGCGGGGGAAGTGGGCATTTCTGTTCCCGCTGCTTGTCACGCTTGTGTTCTCCAATGCCCGGAGTAATCCCCAGTCTATCCGGGAAACCGATTATCAGGCGTTCGTCTATATTATTACCTCCATGTTTAACGGAGTATTTGCCGTGTGGGCGGTCAAGGAGTTGCTCGATGAAGAGAAAACCGCTTTTTCGCAAAAAGTAGTGCTTTCGGCCGTGTATGCACTGTTGTTGCTCTATTGGATAGCCACACCGCTGTACCTTGCCATGAAAATGGAGCAGAAGTTTTTCCCCAAATATATGGGAACCGCCCCCCTTATTTATAACCGCCCACAGATAGCGCCCTACGTGAATGCGATTGTGTCTCCCGATGACTTCGTATTTATCGGACCGTTTGAATTTGAGGAACTGTTTTACCTCAATACCAAACGTCAGCCGAGTAAGTACCACTGGTTCTTAAATCATGCTGCCACGTCCAAAATAAAAGATGAGCTGATCGCGGATCTTTCTAAGAACCGCCCGAAACTCATCGTTTTCAACCGCGGATTCGCTCCGTGGGGAGGAGATGCGAGTACGTATAACTGGTGGATGTCGGAATTTCTCGATGCGAATTATTTCCGTTTATTCAAACTCAATGAGACACTGACCGACAGACAATACCGATGGAAGCTTCAGAAGACGGAGAATTTCGATATAGACGGCACGTTTAATTTTGACAAACGGTATCAGGAAGAAATCTTAAAGAAGCTTCTGACGCTGGGCTACATCGAAGAGGTTGCAAAGGCGGGTAAATAATTAACTATACCGCGCCTGACGGATGGGTTTTGTAGCGACCCACGTGGCTGCCAGCGCCACGATTCCCTCATCACCGAATGTCGGGTAAGCAAGTTTCCCGATGTTACCTGATGTAGCCTATTGTTTTAGTGAGGCCGCTATGAAGACAGCTGGTTCGTGCCGCCCTGATATCGTATCGAGATGAAGGTAACGCTCCTGATTCCTCTCGTATTCAAGACGCCCCAGGATAAACAGTGTTTTAGCAGGCTTTGGTAACATAAGCGTGCCCGGATCAAAGGATGAGTCGTAGAGAAATATTTCGTTTTTGTCCCATTCGGCTCCGGTAAATACGTATTTTCCCCAACCCTGCCGTGAGCCTGTCTTTTGGTATGTTTCAGGATCTGTCCCGCCCCAATAAAGCATGAAAATATACGGGCGCCAGTAGTAGCCGGAAATAACGATACGGTCATATTGCGATTCATGCATTTTTACATACCGGATCATCTGTTCGTACCCGTCGCCGAATGCCAGTGCGTTTCGTGTCGGGTTCACGATGAAATACGACTGGTAAAAGGTATAGAGGAAGTAGAGAAGCATCAAACCAAACGGCACGACACCGTACCATAGCCGTTTCCGTTCATCGATACTTTTCAGAATCTGTACGGCTCCGATTCCCGAGCAGACAGAGAAAAACGGGGACCCGAGCAGGGTGCGGAGTGCATTCGGCTGATTGGTGCTCAGCGCGCCGGGCAAAAATGACGCAAAAAACCATACGATCAGCAGCCATTTGCCCGGTTGGGGAAAGGATATGAAAAACAGTAGGCCGACCATGATAAACGGAATTTCGAACGGGTGCTGCAAACCGTACGTATTGGTTCCGCTGGCAAAAACCTGAAGCGGGGAGATATTTTTCCAGTAGTTATCGGCCGCTGTCCATACCAGCGCCGTCTTCTGGTTAAAGAAAAGCTTGGTAACCGGATTCTGGTGAGCTGCATAGAACCGGATAAATACGTCTTTCCATTTATAGTAATTCGGATCATTCACCAGGCTGACGATAGACACGCGCTCTAATCCTCCGCGGGTAAACATCTGACTGCCGATAGGCAGTATGGTGAGAACAAAAAGACACAGAGAGAGAATGGTGACCGGTTTATGGAGGGCGAGAGTTTTTTTGTTGATAAGCCAGTAAACCAAAATAACAAACGGGAGCACAAGACGCACGGAATAGTAAAAGTATACGGAAACCCCCATAAAAAGTGCAGCCAGCCACAGAAACCGGATAGAGCGGAGCGACCGGAGCAGCATGTATACGGCGAGCGTTAGAAAAAACAGCGCACCGTTGGATTCAAACAACTGCCGGGAAAAGTTGATATGCCACGGCGATATGGCAAAGAAAAATGCCGACGACAGCGCATAGACGTCCGGCGTGTACTGCCTGCTTTTGCCGGAAACACTGAACAATTCATGGACCAGAAGATATACCAATAAGACGGTAAATGACCCTAAAAATGCGGACGTGAACCGGGCTCCCATCGCGGTCGTTCCGAACGCTGCCACGGCGGGAACGGACGCATACACCATGCCGGGGAGTTTGTAATCGTCGAACGACCGGAAAAGGAGCGGAAACGGAATTCCGTATTCATCTTTGCCGGTTTTGAGAATGGAATACGCATTGTAGGCAATTGCCGTTTCGTCGTGTGACAGCGAAGGGGGGACGGACGTAATACGGTAAAACCGGAGGATTGTTCCCAAAAGCAGAATAATAAAGAGGAAAATATGTGTGCGTTTCATACTTATTTTTCCGTATCTATTACTACAAATTGTACTGCGGCATCGGGTAGGGTAATTTCGGAAATAATTTTCGATGTCATATCACTGGGTACTTCATCCTGCCTGGCTACAAGAAGCGTATTGGGCAGAGCAGGGTCTTTATTCCAGTCTATCCCGCGGAATGAGAATCTTCCGAATCCCGAAACGTCGGTAAATCCGTCGGCGGAAACCGGATATCGTGTTGCCTCTTTCTGGTAGCGGGCAGGGGAATAGCCGCTGTAAAACAGGAGGAATATATACGGCGATGTCTGCGGGTAGGTCATAACGACATGTTTTGAAGCGTATTTTGTAGCAAAGAGGACAGGTGTCAGTTTTTTATAGGCGTATCCCCAGTTCGCCGCTTCGGTTTTCGGGAAGTGGATGAAATATGAATCGAGATAGTAAGTCATGGCGCCCGCATATCCAAGTATGAGAGCGACGACAAAAACCTTTTTTATGCGTGCCGGCACACGTTCATACGCCAGTGTTGTGCCTGCAGCAATCGCTATGGCGAGCGAGGGGACGACGGCAAGCATGCGGTTGCTGTGCGGAGCGTCTTTGGTGATAGCAGCCGCCACTCCTCCGATAGCTATCCACCAAAGAATAAATTTAGCGCTTTTTTTCTGTATGCCACTTATAAGTATTGCCGCTCCGAGAATAAGGAACAGCGCATCGATGGGATGCAGGTTGCCGTATCGCTGTATGTTATGTGCCTTGTTCCCTCCGCCCCTGATGAAAAGGAAATCAGGGCCATAGGATTTGAGATAGTTTTGGGATATTGCTACTACAGCGTATACAAAACGGTTGTGGATAAAACGTGCAGCGAGTGAATCGGGGTTATCGTGAAGAAGACGGGGTAGTTCGATCTGCGTATGTACGGTTGTCGGATCGCCGAATATGCTGATGCCGCCGATTTTCGTATGATCTGCCGTAAGGGTGACGGAGAGAATGACAAACGTCATAAGAGCGCCCGTTCCCAACGCAATCCACCATCTGGGAATTTTTATGAGATCACGCCAATAGATTGCCGCGAGCCCTATGAGCAGCAGTGTTGTAAATACATGATTGCCGTGGTAGGTATAGTATGTCAGCGCAAATAGTACGGCAGCATATATAAGACTGCGCAGCGATTTGTGTTTGAGCGCGCGAAGGAAGCATATGGAACCCATTATCGTAAAAAATACGGCGACAATCGCTTCTGACTCGACACGGGATATATGAATGTGCCACGGCATAAGCGCGAGTGAGACTGCGGCAAGCAAGCCGATACTTTCTGATGCAAAGAGCATCTGCGCCAGATAATATAGCGCTGCCACAGAAGCGATACCCGCCAAAGCCGACGGTAAACGTACGGCAAGTTCGGAAAGCCCAAATAGTTTCACAAACGGAATGGTCGTGTAGATATACAGCGGCAATTTCCAGTCTCCGAACGATTCAAAAGACAATGGCAGAAACCTGCCGTATTCGTCTCTGCCCGTTTGCATAAGGGAAGAAGCAGTCACGCCGATTGATGCTTCGTCGCGGTTTACTCCCGGGGGGACATCAGACAAACGATAAAGCCGCAAAGCGGCGGCTGCCAGAAGAATGATGCATAAAAAGATTTTTGTGCGGCGGCTCATATGCTTTTTTTGGCTATGAATCCCAGTATAACAATAGCTGCTCCTATACTTATCATACTCAGAAAGCCTCCGTATGTAACGCTTTTGGGAAGATACGACATAGTGATGATGTGTTTCCCACCCGGAACCGTGATACCCCGCATAGTCCAGTTTACACGGATAATTGCGGCAGGCTTGCCGTCTATGGCAGCCTCCCACCCGGGGAAATACGTGTCGGTAAGGACCAGCACTCCGGGCATCTCGCGGTCCGTACTGATGAGTACGTGTTCCGGTTCGTACGACACAAATGCGGCGGATCCGCCGACGGTGTTCCTGGGAATTCCGACCGGTTCTGCAGACATGAGGACTGTGCGCGACATGTCGGTTTTCGGCGAGAAAAATATTTGTGCGAATTCCGAAGCGTTTTTATAGATCATGATTTGATCGGCAAAATAGACCCGGGGAACGGATGAGAGATTTTCATACATGCGCCAATCTTCAAATGCATCGACGGGTTTTACCACTGACGGAGGGTAGGTCTGTTCGCTGCCGGCGTTTTCCGTTCTGTCTAAGATATACTGCACGCTTAATGCACTCAGGATTTTTTGTTTATTGAGGTCGGAAAGTCCGCCGTCCCCGAATCCCGAACGTATGGCCGCGTCTGAGCGGGTGGTATCGTCAAACGTTTCCATAAGCGTGCCGTTTTTGTAGGCATACAGGAATTCTCCGTACCATTTGGGGTACAGCGGGTCGTATCCTTCCGGCGAATATATTCCGTACTGTGATGCGAAGTTGGCAGGAATTCCGGCAGTTCCGTATCCCCAGTACCTGTCCGGTGTTTTGTTTAGGAGATAGGAAAATACTGCATGATCGGGGTATACAAGCTGTTTTGGGACAAACGGGTTGAACCGGTTAAAGAATACAAACAGATCAAGCACATGCACAAAAAGGAGAAGTGTGATTGCAGGAACCCGGACTTTCGGCAGTTTGATGGCAACCCAAAATAAAACAAGCGTAACGGCGGAAAGCATGGCGCCGTATATGAGTGATCGTACGGCGACGGCAGCATGACCGGACCAGGACGGAATGAGCTTTGCTGCAAGAAATAATACGGCAAATACCCCTATAACCTCGACGGTTCTGCGGATAAGTTTTCTGACGGAATGCTTGTCACTCATCCAGTAATCAAGCCCGAGACCGCAGACCATGGCAAGAGAAAAAGAAAAAAGAAATGCCATAAGCGTCGGGCTGCTGGAGGTGACAAGCGGGATCGGAATCCTGTAGAGCATACGGGAGAGCGGATTATCCGTGATAAGAAGCAGCGTGACTGCTGTCGCCGCGATAAACCAACGGGTTATGCCGTCTTTTCTTCTGAATGCGGACAGCGAGAAAAATAACGGAATAAGGCCGATGGTCGTCACTTTCCCTACAAACGTATCTGCCGGCCAATAGGTGCGCGTTGCGGGGTTTCCGAAAAAGTTCGGGAACGGCAGACTGAGCATCTGCCATGGACTGATAAGAATTTTCGTAAAAAGATTTGCGGATTCGTGCGGACTTCTGGCCGCGTGCATAATAAGTTCAATACCCGGCAGTATCTGGATCCCTGCAGCTCCGACGCCTAAGACCGTAAAGCCCGCAATATACACGCGCATCCGTTTCTCTATACGCATACATGCATACACAAGCGAAAACAGGAGGGTATATGCATAGACCTGGGGGTGTCCGGCAAGCAGCGCAAACGCGTGGGCAGCGGCAAGAAGAGCGAGCCATAGCGCCCGGGGTTTTTCCCGGAGATGCTCTATGGACAGTAATATGCAGGGGAGCCACAGGATGACATGGCCGACCGTGTTATATTCCAGCCATACTGCCATAAAACCGGAAAATCCGTATGAGATTGCGGAAAGTGCGCTGCCGTGTGGCTTCATTCCCAGCTTTCTTGCATACAGATAGGTAAACAAAGCGGCAAGAAGCGGTTGTAATATGATGAGTATAGTCCACGCATCGATCTGACCGATCAGCAGATACAGGATGCCTGGAGGATACAGGGCTGCATTTTGGAAGTTGGCCAGTAATGGCGTGCCGGAAAAATTATAGGGATTCCACAGCGGAAGTTTACCCTGTTTGAGGGAGGTAACTGCCAATGTTTTCCAGGGGTACATCTGCCGCACCGTGTCGGGGTATTGTGCTTTGTTCGGAATTCCTCCCGCGCCATACCCTAAGTATGAGGTGCTTCTCCACGGCTGAAAGTCGCTGACCAGAATATCTCCCGGAAACGGCGTTTTCCCGAACAGTACTGTCTGATAAAAGAACAGGGACGTAATACCGGCAAGTATCACAATAACCCAGAGCCATTCACGGTGTTTCTTCATATACGGCGTTTGTCCCGTTGGGGCAGAACCAACAATACGGCAATGGTAAAAAATGCCAGGGCAGTAATTGCTTCCGCGATTCTCCGGACCGGTGATTCTTCCCAGGATACACGTATGTGATGTGTCCCTGAAGGCACTCTGAACGTGATGAGTCCGCGCCAGTTTTGATCCTGAAATTCTATCGGCGTTTTTTGTCCGTCGACATATACGCGCCAGCCCGGGAAGTACTGTGTCCGGTCGACAACATGGACGTCAGTTTCTGCCCGGACGGTAAATGTATGCATTGTTCCTTTTTTGACCGGGTCGACGATGCTTCCTTCTCCGCCGATGACATCAAACCGGGATTCCGGGTACGCACCTGCAGGACCTGCGGACCAGATGACATCCGTTTCTCCGAAATATGTCGTATTGAGCGGGTAATTCCAATAATATGTTTCATCGATCCGGTCCGTTCCCAGCGGCGGACGAAAGTAGACGGAAACCGACAGTACCGTTATGAGCACGATAATAAGGGATAGAAGCATGGTCGTTTTCTTTCTGATGAGTACGGTGCCGCCGAGTACTGCGAGTGAAAAAACTGCGATGTTGAGGAACCGCCATGGGAACTGGAACATCCGGAGGATCGGAATCCCTGCCCAGAATACTTTGGAAACCGGCTGCATAAAGAAAAAGGCTATTAGCGTCAGCATCAGCATAAACAGGACGGTCTTTTTTTCTTTTGCGTCGCGGATTCTGTTTTGCATCAGCATCACTACACCCAGGATGAGAGCGGCTACCTGCACTAATCCGAATGAAACGGCGATGCCTCCGGTCTGCATGGCTTCACTGTTGGTGATATTGGGTACCAGGAAATGAAAAAACGGTGCAAAGTGGGACAGATACATGTCTTTCATAAACAAATCGCCGTATGTAAACTTACGCTCAATAAGTGCCGGGAGCCAATAAAACGCGGAAAGTGCCAGTCCCAATCCCAACCCCAGACCGGCTTCAATGCGCTTGCGCATGTCAGGCGCAAATACCAGGGAAAAAAGAAACGCGATGCCGAAAAATATCAGACTGATGGCATTATGAGAGGTAATCAGAAGGAGTGCCGCAAGGGAAGTGAATATGATATTTTTTTTCGTATCGTTGTTTTCAAATCCACGGACTAACGTATATAAAACCCACGGAAGAAATGCCAGCGCGTACCCTTCTGCTACATCTCCTCGGACGACAAGATCGACCAGATGAAACGGCGCAAACTGGTAGAGTACTGCCGTCACAAACGCTTTTCCTTCGTGCTTGAAAAACCTGTGTGCAAACGCATACATGCCGATTCCTGACAGAAGAAAGCTTATCAGCATGGACATTTTGAAAGAAAAAACCAACCCGCCGCCTAAGAAAATGAATAATGAAGTGACAAGATACGGCACGTGATAGATAAAGTTAAATAACGGCATGCCATATCCGTAGTTAAGTTCCCCGGCCCATCGCGGAAGAATTTGCCCTTCCGCCAGCGCTTTGTAATAGGCGGCCATACGGGCGAAGTGTACCGGGCTGTCGTGCGTATGGGGGGCAAGCGGGGTGATAAGCATGCTCACGAACGGCAGGAGTGAAATTGCAATGATGAGGATATAATGCTTAAATGATTTCATGAGTCGGGTCGGGCTGTAACGATATTATAACAAAGAATACGAAAGAAGCATGAAGACGAGATACGTGACTGATTGGTGGTTGGTCGGAATTATCATTGCCGCATTTTTTCTCCGCGTATTCCGTATTGAATCGCTTACGGAATTTCTGGGAGACCAGGGGAGAACGATGCTTGTCATGCGCGATTTTCTGGGTAGCGGGATTATTCCGCTTGCCGGACCGTCCACATTAAGCGGACACAATTTAGGGCCGCTGTTTTATTATCTGCTTATCCCCGGTTATATCGGAGGCCCCGTCGGGATGTCCGTGTGGATGGCTGTGTTGGGAGTGACGGCGGTGTTCATCCTTTATGAAGCATTGCGCCGTATGTTCGGCGTATGGCCTGCGCGGCTTTCAGCACTCCTATGGGTAACATCGCCGCTTATTGTTATTTCCGACCGGGTAATCTGGGAACCGAATCTCGTGCCTCTGTTTGCCGTGCTGTTTGCCTACCTATTATATATAGCGCATGTGAGAAGCTCCCGTTTAATTTGGGCTGCAATCGGAGCCGTCGTGAGTATCCTGGTACAGCTGCATTATCCCAATATATTTTTTGCAGGGCTGACCGGTATATATCTTCTCGGGAGTGTGGGTATCCGGCGCCGGAGTTTTTCCGACGCGGCACAGGCAGGTATGTGGTGGATAGCGGGTTTTTTGGTATTGTCGCTGCCGTTTATCGTGTATGAGTTTACGATCGGATTTGCGGATATTACCGGCATCGGATCCATTATGCTGGGCAACAATGCCGCGATGCCAGGAAAGCGCGTAATGGTAGGACATGTGGTGGATTATGCGTTCCGAGTGTTTGGAAAGTCATTGCCGTTTATGAAGTTGTCATTTTCTCCCTGGCTCATATCCGCGTGGATTGTCTTCGTGCTGCTCTACCCGTCAAAGAAAAACATATTTTTTTCGTTGTGGTTTTTCGGAGGGCTCGTGGCTATGGCCAGGTATACGGGTGTCGTGTATGACCATTACCTATATTTTTTGACTCCTGTCCCTTTTTTTATCATAGGATCGGTTTTGGGTTCCGTCAAAAAGCCGCCGTGGTCAGCAATCGTTACCGTAACTGTGATACTCCTGTGTGTAGTACAACTTATGAAAACCGATGTACTGTCGGGCGGTCACAACGATATCCCGCGCACCCGTGCGGCAGTGGCAGAAATGAAAGCCATAGCAGGCGTCCGGCCGTTTTCCTTTACGCTGGTTGGCAGCAGATCGTTTTCGGACCTGCATTACCGGTACTACATGAAAGTCACGGATCTTAATCCGGTTCCCGTAACGGATGCGGGGTATCCTTTGTTTATGCTCGTTTGCGATGACCGTGATTGTCCCGATGTGGCGGATATTACCGCTATACCTGAATTGCCGGTGCTCTGTTTTGAGGGGCACTGCAGTGAATTTTATCCCACGCTTCCGTTACGGAAAGAATGGGCATATCAGCGCGACGCATGGGTTTCAGTCAACGGAAATACGCTGGGCAGAATATACGTATTTGAGCGCCGGTAATAATTGCCGGAGCAGTTGTTCAAAGGAAGCCGTATTTAGTACAATGGAAGCTATGCTCACCGCTGTTTTTGACTCACTTCTTCTTTTTGCTTTGGCAATTCCCGTGGTGATGAAATACCGGATTCTCCCCGTTGAGGGAACGCCGTATTGGCTGTTCGGGGTGCTGTTTTTTATCCTCGGCGCGCATTGTTTCGTATCGGTCTACCCGGACGTTTTGGGTTCGTATAAAAAACATCTGGATAAGATAAAAATGTTTTTCGTTTTGGTAACGATTGCCATTACTCTCGGAGGGGCAGTCGTGACTGCCATGTTTGACCGCGCCCGTACGGCTCCTGTGTACGGCGTCCACGACATCATTCTGCAGCAGGAGTCGGCCATGCGGTTTCTTGTCGTCGGAAAAAATCCGTATAAGGAAACATATTTCGGAACGACTGTCGAAATGTTTAATTATGATGAACCCGGTAACACCGAAGCGGTAAATCCGGCGCTGTATCATTTCGTGATGCCCCCGTGGTATGTGTTGTTTCCGTTTATTTTTTACTACACGTCCATTCCCCTAGTCGGGTTCTTTGACGGCCGGATGGCGCTTCTGTTTACGATGGCTACACTCCTTGCCGCGCTCTGGTACTGGTACAGGGACAAGGCGGTAGCAAGAATAGCCATGATCATGACTGCACTTTCTCCTTCCGTAACTGATTATTTTATAGAAGGCCGAAGCGACGTGTTTGCCCTTTCCTGGCTTATGGTTTCATTGGTGCTGCTAAGCCGTAAGCGGTATGTCTGGTCAGGGGTCATGCTTGCACTCTCTCTCATGAGCAAGCAGACGATTTGGTTTATCCTGCCGTTTTACGTGCTGTATGTGTGGCTTCAGACTGCAAAGCGCAAAGCGGACTTCTATAGGACGGCGTTTGCCGTGATGGTCGTTTCCCTAGGGTTGGCCGTCCCGTTTATGATATGGGATTTCCGCGCATTTCTTGAAAGCGTCGTTTTATATCTTACAGGCAATTCCGCAACGAGTTACCCTGTTTCAGGATACGGGTTGGGAATGGTGCTCCATTCGTTCGGATTTATCCGTGATATCCATGCATATTACCCGTTTATTTTCTGGCAGGCGGCCGTTGCGTTACCGCTTCTTGTCGTGTTGCTCCGCTGGCTTTCCCGCAGGCCGTCGGAATCGCGGCTCGTCATTTCGTACGCGGTATTTCTCATGGCGTATTGGTATCTGAGCAGGTATTTCAATAACAGCCATTTAGGATTTTTGTCGATGCTTTTTGTATTGGGAGGCCTGAAGGCTGTCGACGAGTCAACATCATGAAACGACAACATATCATAAGCATAGTGCTGGGCGGAATCGTATTGGCGGCATTGCTGCTCCGCGTTGTTAATCTCGGAACAAACCCGCCCGCTATTTCGTGGGATGAAGCATCGATAGGCTACAACGCATACAGCATTCTGACGACGGGGAGAGATGAGCACGGCAGATTTCTGCCGCTGGATACGTTTGCCGCATTCGGGGATTATAAGCCGCCTGTGCCTGTATATCTCACGGTTCCGTTCATAGCACTTTTCGGGCTTACCGAGGTCGCCGTACGGCTGCCGTCTGCATTGTCCGGGACGCTTACCGTACTGGTTCTGTATTTTTTGGTTTCCGAACTGTTTAAAAAATCAAAACATGTGCGGGAGATTGCACTCACGGCCAGCGCCCTGCTTACGATAACGCCCTGGCATATCATGCTCTCGAGAGCGGGATTTGAAGCGAATACCGCACTCCTTTTTTTGGTTCTCGGTATCTGGCTTGTACTCAGGGCCAGGGAGCGCCCGGCAATTTTTTACGTGAGTTGGCTGCCGTTTGTATTGGGTATCTATACATTTAACAGTACGCGGTATGCCGGCCCGCTTATCGCAGCTGCATGTTTCCTTTTTGTTTGGCGTGCTGCGCTCAGAGCCGGAAAGCAGTTTGTGCTCGGTGTGGTTATCGCGGCTGCCGCATTGCTTCCTATCGTGCCGCATCTGGTTTCTCCCCAGGCACGTCTGCGGTTTGAAGAAGTAAGCATATTTACCGATCTTAGAACGGTGCTCACATCCAATACGCGCCGGCAGGTTGATAATTTTTCCAAAGTATCAGCCGTGCTGCATAACCGCCGTATGGGATATGCCCGGGAATATCTCATACATTTTTTTGACAATCTGGAACCAAGATTCCTGTTTATAAAAGGGGATGGTAATCCGAAGTTTTCCATCCAGGATGCGGGCCAGCTCCTGCTGGTCAGTGCGCCGTTTATCGTATACGGGTTACTCACGTTGTTTCGTGACTATCCCGGCATTGCGTTTCTTTTGGTCTGGTGGCTCCTTGCGTCTATCGCGCCGACCGCTGTCGCACGCGAAACGCCGCATGCATTGCGGATAGAAAACGGTTTGCCGGTGTATATCATCCTCTCCGCTTACGGACTGGTTATGAGTATTGTGAGCATCAGCCGTCAGCGTATCCGTATGCTTATGGGTATCGTGTGTATCCTGTTGTTTGCCGGTAACTTTTTGTATTTCTGGCATAATTTCGTCAATCATTACCCCAAAGAATATTCCGGCGAATGGCAGTACGGATATAAACAGGCAATTGAATTGGCCAAAGCACGCAAAAATGATTACGACACGATTGTACTGACGGAAAGCATCGGCAGGCCGTATATATATGCGTTGTTTTACGAGAAATATCCGCTCAGTAAATTCGAAGCGTCAAAAGACGCATCCTTTGATGCTGCAGGATTTTATAATGTGTACGGATTCGATAAATACCGGTTCACCCGGGAGGGGGTCGGTTCATATACGGGCAAAACGCTCTATATTCTGGCTCCGAAAGATGTCCCGGCAGGCGCACATGTCGTCGAAACTATCAGGGTGTTAAACGGGACACCGGTACTTGTCGCTTTTGAATGATATGAAAAAATTTATATTGGCAGGCATCATCGCTTTGGCAATTATGTTACGGTTCTGGCAACTCGGAGCCGTGCCGGTATCTCCTGATTGGGATGAGGCAGCGCTTGGATATAATGCGTATTCGATCTTAAAGACCGGACGGGATGAATACGGTACGTTTTTGCCTATGACGTTGCGGTCTTTCGATGATTACAAGCCGCCGCTGTATGCGTATCTTGCGGTTCCTGCAGTAGCCCTGTTCGGTCTCAACACGTGGGCCGTGCGTTTACCGGCGGCAGTGATGGGGGTATTGGCTGTTATCGGTGCGTACGCACTGGTTATCGAATTATTCCGTCAGCTTCACACAAAAGCAAAAAAACAAATCAGTGAGTTTTCGGCGGGAGCATGCGGCTTATTGACTGCGTTTCTGCTTGCAATCTCTCCGTGGCACCTGCAGTTTTCGCGGATTGCCTTTGAAGCCAATATCGGAGTGACACTCAATATCTGGGGGCTCGTTGCGTTTTTCCGGGGTCTAGTGTCACTGCCGTGGATGGCAGCCAGCGCGTTTTTATTCGCGCTTTCGCTCTACGCATACCATAGTGAGCGGGTATTCGTACCGCTGCTGCTCCTTATCATATCCGTATTATGGCGTAAGGAATTGTTTGCTGACAGACGGCGCGTCACGATCGGTATCATTATCGGATTGCTTACGGTAGCTCCTCTCATTCCCGTGGTACTGGATAAGTCTTCCGTGACCCGGCTAAAAGGCACAAGTACATTATCGGACCAGACAGGCTTGCTGATGCGTTCGGTATCCAAACTGGAAGATGACAGGAAAGCAGGAGACAGGATCGGTGCGGTATTTGATAACCGCCGTATCGTGTACGCAAAAACCCTGCTCGACGGGTATATCAGCCATTTTTCGTTCCGTTGGTTATTCCTTACCGGCGATAACGACAGGCATCATGCGCCGGATAACGGATTACTCTACTTGTGGGAACTGCCGTTTTTGCTATGGGGGATATTTGCCGTGTGGCGGGCAGGCGGTCGGGTGGGAGCGCTATTGTTAGGCTGGCTGCTTCTGGCTCCTGTGGCCGCGTCTCCGACGAGCGAAACGCCGCATGCGATCAGGACACTCGTCATCCTGCCGTCACTGCAGATTTTCACCGCAATAGGTATTATGCAGTGCTGGTCGTATGTTCTGCATTACACGGCGGGGGTCCGCGGATATGTGAGGTACCTTATCATCGGCGCTGCATTGATTGCTGCAGGTATAGCAGCCTTTAATATCCTTTTCTATTTCCATATGTATTACGCCCATATGAATAACGAATATTCCAAATTCTGGCAGTACGGATATAAACAGGCGGTAGAATATGCGGAGAGTCATAAGGGGAAATATAAAAAAGTGGTTGTCTCTACCTCACTGGAGCAGCCGCATATGTTTTTTCTGTTCTATACCAAATATGATCCGGCGGCATATTTAGCGGCGGGCGGGACGGCGTCAGGGGGGTTTGCCGAGGTGAAAAACCGCTTCGATACATACGAGTTCCGGCCGATATCACATTGGGCAAATGAGCTGCACGACGGAAGTATATTATACATAGGTTCCCCGAGGGAACTGCCGGGGGATGCCTATACGATCAAATACCTAAACGGTGAAGATGCGATGCGGATTTCCGAATAGGTTGGGGGAACACACCATGAAACGTCTGATTCCACTGGGAATTATTATTATTGCGGTCTTTTTCCGTTTCTATGCGATTTCCCGCGTTCCGCCGGCCCCGTCACTGGATGAAGTTTCTATCGGCTACAATGCCTATTCGATAATACAGACCGGCAAAGATGAATACGGTACCCCGTATCCGATGTTGCTTCGGGCATACGATGATTACCGGCCGGCGTTGTATGTATATCTGACCATTCCGTTCGTAAAAATCCTCGGCCTTACGGCTGTTTCCGTCCGGCTTCCGTCGGTGCTGCTATCCGTCCTGACGGTGTATTTGGTGTACAGCATCGGAAGAATGATCGGCAAAAAATACTGTTCGTATGAACGGCTCGGTGATATCGCGGCCGTACTTCTTTCAATTTCTCCCTGGCACATTTATATTTCCCGGCTCGGGCATGAGGCGAATCTGGGGTTGACACTGTTTGTACTCGGGATCTATCTCTTTTTGCGGGCAGTACTGTTGGGGAAAAAGTCAGCCTGGATATGGAGCGCCGTCGCATTTGCCGTGTCACTTCATGGATATCAGAGTGACAAAATTATCAGTCCGCTTATCCTGATTTCCGGTACTGCATTATTCCGGAAAGAAATATGGCACGCACGGCGGTATGTTCTGATTTCCGGTGTATTGGGAATACTGATTGCATTACCGGCAGTGCTTGCGGCAGTTTCCCCCGAAGGATTGCTCCGTTTCCGCGGCACGAGCGCATTTTCACCGGATTCGCCGGATATAGTGACGGCGACAAAAGCGTATGTCGCGGCACGCGAACGGGGATACGTGGCAGGCAAACTCCTGTACGGCAGAGCGGGCACATACATAGGGGTATTTACAAAAAACTACGTATCCCATTTTTCTCCCCTGTGGGTGTTTACCGGCGCCGACCGGGAAGCGCATAAAGTTCCCGGCATGGGGTTATTGTACTTGTGGGAAGCACCGTTTCTTCTGTTGGGAATATGGGCACTGATAAAATCCAAACTGCCGGCGAGTCTTAAATGGTTTTTAGTTTCCTGGATACTGATTTCTCCTGTTCCCGCCTCTGTTACGACGCAATCGCCCCACGCGATGCGTGCGTATGCATTGGTGCCGATTGTTCTTCTTATAGAGGCGTTCGGGTTCTGGTGGGTCATCAAAAGATTTTCCATCCGTCAGCTGCAGATTATGGCGGTTGTCGTCGGAGTAGTAGTCGCGCAGGGAATCACTGTATTTTGGCGGGGATACTTTGTCCGGTTTCCGGTTGAGCAGTCCGACAGTTTCCAATACGCGCTCAAAAGCGCAGTTTTATATGCCGGAAAGCAGGCCGGTTCCTATGACGCTGTCCAGTTTTCAAATCAGGGAAGTCTGTACCAGTCGTATATGTTTTTCCTCTATTACACGAAGTTTGATCCGGCTCAATATCACGGCCTGGGGGGCACGGTATCAGGAGGATATGAAGAGGCGCACCGTATCGGGAAATACGCATTTGGCATATTGCCGCAGAAGCCGTCTGAATTTGCCTCCAAAACACTGTATTTTTATGACGCAAAACATTTGCCTTCCGGACTGCGTACGCTGGAAACATTTTATTCTCTGGACGGAAGCCCGGCTGTCATAGCCGCCACATTATGAAATACCTGATGGTTGCCGTTGTGATTGTTCTGGTGGCATTGGGTGTGATGCTCCGGGTTGTGGAAACAGCAAACGGCAATTATGTGTTCGGGTTTGATCAGGGACTGGATTTTATGGCCGCCCGTTCAATCGCGGTTGATCACAAGCTGACGCTTATAGGCAGCGAAGCGGGAGCCGGATTTGCCGGTCTCCCCGGTATTTTTCACGGGCCGGGGTACCGCTATATTCTGGCGGCATTGCTTTTTGTTTCATCCGGCAATCCGTACGGTGCTATCGTAGCCCTTGGTATTATAAGTATTGCCGCACTGTGGTTTATCTATTGGTTCGTAAAAAAAATATTCGGGTTTCACACCGCTGTTGTTTCGCTGATACTTGCTGCTGTGTCTTTGCCGCTTAGCGCACAGGCGCGCATGATCTGGGCGCCGAATTTTTCCGCGCTTATCGCATTGCCGTTTTTGTATGCCGTCTGGCTATCACGGAAAAAAACGCTGACCGCGGTATTTGTTACGTCGTTTTTTGCCGCACTGCTGTATCATTTTGAACTGCCCATGGCAGCACCCGCAATGCTCATGACGGTCCTGTATTTCGGGTTTATCCTCAAAATCCGGGATATCAAAGCGTGGGTTGTCGTGTGTGCCGGATTTTTGGCAGGATTATCGCCGATGATTCTGTTTGAGTCCCGTCATGGGTGGGGAGTTGTCAAAGGGATACTGTCGTACGGCAGCCGGGTAACGACACCGGTTACGGCAGCACCGTTCTCATGGTCATTTGAACTGGCCGGAGATGTAAACGCCTTGTTTGCTACTATACGGGAATCGTTTTTGTTCCCGGTGCCGTGGATGCGCACGGTATTTCCGTGGATTTTTTTGTGCTCCGTTCTCTGGTATGCGTATCGCGAAAAAAAGCAGGAAATCAAAGCGTATGTATACGGATTGCTTCTCTTAATCGCCGCGCACTTTTTTATATTTTTTCCGTACCGGGGTCCCGTGTATTCGCACTATCTTACCTTATTATATTTCGTATACCCGATTCTGGCATCCTACGTAGCAATGCGTGCGTTCTCCGGCAGGCTGACGCGGTGGGTGCTTTGTGCCGCCGGGATATTACTTTTTTCCGGAGTACTGATGCGGATGCCCAAAACGATACTGACGGATTACCGTGATTACGGGGGAACGGCAAAAATCCGCGGAAAAACCGAGGCGCTTGATGTTATATATTCCGATGCGGCGGGGAAACCGTTCGGACTGTTGGTATTTACCCCTCCGGTCATTCCGTATGCGTATGAATATCTTGCCACATGGTACGGGAGCCGCACATACGGGTATGTCCCGCCGTTTGAAAGAAAACCGGTATTTTATCTTCTGATAGAACCGGATCCGGAGAAGCCATGGAGTTATAATGGATGGTTAGAGACGGTTATCAAAACCGGCGCTGTCGTTAAAACGTGGAACCTGCCGAGCGGATTTATCATAGAAAAACGCACGGAGGAATGATTATGAAGCTATTGCGGTCGCACGGAATTATTGTAATCGGACTGTGTATTCTTGCGCTGGTTCCGTTGTGGAATCTGTTGCATCCGGGATTGCCGGTTACGCATGACGGACAGGATCATGTGGCGAGAATCGCAAACTTTTACGCGTCATTATCGGAAGGAAATATCGTCCCGCGGTGGGCCTCCAATCTGAACTGGGGATATGGTCACCCGATACTCATGTTCCTGTATCCCTGGCCTTCATACGTAGCGTCTGTCTTTCATGCAATGGGATTTACTTTTGTCGACAGCACAAAACTTGTGTTTGCCGCTGCGTTTGCCGCCAGTTTGCTCGCCATGTATATGTGGCTGTCAGTGGCCTGGGGAAAGGCGGCCGGGGTTGCAGGAGCAGTGCTGTATGCGTTTGCCCCGTACCGTTTCGTCGATTTGTATGTGCGGGGCGCGATTGGCGAACATATGGCGTTTGTTTTTCCGCCGGTCGTTTGTTTGGGATTGTTGCTGCTTGCCAGAGAAAAAAACCGCAGTCCTGCACTTGCTCTGATTATTGTTTCGTTCGGAACCGCATTGCTTATTCTGTCGCACAACGCGTTAAGCCTCATGTTTCTCCCGCTGATCGGATTATACGGACTGTATCTTGCCGTGCAGGAGTCCCGCAGACCATTGCTATTTATCGCAATGGGTACGGGAGGCATTCTTGCAGGATTTCTGCTGTCGGCTTTTTATTGGATCCCGGGCTTTTTCGAAGGCAAATATACACTGCGGGACATTGTGACTGCCGGAGCGATTACGGATAGGTTTGTGCCGTGGCCTGCGTTTCTCTATTCGCCGTGGAGTTACGGCGGAGGGAATGACTTGTCCAAATGGCTGGGGGCCGGGCAATTACTGGCGGTTATCATGGCGTTTCTTGCGCTGGAAAAAAATACCAAACACCAGCGGTTCCTTGTCGCCGGCATCTTACTATTGTTTTTTTCCCTTTTTGCGATGACCAGTAACGCCGCTCCGATATGGAATACGGTAACCCTGCTCCAGAAATTTCAGTTTCCGTGGAGACTTATGTCGGTCACCGTATTTTTGATTTCCGTCTTAGGTGCATTTGTTGTATATATAACCCCCGGGAAAACCGGAATACGTACTGCTTTGATACTGTGTGCCGTGTCCGTGCTGGCGACTATCCCGATGTGGAGGGCAAGGGAATATAAATCATATCCCGAAGGCTATTTTAGCGGCATCTATAACGGTACGACGGATACGGGTGAAAGCAGCCCTGTCTGGTCCGTGCGTTTTATGGAAAAACGGCCGGAGTCAGTTGCGTACACCATGCCGCCCGGCGGCGTCATCGCCGAAGGAGTGCGTACCACCACGCTCCGGACATATCATGTGAGTGTCACGGAGCCCGTGCGGTTTGTCGAAAATACGCTGTATTTTCCGGGATGGACGGTATTTGTAAACGGCAGCCCTCTCGAAAATACCCGTCTCATATTTCAGGATCCCGCGTTCCGCGGGCTTATGACGTTTGACCTTAGCCCCGGTAATTACGATATCCGGTTCGAATTCGGAGAGACCAGGCTCAGGCGAATATCAGATTATGTAAGTTTGGTGTCCTTGGCGGTATTTATTGTCACTATTGGTACAATACAAGTGCTATGGCGGAAAAAAGAATAATGCTTTCGGTCGTACTGGCCGTGTATAACGAAGCTGCAAATCTGGAGCGGTGCCTCCGATCGGTTGCGGATATTGCTGACGAAATCGTTGTCGTGGACGGCGGATCTTCGGATAACACGGTACAGCTGGCGAAGAAATTCGGGGCGGCCGTATACGTGACGACGAATCCTCCGATGTTCCACATCAACAAGCAGAAAGCCCTGGATAAAGCGCACGGCGACTGGATACTGCAGCTGGATGCGGATGAAACAGTAGGTAAGCCCCTCAAGGAAGAAATCCTGGACGTTATTGGTTCCGGCCTAGTACCAAACGGATATTTTATACCCCGCCACAATTATTTCCTCGGTGATTGGCTTAGGAAGGGCGGACAATATCCTGACTATGTGATCCGTCTTTTCAGAAGAGGAATGGGGAAGTTTCCGCAAAAGAGCGTGCATGAACAAATAGAAATTGAAGGCCATGTGGGGCACCTCGATCATGCAATGGAGCATTATTCATATACGTCTGTGTCCCAGTATTGGGAAAAATCGTCCGCATATATCCGATTGGTTGCCCATGAACTCGAGGAGAAGAAGAATTCCAAATCATTGAGAGTTGCGGTTTCCTATCTTATTGTCCGGCCGGTCATGACATTTTTTTCCCTGTATGTGCGGCACAAAGGATTTGTTGACGGGTGGCGCGGATTTCTGTTTGCGTTGTTTTCGGCTCTGCACTTTCCGAAAGCGTACGTCACGTACCGTAACAACCGATAACATGAAACATATATTGGCAGCAGTCGCACTTACACTGACACTAGGGGTTATAGGCGCCGGTTCGGTGCATGCTGAATATGTATTGCCGTATCCCGGATATATGCCGGGGAACAAGCTGTACGTCATATCCCGTCTTATCGATACGCTTCGGCAGCCGTTTTATTTCGGGAATATCAGTGCGTATAAATATCACCTCGGGCTGTCCGATAAATATCTCGTGGAAGCCAAAACACTGTTTGAATATAAGCAGTATCTGCTGGCATCTGATGCACTGCTTCGGTCCGACAGCGAATTCGCACGGGTACCGGTCTATCTTCGGCGTGCAGCTTCCGAGGGCAAAGACGTACGTGCATTGGAGCTTCAGCTTCGGGAGGCAGCGGCCCGTCACACACAGGTGTTAACCGGTCTGCAATCCGGGTTGCCGGACACATTCGAATGGAAACCGGAGAAATCAGATGCGACGACACTGTCCATAAAGGACATGCTGCGGCAGTCCGGAATGGTCAGGGACAACGCCGTACTCACATTATGAAACGGGCATATATTCTGTTTATCGCTGCCGCTTCCGTACTCCTTTTATATTCCTACGGATTTATCGATCCGCATCTGTCGTTTTCCTCTCATCCGTTATATGTATGGGCACAGAATATCGTAGTGTCTCTGGTATACCGGCAGTCAGTAGTCGCCGCAGTACTCTACGCCTGCATCATCGCCGCACTGTTTGCCGGTTACGGCATATTGTTGTGGGGACAGAAGGAAAAAAAACTCATGTCAGTGCCCCGCTGGGTATTTGCACTCGTTATCATGTTGGTGCTGTCATATCCTGCGTTTTCCTATGATATCTATAACTATATTGCGACGGCAAAAGTTGCCTTTCTGTACCGGGAAAATCCGTATGTCGTGATGCCGGTTGAAATACCCAATGAGCCGATGCTTTCCTATACGCGGGCAGCAAACAAACTTGCGCTCTACGGACCCGCGTGGATAGTGCTGACGTCATTCCCGTTTATCGCGGGTATGGGGAATATATTTCTGACGGTCATGTCATTTAAAGCGTTTGCGGCCGTTTTTTATGCGGCAGTGACATTTCTCATATACCGGAAAACCAAAGATCTGAAGCAGGCATTGTTTTTTGCGCTGAACCCGCTCGTGCTTATCGAAGTGCTGGTGAGCGGACATAACGACGTTGTCATGATGGCGCTGGGATTGGCCGGACTGTTGCTGTGGAACCGGCAGGGCGCCCGTTACAAAGCTGCGGGTATTATCCTGTTTATATCCTCTGTGCTGATAAAAGGCGCGACCATCGTGCTTCTCCCTCTTTTTTTCCTGCCTGCCTCGCCGACGGGCGGGCCGGCATGGAAATGGGAAAAGAAAATGCGTATCGCCGCGTTTCTTATGTTCGGGGTATTTCTTATAAGCCCGCTTAGGGAGGAGATGTATCCATGGTATGCGGTCTGGTGGCTCTCCTGTCTGGCATTTGTTCCGATACGCAGGAAATCACCCATTCATGCATTGTCGTTCTGGTTAAGTTTGGGGCTTATGCTGCGGTATGTGCCGTGGATTGCAACCCGCGAATACGGCGGGATAACGCCCGTATCACGCATCATCGTTACCATTGTGCCGGTGTTGGTATATATCTGTATCCGGTTCCGGAAAAAAATACTGCGGCCGTTTACTCTGCTTAAAAGGTACCTATGACCGCATTGTTCCTCGCACTGATCCCGGCGTTTATCGCTTCATTGCCGCTTTTCGGTTCAAAGTTTATCCCGACGCATGACGGGGAATACCACATCATCAGGTTCTGGCAGTTTTTTACCATGCTTTCCTCCGGTCAGTGGTTTCCGCGGTGGGCGCCGGATTTAAACAACGGACTGGGAATTCCGTTATTTACCTTTAACTATCCGTTCCCGAACTATATCGGAAGTTTCTTCCATGTATTCGGTTTGAGTTTCGTGGACAGTTTCAAATGGACGATGGCATTGGGGTACCTGACTGCCGTGGTGTGGTGTTATTTGTTTATAAAAAAAGAATTCGGTATGAAAACAGCCGTTATCGCAACCGTCATATTTTCCTACGTACCGTACTGGTTCGTCGATATCTATGTCCGCGGATCGGTCGGAGAAGTATGGGCGCTGTCGTTTGTGATGCTTGCACTCTGTGCACTTGCCTATGTTAAACCGCGTTTGTTTGCGTTTGCAGTCGGCGCGCTCATTCTTTCACATAACATTCTGGCCATGATATTTGTTCCGGTGCTATGCATTGCCGCGGCAAAAACCAGGAAGATGCTCGTGTATTGGGCGGCGGGTATAGGTCTCTCAGCATACTTTTGGCTGCCTGCGCTTTTGGAACGGGCATATGTTACCGGCCTAAATACGGTAGATTACAGAGATCACTTTCCCGCACTGGTACAGATGCTGTTTCCTTCGTGGGGAAGCGGATATTCCGTACCGGGACTCGGGGATCAAATGTCATTTCAGATAGGTATTATTCCTCTTCTTGTGTTGGTTACCGCAGGAATACTTGTCCTCAAACGCACGAAGATGTCCGCGTCCGTGCGGTGGTACAGCATACTTGCCCTGACGGGTATTACGGTTTCGGCGTTTCTCATGACCGAATATGCGGCGTTCCTGTGGGCAGCTTTGCCGTTTATCCGGTTCATGCAGTTTCCCTGGCGGTTACTGTCCGTTTTTGTTATCGCGACCCCGATACTGGCCGGATTGGTGACCGGTAAGCTGCCCAAATGGGGAATTATTCTGATGTTGCTTTCCGTGTTGTTTGCCTACCATTACGCAAGGCCGGTGATGTATGAGATGCGGACTGATGCTCAGTATCTGGAGAACCCGTCATTTACGAGCGGTACGTCGTCGCTCGGGGATATGTTTCAGACTGTCTGGCTTGCGGGTTCGCCCCGGAAAGATACTGTATTTTCCGGTACGGTTACCGGAGTGACTAAACAGGCACCCACCTCATACATATTTACCGTGACTGCATCGGAATCTGCGGTATTTAGTGCCCCCGTCGCGTATTATCCCGGCTGGCAGGCGCGCGTGGACGAAAGACAGATTGCCGCTTCGCCTGATGCAAACGGACTGGTATCGCTGTCTGTTCCGAAAGGGGATCACAAGATACGCATATGGTTGGGGAGAACACCGCTGCAGACTGCTGCGGCAGCAATAAGCATTCTTTCGTTGTCCGCTTTGTCCGTTTCATTTATACTCAGGAAGCATAAACCCTTATGAACATAGCGATTAATACATTGCCGCTTTCGACCGAACACCGGATGCGGGGAACAGGCGTCTATACCAAAAATCTGATAGATGCCCTGCAAAAATACGAAAAAGGACATTCATATTCGTTTTTTACCCGTATAGAGGATATCCCGCGGGGTACCCATATCGTGCATTATCCTTTTTTTGACCCCTTTTTCCTGACGCTGCCGTTTAATAAACGATTCCCGACCGTCGTAACGGTTCACGATGTCATTCCGTTGGTGTTTCCGGATAAATTTCCCCCGGGAGTGCGCGGGAAATTCAAATGGCAGATTCAGCGCCTGTCGCTTCTGGGTTCATCGGGAGTCATAACCGATTCCAAATGCAGTAAGGACGATATTCTGCGTCTGACCGGCAGAAAGCCTGAATGGGTTCATGTGGTTCCGTTGGCTCCGAGCCCGAATTACAAACAGGTGCGGAGTGAAAGCGCTTTGGAAGATATACGGAAACGGTACCATCTGCCGCAGGAATATGTCCTGTACATAGGAGACGTGAATTGGAATAAAAACGTGACCGGTCTTATCAATGCCTGGAAAATAGTGCGGGGTAAGCTTTCTAAATCACGGGATTGTAAACTGGTGCTGGCCGGGTCGGCATTTACGGATATGGAAATCCGGGAGACGCGTGAGATTTTTCATCTTATCGAGTCTTTGGGGCTGACAAAATACATCGTGCACCCGGGATTTATAAAAGCCGAGGATATGGCAGGGGTGTATTCGGGTGCCGATTGCGTCGTGTTACCGTCGTGGTACGAGGGATTCGGATTCCCGGTATTGGAAGCCATGGCCTGCGGCGTGCCGGTCGTCGTGACGAACCGGGCAAGTGTGCCCGAAATAGCCGGTCCGGCGCGCGTATTTAACCCTTCCGATACTGCAGGGTTTGCAAAATCCGTTCTGGAGGTATTACAGCTGGATGTATCCGAGAAACAGGAACTCGTAAAACGCGGGTTTGAGTGGGTCAGTCACTTCAGCTGGCGGCGGGTGGCCCGGGAAACCGTAGAGGTCTATGAGCGGACGGTACGCTGATTGCAAGGAATATTATGAAAACGATATCCATTATCATTCCGACATATAACGAAGCAAAAACAATCCGTGAGGTGTTGGAGCGTGTGACGAAAGCGGCACTTCCCGGCTGGCAAAAAGAGATTATTGTCGTGGATGACGGGTCGGTGGATACGACAGCCACTATTCTTAAGAAATGGCAGGATCGCGTTACCGTGGTGAATCTGCTGCGCAACCAGGGGAAGGGAGCGGCCGTGACGGCCGGGCTCCGGCGGGCTACCGGCGACATCATCCTTATTCAGGATGCTGATCTGGAGTATAGTCCTGATGATTATCCGATTCTGCTTGCACCGTTTGAAAATGACAGAGTGACGGCAGTATACGGATCACGGTTTCTGGGCTCACATCTTTCAACCATGTTTGTCTATGCGCTGGGAAATAAATTCGTGACATTTGTTACCAACATCCTCTACAACACAAATATTACCGACATGGAAACCGGCTACAAAGCATTCCGCAAAGCGGCAGTCAAAGATTTTGACATCAGAGCAAAGCGGTTCGACTTCGAGCCGGAGATTACCGTAAAGCTGTTGCGGAGCGGCCATCAGATTTATGAAGTCCCTATCTCATACTTCGGCAGGAAATTTGAGGAGGGGAAGAAACTTACCTGGCGGGATGGAATCGTTGCGCTTATTACGCTTATCAAATACCGCTGGTGGAAACCGAAATCATCCCTTCATGAAGCGCATCGCTGAAAAAATATCGCATATGGCCTCTCATCCGCTGGCACGGGGCAGTGCGATAGTGCTTGCGGGCACGACACTGGCCAATATCGGTGCGTATGCGTATCATCTCATCGTGGGCAGGCTTCTGGGCCCCCAGCAGTACGGCGAACTGGCGTCTCTTTTTTCGTTTTCGTATCTGTTAAACGTTCCCTCCCTGGTTCTGCAGACAGTGCTTACAAAATATATTGCAGGGTTCCGTGCGAAGCAGGAAGTCGGGAAAGCAAAGTCTTTGAGTCTGTTTGTGATGAAGCGGATCGTCGTCATATCCCTCATTGGTACTGCCGTCATATGGCCGCTTACCGGTATTATTTCAGGATTTCTGCATATCGATCGTCATATTTCGGTGCTTTTCATGTATCTTACGTCCGCACTCTGGTTCGTGACCGTTATCCAGGCGAGTCTGCTTCAGGGATTCCAGATGTTCGTCCCTGCGATGATACTGACAAATGTCATAGCCCTTCTCCGTCTGGGAGGAGGCGCACTGGGTGCGATGATGGGGGTAGTGGAAACGGTTGCCGCCGGTCTTATCACCGGGGTGATCGGCCTGCTCGCGTATTTTATTCCGCTCAGGTTTCTGTACCGGGCAAAAGAGGAGCCCCCGAATATCAGTACCAAAGAACTGGTTTCATATTCGTTTCCCTCGCTTATTTCCATGCTCGGGATGACGTCGCTGTATAGCACGGATATTCTGCTGGCGAAACATTTTCTGCCGCCTGTCGAAGCAGGATATTATGCGGCGCTCTCCGTCATGGGGAAAATAATATTTTTTGCCGGCAGCAGTATATCCTATGTGCTGTTTCCCGTGGTGGCAGAGCGGGCGAAGGAGCAGTCTGATTCCCGGCGTCTGGTGTATTCCGCGTTGGCTGCCATCGGTGTAATATCCCTGGGGATTACCGCCGGCTATGCGTTGCTTCCGAAACTGGCGCTTCTGTTACTGTTCGGGTCTTCCTATTTTCCCGCGGCTCCGTATTTAGGATGGTTCGGCGTATTCTTGTCTTTGTACTCGCTTTCTTATCTTCTGATGATGACACTTCTTGGCCGGGGAAATGTACTGGTTTGGCTTTTTGTGGCAACAGCGTCGCTTATACAGATAGCGGCAATTACGCTGTATCACTCCGATATCAGCGCCATTTTATGGGTAAATTGCCTGACATTAACCGGTTTATTTACCGGCCTTTTGTTATACTATCGCCATGCGGTCAAAAACCATTAAATTGCTGTCTCTCATCATTCCCGTGTATCGTCAGGAACGGACGATCCGGAAACAGCTGCAGAATATCCTCGGTGAACTCGAACTGCTTGCCACTCCGTATGAGGTGATTGTGGTAATTGACGGATTCGATGATGCAAGTTTTGAGGAGGCCAAAAAAGTCCGTTCCGACAAAATTACCGTTACCGGGTATAAAACAAACCACGGCAAAGGGTATGCGGTCCGGTTTGGTATGGGAAAAAGCCGCGGTGATGTCGTGGGATTTATAGATGCAGGCGGAGATTTGAGCGAATTAGGGCTGTCAATGATGATTGAACATTACAAATGGTACAACGCGGATATCATTATCGGCAGCAAGCGTCATCCGGTATCCAAAATCCGTTACCCGTTGACCCGCAAAATATTGTCCTGGGGATATCAACAGCTCGTGCGTTTGCTATTCGGGCTTAATACCCGGGATACCCAGGTCGGCATGAAATTATACCGCAGGGAAGTGCTGGAAGACGTACTCCCCAGACTTGTGGTAAAGAAATTCGCCTTTGATATTGAAATTCTTGCCGTCGCGTACTACTTAGGATACCGGCGTATTTTTGAATCACCGGTCGAACTCGATTTCGGAGGATCCAGCATTACATCGCTAAGCGTTTTGAAAACAATATCGAGCATGCTGTGGGATACATTCGCGGTGTATTACCGGCTGCATATATTGCACTATTATGATAACCTCAATAAACGGAAATGGCGGTTTGATAAGGAGCTGAATTTTAACGTGCCGCTCCCGTAACACATATGAAAATAGTCATAACAGGCGGGGCAGGATTCATCGGCAGTAACGCGGCCGCGTATTATCTCGGGAAAAAAGCCGAGGTCGTCATTTTTGATAATCTGTCCCGTAAAAATACGGATAAAAATCTTGCCTGGCTTAAAGGGCTAGGAGGCAACCTTACCTATATAAAAGGTGACATGCGTTCCGTGAAAGAGACGGGCAAACTTATTTCTTTTTTGGCATCGGCAGATGCGGTGCTTCACCTGGCGGCTCAAGTCGCTGTGACGACGTCCGTTACCAATCCCAGAGAAGATTTTGAAATCAATGCTTTGGGAACATTTAACATGCTGGAGGCCATGCGGGCAGCGGGCAGTGGAGCAAAATTCATTTATTCTTCGACAAACAAAGTATACGGCGGTATGGACGATGTCCCTGTCGTCGAAAAAGATACCCGGTACGAATATGCGGATTTGCCGTATGGCGCCAGTGAGGAGCGTCCGCTCGATTTTCATTCCCCGTACGGGTGTTCCAAAGGGGCGGCTGACCAGTACGTGCATGACTACAGCAGAATTTACGGGCTCGATACGGTAGTAATGCGGCAGTCATGTATCTACGGGCCGCGGCAATTCGGAGTGGAGGATCAGGGGTGGGTGGCGTGGTTTATCATCGCTACCGTACTCGGGAAAAAATTGTCCCTGTATGGCGACGGTAAGCAGGTGCGCGATCTTTTGCACGTCGATGATCTTATCCGCGCGTATGATATGGCTATCCTAGCAGGACCGAAAACCCGCGGAAAAATTTATAACATCGGCGGAGGGCATCATAATACGCTTTCGGTGTGGCAGGAATTCGGCCCCATGCTGGAACATCTGTTCGGTAAAAATATTCCTGTTACGCCGGAGAATTGGCGTCCGGGAGATCAGAAAATATTCGTGGCAGACATACGGAAAGCAAAAAAAGAATTCGGATGGGAACCAACAATCAGTGTAGAAGCGGGAGTGAAAACCCTGTACGAATGGATAACAGCAAATAAAACGCTCTTCCGCTCATGATGCCCCATGAAATCTCACAACACCGCGTCGCTTCATGATTATCCTGCGGAGGCTTATGCACTGCTTGCGGAAAGTGAAAAAAAGCACTTTTGGTTCCGGGGCAGAAATATGGTTATCCGCGAAATTATCCGGTCGTCACTTCATTCGTATCAGGGGAAGAGTTTTCTGGAAGTGGGATGCGGAACCGGGTATGTGCTGGCGGAATTGGCACGGATAGGATTTAGGGTAACCGGGTTAGACATGCACGAAGAGGGATTGGCATATGCCAGGCAAAGAGTACCTTCTGCGTCTTTTTTTGCCGGAAAATTAGATCAGTTCAGGCCCAAAAAGCTTTTTGATGCAGTAGGTATGTTTGACGTACTGGAGCATATTCCAAACGACAAGCAAGCCATCCAAGAGTGTTCGCGGCTCATCGGTAAAGCCGGCATACTCTACATTACCGTTCCTGCCAGGCCGGAGTTGTGGTCTGTTTACGATGATATTTCCGGTCACAAACGCCGGTACACGAAGAGGTCGCTTGTTGAGGTACTTACCGCCGGAGGTTTCAGGATCCGCTCAATTTCATATTTCGGATTTTTCCAGTATATTCCTCACCTGATCATGAAGCGGTTCATGCTGTCTAAATCCGGTAACACTTCCAAAGATGTGATGCCCATACTCAAAAAAGTTGTTTGGCAGCCTCCGGGAATACTTAACCGCCTGCTGGAACAGTCATTTGCCCTCGACATGTTTTTTTCCAAAATTGTCCCTTTACCATTTGGGACGTCGCTGATCGTTGCAGCACAAAAAGCGGTATAATTGGCTTTATATCCGCATGAATGCACTTATTCTCAACTGGAAAGATATAAAAAATCCCGATGTTGGCGGGGCCGAGATCATACTGTACGAATTATCGAAACGCCTAGTACGTGAGGGGCATACCGTTACCTGGTTCTGCCGGAGTTTTAAGGGTGCGAAACCGGAAGAAACGATCGATGGTATCAGGATAATCCGCCGGGGAAACAGGTTCACCGTTTATTGGGAAGCCTACAAATATTATCGGTCGCTTTCAGTGAAGCCGGATAAAGTATTGGACTGTGTGAACACGATTTGCTGGCAGACGCCGCTGTATGTGCCCAAAGAAAAGCGCATCGCATACGTGAATCAATTGGCAAAAGAAGTATTTTTTTATGAATTGCCCCCAATACTGTCGTACATCGCATACGTATTGGAGCCGCTGGAATACCTCACATACCGCGATACGAAATTTCTCTGCTATTCCGAAAGCGTAAAAAAAGACATCACTACCTTTGGCATTCCGGAAACAAATATTTCGACGTTCCCGATAGGAATTGATCATAACCGGTACAAGCCGGGTAAAAAATCCCGTGATCCTCTGTTTCTTTTTGTGGCCAGGTTGACCGCGATGAAGCGACCGGATCTTTGCGTGGAAGCGATGCGTATCGTCGTACAAAAGTATCCCACTGCAAAACTTGCCATCGTGGGATACGGACCGATGGAGAAGAAGCTGCATGACATGATACAGACTCACAAACTGGAAAAAAATGTATATGTCGTGAATAAAGACCATTTATTTTTTGATACGGATCCGAAAGATCAGAAAGTGAAACTTATGCAGCAGGCGTGGGCCTTGCTTTTGCCATCCGTGAAAGAAGGGTGGGGTATGGTGGTGACCGAAGCTGCAGCGTGCGGCACACCCGGTATAGTTACAAAAGTGACAGGAGTACAGGATTCAGTGCTGCACGGCAAAACGGGAGTACATATTTCTTCAGAACCGTCAGCCGGGGAATTGGCAGAGAGTATGCTACTGCTGATTTCCGATGGAAAGAAGCTGCTTTCGCTTTCCCATGCGGCGAAGAAATACTCCGATACGTTTGAGTGGGAAACGAGTTTTAGGATATTTTTGGGGAGTCTCACATAACAATATGAAATCAGCTTACCCCACAATTTCCGTCGTCATTGCTACATATAATTCTGCAAAAACGTTAACGGAGTGTCTGGAAAGTATACGGACGCAGGAGTACCCCAAAGACCGTATTGAAATTATTCTGGCAGACGGAGGGTCACGAGATAAAACATTTGAGGTAGCACGCAGGTTTCATGCTGCCGTTTTGCATGTTCCTAAAGATAAGCAGGGAGCAGAATACAACCGGGCGGTCGGCGCGCGGAAAGCAAAGCACGATATCATATTATTCGTCGATCATGATAATGTATTGCCGCATTCCAAATGGATGCAGGCGATGGTGCGGCCGTTTCAGGACGATGCATCTATGGTAGGCGTTGAAACGCTTCATTATTTCTACAATCCCGGTGATTCGTTTATCGGCAGATATTTTTCGTTGTTCGGTGCAAATGATATTTTCGCTTTCTACGTCGGGAAAGCCGACCGGATGGCATATTTTTATGACGACCCTTCTTCGTACGGAGTATTCAGGCGTGCGAACGTTACGGATAAAGGTTCATATTTTTCCGTAGATTTTGCGAAAAACGGTATACCCACGCTCGGTTCCAACGGGTTTATGATACGGCGCAGTGTATTGTTTGCACACGCAAAAACCAGCCCGGACGAGTTTTTCCATATCGACGTAAATGTCGATCTGATCCGCAAAGGGTATAACAGATATGCATTTATAAAAGATTCCCTTCATCATAAAACGGACGAACGGGGGATATGGGATTACCTCCGGCGGAGAAAACTGTTTATGGAGAAATATCATTTTATGAGCGGAGGTAAACGACGGTACAGCCTGTACGAAAAAGGTGATTTTTTCCCGACCATGCGGTTTGTACTGTTGAGTCTCACTGTTGTGGTACCGTTTATAGATGCGGTCCGCGGGTTTATCCGGATTAGGGATTTTGCGTGGTTTCTCAACCCCCTTATGTGTTTTAGCCTTGTAATTCTGTACGGATTTGTCATAATACATCGGCGAATCTCCTCGTATGCAAATTACATCCTGGGCAAATAAGCGCGTTCTCATTACCGGATCCGGAGGATTTATCGGCAGCCACCTGCTTACATATTTTGAGAAGCGTCACGCACAGGTATTGGGTATTGTCCGCGGTAAAAAAACGTCCGACCATCACGTCTCCGTAGACCTTACAGACAGAAAGAAGCTTTTTTCCGTTGTGGATACATTCAGGCCTGATGCGTTCTTTCACCTCGCAAGCGAAGCGCTTGTGGAATCGGGTCAATCCGATCCCTATCATACGTTTCATAATAATATCGAAAGTGCGCTCAATGTATTGGAAGCATGCAGAAACACCAAAGTTTCCAGAATTGTTATGGCTTCGACGGTTCATGTATACGGAAATTCACCGTTTCCGTATAAGGAAGATGAACCTGCGCGGCCGTCGCGGCCGTATGAAACGTCCAAAACATGCGCGGATCTGATAGCGCAATCGTATGCCGACACGTATGAATTACCGGTTCTTATTCCGCGGTTTGTAAATATTTACGGTCCGGGAGACATGAACTCCTCCCGTATCGTGCCGAAAACTGTCAGCTCATTGCTTCAGGGAAAACAGCCGACATTATGGGGAGGGGGAGCAAAACGCGATTATCTGTATATAGATGACGCGCTCCGCGCGTACGATCTGTTGGGTAAAATATCCGATGCGCAGATCGAGCGCAACAGGATATTTAATTTCGCGACCGGCAATTCCGTCACTGCCAAAAAAATGATTGAGACCATTATTCTGCTGATGGGAAAACGTTCTGCCATACACAAAACCCCTGACGGCCGACAAAACGAGCTGGATAAACAGGAGGTGAGCTGGTTAAAGGCAAAACAGGTGTTGGGATGGTCGCCGAAAGTCACGCTGGAAGCCGGGCTTAGAAAAACGATAGAGTGGTACGTTTCTTTTCATCAGAAGTAGACGCGCATATTAGGCATGCGCTGACCTGATTCCGTTTATATGGCTGAACATAAAACGATTCTTATCGCGATCCACTCGTTGTTTTTGGGCGATGGGAAGGCGGTGAGCGGGACGGGGGCGTCATTGTTCGATTTGCTTTCCTCCAAAAAAATCCCGTTTACTGTTCTTCATTTTCCGATTTACGGCACATACAGAATTTTGCACGAGCAGTATGCGTCTTCCGGTGTTCAGCGGTACCAGATGCAAAAAACTCCGGCGTTACTACCACTCCGTACACTAATCGAGGCATACATTGTGTTGACCGCGCTTGTAAAAACCGGAAAAGTTTCTTTGTATATCGGGATAGATCCGCTTAACGCCCTTTGGGGAATTGTAGGCAGGTACGCCGGTCTGGTTAACAGAGTGATTTACTATACGGCGGATTATGCTGATTCACGGTTCGGAAACAGACTGCTCAACGGCATATATCATTGCATTGACAGATTTTGTATCCGTCATGCCGATCAGGTGTGGAATGTCTCGACGCGTATTTTCGAGCACCGCGTAACACAGGGAGTTTCCAAAGAGAAAAATTATTTCGTTCCGAATGCTCCGGTCGGAGTGCATGAGGGTAAGGATGCGCATCATGCGCATTGGATGGTCATCGTCGGTACGTCAACGACGTCTTTAAATTACGAAGTTGTACTGGATGCACTGGTGCCCCTCACGAAAAAATATCCGGATATACGGCTGCACATCATCGGCGAACTTAATTTTCCGAAAGCCATAAAAAATGAAATTACGCGCTGGCAGAGGAAAAAAACTGTTGTACTTCACGGACCACTATGTCGCGAAAAAGTGCACGAGTTTCTTTCTACCGCAGGCATAGGCCTTGCGCTATATATAGATAAAGATCCGTGGACGCGGTACGGCGATTCCATGAAGATCCGCGAATACCTCGCCGCCGGTCTGCCCGTCGTGACTACGGGTGTCGTCTCAACGTCTGATGTCATACGCGAATTCCGCTGCGGCGTCGTTATACGTCCTGCAGTTTCTGATTTTGTACGTGCGATAGATTCCGTATATACCGGAAAATATCCGGCTATGAGAGAACGCGCCGTGCAGGCTGCACGGGCATATTCATTTGAGCGCATGGTGCGTAAGCCATTGAAAGCCATGGGCATAACCGTGTAATATGTGGTCAATATGAAAACGATATTTCATGGAAAACGTATTCTCGTAACGGGCGGCACAGGTTCATTCGGCAAGATGTTTGTCGCGAAATTGATGGAGTACGAACCATCAGAGGTTATCGTGTTCAGCCGCGATGAAAATAAGCATGGGGCAATGGAGCTTGACTTAGGCAACGAAAATATCCGGTATATACTCGGTGACGTGCGCGATTACCGCAGTGTCCGCAACGCCATGCGCGGTGTTGATATCGTCGTTCATGCGGCGGCCCTTAAGTGGATTCCCCAGGTGGAATATAACGTGTGGCAGGGAATTCAGACAAATATTACGGGTGCCCAGAATATTATCGACGCAGCGCGTGACGAGGGAGTAGAAAAGGTAGTGGCGCTTTCAACGGATAAAGCGGTCGACCCGATTAATGCATACGGCATGACAAAAGCCCTGCAGGAGCGGCTTATCACTACGGCAAACCTATATACCAATGAAACAAAAATCAGCTTTGTATCTACCCGCTACGGAAATGTCCTGGGATCCCGCGGCTCAGTTGTACCGTTATTCCGCTTGCTTATAGATTCCGGAAAGCCGATTACGGTTACGGATCCTACCATGACCCGGTTTGTCATGACACTTTCCGACAGCGTAGCGCTGGTTATGCAGGCGCTTACCGAGGGTGTCGGCGGTGAAGTATTTGTGAAAAAAATGCCGGCACATACCGTGCAGGATATTCTGGATATCATGTTGGAACGCATTCCCGCACAGAAAAGGAATATCAAAGTAACCGGTATCAGGCCGGGAGAAAAAATTCATGAAGTGTTAATCAGTGAATCCGAATCGCTCCGGGCGGTAGAAATGGATGATTATTATGTAATTCTTCCGCAGATTTCCTTACCCGCAGTTACGAAAAAATACGGGAAGATGAAGCGTATCGGTCCGTTGGTATATGCTTCCAATACGACCAACCGGATACCTGTGGCTACGCTTAAAGCAATGATTGCCAAAGAAGGGCTTCTCTGAAGTTTATATGCATGTTTCAATTGCAGGCGGCAGCGGCTTTGTCGGCAGTCACCTGATCCTGGCACTTGTACAAACCGGGATTTCACCCCGCGTTCTTGTCCGGGATGACCAGGTATCTAACATTGCCGGTGTTTCGTACGTAAAGGGAAACATTCAGACCGGTGAGGGATTGGCTGAATTTTTCAAAGATGCCCAAGTGTTTATCAACCTCATCGGCCGGTTTGACCCGCCGCTACGTGAACAACTTGAGACAAACGTTGTAACTCCCATGGAACTGTTTGAGTCCGCCGGCAAAGCCGGCGTCAAGCGCGTCATCCATATTTCCGCCGCGGCAGTTTACGGCGATCTGGCCATTAATTCATTACCTACGGAAAAAGATAATCCGAATCCCACGACCGGGTATGCGATGTCTAAACTCCTCGGAGAGCAGGTATTGAAATACTCTGCCGCCACTTACTCCATGAAATACACTATCCTCCGGCCGACGAATATTTACGGTGAGGATGCCAAAGCGGGAGCGATTACCACCATGGCGGATTCATACAGAAAGAATGGATCTATCTCCATAACCGGCGACGGAAAACAAATCAGGGATTTTATTCATGTAGAAGATCTGGTCAGTGCCATTGTATCCGTGCTTTCCGGGGATTGGCAGGATACGATTTACAATGTTTCATCAGGAGAAATGCTGACCCTTACTGAACTTGCCGACATATTCCGTAGCGTCGGCCAAAACAAACTTCACATATCACATGTAGCCGAAGCAAAAGGGTTTGTCCGCGCCCTGAAAGCCGATAGCAGCAAATTGATGCATGATTATGCATGGAAACCGCGGTATAATGTGACAGATACGATCGTGAAATTATTGCGGTAAGCAGCATGAATATCCTTCAATTTTTTATATCCGGCACGCCGTTTTACCCCCACTGGCTGGAATTTCGTCAAATGGCGCTAGGGAATGCCGATATGCAACGGTATATAAAAGGAAAGGTGATAGAAACAGGATGCGGGAATGGGGAAAATAAGGAACGGATTCTTAGGGCCGCGGGAAAACGGATTACATCATATCTTGCGACTGATTATTCATCCTGGGATGATATATTTGTGCGGTACAATAACCGCACGAGCGTATTGGGTGTGTTGTCGTCGTATCTTTTCGGGAAACAGAAAACAAAAAGCTCGGTTGATCAGGTTGCGGATGCCCTCAATCTTCCGTTTAAGACCGGTTCGTTTGACACCTACTGCTCGTTTGAAGTATTGGAACATATATCTGATCCCGACACGTTTTTTTCCGAAGCGTCGCGCGTCCTCAAGAAGGGAGGGCACTGCATCATTTCCGTTCCGTACTATTACCGGGAACACAGCGAAGGAACGGGATTTGATTACTTCCGGTACACCAAATCGTGCCTTACCTTGCTCGGTAAGAAACACGGATTACGCGCCGTTTCCATCAACACGCGGTCGTTTTTCGGCACCTCCATGGCCGCAGGTACCAATCAGTTTGTCATACGGAAAATTATGGAGAAAAACTGGCTGGTTAAGCTACTTCTTTTTCCGTTTGCACCGTTTATATTTTTTATTACCAACACTGGAGGTTTACTCATTGATACCCTGGATAAGGATATGCGGTATGCTACCCGGTTCCATGCCGTACTTAAGAAAATATAAAACCGTTATGACAAGTTCTGTTTCCTTGAAAGATAGTTTGGATCAATTACGAGATGATATTTCGCGGTATTTTATCGATACGCGAGCACCACTTTGGTATAAGTTGGCGGTTATTTTCCATAGTCCGGGTATGCATTTTTCGTTATGGTATCGGGCGGAGCGATATTTATTATTTAATTCTTTTATCATATTTCGGCTAATGGGGTATTTATTATACCCGGCATATTTTTGTTTCACATATTATATTCTGGATTATCATATTGAACCACAAGTGACTATAAACGGAGGGCTTTTTTTACATAACAGATCAATCGTAATAACCGATAATACCGTGATTGGAAAAAATTCTTCAATCATGGGGCAGGTAACCATAGGAACAGGTTTTAAAACAAACAACTTTAATATTGTTATTGGAGACAATTTTCAGATTGGAGCAGGCGCAAAGATTATTGCGAAAGGAAAATTAACAATAACAAATAATGTTACCATTGGCGCAAATGCGGTTGTAACAAAGGACATTTTACGTCCGGGAGTGTACGTCGGCATACCTGCTCAAAGAGTTAAAAGTGGTTAATTATAATTTCCAATAGGAATGAGTTGACGATTTTGCAGAAACTCCATAGTATTGACAAATACATACATTATGAAGACTAAGCAGAAAAGCATAAAGAACGCATTGGTATTGGGTGCCGGCGGGTTTATCGGCGGGCACCTCGTGAAGCGTCTGAAAAAAGAAGGCTATTGGGTGCGCGGAGTCGATATCAAACGGCATGAGTACAGCAAATCTCCCGCTGATGAATTTATTGTGGGTGACTTGCGTGATCAGAAATTCTGTCAAAAAGTGTTCGACCGCCCGTATGATGAGGTATATCAGCTGGCAGCCGATATGGGAGGGGCAGGGTATATTTTTACCGGTGAGCATGATGCAGATGTGATGCATAATTCCGCGCAGATTAACCTCAACGCGCTCCATTTCGGAAGATTGGCAAAAATTAAAAAGATTTTCTTTTCTTCTTCCGCATGTATTTATCCGGAGCACAATCAGCTGGACCCGAATAATCCTAATTTGGAGGAATCCTCCGCATATCCGGCTGCTCCAGACAGCGAGTATGGGTGGGAAAAGATATTTGGTGAACGCATGTATCAGGCGTATGCAAAGAATTACGGCCTCGAGGTTCATATCGCGCGGTTCCATAATATATTCGGTCCGGAAGGAAGCTGGAATAATGGCAAAGAAAAGTCACCGGCAGCTATCTGTCGCAAGGTAGCTCAGGCCAAAGACGGAGGGAGTATGGAAATGTGGGGAGACGGCAAACAGACGCGTTCATATCTTTATATTGACGAGTGTCTGGAGGGCGTACGGAGACTGATGAGCAGTACATTCTCCGGTCCGGTAAATATCGGATCAGAAGAAATGGTGAGTATAAACAAACTGGCGGAAATGGTGATGGATATTGCAGGCAAGTCGCTTACGATTAAGCACGTGAAAGGCCCGCTGGGCGTACGCGGCAGGTCTTCTGATAACCGCCTTATCCGGAAAAAACTCGGATGGGAACCAACGAGCAAACTATATGACGGTCTTTCCAAAACATATGCATGGATAGAAGAACAGGTCAGACTGAAACGTAAAGACAAATGAATACAAATCTGGTTATCGGTTCAGAAGGATTTATCGGCACGCCGTTTTGTGCGTTCCTCGAAGCGAAAGGGGAAGCGGTAATCCGTTTCGATATAAAGCGTACGGAAAAAGAAGATGCGCGGATAGCACAACTTCCGTTGGCAAAGGCTGATGCCGTCTATTTTCTCGCGTGGGATGTGGGAGGCAGCAAGTATCTTTACGAACCGAAGCTTCAGAAAAATCAGCTTGACTGGAATTTGGCTCTTATGAAAAACGTGTTTGATCAGCTGGAAAAAGCCAAAAAACCGTTCCTTTTTGTGTCCAGCCAGCTTTCTGAAGAAGTGGATACGGTCTACGGAGTGACCAAACGGCTGGGCGAGGTGTGGACAGACCTTTTGGGAGGTAAATGCGTGCGGGTGTGGAATGCGTATGGGTATATGGAGGGAGAAGATGTGAAAAGCCATGTGATTTCGGACTTCATCTACCAGGCCCTTAAAACGAAAAAAATTACCATGATGACCAGCGGCGCCGAGTGGCGGCAATTCACTCACATCACGGATTTGTCCAATGCATTTCACATGGCGCTTCATTCCAAGGGGCTGCGGAAAACCGTGTATGATGCCAGCAGTTATGAATGGGCTCAGATCATCGATGTCGCTAACATGATTGCCGATTTTACCGGAGCCGTCGTGGTTCCGGGCAGCAAAACCGGTCATGACCCTATAGCTTCACCTAACCGGGGACGTATCCCAGGGTGGTTACCCACTATCGAGCTTCGGGACGGGATCCGTGCGATGGTTGAAGAGGCGAGGGCACGGATCAAGAATGAAAAACGCTAACCTCGGGCTTACAAAAGACACGTCTGTATTGTTTGCTACATTTTCCTTATGGGCAAACGGTAAGCGTATGCCGACCAACGGCAGTGTCGAACCGCTTCGCGATTTTTTGGTTCCGAGGATAAAAAAACTGGTGCTTATCGACCAGCTTGTTCCCAGCAGTGAAGACGTACTTCACAAAATCGAAGTGTATTACTACAAAAAGCACGAGTTTATTCCGTATAAACCTTCCTGGTGGTTTCTGCTTCTTAAGCCCATTTTGTATTTACGGAATACCAACGGCACGCATATTTCTTTTAAGATACGGGACTTCCTTTCGATTATGGATTGGACGCTCAGGGATAAAACGCAATTCGATTATTTTATCGGTCTGGAAAGTATCAACACATTGGCGGGTATCATGTTGCGTAGGTTAGGAAGAGTGAAAAAGGTGATCTACTACGTTTCGGATTATTCACCGAACAGATATAAGAACAGGTGGTTCAATTCGCTGTATCTGATATTCGACCGATTCAGCGCAAAACATGCAGATTATATCTGGGATGTTTCCCGCGCGATACATCCGGCGCGTATCAAGGCAGGATTAAACCGTTATAGCGCGGCACCGGTTATTCATGTTGCAAACGGATTATTTCCGTCCCAAATACATGTGAATCCTCTTAACAAAGTCATACCTAACTCCATTGTTTTTATGGGCACGTTAGGACCAGAAAACGGTCCTGACGTGGCAATACGGGCTTTGGCACTCGTGAGGAAGAAATTTAAAGATGCAACACTCCATATTATAGGGGGAACGGAAAAAACTTTTGCCTGGTTACGGCCGATCATACGGGATTATCATCAGATTGAGGCCGTTATATTTCATGGTTTTATTCCCGACGCAACGAGAATGTCTAAAATTATGACGTCTTGTGCAATAGCTGTTGCTCCGTACCGGTCGATATCCGGCTCACCGCGGTATTACGGAGATGCTGGAAAAATACGAGCATATTGTGCTGCGGGATTGCCTATTATCAGTTCAAAGGTTCCTCCTCTTGGCAAAGAAATGGCGGATCAAGGTGCAGCAATACTCGCGAATGACGATGAACAAAGTTTCGCTAATGCAATATTAATGGTGTTATCCGATGCTCAAACATATATGCGTATGCGTAAAGAAGCCATTAGAATAGCTCGTACTAATACGTGGGAGCAACAATTTACTAGGGCGTTTAATGAGATGCAGAAGCACCGTCATAGTAATGCATCTAGGATGAGTGTATGATGTTTGCTGCTTGTTTATAACGAGAAAATATATGACTAGATTTTTCTTAAAATCGCTTCCGAGATTATTCGACATCGTGGTGATTGGATTTATTTCTTGTATACCGCTGTTGTGGATTCCGAATGGTCAAATACTAACAGGACACGATTCGGGATATCCGATAAATGTCATTGAGGCGTATAAAAACAGATTTTTTACGTGGAATAGTCAGGATAGTTTCGGATTGGATAATACCACAAGTATAAGCGTGATTCCGATATTATCCATACAGGCAGCGGCAAGCAGGATAGGTCTATCGGTAGCTGACTCAGAGCGGGTGACGTTTGTGTTTTGGTTTTTTGCCATGCAAGTCGGGATGTATATGCTCGCATTTTCCCTGCGTGACATTTTCCGTTATAGGTGGTTCCCTTTGCTGGCAGCATTCTTGTATGTGTTTAATTTTTATTTGTTAGCTTTGTGGAGGTATGGCGCCGGAACAACATTCTCTGCATATACCACGCTTCCGCTTACAGTGATGATATGTATTGGTGTCATGCGCAAATCGTCGCACACGATAAGATCCGGAATTTTGCTCGCAGCAGTGTTATTCCTATTTAATGGTGGGGGAGGCCTCAGTCTTCCGCTTTTCGGGGGCTTACTTACTGCATTTGTAATGGTGTTTGTGTATTTTATTGCTCTGGCCACAGGGAGTGAACGAAAAGAATTATATAAGCGATCGGCACGATTTGTAGGAGTTGCGATTGTAACAAGCTTGTTTCTCAATGCTTATTGGTTATTTCCGTTCCTCTATTATGTGATAACAACCTATTACAGTACGTTGCAGGCTGTAGGCGGAAAAGCCGCGGTGCTGAAATGGACGGATTCCGTTAGCATTCACACGAGCGTCAGCAATCTATTCCGGCTTCAGGGTTTTCCGGATTGGTACGATAATCCGTATCATCCTTATGCAAATCAGTTTCTTCAGAAAAAAATATTGATTGTTGTCAGTATGCTATTTGCTCCAGCTGCGTATGCGGCGGTGCTTTTGGTCAGGCAGATTGAGCAGAAAAAAGTTATTTTGTATTTTACCGGTTTATCCTTATTGGGCATTTTCTTTTCCGCGGGATCACATCCCCCAACGGGTTGGCTATATTCGCTTTTCATGCTTTATGTACCGGGTTTTGTGGTTTTTCGGTCGGCCCAATATAAATTTATCCCTGCGTTACTGCTTTCCTTTGCAATCCTTATTTCATTTACCATAAATTATCTAATTTCCGAAAGTAAATTTTTTGCGTTTTACCGTCCGGCCATACGGAGAATACTTTCCTCAAGTGCGATTGCAGCAGTTTTCGTTTTGGTACTGTTATATCACTTCCCGTATTTCCAGCGTGGCTTTTTTTATTACAACAGGAATTTGTCAACGTTACTTACGATTCCCGATTATATCGAATCTTTTGATTCATGGAGCAAGGATAATTTGGATGATGAGGGGAGAACGCTTATTTTGCCTCGCTTTAATTCGACATGGAAAGCAGCATTATTTAGCTGGAATTATTTCAGTTTATATAGCCCGCTTAACCTTATAAGGCCAAAGCCATTCGTTCAATACTCTTATTACCTTAATGAAAGTCAGTTAGCCATGTTCAACCGGCTCGCAAAAGAAATTCAGAGTAATTCTACACTCGCAGGTAACCTGCTTACGCTTTTTCAAATCAGACATATTCTGCTGGCGGGAGATATAGCGTATAAAAGCACGGATATACCCAGTGAGTCGCCTGATGTGTATAGAGATGTGTTATCACAGAAGAAAACATATCCTCTCGTATGGAATGAAGGACCGTGGCAGATATATCAAGTTCCAACGTACACGAAAAATAAAATTTATAGTGTTTCTGGATTGACACAATTGAACGGACAGCCAAAAGACGCGGTGGGAGCCGTTTTGTGGGGCACGACAGACTTTATTCTGCAGCAAATAGTAGGTAAATCTATTGTTAATCCCTCTTTTGAGTCGCTCCCCATACGTGATGTAATCAGCGGTGTAGCCTGCTTTACATGTGAGTTGCAAAAGCAGGAAGCAGATATTGTCCCTCGCTATACAAGTATTTTACCTGGATCCCTCCTGTATCGCATAAAGCGATGGAGGGAAAAAACTCCGGATGAAAATACCGCTTCCGTCGAAACGAAAATTTCTCATCGTCTAGGCTTGTCGCTGAAGAGAATTTCCGAACTGGCAAGTCTTGGAGAGCGGAATGTTGACGCGGATGCATTATTACCGGTGATAGCAGAATTGACAGAGCAGTGGGATTCAGTCCAGATTCTTATGCCGTCAAGCCTCGATTCTCCGGAGGCTATCGATGTGGTGGCGCGTATATATGACTTCGCTATGTCAGAGGATCGAATTGTAAATAAAATGCTTGGCAATAGTCCAAAATATACAACAGCGACTCTTCTATTCCAGAAACAACTTGGTGTAGTAATCAAACGCATCGAAACATTGAAGAACGTCTACGACGATCGTGCGGTTTATCGGCTTCCCGATGAGAAATCTGAGGGGATATTTTATCTGGATCCGCTAACCCTTGCCACGGGAACAGACGGGAAGAGGGTTTTACCGATTGGCATGATGATAGGGAATCGCTTTGTCGACCTTTCGGGAATTGCGAAGAATCCACTATCAGATCGGTTTGAATTGGGTGCATATGAAGCGAAACCAAAGGAGTTGGTAACACTTATATTCCCGAAACGCCAGTCGCTTTTAAGTGAAACCACAAGGAAGGCCGTCACAATTGATTCGCGGAAACAGATGTGTCAGATATCGCAAATACAGGGTTTTGATTGGGAGCGTACGTATCGGTTAGTTATTAATAACGCTTCCGCACTTTCGTCCAGCACGCAGTTTTATCTGAGAAAAAACAAAATCAATTCGGATACATTTTCAATTGACGATGATGTCGTTATACCAGATTATGCGTATAATTTCAGCCGTTATAAATCGACACCACAAGAAAGATATTTTTCCGGTTCAGACGGTGACACGGGGGCGTATATATACCAGTGTGTCACTATAGGCGACGAAGAAACCGTTCTGAAGGATAGCGTTTCCGTTCACGAAATAGTCAAACCAACGCTATATATTCATAACGGCACGGGTGAAAAGCAGGTTCATCAGAATATTTCCTACACCAGGATTAATCAAACGAAATATGTCGTCGATCTTTCCCGGGCAACATTTCCCCTCGTGTTGGTATTTAATGAAAATTACAATGGATTGTGGAGATTGAGCCCGATTGATTCAACCGGTAATATTCTGGAAGTTATAACACGCTGGAGGCCGCCAACATATGAGGAAAACATGCACATGCAGGTAAATGGATATGCAAATGCCTGGTATCTGAAAGAGAAGCCAGCAAAGAGTCTTATACTAGAATTTTATCCCCAGTCCCTCTTCTATAAAGGCGTACTTGTTACAGTCGTCGGGATTATCGGAATAATCATTTTTATGGTTATAAAACGCAAAAATATATGAAGAATAAAATAGAAAGATACAAGCAAGTATTGCTTTCCGGCCAGCTTCTTTTTTTTGAAAATCTTTGGATCTATATTAAGCAACATTTGATCGAACTTGAATTGTTTGTCGTCGCAGTGTTTGTTCTAAGGTTATATATCCAAATACCGTATATCAACCTGCTTATTTCACCGTTTTTATATCACCTCATATTGGTATTTATTGCGATGTCGCTTTTTTCGATTAAACATAGCACAATTATGATTGGCATATTAGTTGCTTTAGTTGTGTCAATCATTCCTGCGCTGGGTTTGAATAGCAGCCTTGTCGATTCAATAGCTAATATTGTTTATTTTATGTTGTGGTATGTGTTTATCAAAATGGTAGTAGAGTTACGCAAATAGTTTATGAGCAGCACCGTACAAATTACAGCGAGAAAAGGATACATTGAACTTATTTTTCATGCCACAAAATGGTTGATAAAGTTTATTTGCTCACGCATACATGTAGTATTACTAAACTTTCGTGGTTTTGATATGTCCGCTGATGTGTTTTTGGGCGGCAGTAATAGTTTTTTTCAAAGTCATAAAAAGCATATCCGCGTCGGAGATAATGTGCGGTTCGGAAGATGTACTCGTGTCGATGCAGGATACGGCGGGCATGTCAGCATCGGCTCGGACGTTCTCATTGACGACAATTGTTTTATCACTGCTCAAAAGCTGATAGAGATAGGCAATCACGTACAGATATCCGCATATAGCTTCATTACGGATTTTAATCATAATTTTTCCAAGCGTGATGTTCCCATAAATCTGCAGGGGTGCACGTCGGCTCCTGTCGTGATAGAAGATGATGTCTGGATTGGTGCGCACTGCATCATTCTTCCCGGTGTCAGAATCGGTAAGGGAGCGGTAATCGGTGCCGGCTCTGTCGTAACGAAGAGCGTGAAGCCATATATGATTGTCGTCGGTAATCCGGCAAGAGAAATCAAAAAACGTCCATGAAGTTCCGTATCCCGATTTTTGTTAAATTGGCGTGCCTTGGAATTGTCACAGCGGTGTACCTCCGGTGGTTTAAAGGCGGAATACTGAGCGCTCCCGACTTCACGTTTTTATATCCCCAGCGGCTCGGAGATTTTACCTGGCTTCCGCTTGCATGGAGCGAGGTGGCAGGGAACGGGTTGGGCGGGAGTACGTTTCATATTCTGAACCTTGATAGCTACCTGCATGTCGGAATCCGGCTCCTCGTATCCGTTTTTCATATCCCATGGCTGATTGCCATGCGCATCATGTTTTTCTGGCCGTTTTTATTTTTCGGATTATCGGGAGCATATTATTTTGTAAAGTCGGTCATAAAAGAACGCAAGCTGGCTGCTATCGGCGCATTGGTATACATGACGAATACCTACATACTCATGATTTCAGGCGGCGGTCAGGTCGGACTTATGATGGCGTATGCGGCGGCTCCGTTTGTGCTGGGCAGTTTCATCCGCGGAAACACGCTGCTTTTTACCATCGCATCCGTCGCGTTTATTATTTTTGACATACGCTACGCATATCTTCTCTATGCCGCACTAGTGTTGTATGCCGTAATACGCATTCCTGCATCACGCTGGATAGCCACGGCGCGTATGTATATAGTCCCTGCTCTCTGGATCATTGCAGCAAATCTGTTTTGGTTTATCCCGCTTATGGCCGCTCCGTCGTTCGGATTGCCGGCCGGCTATGGTGATCCCGGATGGCTGTCATATTTAAGTTGGGCGGAATTTTCCAAGACACTGTCGCTTCTCCATCCTAACTGGCCGGAGAATATATTCGGAAAAACATATTTTATGCGTCCGGAATTTCTGCTGTTGCCGTTTATTGCCATGCTTCCGCTTGTTTTTACACGTCAGGAGAAAACGCATGAGCATGGTCAGTACCGTTTTTTTGTGATGCTCGCCCTGATCGGCGCGTTTTTTGCAAAAGGAGTAAATCCTCCGTTCGGACAGGTGTATAACTGGGCGTTTACGCATCTTCCCTTGTTTAGCGGATTCCGCGATCCTACGAAATTTTATTTGTTGACGGCGCTGTCGTTTTCGGTGCTGTTGCCCTATGCCGTCGGAAGTATCGAAATGGTATTGGGCAAGGTAAAGAAGTATCACTCGGCATATGTGCTCCCGGCGTTCCTGGCTTTCTGGATGCTGTTACTGCTGCCGTTTTGGAAAGGCGAAGTGCGAGGCACATTCGGAACTGTGACTGTCGCTTCAGATTATACCCGGTTTGAACAGCTGGCCGTGTCGGATCAGGGATTTAGCCGTATACTCGCCGTTCCCTGGAGACAGCGGTTCGTGTTTCAGTCGGAGCATCATCCGCTTATAAATGCCAGCGATGTGTTTAAAACAAGTGATCCGGAAGCGATTATTTCAGAACTCACTGACCCGTCAGCGCAACAATTGATCCGGTCGTATTCCATTAAATATATTGTAATCCCCGAGGACTCGATGGGGGAGATATTTTTGACCGACCGGTCGTATGACCCCTTGCTCCGGGAACGCATGGTGAAAGCGCTGGATACGGTGCCATACATGACGCGTTTGCCCGAGTTTACCGGACTTGCGGTATATGAATACGCAAAACCCGCCGGACATTTTTACCGCGAATTGGAAAATTTTGATCTGGAACGGCAGCAGGAGCAGCGCGTTCGTTCGACGTTGTATACGGTCAACATCAACACATCTAACCGGCCGGTAGAACTTATATTTTCCGAAAGCTTTGACCCGTCATGGAAACTCTGGGATGGTGAATCATATATCCGGAGCAGAAAAACGAAAGATGGACTGAATAGCTTTGTAATCGATTCCAACTACACGAGCAGGGTTTCCGTCTGGTATTCCAAAGAATTACTGCTGGTATGGTCGTATCGGGGCACGGGAATCGCACTTTTGATTCTTCTGCTGTTTTTCCTGATGAGAAACAGACGGATAAGGAACATAGCGGGCAAGGGAGCGATGGTCGTCGTTTTAGCAGGAATAATGTTTAGTGCATACCGTTTTCTTCCTCAGGAATCCGATGTGTTGAATAGTCCCGCCACTCGGTATTCTTCAGAGTGGATGCGGTTCATTCATCCGATAACAGGAGAGCAAATGGTAAGCTCCCGATTTGGGGGAAGCGAAGTATCATTCCGGTTGAAAAATGCGACGATGCTGCGTGTTGAAGCAGATGGCGTAAATACCGTGCCGGACGAACAGATGCTGGAGCTACACATCGGGGATGCAGTGTATACACTCGCATCTCCGTTTAGTAACAAACGCCTTGATATACCGTTACCGTCAAAAGAGCCGGTGCCCGTAACGGCGCGGGTAATCTGCAGTAGTGCAATGGTGCCGTGTGATGTGCGTGTCAGGAAATTATCGGCGGATAAAGGAAGCATCGTGATGCCTCCGGAGGATTTGGAAAAACCGGTCATGGCAATTTTAGGAGATTCGATCACGTCTTCGTTCGGGCCAAACAATTATTCGTATATGCTTGCCAAGCAATTAGGATACAGAGTTCATAATGCGGGTATATTCGGTTCGTCCGTTTCGCCGATTGCAGGATGGGATTCAGCTTTGCTTCGTGTCAGCACCGATATAAGCGTATTCAAACCCGACATTGCGCTCATATTTATGGGTACCAACGATCTGGCTCATACGGTTCCGCTTGATGTATTCCGTTCGAATTATGCGGCATTACTGTCACGGATACGGGAAGAAACTCCCTCTACGCGCATCATCGCCGTCGGATTATTGCGGAGGAAGGATTTTTCTGAACAGGAAATCCGTTCATACAGCAATGCGATACGGGCAGAAGCTTCTCTAAAGGGTATTTCATATATCGATCCGTATACCTGGTTGGATACTTCCGATTTACAGGATGTGGTGCATCCGTCACCACAAAGCCAGGCAAAGCTTGCAGATAAAATGTATCAGGTGTTAGTACCGCTCATACTGAAGTAACCACGCGGGCGTGTATAATATACGGTATGAATAAAAAAATATGCATAGTAACCGGAGGAGCCGGATTTATCGGCAGCAATCTTGTCGATGCATTGCTCAGTAAAGGCTATAAAGTGTTTGCCCTCGATAACCTGCTGACCGGAAACGAAAATAATCTCCGTGAGGCCAGCAAGCATCCGGATTTTACGTTTATAAAATACGACGTCATCAACGAGCTGCCGGTGCTGGGGCCGATCAATTATATCTATCATCTGGCCTCACCCGCGTCGGTTCCGGATTATCAGAATTATCCGGAGGAGACGGCGCTCGTTAACACCGTCGGCACGAGAGCGCTCCTCAAGGTTGCGAAAGCACATGGCGCCAAGTTTCTTTTTACGTCCACGTCGGAAGTGTATGGAGATCCCAAGGAGCATCCGCAGAAGGAAACATATTGGGGCAATGTGAATCCTAACGGCGTTCGCGCATGTTACGACGAGTCCAAACGGTTCGGCGAGATGATGACAATGCTATACGTGCGTAAATTCGGCGTCGACGCCCGGATCGCCCGGATATTCAATACCTACGGCCCGAAGATGCGGCCCGATGACGGACGGGTGATATCCAATTTCGTAAATCAGGCACTCAAAGGTGAGCCGATCACAATATACGGAGACGGCAAACAGACACGGTCATTTTGTTTCGTAAGCGATATGGTTTCCGGTCTTATTTCTCTTATGGAGAAAGAACAAACCAAAGGCGAAGTCGTAAACCTCGGAAACCCTGAGGAATACACGATGGTAGATTTGGCGACCAAAATAAAAACGATGACAGAGTCCGCGTCAGAGACAGCACATAAGGATCTGCCGGCAGATGATCCGACGCAGCGCAAACCCGATATTTCCAAAGCGAAGAAGCTGTTGGGGTGGGCGCCGGTGGTACCTGTCGATGCAGGACTCAAGCTAACCATTGCCTATTATAAAGCGCTGTAACGAAATGAAGCCTCAGGATATATTGTTTTTTCTTATTTTGGGCGCGCTGCTGGGGGTTCGTAAACCCCGACTGCTGGTTATTGCAGGACTGGCGAGTCTTACCCTTGCCATACCGTTGTTTGCGACCTGGACGTTTTTTACCGCTGAGCGGCTTACCTGGTACGCAGCGGCATTTTTTATCACGTTTATCGTCATTTCATCTTTGAAGCCCCATCAGGTACAATAAAGAGCATGAAGATTTTAGTAACCGGGGGCGCCGGCTACATAGGGAGCCACATGACACGCATGCTGGCAAGCCGCGGCTACGAGCCTATAGTTCTGGATACATTTGAATTCGGCCACAGGCAAGCACTTCCTAATGGAGCGACCGTCATACAGGGAAATGTCGGTGATGCATCCCTGATACAGCGGATTTTCGCAGAGCACAAGATACACGGAATCCTGCATTTTGCCGGATACATCCGCGTGGAAGAGTCAATGCGCCAGCCGATCAAATACATGAAAAATAACGTGATCGCTCCCGTGACATTGCTTGAGGGGATGAAAGAGGCGGGGGTGAAGCATATTATCTTTTCCTCTACCGCTGCCGTTTACGGCAATCCGGTAACGCCGCTTATTTCCGAAGATCATAAGAAGGATCCGGTATCTCCGTATGGGTTATCCAAATGGGCGTTTGAGGAATTGCTCCGGGTATATGACCGGTCGTTTGCAATCAGAAGCATCGCACTCCGGTACTTTAATGCTGCAGGAGCCGCGTTGGACGGCAACAACGGGGAAATGCACGCAGAGGAATCCCATCTTATTCCGCTTGCGTGTGCGGCGGCTCTCGGGAAACGCCCGGAGTTTATGATATTCGGCACGGATTATAAAACTCCCGACGGCACGGCATTACGGGACTATATCCATATAGAAGATCTGTGTGAAGCGCATATATTGGCTCTGGAGGCGCTGTTTTCGGGCCATCAGAGTGACGTATATAACGTGGGTACCGGTCAGGGCGTGAGCGTGCAGGAAGTGGTAAACGTGGTAAAAGACGTCGCAGGTAAGACATTCAACGTCCGGAAATCCGACCGGAGAAGCGGGGATCCGGCAGTGCTTGTATCGGATCCTAGGAAGCTCATGCGCGAATTCGGCTGGAAACCGAAGCATTCGGATATCCGTAATATAGTCGAATCAGCCATGCGATGGCATGCGACTCATCCTGAAGGATATTCCGGATAACCCCATATGAAAATCGGCATAGATATAAGCCAAATTGCCCATCAGGGCACCGGAGTTGCACGATACGTCCGCAGTATCGTTACTTCTTTAGTCAGAAAGTATCCGGAACATGAATATGTGTTGTTCGGCTCATCCCTGCGGAAGCGGCACGTTTTTTCCGAATTCGTATCTACGATTGGCGGAAAACACGCGAATGTCCGCCTGGTGTCGATACCCGTGCCGCCTACGGTACTCGATTGGCTGTGGAACCGCGCGCATATCGTGCCTGTTGAATGGTTTACCGGTCCTCTGGATATTTTCTGGAGCAGCGACTGGACGCACCCGCCGCTTATCCATGCCATAGGGGTTACCACTATCCATGATCTTTCCGTGCTGCGGTATCCCGAGGAGTCTCATAATCAGGCGGTGTTAGATGTCGCGCGCGGCAGGATTGCTGCCAATATCGTCGCAACGCACACCCGAAGACTCGTGCGGGCAGCCAAAGCGTGCGCCGTATTTTTTTGCGACTCAGAAGCGACCAGGCATGATGCACAGGAACTCTTGGGCATTTCCCAAAGTAAACTGACGGTCGTGTATCCGGGATTGGGGGAAGCATGATACTGGCAATCGACGGGTATGAAGCAAACGCGGGAGTCCGGGTGGGGATAGGTCGGTTCGCGTTTGAACTTATAGATCATATCGCAAAACTGCAGCGAGCGGGTCGCGGGGTGTTTGATATGGTCCGGGTCTATGTGCCGGGCCAAGTCGCCGCGCATATGCCCGAAGAGTCAGCGACGTTTACCTACCGGAGCATACCCCTCAAGCAGTTCTGGACGTTTATCGGGTTACCTATAGGTATTATGACCGACAGCACGCGCCCGGATGTGATTTTTTCCCCGACGCACTATATCCCGAGGTTTGTCAAAATTCCCAGAGTGATGGCGATTATGGACGTTTCGTATCTTTCGTATCCTGAGTTATTCAGGGCGCAGGATCTGCATAAATTGGTTCATTGGACTGCGTATTCGGTGCGTCATGCCGCCAAAATCATAACGATTAGCGAGTTTTCCAAACATGCTATAATCGATTCATACCACATTCCGGATTCGGACGTCGTGGTTGCCTATCCGGCATTACCGGATAGCGTCTCCAAAGATGCTATGGCAAAGAGTACTGATTCATCTCTACCTGTTCCGAAACGCTACATCCTCTCAGTAGGAACCCTCCAGCCGCGTAAAAACTTCGCGCGCCTGATCGAAGCTGTCAGTCTCCTTAAAGATAAGGAAATTTCGCTGGTTATCGTGGGGAAAAAGGGATGGCTGTACGACGAAATACTTTCAGCACCTAAAAAATTCGGTATCAGCAATCGTGTGCAGTTTATGGATTTCGTGCCGGACAGTGCACTTCCGCAGCTGTATAAAAACGCCGCATGTTTCGTGCTTCCGAGTCTGTATGAAGGGTTCGGTTTGCCGGTTTTGGAGGCTATGAGTTATGACGTGCCGGTCGTGGTGAGTTCTACCTCCAGTCTGCCGGAAATAGCCGGCGATGCCGGGATATATGTGGATCCCGAGGATGCGGCAAATATCGCTTCAGGCATTACCCAGGCACTTACGGAAACGGTAAAAGAGCGCTTATCGCGTGTGGCAACCGGAAAAAAACGCGTTAAAGCATTTACGTGGGACCTTGCGGCCGAAAAAGTGATGTCCGTGTTGGAAGAGGTCGGAAAGAAAGGATCGGCAGTATGAGACTCTTTATCGATTTTTGGGTATATCTTTGTACGCTTATAGGGTTTATCCCGAGTCACACCATCCGGTTGTTTCTCTACCGGTATCTGTTCGGAGTGCGGGTCGGAAAGGATTCCAGTATCCACTGGCGTGCACAGTTTAATAATCCGGCAGGAGTACACATCGGCCACAATACGATTATCGGCAACGATGCATTCTTAGACGGCAGGTATAAACGGGCCGCCGGGAGCGGAGAAAGCAAAGCGGCAAGCTATATAAAGCAGTTGGCCGGAAAGGGCGACCGTCCGCTTAGGATCGGCAACAATGTTTCCGTGGCCGGGGAAGTGCGCATATACACCATGGAACACGATATCGATTCCCCGGATTTTGCCGAAACAGGGGGGCCGGTTGTGATAGAGGATTATGTGGTCATAGGAACCCGGGTGACGATACTTCCCGGAGTCACAATCGGAAAAGGGGCAGTTGTCGCATCGGGAGCCGTGGTAACGCATGATGTGGCTCCCTATGACGTGGTCGGCGGAGTACCGGCGAAAGTTATCCGACAGCGCAACAAAAACCTGACATACCGGCTTAAATTTGCGAGGCTATTCCAATAAATGCGTTTTCTTCACGCTCTATATGGCTATAGATTTATCCATTATCATCGTCAGCTTCAATACAAAAAAACTTACCGAAGACTGCCTGTCCTCGACTATCCGGAGTCTCAAAGGGTCCAAGCTGACGTGGGAAATTCTGGTGGTCGATAATGTATCGACTGACGGAACCCGCGAGATGCTCAGGAAAAAGTTCCCCGTCGTCAAAACGATATTAAACCGCGAGAATGTGGGATTCGGACGGGGAAATAATCAGGGAATCCGGGCGGCGTCGGGGGAGTATATTCTGCTTCTGAATTCCGATACGGTCGTCCTCAATAATGCGATCGGCAAACTCGTGTCATTCGGGCGGCAGCACCCCAATGCCTTTATCGGTCCTAAATTGCTCAATCCCGACCGGAGCCCGCAGAGTTCGTGCGGTCCGTTTTTTTCGCTTCCGGTTATTTTCGCGTCATTATTTCTCAAAGGCGATGTGATCGGGCTTACCCGTTGGTCTCCGAATCAGGCACGGAAAGTCGATTGGGTTTCGGGAGCGTGTATCTTGGCGCCCAAAAAGCTGTTCATGCAGGATTTACTGTTTGATGAGAAGATATTCATGTACATGGAAGAAATCGACCTTCTGATGCGGGCCAGGAAAAAAGGATACCCCGCCTATTTCTATCCCCGGAGCCATATCGTACACTTAGGTGCAGCCAGCTCAACCAACAGGAGAAAAGGGCCCGTGTTAAACATTTACCGGGGATTTCTGTACCTGTATAAAAAACACGGGTCAGCCTACGGATTGTTCATGGTGCGCGTAATGCTCAGGGCAAAGGCTGTTATCACCTGGTGCATCGGGGCGCTGCTCGGGATCGAGCATCTTAAGGAAACCTATGCGGAAGCTTATAAACTGGTGTAAGGAACGTGGGTTGCAGATTGCGACACTCGCTTTGCTGGTGTTTATACCGCTGTATCCGAAACTGCCGCTTCTGGACATAAAAAATACCTGGGTGTACATCCGGGTTGAGGATTTTCTCGTGCTGTTTGTCCTGCTTGCCTGGGTCATCCTGTTTATCCGGAACAAAGTATCGTTTAAAACACCGCTGACACTGCCGTTTCTTATGTTTTGGCTTATCGGAGCGGCTGCAACTATCCACGGCATGCTGCTTATTTTCCCTTCGATATCAGGAGTATTTGCAAACGTAGCGTTACTCAGTTTCTTACGCAGAATCGAGTATATGAGCGTATTTTTCATTGCGTTTTCCGCGATGAAAGACCGTAACTCGGCAACACCGGTGATTGCAACGGTTGTTGTGACGACGCTGCTGATCAGTCTGTACGGATTGGGTCAGAAATATCTGGGGTTTCCCGCATATCTTACGATGAATGAAGAGTTTGCCAAGGGCATGCCGCTCACGCTTTCGGCGTTGTCCCGTATATCTTCGACGTTTGCAGGGCATTATGATCTGGCCGCCTATTACGTATTGGTCCTGCCGATTATCGCGAGCCTCATGTTCGGATACCGGAACTGGTTCCTGCGGGTTGCACTGGGGGTTATCGTACTTCTGGGGGTCGTCGTGCTGTTCTGGACGGTGTCGCGAATTTCGTTTTTTGCGTTGATCTTGTCGTTTGCCGCAGTGCTGTTTTTCCAAAGCAGGAAAACGGTCATGGTACTTCTGCCGCTGGCTATTGTGGGGAGTATCGCGTTCCTGATTCTTTCGCCTCAGCTTATGGCGCGCTTCGGCAGTACGATCAAACCGATCGACGTCATCGTCGATGCAAAAACCGGGTATCCGATCGGCCATGTCAAAGAAGTACCCAATACGTATTTTGCCGATAAACGCGTATGGCAGCGGTTTTACCTGACCATAGGCGACTTGGCTACCAAAGCAAGCCCGACGGCATCATTTGTCGTGCCGTTTGCGCAATTGCCGGAGTCCGCGGTGTTACTTACCGAGCCGTCAGCCCCCACAGGTGAGGATTTGCCCAGCGGCACCGGGTATATCAATCTGACACTTTCTCCTGTCGTGAAGCGCTTGGGAAGCTTTTACTATGAACCTCCCCTCAGGCAGGCAACCGCATCGGCGGACGTGTATGTGATAAACGGGCAGTATCTCATGAAAAAAGCGTTTGCCTACGACCTGTCGTTTACCACGCGGTTTCAGGGGGAGTGGCCGAATGCGCTTTTGGCATTCAAAAGAAACGTGTTGCTTGGCAGCGGGTATGGCTCGGTGAGTCTGGCCGTCGATAACAGCTATCTTAGGATGCTGGCGGAAGTAGGGAGCTTAGGATTTATTTCCTTTGTTGCGATATTTTTGATAGTAGGCGTGTATATCGTGCGCGCGTGGGACAAAATTCATTCCCCGGTCGTCAGAAGTTTTGTGCTGGGGTATGCAGCCGGAGTTGCCGGACTTGCCGTCAACGCGGTATTTATCGATGTGTTTGAAGCGTCAAAAGTAGCGTTTGTATTATGGTTATTAACCGGCATCGTGATGGGAATGGTATCGATGTATGTTAAGATTCCGCTTAAATTCTTTTCCGAAGTAAAACGGATGGCCATGTCATCCTATGCCGTCGCGATATATCTTCTTGTCGTCGTCATACTGCTTTTTTCGCAGATGACGCGCAATTACTTTGTCGGAGATGACTTCACCTGGTTTAGGTGGGCAGCAGACTGCGGCAACGCAGCAGCAGCGATTTCCGAGCGCTGTGTCCCGAGTCTTTCACGGATTGCAGGATACTTTACCGACGCCCAAGGGTTTTTCTATCGGCCGGGAACCAAACTGTACTTCCTGGGAATGTATCAGTTTGCATGGCTGAATCAGACTGCATACCACGCCGTATCACTGACACTACACTATATCGTCAGCATACTCGTGTTTTTAGTCGGGATAAAAGTGTTCCGGCGGAAACTGCATGCTGCAATAAGCGCCTTTCTGTTTGCGGGACTCTCCGGATTTTCGGAGGCGATATTCTGGGTTTCGGCAACCGGATTTTTGTTTGCATCCGCATTCATGCTGACAAGCCTGCTTTGCTATATCGCGTGGAGCGAGAAGAAAAAGATGCGGTTCGTATTGTTGGCGGCACTTTCTGCCCTGGCTGCCATGACGTTTCACGAGCTGGGTGTCGTCACCCCGCTTTTGTACCTCTTGTATGCGTGGACGATTGCCGAAGTGCGCCCTACACTGACCGGTTTCAGGATGCGCCTTGAGCACTGGGTGTTGGTGCTGCCCGTTCCTTTGTATGCAGTCGCCCGGTTTATGTCCGGCAGTCACTGGTTAAACGGCGATTATAACTATAATCTCCTCAAGCTGCCGTTTAACACTATCGGGAACGCATTCGGCTATGTATTACTGGGCCTTACCGGTTCGTTCGGCGCCCCGTTGTATCAGATTGTGCGCGCGAACATGCGCACGCACGTCATTGTGACCGCAGCTATCGGACTGATTATCGCAGCGGTTATTGTATGGATTGCTCCCAAAATCAGGCAGCTTCTCTCACCCCGGGACCGCACGATTCTGCTGTTTGCATCAGGGTTTTTCCTTATTACGCTGTTGCCGTTTTTGGGACTCGGGAATATTTCTCCCCGGTACGGGTATCTTGCCTCCGCGGGGTTGGTATTCCTGTTGGTTTTTGGTCTGGAAAAAATTTATATCCTGACGCTGGAAAGCGGGAAGGATGCGGCGCTGGGGGTGGTAGCCCTTTTCATCTCTCTGTTTTTTATGGTGCAGATTACCAGTATCCAGCAGCTGCACCGCGACTGGTTTGAAGCGGGAGAGCGGGTGCAGAGATTTTTCGTTTCCATGGAAAGTTATTATCAGGATGAATGGGCAGAAACTCCGATGCAGTTCCACTTCGTATCGGTGCCGATCCGGTACCGCGACGCCTGGGTATTCCCGGTCGGACTGTCGGATGCGTTATGGTTTATCTTCCGGAATCCGGACGCCAGGTTGTACTCGTGGTCTACGGTTGAGGAGCCTCTCAATATGGTGACCCCGGATTCCAAAACGCAGAAGATTTTCGTGTTTGACGACCAGGGGAATCTGAGGGAAGTGAAAAAGGAGCCGGTTACACTACCATGAAGAAACGGTACTGGATATTTATTATTCTTGTTGTCATTCTCACTATTGCGCTTAGGCTCTACCGCGTCACGGCGCCCGTTGCCGACTGGCACAGTTTCCGTCAGACGGATACGGCCTCCGTAGCTCAGATGTATGTCCGTAACGGCATAGATTTACTGCATCCACGGTATCAGGATTTATCCAATATCCAGTCCGGTAAGGACAATCCCAGCGGCTGGCGCATGGTGGAGTTTCCGCTGTATCAGGGGCTTGCAGCGGCCGCCGCACGGCTCTACCCTTCGGTTTCCGTCGATATCTGGCTCCGTCTGGTTACTATTTTTTCGGCAGCAGGAACTGCCGCACTTATAACACTGCTCCTTTTTGAGGTGAGCTCGCCGCTTACGGCAGTACTTGCCGGTTTTGTGTACGCCATACTTCCGTACAGCGTATTTTACGGGCGGACGATCCTGCCGGAAACATTTGCCGTGTTTTGGGCGATGCTGAGTATATATCTGTCCCTTACGGCGACAAACGGCGCGAAAAGCAGTATATGGGGCATTATCGCTGCTGCGGTTGCAGGAGCTATTGCCGTACTCGTGAAACCTACTGCGGGATTTCTGTTGCTGCCGGTGCCATATGTCATCCTGATGCGGCATAAGGTGTCGGTTGCCTCAGTGATACGACTCGGTCTGTATGCGCTTATCTGTCTGCTGCCGTTTTATGGCTGGCGGGTATGGATACTGCAGTATCCCGAGGGAATTCCCGTATTTGACTGGCTGCTCAACAAAGGCAATATCCGGTTTAAAGGCGCATGGTTTCAATGGATTTTTGCTAAACGGGTGGCGGAACTCATATTGGGATACTGGGGCATCGTGCCGCTTTCTCTCGGATTTCTCGTGCGTCCGGGTAAAAAAGAAGGTTGGCTGTTTTCCGTCATGGCAGCAGGGGCACTAGCGTATCTTACGGTTTTTGCGGCAGGCAACGTACAGCATGATTATTACCAGATACTGTTGTTGCCGGTTATAAGCATATATGTCGCGCGCGGCATAGCGTTCCTCATGACCGAAAAAATGTTTTCTCCTATTGCCCGGTACGGCGTACTGATAGCCAGTTGTTTATTTATGCTCGCGTTTTCGTGGTATACCATGCGGACGTATTACTGGATTAACCGGCCGGAAATTATAGAAGCAGGAATTATGGCAGACAAACTGCTGCCGAAAGATGCGAAAGTGATTGCCCCATACAACGGCGATACGACATTTTTGTATCAAACCAAACGTCAGGGCTGGCCGCTCGGATTTGATATAGACAAAAAACTCAAAATGGGAGCCACGCATTATGTCACGGTTTCACCTACGGACGACGACTGGGAAACCATGACGCTTGCCAAAACCTATACGGTTCTTGTACGGAACGAAAAATTTGCCATTATTGACCTTACCAAACCCAAATCTCCATGAAAATTTTATTCGTTTCCGCAGTATTGCCGTGGCCTCTGCATTCCGGCGGGCAAATCCGGATGTATAATCTGCTCAAAGCGTTAAGCGCTCGTCATGAAATTACGCTCGTTTCTTTTATCCGGGACGCAAGTGAACGCGAATATAAAAAACATCTGGGGTTTTGCCGGAACGTAGAAGTGGTTATGCGCGGCAGAGCATGGCAGCCTAAATACATGTTGGCCGCATTGCTCGGGAAATATCCGTGGCTTTTGGCTACCTACCACAATGAGGAAATGAAGCAGCTTATCAGCGATCTTCTGAAAGGCGGGCCGTTTGATGTCGTTCATATAGAACCGTTTTATGTGCTGCCGGCGCTCCCACCTATCAACACGCCGCTCGTCGTGTCCGAACATAATATTGAGTATGCCGTATACGGCGCGTATGCGGATCTCTATTCGGTGTTCGGACTGCATCAGTTGTTGGCCCGCGACGTAGCCAAACTGAAAAAATGGGAACATATAAGCTGGCGGACTGCAGACAAACTGACGGCAGTGTCGAAAGAAGACGCCGCAGTCATGGAAGAGTATCTGAGTCACTCCGTCACGGTTACGCCAAACGGTGTCGACGGTGCGTTGTTTCCGTACCGGAAAATACAAAAACAGACGCACCCTGTCGTATTGTTTGTCGGTAATTTCCGCTGGCTCCCGAACCGGGAAGCGGCAGAGATGTTAGTCAGCAGAATCTGGCCGGGTATAAGAACGCAGTTCCCGCAATCGAAACTCCGCATCGTCGGCCGCGATATACCCAAACGTTTTTCAGTTGCCGTGCGGCTTTCAGGCGGTGAAGTTCTCGAGGACGTAGAGAATATTGCGGATGTATACGCGCACGCTGACGTTCTCGTTGCCCCTCACGCAATCTCGGGAGGGACGAAGTTTAAAATGCTGGAAGCGATGGCAAGCGGCCTTCCCGTCGTGACGACTCATCAGGGGATGAGCGGACTGGATGTAATACCCGGTACGCATTATTTCCAGGCGGAAACACCCGAGGAATTTATCGCGCAGGTTGCCGCGGTGTGGGATAATACGAAACTTACCCAGGCCGTGACTGCGAAAGCGCGTGTTCTCGTAACAGAGCGGTATGGCTGGGAGCATATAGCCAAAACACTTGAGGGAGTCTGGAAAGATGCATATGAGAAAAAATAATCCGGATTTGTCCGTTGTTATATTAAATTACAACACCAGAGATCTCACCCACGTGTGTCTTGCGACACTGCTTCAGTCCGAATTGGGCCCGTATGTTATGGAAGTGATCGTTGTTGATAACGGATCGGCCGACAAAAGTGAGGAAATGGTAAAGAAGGAATTCCCCGGCGTCATTTTTATACAGAACGGGAAAAATCTGGGATTTGCCGCCGGAAATAATCCCGGGATCAAACGTGCAAAGGGCAGATACATATTGCTTCTCAATACCGATACGGAAACGCCTCCCGATACGATTCGTACGATGATTTCATTTATGGATCATCACCCGGAAGCGGGAGCATCGACCTGCAAGCTTCTGCTGCCCGACGGCTCCATGGATCCTGCCTGTCACCGGGGATTTCCGACGCCGTGGGTATCGCTCACCTACATACTGAAACTGGAGCGTTTGTTTCCGAAAACGAAACTATTCGGGGAATATCATCAGGGGTACAAGGATTTGTCCGTCGATCACGAGGTAGACTGTATTGTCGGCGCATTTTTCCTCATACGGAGGGAAACACTCCGGGAGGTAGGATTCCTTGACGAGGATTATTTTATGTACGGCGAGGATATAGACTGGGCGTACAGGATACGGCAAAAGGGCTGGAAAATTCTGTTTACTCCCTCGGCAACCATCCTGCACAAAAAAAAACAGAGCGGACGCTCCAATACGCTCAAACAACGCCGTATCACGACGGAAATATATTTTCACAAATATAATTGGCTGTTTTATACCAAAAACTACGCGCGTGTCTATGGTCCGTGGCTTACGTTTTTTGTGGACAGCGTCTATAAAACGAGAATATTTTTGTTGGAAAAATTCGGAGTGTGAGGTATGAAAATAGGTATAGACGCGCGGCTTATCCAGGAAACAGGAGTAGGAAGATATATCCGGAATCTGATCGGGGAGCTTGGTGCTCGCGATTCCGGACATGAGTATGTGGTGTTCCTGTCGCCGAAAAGTTACGATTCGTTTACGCTTCCCTCTTCCCGCTGGAAGAAAGTGCTGGCTCCTTCGCATTGGCATACGCTGTCAGAACAGATCCGCATGCCGCAATTGTTTGCATCGGAGCATCTGGATCTCCTGCACGTTCCGTATCATAATCCGCCGGTTTTATATTCCGGCCGCATGGTAATCACGATTCACGATCTGACTATTCTGCATTTTGCTACCGGCAAAGCCACGACGCTGCCGCTGCCGCTGTATTACCTCAAACGGCTGGGATACTGGCTGGAATTATGGATAGGGCTCAGGCGCGCACGCCATATCATCGCTGTTTCAGAGGCGACAAAACGGGAAATCATGGATCATTTTCATATACCGGGCAAGAACATAACCGTCACATACGAAGGAGTGGACCCGGCGCTTATGAATCATGCCGCTTCGAAAGGAAAACGTCTGATTAACGAACCCTATTTTCTCTACGTAGGAAATGCCTATCCGCACAAAAATATCCAAATGCTCTTAGAGGGATTCCGGCAGTTTATGGATACCCAAAAATCCGTCGGTGCGTGTAAACTCGTGTTGGTCGGCGCGGATGATTTCTTTTACCGGCAGGTGAATGCCCGTGTTCATGAGATGGGACTTTCTTCGTCCGTCGTTTTTTTCGGTCCGGCAAATGACCCGCAGCTTGTCAGTCTGTATACGCATGCATCCGCGTTTGTTTTTCCGTCCCTGATGGAAGGGTTCGGATTACCTGCGCTGGAAGCGGTTTCTTTAGGATGTATCGTATGCGCTTCCGACATCCCCGTATTTCATGAGATATTGGGGTCTCACGCCGTATATTTTGATCCGAACAGTTCCGGGAGTTTGGCAAAGGCGCTTACGGATATAGCGGCAAAGAACAGTACCGTCATGCAATTGCAGGGCAATGATAAAAAATTTCTGAGTGCGTTTTCATGGAAACGTATGGCAGAGGAGACGCAAAGCATTTATGAACGTTGCATTCGTGTATGACCGGGTAAATAAATGGGGGGGAGCGGAGCGGGTGCTTTTGGCACTTCATAAAATCTGGCCGGCGGCTCCTCTTTTTACGGCGGTGTATGATAAAAAACGCGCATCGTGGGCGGATGTATTCCGTGTGCACCCGTCGTTTTTACAGCGTATTCCGTTTGCAACCCATGCACATGAGTCGTTGCTGGGGCTTACCCCCATTGCGTTTGAATCGTTTACATTTGATGAATATGACGTCGTCATTTCGGTGACATCGGCAGAGGCCAAAAACGTCATTACCAAGCCGGATACGCTGCATATCTGTTATTGTCTCACTCCCACCCGGTACTTATGGAGCGGATTTACACAGTATATGAATCAGCCGGGGTTTGGATTATTCAGTGGTATAGCTGCGGCAGCACTGCGTCTGATGGCTCCGGTTTTGCGGGAATGGGATATCGTTTCCGCCAGCAGGCCCGATTATTATGTGGCCATTTCGCAGCGGGTAAAACAGAGGATCGAAACGTATTATCACCGTGATGTGACCGATGTCATCCATCCGCCGGTAGATACGCAATTGTTCCGGCGGACGTCAGGGAAGCGCACAAAAAAACGATCATATTTCCTTACCGTGTCCCGGTTAGTGAGTTATAAACGGCTTGATATTCTCATTCAGGCGTTTAACGCGCTCGGTCTCCCGCTTGTCATCATCGGGGACGGCTGGCAGAAGCGGGAACTGAAATCGCAGGCCCGATCCAACATCCGGTTTATCGACCGTCATTTGACAGATTCTGAGCTGGTTCGATATTATGAGGGTTGTCGTGCATTTGTATATGCAGCCGATGAAGACTTCGGACTTGCCGCAGCAGAGGCGCAGGCAATCGGTGTTCCGGTAATAGCATACCGGCAAAGCGGGGTAGCGGAAATAGTAAAGGAACATGTATCCGGTGTGTTGTATGATCACCAAACAGCGGATTCGCTGATAGCTGCAGTCAGGGAATTTCTGACGCAGGAGTATACGGCGTCAGACTGCCGTGCGCAGGTGAGTAATATGAGTGAAGGACATTTTCGCAAACGTATGCACAGTCTCGTAACGAAGCTGTATCAAAAACAAAAAACAACAATGATACCGGCAGCAGTGTAAAAAGAAAGGATAACGGAATTCCGTCACCGTAACACAAACGGAATTTCCATAATCAGGTATGAAAGCAATTATATTTGCAGGCGGAGTCGGGACAAGGCTGTGGCCGTTATCACGGAAAAAGTCACCCAAACAGTTTGAAAAAATTATCGGCGACCGGTCCACGCTGCAGCTTGCTGCTGAGCGGCTGCTCCCGGATTTTACCTGGGAGGATATTTTTATATCCACAGGGAAACAATATATTCCCATCGTACAGGAGCAATTAAACAAATTACCTCCGAGACACGTAATAGGGGAACCTCAGGTGCGCGATGTCGGACCGGCAGTAGGACTCATGACAGCGCTGCTTGCCAAAGAAACGCCGAACGAACCCATGGTTATTCTCTGGAGTGATCATCTGGTGAGAAAAGAAGCGTTATTCCGGAAAATTCTCCGTATAGCCGGAGATATCGTGAAAGACAATCAGGATAAAATCGTGTTCGTATCCCAAAAGCCCCGGTTTGCCAGTGAAAATTTAGGATGGATTTCCTACGGCAGCGAAGTGATGAAAAAAGAAGGCGTATCCTTCCACTCGTTTGTGGATTTTCAGTACCGCCCGGATGCAGACACCGCCAAAAAGTACTTTGCCAGCGGTCACCATGCATGGAATTTAGGATATTTTGTGACGACGCCGGCGTTTTTATGGAAGCAGTATGTAGCGTTTGCTCCGAATTTGGCAGCCGGTATTACCCGGATTGCCGATGCGTGGGGCACGGCACAGTTTTCTGACATACTCGATGAGATCTACCCGACGCTGGAAAAAATCAGTTTTGATAACGCCATATTGGAAAAACTTGATGCCAATGATGCGCTGGTCATATCAGACAACATTGAATGGAGCGATATAGGAGCCTGGGAAGCACTCAAGGAAGCGCTGGAAGAATCAAAAGAGAAAAACGTCACGCAGGGAAAAGTGATGCTTACGGATACAGAGGACAGTTTAGTGTATAACTATAACGGGAAGCAGCTGGTCGTTACCATCGATATGGAAGATGTACTGGTCGTCAACACCGATGACGTGCTGCTTGTATGCCGGAAAACATCGGTACCGAAAGTGAAAAAACTTGTCGAATCCATGCAGGGCACAGAAAACGACCACTTAACCTGAAACCAAACGGTCATGTGGTGCGGCATTATGTACACTATTTTAAAGCGGTTTATTGATATTGTCGGAAGTCTGATTCTTGCAATTATTTTTCTTCCTATCAGCATTATCGTCGCTCTGGCTATTGTTTTTGATAGTCCGGGTCCGGTATTTGCCGATACGCCGCAGCGCGTCGGAAAAAACGGGAAGCCGTTTAAGCTGTTTAAGTTCCGGTCGATGATCGTCAATGCGCATGTAAAACTCCGTACCGATCCGAAGCTCAAGAAACTGTACCTCGAGTATAAACGGAACAGTTATAAACTCCGGGAAGACCCCAGGGTCACTGCCGTCGGCCGGTTTATCCGCAAACATTCGCTCGATGAGATCCCGCAGTTTCTCAACGTGCTCAAAGGAGATATGAGTCTGGTCGGCCCGCGTCCGTACTATGCCGACGAGCTGGTTGAGCAGCAGCGCAAATATCCCCATACGAAGGAACTTGTGCAGATCGTGCTGTCATCACGCCCGGGAATTACGGGGTATTGGCAGGTGTCAGGCAGAAGCGAAGTGAATTTTGACAAACGGATAAAACTGGACGCTGATTACGTACTCAAACGCTCATTATTTCTGGATATATACATTCTGCTTAAAAGCCCCTGGGCTATGATATCGGGCAGAGGAGCAGTGTAAGGAACCCAATCCGTACCGGGCGGGGTTGACTTTTTTGCCGCTACACCCGACAATAATTCCATGGTTGAAGAACTCAAAAAAATTACCGTTGATACGACACCTGATCCTGTTATGACTCCCGCAAAGAAAAAATTTTCCGCAAAATTTATTCTGATTCCACTCGGAATCATTCTGGTTGTGGTAGCAATTATCGGTGTTATGCTGCTGCCGCTCCGGGGTGTTATGGTAAAGGCAAATGACGTAGCAGCAATCGGCCGTCAGACTGCTGAAGCGCTCAAGAATCAGGATTTAGCTGCTACCAAAGACGGGTTATCCAAAACCCGCACTGCATTTACGGCATTGTCAAAAGAATATAACAAGATGGCACCTCTTAAATTTATCCCGTTCTTAGGGGCATACGTCAATGACGGATCGCACGGAATCGCAGCCGGATTTGCAGCCCTCGATGCTGCTGACCGGGCGATAGAAGCACTGGAGCCGAACGCGGATTTACTGGGATTTACCGGAGGCAGCAAATTTGTTCAGGGGTCGGCAGACGAACGTATCCAAGTCGCGGTAAAGACCATGAAAGCATTGACGCCGAAGATTACGGAAATGGCAGGTTCCATCGACACGATGCGTAAGGAGCTGGATCAGATCAATCCGGATAGGTATCCAGCGAAAATCGGCAAAACAGTCGTGCGTGCGCGGTTGGTAGAGATGAAAGACGTTATCGATAATGCGGCAAATCTGTTCGTGAATGCCCAGCCGCTTCTTATCAATCTCCCGGCCATGCTGGGAGAACCGGAGATGCGGCGGTATCTTATCCTGTTCCAAAATGACAAAGAACTCCGGAGTACGGGCGGATTTTTGACCGCATATGCCCAGTTCCGTCTGGAAAAAGGGAAAATGATTCTCGAGAAATCGACGGATATCTATGATCTCGACAGTGCATTGAAGCAGAAATTCCCCGCGCCCCGGGAGATTACGACATTCCACAAAAACGTCTATAACCTGTATATCCGGGACAGTAACCTGAATCCGGATTATAAAGTGTCCATGCAGCAGTTTCTCAGGATGTATGACACGGCTGCCGGCAAAGAAAAAATCGACGGTATTATCGCGGTCGATACGCACGTTCTGGTCGAAGTGCTGAAAATACTGGGATCCGAGACGATCGGCGGACGGGTATTTTCTGCCGATACGGACAAGCGGTGTGATTGCCCGAGGGCAGTCTATGAGCTGGAAGATTATTCCACGCGGCCGGTCAATTATGTCCGGACGGAACGCAAGGACATTATCGGAACATTACTGCAGCAACTCATGCAGAAAGCGCTTGGCGTTTCCCCGTCACAATACTGGGGCAAATTATTCCAGATGCTTCTGACCGAAGTGAATCAGAAACACGTGCTTGCGTACTTCCTGGAACCCGGCGCACAGAAAGCAGCTGAGAGCTTCAATATGGCCGGACGTATTATGACGGCTTCCGAGACGGCAACGCTTCTGGCATATAAAGAAAATAACGGATGGGATTACGTACACCTCAATAACAGCAATATGGCAGGAGCCAAATCGAACATGTTTGTCAGTGAAAAAGTGACAAAAGATGTCACGGTAAGCGGAGACAGCGTGACGACGAAGCTGACTGTTGATTACAAAAATCCGTATAAGGGAAGCGACTGCGGATTGGAAAGCGGAGGATTATGCTTAAACGCGCCGCTTAGGAACTGGGTACGGGTGTACGCGCCGACGGGCAGCAAACTTGTCGAAAGCAAGGGAATCATATCGCCGACGGACGGTAAGTCTAAACCCGTGGATACCTACACTGATTTGCAGAAAACCGTATTTGAGGGATTCCTGATCGTCAACCCGATGGGAACAGCCCGTATAGAAATCACCTACACGTCTCCGCTCAAATCCGCTGACGGTAAATACCGGTTATTGATCCAAAAACAGTCGGGTACCAACGGGCAGGAGTGGATCATCCGCCTAAACGGGAAAGACCGGAAGAAAATGATATTGGATACCGATACGGAAGTAGTGCTTTAATCTTCATGACGTCCCCACGCGTCTATAAAGCGGAAGGAATAATCCTGAAGCGGAAAAATGTCGGCGAAGCAGACAGGATTATCACGGTGTTTACCAAAGAATACGGAAAAATGCGCGTGATCGCCAAAGGGATCCGGAAGGTTTCCAGCCGTCGTGCTCCGCATCTTGAGGTATTTACCCGGGTGAACATCGTCGTTCACAGCGGCAAATCGCTTGAAAGTATTTCGGAAGCAGAGCCGGTAAACGCGTATCAGGCAGTGCGTGGCGATCTTACGCGTGTAAGTATGGCGTATTATTTCTGCGAACTCATAGACAGTCTGCTGCCGGAAAAGCAGGAGCAACGGGATGTATTTTCCCTTCTTACCCGGGCGCTTGATGATCTGTGTAGCGGAACCCGCATGTATCCGATGAGCAAAACATTTACTCTGGAGCTCCTCTGGACGCTCGGATTTTTGCCGCGGAGCAAAACATTAAACGGGCAAGCCCTTCAGCAGTTTATAGAAACCATTACGGAGCGGAGAATGAAGAGTACGCATTTTGCACGGCTTCTTATGGAGGAGCGCGGGAAAATTGCTTGACAGACAAAATTCGCATACGGTACACTTGTCTTTGTGTGAGACGGTGATCCCGGGTGGCTCCGGGGGAGTCTTACCGAACATAAATGAAGTTGTCCCGATACGATCGGGGAAGTAGGGTGGAACCGTCCGAAATAATTTGGACCCCTATCACAAGCATATTGTGGTGGGGGCTTTTTTATTAGGAGGAAATATATGATCACATTAGACGCAATCGCAAGTTTATGTAAACGCCGGGGATTTGTGTATCCTACGAGCGATATATACGGCGGACTCATGAGCTCGTATGATTACGGACCGATGGGAGCCGAACTGCTTCGGAATATCCGGAATATCTGGTGGAAAACATTTGTTCAGGACAGAGCTGATATGGTCGGGTTGGACAGCCAGATATTGCTGCACCCTCAAACCTGGGTTGCCAGCGGACATGTCGGGTCGTTTAACGATCCTCTGGTGGAGGATACCGTCACAAACAAACGGTACCGTGCCGACCATGTCATCGAAGAATGGCTCAAGACACATCCTGATTCAGGCGTGGTGGTCGAAGATCTGACGATCGAGCAGATGGGCGAGTATATCAGTAAACATGCGGTAGAAAGTCCCGACGGAAATCCGTTGAGTGCCCCCAAAACGTTTAACCTGCTGTTTGAAACGAAATTAGGCGTGGTAGAGGGGGAAAAATCCACGCTCTATCTGCGGGGTGAGACCGCACAGGGAATATTTACGAATTTCCGAAACATCGTGGACTCGAGCCGCGTGCAGCTGCCGTTCGGAGTCGGCCAGATCGGAAAATCATTCCGCAATGAGATTACGACCGGGCAGTTTATTTTCCGGACGATAGAGCTTGAACAGGCGGAGATAGAATATTTTTTTGACCCGGAAACGGAAGACTGGCAGAAAATTTTTGATGCATGGAAAGAAGCGATGTGGTCGTTTATCACCAAAACCATGGGGGTTGATGAAGCGAATCTGCGGTGGAGGCGCCACACGGACAAAGAACGCAGCCATTACAGCAAGGACACGTTTGATCTGGATTATCAGTTTCCGTTCGGATGGAAGGAATTGTGGGGAATTGCGTACCGGACTGATTATGATCTGACGCAGCAGGCGAAACACTCCGGGGCGGATTTGCGGTATATGAATCCGCAGACAGGCAAAAAATTCATTCCGCACGTGATCGAGCCCGCAGTAGGTATTAACCGTCTGTTTCTGATGGTGCTTGCCGATTCGTATGTGCAGGAGGAAAAGCGGATTGTATTAAAACTCAGTCCGAAGCTGTCTCCTTTTAAGGTAGCGGTATTTCCGCTTGTTGCAAACAAACCGGAGTTAACCCAAAAAGCCCGTGCGCTGTACGATGAACTCAAGCAATCCTTTGCCGTCGCGTGGGATGACCGCGGTAACATCGGAAAACGGTATCTGGCTCAGGATGAGATCGGGACTCCCTGGTGCGTGACAGTCGATTATGCTACGCTGGAAGACGGTGCAGTTACGGTTCGCGACCGCGATACGACCAAACAGGAGCGGATACCCGTACGCGAACTTACCGCATATTTTCAGAAAAAACTTATATAAAGGAGGATCTGTATGAAACCTAAAAGTACGACTGATAATAAAATGAAACTATTGTACGGAGGGTTGGCAGTATTACTGGCTATCACGGGATTCGTGGTATACCGGGTGCTTGCGCCGTCAAACGAACCCGCCCCGGTCAAAGAAGAGGAAGTTACCGAACTTCTCCCCCAGGCAGACGCCTCGATAGCCGTGAATCTGACGCTGAGCAAGGCAAAGCCCAATACGGTTGTTCTCAAGGTGAGTAATCTTGCATCAAAATACGCTTCTGTCGGGTACGAACTGACATATGACAGCCAGGGGCTTATCAAAGGGGTCAACTCCGGGTCCAAGCCGATCGAAGTCGCCTCTCAGGACGGATTTGACCGTGAAGTATACCTGGGAACATGTTCGCGCAATGTCTGCAAGCCGGATCTGGGAGTTGCGAAAGTGTCCGTTGCGCTCGAATTTACGGATACGGCAGGCAAAAAGAGCCAGTTCTCCAAAGATTTTGATCTCTAACAGACCGCAAATCTCAGATTCCGTGTTCGGTTATCTGTTGTTTGCTTTTCCCCGGGAGAGAGGCGATGAACACACATACGCTTTTCGGGTGCTTCGTAGGCATGTTAAGGTCAATTGAGCCTGTTGCATCAACCTGAAGTTCGTCATGAAACGCCAGAATCCACCCTGCAGCGGCCGGTTTATTGCGCCCTGATGCCCGTAAAATCCTCTCGTGTCCTTCATCTTTTTCATCCGCGATCCATAGCGCGGGCGGGTGCTCGAAAAACAGGTAGCGGCGGGAAGCCGAACTCCTTGTCCTGATAACCGGAACGCGCAACACTTCGTGTGCCATACAATAGCACAGATTTTCGCTCGTTTACCTGATGCTCGTCAAGTACGCACAGAACAACCCGTGAAATGGGTATTGACATGGCGTGAAAAATGGGTAACTATGGATATTAGTGGGAAGAAGTGGTAGATTAGAGCCATGAACTTGTTCCTAGGAGAATACGACCATAGTTTAGACGATCGGGCCCGCGTAACGCTCCCACGAAAGATTCGGCAAGAGATCACAGGAACGGAATTAGTACTCGCCAGGGGATATGAGGGATGTATTTTCGGATTTGATAAAGAGAGTTGGGAACGGGAAGCGGGAAAGCACCTTGACACACCGGTAACCGATGAAAAAGGACGACAGGTCCGCCGTTACCTCTTTGCTGGAGCGCAAAAAGTCGACATAGACAAACTTGGCCGTATTTTACTGCCCGCACAGCTTAAAGAGCACGGTCTGATCGCCCGCGAAGTCAAGGTTATCGGAGCAGGAGACCATTTTGAGATTTGGGACTCGGCGCGGTGGACACAATACGCTGCAAAACTGGAGGCTGTATGAACGGAATCCCCCACACGCCGGTGTTGATACAGGAAGCAATCGACGCGCTGAACGTAACGCAGGGAAATACCTATATCGATGCGACCACGGGAGCAGGCGGACACGGATTGGAAATAGTGAAACGGGGCGGCGTATTGCTCGGCATTGACCAGGATGAGAAAGCACTCGATATTGCCAGGGACCGACTGGAGAGAGAGGGAAATACACTTGTTTCAAAGGGAGCATGGAAATTAATACACGGGAATTTTCGGAATATAGAGACGATAGCACGGGAACAGAAATTTATAAACGTAAGCGGAATTTTGTTTGATTTGGGCGTATCGAGTATGCAGTTAGATACACCCGAACGGGGATTCAGTTACCGGTTTACCGATGCTCCACTGGATATGAGACTTGATCAGTCCGGAGGAGACACTGCTGCCCAATTGGTAAACCGTGCAGGCGCGGAGGAATTGTATGACATTTTTAGCACGTATGGCGAAGAACAGTTGGCTCGGAAGCTTTCTGACGCTGTTTGCCGCGCGCGTTCGGTGAAGCCGATTGTTACGGTGAGGGATTTGATCGAAGCCGTAAAAACAGTCGCACCGAATGAAGGTGCCCGGTACGGAATATTGTCGAGAGTGTTTCAGGGGCTTCGGATAGCGGTAAACGATGAGTTGGGGAGTTTACGGGACGGACTCAAAGGCGCATACAACGTGTTAAAGCCGGAAGGCAGATTGGTAGTAATCAGCTTCCACTCGCTGGAAGACAGGATTGTAAAACAGTATATGCGGCAGGATATATGGGAGAGTGTTTCCAAGCATCCCGTACGTCCGACTGAAGGGGAAATAAACGAAAACATACGCAGCAGAAGCGCAAAGATGCGCGTCGCGGTAAAAAAAGCAGTATGAAAAACATTATTCGTATCATTGGATTTCTTCTTCCGGTTGCTGCAATCACATTAGTCGTTCTTCAGGTCGTCGTATCCAATGAATTGGCCACACTCGGAAAACGGTTGGGAAAATTAGATCAGCAGGTCCGCATAGAAGCGGATATGCGTGAAGCACTTTCGACCGAAGTGGCATCCGCTTCATCTCTGTTGGTTATCCGTGAGCGCGCGCAGGCTCAGGGGTTTGTCGACCCGACAGCAAAGCAGATTATCAGTCTTAGTTTAGAAGTTCCGGTGGCCTTAAACCGGTCAGATGTTCCGGCCAGGTTACCTCTCGAGTAATTCCGATCTCATGGGCGCGGAAACATGGTAGGATACATTCATGGCCACTCCACAGCGTTCCTCCGTACTCTTTGGCGCTTTTGTCATAGGGTTTGCCGCATTGATGCTCCGCCTCATCTATTGGCAGATATTTTCCGCTGACCGTCTGGGGAAAGAAGCCTCCCGCCAGCATTTCGTTCAGCTTACCGTGCCGGCCGCCAGAGGAGAAATCATGGATTACGGGAACAACCCGCTGGTCGTCAATCAGCCTTCCTACCTGGTATACGGAGAACCCCGCAACATCAAAGATATTCCGCAATTTTCTAAAATCGTGGCAGGAGAACTTGCCCTGGACCCTATGGAAGTAGCAAGTAAATTAGCCCAGCCGAACTTGGTTTGGGTGCCGCTCGCGCACAAAGTGGAACTTACCAAAGTGCAGACACTGCGTACACAGAATATTTTGGGGCTCGGGTTTGAAAAAGAGCCGAAGCGGTTTTATCCCGAAGCGTCTACCGCCGCACATTTGCTGGGGTTTGTCGGCAGTGACGTAAACGGCGTTGATCAGGGGTATTTCGGGCTGGAAGGGTACTATGACCGGCAGCTGCGCGGGATAGACGGCATGATGAGACTCGAGAAAGATGCGCACGGCGCGCCGATTCTTATCGGCTCCGAAGAACGGCTCCCGCCGGAAGACGGACGGACGCTTATATTGCACGCAGACAAAGTGGTACAGCAGATAGTGGAGCGGAAACTGAAAGAGGGAATTGAGCGGTACGGAGCCAAAGAAGGATCCGTAGTGGTTATGAATCCCGAAACAGGTGGGATACTAGCCATGGCGTCGTTCCCGAACTATGACCCGAGACGGTTTTCGGAGTTTGATAAGTCCCTCTATAAAAATCCCGTCGTCGGGAGTGCGTTTGAGCCCGGAAGTACATTCAAAGCGCTGATTATGGCGGCAGCCATCAACGAAAAACTCATAACTCCCGATACCACAATGGACGAGTCAGGACCGGTACAGATAGGCCCGTACGTGATACGGACATGGAATAACCAATATCACGGCAAGATTACCATGACGCAGGTATTGGAGAATTCCTCGAACGTCGGTATGGTATTTATTGCGCAAAAACTGGGGAAAGAGAAGCTGCTGTCTGCCATACGGCGCTTCGGATTCGGGAAGCCGACTAATATCGACCTGGAAGACGAATCGTCACCGGAACTTCGGGCAGACAAAGATTGGGCAGAAGTCGATGAATACACCGCCTCGTTCGGACAGGGTATCGCCGTGACACCGATTCAGATGGTCAGGGCGATTGCGGCATTGGCTAACGGCGGCCGTATGATGGAGCCGCATATGGTGAAGGAAATCCGCGAATCCAAAGGAAAAACCATAGCGGTGCCTCCGAAAGTGTCTTTGCAGGTGGTGAGTGCGGAAACCGCCCGAATAGTCACCGAAATGATGGTGTCGGCTGTTGATAACGGGGAGGCCAAATGGGCCAAGCCTAAAGGATATCGGGTGGCGGGGAAAACCGGTACTGCTCAGATTCCTGTGGCCGGGCATTATGACGATAAGAAAACAATTGCCTCATTTGTCGGTTTTGCGCCTGCTGACAAGCCGCGGTTTGTCATGCTGGTAACCCTTCGGGAGCCCTCCTCTTCACAGTGGGGGTCGGAAACGGCAGCTCCGCTCTTTTTTACCATTGCCCGTGACCTGTTTACCTACTGGGCAATCCCTCCGCAATAGCACGACGGATTTCCGAGAGTAGTCTGAAGCTGATCAAAGCGTGGCTCTTTTGCTCTTCGCACGGATATTTTTGGTATAATACACACATGCTCCGAAGCCTCAAAGGGCTCTATCATCTGGTGGTGGCAATCGTAGCCAATTGCTGGTTCGGATTTCCGAGCCGTAAGCTTACCGTGATCGGGGTGACCGGGACGGACGGTAAAACGACCACAACCACACTCATATACGAAATATTAAAGAGTGCCGGGTATAAAGCGTCCAAAATCACCTCCGTACATGCCACGATTGCCGGAAGGGACTACGATACCGGTTTCCATGTGACGACGCCGTCCGCGTGGTGGGTACAAAAGTATCTTCGGGAGGCGGTAAATCACGGCGATACCCATATGGTGCTTGAAGTCACGAGTCACGCACTGTCGCAGCACCGCGTGTTCGGCGTCCGTTTCGATGTCTCGGTGATTACGAATGTTACGCACGAGCACCTGGACTGGCACGGGACGTACGAAAACTATCTCAAGACCAAGCTTACGCTTCTTAGACAAAGCAAAGTTGCCGTGATCAACCGCGATGAAGCGGGCACATATATGGCCAGCATGCCGATGCTCAAGAAGAAGCGGTATGTCACCTACGGCATACGCCGGGACAGCATGGTCAACCCCAAAACATTTCCGTTCAGGACAAAGCTTCCCGGGGAATTTAACCGCTATAACGCTCTTGCCGCGCTGGCTGTCGCCGACGTGTTGGGCGTGAACCGTAAAGTTGCAGCAGCTGCATTAGCGCAGTTTCCCGGCGTGACCGGCAGAATGGAAGTCATCTCGGAAAAACCCTTCCGCGTGATTGTGGATTTTGCGCATACGCCCAACGCGCTAGTGAGTGCGCTCTCTACTGTGCGTGCCATGACCAAAAAACGTGTTATACACGTATTCGGCAGTGCAGGACTACGGGATGCTACGAAACGTCCGCTTATGGGGAAAGCGTCGGCAACCTACAGCGACGTGATCGTGTTGACGGAAGAGGATTACCGGACGGAAAACGTCGAAACGATTATGGACGAAATTTCTTCCGGCATACCGGCGGATAAAGAGGTGCACAGATTCCCAAATCGCAAGGATGCGCTCGTATTTGCACTCTCGCAGGCCCGTCCCGGCGATATCCTGATAGCAACCGGTAAAGGACACGAAAAAAGTCTGTGCAGAGGTACGAAAGAATACCCCTGGAGCGACCAGGAAGAAATAAGGAAACTGCTGAAACGGCGTACATAACACAGGGATAGTTTTTAGGTATCTATCATGATGACACAGAAAAACGGCATACGGTATTCTTCGCTGCTCACACTTCCGGGTGTTGTGCACGGATATTCCACACGCGCGCTGGGGGACGCAAGAATCAGAACCAATACAGACATGATTGTACGGAATCTGACAGACCGGGCATTGCCGTTGCTCCATGCGGCCCAGGTTCACGGAAATGCGGTGTCAATTGTTGACAGCGCGACAACGGGTGTTGTCCCTCTGGCAGATGGATTGGTAAGCGGCACCGATAATATTTTACTGGAAGTCCATGTAGCTGACTGCGTGCCGATGTTATTCTTTGATCCCGTGGCCCGGGTTGTAGCAGCTGTTCATGCCGGCTGGAAAGGGACTCTGGCACACATAGCAAAAAACGCAGTCGCCCGCATGACTGAGTCGGGGGCAACACCTAAAAATATTCTGGTTTCAATAGGCCCCCATATCGGCGGGTGCTGCTATACGGTTCCTGAAAGTCGGGCGCAGCAATTTCTCGCGACGTTTAATACAGTGCCTCCCGTTGCAGCAAAAGAAAACGGAGAGTGGCATCTGGATATCGGGCAGGCAAACAGGTTCGAGCTGCTGGATGCCGGTATTGTACCGGACCATATAGATGCGCCCATTGTCTGTACGTCCTGCCAGATCGATGCGTTTTATTCGTTTCGTAAGGACAGCAGGGAAACATTCGGCGAAATAATCGGCGTTATCGGATTAGTGTCATAATACGACTATGAAAGAACATGCGCGTATAAAAAAACATGTGCACCTGGTAGGAATCAAAGGCGTGGCCATGGCCTCCCTTGCCGTTTACCTAGCGCAATCGGGAGTGCGGGTGACCGGTTCTGACGTGCCGGAAGATTTTCCGACGCAGGAGGAACTGCGTATAAAAGGTATTACCGTATATTCCGGGTTTGATGCGTCCAGGCTGCAGGGTAAGGATACGCCCGATGCCGTCTACTATACCGGAGCGCACGGAGGACGCGATAATCCGGAGGTCCGGCAGGCAGTTTCCATGGGAATTCCGGTTATGCCGCACGGTGAGGCACTCGGAAGCATCATGAAAGATACGCGTCAGATTGTAGTGAGCGGAAGTCACGGGAAAACGACGACAAGCGCCATGATTGCCGTACTGCTTTCATACGCGCAGTACCACCCCAGTTTTGCGATCGGTTGCGGATCCATACCGGGATTGGGAGCCGCAGGAAAAAAAGGTGACGGGGAATGGTTTGTCGCCGAGGGGGACGAATATGTAACCGATCCGACGCACGATCCTACCCCCCGGTTTCTCTGGCTGACGCCGGACATTCTGGTCGTTACCAATATTGATTATGATCACCCCGATGTGTATCCGGGCCTTGGTGCTGTACAGGATGCATTCCTCGCACTTCAGAAAAAAAGCAGGCTGGTTATCATAAACAGCGATGACCCTAACAGCCGGGTCCTTGCGTCTTCCGGAACGGTTATCACCTACGGTTTTTCCCCTGCGGCGGATTTCCATATCAGTCATGTCGGCGTCGGGGACGGACGGATGTTTTTTACGGTGGAGGAGCGTGGCGTTTTATTAGGTGAGTTTGCGATCAAAGTTCCCGGTATGCACAATGTCGCCAACGCCGTCGCAGCCATGATAGCGGCCCATACGGCGGGCGCTTCATGGGAAGCGCTCCGCGAAGGACTGTTGCGCTTTACTGGAACGAAACGCCGCTTCGAACTGATTGCGACCGAATCAGGCATCACGTTTTATGACGATTATGCGCATCACCCGGCGGAGATTGCCGCAACGCTGAAGGCCGCGCACACTTGGTTTCCCAAGCAGCGCATCATTGCCGTGTTTCAGCCGCATACATATTCGCGTACGAAAACATTGCTTTCCGAGTTCGGTACGAGTTTTACCGATGCTGACACGGTCGTCCTTACGGATATATATGCGTCTGCCCGCGAACATGAAACACTGGGAATAACCGGCATGACGCTCGTTTCCGAGGTATCGAATCATCATAAAAGCGTTCTGTATGCAAAAGATTCTGCTGCGGTGTCTCAAACACTTGCCGCGCACCTGTCGACAGGGGACGTTGTAATTTTTATGGGAGCGGGAGACATTTATAATTGGGAAAGGGATGTAGTAAAAAGCGTTTCGGAAACGCTGTAACTATATATGGAACCACATATCAATGATCTGAAAAAAGCATTCGGTGACCGGTTTAAGGAACACGAACCGCTGGCCCGGTACACGACGTTTAAAATCGGCGGACCCGCGGATTACTTTTTCGACGCGAAAACCCGCGATGAGTTTGTGACAGCAGTATCGTTGGGGCGCAAATCCAAGTTGCCGATTTTTGTTTTGGGCGGCGGAACCAATGTGCTGATCGGTGATAAGGGGATCCGTGCGTTTGTCATACGGAATTCTTCGCAGGGTATTTCCATACGGGGTGTTAAGGGAACCATGGAATCCGGCAGCACCACACGGACGGTCTTTGTTGAGGTGGATGCAGGTGTTCCCATGAATAAATTCGTGCGCTTTTCGATAGAAGAAGGACTCTCCGGCATAGAAATGCAGCTGGGACTTCCGGGAAGTGTCGGGGGAGCAGTGTTTATGAACTCGAAGTGGACGAAACCCGAAGGGAATGTCGGAGATGTCGTGTATCAGGCGACAATCGTCACTCCCACAGGTGAGGTGCGTCAGGTATCCCGCGACTATTTTCATTTTGCGTACGATTACAGCGCGCTCCAAAAAACCGGAGACATCGTCATTTCGGTCACATTTGCACTCATGCAAAAAGCGAAAGACCAGCTGTGGGAGACAGCAAATTCCAGCATATCGTACCGCAGGGAAACACAGCCGCAGGGAGTTCTTTCCGCAGGATGTACATTTAAAAATATTTCGAAAGCTGCAGCGCTTACCGCTTCTACGCCGAATCTTTCGACATCCGCCGGATTTTTGGTCGACAACGCGGGGCTTAAAGGGGACAGGATCGGAGATGCGCAGATATCCGAAAAACATGCCAATTTCATTATTAACCTCAAAAATGCAAAAGCCGCCGACGTGGTAGAATTAATTGAAAAAGCAAGGAAAGCAGTTCATGAAAAATTCGGCGTAGAGCTGGAAGAAGAGATCGTGCGGGTAGGAGAATTTTAACTATGGATACATTTATCATCAAAGGGGGCACGCCGCTTTCCGGAGAAATTCCGGTCGGAGGGGCAAAAAATGTCGCCCTGAAAATACTTATCGCGTCGCTTCTTACCGACGAGGAAATAGTGATTCATAATGTGCCGCATCTTAAAGATGTGTTTTCGCTCATTGATGTATTAAAAAGCCTCGGGGTACGTGCACAATTTACGGCTCACGATCTTAGAATCAAAAACGGTACGATGGCCAAACATCCGTTAGTGCCGCTGGATATCGGCGCGCGGCTCCGCACGTCGTCGATGGTATTGGGGCCGTTACTCGCGCGTTACGGCAGTGCGACGGTTCCGAATCCGGGAGGATGCCGGCTTGGCGCTCGCCCGATAGACAGACATATAGAGGGCCTTAAGGATATGGGCGCTTCGATAGACTATAATTCCGAGGACGGATTTTTCCATGCAAGTGCTTCTAAGCTTCACGGTGCAACCGTGCATTTTCCCAAAAATACCCATACCGGAACAGAGACGATACTTTTGGCGGCCGTGTTAGCGGACGGCAAAACGGTTATCGAAAATGCCGCAGAAGAAATAGAAGTTGATGATCTGATTACGTGCTTAAATCTTATGGGCGCCGATATCCGGCGTGTAAACCCGCGGACAATCGAAATTACCGGCGTATCAGCGCTTCACGGCGTGGAATATACGATCATGCCTGACCGGAATGAAGAAGTGACGTTTGCGATAGCGGCCGCAATTACCGGCGGCAATCTTACCGTGAGCGGATCTCAACTCAAATATCTGGGGTCATTCCTGGAGGTATTTACGCGTGCGGGAGGTGCGTATGAAGTACTGGATGAAACGCATACCCGGTACAGTCTGGGCAAACAGTTACAGAAAACCGATATCGTGACCCTTCCGCATCCCGGATTTATGACAGACTGGCAGGCACCGTGGGCAGTATTTATGACACAGGCGCAGGGCGTTTCCACGATTCACGAGACCGTATTCGAAAGCAGGTTTTCGTATGTGTCGGAGCTTAAAAAAATGGGAGCGGCCATAGAATTTTATGATCCGCAGGTTACCAATCCGCCGGCGTTTTACAACTTCAATTGGGAGGACCGCAAAGAAGAATATCATCAGGGGATCCGGATTACGGGACCCACGAAACTGCATGATGCCGTATTGTCGGTCGATGATATCAGGGCAGGAGCATCGTTGGTGCTTGCGGCGCTTACCGCTACCGGAGAGAGTTATCTGCATAACGTCGAGCTTATTGACCGCGGGTATGAAAATTTAGAAGAGCGGCTGACTGAAGTCGGCGCGACAATCCGGCGGAAGAAGGAGCAGACAGCATGAAAAAAGACGTCGTCATGGTAATTTTAGCTGCAGGAGAAGGAAAGCGGTTCCGGCCGTTTGTGACGGACAAAAATCTGTTTCCTTTCCTGGATAAAACCATGTTTGATTTTGCAATTCCGAAAGAATTTCCGCCGCAGATTACCTCGTGTGTTATCGTAACAAGCTCCGGGAACCGGGAATATTTTGAGCATGTGACTCTTCCGGTTCCGCACCGCGTCGTCGTCCAGGAAAAGCCCACCGGCATGGCGGGAGCAGTCGTCGCGGCAAGCCACGAAATTGCAGGCAGGAGTATCGTTATCGTCATCGCAGATGACATTGCGGATCCGGGACTTCTTACGACCATGTTGAAAGCAGCGCGTCCTGACGTCATGGGAGTATTGACGGCATGGAAATCCAAGTCATATTTCCCCGGAGGATACATTGTATTCCGCGAAGACCGCCCGATAGGAATCCGTGAAAAACCGGGAGCAGGAAAAACCCCGAGCGATTATGTATATTTCGGCGGTCAGTATATAGAAAATGCCGATTTGCTGCTTTCCGCTATCGCATCATCGGATTCGAAATCCGACGACATATATGAGCAGGCACTCTCGAGTCTTATGGCGGAACACAGGTTTACCCTGATTCCGCATGAAGGTAGGTTTGTGTCACTTAAATACCCCTGGCATATACTGGACGTCATGTCATATGTACTGGCGCATGGATTGCAGCCGGGACGGGGAAAACACGTGGACATCAAAAACAATGTCAGTCTGGAAGGACCCGTGTATATCGGCAATAATGTCCGGATATTCGAAAATACGAAAATTGTGGGTCCCGTGTACATCGGTGACAATACGGTCATCGGAAATAACAATATCATCAGGGACAGTTACATCGGAGCAAACTGTGTGACCGGATTTAATACCGATATCACCCGCAGCTACGTCGGGGATCAATGCTGGCTCCACGCAAATTACATCGGCGACAGCGTATTGGAAGGAAATGTAAGCATGGGATCGGGCGCGATACTTGCGAACCTGCGTTTGGATGAGGGAGACATATATTCCATGGTAGGAGATACACGCCATAACACGCAGCGGACCAAGTTGGGCGCCATGATTGCGCGTGATGTCAGAATCGGAGGAAACGCAAGCATCATGCCGGGAGTCAAAATCGGAACCAACTCGTTTATCGGATCAGGCGTCGTACTGGACGCCGATATACCCGCAGATTCCTTTTGTGTGGCCTCGCGCGGGTATACCGTTACCACTAATACCAAAAAAATCGGGGCTGACCGGCACAAGTATAAGGCCAAGCTGTAATCCCCGCAGTTTTTATGAAATCAGACGATATTATTATCCTGCATGGGTGGAATTTATCGGGTAAGCGGTTTGCCCCGCTATCCGAGCTGCTTATAAAATCCGGTCATCGCGTGTTTGCGCCGGATTTGCCGGGTTTCGGAGATGAACCGCCGCCGGCCAAACCATGGCATGTGGTGGATTATGCGGAGTTTTTGAAGTCATATGTTGAAAAAAATCATATCCGTAACCCCGTCATCATCGGGCATTCGTTCGGCGGCAGGGTCGCACTGAAATTTTCCCAGCTGTATCCGGATGATGTCCGTGAACTTATTCTGACGGGAACGCCGGGATTCAGTCCGGTACCGACGAAAAAGCTGATGTTTTTTCTCGTCGTTTCCAAAATAGGCGGCCTGCTGTTTGCACTTCCGATGCTCAATCTTATGGCGGACCGGGCACGGCGGTTTTTGTATTATCTGGCCGGGGCGCGCGAATTTATCCGTGCCGAAGGCACGATGGGCCAAACGTTTAAATATGTCGTACAGGATGATCTCACGTCCGCCATGGCCACGATAAAAATTCCCTGTTTGCTCGTATGGGGAGAATTTGACGTGATCGTGCCGGTTGCCATCGCACGGCGTATGCAGGAATCCATAACCACGGCAGTATTGAAAGTGATACCGGAAGAAGATCACGGCGTTCCGTTTAAGCATCCGAAAATATTTATGTCCTACATAGAAGATTTTTTGCACCGGTAATATGGAAATTGCATCGCTGCTGGGGATTTTAGGATTCATGCTCCGTTTCGGATACACGGTTTCCGGCCTGTTGTTTTTGTGGTGGCGTAAAGAATACCGTTGGGACCGGATGATGATACATCTTCGGACCAAACAAGGGGGTACGGTTGTCATGGGCCGCACCCGGATCATGCTGGCTATTGCGGCTTTCGCATGGTTTGTACTGCCGTATAAGCCGGTTACGGAGATTCTGTTTTCCGCCGGATTGTGTGTACTGGGAATCACATATGTGCGCCGCATCCGGCACTGGCATCTGCCGCCTGTTTCTCCGAAAGTGATTGTGCTCGGTGCTATGTTGGTTCTGTTTATCGTCTGGCTGGCGGTACGCGTGCCGTATCCTGCCGTTATCGGGCTTACGATTGCAGACGTGCTGTTGTTCCCGTTTAGTGCCCTTGTCGTGCTGGGAATGACAATTCCCACCAGGGTATATCACATGAGTATCATCAGCCGTGCCGTCCGCGCACTTTCGCATCATGCACCGATGACTGTCATCGGAATCACGGGAAGTTACGGAAAAACATCCGTGAAAGAATACCTGGCATCGATACTTTCCGGTTCAGTAGTGACACTCAAAACCGAAGCGAGCAAAAATTCACCTATCGGGATTGCCGAAACAATACTCCGCTCGCTTTCGTCCGCGCACCAGGCGTTTATCGTGGAAATGGGTGCATATAAGCGGGGAGAGATCGGGTATATGGCAACCATGGTAAAACCGGAAATCGGTGTGCTTACGGCGATCAATCCGCAGCATCAGGATTTGTTCGGATCCATCGAAGTTACGATGCAGGCAAAATATGAACTGATTCAGGGGCTGGTCGGGCGAAAGATTGCCATTGTGAATCTGGACGATGAGAAAACGCGCACGATGGGTACATGGGCAATCCGCGACGGATGTCAGCTTTGGGGCTGGACCACACGCGGCGCCTTGCATGCATATAAAGGAATAGCAGGAGATCATCTGTTTCGTGCTTCGAAAATACGCACGGATATACACGGGGTGGAATTCGACTGTACATCGGGTAAAACGACAGAGCACGTTTCTTCGCCTGTCGTCGGTATCCATCAGGCCGGAAATATACTGGCAGCTATTGCCGCCTCCGTTGCAGGCGGTCTCACACTGGAAAAGGCGTGCGCGGCCGCTTCCAGGATACAGGCGGCGCATAAAGTGATGGAGGTAATTCCCGGTATACAGGGCGCGGTTTTTGTCGACGATACGTTTAATAATAATCCGGATGCAGCGGGCGCAGCCATCGCATTTTTGCAGGGACAAAAGGGCAAAAAAATACTCGTATTCCAACCGATGATAGAGTTGGGAACGTATGCGGAACGTTCTCACGAGGAGGTGGGGGCGCTTGCAGGGGCGGCATGTGACGCGATACTCCTTACCAACGACAGTTATAAGGAGGCATTTGAGCGCGGGGTGCGGCGTGTGTCCCGCGACGTGCCGGTGCTGGTTGTCAGTCCGGTTCAGGCGGCTGCCTATATACGCGGCCACATCGGGAAAGGCGATACCGTGCTTTTTAAGGGGAAAGATACGGAACATACCCTGAATATTCTGGTATAAGCTATATGCATATATATCTGCGGCGTGTTATATCGGCGTCTCTTTCCCCGAATACGGAAGCGGATGACGTATGGCGCGCGCTGTCGGTAGCCCTATCCCCGTGGAAATGGTTTCAGAATACCGATCTTCATAAAGTTGCTCAATGGTTCCGGAATTACTTTAACTGTTCTCATGTGGCATTGTTTAACAGCGGGCGCAGCGCGTTACTCGCTATCCTGCAGGCATTTGATATCGGAAAGGGAGACGAGGTTATCGTCCAGGCATTTACCTGCGTTGCCGTACCCAACAGCGTCCTGTGGTCTAAAGCGACTCCCGTGTATGCGGATATCGATGCGTCATACAATCTGGATGTGGTTGATGTAGAAAAAAAGATAACGCGGAAAACAAAAGCAATAATCGCCCAGCATACATTCGGTATTCCGGCTGATATGCATGGGTTGCAGGTACTTGCAAAAAAACACAACATCCTGCTAATCGAGGATTGCGCCCATGCGTTAGGAGGAAAGTATCAGGGGAAGAAACTGGGAACGCTCGGTGACGCGGCGTTTTTCAGTTTTGGTCGGGACAAGGCGGTTTCCAGTGTGTGGGGCGGGGCAGCGGTGATTCATGCATCACACGAGCCGGCGTTTGCACATATGAGGCGGTATCATGCATCGCTCCGGTTTCCGCGCGGGAGCTGGACATTACAGCAGGTATTCCACCCGGTCGCGTTTTCCGTCATTATCCCGCTGTATGGATCCGGGATAGGGAGAGCGCTGCTTGTCCTGTTGCAGAAATTACACGCACTTTCCGTTCCCGTATATCGGGAGGAAAAGTTGGGAAAACGTCCGGCTGATTTTCCTGCGAAATACCCCAATGCCTTGGCAGTGTTACTTTTAGGTCAGCTCAATAAACTGGACCGGTATGTGAAGCAGCGGCAAAAAATTTCCAATATGTATACGGAGCAGCTTTCACGTCCTGAAGCAGTATTGCCGCCGGAGGTGCGGGGGGCGTCGTTATTGCGGTATCCGGTTCTGCTGTCTGAACCGGAACGCATACTGGCGGATGCCAAAAAGCGCGGTATTCTGTTGGGAAATTGGTATCACAATATTATCGATCCTGCAGGCACGGATTTTCGCGCCGTCGGATATACACCAGGAAGTTGTCCGCAAGCAGAACAGGCTGCCAAAACGATTATCAATCTTCCGACGCTGATTCCTTCCCGCGATGCAAAGCGCATCATTTCATTATTGGGTGTAACATAATGTATATGCCGAACTGGGTGGACTGGGTCATTATCGCTGTTATCTGCTATGCGGTATATGACGGATGGCAGCGCGGGTTTACTTCATTGCTTGCCAATATGGGGTCGTTCCTCATATCGTTATGGCTGGCGATCCGGTTTCACACTCCTGTCGGAAATTTTTTTACGGAAAAATTCGGTGCTCCCGCTTCATGGACAAATGTGTTGGGGTATATTGCGGTTGCCTTCGTGTCGCAGATTCTCATCGAGTCGCTGCTTTTGTATGCTGTGGACCGCCTGCCGGAAAAACTCAGTTCGTCAAAGGCAAATCATTGGTTAGGAGGATTGCTTTCTTCCGGTAATGCATTGCTCGTTATCGCGTTTTTCCTGCTTCTTGCCTTATCGTTGCCGCTCCGGGGTTCCATCAAACAGGATATACGGCAATCCGTCATAGGAAGCAGGCTGGTCGTCATGTCTGACCGGTACGGAGGGAATATGGAGTCTTCACTTGAAGAAATCAGCCGGGAAGCGCTTAAGTTTCTGACGGTGGAGCCCGGCTCAAACGAGCGGATCCCTCTGGATATCCCACAGAAAAAATCCAAATTTACCGTCCGTGAAGATCTGGAAAAAGAAATGATATTGCTGGTTAACAAAGAGCGGGTCCGTCTGAATATCCCCGAGCTCCGTACGGATGTCGCCATAACAGCCGTCGCCCGCAGTAAAAGCACGGACATGTTTGAGCAGCGGTATTTTTCACATTATGACCCCGCAGGAAAAAACGCGGCCGACCGAATGAATGACGCGAATGTAAAATTTACATTGGTCGGGGAAAATCTCGCCTATGCGCCCGATGTAGCGAGCGCACATCAGGGGCTTATGGCAAGCGAAGGCCACCGGAAAAATATATTGGAGCCGCGGTTTCACCGGATCGGAATCGGTATCGTTGACGGCGGGATATACGGACTCATGTTTACGCAAATTTTTGCCGATTAATCTCTCTCTGTGCTCATGAGAGAGTCGCCTACTTATCACATGAAAAAACCTGTTATCACAACGCTTGCCGTGGGACAGATGGCTGCAAATTGCTACATTGTCTCCGATCCGGATACGCACGAGGGAATTATTATCGATCCCGGTGATGATCCGGAATATATAAGCGACACGCTTCTTAAGTTGCGCATCAGGCCGGCGCTTATCGTCGCTACCCACGGACATTTCGACCATATTATGGGAGCGTATGCGCTCAAGCTGGGATTCGGCATCCCGTTTGCCATTCATCCTCTCGATACGTTTCTTGTAGATCGGATGGAAGAGACCGCAAAACATTTTTTGCAAGTTAGATATGTCGACCCCGCGCCGTCTGTCGACCGGAAACTTGCCAACCGCGGGATTATAGCGGCAGGAGCCGTGCGTCTTACGGTCCTTCATACGCCGGGCCATACGCCGGGGAGCATTTGCCTGTACGAAAAACATTCGGGTGTGCTGTTTACGGGAGATACTATATTTGCAAACGGCTCTGTCGGCAGAACGGACCACTCGTATGCGAGCCCCCTTACGCTTGCTGCCTCCGTGCGCCGGATACTGTCGTATCCTGCTCAAACCAGGCTGATGCCCGGGCACGGTGAGGAAACGACAATTGGCGATGAGATCGGCTTTCACGTACAATAGCGGTATGTCACTCCGCTTTGAGGTTTTTGAGGACCGGTCATCATGGGAATTGTTTGTGCTCCGTTCGTCCCCCCAGGCGTTATTCCAAAGCTGGTTATGGGGAGAAGTACAGAAACGGGCAGGAGTGACGGTTTTGCGGTACGGTGTCTATAAAAAAGATGTGCTTGTCGGCGTGATTCAGGCATGCCTCGTCCGTGCACGGAGAGGATCATTTCTCCATGTCCGCCATGGGCCCGTTTTGGCTTCTCAGGATGCAAAGCTGTGGAAAGGCGTTCTTGCATTTTTGTCTTCTGAAGCCAAGCGTCTGGGATGCTGGTTCGTGCGCCTTAATCCGCTCGTGGAAGATACATCCGCCAATCAGGCGTTTTTCCGGTCGTTCGGGTTGCTTCCTGCATCAATTCACCGCATGGACGGTGAATATTGTTGGGTGCTGGATTTGGGGGCTTCCGAAGAACAGCTGCTGTCCGCCATGAGGAAAACGACGCGCTATGAGATCAGACGGGCTGCCAAAGAACAGATACAAGTGTATTCTACGACGGACCCCAAGCATCTAACGGAATTTTTTGATCTGTATACCTCCACCAGTGCTCGTCACGGATTCGTGCCGCATGGCGGCATCCGGGAAGAATTTGAAGTGTTTGCCGGACAAAAGCAGGCGATGTTGTACGTAGGAAAAGCGGACGGAAAAACCATCGGTTCCGCAATCATTTTGTATTACGGGAACCAGGCAATTTACCACCACGGAGCGTCATTGCCGTCTAAATCTCCGGTTTCATATGCAATCCAGTGGGAAGCGATAACCGAGGCGAAAAAACGGGGAATGAACGTGTACAATTTTTGGGGAATTGCTCCTCAAAACAGTCCAAATCACCCGTGGCGGGGGATAACGTTGTTCAAAACCGGTTTCGGGGGCCGGTTAGTCGAATATCTGCATGCGCAGGATTTACCGGTTTCCCCCCTGTACCGGATAACCAGAACCATAGAGACGATAAGAAGAATGCTCAAGGGATATGATTAGGAAGATAAACCGGGCCGGTTTGTATTTTCGTTTCTGACTTTCTATACTATAACGGAGGCTGACACGCATATATCAGGATATGAAAAAGATTTTAGAGCAGCACCATATTTCGTTTAAAAACGCATTCAGCGGATTAGGGTGGGCCGTAACCACGCAGCCGAATTTCAGGGTACATATAGCGCTCTCGTTTGTTGCGCTATTTTTATGCTGGTTTCTCGGGGTGAGCCCGATCGAATGGGTAGTGATCGTATTTACTATCGTATTGGGGCTTTCGGCGGAACTTATAAATACCTCGCTTGAAGCGATGACGGATCTGATTACGAAAGAATGGCGTGCTGATGCCAAAATAGCAAAAGATGTCGCGGCAGGGATGATGCTTACGGTAGCCATAGGTGCGCTTGTTGTGGCCGCTTTTATATTGGGGCCGAAGCTTATTTCCCGGTTCGGACTGTAAATTTATGCAATTACTCCTTGGGGTCGTATTATTTTCCTGGCTTGCGCACAGCGTGCTGTTTATTCCGTTTATCAAGCTTTTGTATCATCTGCGGCTGCAACGCTTGCAGCAGGTCACCCGGGATATGTTTAATAAACGTACTCCGTTGTTCGATAAATTTCATCACCACAAAGCAGGAACCCCGGTCGGCGGAGGGTTGCTCATCATCGTGCTTACGACGCTGCTGTTGCCGGTCATTCTCATGCTTATGTATTATTTTTGGGTTCCGGTGACGTCGGTATACCCCATGGCCAGCGAGGTAAAAATTCTGCTGTTTACGTTTATTTCTTTCGGACTGCTCGGTCTGCTGGACGATACCAAAAAAACATTCGCCTGGGTGAAAAACGGTTTTTTCGGCCTGCGTTTGCGTCACAAATTGATTTTGGAAATTATTCTGGCCTGCATTATCGGCTTTTGGCTGTTACATGATCTCAAGATCGGAATTTTTCACGTGCCTTTCCTGGGCGTATTTCATTTGGGCTGGTGGTACATCCCGTTTGCCGTGTTTGTCATTATCGCGTTTGCGAACGCGTTTAATATCACCGACGGGCTAGACGGGCTTTCGGCAGGCGCGCTCGTGATTGCGTTGTTTGCATTTTGGTTTTTATCGGCGTCCATATTGGATACGGTATTATCCATATTTATCGCGCTGTGGATCGGAGGCATGCTCGCATTTTTGTACTTTAATGTGCTGCCTTCGCGTATTTTCTTAGGCGACGTGGGTGCGTTATCGTTCGGGGCGACGTTTGCGGTCGTGGGGCTTATCTTAGGAAAAACGCCGGCACTCGTTATCATCGGAGGAATTTTTGTCATCGAGGTGACATCGTCCCTTATTCAACTGGTTGCCAAATCAATCACGGGACGCAAAGTATTTGCAGCGGCTCCGCTTCATTTGTGGCTGCAGGTAAAGGGATGGCCGGAATCGAAAATTGTCATGCGGTTTTGGATTCTCGCGATTGTGCTTGCCATGTTCGGATTGTGGTTAGCACTCCTCAATTAAGCCATTTCGGGTTCCGGAACACTCATGAATATATTTACTACACTGCTTCGCCCCAAAGATAAACACGGCGGAATACGGCATACCAAGCCAACGGGCGTAGGAGACAGGTGGTTGTTTGCCGCGACGGTTATATTGGCAGGAATCGGCATACTCATGGTGTATGACTCTTCCGTCGCCATAGCACTTCGGGATTTTGCGAATCCGTATTATTTTGTCCGTGAACAGGTAAAGTGGCTGGTTTTAGGTTTTCTGGCATTCGGTATCCTTTCCCGGATACCGCATACTATATACCGGCAATTTGCCGTGCCGATGCTGCTTGCTACCCTCGTATTGCTCCTTGCTGTATTTATCCCGGGATTCGGCGTGCGGGCGCTCGGGGCGCACCGGTGGCTGAACTTCGGAATTTTTATCGTGCAGCCTGCGGAACTGGCTAAACTCACGATGGTAATTTATCTGTCTGCGTGGTTTTCCACAAAAGAACGGGGCAGACTGCTCGCATTTGTATTGCTTATCGGTATGGTGGTAGGCCTCGTCGTTATAGAGCCGGATTTGGGAACTGCCGTGACGATTCTGGTGACGGCCGTCGCGCTGTATTTTCTCTCAGGAGCTCCGATTATGCATTTTGTGATGCTATTGCCCGTGTTGCTTTTGGGGGTTGGCGGGCTTGCCATCTCGCACCCGTATAGGATGCGTAGAGTACTCACGTTTTTAAATCCCGATGCGGATCCTCTCGGATCTTCGTATCAGATCCGGCAGGTGATTCTCGCGCTGGGGAGCGGCGGCCTGTTCGGTGTGGGACTGGGGAAGTCGCGTCAGAAGTACGAATATCTGCCGGAAGCAAATACGGATTCCATATTTGCTATATTAGGAGAAGAAACGGGATTTGTCGGGGCGGCGATTGTGATTTTGCTGTTTTTGTTTCTGGTATGGCGCTGTTTTAAAATTGCGCGCAGAGTCAATGAGCCGTTCGGAAAAATGCTGGCGCTTGGCATCGGGTCATGGATCGGCGCACAGACGCTTATCAATATCGGGTCCATGGTGGCATTGCTGCCGCTTACCGGAGTACCGCTGCCGCTTATCTCGTACGGCGGATCAAACCTGGTCATTACGTTGGGCGCGTTAGGAATTGTATATAACATCAGCAAAAAAAATACATGAAAACAACAGATCCTCATATAAAGATTCTGATGACCGGCGGACATATCACGCCGGCACTGGCCACGATAGAGGAAATACAAAATCTGTTTCCTGCGTGGACCATCGTATTTGCCGGCCGGAAAATTGCTCTTGAAGGGCAGGATACGCATTCGGAAGAATACCGGCTGATTACAGGAATGGGCATCAAATTTATTTCCATTACGGCAGGACGACTGAAGCGTGAAGGCGGCCTTGCTGCCGTAACCGCATTTTTCAAAATTCCCGTGGGATGTATTCAGGCGCTGTGGCACATATATCGGGAAAAACCGTCCGTCGTCGTTTCGTTCGGGGGGTATGTCGGATTGCCGGTCGTATTGGCAGCGTGGGTGACGGGGATCCCGACAGTCACACATGAGCAGACGACCCGGCCGGGACTGGCCAACCGTATGATCGCGCGTGTGACGACGAAACTATGCGTGACGTTTCCCGATACGGTTTCGGGATTTCCCCGAAAAGCCGATGTGACGGTAACCGGGCTTCCCATCCGGAAAGAAGTACTTCATCCTCCGAAAAAATCTCCGTTTGCGCTGGATACTTCATTGCCGCTTTTGTTTATCGTGGGAGGCAATACCGGATCGACCAGTATAAATGACGTCGTATTCCGGGCGTTGCCGCAGCTTGTGACAACATTTACGGTAGTGCATCAGGTAGGAAGGATTTCCGTCGCCCGGGCGGACGATATGAAAAAAGAGCTGGACGTGTCGGTGCGTGCGCGGTATATCCCGGTGCCGTTCGTATCGACGGACGCATACAGTTATCTGTTGCATCATGCATCTGTGATTGCCGGTCGGTCAGGAGCCAATACCGTAACCGAAGTTGCCGTTTCCGGGAAAGTCGCATTGTTTATTCCGCTGCCGTGGGCCGCCGGAAATGAGCAGTATTACAACGCAAAAATATTGGAAGCCGCAGGCTCTGCGCTGATATTGGAACAGCAGCACTTCAACGAGTCTTCATTGGTACGGAATATCCGTACGCTGACAGACGAATTACCGGAACGGACTAAAAAAGCTACGCTGTTTGCTAAAACCATTCCGCACGACGGGGCAGCGCGTTTTGTCCGTGTGATTTCTGACGTGCTGAACGGGTAATACAATTCAATGGCATCACGACTCCACGCATATACGATAAGACGAATGCTCAGGATTGCCGCCGGAGTTATCGGGATTGTTCTGCTGGCTGCTGTTTTTGCTCTGCTCGTCGTCCGCGTGTTTACCATAAAAGACGTCATCGTGGATGCGCCGCTCATGAGTATAGAGCTGGACAAGACCAAAATCGGAAAAAATTTGTTGTTTTTGCCCACGGATAAACTGCGGGCTGACCTCCTCAATAATTATCCGTTACTTGCCGATGTGCGGTTTGAGAAGCGCTATCCCGATACACTTATCGTTCATCTGGTCAGAAGAAATGTGTTTGCGGTGCTGAGAAGCGAGGGGAATGTATATGCACTCGACGAACGCGGATTGGTATTGGGAGGGGTATCCGACGCCCAGGGGTATCCCACGCTGGAATTCCGGGCCGGGATCCTTTCTATCGGCGGCACGGTACGGCATCCGGGCGTATTATCCGCTCTCGCTTTTATAAAACAGCTGAACGGATCGCCTCCGGTTTCCCGTATTTTTGAGCGGGATAGCCTATCCATACAGGCCATAAGCGGACATACAAACATATTTCTTCCTCAAATCGGCGACATGAGCGTGAAAGCAGATACTTTACAAACAATTGTAGAGGGGTTTAGAATAAAAGGTACACTGCCCACTGTGATTGATCTGCGGCATGAGAAGCCGATCATCACAAACTAATAACACCAGAAAGCTCTTTATGGCACGCGATAGAATCCTCTCCGCAATTGACATCGGTTCCTCCAAAATTGTAACGCTGATAGCTACAATTTCTGAAGAAGGTGACGCCCGTATCATCGGCGTATCCTCATCTCCCAGCCGCGGACTCCGGAAGAGCCAGGTCGTAAATATCGAAGAAGCCACAGAAGCGATATCCGCGTCATTGGAAGCTGCGGAACGCATGGCAGGCGCGTCTGTCGCACAGGCGTTTGTCAGCATCGGAGGTTCCCATATCGCATCGCTCAATTCCCACGGGGTAGTTGCCGTTTCGGAGCCGGAAAAAGAAATCGTCGCATCCGACGTCAAACGGGTGATTGATGCTGCCAAAGCAGTGCAGCTTCCCACTTCGCGCGAAATTCTTCATGTGCTGCCGCGCGGCTACAGCGTAGACGGCCAGGAAGGGATTGTAGACCCTGTAGGTATGGGCGGCGTCCGGCTGGAGGTAGAGACACATCTTGTGACCGGAGGAGCGACAGCGATACGGAATCTTCACAAATGTGTGAGTGAGTTGGGTGTGGAAGTAGCAGGGATTGCATTCAGCGGTCTGGCATCGGCGACAGCCACTCTTTCCGATACGGAACGGGAGCTCGGTGTCGTATTGGTCGATATCGGCGGAGGAACGACCGATGTCGCGATTTTTGTCGAGGGCGCACTGTCGTATTCGTCCGTTATTCCGGTAGGAGCGATCAACATCACCAAAGATTTGGCAGCCGGCCTGCGTGTTTCCCTGGAAAGCGCGGAAAAAATTAAACTGCGGTTGGGGTTACTTCCGAAAGCGCCGATCACGGGAGACGAAGACAAGCCGAAAGGTAAAGGCGACAAAGACGACGAAATCGACGTATCGGATTTGGGATTGCCGGAGGGAATGCGCACTATTTCCCGGAAAACTCTGATTGAGGGCATCATAAAACCGCGGTTAAACGAAATTTTCACCATGGTGGGACTGGAAATTAAACGCAGCGGCTTCGGCGGCATGACGCCGTCGGGTGTCGTGATGACCGGAGGAGGTTCGCTCACGGTCGGTGCAGTTGAGGCAGCGCGCCGAAATCTGGCCATGCCGGTGCATATCGGCATGCCGCAGCGGATTACGGGACTGATCGACGAAATCATGACGCCGTCGTATGCGACCGGAGTCGGACTATTGCTTTGGGGGAATACGACGGGTAAAAGTGAATCATCAGGCTCGTTGTTATCCGGTTTCGGAAAGATAGGAAGTTCTGCACAAGTGAAAGGACTTGCCGGAAAGCTGGTCGATCTGGTAAAGTCATTCTTGCCCTGACAAATACCCGCCCCCCTCAGACTTGCCCCTGATGGAATCATTACATATTCTTTTTATCTATGCTCATTAAACCTGACTTAGCACGGTTTGCCAAAATAAAAGTTGTCGGTATCGGCGGCGGCGGCAGTAATGCCGTAAACTCCATGATCATCAACAACCAGATCAACGGCGTGGATTTCATCTCCGTCAACACCGATGCACAGGCACTCCTTTTGTCGCAGGCGCAGAATAAAATTCAGATCGGTGAAAATCTGACCCGTGGATTGGGCGCGGGCGGAAGTCCGGATGTCGGGCGCCAGGCGGCAGAAGAATCCCGGGAAAAAATCGCCGAATACATGCGCGATAGCGATATGGTATTTCTCACCTGCGGAGAAGGCGGCGGAACCGGCACCGGGGCAACTCCCGTATTTGCCGAGATTGCCAAAGAGTTGGGAGCCCTTACCGTGGCAGTCGTCACAAAGCCGTTCCATTTCGAGGGCACGCGCCGCATGGTATCTGCCGAAGAGGGAATTGCCAATCTCAAAGACAAAGTGGATACGCTTATCGTCATCCCGAATCAGCGGTTACTGGAAGTTATCGACAAAAAAATGACGCTGGTAGAAGCATTCCGGGTAACCGATTCCGTACTGGGGCAGGGCGTGCAGGGTATTTCCGACCTTATCACGATGCCTGGGCTTATCAACGTGGACTTTGCTGACGTGCGGGCGATCATGACAAATGCCGGAAGCGCGCTCATGGGAATCGGTACCGGTGTGGGAGAAAACAGGGCGGCTACTGCAGCCCGTACCGCGGTAGCGTCTCCGCTGTTGGAAACCACGATCGAGGGAGCCAAAGGTGTCTTGTTTAATATAATCGGAGGCAATGACCTGACGATGGCCGAAGTCGATGAAGCGGCTAAACTGATTTCGTCTGCCGTCGATCCCGATGCCAACATAATTTTCGGCGCTATCATCGATGAGAAACTCGTTGATCAGATCAAAATTACTGTGATTGCGACAGGATTTGACGAGACGAAAAAACGTCTCCGCGAGTTGACGGGTAAACCGGCATCCACCGATCCGCGCTACGCATATCCGCGGGGAGCAGCATCGTTTACCCGGCCGTCAGCCCCCCCGGTACCGATTGAGCAGCCTATAAAGCAGCAGCCTCCGGCTACATTCACACCTCCTGCGGATGAAGCGCCGCCGGAAGAGGATGAATTCGATATCCCCGCATTCCTAAGACAGCGGAGTTAAGGGCAAGTTAGCTTCGATTTACACATGATTCATTTAGCTAGCTTCTCTAGTGTTAAAGGGGCAATAGACGGAACGGTTCGTTATTGATATCTTTGTCCTATGGTATCAGAAGCACAAGGCGCGATAGGTCAAAGTCATGAAGGGATAGAGATTTGGAGCAGGTCGTGGGACACGTATAAACATCGATTGTTCTTTGATGATGTGCAGGCATTATCCCCGTTCGCGTTATTAAAACGACTTTCACACCAGAAGAATTGGAAAGAGTTTCAATATTGGCATACTCCTGCAGACACAGCTTTTGATCCAGATGCAAGTCATTCAGAACTTGTTACAAGGAACACACCGTTGCTAGGAATCCGGGAATTTTTTAAACCAAATACGACACTGATGGATTTGGGGTGTGGAGGCGGCAGTGCTGCATTGGGAATGGCACGGGCAAACAGGAGAACTCAGATATTGGCTGTCGATTACGAATTAGGAAAAGAGATACCGTTTCCCAAACATAATGAAAAGAATCTGCAGTTCCGGCAGGAAGATTGGCGACATTTTAAATTAGGCGATAATACGGTGAACGCGTTTCTTTCGGATATGGGCATCGGAAAATACGGAAATGTCGATTCCGCGGTCGCTGAGCTTACGCGGATAGCCAAACCGGGCGCAATATTCCGCGGAACAAGATCGAGAGGAGTAATAGGAATGCCGGATATAGAAGACCGCATGGCCGCATTAGGATGGAACGTCTGGCATCTGCGTGGTCCAAGCGGAAAGGGCACGAATTTAATTCTTGGGCAGTTGGTACACAAATAATTCGGTTAAGGTGTCTACCCCGCCGAAAAATACCAAATATTTGACATGATTTGTAACGTATGTTACAAATAGATTGCTTCTAATCTTTCGGACTTATTCATTTTTTCATTCACCTCTTTTTTCATCTTGCGGCCATTATTCACCGGAACTTATTGTAACGAGTGTCTTTCATCGTTTTCGAAGGGAGGTGATAGGGATGACATGGCAAACCAAAATAATTGCGGTTGGAGCGGGTGTTGTGATCGCGGGTTTTCTGACACGCGGGACTGCGTACGCCTTACAGGGCAATACACGTCCCGGGTGGGGATATGGAGATAAAAATCATATCCACACAGGACCGCCGGGACGTGCTGGTTCCACGGGAGCCACAGGTTCGTCCGGAGTTACCGGACCGACAGGAACAACCGGATCCACAGGGGCAACCGGTGAGACTGGGCCAACAGGGGCAACTGGTGACACGGGACCTACCGGTGTGACTGGCGCAACAGGCGGAACCGGACCGACAGGGACAACCGGATCTACCGGAGAGACTGGGCCAACCGGAGCGACCGGTGCAACTGGCGGAATTGGGCCGACAGGAACAACCGGAACAACAGGTGCGACAGGTGAGATCGGACCGACTGGGGCCACTGGGGCAACCGGTACGAGTTAGACGTCGATTATGGTGAAGTAAGGGAGGGGAAAATGGTTCCTTTCCCTTCTTCGCGGCTACTGGGGGGGGTTCAGGGTCGATTGCAGTTGTACGACGCATTCCTTATACTGAAACAAGATGGGAGTTATATGAATAAAAAAACAATCACAGTATCTATTCTTGTCCTGCTCGGGGTGTATTTTGCACTTTTTCACACCGCGCCGTTCCCGTTAAATCATGAGTCGATCGGTTTGCCCCCTTATCATACGGTGCACACAGTGTTTGGCATACTGCTGTTTGCAGTAGCGGGGTACGTTTGGCAAAAGAAATAATTGGGTAGATTGTATTTATTGGTAGAGACGTGTATATACTACTAGTATGTTCATGCAGTTACTGATCAATGCGGCTGCTTTTTATGTCACCGCGTACCTGATCCCCGGTATTACGATCAGCGGGTGGCCGGCGCTTCTGGTGATTGCCATTGTATGGGGAATACTGTCCGTCGTGATCAAGCCTATACTTCTCATTCTGACGCTCCCGATAAATATTCTGACCTTAGGATTATTTACCCTTGTTATAAACGCTCTATTGATACTTATGACCAGCAGCCTCGTGCCGGGATTTAAAGTAGACGGTTTCGGCACGGCACTCTTTGCAGCTATTGTACTAGCTATTGTCAGCGGGTTTCTGAATTCATTAAATCAATAATTGTTTCTCCGCTACTACTGCTCCGGTGGGGGAAATGAAATTATTTTATCGATGAGCGTCGAATTTCAAAAAAACCATCAGAAAACTGATACGCGTATCGAAATACGCGCACCGGAACGGGAGCGCCCTCAACGTATCATCAGAAAGCCGGAAGTGGAGAAAAAACACATCAAGCGGACAGGAAAACGGATACATACCCATTAGGTACGTGTCACCGCAGCCAGCCGGGCAAACGGACACCGAAGTTTTCCAACCGTTCCGAAAGATCGATATCTTCCGTATCCCTGTTGTATTCGTTTCCGGTTCCGTACCGGTGATGGTACCGGTATCTGGCCCGGGCAAGCGACGGAAGAATATGCTCAATTTCGGTTAATGTCATAAGATCCGACGTACGGACGGTAAACCGGATTTCGCGGCCGCGGAATTTTATCCCGAATTCTTCTGACAAATGGTTCACCCCGAAAAATTCTCTCCAGCCTCCGGCGTTCTGTACGCCGGTTATGTCTATTTCCCATTTTGCAACACTTCGGTATCCCATACGGCGCGTAGTATAGGGATAATAGATGATTTATGTCAATAAATTCTTTGTGCTTCAGATATCCCCGTGTCAGAGCATTGTGGTATACTACTGTTTGTAGAAGCGTCGTAAAACCCCGTTATCAGCGGGGAGGTTCCGATAGAATCGGAACAGGCTGGGAAAAGAAATCCTAAGCAAGGAGAGTAGAATTCCCCGGGTAAGCCCGTAACAGCAGTAATCAAGAAGCAACGAAGGTGGTACCACGAACATCCGTTCGTCCTTTCGGTATATACTGAAATGGAGAACGGTTTTTTTATGGCAAAAACACATACATTCAGCGCGGTGAAACCGAATATCAACTTCCCCGAACTGGAGGAGGAGATTCTCGCGTACTGGAAAACACAAAAGATTTTTGAAAAATCCGTCTCCATGCGTCCGGAAAACAAGACCTGGACGTTTTTGGACGGCCCGCCGTTTATCACAGGTCTGCCGCATTACGGTAGCTTGTTGTCCAGCATTCCCAAAGATTTATTCCCCCGGTACTGGACGATGAAAGGGTACCGCGTGCGCCGGGTATGGGGTTGGGATTGTCACGGATTGCCGGCAGAAAACAAAGTAGAAACGAAGCTCGGTATTAAGCGCAAAAAAGACATCGAGGAAAAAGTCGGCATCAAGCGCTTTATCGATGAGTGCAAAGCCTATGTGCAGAACGTTTCCGGGGAATGGGAATGGTATGTGGACCATATTGCCCGCTGGGTGGATTTCCAGCATGCATACAAAACGATGGACACGCCGTATATGGAATCGGTGATGTGGGTGTTTAAGCAAATGTACGAAAAACAGCTGATTTACAAAGGTATGCGCGTGTCACTGTATTGCCCGCACTGCGTCACGCCGATATCCAATTTCGAAGTCGCGATGGATCCGGACAATTACAAGGAAGTGACGGAAGCGACAGCCGTATACAAATATCAGCTTACCGATGAAAATGATACCTATCTTTTGGCATGGTCGACGACGCCGTGGAACAAGCTTGCGACTCCGGCGCTCGCCGTGCACCCTACGCTCACCTACGTCAAAGTAGAACAAAACGGCAAGAAATATATTCTCGCCAAAACGACGCTGGCCATGCTTACGGCAGATCCATACACGATTCTGGAGGAATTTCCGGGGAGTGCACTGGTCGGCAAGACGTTTGTGCCGCACTTCACGTATTACAACGTAGAACAGGGGAAAAATGCGCATGTCGTGATCCCCGGCGAGTTTGTCACAGCCGATGAGGGAACGGGAATCGTCACGATAGCAGCCTACGGAGAAGAAGATTTGGCGGTGATGCAGAAAGAAAACGTGCAGCTAGTGTTACATGTGGACGAAGAGGGCGTGATGAAGCCGGAAGTGACGGGCTATGCCGGTACGTTTTATCTGGATGCAAATCCTATGGTACTGGAAGATCTGGAAAAGCGGGGACTCGTGTACCGCGTGGACCAGTATACGCATGCCGTACCTACCTGCTGGCGTTGCCATACCCGTCTGTACTACGCGCCGCAAAATGCATGGTATGTGAACGTGCAGGGACTCAAAGAACGCATGAAAGCGACCAACGAGTCAGTGCATTGGTATCCGGACCATTTCAAACTCGGCAGATACCTAAAGAGTCTGGAAAACGCACCGGATTGGTGTATTTCGCGCAGCCGGTATTGGGGAAGTCCGGTTCCGGTATGGGAATGTCCCGACGGACACAGGTTTGTCGCGGGTTCGATAGCGGAACTGGAACAAGCATCGGGTAAAAAAATTACCGACCTGCATAAACCGGAAATCGATGATGTGACAGTGCCATGCCGTGAATGCGGCAAGACATCAGTCCGCGTACCGGAAGTGCTGGACAGCTGGATAGAAGCGGGAAGCGCGTCGTTTGCCGAGCGTCATTTTCCGTTTGATACAACCATGAAACTCGACGAGTTTTTCCCGCCGGATTTCATTGTGGAGTACACGGGGCAGATCCGCGCGTGGTTTTATGTGCTGCATGTCATCTCTACCGCTCTCTATGACCGTCCGGCGTTTAAAAACGTCGTGGTCACGGGAGTAATTTTGGGAACGGACGGACGCAAGATGAGTAAAAATTACGGAAACTATCCGGATCCCAAAGAAATGCTGAAAAAATACGGCGGAGACGCATTGCGTCTGTATTTGCTGGGAACTCCCGTCATGCACGGAGAAGATATCCGCATATCGGAGATTGATTACCGTAATCAGGTACGGGGCACGCTGCTCCTGCTTTGGAACGTCTATAACTTTTTCGTGACGTATGCGAGTATCGATGAGTGGCAGCCGGCAACAGTTGTCACAAAACCGAATCACCTCATGGATAAATGGATCCTGTCGAAAATGCACCGCAGTATAGGAAATATGACAGTCAACGGGTATGAAGCATACGATACGCCGGAGATCGTGGGTGAGGCGTGGAATTTCATGCGCGATCTGTCGCAGTGGTATGTGCGCCGTATCCGCGACCGCGTAGGTCCCAGTGCATCGGCGGGCGACGACAAAAACGAAGCATATCAGACATTGTGGACGGTATTAACCGAATATACCAAAGCACTTGCCCCGCTTATCCCGTTTATCACTGAGGAGATATACAGAAACCTGACAGGCGAGGAATCCGTACATTTGGCTGATTGGCCGAAGGCAGATGAAAGCCTCGTCGATGACGAGCTGGAAGCGCGCATGGCATTTGTCCGGAAAGTAGTCGAGGCCGGACACGCCAAACGCAAGGAACTGGGTATTCCGGTCCGCCAGCCGCTGCAAAAAGTGACGGTATACGTATCCGAGCATCCTGAAATGTCTTCTGATTGGCTGCGTGTATTAGGCAACGAGTTGAACGTCGTAGAGGAAACGATTACCAAAACCGATAAAGAAATGTATATCGAATTTGATACGGATATTACGCCGGAACTGAAAGCGAAAGGCGATGCGCGCAAGCTTATCCGCGAAATCCAAATGCTTCGGAAAGAAAAAGGCTGTAGAATAGATGAGCGGGTGACTCTCGTGTTGCCCGAAACGTATAAAACAAGTCTGGAAGCACTGCTTCCCGACATACAGCGGGAAACGCTTGCGGATTCGATCACATGGGGTACCCTTACGGACATAGTTACCGCGGGAAAGAGCACCAAACAGACTGGGTGATTTTTTTGCCCCTTCTGCTGTTGGGATTGGTAGGACTGTTTGTGCTGCTTACGACGAATGCTTCTCTGTTTTGGCAGCAGCTTCTCTTCCTGCTTATCGGAAGCGCAATCATTTGGTTTTTTTCCGGACTGGATGCAATCATATTGTGGTGGTTTGCGCCGTACGGATATGTGTTGTCTATCCTGCTTTTGATCGCTTCCTATTTCGGTGAACCTATCAGAGGCTCGTCCCGGTGGATATTCATTTTAGGAGCGCAGCTGCAACCGTCGGAGATTGTTAAACCATTACTGATCTTAGCGTTTGCCCGTGCAGCAGCGACCTACACGCCGCGTTCTTTCCGTTGGCTGGCGGTTCATGTCGGATTGTTTGCCGTGCCGTTCCTTCTGGTATTTCGTCAGCCGGATTTGGGTACCTCTATCGTCTATGCGGCGTCATGGCTTGCTATGATGGTTGCAGGAGGGTTCCCACTTATCCTTTTTGCGCTCGGAGGAGTCATCGGCACATTGGGATTCCCGGTATTTTGGCATGCGCTGGCGGATTATCAGAAGTCGCGTATATTTACCTTTCTGAATCCTGCCATAGATCCGCAGGGAGCCGGCTATAATGCGCTGCAGGCTATGATAGCCGTCGGAAGCGGGCAACTGTTCGGACGGGGATTGGGTATGGGGACGCAAAGTCATCTGCGGTTTCTGCCGGAATATCACACGGACTTCATATTTGCGACCCTGGTTGAGGAGCTTGGATTTTTCGGCGGACTGCTGCTGCTTCTGTTGTACGGTGTGCTCCTATGGCAACTGTTGCGCCCGTATTTACGCGGGTCGATCGGGAGTCCGTTTGTGTTTTTTTATACGATCGGGCTGTTCGGCGTGCTTATCACACAGGTGGTCATAAACGCCGGTATGAATATGGGGATTATCCCGGTGACCGGGATTACGCTGCCGTTTGTCTCCTACGGCGGGAGCTCCATATTGTCGTTGTGTGTGGCGTTCGGGCTGCTTCTGGCATTACGGAGAAACGCCCGGGACGAAGGAAGCATTGCAATTGGGTAGTCAGTAGCGATATAATATGAGCCTATGTTCGCTGTAGTACGAGTCGGTAACAAACAGTTCAAAGTATCCGCCAAAGACGTCATCGTCGTCGATAAGATGGACGGCGCCGTTGGGGATACGGTCGAATTAGCAGATATCCTGCTCGTTTCCGGTGAAAAAAAGCCGGAAGTAGGTAAGCCGGTCGTGAAGGGCCACAAAGTGACCGCCAAGATCCTCGCGCAGGAAAAAGGCGATAAGATCGATATTCACCGCTTTAAATCCAAGGTAAACTACCGACGGGCAAAAGGATTCAGAGCACAACTTACCCGCCTGGAGATCCTGACGGTTGCCTGAGGCATGAAACAAACCGTTTTTATATTCGGACGAACTCCACACCTCTCTTTCCTAGAACTCCAATCTTTTTATCCTGAGGCCACGAGAATCCTGGATAGCGTTGCTATGGTCACAAAGGCCGTGGACGCTAGCGAAATGATTCATCTGCTGGGCGGCACGGTAAAAATCGTGGAAATTACCGGTACCATGCCGGAACTGGATACGGACGCGCTTCTTACCGAACTGGAACATCATGCAGAAAACGGGCATCTGACGTTTGGTATCAGCACGTACGGAAAAGCGCATATGGGCACATCCGTATTGGCAGTGTTCAAAAAACAGCTTGCCGCACGCGGAATTTCGGCCCGCTATGTAGAAACGAAGCAGCATGAGACGCTTTCCAGCGTCGTCGTGTCCAAACAGCAGATTACGGAGTTGATCGTAATCGGTACGGAAACGGGATATCTGGTAGGTGTTACCCGTGCGGTGCAGGATTTCGAAGATTGGAACACGCGGGATTTCGGACGCCCGGAGCCGGACCCCAAAGCGGGTATGCTGCCCCCGAAAGTAGCCCGCATGATTGTAAACGTGGCTCTTTCCGGCGGCTCTCTGGCCCCGGATCACCATCCCATGCTGCTGGATCCGTATTGCGGTGTCGGAACAATTCTTGCGGAAGCGCTTCTGCGCGGGGCAAATACCGTCGGGAGCGATATTTCCGAAACTGCGGTCGCGCATGCCAAAAAAAATCTGGAATGGCTGCGTCATACATATCCGTCTGCAACTCCGCTGTATGCTAACGTCTTCGTTTCTGACGCGACGCATCTTGGTACCCATCTGACTCCCGGAAGTATCGACGCTATTGCGACCGAGCCGTTCATGGGGGAGCCGGTAGACAGCAAAGATGCCGCCGGTTTAACGCCCGAACGGGTAAAAAATATTCTCAAAGGACTGGAAAAGTTGTATATCGGATCGCTCCGTGAATGGGCACATTTGCTCAAACCCGGCGCGCGGATTGTCATGGCAATGCCATCGTATATGGCAAACGGCAGAGTACTCCGCGTGAAAAAAGTTGTTGACAGATGTGAAAGCCTCGGATATACTCTCCTCACTGGACCTATAGAGTATGGTCGCCCGCAAGCGGTCGTACGAAGAGAATTTTATATTTTTCAAAAGAACTAATTATGGCACACGTAAAAGCAGGCGGTACAGCAAAAGGAAATAAAGATTCCGTATCGAAACGGTTGGGAGTGAAAATCTACGGCGGACAACGCGCCATTGCCGGCAATGTCATCGTACGGCAAAAAGGATCGAAGTTTTATCCGGGAACCGGTGTGGATATGGGCAAGGATTTCACTATATTCGCAACAGCAGCCGGAGTAGTAGCTTTTATCACGAAACGCGGTAAACGGTACGTCTCGGTCTTGCCCTCGAACGAAAAATAAATGGCTGATACCCAACAGATTCTGCATTTAGATTTGGATCTTCTGCAACCCAACCCGCTGCAACCGCGGGGTATGATCAATCCCGAGCAACTGGCTGACCTGGTCGATTCCATCAAAGAACACGGCATTATCGAGCCACTCGTCATCGCCAAAACGCCCGCAGGATATCAGATTATCGCCGGAGAACGGCGCTGGAGAGCATCCAAAGTTGCAGGACTTACGACGGTTCCCGTCATCATCAAAGAAACGTCCGCCAAAGGAATGTTGGAAATGGCGCTTGTCGAAAACGTACAACGCGTAGACCTAAACCCTATCGACCGCGCACTCGCATTCCAGCGTCTGATTGAAGAATTCGGTCTGGCAGTCACCATGATTGCCAAACGGATAGGAAAAAGCGAATCCTATGTGTCCAACACCATGCGCTTGCTTGCTCTCCCTGACGCTATCAAAGACGGATTGGTATCCGGCGCGATCAGTGAAGGGCATGCACGGGCCATTGCGGGCCTTAACGACGTGAAACTGATGGTCGATGCGTACAAAACGATATTGTCAGAAAGCGCATCGGTGCGCAGGGCAGAAGATCTGGCACGCCGTTTGAAAGCAAATTCCGACCAGCAGCCGGCTCACAAGATAGAACGGATCCACTCCGATGAGTTGGATGCGATTGCCAAAGACCTGGCACAGTCCGTCAACGGTCTGGTAAAAATCACGCAGTCCAAAGTAGAAGCACGTCTGGTATTTGTCATCCGGGGAAATCTGGAAACGACCAGCCAGGCCCTCAAACACGTGCACGAACAGCTCGCAGGAAAGAAATAACTTTCTCCGTAGAACCTCCCGGTTACATTTACGTTATACGGTGTATCACGGGATAAACAGCAAAAATGCAGTGATGCGGTTTAGAAATCGTACGTGGGGTGAGGGAGAACGCCGAACGATTTGGTCGGCCAATATCGCAGAAATGCCTGTCCGATAAAGTCGTATTTGGACACGGTTCCGAACTCCCGCGAGTCGGAACTTCCCGGACGGTTGTCACCGACGACGAAATAATGATCCGGGGGGACTTCTATAACTTCATCTTCCTGCATGAACGATTCTCCGTAGACCGGCTTGTTGTAGTCATACCGTTCTTCGAGCAGCTTGCCGTTGATGTAAAATTTCTGTTTGCTCAGCATCACCGTTTCTCCCGGCAGCCCGATGACGCGTTTGATATAGTCGACATCTTTGTTAGAGGGGGATTTGAAGATGACGATATCTCCGCGCTGCGGGTCTTTCATCTTGTAGACAATTTTGTTGGTCAGGATATAGTCGCCGTTCTGGAAATTGGGTTCCATGGAATGTCCGCTGACTTCCTGCGGAGACATAATGAACAGATATACCATGACCATAACCGCTGCAATAGCGACGATTCCCTGCAGAAAATCAAAGAGAGCCGCCAGGGCTTTTCCCAACAATTTAAACATACGTATTTTTAGTGTAGTGTACTGTATGTAGGTGGTCAAGCGGGGGAAAAGAAGGTATAATAACTAAGTTTTCCAGGGACCCGTAGCTCAGCTGGCTAGAGCGTTTCATTGACATTGAAAAGGTCAGAGGTTCAAGTCCTCTCGGGTCCACCAGCTGCACGCCCCTTTTTTGAAGTTGCTTCCCTAATCGTCATATAATGCGTAAAGTAGCGTTATGAAAAATACCCTCGTTACACTATTTAGCCCGTTTACCGGGAAAAAACGGGCCGTACAGATTAGCGCGATTATTCTTCTGTTGGCGGGAGCCGCATACACCCTGTTTTCGCAGTACTATCCGCTGCAACCCGGTACAACTCAGCAGAATACGCCGACGCCCGGGGTTGCTGTGGCTAGTCCGTCTGCGACACCGGCAGCCACTCACGGAGGGGTATTTGCGACGGTCGTAAGTGTCGTAGACGGCGACACGATCAAAATAGAGGGAGGAGAGATCGTGCGCTATATCGGCGTCAATACCCCCGAAACGGTGGCACCGAACCGACCCGTCGAATGTTACGGCAAGGAAGCCTCGGCAAAAAACAAAGAACTTGTACAAGGCAAACGGGTAGAACTGGAAAAAGACGTATCAGCGCGCGATAAATACGGCCGGCTGCTGCGGTTTGTCTGGATCGGTGACACGATGATAAACGAAGCACTGGTGCGTGAAGGATATGCCCAGGTGAGTACGTATCCGCCGGATGTGAAGTATCAGGCCCTTTTTGTAGAAGCACAGCGCCTGGCCGTGGCGGAAAAGAGAGGGCTATGGAGCGGGGAATGCCCGCTGCCTCCCACCCATACGCCCAAAGGACCGACTTCCACCCCCTCTGCAACTCCCACGTTATAACACTTGCATGATTGACAACATGCGGCTGCGGCGTACAATGCGTGGAAATGCGCGCACACAGACCATTACGCTGGCAGCCGGAAGAAAAACTTTACCATGAAGTGTTTCAAACCGTGCTATACGCGCCGAAAAAAGAAGGTCCGGCACTTACCAGGCTGTACTGTTCCAAGTGTGAGCGGGTATTTTTTGAAGGCGAAGTCCGCTCCATACGCGACAGGATAAAATTCCGTATAGCGGAAAACACTGGTATGGACCACGTGTTCATGGGACACGAAGTGGTGTATGTGCGGCCGCAGCAGAGATTGTAATATTATCTCCGCGTTGCCCAGGGGTTTACCCAATCAGGAGTAAGCGGCGGGTGCTTCCTGATCTCCTGTACTTCTTCGTATTGGTTCTGTTTGTGTTCACGGACCGTGATACCAAGCCGCATGGCTTCTCCTGCCAGCTGTTCTTCACGGAGCGCGCGGTTGTGGCGTTTGCGGCCGGCTGCCCGGACCATGCCCGGCTGCTGTTTGATGCGTATACCTTTCATAGACGTTCCTCCTTCATGCGGGCAGATAATTTATACGGATTATACAGGAGTGATTTGGAAGATCAAGAGGAGGGTGAGAATAGTAAGCGTTTAAAACAGTACGCGACGGAATTGAAGTTAGTCGTCATAAAGGATATCCTCATTTTTTCCTGCTCGATCGAAGCGAAGTCTGAGATGCTTTTTAAAAAGCCCATGACGTTCATATTCCTTTAATTTAGATGTGCCGTCTTCAAATAACTGTAAGACAATAATTTTATATTTTGCTTTTCCGCGCAAAATACTGTCTGGAGTTACGGTAAGTTTGTATGAATTATTTTGTGGATTGAGCAAGGTTATCTGACCTTCCGTATCCTCAAATGAGGTAACATTATCAGTCAAAATAGCTCGCCCGCCGTCTATTATTATGACTAATGCGCTTATTCCTGTAGATGGCTTTATAGAAAAACCATTGTTGTTAGTGTTTATGGCTGCCGCGCGTAGAGAGTCATTGCCATTAAGAAAATTGAGTATAGTTGCAACCCCTTGCTGATCATAGATAAGGGCGTCGTGTTTGAGTGAGAGGAATGTGTTTTGGGCACCAGGAAGAAGACTGCTTTCAGTTAATACAGTTCCATCGCCGTCTGAATATGTTTTGTTCTCTGTTGGTTTTCCATCTAACCAGTTACCGATACGTTTGTCGATTCGGCTTGGAGGTTTAACTTCAAGTGTCTGTAGAGTTTGATATCCACTTCCGGAAAGAGAGCCGACAGTTACTCCATAAAATGGAGGGTTAAAAGTGTTGGTAGGTAGCCAGTTATTTTGTGTAACCATCGAGGACTCAGGCTTTAGTATTCCTAAAGAATCTTTTAGGTAATCAAATGTTGGTAATAGATTTTGAATAGAAGGAAATGCATTATGTATTGCTTGTAATGGGGTCCAGTTACGTCGTGAACTGCATAGGGCTTTCATAAGTGTGAATCCGATTTGGAATTTTGGATCAGATATCCATATATCACCACCAGACCATGCGGGATATGCGAAAACCGATCCCTGATGAGATGATCCGACTGTCATAAATTTATTTAGTCTGCTGCTCATTTTTGTTTTTTCTAAATATGCTCTTCCTACTAGCCCGCCTAGACTATGACCCACTAGGTTAAAGGTCTGATCATTTGGAATAGTATTTTGGATATATATTTCCAGTTCTGATGCTGAAGTTGTCACCTGCTGCCGCCAGTCATAATAATATGGTATCGGCTCATAACCCGCGTCAGTAAGGCCGTTAATTAGTGGTTCATACACATCCCAGTTAGAAATTTTCCATGGAGACCAAGATCCAGAGTAGTTTGCTGATTTGCAATTCATCATGGCGTCTTTATTCCAACTGCCACCGACTCCGTGAAGAACAATAACTTTTTTAGCTAGATTTGGTGTGGGAGTAGGGGTAGGAGTATTTGGAGGGGTAGGCGTCGGTGTAATTGTTGGTTCCATAGTCGGGGTTGGCGTGGGCGACTCATATGTTGATAAAGCGAAATTTGCCATTTCATAATCTCCTTTACCCAATATGGACACAACTATAGAGGAGATGTTGAAATTTGCAATAGAATTAAGTTCATATAATAGGTTACCGTCCTCTTTAACAATGAATGGAGTATTTCCAATTGGAGACACGATCACTTCAAAGTGATGAATACCAGGGGATTGCGTCCAATTAACTAATTTATCACTTCCGCTTGAGTCGTGTATTTGTAATAGTTGACCCCAATTTCCAGCAAATTTCCACGCACCTAAGTTATTTGAAATGCCAACACCCCAAGCGTTAGAAGTATTTTCTTGATTAACTTTAAGATCAAATTGAAGTTGATAAGTATAATTTTCTGTTATTGGAAGCTGGATCACACTCCAAGTTGTGGAATCGGCACCTGTGATTCCAAATGAAGAAGATATAGGGGCGACTGCTCCTGCTGGCACATACCAGGAAGAGTTAAACCCACCTGAAAATGAATCAATAAAAAGTAAAATAGCCCTAATTGAGGGAGGAAAAAATAAAATAGCACAAAAGGTCAACAAAACCAACAGAATAGACAGGTTCCTTTTCACACAATTCTCCTGCGGGTCTAAATTATTTAGACAATATACCCTCATTAAGTTTTTGTATGTATAACGTCTCACAAAAATTAAATATGCTACACTACCAACATGTTTCGCTGCGCCTCTTGCTTAACTAATAAATTTATTAGCTATCGATATATAAGTGGGTTTGCGCTAATCCAATGTGTAAAATGTGGTTTACTGCAGACAAAAACGAGTGAATCAGAGCGGTTTAAGTATGTTCAAAAAAAGTATTCTGTGCGCTACGCACAAGAATATAAAAATGCATGGTCGAAGCTAAATCAACGTTTTGCTCGACACATGGCACTTATAGAGCGATACAGTTCGGGGAAGAAATTATTGGATATAGGTTGTGGTACAGGATACTTTCTTAAGTATTTAACAAAACAGTATTCGTCATGGAGTGTATTTGGAGTTGAACCCAGTAATATTCTTAGGAAAGAGGCGATTAAAAATACGGGGTTGGAGATTAGAGACGGGGAATTATGCAACATTCCCTTTAAAGATAATTGTTTTGATGTTGTCACTTGTTATGATGTGCTAGAACATGATGCAAGATTGGCAAAGAATATTGATGAGCTTAAGAGAGTTTTAAAGCCAGGTGGACTTCTTTTTGTTCAAGCCCCAAATTATAAAAGTATTATGGCTATGATTACCGGTAACTATTGGGATTGGTGGTGTATTCCTGATCATGTTTTGCATTTTTCATATTTATATTTAATCAAGTATTTGAAGACAAATGGTTTTACTATTCAAGAAAGTTATACTTATGAGGATCGTTTAGATTACATGTCAAATATAAAAGGAAAATTCTCCAGTAATTATTTATTAAAGCTTATCTATATTTTTTTGATTCCTTTGTTTCTTATATCTGAATGGATAGGGTGGTTAACAAATCGAGGCGGTTTAATAGTGGTAGTAGCAAGAAAATAAACTAAATATGCTTTCTGTGCTTATTGTTTGTCGACAAGTAGATAAATACTTAGCTAAAACTGTTAATAGTGTTCAAGATCTGTCGCCACAGATATTAGTTGGTATATCAAGTGATGGAATAGCGCCGTTGGGGGCTCGAAAAAATCGGCTTATAAACTGTGCCGCTTATGAGTGGGTATTCATATTGGATACCGATGAAGTTGTCTCGCCTGAGTTAGTAACTGAAATTAAAAATATAATTAGTCATCCGCTCGATAATATACATGGTTATGAAATTTCATATCAAAATTATATATTTGGAAAACCAGTGCATTTTGGTGGTGAGCGCTATTCGCGAAAACAGCTTTTTAGAAAGGAGTATGGAGCTTTTACTCCCGTGTCTATCCATGAGCATCCTGAAATTGAAGGGGAAATTGGAAAATTAAAGGGTGTTATTCATCACTATTCTTATAGTAACCTACTAATTGTTCTCACAAAATTTACCAAATATGCGTGGCAGATGGCGGGGGAGAAGTATAAAGCCCGCGAAAAAGTAACCCTCAAAAAGCTCTTTCTGTATGGCCCCCACATGGTGTGGGCGCGGGTGATCAAAGACGAAGGCTGGCGCGACGGGTGGCGGGGAATCCTCATAGCTTTCTGTTTCGGCTACATGGAGTCGCTTATGTACTGGTTGCTCCTGTATCGGTATATAATAGGGGTTAGTACCATCAATGAACCCTAAGCGCATAGACTACGTAGATATCGCCCGGGGTATCGCTATCCTCTCCGTCATCGCCTACCACACGGGATTCCTGCCTTTTCAGCACCAATTGCTCCCGCTTATCACGCCGTGGATGCTGCCCGTATTTGCCGTGCTTCACGGGATGATTGCTGGCGGCAACTACTCGCCGGGGCAGGTACTGCTGCGTCGGATTCGTTCACTGCTTGTGCCGTACCTGCTGTACGGGCTATCTACGTACGCTCTGTGGCTGGTGCTGCGCATGTATGCGCCGGGAAGTGTGCTGTTTGCTTCCTGGCAGGAAGGTTTACATCAGTTTGCAACCGGAACCGGGCTCATCTACAACGGTCCGCTGTGGTTTTTGCCGTCGTTTTTCCTGGCTGCCATTATGTTTGCCATCGTGCGCCGGCTTATTCTTCCGATAAACAAGCTCGGTCTACTTTTCACCGCTCACGTGCTTGTGGTCGTGTCGTTTATGATCAATCCGTCCGGCACCAAACTCGTGTTCTCATACGATCTTGCGTTTCTGTTTGCCGCCTGTATGGTCATGGGTTCGTGGCTTTCTGCCACTCGTTGGGAACAGGTGCCGAAACTTGCATGGTATATGCTCGCCGGCGGATTCATGGCTCTCGTCTGGTATAACGGAACGGTAGATATATTCGGCCGGGTATTTCATCAGCCCGCGGTGTACTGGATTACGGCGCTGACGGGAAGCATTCTCGTTATCCGCGCGGCAAAGGGTATGGCCGGCCTGAGCGGATTTATCCACGACGCACTCGTGTATGTTGGGAAATATTCTATGATTCTTCTTTGTACCCATTGGCCCATCATGCAGTGGCTTACGTTTCTTTTAACCGTGTTGGGTGTCTTGGGTGCGCTCAGCGGCACGCCTACCTATACGTCGTTTTCGTATTACCACCCGGACGCCGTCATCTTTACCCTTATCGAACTTCCGCTTCTTGCTCTGTATTTTCTCGTTCCCATTGGTGCTTTGTGGCTCTACAGATCGCTCCGGAAACTATATTAGGAGCATTTTGGTACAATAGGCCACAGCACACACGGTATGGTTGCGTTTATCATCATCGCCTATAAACCCAAAATGGAAGCATTCAGACGGCTTCTTTTGCGGCTCAAAGACCACACGGTTATCATCGTGGATAACGGCAGCACGCTCACACTCGACGATGTAGGGCGGGCGACGCTGCTTTCCCAGACCCGGAATCTGGGATACGCGGCCGCGGCAAATATCGGGATTCATCACGCCAGCGGTTTGGGAGTGAAGTGGTTTGTGATTTTAAATCAGGACATTTCGTTTACCAAGTTGTCGATACACAATCTGCTCAAGGCATGTAAAACCCTTTCTCCCTGTATAGCCGGGCCGTTCGGCGCGGGGTTAGATGCCAGCAGGCGGACGACCCTGCTGCCGTCTGAGCGCGTGGACTACCTCACCGGTTCGTGTCTGGCTATTCATGAGAAAGTGGTCAGTAAAATCGGATACTTTTTCGAACCGTATTTTCTTTATTACGAGGATGCGGATTTCTGTATCCGCGCCAAACTCGCCGGATTCCCGCTCACGAAAATTGCGATGGAAGAAGCAGAGCACGAAGAGTCCGCCTCGCTCGGGAAAGGATCCCGGCTGCATCAGTATTATCTGGCACGCAATCATTTGCTGTTCGTGAAGCGGCTTGCCCCTACGCCGGTCAAACTTTATGAATTTTTCCGTATGCCCAAAACCATATCAGAACATATCATGCGGCATGAAAAGGGAGCGCTGGCCGGAATCAGAGATTACGCGTTGCGGCGCTTCGGAGCATATACGGGGAGGGGAGTATGAAGGTAGGGATAGACGGTGGAGCGTTATCCATTACCGATGACCGGCTGAAAGTCGGCGTATACCGTGTGGCGCACAATTTGGTGAAAGAATTGCCGGCGATTGATGCGAAAAATGACTATAGGATTTATAGCTTCAGCAGGGGAGAGAGGGGAAGTCATGAGCTTCGGAAGCGAAATGTAGACTTTATCCAGTTGCCGCGTCCCGGATTCCAAAAAATATGGCAACCTCTGGAACTCATAACGAATCCGGTCGATATGTATCTGGGTATATCCCAATCATTACCATTTACATTGTACGACGTTAAGAAAATCGGGTTCATTTATGACGTGGGATTCCTGGATCACCCGGAGTTTTACCGCGAGTCGTATTTCACCCTTTCTGGTCAAACCAGAGCCGTTGTCCGCAAATCGCATCACATCATTACCATTTCGCAATCTTCCGCAGACAGTATCCGGCGTATATACCATGTACCTAAAGAGAAGCTGACCGTCGCCTACCTGGGCGTGGAAAAGCAATTTCACCGGACGGGGAAAAAGTACCGGCATGCGAATCCGTATTTTCTCTTCGTCGGTTCACTCAAGCCGGGCAAGAACGTGCCGATGATGATCCGGGCCTTTGCGGCGTTTTTGGCAACGCAAAAAGAAGCGTATGATTTTCTGCTGGTCGGAAGCGACTATTGGCTGGATCCCGGGATATCCGCGACGATCAATTCGTTAGGGTTGGCAAAACGGGTAAAAATCGTCGGTTTCGTAGATGACGATACGCTCGCCGAATATTACCGCGGAGCATCAGCGTTTCTTACCGTCTCGCTTATCGAAGGGTTCGGATTGCCGGTCGTAGAGGCGATGGCCTGCGGATGTCCGGTGATCGGTTCGACGGCGGGCGCATACCCGGAGGTAGTGGGCTCAGCCGGCATACTGGTAGACCCGGGGAACGAACGGGCGCTGACAGATGCGATTTGCCGCGTCACGCAGGACGCGTCACTCAGAGCGCGGCTTATACAAAACGGAGTTACACGCGCTAAACAGTTTGCGTGGCGTTCGTTTGCTCAGACTGTCTATGACGTCATGACCAGGTACCGGCGCTCATGAAACTCCCCGCTGTCGCGATTGTCCGCGGAAAATTCTTAAACCGCTACGAGATGCAGACGTTTGAGCCGCTTACATCCCGGTACCGGATTACCGCGTTCGGTTCTCTTACCCCGATGCATGAAGCCTTTGCATTCCCGGTTATTAAGCTCCCGAGTCCCATGGATCTGCCGGATGTTCCGTACAAAATGCCGATTATAAACAGGGTGTGGACCGATGCGCAGTATTTGTACGGGCTTGAGGATGCGCTCCGGGGATTTGATCTTGTACATACAGCCGAAACGTATTTCCGGTACACCCAGCAGTGTCTCAACGCCAAAAAGAGAGGGCGGGTGAGAAGTGTAGTTGCGACCGTGTGGGAAACGATTCCTCATAACAACGAGGGGATCAGGGGCAGATTGGCGTACAAAGCGCGTGCGCGCCGGGAACTCGACCACATCATCGCCGTGACGGAAAAAGCGAAAGCCGCACTGGTTTCTGAGGGTACTGACCCGCGTAAGATTTCTGTTATCGGGGCTCATATCGATACTGCCCGCTTTGCGCCGGAGAAAGGCTGGCTTACGCATCTAGCCGACCCCAAGAGGCGGCTGTTTACTATCCTTTTTTGCGGTCGGCTGGTAAGCGAAAAAGGAGTGCCGGACATTTTGGCGGCGGCGCCAAACATCATCTCCGAAGCAGTGCGCAGGGGCTTCAGGATACAGTGGGTGTTTGTCGGGAGCGGGCCGTGGCAGCAGGTACTAGCAAACCAAAACAGGGTAATCGGGAAAAATTGGCACTCGACCGTGGAGAGTGCTACGTATGATCAAATGCCCCGCCTCTATCGCGAGGCCGACATATTCCTGGCTCCCAGCACGTCGACAAAGACGTGGGAAGAGCAATACGGTATGGCGCTTCTGGAAGCGCAGGCCAGCGGACTCCCGATAGTTACAACCAGATGCGGAGGGATTCCGGAAAACGTGGGAGACGCCGCAATCGTAGTCCCCCCGTCAGATCCTGACGCAATCGCCCGGGAAATTATATCTTTTCTTATCACTCCGAAAAAGCGCGGTATGTATGCTGCCCGCGCGCGCAAACGGGCCGTTTCCAGGCACGATATCAGGGTGGGAGCTCGGGCGGTCGCACGCGTATATGAGCGTGTACTTTTCAGTAGGTGAAGAGGTAGTAAAAGATTCCCATCGCATTTACCACGCATATGCCAAGTACGAAAAGCGGCAGCACGCTCCGGAGCAGTTTGTGTATGTAGATGCGGCGGACGATTTCACCCAACCCTACGGCAATAAGCGGCAGTATGCTCACAAACATCCGTCCGCTGACACTGGCCCCCTGCCACCAGGTACTCCAGCTTGCGACCAGATAGAGCTGTATGCAAAAGATACAAAGGTAGGTGAGCACCTGCATGTTCACGCGTTTTTTTGTATTCTCTGAACGCGCCAGATATAGACCGGCGACTCCTACGGCGACAATCGGCGTCCACAGGAAGAGTCCGCTCTGAAGGCTCATGAGTACGCCGAAGATATGCGGCCGCAGCAGGTTAAAGGATTCTCCCCCGGCTAGATACGGATTTACAAGCGAGCCGTAGAGCAGAGACCACGCCAACATCTGGGGCGTAAATCCTATCCAGAATCCGAGCAGCAGACGGGGCCACTGTATCTGTTTCCATAGAGGAATCAGGGCGATGATGTACACGAGATCCTGAAGACGCACTGATGCGATGAGTGCCAAGGCGAAGCCGATTGCAATCCAGTTTTTTTTCGATGCGGAGATAAACAGCAGATACACGACGGCGGTAAAAAACGAAAGTGCGTGGGAATTGACGGTATCCAGACTTCCGTAAAAAAGCAGGTTCGTCGCTCCGGCTGTTAAAAGCAGGATAAGCGACATAATGCGGGGAGGGAGTTTAATCAGGCGGATAAGTAATATGAGTCCTGAAAGTGCGTACAGCACGGATATGATTCCCACGGAAAGCTGATACGGCAGACCCCAGCCGTCCCCGCGGACAATAGCATGGGTTGTGACATACAGAGGCGCCCATAACAGTGCGGGTCCGACGCTGTATTTATTGCCGTACTGGCCGTAAACCGTTTTGGGTTGGTTTACCTGCTCGCGTGCATACTCATCGGCAAAGTTTATATCGTGGTCGACCACAACGGACCGCAGCCATGCATAGTAAAATATGCCGTCGCCGTACACGGTTTTCCGAAGATGCCACGCGTGAGTCATAAACCCGAGGATATAGATGACAACGATAAGGAGTACGGCACGCCGGAGTTCCATTATGCGTATGATACAATGAATGCACACTATGGGTATATCCGCGGTTGTTCTGACGCATAATAACGAAGATACCCTCGCATCCACGCTTGATAGCGTCAAATTCTGTGACGAAGTGCTGGTTATAGATGATCATTCCGAAGACAAAACGCACAGTATCGCCGAAAAGTCCGGGGCGTTGGTGCATGAGCGGGAGCTCGGAGGGAATTTTGCCGCGCAGAGGAATTTCGGGTTGTCAAAAGCACGCGGGGAGTGGGTGCTGTTTGTCGATTCCGACGAAGAAGTGCCGGAATCACTTGCCCGTGAAGTGAAAGAAGCCGTGCTGCAGGTTGACGTGAACGGATTTTATCTCAAACGGCAGGATGTGATGTGGGGGAAACCGTTGCTTCACGGAGAAACGCAGAACGTCAGGCTTATCCGGCTGGCCAAAAAGGGGAAAGGGCAGTGGCAGCGCCCGGTGCATGAAGTATGGAATGTGACTGGTGTCGTGGGAACGCTTATCAATCCGCTCAGGCATACTCCCCATCCGAACGTCGCACATTTTCTGGATGACATAAATACGTATTCCTCGATCAATGCAGCATATCTTTTTGAAGAAAAAGTGCGTGTCTCCTGGCTGCAGATCGTGTTGTATCCTGTCGGAAAATTTTTCCAGAACTATATCCTGCGCCTCGGATTCCTGGACGGTATGCCGGGTATCACGATTGCGATCATGATGAGTTTCCACTCGTTTCTGACACGCGCAAAATTATGGCAGCTCCAGCAAAATCGCGGCTAGACAGCCCCGCAATTTCCGTCGTTATCCTGCTGGCTTTGGCAAAAGCCGCATATTCCCTCTGGCGTATCATCACAACCTCTGCCCCCGATTTCGCGTACTACTACCAGGCGGCCGGGGAGGCAACCGACAGAGTCGCGCGCCCTATCCATTTATTGCCGCCTCCATCAGTGCTTCTGTACGCGCCGTTACACTACCTGCCGTTTAGCGTGGCCCAAGCGGTATGGGTGATGGTGTCCTTTGTAAGTTTGATTCTGATTGTGGCATTGATCGCCCGGTCAGAAGCCATAACGCATCCGCGCGCGCTCATGCTTATTGCGGTACTTTCATATCTTTCGTTTCCGACGCAGTTTACGTTGGGCATGGGGCAGGTAAACCTGATCGCGCTGCTGTTTGTCGTCGTATCGGTGCTGCTTTCATCTCACAAAAGATACCGCATCATGTCGGGCGTCATGATGGCCGTTTCCTGGTTGCTCAAGCCGGAATTGGTATTGGTATTGCCCGTTATGGGGCTTTGCAAACAGTGGCGGGTGCTTTTGGGAGCTGCCGGGGCACTTTTTGTATCGGGTATGCTGTCGTTCTTTTTTTGGGGTACGGAGGCATATGCTGTCTATGTGCAACGGCTCACGCAGTTAACCCGGGGGTTTACCGACGCAGGCATTTATTATAACCAGAGTCTTACGGGATTACTCTCACGCGCCGGTGTTGCATCGGTATGGGTGTTTGGCGCCGCAACGCTCGCGGTCGCCCTGATCACCTGGTATGCATGTTGGAAAAAACAACGGCCATTTGGGGAAAGCATGTGGAGGTATATGCCGGCATTGCTGCTTATGGAACCTATCGCCTGGCAGCACCATTTCGTTCTGCTGATTCCGACATATATCATGCTGTGGATGAGTCATATGCCGCGCCGCACCAGGGGGTTTCTCATACTGAGTTATTTTCTCATCAGCTGGAATTTTGCCTCGAGCCGATTTCTTGATACTATGCCATTGGGGTGGTTGATTGCGTCTCACGGTACAATCGGCGCGCTGATTGTCTGGATTATCGCGTTGTAATATGCAGCTATTTGTATTGACAATATTGGGTCTCGGGCTTATCGGCGGGCAAATCACTTCGTTGCCGCTGTTTGCAAACACCCGCATAACGCTTCTGGATATCTCCGTGCTCATAGTTTTGCTTTACGGAGCGTATGAAAGCCGGAAAAAAAGATTCATCCCGCCGCACTGGGCGCCGATATTGTCATTTGCCGCTGTCGCGCTTATTTCACTTTCCTTAACGTGGGGATATGTACCCACGTATGTTGTCGGCGGAGGATTGCTGTATGTATTCCGTTGGATTGTATATGCCGCGCTGTATTGGGTGTCGGCAAGCGCGGTTATCCCGGCCGCATCCTGGCTGGCCCTGCTTATCGGCAGCGGTATTGCAGTGGGACTTGTGGGATTTATGCAGTACGCGTGGTATCCGGATTTGCGTAACCTCTATTATCTCGGGTGGGATCCGCATTACCAGCGGCTGTTCAGCACACTTTTGGACCCGAATTTTACCGGTATACTGCTTGGCATTACTGCCATTATGCTGCTATCGGTCATAGGGAAGGGAAAAGGAGCGGCGTGGAAACTGGCAGGATTGGCAATTGCGGTCGTTTCTCTTATCCTCACATATTCCAGAAGCAGTATCGCGGCGTTTGCCGCCGGATTGATCGTATTCGGTATTCTTACCAAACGGGTAACACTGGTTATCGGTGTGACGGTGCTATTGGCGGCCGGGCTGATGCTGGCTCCGCATACCGGAGAGGGACAAAATCTCCTCCGCACGGTTTCTTCCTATGCGCGTTTGGGGAATGCGGAGCGGGCACTGGGGCTTATCCGTGAGAAACCGATCATGGGACACGGGTTTAATATTCTGCGGTTTATCGCGACGGAACGCAGTTGGATAGACGAGCGGACAGCGCCTTCGCGTGCAGGAAACGGACTCGATACCAGCCTGTTATTTGTCGGGGCGACCACGGGAATTATAGGAATTGTCATATACGGCTGGCTGCTTATTTCTTTTCTCCGTCCGGGAATTGCCGGTATCAACGGTAAACCCGGCGTGCGCACTGTGGCAGCCGGGTATCTGGCGTCATTTGCTGCACTATTGGTCCACAGTTTGTTTATCAACAGTTTATTTTATCCGTGGGTTATGGTGTGGATGTGGGTGGGATTCGGAGCGATGGAACGGTATATTAAGGCTGGTAAGTAACTTTGCGTTCGGCTTTGGTTTCGTTGCCCGCTGCATCGTGGGCGATAATCGTCAGTTTGTTTTCCCCGTCGTTTAACGGCATGCTGTACGTAAATGATCCGTCTGACTTTACCACAACGATACGGCCGTTAATGGTAACTTTCATATCTTCATCCGTCATACCGCTTACGGTTGCTTTGTGCGTTCCGTCATTGATCGTCGCGTTATCAGCAGGGGCATCTATAACCAGTTTGGGAGCGGTGCGGTCGACAACGGTGGTTAACACGTTGGAAAGGTCGCTTATGTTGTTTTTATCATCGGCGGCTTTTGCGCTGATGGTGGTCGTGCCTTCCTGGACGGGAATACCCTTGTTTTCAAATGTTCCGTCGTCGGCAACGGTCAGTTTTTTGTATTCGCTGTCATTCACGTAGAGAATAAGCTGCATTTTCGCAGCCGCTTTCCCGCGGACGTCCAATGTTGCGCTGTTGGTCGCTTCCGGCAGCGGGTCAAGGATCGGGGGGAGAATAACTGCCTGCTGCTGCGGCAACGCGGCTGATCCGCCGCGTATACGGTCGATAAGCAGGCTGAAGCCGATAAGGATTCGGAGTCCGAAGAGCGCAAAGAATACCAGTAGTGCGACGGTGCCGATGAAAGCTACCGCAATTCTGCGCGACGCGTTTTTTTCTTCAAATCTGCGGAGACGGGATACTACCATGGAGCCCCCTGTCAGAATTGGACTGACATCTACGGTTTACGATACCGCTGCTCTGCCGTTGAGCTAAGGAGGCGCGACTCTTTATACGGACGTATTGTATCAAATTATCCGGGCCTCAGGAAGCCGACCACCGCGCAAAAATTCCGTTCGGCAGGAGGCGGTCTCCGGCAGTCGCCTGAAGCGCCAATTCTCCGCTTGTGATACGGCCGCCCAGTTCGCGCGTGAGGTCACTTAACAGGTTGGCTATGACCAAGCCGGAAAGATCCGCGGTGTACGCGTTAATGAGGATAAAGCGGGGCCTGGGGGAAAGAAGAGAACGGACGACGGCCAGTAGTTTAGGCAGGTCCTCCTCTATTTTCCAGATTTCGCCTTTGGTTCCCCGGCCGAACCGCGGGGGATCCAGGATGATGCCGTCATATGTATTGCCGCGCCGGGCTTCCCGAAGCGCGAATTTATAGGCGTCATCAATAATCCATCGTATGGATTTGTCAGAGAGTCCGGAAGCTGCTGCATTTTTTTTGGCCCAGTCCACGGTACCTCTGGAGGAGTCCACATGCGTGACTAACGCGCCTTCGAGAGCAGCGGCCATAGAGGCCCCGCCGGTGTATGCGAATAAATTTAGTACGTTACTTTTTGAGCCGGCGATCGCATCGCGCATCCATTTCCAGTTTACCGCCTGTTCAGGAAATACGCCTACGTGTTTAAACGACGTCGGTTTGAGCGTAAATACCATATCTTTATAGCGCACGGACCAGTCAGCAGGGGGCGGCGTCTGGACCTGCCAATGACCCTCGTCTTTCGTAGTGCGTACAAATGCCGCATGCACATGATTCCAGACATCCGGAGGGGCGAGGCGCTGCCAGACGGCACGCGGGTCAGGACGGGAAATGATGTAGGAGCCGAACCGTTCCAGTTTCGCGCCGTCGCCGCAGTCGATCAGTTCATAGTCTTTCCAGTCGGAGGGAGCAAGCAGTGTTATAGAGTTTTCCATGCATAGATTGTATCATGGGTGAGCAGAGCAGCGCTCACAGAATGAAACATTTCATAGTATTTTTTCTGGTATTTGTAGTGTCGCTTACGGGTATAAGTACCCTGATGTGGCAGGTGTTGGGGCCGGTCTCAAACGATGCGTCTGAAGTGATCGTTGTCGTTCCGCAGGGAACTTCCGGCTATGACGCGCCGCAGGATCTGTTTTCAAAACATCTTATCCGGAATCAACATGCATTTTCGTGGTTTATGTCGGTTTTCGGTTCAGGAAAAACAGTAGCACCGGGCGGGTATCGTCTCAACCGTTCGATGAGTGCATGGGCACTGGTAAAAAAACTGACCAGTCCGCCCCAATTTGTCTGGGTGAGTGTGCGTGAAGGACTTCGGAAAGAGCAGATCGGCGAACACTTGGGAACAATGCTCGGATGGACGCCTGTTCAGGAACAGGAATGGAATGCGTATAACAACGATTCCCAAGAGTACCACGAGGGAGTGTATTTCCCCGATACGTATCTGTTGCCGTCCGATGAACCGGTTCGTGCGGTAGCAAAACGGTTTACCGATCATTTTAATGAAGTACTCGCTCCGTACATCGATGCTTTCACCGCCAAAAATATCAAATGGACGACCGCCATAAAAATCGCGTCGCTTATCGAGCGCGAATCCGGGGGCGACAGTGATAAAGCGCTGATTGCCGGCATCATCTGGAACCGGCTGGATAAAGACATGCGGCTCGAGATCGACGCGACGCTTCAGTACATCAAAGGAAACAGCGATGACGGGTGGTGGGGCAGAGTCGTTCCTGCCGATAAGTATCTGGAGTCGCCGTACAACACGTACCGGAACAAAGGTTTGCCTCCGGGGCCTATCAGTAATCCGGGGCTGGCTGCCATAAAAGCGGTGTTACACCCCGAGGAAACCGATTGTATTTTTTACCTGCATTCTTCTGACCGGGAGATTCACTGTGCAAAAACGTACGAAGAGCATCTTGAGAATATCCGCACGTTCCTCAATTAATCCGTCCATTAGCCTTTGTGCAGATAATACTCGGTAAAGAGGAAAAGGACGTAGATAGCAAATAATCCGGCCGCTTCGCTTTTGGAAATCGTGTGTTTGCTTCGGGCAAAAATATAAAACAGTATAAGTCCGACGATAAGAAACGTAAGACTCACGACATAACTGTTGGTCAGTAGAATTGTCCGCCCGTAAAATAGCGTCAGAAACCCGTACAGGAACGTATTGAATGCGGCAGACCCCAGATAATCCCCGAATGCCACCTGATTGCTTTTCATAAATAACGACCGGAAGATAAAAGACAACTCCGGCAGGTTCGTGCCGATAGCAACCAGCAGCAGGCTGATGAGAAACGGTGAAAGTCCGAATGCGCCGGAAAAATACAGCGTTTCCGTAACGACCAAATGACTGGAAGCGAAAATTACACCGATACCGGCAATAATTTTTCCGAACTCTAGGCCGACCGACGCTTTCGCGAACTGTTTGAGCAGCGCAGGATTGCTGGTAAACCCGCGTTTTTGTTCGATGATAAACGCAGAGATGCCATACAGAATGAGCGATATTGCCGCATCAATCCGGCTGACAACACCGTCCAGCGATAGCAGGACAGGAACGGCTACGACGATAAGCGGCAATACCAGATTGATGCCCCGTAGCTCCTTGCTTATGTGGATTTGTTTGCCGGTTATGGCCAGTAAGGGAATGACCAGCATAAACAGCACGATAGAAGCGCCGATTAAATTTCCGACAAATATTTCCGGGTCGTTATCGAGGACCGCATTGATGCCTACGGAAAATTCGCTGATAGACGTAAAAAAGCCCAGCACGAGAAACGAAACGATAAAAGAAGAAAGGCGCAGCCGGTGGGAAAGTTTTTCGACAGAGGATATCGCAAGCCCCGCACCGATCCATATGCCGACAAACGATACGATATAAAGCAGGATATGCTGGAGCATATAGAATCAGTGTAGCAAAAGTGAGCGGGCGAAGGGAATATAAGTCAAAAAAAGACCCCGAATGGGGTCTGTTTTTGGAGCTGGTAACCGTAATTGGCTCGGACCTATTTAGCCTGGTCAACTATATCACACCAGATCTTCAGTTACAGTTTTCAGCTCTTAAAGAACATATGGGTATTGATTCTTTTGCTCTCCCTCAATAACCACAACTAGTATTTTACTTCGTAACCCCCTGTCAACACAAGGTTGGTATTGTATCTTTCTGTCATTTTCCAACTTTCGTTCTTCTCAAGACCTATTTATTGTATAATACGACTACTGTAATTAAAGATTATTCTTAATTATAGGGAATTGCTTTACTGTCTCAAAGCAAGTTGATTTCAACTATGAACGATAAAAGTAAGCCTAAAGATAAAAAGTCAGCTAAGACCGTTGTTTTCGGCACCTCGCCGGTGAGTTCACGCGGTCAGTTAGTTATTCCTGCCAAACTGAGAAAAGCCCAGAACATTCAGCCTGGTGATACCTTGGTCTTTACTGGCGTTCCCGGATCCACATATTTTACCGTCTTAAACGCTAACGCTTTTGAGGGTTTTACCAAAGACCTACATAATCTTCTCGGAACCGATCTTAATAAGAAAAAGGATAAGTAGCTTATTTGAGCAGATAGCGAAAAACCAAATCGACTAAAATTGTCGCGATTGCTACTCCAACACTCACTTTCACTGTTAGGGTATTAACCTTCATTTTCAAATCGGTTACATCAATTTGCAGGTGATAGAGATGGTTCTCTTTTATTTCCACCAATTCCTTATTAATATAACCCAATCCACCGTCCACTCGTTCTTCGAGTTTAGCGATTCGTTCACCCATATTTGTGTCGGTGGATTGGTTATTGTTCATAGTATTTAGAATGGCAATTTGTCAATTAATCCGGTTTTGTCTTGTGTACCAAATAGGTCACGCAATAGTTTGCCGACTGAGTTAATTCCCGCCACTCCACCAGCCATTAAAAATGGCAGGACAAGTGTGTTGAGAAATTTATTCCAACTACTCAACATTTCTGGTTGGGCATTGATTAACACCATCGATCCGGTAAATAAAAAGGCTGAAATAAAGACTCGCAGAAATCTCCATGCGACCTTCTTCCATTCGGGATATATATTATCCATTGTTCTCACCTCCTTTTTTGGTTACTAAATTTGTAATGTATTGGATAGTCAACTTGAGAATTAATTGGGGTGTAGGAGCAATGGTTCCTTTTTGGCAGGCTTCCAATTGGCTTTTGTTCTGTTGAGCCTCTAGCAAGGCACGACCCTTAGCTTTATTGGCTTCATCCAGTTCCCCCTCAAGCACCCCAACCCTAGCCTGTGCCAAGGGTAGGGCATCTGAGCCGTTTTTGACTTGCTTATTTAGTGCGTCAACCAGTGATTTATAGTATTTATCCTTCTCTAGCAGATCGCCATCGAGTCTGCTTACTTGCTCGGTTCGGTTCTCAATCTCCTTGTTGGCATTATCAAGCAATCCCTGTTTATCATTTAGCTTGTTAGATAGGTCGGTTTCGCGACTTTTATACCCTGCCATAGTGCTTTTAATTTTGTCTGTAGGGGTAGCGTTGGGGTCATCGGTTATCTCTAAAATCTTGAGGGTATCTGCCCACTTAGTGGCTGATGCGACGATTTGTTCGTACTTCGTACGCCATTCCGGAGTGTTAGGAACAAGACAGCCATCGGCTACCTCTACTTTGACTGGCTTTCCTTCAAACCAACACCAGGCGTAAATTAGCTTCTGAGCAGTCACACCCCAGCTGGTGATTCGTTTAGTCGCTCCGTCCCATGGATCTTGAATAAGAAAGTCATCACCTTCATACCCAATAGCCAGGATCCAATGTTCATCCAGAGCTGAAGTGGCTGGAATCGTGTCGATTTGGAGAAACACCGGGTAACCACCATCAATAGCTTTTCGGATCTGGTCCATTTGGGCTTGGGTCAACGCTCCGGTATTGGACCATTGGCCAGAATACTTAAGACCGAATAATCGAGCAAAGACGCTCCAGACAAATTTATTCCCATCCTGATATCCAGCATTGTTGGTTAGCTTCTCATTTAAGGTGAGCGGCGTTTCCTGGAAGCCGTAATAATTGGTCACCATCGTGGCATCATTCTCCAGGCAGCCATATAAGCCAATTGTGCCTCTGGTTCCCAGAGGACTATTTTTCCATCGGCTATCATTTTGACTAAAAATAATCGGTAGTGTTAGTTGTTTCATTTGTAAATTAACCTCCTTATAGCGTCGCCACTATTTTGTTGACCACCCTGGAATAGTTGTCCCATGGTCGAATTAGTATTAAGTCCAGGCTGAAGGGGAATTAGTGTTTGATCAGTTCCAGCATTTTGTGGTACACCACCAGGAAGCGTTGTCTTCAGGAGTCGCTGCAAATCTGCAGCATCAAAAGTGATGCTACTTTGAAATGAAGCCGCTTCCTTGGGGTCATCTTTCATTAGGAGTGGAACTATCTGGGAAATGAGTTTCTCGGCCTCCTGATTCCATTTGAGCGCCATCTGTTGGGCTTGCTGAAGCTGACCCTGCTCGATCAGCCGTTTCATCTGCAGCCTCGTGGTGTTGTAGCCCACTTCAGCGTCATACTTAATATCCCAGGCTGCCTGTTGTTTTTGCCCACCCTGAAGCCGATAAAAGCGCTGTGTCGTTAAATTGATAATGTCGGCGGGGTTCATTACTTGACGAGAAAAACTTCCGGCTAATCCTGAAATTGCATGGGTCAGCTTCATCGGACTGATGCCCAAAGCTCGACCGGCCGTAACTGCTATTTGTGGTGTTTTCTCATCATATTGCTCAGTTGGTGTCACTTTCTCTAAGCGCTGAGGCACAATTGGGAATCCGGTGAAAAGATTAGTGTTTGTCGCCAGCTCCAATGGCACTTTTAACGCTGGAGGTAGTGCGCTCCCAAGGAAAGACTGAGCTGATAATTCTCCATCTCTGGTAAACGAGACCGGTGACAATTGGCTCATCCACTCGAGTCCTAACTTAAAGAGGTTAGTTGGCTCCTGTTTTCGCACGTATTCCAAGGCATACATTAACGGGTTGAAAAATATAGTCCCCATATCACCTTTAGGGATTTGAACTACTTTCGGCACCCGATTTCCTTGGCTATCTTGGCCTTCACCTACAATCACAATAAAATATGTATCTTTGGCCCATTGGGGGATATCGTCCCAAAGATCTTCATGGTTCATGACGTTATAAAAATAAGTAGCTACACCAGGCAGGACCGTCAAGGCCAAAGCTCGCACCGTCGTTCTAAATGGATTTTCCTTCATCACTTTGCCAATGGTCAGAAGTCCTTGCCAACGAGCATTCACAAAGGGAATCCACATATTAATCAGTCGACCTTCAATTCCAGCCTTTGCAAAATCAACCGTCACATTGCGTGCTTCGTAAGCTGCTTCAAGTCGAGTAGCTCCTTGAGCAATTCCTTTTTTATAAACCCCCAATCGGGGAGCCAGTTCTATTGCTTCTGAAAAGGTACTGATGAGCTGAAAGGGATTGACGACAATTTTTGCTCGATTCATCCACTCAGGGGTGAAAAGTTGTTCAGAAGCGACAGCGAGCCCTTTTGATGATTCGATATATCCTCCATAACCACCTTTGTTGGTCATGAATTCGTCATATGCTTTGGAGTCAAACTTAAAGGCGGCCTTTAGTCCGTCTTTGAATCCTGATAGCCAGTTGGCTGGATTAAATCCCCACTTAGAAACAATTGAGGCAGTTTGGTAATCCCGGATGGCATTTGAAAGAGTAAACGGGAAATAGAGTGACGTAGTTCCGGCTTTGAAGGCTTTTGACGAAGCTAAAATCATTTTACCCATCAGTCCTGTTTCGGCTGAGGATAAAGCATGCATCGCTTCCGAGAGATCTTTGGGTACTGCCCATTTCGTCACTTTGCCGTCAATAAAGACGCTAATTGCATCCCACTCTGCTGGCGGTCGTAAACCATCCGGTAAAAACTTTATAAACTCTTTGGCAGCATCAGGATGGCTATTTCGCAGGTCAATCAGTTTTTGGGCCACCTTATTGCGCTCCACTAAGCTGACCGATTTCGTTAGATTATCAATAATCGACATAAACGGATCACGAATGATTTTTTCCGTTCCTTCTAGAGATTTGATCACCCCCTGTTTACTTACCGAGAAAGTTTCACTACCAACTGCCATCTGGTCGGCTTGCTCCACTGAAGGCATATACTCGAGAACATGGAACGGCATCCATCGTTTGTTGTTCTCGACAATTGAGGTGAAGGCTTCTTTCCCTAAGATTCCGGCATCCTTCATGGGTTGGAGTATTGATTTAATGGACCAGTTTTGAATTCCCTGGCCAACCTGCTCGAATGCTTTGAATGCTTTATCACCGACTTTATCTTTCAATTCCACCAGAGCTTGTTCTGCCGTTTCTTTTGTAACCCCATTAGGGTTATCAAATCCTCGCTCTGCACGCTCTATGGCACGTTCAGATAAAACAAATCGGGTAAAGTCAGCACGAAGCTTTCGCACCGGTTGTAGGATGTTATATAAATCTTTGAAGTTTCCCTCAACAATTCCAAATCGGCCAGCATACATTCTGGCTGCCACATATGGACTGGAATCGATATTGATTGGTTGCCCTTGGAGTTTGGTTATTTGATCCTCAAAATTCTTTATAGGTGCAAACCTGTCAGTAAACATTCGAGGAAATGTTTCGATAGCGTTTTTAATATTCCCCAGAATTGATTTAGCCGTTGAGATTTTGCCAACCATTTTATCGATCTCATCCAAAGCACTGCCTTCTGGCGATGGTGGTGCACCATCGAGGGACACTTCTTGTGGCGGGCGAGGCGGTTTACCTGGAGGTAGTTCTCTCAACTGATCTGCTCGTGGAGTAGTGGGTGCTGTAACTTTGCCTTGCAATCGATCTTGAAAGGTTTGTGATTGTAAAATGTCACCGATGCTAGGAATCTTTTCGGCATCAGCCAGTTCTTTTTCTTCAGGTGTTATATATTTATCTCGGATCTCGGCTGCTTTAACAGCTTTTTGTTCTTGAAGACTTAAATTAGTTTTTAGTTGAGCTGAAGCCTCAGCAGTTTGTTCTGTCGCAGGAAGTTGTATTGTTTCCGGTACTGTTGTTTTAGAAGGGGTAACCGTGATTTTATTCTCCATGGCCACTGACACTAAATCTGCATCAGTTAATTCAGCCACTTTTCCCAGTCTCGTCTTTGCTTCTTCACCACCTAGGGTAGTAACAATTTCGTTTCTTTGGCCATCATTTAGTGTCGCCCGAACAGATAGACCGGCCGGTAAGCTGCGAACGGCTTTGACAATGGCCGAGCGTTTATCTGGGACATCTTTCCAGAGTTGGTAATATAAATCTTGAAACTCTTGAGCAAAAGACTTGCCGGTATATCCTTCCGGATTACTCACCTTTGCTAAGAATTCATAGGCTCTATTGGCTGTATTCCAAGCTTGATTAAATACTCCCATTTCTTGTGGTGTTTGATTGGCCTGAGCCGGGAATCGCTTGGTGATGTCAACCACCTTATTTTTCCAAGCTTGTTTCATTTCCTCTGCCGTCGCTTTATCGCTAATGCCCAAGTATTCCATTGCCTCTGCTTTAGTTATTTTGAGTTGTTCACTGGCCGCTTTTTCTATTCGGTTTTCTATTTCTGATCCATTAGGTAAAAACTTAGCCACTGCGAAATTAAGGGAGTGGAGTCCCATCATGGCTGTTGTATCTTTAAGCGCATCACCGTTTGACTCTCCTTTTAAGAGTGAAGTGACATAAGTGGCTGGACCAATAATCGCCGAAGACTTCAGGAACGATGTTTTCATTCCGGCAATCGAGAAGGCTCCACCGAGAGCAAAATCACCCACAAAATCTTTTGCTCGCTGTGCAGCGTTCTTTTGTGCTTCGTCCTTTTGAATTTGAGTAAGTCCGGCAAATGTCAGTCCAGTCGATAACACATTGAAAGTTCTAGGGGCGACAGTCGCTACTCGCGCCAGAAGAGGCACACCTCGTAAGGCTCCTTGGACCAACTCGCCACCGACCAAAAATGTTCCAATAGTTCCCAGAACATTAAACTCAACCTCAGTCATGTCACCGGCTTGTTTTTCTATATCATCGGCATATTTTATTTCCGGTTTCCACCAACCAAATGACAACGCTTCACCCAGTCCGTTACCGGCACCCTTAAGTGCGCCAAAAGTTGCACTAGGCAACCTCTCCAAGACATCAGTGTCCCGAGCCCCAACTCCTAGCGCTTGGGCTGCCGTCTCCAAATATAAATTCTTAAACGGTTTGTAGCTTCCACTTGTTGGGCCAGGAATTGCGATATCGTACTGCAATGGTTTAATGACCTCATCAACTTTTTGTTGACCACCACGCACCAGATTAGTCAGACTTGTTTGAGCCTTACCAAAAATATCACCCACTGACTGTTTGGTATTGGCAAACGACGAGGTGATGTTTTTCTTTAGTTGTTCTAAAAAGTTGTCCATAATCATTTCTAAACTCCAGGGGTAAAGAGCCTTCGTAAAAAGCCCATGATTCCTGGTTGATTTTTTAACTGCCACTCCTCGTCAATCACTTGTGAGGCGTTCTTACCTTTATCAGTCGTCACGTTTGCCAGATTTGTCTTTAGTTGGTCAGCGTTCAAGCCAGTTTTCCAGGCTGCTCTAATTTCATTTCTAAGCTCACCTTCATTTACTGTTGTTGTCTGATTCTTTTGAGAATCTGATTGATAAGGCGTTGTTTGTCCGGATACTGGATCAAAGAAACCAGTCACATTACCAAAGGCATCCTTGACCTGTTGTTTGGCATACGTACCACTCCCGTCGCCGGTTTTCATACGATCGGTTTGGGCACTATAGAGTTTTAGTTCGAATTCTTTTTCCCAATGTGTTTCATCGGTTTGACTGGAAAGTTCGGTTGATCTGGTTTTGTTATAGGAATCTACTAATCCGCTTATAAGCTGTAGATCAGAACGTAAGCTATTCAGTTTGCTTTGTTTGCCTTGAGTTTCAGTAGCTACTCTTTGGGTGATTTCACCTAAGGTAGCATTGTAGGTTTGTGCTTTTGCATTTCGTTCTTCAATTAAATTGCCAATTTTCGAGTCGGCTAGTTTTTGGACTTCACCGGTTTCTCCGGTAATGGTTGCCGCAGAGTACCCAGGGTTTTTTCTGACCTTACTAACCGATTCATCTCGGACGTTTTTCTCACTGGCAATACTAGCGTCTAATGCCGCAATTTCATCTTTAGTTTTACCCAAGCCTGCCTTGCTGTATTCCTCGTCATATCGCCGCGTTGAATAATCTTCCAGATCAGTCGACAGCCCTTGGACCTGACCGTAGGTGTCTTGGAATTTAGAATTAAGAGTGTTGAGGTCAAACCCCAAAACATTTCCGGATCCAACCGTACTTAGTCCTGTACTCAAATTAGATACAGTTTGTGGCTTACTTGGTTCATCACCTGCGGTATAAATATCTTTGCCAGCAGAATCAGTACCCCACCAACGCAGAGCTTTATTCTGCTCAGGTTGCCAATACCACCCGCCTAATTGTTTTGTTGCCATTACGTGTTCACCTCCTTTTGATTAACCCTTTTATTTCCTTGAGTTGAGATCCATGTTTGGTGAAATTCAGCGACTTTTGCATCAACATCCAGACCACCTTTTTTCTGAATCAACTTAATTCGATGGTCGTGATAGCGCTGTTTGAATGATTCCTCATCTTCCCCATCGTTTTGGAAAAGTGAGAGATCTTCCGGTTCAAAATCAACGCCATAGAAGCCCTTGCGGACTGTAAAAATAATGTAGTCAAATTTGGCGTTTGATTTACCGTTACCCATTTCTTTTACCGTGATGTGATCTCCAGTCGTTTCTTGAAGCAACAAGCCTTTACAATCTTCTCGAGGTGTAAGATAAGCCGTTGTTTTTCTTGGGTCGCTGACGGCTTTATAGTGGTCAGAGAAATCAATCTGCTTTTGACCATTCTGAAGTTGGCTACTACCGCGCTCGACCAGCATTACCTCGGCTGATTCAATTCCGGTATAAACTAACTGCTTACCAGGCTTGAATGGGTGAGGAATCGCAAAGTTACAAGTTCCGGATTTATTGATATTCCCGGCAACATTTACCGCTTGGGTCCCACACTCCCGAACCTGAATGTAATCAAAATACCCAGACCCACCCCAAATTCTGTCAGCCATCATGAGTCCCGCCGATATTTTGGCCGCATTCAAATCGTTTACTTCAGCGTCAGTCACTGCCAAATTCTGGATCTTAGCCGTACTGATAGCAGCATTCATTATTTTTGAGTTGCCGACAGCAAGCGTTGCAATTTGCGCCCACTCAACTGCTAGGTCTTGGATTTTTGCGGTACTAATAGCCGCATCCATGATCCGGGAGTTACCTACCTCAAGAAGCCCGATTTTACCGTTGGTAACTGATAAGTCCTGAATTTTGGCATTACTGATCGCTGCATCCATGATCTTGCTATTACCAACTTCCAAATTACCGATTTTTGCCCATTTGACGGCCAAGTCTTGAATGTGGGCAGTTAGAATAATCGCTTCCGCAATTTGAGCCGAGAGGGTAATAACCGATCCACCTTTCCAAACTTTAGCAGCAGTAATCGCATCGTCTTTGATCTTTTGAGTAGCGACAGCTGCCTCAGCCAATTTTTCCTCAGTCACCGATAAATCCATCAGTTTACTTTCATCGACCGCATCAGATTTAATATTGACCGTACTGACGGAACCAGGGGCCAACGCTGGTGAATCAATGCTGTTATGGGTGTGGACCGGCACGACAGGAAAAGGAGTATCTGTGATCTCCTTATTGCCAAACACTTTTTGTATTAAGTCAGTCAGCATAGTTATAAAATTCCCATCGGTTCAAAATAGGTAATAATTGATTTGATGTCGGGTGTTTCGTTACTGGCCGGATGAATGCTTAGCGCCACTTCATATTCTTCGCCTCGATCCGGTTCGTCTTCATCGCCACCGGTTTCAATTGTGAATACCGCTTTGGTTTTACCTTCTTGATCAAATGCTTCGGATCCATCTTCCATCGTAGCTTTCTGCCATTCCGCTTCTTCATTGACCTTATAAAACACTTCAATACTTGAATCTTTGGGAAGTGGTTTAGTGACCAGCTTTATGTGACGAAAGCCTTTTTGAGTGAAGATTTCATTAGCATCAAAGACCAAACCTTCATAGCGACCCTCCGCTTTTTTGGTGGTATCGATGGTATCCACACCAAAAGTGGCACCGTCTTTCCAGGAAACAAAAAGCTGATCAGTGTACATGGCTAGTGCGCCAATTGAGATGTATGCCAACTTGCCATGGGAAGGCACATATTCTAGATTGAGGGCGTAGGGGTCGTTTTTACTTAATCGTCCGTATGAATAGACTCCGCATTTATCTGAGCCGTTTAGTCCAAACATGGGGAGGCCATGCATATTGCAAACCGCTCCCGGATTAACCCAACCATTTTCTCCGGGGAACTTTTTGATTCTCATTAGAGTGGCTGTATCCCAAAAATAGAGGCCACCATAAACTCCGGCTTGGATCAGAAGATACTCACCTTGAATCATGGCATTGATACCGCGCTCAGCCACCATTCGACGTTGGATCCATGAAGGCTGAATCTTATCCCAAGTCCAGAGCCAGCCTTCTTCGACTTTGTCGCCTTTAGTTGAGCCAAAAATAACCAGTTGGTCTTGCCCAAGTAAGCATTTATTCCGATGTCCTTTAGGAAGATCTAGTGCTGGAGAAGCGCCCCCAGCAAAGGCTCCTTCATAGTCAACCATGGCCAGATCTTTAGCATCGCAAATAAGCAGCACTCCCAAGGCTTCGGCCATTGTGTGCCAAGCAGGGTCGCCGTTAAGAGAACCCCAATCATGTTCAACATCAGTAGCCCAAGATCCGGAGAGTTTTATCCGGCTGACTTTGGTTTCCGTTGCCCAGTAAAGATAAGGAATGTAGTTATCTGAGCCATCATTATTGGTGTATTCGGCAGCTCCGGTTATTTTGCCATTAGCATCGTGGTAAACCAGGACCCAAGCAGCATCAACCGTGTCCTTACAATAAATATTCCCGGTGTCGCCAAAACCGTAGAGTTTACCGTTGGAAGCAGGAACGTAGAATAAAATCAAATCCGTTATTACTTCTAGACTACCCAAATCTTCTTTGAGAGCTTGATTACATTTGAGGGTATTGCCGTCATCCCGAATGTTTAGACCATAGCCGAATCGAAATGCTTCGCGCACTCCTTGATAGGGGTCATCAGCGATCCCTCCTCGAAAGCCTTGTATTTTATATGCGTTTAATGCCATAGTTTTTATTCCCATCGGGAACTGCCAGCTTGTCCTTTGTAGACACTGGTCGGTTCCTCATCCTCCCTATCTTTAATTTGTTGCAGGATGGTATGGGCTTCCACCACTTCTTTTTGAGCATCAGCTTGTTTTCCAGGTGTTTTGGTTAAACAAACGGAAAGTGCTAACTTGACGACCGGTTCGTCCATTTCTTCAGGAGTAATTGGCTCGTCGTCATCTTCAACCATTCTTACCGGACGCCGTTTGTAATAAATATCGATAATTGTGCCTTCGGTAATACCAGTAAGTTCGCTTAGATTGAGGTGATACTCATCGCCAATAATGGCCACTACTCGCTCGTAGGAGTAGGACTGTTGGGTGTATTCGTCTTCACTGACTTTGTGGTGGGGAGTTCCCCCAACTTTGATTGTTATTAATCCACCCGGTTTGAAATCAAACGGTAGGAAGTAATTTTCTTTTAAAGTTCCATCAGGATTTTTCTCAATGAGTTGAGAAGCGTGTTTACTGAGGAATTTCCACCGGGCGTAATTACAAGCTCGCACAATTCCTTTATTAAGCCATCGATCTTTATCCGGTTGCTTCCAAAATCCGCTTATTTTGGCTGCGGACATTCTGGCATCGAGATCTTGTCTAAATTCTTGTAATTGCATATATTTTTAGGTCAATGACCCTGTTTTTCGATAATTTTTGATATACGAGAGTAAATGATCACCAGGGCAATCAGTGGTCGATTCTGGCGTCTCACCATGTCCTATGACCCGCTCTTTGGGAATACCTCGCTTCATCCGGATATCGTCAAGAAGTGCTTGTAAAGTGGCTAACTGTTCGGTTGAGGGTTGTTCGTTACCGCCGGTAGAGTGGAAGCTTCCGCAAACACAAATACCAATCGAGCGATAGTTCATTTTGTTACTGTCGTTATGTGAGCCGATTTTGTTTTCTTGTCTACCGGCTATTAGAGTCCCCAGACCATCAAGGCCGCCCGCAATCCATTTGTGGTAGCCAATGTCGTCCCAACCATAGCTAATGTGAGACTTTTTGATGGTGGCAAAATGGGTATTATCCCTGGGAGTTGCGGAGTGGTGAACGATAATATATTCCGGATAGTTCGCTTTATCGTAAGCTTTAGTGTCTTTGCCTCTGGTTGTGACTCGTCGCTCACAAGTCCAGGCAATGACCAATTTCGCGCCGTATTTACCACTATCTTGATTGGAGTCAAAAATGTTCTTAACTGCACCGGCTTGGGAGTCATAATCTTCAATGACCATCCCCAATCTATTTTTTACCCAACCTGGTCGATCAAGAATTTCCTGAATGATTTCTTTTAACTCGGGTGATTCGTAGACACTTTGAGCGGCCCAATGTTCACCCACTAAAACACCAGCTTGGCCAAATCCCAGGGTCCATTGAACTTGGGTAGCTGTCTTAGTCCGAGTTGAGGGGCGGTTAGAACCATTAGATGCAAATACTGGCGCATTATCTTCAGCAAATCCTTTTATCAAAAGATTCAGCATGGCATTCCATTGCGCTTCGCTAGTGAGAAGGAGTCTTGCCGAAAGAATTTCAGCGCCTTTAGGAATGTTGACGGGACTAAATATTAGTCCAGCATCACAATTTCCGGTGCTGTCATTACCAATGCTGATCCGATTACTGGCATAGCCACTGGGAAACCAGGTAGTATCGTAATCTTCTTCGCCATCACGGTCGTTACCGGATAAACTGATAATTGATATTTCTTCATGAAGACCTGGGGTAATGTAATACACTTCAAGTTCGGCTTCATAGCTTTTACCCTTACTCGAATCCCAACAAGTTTTGGCATTCCCGGCGATGCTTCCATCATCTCCAATAGTAAATGCCATGGCGTTGCCAGGTTTCCAGTCACTTTGTTGGACCAATTCGTCAATGATTAGTTTCAAATTAGGAGTTTGAACCCATTCATTGGCGTTCCACTTTTTTATAATATCCCAGTCGATGCCATTGCTCGTCGCTGTTCGGGTGGACGGTCTGGTTGTTTGTTTGAATGGTTGAGGGTCAGCTTCTTTGATTCCCCTGATTTTCAATAACACCGGAAAGTCAGTATCGTCAGTTGAAGCCGTTTTTAGTCTGAGTCTGGCAAATAAAACTTTGGCAAACTTGGGAATATTAACCCCACGAAAACGGAAGGCTGCTACCTGGATCGAATCACCAAAATTGCCGAAGGTGATTACCTTTCCAGCATTACCATCTGCGTACCAAATCGAAGCGCCCACCTCTCTGCCATCATCAGAGTTTTCCTGTATCGTGGTTTTGATCTTCAATACTTGGTTTTTCATACGTTTTTAATTTCTTTCTGGGCGGAACATCTAACTTGATGTTTATCCGAGCATTATTTTTCCTTCCGAAAACGCCCATCAATTTTCGGATCGCCGCTATAGTGGCACCTTCTTTACCAATCACCGCTCCGGCATCTTTTTCATCGACTTTGACTTTCAGTAATACCCCCATTTCATCGACTGTTCTTTCAACTATCACTTTGTCAGGACTGGCAGCTATGGCTTCTAAAATTGTTTGTAATAGTGTTGCATCGTTTGTTTGCATCGTTTTCACCTCCTTACAAATCTGGTTCTAGTGTTAATACCAGCTGAGCCGCGTTGGCAGCTCCACTGTTAAAGTCCCAGATGTTTTCGTAGTTATTGGCTGGACTAGCATTGTCTTCAATCGTCAAGCCAATTGCTTTATTGGTGAATTCCGTTTGATCAATAATTTCTTGGATAACCGATTTAATATCCGGGCTTTCATACCAGGTATTAATAACCCAATCGGCTCCGGGGACCCAAGCCACGGTAGCAGTCGTTTTGGGTTGCTGAGATGGTCGATGGGTGGAATCAAAGCTCAACGTGCTGGTTTGTTTGATACCTTTGATCACAAAAATTGGCCGTTTAGTGGAATTGACAGCCGACTTCACTCGCAGAATCGCTTTGGTGATTTTGACGTTGTTGGGTAGAAGTGGTCTTAAGAACCTAAGCCCTGCATCATTACTGCCGGTATTGTCATTACCAATTGAGATTTGGTTAGCGGTGAAACCATTCGGGTACAAGGTTGTGTCATAGTCTTCCTCACCGTCATCGGTATTGACGATGATTTTCATCTTCGAGAACATTCTTCGTATGTTTACTAATGATGGTTTAAATTTGGCCATATTTATTGTTCAGCAATAACCTCCACAATTTGTCCAGCAACACTAGAAGCCAGGACGATTTGAGTTGTACCTTTAACTCTCAAGCTCACGCTATCACCAGAGTTATCCAGTAAAAACGGTGATGTTTTACTGGCAGTATCGTCATGGGCAACCTTAATCGCTCCGGTATTCCCAGCTTTGGATTTAATGACCACTTCACATCCTTCACCGACTGCAATGTCCGGCAGGGGATACCAAGTATCGGCGTTGGTCAATGTAACATTAGCCGTTGTAAATTTAGGTCTGCTTTCCATATTTATTACCTTTTAAAACTTCGGTTGGTCTGCCGAACTTCGAACCCCAGTTACTGCCGGTTGTTTAGGAGCGCCTTCCTCAAAACCTTTAAGCGACATCTCCTTTTTCTTGAGAGCTTCCTCACGAGCAGTGATTGCCTTTTCGCGATCTTCCAAAGTCTGGAATTTCTCTTTATAAACTTGCTCCATTGGTTTACCTGACTTCAGATCGTTACGATCTACCTTGCGATAGACGTTGCCAAAGTTCTTGTGGTTATCTAAAAATTCGATTTCTTCCGGATCACTGGTTCGATAGATTCCCTCATGGAATTGAATTGAACGACCGGCTACAGTGATAACGCGACCAGCCACCTCTTTGATATAAGAGGGGTTCATCACTAACTTCAGTTCATGGTATTTGGCGATATACACCACCTCTTTGAGAGTTTCTGCAGGTTTCGTCGTCTCGCCATTTTCTTGGGCTTCGCGGAGCCGAGCAATTAACTCATCTTTTTTACCGTCTTTAGAAACACCGAGACGTTTGGCTTCACCCCAAAGTTCGGTCATGGACATTTCTTCTAATGTTTTTTCAACTGTTTCTGTCATTGTTTTTTCACCTCCTATCTTTAATAAAGTTTGCAAGGGTGATAACGCTCACCCTTGGCTTAAACGGCTACACTGAGTAAGAAAGCGTGTAGCGACTTCCAATTTTTTGCGTTTAACATCATAGGTTTTCTATTCGTATGGTTTAGAGCGCACCGATGCTCATAATGGCATGGCGTGACTCTTGCTCCATTTGCAGACCGCATTCGGTCAGATATTCATCGACTTGACTATCTTCACCATTGGCCTGACGGTTAGTCAAAAGCTTGGTATCTCGATTGCTCAAGTAGCGGTAGGTCAAACATTCCATGTCCAAACCGACAGCATAATTTCCGTATGTCGTTCCAGTTAATAATGGATGTTTGATCATGTGTAGCGTTCCGTGTGGAGAATCGTAGGTTACGATTCGCAGTCCATAAGCCTTTGTTGGACTTACGATCTGTAGCTTTCCCTTTGCCCAACCGTTGACCATGGAAACCACGGCCGCAGATGCAAGCAAATATTTTTCTGTATTTCCGTGTGCAAATAAGCTCTCCAACCAAGCATCAAATTCTGATTCTGTATCAACACTCGCTGTAGCGTAGGTTGCAATCCTAGACAAGATACCAGCAGTGAATCGTTTTGGATGAGTCCCTGTAGTGATGATGCCTTTCTTGCCAAATAAGAACGATCTTTCGATATCGACATAGTGCTCGATACCTTTCTTTCGCCTTTGAAAATCAAAGTCGTTTTCCTTGGTTAATCCCTTAGTGTTTTTGGATGTTTCAGTAATACCGACTGGCGTTCTGAAGATTTGGCAGTAGTTCGATATTTCTTGGATGATCGTTGACTTTATATCTCTTAATCCTGCACCCTCTTCATTAGCGTTTCCGATAAGCCAGACATCTCCAACTGCCGAAGCAGCTGCGCCGGTTGCCCCTCCTAATTCGGGACCAACCGTGACGGTGTTGGCATCGACAATAGCAGTAACTTGGAAGACCCATTTCTGGGCAGCAGCCAAAATTACATCTCCAACTTGTAAGTACTGTGATTGACCGGTGACAGTCAAGTTCCCTCCATCGGGATCGACAGTTGCTGAACCGGTTAATTGGCGACGACCAAAGTCATCTTCATACCACTTAAACTCCGGGTCTACCGCTTCACTCTTTTTCAAGGCTTTACCTTCACCACTTGCTGGATCTTTTCCTGCATTGGTCAAGATGGCCAAAAGAGGATAACGATTAACGTCGAGTAGCGAGACCACGTCGGCGACGTCGTACTTACGTAAGACTCCTAAATTTCCTGTTCCTTTTATTCCTGTTGCTGATGGCATAATATTTTTTCACCTCCCTTCTTTTTAACTAATAACAGGAGGTTAGATTCCTAACCCTCCCAAGGGGCTTTTTGACCCGCTTCCACCGAGAGCTTTCTGGATGCGTTGTGTTTCGGCATCCGAGCTATCGGGTTGAGTCGGAGCGCCCGCTCCACTCTCAACCTGAGCCTTCGCTTTTTTAAGGCGATTGCGCTCATCATCTGATATATCTTCAGATTTCCCTTTGTGTTTGCCGATAAAGGCATCGACCTGCTCACAGGCTTCTTTTAAGGACACAGTTGTTCCTTTGGCACTGGCAGCATCGATAATGGTTAAGACCATTTTTCGGTAGTCAGGATCGTCCAGTGGGTGATCCTTTTTGGCTTCGGCAATTTCTTGACGGACTGCACTTCTTACTTTTTCTTGACTGGATAGAGTGGTTTTGACGCCTTCATCAATTCGGGCTAGGACCCACTTAGCAAAATCACTCGGAGTCATTTTTTGGAGTTCTTCTGCAGAGGGGAGATTTACCGTTTCCTTTTTCTCATCCGGATTTGGCTTATTATCTTTATCTTCTTTTTTCTTGCCCTCGAGACTAGCAATTCTCGTTTCCAATGATTGAACTTCCTTGATGACATCTTCCCGGCTCTTACCATTCCAACGATCGTCTTTTCCTTTATCTTTTTCGTCCTTATTTTTATCATCATCACCAGCACCATTGTCTTGGCCGTTATCGTTTCCAGTATCGTCTTGGTTATCATCAGCCGGTGGATCATCTTGCTTGTCGGAGTTGTCTTTACCTTTATCTCCCTCATCACCCTCGTCGGGGTTATTGAGTAAAGATTTTAATTCGTCTTGTTCTTTTTGTTTGTCGTCTTCCATATTTTTTATACTCCCCGCAGGTTTTGAGCAGCTTCGTCTCGATCGGCGATCGCTCCTTCAACCATGCGTAAAACTTTTTTGTAAGCTTTTATTAATTGTTTGTGTTCTAGGTCGTCCTTAACAGGGCAATCTAAAAGCTCAGCTGTTTCCAACTGGATTTCTTCAGCAATTGAGTCACTTAAAATCTGCCAGCCTTTTGTCTGGGTCATTTCCCAGATATCTCGGCCGCGTTCTAATTTTTGTTCGTCAGTTTGTGCCATATTTGTTTATAAATTTTGCCCATTATCAGTTGGGGCAGGGATATCCATTTGTGGGTTATCAGTTCCCATACCGCTTAACCCTTGTTTTTCAGCTGCCCGAATATCCATCAAGGTAGCAATTAAACTATCGAGGACGTCAGCAAACGGTGAATTTTTATCAATGAAGGCGTTCTTTGCAGCGTTAAATACCGCCTCTACTTTTTTCCAGGCTTCGTCTTTATTTGGTTCGGTACCTTTTTTAAAGCCAACAGACTGGGTATCTTGGTTAACCATATTGTCGTTTTGAGGATTAGTTGTATCGTTATTCATATTTTTCCTTTAAAAAAAGGCTGTAACTTCTAAACACACGCATCTTGCGTATATTCAGAAGCCACAGCCCCGATAGTTTCGTTAGGCTAACTTCTTAATGGTTTAATAGTAATCAAGGGGTAATGGAGACTTCAATAATGTTTATGTCTTTTTGTGTTATTTTTTGAACTTCAGGCCATATAATGTTATAATCTTTATATCTTTTAAGGATTATTTATATGGAAAAAGCCGAACAACCATTACCAAAACTTGGACAACTTTTAAAACCTGATACTACTAGGGCTCAATTTGAATTGATTGCAGATTCATTGCTCACAGAAAAAGATAGACAACTATTTGGAAATGCAGGCAGAGAGAGAGTTCTAACAGGCATTCTCTATCTAGCCCCATTTGCACCTGAACCAGCAACATTTGATGAAGCTGCGTATAAAGCGGTTGTTGGAGTTGATGACGAAGGTAAACCACTGAGAGATGAGGAAATCTCACGACTTCTGCAGATAGCAAAAGAAACGGGTGTCATTAAGGATACCGAAAAGGGGAGGTTGATGGTCGACAGACAAATCCACCCCATCTTGGAAGCACTTCTAAGCCAGTACGATGAGTAATCCTGTTTTAAATTTTCAACTTCTCGGCAAAAAAGTATTCCAGATCTAATACCTTCACTCTTTCTTGTTTCATAGTGTCTCGATCTCGAACTGTTATCGTATCGTCCTGAAGTGTTTGGTAATCAACCGTGACACACCACGGAGTACCAACTTCATCTTGTCTTCGATATCTCTTTCCAACATTCCCGATATCGTCCCAAATGGTTGCAATGCTAGGTTTTAATGCTCTGTAGATTGACTTTGCCTTTTCGACAATATCTTCTTTGTTGGATACCAACGGGAAGACCGCTACTTTGTACGGAGCTAGGTCTGGTCGTAAATGTAGAACCACTCTCGTTTTCCCATCTACGACCTCTTCATCGTAAGCATCAATGAGCAGGAAAAGGAAAGTGCGATCAACTCCTCCTGATGTTTCGACAATCCAAGGAATAAATTTATCACCTGTTTTTTGATCAGTATAGGTAAAATCATTCCCACTGTATTGCCCATGACGGGACAAATCCCAGTCTCCACGCCAGTGGATTCCTTCCCATTCTTTCCATCCAAATGGAGTCTCATACTCGATATCGAATGCCTTTTTCGCGTAATGAGCAAGTTCGTTTTGATCGTGTTGTCTAAAGCGCAGACGATCTTTATGATTCACTAGGCTTTGATACCACATCATTCTTTCTGCTTTCCAGTACTCATACCATTTATCCATTTCTTTGGGATTGGTAAACCATTGGAGATCCCACTGTTCAAACTCACGCTGACGAAATAAAAAATGTCCTGGGGTGATTTCATTTCTGAAAGCCTTCCCGATTTGACATATCCCAAAAGGAATTTTGGCATTAGTCGAATTAAGCACATTCTGGTAATCCAGGTAGATCGTTTGGCATGCCTCCCCCTTGAGATAAGCCGTCATCTTTTCGCCTTCAACAACCCCAAGGGAAGTTTCAACCATAAGATTGAATTTGCGGACCTCGGTAAACTCTCCTCCACACTCAGGGCAAACAATGTGTCTTGATTTAAGTTCTGCTGCTATCTGATCCAAGCGATTTTGACTAGCAGTTCCAGCATCCTCTGTGAGGAATTCCTCAACCAAGTGATCGGCTCGGAAACGTTTATGACATTTTTTGCAGTCGACTAACGGATCGGTGAAGTTCTGAACGTGTCCTGATGCTTCCCAAACCTTCGGATGGGTGATGATTGCTCCGTTAATTGGATAGACATCATCATGGAGTTGGGTCATCCATTTCCACCAAACCCGCTTGATGTTATTTTGTAGTTCGGCTCCTAGTGGTCCGTAATCATAGAACCCCTGAATTCCTCCGTAAATTTCAGAGTTTGGATAAACAAACCCTTTTCTTTTACATAAACTGACGATTTTTTGCATTGTTGTGTCCATATTTATTTCCTTTCAGATAAACATTTATTAATGTGTTCCAGAGTTCTTATTGTTAAGTCTACTACTTCGGCAAAGTTTGAATCCATGACTTCATAAAATGGAATCCTCCCTGGTAAGGGTGCGGTCCACAAAATTACTTTTGTTTGTACTGCACTATTTGATCCCTCTGGGAGGTCAACACTCATGATGTCGACATTTCTTCCAGTCTCTGGCTGTTTGCCGGACAGTCGAACTTCCATAGCTGACATTTCGTTTCTTTCAGATGGTGCCAGAACTCTAACTCTTGGGGTTACCAGTCCTCCAGCAGCCGCCCTTGTGACGATCGCTAATCGTGGATCGTTGGCCGAATCAAACTCCATATAACCTTCGGGCTTCATTCCCAGAAGGGGATAAACAATCTTTTCCCACTTCTTGAGCGGTTGAGCTTTATGAACTGTTCCAGCCCTATCTAACACCTTGTGAGCCTGAGCACGCATTCGCTTCACTGTCTCAATACAGCGTTGTTCGAATTCTTGCATTGATTCTGACTGTTCTGGTTTTGCCATATAATTTACCTCCTTCAGCTACTTAATTGAGCTGGATTAAAACAATAATTAACTGTCTGATAAGACAATCTAAGATTTTGTGCTTTCCGTTTAATCTCAGCGATCGATTGTTTTTTCAATAAAACAGCTGCTATTAAATCGGCAACAACATTCATCTCTGACTCTTTCATTCCAAGTCTGGTTATTTCGTTTGTTCCTATTCGGATTCCACTTTCAAACCCATCTTCATTCCAGGGAAGTTGAAACGAATTTGTCATAATGTTTGCCTCAGCCAACTTCTGCACTGCTTCTTTTGATGAGGTCACAGTATCAATCAAAACAGTGTGACTCTCGGTAAAATCCTTTTCAGGGCATAAAACCTTTACCCCTTGGTTATAAAGGGCTCGTGCCAAAGTTTTTGCATTCATAATAATTTGAGCAGCGTATTCGTGTCCGAAAACATCAAACTCTGCCAAGGTCATGGCCAAAGCAGCGACATGGTGCGCATGGTGATTTGACGTTAGGAGAGGGGTAATTGCATGTTCAAAGTCAGCCTGATACTTGACTGTGTCGTTGCAGGCCACAAGTCCATGACTTGGGGCAGCCAATGTCTTATTGGTGCTCATTGTGAGAATATCTGCTCCTTCTGCCATTGGATTTTGGAAAGTTTGTCCAGCCACGAGTCCTGAGACATGTGAGGCATCATAAAGAATTTTAGTGTTTGTTTTGTTGCACACCTGCCTTAATTCTCTAATGGGTGCTGGGAATAAAAACTCCGAAGTTCCAAGAATAATCATTTGTGGTTTCTTAACCCTAATGAGATCAATGGCTCTCTCAATGTCTACAGAATATGACTGTTCATCAAAGGGAAGATCCTCAACGCGGATGTTGAAGCTTTTGAATATATTCTCGGCAACATGACTATAGTGTCCTCCGTGTTTAACGCGCAGAGCTAACACCAGGTCGTTGGGTTTAAGCACCGCTAAATAAGCGGCCATATTAGCCACCATTCCCGTAGGGGCTTGAACATTGGCATACTGGACATGGAATAGTTTTTGTGAAAGCTTTTCCGCAATTTCCTCAACTTTGTCGTAGTACTGTAATCCTGGGAACCATCTCGCGCGAGGACGTCCAACAGAGTAACGATTGGTTAAATCAGAAGATAGAATCTTGGCCACAGCAGGACTGCAGACATTTTCTGAAGCGATCAGATTAAGGCATTCCTGCCTATAAGCAGTATGCTTGTCAATCTGTTCAATTATTGTTTTGTAGTATGGTTGTGTATCCATATATGCCTCCATAAGCTTTCGCTTAGGGACGGCCATATATGGTCGCGGTTCCACCCTAATTGGTAAGTCATGATTTCCAGTAAACTTACCCTCTTTAACTGTTGGTGTAGCTCCAGGTTGCCAGGCCTTTCATCGCTACTATTAACTTGTCGTTATATGAAGTAACAAAAAAACTCGTCACTTCATATAATTTCTTATACAAAGGGACGAGTTTTCTTTTAACCCGTGGTTCCACCCTAATTGTCTGTACTATCGATAATCGCTTAAGTTCAGACCGCTTTTAGAATGCTCAGCTCCAGCTTGCCAAAGACCTTCACAGCTAAGTATTGAGTATATTATACAAAAAATTCGTCTTTTGTCAAATTTAACGTGTTCAAGATGCTTATCCAAGTTCAAAAGTTGTTACTCCAAAAACCTTTTTGAGTTGTACTTTTGGTACGTCTTTAGTATACATGCGGGCAGTTTCAAACACTGGTTTCATTCCATACTTCTCAGCTAATAAAATTGCTGATTTATTTACTCCTGGGGTATCTAGAAATATTTGCTTATCTTGACCAACAAAAGACCTCATTTTCTGAAAGAGTACATCTGCAATGTCTTTATTGTCAGCAAATAAAGGGCCCACTTTATATCCGATTCGGCATTTTCTCACCATCCCATATCCAAGTAGGTTTCCATCTTTTTGGTAAGCAACTGCCAAGCTTTCCGATTGCTTGATCCACTCTTTTAGAAATACCGATCTGCTTGTTGGAAAAACTTGATTATCGTATTTAAAAAGCTGTTCAAATTGAATGCTTGATAAGGGGATTACACTTGGATTATCCACTTGATGAGCACTAGTACCCATTCCTTCGTATCTTATGTTTCTATATGCTAATTTGAAACCGGATTTTTTGTAGTTTTCCTGTTGAGCTAGTACACCATCTAGACCAATGTTTTGCGTGGGTAAATGTTTTATTGCTGCATTCCAAATTTGAATGCCATACCCTTTATCGCGATATTCGGGTTTAACAATATAAAACCCAAGAAAACCGAAACTAGAATCATATGCAACGGACGAGATCGAAGCAATTGGTTCTCCATCAAGCAATCCTAATAAAAAGCCTTGAGGATCCGTAGAATAAAAAGCGCGAGCATCAAAAAGACCTGGGTTCCAACCTTCTTTAGCCGCCCACTCAATCGGGATACACAATTCCTTACGTGTAGCTGGACGAATTATGTAGTTCATGTTCTTATGTTACTGCTTACAACTGATATAGTCTAGCAAATCATGTAGAAAATTGTTACAATATTCATGATTATGAAAAATACCTCTTATTCCGTGAAAGTTGTAAATATTGCAGATAAACTCTCGTTGTTTAGTGAGTATTGGAATCCAAAGATCGTCGGTGAATTAAATAACCATAAGGTTCAAGTTGTAAAGCTCAAGGGAGAGTTTGTTTGGCACCATCACGACAATGAAGATGAGTTATTTCTTGTAATCAAGGGACAACTAACAATTCATTTCCGAGATAAAGATGTTCAAGTAAACGAGGGTGAATTTGTGATTATTCCCCACCCAATCGAGCACAAGCCCGAGGCAAAAGAAGAAGTCCACATAGTTCTTATTGAGCCCAAAGGTACGTTAAATACTGGGAACGTTAAGGATTCTAAATTGGCTTCACACAATCAAGAAAGCATCTGATCATTTTAACCACCCAGCATTTTCCCTAAAATTGGAATTTTTCCCATAAGCTGCTGAATTTTGTTTGGACCTGCTGTAGTTGGCTCTGTTGGTGTAGTTTGGCCCTCAGCTGGCGTTACGGGGGCTTGTGCGTTATTAGTTTGAGGTGGAGCCATAGCTTCTGCTTCCGGACCCAGCAACACATCTATATATTCCTCTTTATCCAGCTCTTCCAGAATCATCTTCTGAAGCTCGCGCTTACGCTTCAACCAGCGTGTTACTTCCCCTGGATTGTTCGGATCCGGCTTATCCTGGGCGATAAACTTGTCGTACATCAGAAGGACTTGATTTAGTCTCGTGGTTTTATCCGGAGGTATAATCGGCTCCACCTCAACAATGGCGTCCACAACCACTTTTTTGTCATCCTTTTTAAACTCATTGAAGTCGACTTCTTTCCCTACCAACCGGTATAATTTGTCTTCCGTTATAAACTCCTGGTTCAGTTGAATTAAGATATTGGCCACTGTGGTTAGTGCTACCGCGATGTTTTGGGCGTTCATACTTAATCGGAGGTTACTCTGACCAAGTAGCACCGCCACTTTCCCGAGCGGCTCATTGGGGGACTGAGGTTGTCCTTGCATATATTCACCAAGCGCCAGAGTTCGGGAGATCTCATCTCGCATAATTTTATCTTCATTTACTCCCATCAAGCTTATTTCTGGTGGCCTTTCGATAACCACATCATCCATTTTTCTCAGTTCCCAGGTCGCGCCGGGAGAGAAGATGATATCGTTTTTAGTTATACCGGAATCCTTACGAATTTTAACGACAGGATCGAGCATTAAGACCACATCATCCATTCGTTGGTTTCTAAGGTCAGCAACTTCATGAATGGTCGTCTCGACGGGTTCGATATGGCCAGTGGCCCAGAATTCCCAGAGGAGTGGCATGTCGGGTAGGTCAACATAGATGTGACCGTTGTTTACTCCCAGATATGGGTTCTCGTCATCCCTAATAAGAATTTCGCCATTACAAATAACGACCAGTTTATCTTCTTCATAGTCCCAACACTCCCACAGTTCTAGTTGTTTTTCGGTGTCTGACTTGGCCGGGACAATTTTCTCATCGCCACCATCTTTCTTGGTACCGGCATCCACCTGAGACATTTTCTTACCGTTTATTTCATACCGTTCCTTTTTCCAATCCTCAACAATTTTCGGCTCACAAAACTCCAGGTTCTTATAAATATTATTTTCACCTCGGGCAGTTTCTTCTTTTTCAATCTTTTCCTTCCGCTTAACGATACGATGAATCAGCCACGGGCAACCATCCTGGAGGTCATCTGCAGTCTCTGGAGCTGGGAGCAGTTCCCATAGGTCAATAAGTCCCATGGTTGGATCGTCATAGACTACCTTGCCGTTTCGACTCAGGACTTTCCAGGCAAGCTTAACGATACCGTTTCCATAAAGAACGGAAGATTCGATCCAGTTAGGCAATCGTTTGATCAGATCAATAATGTCAAAGTCGTAGTTGACCAGATTTCCCCAAGATCCTAATGCCTTTGAATTCACATCCTCTTGGTGTCTGGGAATAATAGTGGTCTTGCGCTTAGCGGTGGCCAACCGAGAGACCACTGTTTTAACAATCTCAAAAGCGATCGGCGGCATCAGCCGGGTGTTATAAGCGTAGTTCTGCTTGTGTTGATAGGCACGGTAGAGTTGGTACATCCGCAACCACTTGGCTTGGTAAGGTTCACGGAATTCTTTAGCACGTTTAAATCTGGCCTTCCATTTTATGAGTAGTTTTTCTTCTTCAGGGGTAGGCTGGTAGTTTTTTTCGGTTGATATTTTTTCTTCAATGACTTCTGGCATAGAGATAACAAAAAAGGGGCTTAGGTTCATCTATTCTTTACGAATAAATAAATCTAAGCCCCGACTGATTCGTTAGGCTAACTAGTTATGCTTCAATATTACAAAGGGAAGATTGTCTGTTTCAAGAACGTTTCTGTCAGAAGTTATTTAAAAACTGAAGGTGGAGAGGAGCTGATCAGTGATGACTTTATTGCTTTCGGTTGGTGGAATAGTCGAGAAGGTGATCTTTTTGCCGTCTTTGACGATGACTGCCATATATCTGGTTTTGTCGCCGGTTATTAATCCTTCGACACCTTTATACCCGCCGATTGTTATGTCTTTAATTGTCGAGGCGACCATATCTTTTTTGGCACTTGCCATGGTTTGATCAATGGCGACATTTTTGGCTTCGTATAATCCGTACAGCATATAGGGATTATCTTTACTGCTGTTTTCGATATAAAACCCAACTGTACGAATAATACCTTCATCGTCAGCTACTTCTTTTCTGAAGGTCATATCTTTGGGGACAGTTACATATAAACCGAAGGGTGATATAAACTCCTCGTTTGGTTTGAGAGATCTACCTGGTTTCAGTACAGCATCAGGTGTGGTTTTGGTTACCTCAGCAGGCGCAGGGGAGGGTGACTGCTTTGAGTTATTGCCAGTGAAGTTTTTAATGATAAAACCTAAGGCAATAATTGTTGCGATACAGACTAAAAATGTTTTTAACTTCATAAGCGTATTCTACTAAATTTTACTATCATCGTGCTGGTGTGTTCTGGGCAGCATCACCATAGTACTCTCCGGGCATAAACATGTAATTATATTCCTCACCCTTCAAATAAACCGGGTGATTAAGTAGTACATCTGCTACTTGCCAGGCGGTGAGCCCCTTCTTCAGGCCATAGTAAGCGTGAATATCAATAGTGTTGTTACCTATTTTAATTGCATTCTCATTACCGGGCAGCGTGTCTTTAGTTTTTGCCAATGCCTCTCTGAAGGCCTTCTCGTCCTTAATCAGGCCATAGTAATGGAGATTGCTGATAATAGCATCCAGGTTGGTAGTGCCAGTGATATAAAACGACACCCCTTGATCGGCAAACTTCTTGGCTTCTTCGCCGTTCATACCAAGTTTCTCGACAAAGTAATCTTCTACTCCTTTATCCTCGGTTCTGTTGGCCAAGTCTACCGCCTCAAATCTACTGTCTTTATGGGTAAAGATCGCATATGAGCCAGTTGTCACTACCAGGCAGGCAATAGCGATCAGGATTATTTCCTTGATGTTTATCTTTTTATTTCTCATATTGCATTTTTATTTTAGTTTAAATATTCTTTCTCTGCTGGGTCAGGCCAGCCTTTTGACGGGCTGGCCCTGACCTTCCTCCATTACCTTCTGGTATGGTTGCCTGGACAATAAGCACTGTATTGACTTGCTTCAGAACATTTCTGAACCTCATCAAAACCAATTTGCTGAGACGGGCTTTCGCTCGTCGCATCAGATAACCATGTATTCATGATCTGAGTGAAATTCTCAGTTCGTGAACCAGGAGTTACCCAGATGTTTGAATAAGCATTCTGGTTAACAGTGAAGTTGTATTGGCTCCCACCCGCGTAGGTAATCGTATACGGCGCCCTCGAGGTGGTCGCATAGTTACTTGGTATAAAGGCAAACCAGTACCAATAACCACCATCGTTACCCATATTCCAACGGGCGTAGTTACTCTGTTGACTCCCTGAGTAGGTTCTCCACATACTGCGAGTCACAGTATTGTAGGGTGAGTTTTGGGCACATTGTCCATTCTCGCACCAGTTGTTGCCAGCTGGGGCGTTACACCATCCCATACTCGTAAATTCGGACCAGTATTGGCTGGGGCCGAATTTGTCAAAGTAGCCACCACCCGTGCAGTAAATAGATGCATCGCCAAAGGCCAATGCACTACTCACGCTGGTAAAGCCCATGACCGCTATCACCGCCAATGCTATTAAGATTTTTGAAAATATGTTTTTCATAGTTTGTCAAAAAAGCCTGCGTTGATGTAGCCGATCAGTTGCCCACCTTGCGTGAATGCCACGTAAAGCGAGGGTTGTACTCCGTCTGCTATCTTTTCACCTTCCCATGTGTAGAAAAAGGTTCCTACCTTATGGTTTTTCTCGAACTTCAAAGAGCTTAGATTCACGCCTAAGTTTTGTGCCTCGATCAATTGTCGGGCTTTTTGCTCTAACTGAGCTTCGGTAAAGCGTGGGGTCATGTCTTCGAACGCTGCCGGTTCGCCAACTTCTTTGGGACGTAGATACATCTCAACGATTTTGTTGGTTTGCGGGTCGATTGTGAATTGATAGTCTTCCGAAAAGTACCGCTCTGCGCCAATGAGTTTGCTGCCTTGAACTTGTCCTGACCGACCAGCATATTGGAGAGTTTGCTTTGGCTGATTATCTATCGTATAGAGGAATTTATCATTCCATCCATTGACGGCTTCAACGGCCTTGGCTCTATCCGCAGCGGGACGCGCTGTCAGTTCTCGTATCTCAGTACCAACCTCTTTCTCTAGACTCTTTAGGTCGTCAGCTGTTTTACCAGCGTAGACTTTCTCGCCGAATTGGTTCGTGGTGAACTCACCATTTGTCTTAGCATTTTCGACTGCGTCTAGGTACTTCTTTTGCAGAGTTTCTATCCTCGCCTGTTTTGGGTCTTGCTGTGCGCCGACGGTATCAGTCTTTGCGAGACCGAAGCCGACAAAAGCGGAGACAGCAAGTAGGGGAAGAATTACTAACATTCTTTTTGGATACTTCATAGCTTTTTTATTTTTCACCTCCTTTCTATAAGCACTAATTTATAAATAAACCCAGTTATTACTAATAACCTGGGTTGTCAAAGGAAGGGAGTTTTGGGAACAATCACTGGATGTCTTATGGAAGAGATAACGAAGCGTGTGTAGTATAAGTAAATACTTACTATTCTTACTTCTCATACATCAACTATTACAAATTAGTTTGAGAATGTCAAGTGCTGTTTGTTAGTGGTGATTACTGAAGAAAATCAGGATCAGTGTATCAATTCGTTCAAGAAGGAGATGAGTTGCCCACCCTGGGTATAAGAGATATTTAACTGGGGTATGTCCTCACCCTGTCCATCAGTTTTCCAGATGAAAAAGTAGTTTACTTTGCCGGATCCATCGTCTTTCTTTCCACTCTCTAGGGTAAGTTTGCTTAGATCAATCTTTCCCAACGCCTTCTCATGGTCAGCTATAAAGGTTCTGGCTAATTGTTCTGCCTCAGTCTGGCTATATCGTGCGGTGTAGTCGTATTCCTTCTGTGGACTAAACCAGCGTGTACCGTCTTTATTCTCTCCCCATCTCCCGCCGGTCGGTGCCATCTCTGTAATTTGATTGGTTTGAGTATCAATAGTAAAGCGGTCAAAGTCGACGATATAACTTTCGGTCTGTGGTTGCTCGTTCGTGTTATTGCTTGGGTTTCGCACACACTCATACTCCACATTGGCATCAGGCCGGTCTAAGAAGTCCCTTACGGCTTCTACCGCCTGCTCACGCGCCTCTGCCGGTCGTGCGCTGACCAAGCACCATTCCTTTTGGGCTTGCTGGTATTTCTGGGTTCCTTTATCTCTATAAGTTGGGTCAGTGTTCAATAGCTGCGACAGCTCCTGTTGTAGGGCGTTCCTCAGGTTTATCAGCATTTCCATGACCGAACCCTTTGCCAAAACAGATGATGTGGTGAAGGTAATGAATATAACCGCCAACACAGCTACGGCAAATGCATACGGAATTTTAAAGTTCCAAAAGGATTCTATTGGCCTAAAATACCTTTTGAGTTCTGCTTCTTCTGTCTTCTCCGCCCGGACCTTCATCAATATTTGGCTCTCCAGATCATCGATGTGTCTGGCTTCTTTTAGCTCCTCTTTCTCGAATGCTTGTTTGATAATACTTTTGAATTTCATATCAGTGATTCTTTGAGCTTAATTAATGCACGATAAAATCGCATTTTAACGGCAGCCTCTTTGGAACATAGGGCAATGGCGATCTCTTTAAATTCCATCTCTTCACATACACGCAGATTCATTATTTGTTTTTCCGTGGGTTTTAACAAGGCGAGTGCCTTCTGTATTTTCTTTACGCTATCTTCTTTATCAATTTGGGCTTCCAGCAGTTCTTCTGTTTCACCATTGCCAAACAGATCCATTTTTTCGTCATCCATGGTCACGGTATGCTTGCGGGAGCGGAATTGATCGATGATCAGGTGGCGACAAATGGTTAATAACCAGCTTTTCAACTCACCCTCACTCTTAAAGTTAAATTTATCGTATGTTTTCATAGCCTTCAAAAAGGTTTCTTGTACCATGTCATCTACGTCTGCCTGATCAGACAAGGATTTCTTGGCAAAGAAATAAACTAGTTTTATATAGTTTTTAACTACCTCTTCAAACGGTGGTTTCGTCATACTAATAAATCCATTCTCCACCGCTTCTATTAAAGTAAACGGTCGAGTTAGGGAAAAGTAACATTTTCCTGCTCTAAGTATATAAGAATTGCTGGGGTTTTGTGAATTTATCCCTATGTCAGGAGAGTAATTAAATCTCTATACCAGCTTGTTTGCGGGGGAACTGTCCCGCACTGCCACCTTCTTCTGGGGTGATACGCTCTTGCTCCACGATTTCTTTACGGTAGGGTTTGCCATCCTGGATATAAACGTCCACTCGTCCGTACTTCACCCGGCGGATGTCTGCCAAGATCTTGGCTTCTGCTTCTGTCACTGGGACCGTTATTACTTTGGGTGGGTTATTTGTTTGGTTCATATTTAAGTCGTTTGCGTAGGGCAATGTGCCAATAAATAAGTGCTAACCAGAAATCATTTGGACCAGTGTTGGCCCACTCTCGCTTTGCCTGACCCAGTTTGTCTGTTACCGTTCTGGCGTACATGGTTTGGGCATGGGTGATAAGCAGCTTGAAGGTAGGGCTGTCAGAGGGCATGGCAAACTTAATGTCTCCCCGGCGCAGGGCAGAGATGGTGTCATCCATGATCCGGGTGCGGGAGGAGTACACCTTCACCTCATCCTCAAATTCAGCATCCTTATTTTCCTTCTCGTCAAAGAAGCGGATTACCTCTAGCATCTTGGGGTCATCCTTAAACCATGATAAATACACCCTATAAGGGAATTGCTTGGCTAAGAGGAAGGCCTCCTCGGTATAAGGCTGGCCATCAATGACGACCACCCTGACGTTGAAGAAGGTGATTAGCTCGGCTGCTTGCTGCCAACGGTCATTGCCTTCGTGGTCTTGCAGGATTCCCACCCAAAAGATGCCCTTCTGGTTGCCTATGATGGCATGGTTGCCCTTACCAGTCCCTTTGCCGGTATCTATGCCCATGACGTTATATTCATCGAAGTTATCCACCTCTTTATCCACAGCATTACGTAGAAATAAGCTGGCTGGTATCTTCTGGTCTGCAGCTAGGTATGGTAGGCCTAGGACGAAGTTATAAAAATAGGTGTCATCATCAGCATCTGATTTCTCTTTGATTAGATCGGCTGCTGTCTTCCAAGGGCAGTGGAGCTGGCTTATCCAGTAGCCTGAGATTGGTCTACCAGGGTACTTGGCTTCCCAACTGCCACCATCATTGATTTCCTTGGGGATTATTTCCTTTTTACAGTTCTGGCAGATATAAATGCCCCGGATTTCATCAACATTTTTCTCCCACTCCATGTGCTGTCTGTACTGACACCTTGGGCAATTAAAGCGCCAGTATTTCTGGTCTGACTGCTCAAAGATTTTATCCACTCCAAAATCAGGAATGGTTGGCGTTGAGAAAAAGTGCTGACTTCTTATTTTGGAATAGCCCATACGCGAGGTGTAGTCGCGTACCACCTCAGGCTTGGATTTATCCAACTCATCATGGATGTTACGGTCAGAAGAGAGCATGATGGCCTCACGCTCGGTAAACGTGCCCTTAAAGTAAGTGAAAGCCTTACCGATTTGCTTCTGCTCTATGGAGTCGACACTCTTGGGGTTGATACCATCCAGCATGCAGGGATTGATGTTTATAATCCGGTTTACCTTGCTTTGTACGAACTGCTGCACGTCATCCCCGGTGGGTAGGGTATAGATCTGGTTTATTCCCCAGAAGCGTGAATCATGGATAACCTTGAGGATCTCCATTGTACTGGCGCCAACCTGGGATGCTTTCCTTATAACCTGTACTGACGCCTCGTCTGCGTAGATGTCCAGCATGAAGCGGTGGTCCTCGAACTCGATAAGCTCGCCGTTCTCATTCTTAATTTTGTTGTTTAGTATCCAGTGTAAGACACTGCTTCTATCTTTGTTTGTCATAATATTTTTTGATGGCTGTATCTATCTCTCTGCCCAGTTCCTGATCCTTGTCAGTGGGTGGTACCTGCTCACTCTCGTCTATACGGTGGGAGACTTCGGTCTTGCCGGTTGATTCGTCGTACTCAGTCCTATGCATTTCCCACAAGTATTTCAGTTCTAGAATTGATACAGGGGCTTGCTTGAGTTGTTTTTGCACCTTAGCCACAGATTGGATGAGTAGCTCTGTCACCAGATACTTCCTTTTCTTTCTAAAGCGATCAACTTTGTCCTTTAGTTCAACAAGTTCTTCCTCAAGGCGTAGGTCCCGGCGCTCTGGCCAACGATATTTTTTTGACCAATTTTCTATGGTTGTGTGACTTGGCTTTTTACCCAGGCGAAGGACGAAATCCACACCAACTTCACCCAAGGTTTGCCCAACCTTATCCCAATAGTCCATTGTCTTCTTTTGACTCCCAGCTTCGCAGTACAAAAGCCATGCGGCATATTGCTGCTCAGATTCTTCGGGCATCTTCTCAACAGTTAGTGTTAGCAGTTTTTTTGGTTTATGTTTTGCCATATGTTTTTTATTAGGTGTAACTGGTCCACCTTGATCTGAATCTGCCCACACAGGGCATTACGCGGGCCCATTACTCGAGCGTAAGCTCAGATTTTGAGCCTTTGTGCCCGTTTTCTGATCAAATCGCAGAATTTGGGGTCAAGCTCCATAAGATAACAAACACGCCCTAATTTGTGCGCTGCCAGCAACGTACTGCCGGATCCACCGAAGAGATCTACCGCCAACTGTCCGACACGACTTCCACCTTTTATCGCTTTCATAATCAGCCACTCCGGCTTCTCGGTTGGATGGACCATCTCAGTGACAGCTTTCCTTGGCATTTCCCAAACATCGCTTTCATTAGCGTCTCCTTCAAACTTATGATTCTCTCCTTGCCTCCAGCCATATAGGATTGGTTCTGCTTTTGATTTACCAGGACCACGTTTCCCTTTCATCACTTGTTCGTACTGTTTTTTGTAGTCACCCCATCCAATAGCAAAGGAGGGCTTGACCCAGACGATGGTAGAGCTGAAAACAAAATTGTTATTTAACATCTGGTAATAAAATAATGGGTAGGAAGAATAGCCAGTGCAAACATAAATGGCTCCACCCGGTTTTAGGACACTGTTAAAGCTGGTGAAAAAGCCCTGAGTGAACTTGATAAAGGCCTCATCACTCATATCATCGTTTAGGATGATTCCTTCCTTGGTGTGAAACTTTCCCGCTTTTTCCATGCTTTTGTGAGCCACGTTGTAGGGTGGATCGGAGAAGATCATGTCAGCTACTTTGCCATCCATCAGCTTCTGAATATCTTCAGGTTTGGTAGCATCTCCACACATCAGCCGATGTGGACCCAGCTGGTAGACTTCGCCGTATTTGGAGATTGGCTTGGTAATCTCATCAAGCTCTTTTTGGGTATCCCATTCCTTCTCCTGCTCATCCTCCGGTAAGAGCATTGTTGTATCGAGGAGATTACTTATTTCCACTTCGTTAAATCCGGTCAGAGATAAATCAAAATCTGATTTAGTCAGTTCAGTTATAACTTGGGCTAGTTTTTCATCATCCCACTGGTCCTCAATCTTGTTTAATGCCAAGTTAAGCGCTTTTTCCTTTTGTAGTGGAATACAAACGAGACTGTAAGGAATTTCTGTCCATCCGAGTTCGGTTGCTGCCCGGATCCGCTTTTCTCCACCCACAACCACATTCTCTCGACCTTTATATGAATTGATAACAATCGGGACCGGACAACCAAACTCAGTTAATGAATTCTTCAGCTGCTCGATGACGCTCCGGGTAACTTTACGCGGATTGTATTCGGCGAAGTGTAGTAGGTTTATGGCGATGGTTGGATACTTTATTGTTTTCATTTTTCTTTTAATAATCTTTCAATAATTACCAACACCTTGTTGCGCTTCTCGATATCTTGGGTGTATTTAGCAACCACATCTTTCTTGGTTAAGTTTTCCTCTCTGGCTCCCAAAGGGGACCGATGTGTGACAGTTTCAATAATCTTGTCATCAGCAACATCAGCCAGCGTTTCAATGGCAATTTCCATTCGGAGTTTTTCCTCATGGACCGAGTTATAAATTTTTTCTAGTAATTGATTGCGTGTTCTAGTCATAGGTTTTAATATTCAATTTCTTCTTTATGAGCATCGTAAGTTTTCTGGTCCCACTCCAGAAGTTTTCCAGTCTTTAACTCAATAACGATATACACAGGATTACCCTTGGTATCTTTTTTACTGCCTTCAAAATGGTATTTGGTTTTGGTTGTTACCATAATAATCACCTCCTTTACGCTGGCTCGTTAGCACAGCGCCAATAAAATAACTTTTCTCTATCACGAACTTTGGTTGCATCTTTGCAATATGAAAGAGCAACGGAAAGCTTTACCTGTAAATTCTTTTTGATATATCGATGGATGTGTTTTACGAACGACTCGCTCGGATCTCCTGACAAACTTAACTCATGCCAGAGTCGTATGGCCTCCACTTCCCATTCGTTTTCTACTCCGAGTAAGCTGTGTTGGTGGTTTGCAATCACTTGACCAATCGAAACAATACCTTTTGAAGATTTTTTTAAATTGACAATTTCTCTGTTGTCATTTTCATTGTTCTCTATATCTTTGTTCAGTCTCATTTTGAGATGCGGTTTTATCTCACTTTGAGACGCCTCTCGTCTCATATTGATACTAGCCGTCTCATTTTGAGACTCTGTTTTAATCATCACCGAGTCATACCAATCGCTGGTGGCTTTTAAGAACGCCGGTTGTTCGGGATGCTTTTCAAGGAGATTTATTTTCAAGCCTTTTTTAATGGCTCGAAAGACAGTGGCTCGACCAAGATCTAAGTAATCAGCAATCGTTTCTTTCTTGGCATAGCACCAGCCCATCTGAATGTTTTTGGGGTTACTCGCCAAGTTGTGGATTAAATCGTACACACAGTATTCATTGATGGTTAAACCCAACCTGGCTCGAGCCTCGTGATTGATTGTGGTGTAGTTGATTCTTGCCATCATTGTTTTGATTTAACTTTTTGCTGGACATAATCATTTTCTGTGTTAATTGTTGTTATATTCACAACCAGCATCGGTGGAAAAATGTCCCTAGAAGCTGGTAAATAATCCAGATGCCAAGTAATATCGCCAACCATTTCCACATAAATATCTTTAGGCGGTAGAGGTAATATCTTCGCTTCCTTGCACGGATCCTAGATTTCATTGCTTTATCCATGGTTCACCTCCTTGCTTTCTCTTTTTAAGTACCATTCTTTTGCCGGTATTCCTAAAAAGTCACCCACCTTTTTAACCGTTGATGGTCGTGGGTCTTCGTCGGAAACTAAAACTCGTCTAACTGTTTGGGGAGAAAGCTCGACCTCTACAGCCAATTGAAATCGAGATAGTCCTTTGGTGAGTCTGACTTCATCGAACAGCTCATTGTTAACTCTCTTGTCCTTATTGATGAATATTGTTTTTTTAGATTTCGTTTTTGTCATGTTATATACAAAGGTACAAATTCTTGCAATTTACTTCAATAAACTTTATGATTGTTTGTGTCCATTTATGTAGACAACTATCATTATAATATGAATAATAAGTAATTACTTACTTTTTCTGTTACAATAAAAATCAGCGAGTTTATTGACCTATATGAAGACAAAAACAAACAAAGAAACCACATTAAAAGGACCCGACGATTTTGCTACGGTTGGTGAGTATTTGTGCAAACTTCGAGAAGCAAAAGATTTCACTCTCCGTTCGGTAGTGGAGTCAACCAAGGCAGCAATTAAAAGTGGTAAATTGGATCCCCAGTCTGCTGTTTCGCGCGGATATCTATCCAACCTTGAGTTAGGAAAATATCAACATCCTTCACCGCTTAAGCTGAAGGCATTGGCATTTGTTTATCAAATTCCCAACGAGACTCTTTTAAATAAAGCTGGGTATTTGGATAAGACCAGCGACAAGCTCAAGCAGGATGCCTCATTTACGCTAATGCTTAAAGAAGTTCAGGACATGACCAATAGCGAGAAGGAGTCGGTCATGGACTATATCGGGTATGTAAAAACCCGACGCCGACAAAAATATGATAAAGGCCCAAAGAAGGGCTAGACAGATTTTACGCAAGTACGATCTATCTACTGCCCCAATAGATTTACATAAAATTGTTACCGCCGAAGGGCTAACCTTGGACGAGTGGTCATTTGGTGGCCGCGTAAAGGAAGTCTATTTAGGTGATAGTATTGGCATTCGCTCACACACCGATAAACGAAAAAGGCGCGAGCTCATTGCCCACGCCTTAGGTCATCACTTTCTCCATACAGGGAATCAACTCTATTTCGAAAGTTGTGATCAATTTGTTAATTTTAAACAGGAGTATGAAGCGGAGTGTTTTGCCACAGAGTTGTTAATGCCCCGCGAATTACTGACTAAAACAAATCAGCTCCCTCTTGCAACTGCAGCTGACTATTTCCTCGTTACTAAAAATTTTTTGAAATTGGGGTTTGGAACAACTCAAAAGGGGGATCTATGTCACTAGCCATGCTCATCTTTATGGATGAGTCAGGTGACACCGGATTCAACTTTAAGAGAGTCTCCAGTCCCTATTTTGTCTTGACCATCGTTATATTTGACGACTTAGACGCAGCCGAGAAAGCCAACGACGCCATTAACCAACTTAAAAAGGATCTCAAGTTTCATCCGGGAAGAGAGTTTAAATTCAGCACCGGCACCTCAAATCACGAGAAGGAAGTCTTTTTGCGAAAATTGTCCCGCTTTGATTTTCATTACCGCTCAGTTATTATCGATAAAACGAAGCTTCTCAAAAGAGAACCTCTCAACCCAACTGACAGTTTGTATATGTTGGTGGCTGACCAACTCTTTATGAGAGCTCAGAATCGGATTAACCACGCATCGTTGTTCGTCGATTTGACCAGTAAACACTTTATACGGGAGTTTAACGGGTACTTAAGGAAGAAACTCAACACTGACATCGAGAAGCTCTTGGGCCAGATTAGACACAAAGACTCTAAAAGCAACAACTTGCTGCAACTGGCGGATATGGTCTGTGGGGCAATTTACCGGAAATACAATCGAAGTGACGACACGTTCTATAAGATGATTAAAAAGAGGGAAGAAGACTTGTGGAAACCTTACTGAAAAAAGTTCGATCCCTGTGGCCAAGACGGATCACATTTCTGTGCCGACATTCGCTCCCTTAAAAGGTACTTTCACCACCGAGATCATTCGGTACTAGTAATATACCAAATTTCACCCCCTTCTGTCAATCGAACCTCCCAGGCTAAATTGGAGAGAAACTTACATTAGTCTACTTATGTGGACATAAAAATCCACAAAGTTTATTGAGATAAACCACCAGTTTCTGTACGTTTGTTATATACAATGACAGAAACTTCAGCTAAAGAACCAGCTAAGGACACAGACGAATTAATACTCACCAACTCGCTCATTACCAGAGATGAATTGGATGAATTTAAAGCAATAGCCTTAAAAGAGTATGGAATTAAGCTAACGGACAGCCAAGCCTTCGAACAAGCCACGGCCCTTCTCAATCTTTTTGACGCCCTAGTTAAAAAACGACTTGAATCAACTCGTGGAAGAGTTAACATCAACACCAACCGGTTACCAGATGTGGCCACTAAATTATGAATACTTGTTTTATTTATTGTAGGAAATCCTCTGAGGATAAGGACCGCCAAATTCTCTCCCTCGATGATCAGGAGCGTACTTGTAAGGAACTTGCTAAAGACAAGGGTTTTGCGGTCATAGGCATCTATAAGGAGAGTAAATCAGCCAAACGTCCGGACCGTCGTCCAGAGTTTAAAGCTATGGTTGAGCGAGTTTCCAAAGGCGAAGTAAAACACATTTTCTGTTGGAAAGCCGACCGGCTCTGTCGTAATGCCAAGGAGGGCGGCACTCTGATCGATCACGTCGATTATAACGGTATGTTGATCGTCACCCCTACTATGGACTACGATCGCAATAATTCAACATTCCTTTTTATTGAGTTTGGTATGGCTACCAAGTTTAGTAAGGATCTTTCTGACAATGTTAAAAGAGGCATGAATACCAAAGTGCAAAATGGCTGGAGACCGGGAAATGCTCCGCTTGGTTACCTCAATGATTACTTCAAACCAAAGGGTCAAAAGGAAGTTCTTGTTGATACTGAACGATTTGACCTGTGCCGAAAGTGGTGGGACCTGATGTTAACTGGAGACGAGACCGTAATTAGTTCGCTCGAAAAAATAACCTTGCTAGGGTTAAGAAGTCGAAGAAGAGTTGGACGACCAGTCAGCATTACTGAATCGTTTAGGTTCTTTAGGAACGTTTTTTACACTGGGATGTTTGACTATGCTGGTGAGAGATATGAGGGTAAACACCAACCTATGATTACGCTTGACGAATATCAAAGGGTTCAGGATATTATTGACGGCCGGAAACGAGTCTTCACTCAGCACAACAACTTCTACTTTATGAAAATCTTAAAATGTGGCGAATGTGGTGCAGCGATTACAGCCGAGAAAAAGACTAAGCACTATAAAGGTGGGACATCACAGACCTTTATTTATGCTCGATGTACAAAAAAGAAGGGACCATGCCACCAACCTTATTTAAATGGCATTGAGGTCGAGAAACAGGTGCGAGAGTTTGTTGCCAGTTTAGAAATACGCCCCGCTTTTGTTGAATGGGTAAAAAATAACCTCAGGCGCCGGAATGAACGAGAGTTTGCCTTTGAACGTACCCAAAAGGGTAAACAGACAAAACGACTCGATACAATTCTTGTTGAGAAAAAATCTCTTTATGGTATGAAGATCGACGGAATGATTACTGAGGAAGAGTATCAAAAGGAAAAGACTCGACTCCTCACCGAAGAAAAACAAACCAAAAAAAGTATAGAAACCGACGGCTTAGCCTCCTGGACAAAGTCTATGGAAGAGACTCTAAACTTTGCTGCAAATGTCACCAAAATCTTCAATGTTGACGATATTGAGGTTAAAAGAATGGTACTAAGGATTCTTGGCTCGGACCTGGTTTTAAAAGACAGATTAGTGCGAATTGACGGCAAAAAAGCATTTATCTACTTAAAAAAGATTGAAAATGAGTACGATGATGAAAAAGGTCGGCTCGGACCCGAAAAAGGGTCGATAAATGGGGATAAAGGCTCACTTTCGAAAAATAATTCCGATATGGAGCGGGCGAAGGGAATCGAACCCTCTTCCTATCCTTGGGAAGGATATATACTACCAGTGTACTACGCCCGCTATAAGGGATTCCCATGTGTAGGATTCCCTTTTTAGTGTATCAAAAAAAATTTACGGCAGCGTTAAGACATTGCCGCGAAAAATAAGATTCGGATTCGATAAATTATTTGCTTTTGCAATTTCCGTCCAACGGAACCCGGTGCCGTACACTGCGACCGATATATTCCACAATGAATCACCTGCTGCCACTGTATATTTGCCGTCTGCCGGGCGTTTCACTTCTACTGATGCTGCATTAATTTGCCCCGGCTCGCGTTTGGCAACCTGCGGAATAAGCAGTTTCTGGCCGACTTCAATCTTGTCCGGACTCGTCAGCTTGTTTGCGTCCCGTATATCTACCCAGTTATACCCGCTTCCGATGGTGCTGGCTGCAATACTCCACAATGTTTCCCCTGCGATGACCGTGTGTGAAGCAGATGCAGCAGAACCGGTCGCGTTCTGTTCTGTTTTTGTTTCAGACTGTGTGACATCCGGCGCTTTGCGTTCCTTGATGTAATTAAAAATCATGACGCCGATAACCGCGACGACTGCTATGCCTAAAAAGAGTGAGACCAATGAATCGGGATTGCTTAATTTCTTCTTGAGCTGTTCTACCATTATTCAATTTCCTCCGTTCCAGGCAGTGATAGAAAACCCCATGTGTTGCGGGACCGACCGGACTCGAACCGGCGACCTCCTCCTTGACAGGGAGGCGCTCTAACCAGGCTGAGCTACGATCCCAGGAACTGACCACAATCTTATCATGATAATTGAGGCCGTTCAAGCGATTTGTTATGATCAGGAAAGCATTTGTACTATGACAAACCTCGAAATAGCGACGATACTTCGGAAAGTTGCCGCGGCATATTTAGTACTCGGAGAGAACCGTTTCCGCATTATCGCGTACGAACGCGCAGCAGACAGCATTGAACATCTAACAAGCGAAGTGAAGGATTATTGGGACGATCATAAGCTCGAGGAAATCCCCGGAGTAGGCGGGGGAATTGCCAGCAATCTGGATGAACTGTTCCGTTTCGGGAAATCAAAGCATTGGGAAACGGTATTTGCCAGCGTGCCGCAGGCGATTTTCCCGCTGCTGTTGGTACCGGGGTTGGGCCCGAAAAAAGCCTATCAACTGGTAACTACGTTGAAGCTCAAGAATGCAAATACCGTGATTGCGGATTTGGAAAAGGCCGCAAAGGCAGGAAAAATTGCTCCGATAGAGGGATTCGGCGAGAAATCCCAGTCCGTAATTTTAGAATCAATCGGCATTTATAAACGCGGCGCAATCAAAGAAAACCGTATGCCGCTGCCGTATGCGGATCAAGTCGCACGTGAAGTCATCTCGTATATTGAAAAAGGCGGTGGGACTGAGCGGATAGATGTCCTCGGGAGTCTCAGGCGTCAGGTATCGACGGTCGGGGATATCGATATTGCAGTGGCAACGCGCAAACCGGAAGCCGTTTTGGAACGGTTCCTCACCTTTCCCCATCAGAAAATAATCGATCATGGCCCCAGGGGAGCCACGCTGTTGCTGTCAAACGGCAGGCAGGCGGATCTTCGGGTACAGACGCCCGAAGCATACGGCGCGATGCTGCAGTATTTTACCGGCAGCAAGAATCACAATATCCAGTTGCGCACACTGGCTCTCGAACAGGGTAAATCCCTCAATGAATACGGCATCAAAGATGTGAAAACCGGCAAAATCAAAAAATACAGCACCGAAGAGGCGTTCTATAAAGCGGTCGGATTGCCGATGATTCCGCCGGAATTGCGGGAAGACAAAGGGGAAATTGCTGCGGCAAAGACAGGTAAGCTTCCCAAACTGGTAGCACCCGGCGATATCCTGGGAGACCTGCATGTACATTCCAATTATGATCTGCATTCGTCGCACGACCTTGGGAAAAATTCCGTCCATGAATTGCTTACCAAAGCCGAACAGTTAGGGTACGAATACATAGGATTTTCCGATCATAATCCGCGGGCCAATCAGACGGCAAACGAAATAGTGGATATCATGAAGCGGAGAAAAGATGCGTATGAAACGCAATATGCTTCCTGGAAGCCAACGCAAAAGCAACGCGTACGTATGTTTCTGATGTGTGAAGTGGATATCCTGCCGGACGGCGGCTTAGCGCTGCCGGAGAAAGCGTTTGCTTATGTCGATGCGGTGATCGTATCGGTTCACTCGGCATTTACCCAGCCGAAGGCACAGGTTACCGCGCGGCTTATCAGTGCTCTTACAAAGCACCCGAAGGTACGCATTCTCGGGCATCCGACCGGCAGACTATTGGGGAGCCGTGAAGGAGTGGACGCGGATTGGCCCAAAGTGTTTGCGGTGGCTAAAGCGCATGATATTGCCCTCGAAATCAACGCGTTTCCTGAGCGGCTCGATTTGCCCGATACGCTGGTATACGATGCTGTCAAAGATGGGATCCGCCTGGTTATAGATACTGATGCTCATGCGTCAGAACACATGGACCTCATGCAATACGGGGTATCGGTCGCCCGCCGGGGATGGGCCCAAAAACGTGACATCACAAATACCTTAGGCTATAATGATTTCACATCGTGGTTAACCAAAAATGCGGGTTAACCGGAAGGAGAATTTTTATGAATACATTGTGGATTATCCTCGGCGCAATTGCTCTTCTCCTTACGTATTTCTGGACACTGTATAACGGATTAGTGACGCTCAAAACGCAGATAGAAGAAGCATGGAGTCAGATTGATATCCAGCTTAAGCGCCGGGCGGACCTGATTCCGAATCTCGTGAGCACTGTCAAAGGATATGCCAAACATGAAAAAACGGTATTTTCCGATGTGACAAAAGCCAGGAGCGCCCTGATGGGTGCGACATCATTGCCGGATAAGGCTAAGGCAAGCGATATGCTGACAGGAGCGCTCGGCAAGCTGTTTGCCGTCGCAGAGAATTATCCGCAGCTTAAGGCAAATGAAAATTTTACCCAGTTGCAGAAAGAACTTTCGGATACGGAAGACAAAGTAGCCTACAGCAGACAGTATTACAATTCCGTCGTAAACGACTACAACATCAAGATCCGTACGTTCCCCAATACGTTAGTGAACGAAATGCTCGGATTTCATGAGAAGGAATTCTTCGCAGCCGACGAAGCAGAACGTAAGAGTGTGAAAGTTAGCTTCGAATAATGACAATTTCCTCTGCCATACAGTCTAACGTCACTAAGACGTATGTGATCATGGCCGCATTCGTGGCATTTGTTATCCTGGTTTCGTACGTGCTGGGCGTGTCACTGGGATATGGCACCAGCTTCATGTGGTTTGCCGTGCTGTTTTCCGTAATCTCCAGCTTTGTCAGTTATTACTGGGGGGATTCCCTTATTTTGGCTATGTCGGGAGCGCGTCCTGCAGACAGAAAACGGGATTTTGACTTTTACACGGTTGCCGAAAACTTAGCAATCGCCGGGGGAATTCCCAAGCCCAGGTTATATGTCATCGAAGATACGGCCATGAATGCTTTTGCTACCGGGCGGGATCCTCAGCACGCGGTCGTCGTCGCCACGACGGGGATTTTAGCGCAGCTTGAACGCAGGGAGCTCGAGGGAGTTATCGCGCACGAGTTGTCGCATATTAAGAATTTTGATACCCGGCTCATGGCGGTTATTGCGGTTCTCGTCGGTACGGTAGCGTATCTGGCTGATATATTTTTGAGAACATTATGGTGGGGCGGGCACAGGGACAGAGATGATGACCGCGGATTGGGAGGTCTCATGCTGATCGTCGGCATCGTGTTGGCACTTATTTCGCCGATCATTGCTTCTCTTATCCAGCTTGCCGCGTCACGCAACCGTGAATATCTGGCCGATGCATCGGGAGCGAAACTGACGCGCTATCCGGAAGGGTTAGCCCGCGCACTGGAAAAATTAGGACGGGACAAAGAGGTGCTGGAAGCGGCAACGAACGCGACGGCACACCTGTACATCACGAATCCGTTCAAAGGCAAGAATTTCGGGGCATGGTTTGCCAATGCCTTTAATACGCATCCTCCGCTGGAAGACAGAATTAAACGGCTCCGTTCCATGTAAATCATGAAGAGTAATGCGGAAAACATACTGACCAAAGGATTGAAATCCGGGTACGCCGGTACAAGTGTGTATCAGGATGTGCCACGCGGACCGTTTACGCTCAAAGCGGCGGAATTGTCGTTTCCCGAACTTCAAGCGGAATACAATGATCACTGGATAGTCAAACGTGTGGGAGGCGGTCAGGAGATTGCCCGTATCGGTACTGATATGGCAACCCGGGTATTTGCCGGCGGCATTGTGTCTCCGGAAAAACTATCAGCTCTCGGCATACATGAATCGCAGGTTATCGCGTATCTTAAAAAACAGCTGTCAGTATTTGCCGACAAAACGCGTTTGCATGAAGAGGTGACTCCTCCGGCGGACGGAGATTGGCAGTATCGGTACAGGATCGTTGAGGATTATCCCGACGTGCCCGTTTCGGTCGGCGTAGAGACGGTTACCTATAAAGGGAAGGAAGTTTTTGTCCACGTATTTCTCAATGCGCCGATAGCATAAGTTTGCCTTGCGAGCCCATGTTGCGCGATAATGAGGGTATGGGCTTGTTTGACCGCCTCGTAGTTATTCTCACGAAACTTGTATCTTTCACCAGCACGCTGCTTGGGTTGGGAGCAGGAGAAACCTGGCCGGGGGAAGTGGCCCTCATGCTGCGGCCAAATATCGCGACTGCACTTTCAGAACGGCTGTCAGACGGCGTAATCCTGGTAGCCGGCACCAACGGTAAGACGACGACGTCGCTGATGGTAAAAACAATCCTTGAACATATCGGTGACAGCGTGGTGCATAATGCGACGGGCGCCAATTTGATAAACGGCGTGGTTTCATCATTCATACGGAATGCAGATTGGCTGGGGCGCGTGCGCGCGGACGTGGGTATTTTTGAGATTGATGAAAATTCACTTCCCGTCATTTTGCGGTACATGACGCCCAAGCGGGTAATTCTCCTCAATCTGTTCCGCGATCAGCTGGACCGGTACGGCGAAGTAGACGTGATCGTGGAAAAATGGATCCGTGCGTTGTCTGCACTTCCGAAGGAAACCGTGTTTATTCTCAACAGCGATGACCCGGCCGTGGCGTTTATCGGCACGTCCGTCAAAGGTAAGGCCGTTTATTACGGATTAAATGACGCCGGAAAGTATCTTAGCGTCAGGGAGCACGCCACGGATTCGACGTTTTGCCCGAGCTGCGGCCGCAGGTTAACGTACCGCGGCGTGTATTATTCGCATATCGGCGTATGGAAGTGCACGGGATGCTCATTTACGCGTCCGGATCCGACAGTGAACCGCTGGCCGAGCACGCTGCCGGGGCTGTATAACCAATATAATACGCTGGCCGCCGTCGCCCTGGCCAAATCCCTGGGTATTCCGGAATCAGCGATCAAAAAGTCACTCCAGTCATTTGCCCCTGCGTTCGGCCGTCAGGAAGAGATAGAGTCGGCGGGTAAAACCGTCAAACTGTTTTTGTCGAAAAATCCGGCCGGGTTTAACGCCTCATTGCGTACCGTACTGGATATGGGAGCCAAAGAGCTGCTGTTTGTATTAAATGACCGTATTCCTGACGGAAGAGACGTAAGCTGGATTTGGGATGTGGATTTCGAAACGGTTCCGCCCTCTGCCACCGTTTTGGTAAGTGGGGATAGGGCATACGATATGGCACTCAGGCTGAAATACGCGTCTCCCGCCGGCAGAGAGCCTCAGGTATTTACGGATCTGTCTCTGGCTTTTATGCATGCGCGGGAACGTAACACTCATGAGCCGCTGTATGTACTGGCGACGTATTCTGCCATGCTGGAAGCGCGGAAAATCCTGAAAGGGAGAAAGATTTTATGAAAAAATCAATCCGCATTGCATGGCTGTATCCCGATCTCATGAGTACGTACGGAGACCGCGGGAACGTGATAGTGCTGGAAAGACGAAGCTCCTGGCGCGGTGTACGGGCGGATATTGTACCGGTTACCCTGGAAACGCCGGTATCCGTATTGGAATCCTGCGGTCTGATATTTATGGGGGGCGCACAGGACCGGCAGCAGAAACTCGCCGGTGAGGATTTCCTGAAACGGAAAGGTCCCGTCGTAAAAAAGATGGTAGAAAGCAATATCCCCGCGTTGTTTGTCTGCGCTGCATATCAGTTTGTCGGGCGCTATTATAAGCCGTATCAGGGGGATACTATTCCCGGTGCCGGCATTTTTGACCTTACGACCGAACATCCCGGAGATCAGGCAAAAAGACTTATCGGTAACGTGCGTGCCGAAATCGTGAATCCGCATGTACTCGCAGGAACGGTTATTGTCGGGTTTGAAAACCACGGCGGCAGGACGCATTTGGGTCCCAAAATGAAACCGCTTGCAAAAGTAATCAGCGGAAACGGGAACAACGGCGATGACGGGTGGGAAGGGGTAATATATAAAAACGCGATCGGCAGTTACTTCCATGGTCCCCTGCTGCCGAAAAATCCTGCGATTGCCGATTGGCTTCTTGAGAAAGCACTTGGCACGCTCGCTTTGCTAAACGATACATTGGAACAGAAAGCGAACGAGTCGGTGCGCTAAGTAGGGTGATCCGCCCGGATGCCATAGTCCGTATGAAAAAAAAGATTTCTTTTATTTATTTCGATCTGGGCGGGGTTGTCATAGATAACGAGCAGACGAAACGCGGTTTAGCCCGGGAATTTCATTTGGATGCCGAAGCGATCCAGACGTTTTTTGATGAAAATTGGCGGGAATCGTGTCTCGGGAATCTGGACAACAAAGCGTATCTTAGGGATTTTAAAGCCACGTTCCGGATTGAGCACCCCAAAGACGATTTTGTGGATTTTATCACTGAATATCAGGGGCATTATCAGGAGACGCACGATCTCATACACGAACTTACCGGCGGATACCGGCTCGGCATTCTGTCCAATGCGGAGCTGGGAACTATTGACGCGCTGCTTCGTAAAGGGAAGATCCCGGATGTGGGATGGGACGTGATTATCGAATCGGCTCAGGTCCGTGCCGTAAAGCCAGACCGCAAAATATACGATATTGCCCGGACAAAAGCCCGTGTGAATCCCGACGAAATTTTATTTATTGATGACCGGCAACCAAATATCGATGCGGCACTGTCTCTGGGCTGGCATGCGGAACTGTTTGATTATTTTGATCTGAAGCGGTCGGTCCGAAACATCAGAAACAGACTGCAGAAAAAGAAATAATGCCGGTAGTCCGGAGCCGATATTATTCCACGCCGATAAACATGATTTTGGAGTAGATGCCTTTTATTTCCTCCATGAATTTTTCGGAAAGGTTCATACTGAACTTACTGTATTGCCCGGCTCCCATTTTGGCGCAGAGTTTGCGTTCATAGTCGCGGATAACGTCCATCACCGTGCTGCCTATGGCGTTATACTTGGCCTGATTGGCCTGAGGGTTGAGAACATACGCGTCGTGAATGGGCTTGAATTCGTCAAACAATTCCTTGTTTTCTTCCAGCATTTGCTGCACTGCAGCCCTGTATTTGCTCATATAGGGTAGCGTACCTCAAAGGTCTTTCTTTTGGCAAGAACATAACCCATGTTGCACTATAGTAATTTCCGCTATAATGAGCCCATGAAAGACACCACCTTCACGACATCGGACGTGCGGAAAATCGCCGGCCTGGCAAACATTCCCGTGACGGATGAAGAAGCACAGGATTTGGCAGAGGGATTTACCAAAACCTTAAAAGTTGTGGATACCCTTTCCGAAGTAGATGTCACCGGAGTTACCCCGACCAATCAGGTGACGGGACTTGAAAATGTTTTCCGGGAAGACGAGATAGACAAGACGCGTATATTCACGCAGGAAGAGGCGCTCAAAAACGGCAAACGGGTACACAAAGGTTTTTTTGTCGTCGATCAGGTACTGGAACAGTAACAGTGTTATGAAACTCAATCACCTCACGGTAAAAGACGCGATTACGAAACTCAAAAAAAAGGAGTTCTCGCATGCCGAGCTGTACAAAGATCTTCATGATGCCATCGCCGAAAAAAACAGTCTGTATAATATTTATCTTTCGCTTGATGCAGAGGCAGTGTCCAAAGCCGACGCGCTCCTGGATACTCCGCTGGCCGGTATCCCGATTGCGGTAAAGGATAATTTTTTAACGACTGTGCTTCCTACCACCGCCTCATCGTTCGTGCTCAAAGGATTCAGGCCCCCGTTCGATTCGACCGCGACGAAAAAACTGCAGAAAGCAGGCAGCGTCGTGATCGGGAAAACCAATATGGATGCGTGGGCGCACGGCAGCAGTACGGAAACAAGTGATTTCGGGCCGACCAAAAATCCCCGAAACCCCGAATATCTGCCCGGAGGTTCAAGCGGTGGGAGTGCAGCTGCCATAGCGGCTAATCTTACGATAGGAGCAATCGGAAGCGAAACCGCCGGATCGATCCGGCAACCTGCTTCGTGGTGCGGTGTCGTCGGACTCAAGCCGACCTATGGCCGCGTGAGCCGGTACGGCGTCATCGCGATGGCTTCATCGACAGACAGCCCGGGGCCGATCGGGAAAACGGTAGAAGACTGTGCAATTATGCTTACCCATATGGCCGGTCATGACCGGTATGACGGAACCACGCTTCCCAGGCCGGTCCCCGACTATACCAAGGCACTCACCAAAGGCGTGAAGGGAATGAAAATGGGAATTTGTTACATGGATCACCCCAACATAAAAGGAACGGATTTGGATACTGCAATACTCAAGGCCGCAAAAGTGTTTGAGGAAATGGGCGCCCGTGTCGATATGATTCCCATGTCCCGCGACGGGAAAAAGGGTACGATACTGGCTCCCGATTATGCCATCGGGGTCTACACCGTGGTACAACGCTCGGAAGTGTCGAGTAATTTGGCACGATACGACGGTGTGCGGTACGGAGCCGACAGATCCGTATTTGCCCATGAGGCGAAAAACCGCATCATGCTGGGAACATTTACTCTTTCCAAAGGATACGCGGACAAATATTATGTCCGTGCACAACAGGTGCGGAGTCTGTATCGCAAGAATTTTGAAGATCTGTTTTCGACGTACGACGTGCTGCTCTCATCTCCGACACCCGGATACGCGTTGCCGTCAGGCGCTTCCAACGGGGATCCGCTGTTTGGGGAACTGCAGGACATGTTAGTGGAGCCGAGTTCATTAGTAGGAAATACCGGAATCAGCGTTCCGTGCTGGAGAAATCCGGAAACAAATTTATTTTTAGGATTAAATATCATGGGAGATCAATGGCAGGAAGAAAAAATACTGCAGGCAGCTGCAGCGTACGAGCAGGCAACCGACTGGAATGAATGGGCCAAATAATCTATGAATACCTACGAACCGGTTATCGGACTTGAAATACATGTGGAGCTTAAAACCAAGAGCGGCATGTTCTGCGGCTGTCCGGCGGATCATTTTGCCAAAGAGCCCAATACGGCCACATGCCCTGTCTGTTTGGGGCTTCCGGGAGCGCTCCCCGTGCCGAATAAAAAAGCGGTTGAATGGACGATTATGTTGGGGTTAGCTCTCGGAAGCGAAATTTCTGAAGTTTCTAAATTTGACCGGAAGCATTATTTTTATCCCGATCTTCCCAAAGGCTACCAAATATCTCAATACGACCAACCGCTGTGCCGCGGAGGGATGATCGCTACATCGTTTGGGGATGTGAGAATTCATCGGGTGCATCTTGAGGAAGATACGGGGAAGCTGCAGCATGCGACGGTCGATGGAAAGAAAGTAACGCTTGTAGACTTTAACCGTTCCGGAGTTCCTCTTGTGGAGATTGTCACGGAAGCGGATATCAAAAGTAGCGAACAGGCAAAGGAATTTCTCAAGAAGCTGCATCAGATCGTGCGGTTCTTGGGGATTTCCGATGCCGACATGGAAAAAGGTTCCATGCGTCTTGAACCCAATATTTCATTACGGAAAGCAGGGGAGAAAGGGTTGCCTAACTATAAAGTGGAAGTGAAAAACATAAATTCGTTCAGGTTTGCGGCAATGGCAATAGAGTATGAGATCAAACGCCATGCCCTCCTGCTGGACAACGGAACGACACCGACGCAGGAAACACGCGGGTGGGATGAAGCCAAAAATGCAACTGTATCCCAACGGACGAAAGAAGAAGCAGCGGACTACCGGTATTTCCCGGAGCCCGATATTCCGCCTATGAGGTTTACGGGCGCCTATATAGAAAATATCAGAACGCATATGCCGCAATTGCCGGATGCATATAAAGCGGAAGTGAAAGCCAAATACGGATTGAACGACAATCAGGCAAATGTGTTATCCGAGGATTTCGGGAAAATGAAGCTGTTTTCCGGTACCGTTTCGCTGCCTGCCGTGCAGGAAGCAACTATTTCGGGACCAGCCGTTGCTAATTGGATCATAAATAAAGTTCCGGATGCATCTAGCGTGAGCCCGGCGCACGTCGCCGAACAAATCATACAGAGTAAACAGGTGACCCACGTTGATGACAGCGTTCTTATTGCTGCTATTGATGCGGTGCTCTCTGAAAATCCCAAAGCGGTCGCTGACTATAAGGCGGGCAAAGAGCAATCAAAGATGTTCCTTTATGGTACTGTGTTAAAGAGGCTCGCAGGAAAAGGCGATAAGCAAAAGGTGATGGATCTCCTGACAGGCAAATTATAATCATGGCAAAATTCGTACATCTTCATGTCCACAGTGAGTTTTCCCTGTTGGATGGGTTAGGCAAGCTGGACCAGCTGATTGCCCGCACAAAAGAAATGGGCATGGATACGCTGGCGATTACCGATCACGGGGCGATGTACGGTAGCTTCAAGTTTTATCTCAAAGCCAAAGCGGCAGGCATCAAACCGATTCTGGGCGTGGAGACGTATGTTGCCAGAAGAAGCAGACTCGATAAAGAAGGAAAAATCGATACGGATCCCTATCATCTGGTGCTGCTTGCCCAAAACGATACCGGGTACCGCAATATCATGAAGCTCGTGACGTACGCGCACCTGGACGGGTATTATTACAAACCCCGTATCGATTGGGGCCTCCTCGAGAAACATCATGAGGGGATCATTTGTCTTTCCGCCTGTCTGGCCGGCCAAGTGCCTCAGCTTCTGATGCAGGATAAAATCCGCGAAGCCGAGGAAGTTGCGACAAAATACGCAGAGCTGTTCGGACCTGATCATTACTATATCGAGTTACAGAAGCATCCGCATATACCCAAAATCGAGGAAGTAAACGAAAAGCTTATCGCACTGTCCCGCAAACTTGGGCTGCCGCTGGTCGCGACAAACGATGTGCATTATGTAAAAGCCGACGATGCGGAAGCGCAGGAAATTCTGCTGTGCGTTCAGACGCAGCGGACCATCGTTGAGAAAAACCGGCCGTTATCGATGATGGAATCTCCAGACTTTTACCTTCGGAGCCCGGAGGAGATGTCGGAATTGTTTGCCCAGTACCCCGAGGCGATTGAAAATACGGTAAAAATTGCGTCCATGTGCGATATCACGTTGTCCGTCGGCAAATGGATTCTGCCTAAGTTTCCCGTTCCCGAGCATCAGACTCCGGAAGAATACCTGCGCGAGCTGGTGATAGAGCGGCTGCCGAAACGATACGAAAAAGTAACCGATGAAATAAACGAGCGGATAAACTACGAACTCGACATTATTACGAAAAAAGGATACTCCACGTACTTTCTAATCGTTTCCGATTTCGTGAATTGGGCCAAAAGCCAAAAAATCGGTGTCGGTCCGGGCCGCGGATCAGCAGCGGGAAGTGTTATCTCCTACGTATTGGGAATTACCGGTATCGATCCTCTGTTTTTCCGGCTGCCGTTTGAACGGTTCTTAAATCCCCACCGGCCGAGTCCTCCTGATATCGATCTGGATTTTGCCGACGACCGACGTGATGAGGTGATTGCCTACGTCACGCAAAAATACGGTGATGACAAAGTAGCCCAGATCATAACCTTCGGAACCATGGAGGCCAGAGGTGCCGTACGAGATGCCGGACGTGCGCTGGGTATGCCGTACATCCAGCCGGACCGTATCGCCAAACTCATTCCTCCGGGCATGCAGGGATTCGGCATGACGATAGACAAGGCAATAGACATGACGCCGGAGCTTTCTGCCGCCTACCGAAGCGAACCGGATACCAAACGGCTGCTCGATGTTGCCCGCAAACTGGAAGGGGTAGCCCGCCATGCATCGGTACATGCTGCAGGAGTCGTCATCGCCGACAAGCCGCTAGTGGAATATACGCCGCTCCAGCGTGAGAGCAAAGGCGACCGCATTATCACCCAATACGATATGTATACCGTCGGTGAGGACGGTGTGGGACTTTTGAAAATGGATTTTTTGGGACTACGGAACTTAACGATCATGGCAACCGCCACTAAATTTATCGAACAGGTAAAAGGAAAAATAATCGATGTCTATGATATTCCGCTCACCGATAAAAAAACGTTTGAAATGCTGGCGATAGGCGAAACGACGGGCGTATTCCAGCTGGAGTCGGCGGGTATGCGCCGGTATATTAAAGAACTCAAGCCGACCACTATTTTCGACCTTATGGCGATGGTTGCCCTGTTTCGTCCGGGCCCCATGCAGGTGATCCCGCAGTATATCGCGCGTAAAAATAATCCGGAAAGCATCACATATCCGGACGCACGGCTCAAAGATGTCCTGAAGCAGTCATATGGCCTCATTTGTTATCAGGATGACGTGCTGCTTACCGCTATCACGCTGGCAGGCTACAGCTGGGGGGACGCGGATAAGCTGCGCAAGGCCGTCGGAAAAAAGATCCCGTCCGAAATGAAAAAACAGCAGGAAAAATTCGTCGAGGGGTGTGTCAAAAACGGCATGACCAGAAACAAAGCGGAAGAAATTTTCCATCTGATCGAACCGTTTGCGGGGTACGGATTTAACAAAGCGCATGCGGCCTGTTATGCCGTCATCGCCTATCAGACGGCTTATCTGAAAGCAAATTATCCGGTAGAGTACATGACGGCCGTGTTGACAGCTGAATCGCGGGCTAATACCGGGGATACCCGGAGCGAAAAAATCGCCATGATTGTCGCAGAGTGTAAGCGTACCGGCATCCAACTGCTCCCCCCGGATATCAACATGTCTGATATCGAATTTTCCATAGAAAGCGGCAGGATCCGGTTCGGATTGTCTGCCATCAAAAACGTCGGGGAAGCGGCTATCGAGAGTATTCTGCGGGCCCGGCACGACGGGTCGTTTACCACATTTTCGGATTTTCTGCGCCGCGTTGACGTATCCAAGGTAAACAAAAAGACGCTTGAAAGCCTTATCCAGGCAGGCGGCATGGAAGCGTTCGGGACGCGGGCCGCGCTGCTTTCGGTTGTGGAAGACATGCTGGATCAGATACACAAGGACAGAAAAGCCGCGTCTGTCGGGCAGACCGGGCTGTTTGATACAGGGGACACTAAAGAAACTTCAGTGCTCGATCATCTGCCGCATGTGCCTGAACTTGCCAGCCACGAGCTGCTCGGCTTTGAAAAAGAACTGCTGGGATTTTATCTGACTGCTCATCCGCTCGAGAAAACATTGAAGTCGATGGGTGACACCGAAGCCATGACGCCGATATCCCAGATTTCGGAAGAGCGGGTAGGCGACAGAATTCAGATTGTCGGTCTGATCGCTCAGGTGAAAAAAATTGTTACCAAAAGCAGCGGAAGCGAAATGGCGTTTATCCGCCTCGAGGATCTGACGGGCAATATCGAAGTGGTGATTTTCCCCAAGATGTATGCGCGCTCGGCGCGGATTTGGGTGCGTGATGCCTGTGTGATCATCACCGGTAAAGTGGATCAAAAAGATGACAGGCTGGTAATTCTGGCCGATGACGTGCGTCCGCTGAATCTGGCAAACTCGTTTACAGCTTAATGTATTGACGGCTAAAAGTCGTCTGCTATACAATTATTTATGAAAGACGAACAGACGAAGCTTCCGGAGGGCGAGCTTTTTGACGTGATTTTGGAAGATGTGGAAACAGGCATCCGTCCCCGGAAAGTGAAGGCAGTTGAGAAAAAGTCGTCTGAACGCGGCGGAGGATGGCAGTTTGCATCAGTCGCCGGGCAAGTCGGCTTTGACATAGCGTTGCCTATGGTGTTGGGTCTGGTTGGGGGCGTGAAGCTGGATGAGCGGTGGGGAACACGCCCGAAGGCGACGCTTTTGTTGTTTGGCCTGGGATGTGTGATCTCATGTGCATCACTGATACGTATTGTGCGTGATGCACTCAATAGCAGATAATACCGGGATTACTTGTCATTATTTAAGAAATCATGTTGCATATATCATTGGCTGCTGAAACATTATGGACAGTCTTCGGGCTGCCTGTTTCGAACGCATATATCACGACGTGGGTCGTGATGGCTATCCTCATAGTGCTTTCGTATTTGGCTACCCGCAACATGTCGGTGATTCCCGGGAATGCACAGCTGATCGGGGAAACCATTGTGGGCGGATTGTATGATTTCTTCGGCGCAATCGCAGGCCGGCACATCAAGCAGTTTTTCCCCATTGTCGCTTCGCTTTTCCTGTTTATTCTGGCTGCAAACTGGGTAGGTTTACTCCCCGGAGTATCAACCGTCGGGTTCTATCGGTCTGAGAGTGCGGCTGAAGCAGTCACAAAGGAACCGGCTAAAGAAGTGAAACCGGAAGCTGCAGCGGATACGCATGCCAAAACAACAGAAGAACCCAAAGCGGAATCAGCCACGGCAACGGCCGGAAAAGAGGAAGCCGGGAAAGAAGAAGGAAAGACCGAATTCGTGCCGCTTTTCAGAGCCGCTACCGCTGATCTGAACATGACGCTTGCCCTTGCCATCGTAGCCGTGATCGCCATGCAGTATTTCGGCTTTGCCAATTTGGGCGGACACTATCTGAGCCGGTTTATCAGCTTTAAGGATCCGATACAGTTCAGCGTCGGACTACTGGAACTTGTTTCCGATATTTCCAAGGTCATATCGTTTGCATTCCGGTTGTTCGGAAATATTTTTGCAGGTGAAGTACTGCTTGCCGTGATCGCGTTCCTTATGCCGTTTATCGTACCGTTGCCGTTTTTGATGATGGAGTTATTTGTCGGCCTTATCCAGGCTCTGGTGTTTTCGATGCTTTCTACAGCGTTTTTCAGCGTGGCGGTATCGCACGGAGAGGGTGAACACGCCTAAAGCGTATTTATATGCATCAAAGTGATGCATATTGCATGAGGCAGGATAATCAGTATACTTATAAACATTGTACGCACGGAGGACTACTGTTTTCCGGGCATTATGAAAAGGGGGTGAGTGGAAAATGGATGAAGCAATAATTCGTATGATTATGATGGGTATAACCGTAGCAGTCGGAGGTATTGCCCCGGCTATCGCTATCGGTTTATTGACAGGAAAAGCGCTCGAGGCTATGGGGAGAAATCCTGAAGCAGCGAACGAAATCCGCACAAGTATGATTTTGGGTATAGCATTCGCAGAAGCTATTGCTATTTACTCACTCGTGGCGGCTCTTATTATAAAATTCGTATAAACGATTAGGTCGAAATCATGGATAAATTAGGTATTGAACCAACATTGTTGGCAGCACAGGTAGTTAATTTTTTGGTTATCATATTTGTGTTGCAAAAACTGCTGTATAAGCCGATTCTCACCATGCTTGAGAAACGCAGACGCGAAATTGCCGACGGCGTTGAGCTCACGGCAAAACTCAAGGACGAGGAAGAAAAGCTTATCGTGAAGCAGGAAAAGGCACTGAACAAAGCGCGGGAAGATGCGCTGGCCATCATAGAAGACGCCAAAAAGCAGGCGAAAGAAGTGGAAAAGGAATTATTGGCAGAAGCCCACGTGCAGGCGGCAGCAATTATTGCCCGAGCGAAGCAGGAGGCGGAAGAAACACACAAATCCTCCAAAAAAGCGATCGCGGGTGAAGCTATCGATCTGGCGGTGGTTATGGCCAAGCGTCTGCTTTCTTCTGTTATGGGCGCCAAAGAACAGCATGCCCTTATTTCCAAGCGGGTAAAAGATCTGGAATCCTGGGCAGCACGGGAGGAAAAGAAGTCCTGATACGAGGATGACTAATACGCGTATGAAATCTGTTTCCAAAGATGCCCGTGGATTTGTAGACGGGGTTATAAGTCATTTAAAACGGGGTGGCAAGGCTACCCCTATGACACCCAAAGTGCAGTCGCTGTTGCTTAAGATGTCGGCTTCCGCAAAGCACGAACATCAGGCGAAAGTCGAATCCGCGGTCAAACTGACGTCGGTTGAGCTTCAGGGTATTGCCCGGGCGCTTTCCCGTATAGCAGGCCATGAGGTGAGTCTGACCAGTGTCGTAAACCCGTCTCTTATCGGAGGTCTCCGGGTTACGATGGCAGATTGGGTTATGGATTCCAGCATCAGAAACGAACTGAACGACATGGCGCGTATTGTCACTGTTTCCTAATATATGAGTATGAAAACAAACACGGCATCCCTTATCGCAAAGGAATTAGTAAAAAAACTCGAGAGTTTTGATTCGTCCGCCACAGCCAGAAGAGTGGGATACATCACGACGCTTGCTGATAGTGTTACGAAAGCCTCCGGGCTTCCGGGCGCCAAATATCTCGAGCTTGTGACGTTTGCGAACGGAGTACAGGGAGTGGTCGTAAATCTTGAAGAAGAAGAAGTGGGTATCATGGTGCTCGGCGATTACCTGACGCTTAAGGAAGGCGACGAAGTGCGCAGCACAGGGACATTGTTGTCTGTCCCGGTCGGGGAAGCCTATTTAGGACGTGTAATCAATCCGATGGGAGAACCAGTTGATGCCAAAGGCGTCATCCCGTCCAAAACCCGTTATCCCATGGAACAGATCGCCTCAGGCGTGGTACACCGGCAGCCGGTGACTACCCCGCTTCAGACGGGTATCAAAGCCATCGACGCGATGATCCCGATCGGCCGCGGCCAACGCGAACTGATTATCGGAGACAGAAGCACCGGGAAAACCGCCATTGCCGTCGATACGATTATTAATCAGAAAGACGAAGGCGTGATCTGTATTTATGTGGCTATCGGCCAGAAAACGGCGCGTGTGGCTCAGGTTATCGCGGATTTGGAAAAGCATAATGCCATGGGACATACGATTATCGTGGCAGCGACCGCAAGCGATCCCGTGACATATCAGTATTTGGCTCCGTATGCAGGATCCGCAATGGCTGAATACTTTATGGACAAAGGCAAAGACGTGTTGGTGATCTACGATGATTTATCCAAACACGCCTGGGCATACCGGCAGATATCGCTTACGCTCCGCCGGCCGTCCGGCCGCGAGGCATATCCGGGAGACGTGTTCTACCTTCATAGCCGGTTGCTGGAGCGTGCGTGTCGGCTTTCCGAAGCACGTGGAGGCGGATCCATTACCGCACTTCCCATTATCGAAACACAGGCCGGAGATATGTCTGCGTACATTCCGACAAACGTAATTTCCATTACTGACGGACAAATTTACCTGGAAAGCGATCTCTTCAACAGCGGGCAGCGGCCGGCGGTCAACGTCGGATTGTCCGTATCCCGCGTGGGAGGAAGTGCGCAGATAAAGGCCATGAAAAAAGTGTCCGGGAACCTGCGGCTCGATTTGGCGCAATTCCGGGATTTGGCGGCATTTGCACAATTTGCTTCCGACGTCGATGAGATCACCAAAAAACAGATTGCACGCGGCAGCCGCATGATGGAACTGCTCAAACAGGGTCAATTCCAGCCGGCATCCGTGGCCAGCCAGGTGACGATCATGTGGGCAGGGAGCAAAGGACATCTTGATGATATTCCTGTCAATCGTATCACGGAGTTTGAATCTCAGTTTGTAAGCTACGTGAATGCCCGGCACCGCAAAATGCTGACTGCCATTGCCAAAGAAAAAGTGCTGTCTCCTGAGATAGAAAAAGCACTCGAAGCAGCGATTTCCGATTTTAAAAAGTCGTTTAAATAACAGGTGGTATGGCAAATATTCGTCTTATCAAGCGGAGAATTAAAAGTGCGAAAAATATCGCACAGATTACCAAAGCCATGGAATTGGTGGCGGCCGCGAAGATGAAAAAAGCCCAGGCAGCTGCACTGGCCGGCAAGCTGTATGCACAGAAAATTTTCGAAATGGTGACACGACTTGCGTCACGGACGGATTTCAGAAGCCATAGGCTGCTGATGACGCCGCGTCCGACAGGTAAACGGCTGGTTGTGCTGCTTTCGACAAATAAAGGATTATGCGGAGGTCTGAACACGTCGTTATTCCGGTTTTTTATGAAACAATACGCTGTAGGGGCGAAATATGAAGTCGTTTCGATAGGCAAAAAGGGCGCTGACTTTGTGACCAGATTAGGCCACGGCGTGCGGGCGGATTTTTCCGACACGACACCCTGGGAGCGCGTCGTTCCGGCGCTTGTCGAATATCTGACCGAGCAATTTCTATCGGGTGAATTCGATGCAGTCGATTTGGTATCCAACGAATTTTTGTCCGTATCCAAACAGGTTCCGAGGGTAAAAACCGTCCTGCCGCTTACGATCAGCGGGGAAGCTGCAGCAGCAGATACCGAAGGGTCCTATGAATTTTTAATTGAGCCGTCCGTCGAGGAAGTATTTAATGCGCTGCTTCCTCATTATGTGGAGAATCAGATCCGGGATGCAGTGCTTCAGGCAGAAGCAGCGGAGCATTCTGCCCGTATGATCGCGATGCACAATGCGACGGATAACGCCAATTCCTTACAGGATGACCTTACCCTGCAGTACAATAAAGCGCGGCAGGAGAAGATTACGTATGAAATTACCGACATGGTGACCGCGAGACTTGCGGTAGAGTAAATCATGTAGCAAAGGAGAAATATTTATATGGCAAAGACAAAACCGGAAAAGAAATCAACTATAGGCACGATTGTCCAGATTCAGGGAGTTGTTATCGACGTGCAGTTTTCTCCCGAATATATGCCGGCGATTTACGAAGCGCTGACGGTTCCTACTGAATTTACGGATTCCAAAGTGCTTATTTTGGAAGTGGAACAGCATTTGGGGGACAATCGTGTACGGGCAATCGCATTGGGTCCGACCGACGGATTGAGCCGGGGAACCGATGTCACGGCACTCGGAGAACCTATTTCCGTACCGGTAGGCAAAAAAACGCTGGGACGTATCTTTAACGTTGTCGGAGAACCTATTGATGAAGGAGCAGCCGTGGGAGCGGTCAAACGGAGCCCGATTCACAGAGCGGCACCGCCGTTATCGCAGCAAAGTACCAAACGGGAACTTTTGGAAACGGGTATAAAAGTTGTCGATCTGGTCGCTCCTTTCGTAAAGGGAGGAAAAATGGGTCTGTTCGGAGGAGCGGGCTTAGGAAAAACAGTATTGATTCAGGAACTTATCCATAACGTCGCAGAAGTGCACGGCGGCGTTTCCGTATTTGCCGGAGTCGGAGAGCGGAGCCGCGAGGGAAATGATTTGTGGCGGGAAATGAAGGACTCGGGCGTTATCAGCAAAACAGCATTGGTTTTCGGTCAGATGAATGAGCCGCCGGGAAGCAGGCTTCGTGTCGCATTGTCGGGACTTACCATGGCGGAATATTTCCGCGATGAGGAAGGTCAGGACGTGCTGCTTTTTATCGATAACATTTTCCGGTTCGCTCAGGCAGGGAGTGAAGTGTCGGCCCTTTTGGGACGTATTCCGTCAGCAGTCGGATATCAGCCGACGCTCGCTGACGAGATGGGTGCGCTTCAGGAACGTATTACGTCGACAAAGAAAGGGTCCATCACGTCGGTTCAGGCAGTATACGTGCCGGCAGACGATTATACCGATCCGGCACCTGTTACGACGTTTGCTCATTTGGATGCGACCATTTCTTTGGAGCGGTCCATTGCCGAGCAGGGATTATACCCGGCTATCGATCCGTTAACGGCAAACTCACGCATTCTGGATCCGCTGGTATTGGGCAAAGAGCATTATGACGTGGCACGCGGCGTACAGCGCGTCCTGCAGCGTTACAAGGACCTTCAGGATATCATCGCGATTTTGGGTATGGAGGAGTTGAGTGAAGAGGACAAACTGTCCGTTTCCCGTGCCCGCAAGATTCAGCGGTTCTTAACCCAGCCGATGTTCGTGGCAGAAGCGTTTACCGCACGCCCGGGCAAATACGTGCCGGTAGAAGAAACGGTCCGCGGATTTAAGGAAATATTGGAAGGAAAGCATGACAGTAAACCTGAACAGGCATTTTACATGGTAGGCACCATTGATGAAGTAAAATAACCATGCAATTTCTTCTTTCGGTCATCACACCGCAGCGGAAAGCGTTTTCCGAAAAAGTGGAATCGGTTTCCGTACCGACTCCGGACGGCACTATCGAGGTGCTGGCTAACCACGAACCGTTATTCACCCAGCTGGCGCCGGGGGAGGCCAAAATCAAATCAGCAGGCAAAGAATTTTTCCTGGCAATCGGCGGCGGATTTATGGAAGTGCGCCCGAAAGGGGAGGTGTCTATCCTCGTATCCCGAGCCGTCCACGCTGACGAGATCAACGAAGCAGAGATCAAAAAAGCCATGGAGTCAGCAAAATCCCTGATCGCCCGGAAGGCAAAAGGAGAGGAATTGGCAGCAGCTATAGCAGTGCTCCACCGTTCACTTCTGGAACTCAAAGTGAGTAAGCGCAGGCGTAAAGCCACTCCGTTCCGTCCGCAGTAATCCCCGTCGCGTATTGACATCGGTATTTTATCGTGTGGTATACTTCATAAAACGTATCTATGACAGTTTCGGAAATCATGTCCAGAGCTGTAATGACGGTAACCCCAGATACTACATATCGTGACCTCTGTAAAAAGATTTTTTCCACGCATATTCATACGCTTCCGGTCGTAGACGGTTCAGGTAAACTTGTGGGCATCGTGACCCGTAAAGACGTGTTGGAGCGGCTGTATCCCAAATATCAGGACGTTATGGATTATCTGGAGACCCCTCAGGATTTTGAGGCGATGGAAGATAGGATTCGCGAAATGGCTCCCGTAAAAGCGAAAGATATCATGTGCAGACTTGTGATTTTCGCGCGGGAATCCACGCTGGTTATGCGGGCACTTTCCCGTATGATCGTGCGTCACGTGGACCAGTTGCCCGTGTTAAACGACGACGATCAGGTCGTCGGTGTGATTACCAAAGGGGACATTTTTTACTCGCTGTTCCGGAAGAATTTCGGAGGAAAAAAAGCGTCAGCAACCGGGAAACCCAGGAAGTCAGGTAAGCGCGTCAGAACAAGCAAAAATTGAATATACATACCAACATTCCCTGTTTCATTTCATCTGAAAGTAGGGTTGACGGGGAGGTTATTTTTTGGTATCTTAAACCATGCACCTTACAGAAACCAAGTATATATTCGTTTCGGGGGGCGTGCTATCGGGATTAGGAAAGGGCATTACCGCAGCCTCCATCGGATTACTTCTTCAGGCAAGAGGATATAAAGTCACCCCCATAAAGTTTGAAAATTACTTAAACGTAGATTCAGGACTTATCAATCCCATTGAACACGGCGATCCGTTCCTGTGCGATGACGGCACGGAAGCAGATATGGATATGGGCACGTACGAAAAATTCCTGGGCAAAAACGTGCACCGCCATAATTTCGTCACGATGGGGCAGATCTATTCGGCAGTGATCGGCCGCGAACGGAACTTTGAGTATAAAGGCGAGGATGTGGAGGCAATTCCGCATATTACCGATGAGATTTTAGGCCGGATTGAAATCGCTGCCAAAAAAGACGATGCGGAGATTGTCGTGATTGAGCTCGGAGGCACAGCAGGCGAGTACCAGAACATGCTGTATTATGAAGCATCGAGGATATTAAAAACCGTTAAAAAGGCGCCGGTCGTGCATGTGCACGTAAGTTACCTGCCGACTCCGCACCATTTGGGTGAACCCAAAACCAAGCCCACGCAGCTTTCAGTGAAATTCCTGCTCTCTATGGGGATACAGCCGGATTTCATCGTATGCAGAGGGGAAAAAGCCATAGATATCCGCAGGCGGGAGCGTTTAGCGATGTTCTGCAACGTCGCGCCGGAAAACGTGATCAATAATCCGGATGAATCAACGCCGTATATTGTACCCCAGACGCTCGAGGAGCAGGGATTTGCACAAAAGATTCTGGCCCTGTTTGGTCTCCCCGACCGTCCGCCTCAGATGGGTGACTGGACTTCCATGCTGGAACGGGCAAAAGCGAGCAAAAAGAAAGTCATCGAGGTTGCCATCGTAGGAAAATATTTCGGCACAGGAGACTACGAACTTAGGGATTCATACGCGGCTCTTATGGACGCGCTCGATCATGCCGGCTGGAATGAGGGAGTGACGGTCAAAACCCGCTGGGTGAATTCCGAAAAAATCGAAAAAGGTGCATCGGCCGAGTCACTGCTTTTCGGAGTGTCGGGCGTCATCGTACCGATCGGCTGGGGACCCAGAGGAGTTGAGGGAATGCTGGAAGCTATCCGGTACGCACGCGAGCAGAAAATCCCGTATCTCGGGCTTTGCTACGGCATGCAGCTGGCTGTTGTCGAATACGCACGTAATGTCCTGGGTCTCAAAGACGCAAATACGACGGAATGTGACGAGAAAACGCCGTTTCCCGTCATCCATATGAATCCCATGCAGGAAGAAAATCAGAAACGCCGCGCCTACGGAGGCACCATGCGGCTCGGGCGCTGGGAATGCAAGGTAAAAGAAGGATCGCTCGCTGATCAAAGTTATCTTTCTAACCAGGGGTATTCGGATCCGGGAACCAAAACGGTCTGGGAACGCCACCGCCACCGGTACGAATTTAACGATGCGTTTACCAAGCAGCTGGAAGATAAAGGGCTTGTCTTCTCCGGCCGGTCAACGGTCGAGAATCTGGCAGAGATCGTGGAACTGCCCGCCAGTGCACACCCGTATTTCCTGGGAACCCAGTATCATCCTGAGTACCGGTCCAGTCCGCTTGTACCGCACCCGTTGTTCATCACCTATGTCCGTGCTTGTATCAAGCTCTCCGGAATGATAAAATAAGCCTCTTACACGCAATATATGGCTAATCACATTGTTTGGACAGGAAAAGACGGGGACAAGGAACTGAGCGTCGACATGCATGTCGGCGATACGGTGCGCGTGCACTACAAACTTATCGAAAAGGAAAAAGTCGCAGGGAAAACCAAGCGCGAAGTAAAAGAAGAAACACGCGAACGTATCCAGATTTTTGAGGGAATCGTGATCGCAGTCAAAGGAAGCGGCGCAAACGCCATGTTTACGGTACGTAAAATCGGTGCCGCGGCAATCGGTATTGAGCGCATTTTCCCGCTTGTATCTCCGTGGATCCGCAAGATCGAAATAAAAAAGCACGGAGTCGTCCGGCGCGCAAAACTGTATTACCTGCGCGGCAAGATAGGAAAAGAGGCCAGTCGTGTCTCAGAAGCAGTCCAAGTCCAGCCCGCCAAAAAGTAAGGTCGGATCTATAGGCGAGCAGGCAGCCGCCTCGTATCTCCTCTCAAAACATTTCCGCATTCTTGAACGTAATTTCAAAGCACGCTACGGCGAGATAGATATTGTCGCCCGTGACGGTAACACGCTGGTATTTGTAGAAGTAAAAACCAGATGTACTGCATCGTTCGGAAGTCCGGAATTGTCCGTCACCCCCGGGAAGCTGCGTGATGTCATACAAACGGCGCAGTATTATGTATTACTTCATCCCGAACGGAATCCGGATATGCGTATCGATGTCGTGGCTATCATGCTGGATCCGGTTTCGTATGCCGTAACCAAGCTTACGCATCTCGTCAGTGTGACCTCATGATCAGTTGGGTAACTTCTTGACCAGTTTGTGTTTTGCCGTCATATCAATCTCCCATATGGTTTGCTGCGCCCTGTATATGCTGACGATAAGATACAGGATATTTGCGCTCAAAAACGTAAGCAGCATCGGGACAAAAATAATGCGGTCCAGATAAATAAGCATGCTGTTTATGGCAATCACCATAATGCGGAATTCAGAAGGTCCGAATCCTTCTCTGGCTATTTCAAACTGGCCGGTCACGCCGAAATACAGGATAGTATGCACGAAATACGCCGCGCTTATCGCCAGAACGACAAACAGAATATATTTGTACTCGTAGGGTGTGAGGAACCAGTAGCTGATAACGATGGAGCACAAAAACAGGTAATCGAGGAAATGGTCCATATAAAATCCCCATTTGATCAGCCCGGTATCGCGTTTGCGGCCGACTTCACCGTCGAGCCGGTCGGTCACGTATTGGCCCATGACGCCCAGAGACATGATCCAAAGGTAGTTCATGTTTTCCGTGGCGAAGTACCCGCCGATGATGATAAGTACTATCCAGAACAGGGTAGCAAGCGTCAGGTGATAGGTTTCCAGCCAGGGGGGCAAAAAGGGAAGTATTTTAACGACGAGTGCGTCTTCCAGCTTCCGAAGAAACCACGTACCCCGTTTGTCTGCAAATTTATTAAATCTCTTTTTGAAGAGCATAACGTCCGTCCGGTTCTCTTTCTTCAGCCGTCCTTTTTCTTGTCGAGCTTGTCGAGTTTGAGGATTTTAACCCCGAAGTAGACGATAAATGCCATGACGAGGAAGTTGATAAGATCGTTTATAAAACTACCCCACATAATTTTTGCAGAGCCGATCTGTATATAGGCTTCGGTAAGCGTGCTTAAATTGCTCATTCCGATCGCCAGAAGCGGACTTATGATATCTGCGATAAATGCTTTGACCAGCGACGTGATCGCACCTCCCAGGATAAACCCTACGGCAAGCCCTATGACTCCTTGTTCACGGATAAAATCTATAAATCCCTTCATATATGTATTATAGCAAAGAGCGTATGGTTTGTGCTTGTTAGAAGCCGGCGCGGTTTCTCTCCTACGTCCACGGATATTCCGGGCAGAGATCGCCCAAGGGACAATCCGTACATGTATGCGGACGCGCCGTGCATATGTACCTGCCGTGGAGCGTGAGCAGGTGCCCGAAGTCTATCCATTTATCTTTGGGTATTAGCTTCATCAGGTTCTGTTCGATTTTGACGGGGTCTTTCTCCTTCGTAAGCCCGAGTTTGTTGGATAGGCGGATGCCGTGGGTATCGATAACGATTCCTGACGCGATGCCGAACGCGCTTCCCAATACGACGTTTGCAGTTTTTCTTGCTACCCCGGGCAGCGCGTCAAGTTCTTCCATGGTTTGGGGCACTTTCCCGTGATAGGTGTCCATAATCATGGCTGCCGCGGCCCGGATATTTTTTGCTTTATTGGCATGAAAATTGATTTTGAGAATCAGGCGGTCAATGTCCTCAGGAGTTGCATCGGCAACATCCTGTATGGTTTTGTATGTCGCAAATAGTTTGGGAGTGACCGTATTGACCAGTTTATCCGTGCATTGGGCGGCGAGCATGGTTGCAACCAGCAGCTCAAACGGAGTTGAAAAGTGTAATTCTACTTTCGGATGCGGCGTGGCTTTGGAGAGCCGGCGTAAAATCTCCAGTGCTTTGTCTTGCGTGGTCATATTACAGCGGGCGTACGCCGCAGGCCATCATGGTGCATGCTACCTGTCCGTTTTGGCAGCTGCAGGTGTTACAGTCGTCCCGGAACGATTCTCCGTGTTTATATGTCTTGTTGTTAAACGAGCAGGAAAGGGGCAGAATGTTCGGAATCTGGTAATTTGATTTCCCGAGCATGAATCCAATAGTAATTCCCAGGATTAAGAAGAAAAGTACAAGGATAAAGGTTTTCATATGACAACCGTGTACTATTTTATCATGAACGTATGTGAGCCCGCTGGGATTCGAACCCAGAACCAATAGCTTAAAAGGCTACTGCTCTACCGTTGAGCTACAGGCCCGTAGAGGAATTATATCAAAGAAGCAGGTTGCGAGCCATATGGGCGTCTCATATCAGCCCGTCCAGTCTCCGCGGAGCTCCCTGGGGAGCGTGCGGGCCAGATGCTGCATCATGGTTTCCAGCGGCAAACGGTGCTGGCGCCGTTCCTGAAACAGCGGCTCTCCTACCTCGGCATGCGCGATGACGGGGTGCTTCCGTGAGCGGGTGTTGATGCCGCTTCTTCGGAAATCGCCTTCATAATAGACACCTGTCGGAACCAGCAGTACGGGAGCCAGCATGGAGCTAAACGATACCACGCCGCGTTCTGCGGGGCCTAACGACCCGTCATCGCTTCGGTGCCCCTCGGGAGCAATCAGCAGCATGAGTGGCTTTCGCTTCCTGTATCTGTCGATGGTATGTATGATCTGCTTTAGATTTTTCTTCGCGTCCAAATCCGTAAATCCATATCTGGGGTCATCAACCATGTAGGACTGGATAGTCGGAATGACGTGGATTCCGGTAAGCATATCGCCCAACCGCGCTGCTATGGCAAAGGGAGGGTTATTCCGGAACGTGGTGTGATACTTCGAAGCGAGGACGGCGGCGATACGGCTGGCATCCGGATCGATCGTGCGCGCAATATGCGACCAGACGCCGGGATCGCCGTATGCCAGATGGTTAAAATATAAAATGACATTCCATGCAGGATTTTCCCGGAGTATATGATTGAGATCCTGAAGTTTTTCCCGTGAGGAATCGGACATGCGGATATCAAACATCCGCTCCGGCAAGGTGCGCGCAATGGTAGCCCGCATGCGTTCGACCGCCATATCGTAGATATTCCTTTGTCGCAGTTACGGGCAGGAGAGAGTATATTCTGCTTTGTTGCCCAGTGCTGAACCCGGACTGGTGATTTCTATCCGTTCCCAGCCGTTATATGTAGAACCGGAAGCTTGTCCCAGAGTCCATTCCGTTGTAACGGTCTGCATGCCCGCTTCGGTATAAGTGAGCGTCTGTTCGGCAGAGCTGGCATTGTCACTTCGTACCCACTTATATTTTACGGTGGCTGCCGCATTGGTATAGATTTTGGCAGTAAAGGTAAACTTTTGGGTACATGAGCTGCTTGTTGTCGGGCTGACGGTCGCTTCGATATTCACAACTCCGGGTGTAGGAGTCGGTGAGGGAGTCGGTGTCACAGACGGAGTAGCCGTTGGTTTTTTTGTCGGTGTGGTCGTAACGGATTTCGTCGGAGTAATTGACGGTGACGCGGAAATATCCAGTGTGGGCATAAGGCTTGTTTCTATGGTGGGTGTCGGTGTCGTTTCTGCCGCAGTGCCGGTGCCTGATTGTTTCTTACCGAACATAAATGCGCCGAACGCGATCAGAAGTATGGCAATAATGCCGGCTACTATATAAATAATTTTTTTCCTGTCCATAATCAATTGACTGTATTATACATCACGACATCAACAGAGACATGTATTCATCAGTGATGATAATACAGATGCCGTCCATATTTTTTCCGCAGTTCCGAAACGACCAGCAGTGCGCTGGTAATGCCCACACTCAAAACAGAGAATATGATCGGGGGAGCCTCGAGGGTAAATATATGCTGGAATAACGGCACCTCAAGAAGCAGTATCTGTATGATCATGATGATGATAGGGAGTATGGCCCACGGAAACTGACGCACTGAGAGTTTCATAATCGTATTATTCCGGCTGGCGATATCATAGAAGATATATTGCTGGGCGAGGATAATTGCCAGAAAAGCGAGCGTACGCCCCAAGGTGACATCGTATTGTGATCCGATGACAAAAGAAATGAGTGTTGCCAGCATCGTGAGCGCTCCTACCTCGATAAACCAAAGCACGTCATGCGTGTTAAATATCGTCGTTTCGGTTCTCGGGTTCCGCGCCATGATGTCTCCCTGTTTGGGCGTGAGAGCAAGTCCTATCGCCGGCAGACTGTCTGTTGCCAGATTGACATACAGGATATGGAGCGGGCTCAGAATAAACGGCCACCCCAACAGGACGCCGCCTGTGATTGCGCCGATTTCGCCCAAATTGCATCCGATTAAATATTTTGTCGTGGATTTGATGTTGTCAAAAATTGTCCGTCCTTCTTCTATGGCCACGACCAATGACGCATAGTTATCGTCGGTAATAATCATGTCTGATGCTTCTTTGGCTACATCCGTGCCGGCCATGCCCATGGCAACCCCGACGTCTGCCTGCTTGAGAGCTAATGCGTCATTGACTCCGTCGCCGGTGACGGCGACGATATGACCCATCTGCTGCAGCAGCGATACGATGCGGTATTTCTGCTCCGGAGTCGTACGGGCAAAAATGCGGGTTTTTCCTAACGCCCGAATCGCTTCCTTATCAGAAAGGGATTCCAGCTGTGCGCCCGTCAGCACTTCGTTGCCCTTTTCTAATATGCCGACTTCGGCGCCTATGGCCTGCGCGGTGAGCTCATTGTCTCCGGTGATCATGATGGTGATGATGCCGGCACGTTTGGCCAGTGCTACTGCGTGGTTGATTTCTTTCCGGGGGGGATCGGCGATACCGACAAATCCTACAAACGTAAGGCCGGATTCCACTGTCTCGCGAGACTGGTTTTTCCACGCTATATCGCGGGTTGCAAACGCGATCATCCTAAGACCTCTTGCGGCAAACGAACGGAACGCAGATTCGATTTTTTTGCGGCTGGCTTCCGTGAGTGTCACGGTTTTGTTGCCCAACATCATCTGATCGCAGACCGAGAGAATTGCCTCCGGAGCGCCCTTGGTGAGAACCGTCGTTTTGGCGCCGGTTTTCCATACAACCGTCATCATCTTAAGAAGCGATGTAAATGCAAATTCCTCTGCCAGTTTACCCTCAGAACGCAGATCGTCTATGGAAATATTGAGCGCATGAGCCAAAAGCAGCAGTGAGCCCTCTGTTTTGTCTCCGATGACCGAGGGCATACCTTCCCCAAATGCGCGGGAGATGCTTGCGTTGTTGCACAATACGCCGATATCGACTAGTTGCGTGAGATTCCTGTGTTTGTTGGAAATAAGAGCCTGTGGTTTGTATGATGTACCGCCAAACCATACGTCCGTCACCCGCATATCGTTTTGGGTAAGGGTGCCTGTTTTGTCCGTTGCAATCACAGTGACACTGCCTAATGATTCTATGGCGGAGAGTTTACGCAGTATGGAGCGCTGTTTGGCCATACGCTGCGTGCCCACAGCAAGGGTAATGGTCACGACAGCCGGCAGTCCTTCGGGAACCGCGGCAACCGCAAGTCCGATAGCGGTAAGCAGTGATTCAAACAGCGGGTCGTGACGGATAAATCCCAAGCCGAATATGACGGATGCGGCAGACAGCGCGACGACACCCAGTTGTCCCCCGAGTTTGGCCATTTTTTTCTCGAGCGGTGTTTCCTCGTCTTTTATTTCACCGAGTTTGGCTGCTATGGAACCGAATTTGGTCTGCATGCCGGTCTTGGTGACGACAGCCGTGGCCCGGCCTCGGGTCACGATCGTGCCCATGTATATGTCGGATTCCGTGCCGGTATTTTTTTCGACAGGCAGCGATTCGCCCGTCAAGGCCGCTTCGTTGATTTCTATGTGGAGCGCTTCTGCAAGCTTGGCGTCTGCAGGTACTTTGTCTCCTTCTTCTAAGAATATAAGGTCACCGGGAACCAGTTGCGTGCTGGGTAATTCAATGGTGATTCCGTCGCGAAGTACTTTTACGATTCCCGTTGTCATTTGTTTGAGAGCAGACAACGCTTTTTCCGCTTTAAATTCCTGTGCAAATCCGAGCAATGCGTTCAGAAATACGATGGCCAGAATCAGAATTCCGTCAAGCGAATCGCCGAGGAAAAAAGAAAGGACCGTCGCAGCCAGCAGCATGATAACCAACACGCTTTGGAACTGCCCGATAAAAATTTTAATCGGCGGGTGAGAGGATGTTTCGGCCAAAACGTTTGGTCCGTGCGTTTCAAGTCTGCGCGCAGCTTCGGCGCTGGATAGATGAGGCGTACGTATCACTGGTTTTTGTATTATAGCAAATGAACGAGTTACAACGGAACCGATATCCGGTATACGGCAGAGTCTTTGGCGCCCAGATCGTATTTGTACCGCTCATTCCCCTGAAGAAAATTATACGACCGGACAGACTGCTCTATGGCCCAGTTGATGGTTTTTGCTTTTATGTACCAGCCTGCACCGGGATAGTCCGGATCAAATCCGGAATTGTAAAGCAGCAGGGAATCACGCACACGGAACGCCAAAGTCGTTGCGATAATGGTGTCTTGCTGCATCAGAACAAATTGCCATATATCGCCGGGAAAAACGGACGGAAGCGTTTCGAAAAAGCCTGTCATCTCCCGCGTCAGAAACGCGGCTTTGTCCGTGTCGAGGCGCATAAGCCGAAGCAGTGACGGCATATCCGTCGAATTCCCGGTCCGGGGGACAAAAGAAAGCGCCGGGTGCTCTGCTTCAAACTTTTTCATTTTCCGCTTCAATTCATGACGGTCCTTGCGGTCCAGCGAGGAGAGGTAGTCATCAAACGAATCAGGCAGCGTAAGTATCGGAGTAGTATCTTCCTGCGTTATTTGTACGTCCGTAAGAGGAAGTAATGCGTCGATAGTCGGGGAGCCTTCGGGAATGTTTCTGAGCAGCAGGGCACTGACTCCCTGCTCTTTGAGCAGCAACACCGCCTCCTGCCATGCAGCGGCCTTGTGCGTACTGGTTCCTACTGCATCAAGATAATCGGCAATCTCCTCGCCGCCGGTAAAGTGCGCGGTGCGGTCCCTGATACTTACGGGGATAATGACCTGGTTTTTTGTGTCAGACATAATCATGAGCTGTTCGTTGTCGCTAAAGTGATCGTGCCAGTGTTGGTGCCAGGTAAAGGTAAAAAACGGCCACGGGACGGATTCATGAGTCATGGCAGCGTCCCAGAGCGCATGCAGAGGTTCATCAAAGTGTGTAAATACGTCCATAGGTGTATTATAATCTACCATAATGAAAAAGACGGTATTTTGTGTGATAGCCCACCCCGATGATGAAGCGTTTGGTCCGTCGGGAACGCTCGCACTGCTTGCCAAAACGGAAGACGTACACGTAATATGCGTCACCGACGGAGCCAGTGATCCGCGGTTTCACCCCATCGGGGGGAAAAAGCTTTCCGATCTGCGGATAGAGGAGCTTCGTGCTTCCGCGAAAGCACTCGGAGTGCAGCACGTGCATTTTTTGCATTTCCAGGACGGGTCGCTCAACAATAACCTTTATCACGAAGTAGCGGAAAAACTGACGGTATTGGTAAAAGAATACAAGCCGTCACTTCTCATCACCACGGAACTCCGCGGAGTATCGGGGCATCTGGATCATGTCGCCGTTTCTATGATTACGAGTTACGTGTACCGCGAGAACCGTTCGATTGATGCTATCTGGTACAACTGCGTGAGCGAATCAGTAAGCAAGCTTATGCAATCATATTTCGTATTCTTTCCGCCCGGGTTCAAACGGGAAGACGTAGACATGATCGTAAATGTAAAGCGCACGTTCACCAAAAAAATCGCGGCAGCCAGATGCCACAAAACCCAGTACAAAGACGCGCTCCGCGTGATTGCCAGATGGCTTATCTCACCCAAAGAGGAATGGTTTTTGGTAGAAGAACGCAGGAAGAACGGTATCTCCCTGCAGTAAGGCCGGGAAACTTAGCTGTTTCTCCGGGCTTTCTTTATCAGTTTGGCAACATATACGATTTCCCGGACCTCTCCGTCTTCACCCTCTATTTCATTCGTGCCGGAAAGCCGTGCGTACTCGCGCAAATATTCCGACTGAGCCGCGAGCAGGTCTTTATTTTCCTGTGTCATATCTTTTACCTTTTCTGCAATCTGTCTGGTAGCGGGGTTTTGCATGACATTCATTTTGGCTTTGCCTTTTTCTTTGGCCGCTTCTTTGGTTTTTTCGGTTGCCAGACGGTACGGCTCGTCATTTAACAGCGCGCTTTCCAGCATTTCTTTGTGTTTTTTGAGTTCTGCCTTGTTCCGGTCGATGGTCGTCACGGAATTTTTTATCATATTCTCAAGTTCCAATACGGTATCAGCGCCGGACGAATCCGAAGCAGTACTGACAGGAGTTGCCTCTATAACTTCACCGGTCTCTACGGGGTCAGAAGATGTTTGATCATTCATATTGAACTATTTAAAGGCAAATGCCTACCAACATGCAAGGGGGGAATACACAAATATCACGGGAAAATGAGAGGCAAATCAATTCGTCCGTCGCGTTCAGACGCGCTTAAGAGTTGAGAATACAGTGCTAAAGCTCTATACTTCAGCTTCGTAAGGTAATTAACGTATGGCACGAATTGAACATATTCAGTCGATGTTTCCGAAAACAACGGGGTTTGAAACGTATCTGCGGTCATTTATTCTGCCTCCGCTGGATAGGTCACGGATCTCGCTAGCATTCCTGGTCGGAGCCGAACGGGGTACTATGCATACGCCGGTAACAGGAGATGTGAGTTTGCTTTTGTCGTACAAGGAAAAAGAAGGGGCGGTTACGAGCTTCGAACTGCTGGACCGTGAGATGAGGCTGTTACAGCTGCAGGGCGCACGGTCTCCCAGGGCGTTTCGGGTAGCTACGGCAGTCTGCTGGATAGATTTGATGGCGGATGAAGCAGTCGGGATAGCAACTAACAGACGGACGGACATACGGCGGCTTACGATGCCCAATCCCGTCATGATAGAGGGAATCGAGCATGCGGATTCCGAACATGTCGTAACGCGGTATAATGATTTTGCATCGCGCGCGGGACTACGCTGGTCACAGGACGAATTATTGTTTGCCAAAGACTTCAGGCGATAACGGTGTTACTGACCTATACCATATGAGATCGCAGCGAAAAGAAGCCGATTACCCCTGTAATGAATGCAGATTTTTTGTAGCCGCCAAGCGCGGTTTGGAAGGATTTCCCGACGGGGTGAATTATATGGTGACGGGCACCTGTGATAATCCCCAGAGTCCTTTGTATAAACGGAAACTGACAGGCAGTTTCACCGCATCGGTAAATGCGATGCATAGCAAGCTGGATAGGGCCATGACCATTGCCTGTTTTACCCTGAAGGAGTCATAAATTTCCTCTTTTTCGCCTTCACTGCAGTCAAATTATCCTGAAACAGAGCGTGAAAGGTGATAAATAGCCTATAGTATGATATACTATTGATTCTATGAAGCTTGAATATGCCGATAAACGGGCTTCGCTGATTTTTGCGATCTCCGATAAAACGATGCCGGATATGTCGGTAAACTACGGTATTACGAGAACTCAGTGGGATACGTTTGTCGGCTTTACCTACGGTGCGCTACGACGGAAAGTTCCTCTGGAAGCGCTCTGGAACGGCATGCTGGACGAAATTGAGGAAAAGCTTACCATCCCGCGTCCTGCCGCAATCCGCAATATTATCCCGAATATCGCGCAGGTAGTGGTGGAGGTATACGGTATTTCTCCTGAATATAGGGGGAAAATCAATGTAGATACGCTTCATCGTATCCGGCGGCATTCGCAGGCGGTTCAGTTTCTGGAACGCGGCAGTTTCTAAATACCCCATAGTTTTGTTTTTCCATTTATTTGTGTATAATTTGCGGGATTATTGCATCCGCTGTTCCCGATGTGCCGGGTAATCTGCGGGGGAAGTGATCACGCACGTTAACATATCTCAATCGTATCTCTGAATGAGCCGATCGTGTGGATGAAGCTGCTTTTTGCATACCCGGAGTGTGCGTGAAGCCGCTTCATTCATATGTTTTTACGATCGGAGGATCATCATGCCAGTAAATCAATGGAAACCCAAAAAACGCAAAGTAAAATTTCGGTACGGACCGGTAGTCGCGGTACTTTTGATACTTATCATTCCTGTTGTGACGTATATATTGTTTCCCGATGGGAATGAAACCGTAGGAGTCTGTGTCATGCTGTTGTACTCGTTTCTTGCAGCCATCGCCCTTGCGATAGATGAGGGTATTTGGCTCTGGCTGTTTGTCGTCTTTGAGGCGGCACTGTGGCCAGTCATCACGATATCTGCTCCGAAAATAGGAGGAGACTTCAGTACGGAAAATCTGCTGTGGCTGGGTGGCAAGTTACTGTTTACCGTATGTTTTTGCCTGGTAGGGTCGGGTATATTCGGTTTGCCGCTGAGGCATATTATCCGTGCCCTAAACAACATTGATGATGATTGAGATATATAACCGCATTGTTGCGCCCGAGCCTAAATACAGGACTTTGCCAAATGTGAGGCATTGTTTTGATTTTAGATTTGGGCGTTTTTTTTGCCCTAATTTTCTTTACTGCCTGTTTTTGGTACAATTCACATACGAGCCCCCTTCGTCTAGCGGCCTAGGACAACGGGTTTTCAGCCCGTGAATCGCCGGTTCGAATCCGGCAGGGGGTACATAGTTTTAAAATCGGTACTTTTGAGGCCTTTTTCAAGTATTTGCCAAAGAGGTTTGTATTGCTGGGACGTGATGTTTCCATTTACCCAATGCGCGTTCCAAAGTGCTGAACGCAATAGATCAGCCTTTACTAAGTCATCTCCCTCACAAAACATCGTATAGATTGATAGAGCGCTCTTTTTCAGCCGTTCCATTTGTTCCAAAGTTAAAGTAGGGTCTACGGTTTTTTGGGATGTTAATTGGAGACTTAATTTCACGCGCTCCTCTGACAACTTTTTACGCTTCTCGTTATACAACGACTCATCGACTGACCCTGAAATGTAGAGATCGAGTAATCGTCCCAACTTAGTATCTATCTCTTTTAGCGCCACTTCTGCTTGATCTTGTGCGGACACGCTTCCATTTTTTAGATCGTTCACATACGTCTCATAAGCAAGCTGTGCAAAATCTGCTTCTAAGGCGGAAAAGGGCTTAAAGACTTCTGGGATTTTTTCAGTAACCTGTGCTTGTGTCAGATATTTATTGTGCTGGGTGCAACCACCTTTGGCATTGGTGCAGTAGTAATAGATATGTTTTTGCTTTTTAAGCGTAGCGGTGAGAGAACAGCCACAGACGCCGCATTTGAGATACCCGCGATACAAATAGTCATGTTTTTCTTTCTTGGGATTATTATGTCCGTGCATAACCTCTTGTACTTGATCAAAAAGCGCCTTGCTTATAATGGGTTCGTGAATTCCTTTGTAGAGAGTTCCACCAGAACGAATCGCTCCATAATAGACAGGATTAGAAAGTATTCCATGGATAACGGATTTTTGTATCTCTTGCCTAGAGTACCGAGTGCGCATACCACGGTCATTCAGGATATAAGTGATGGATTTAAGGGAATGCGTGCCATCTGCATACAGCGAAAAGGCTAATTTGATGTAATTTAGGTTGTTTGGGTCGGGATATATTTTTGCATCTCTGTTTATATATCCTATCGGCGCGCGAGTCGGGAATTCTCCACGGCGAACTTTTGTTTGCATGCCCTCTTTTACCCGAACAGCAAGTTTACGAGAAAATTGTGCTGCACCAATAAGGTCGATACCCATGTAGTAAATATCATCAACCGAGTCATAAATCTTATCCTTTGTACGAACTTCTTTTAGCGCTTTACTCTGCATAAGCTCGACGATATCTGCTAACTCCCTCTCGTTACGCGCTAGTCGGTCTAAGTGCGCAACAATTATCCCCTCTGCCTCCCCATCTCGAACACGTACAAGCATCGAGGTAAACAGCGGACGATTGCCTGCAATCTTGGCACTTCGGGCTTCCTGAATGGTCTCTATAACCTCCAAGCTAGATTGTTGAGCTATATGATCGGTTATGGCTCGTTGGGTCTCAAGGGAAAGAATCTGGTTACCAGATTCATCAGTAGATTTACGGTTATAAACAAAATATTTCATATTTTTCTATCGACAGAAATTGTTTCGCCATCGATAAAGTCGCCAATTAGAAGCTTATTATATACCCCAAGTAAACCCATCTGACTCAAGATAGCCAAATGACCCACATGAGAAAGGTCAGGATAAAACGTTTTTGCTTTAGAAATAACAGGACGCATGCACGAATGACTAATGCTATACCGTCGCTCAAAATAATGCAGATTACCAATAGATCCCAGCAAGCTTTTACCAACATATTTTGCAAGATACGCAGCTATACTGACAAGATCGCGTATTTGCATAACACGACTTTGCGCACCACCCCCGATACGCGTCCAAATTTTACGAATCTGCACGATATCGAGACGAGTATTTAATACAATATGCATATGCGCATTCCCATTTCTCTGAAACTCTATAACCCATACATAACGCAAATCTTTTTCGATCAAACGAATATTGGACAAAAGGGAGTTAAATAATTTGGTTATATATTTATGCGTCTGATTCTCTGGAACCAAATACTCGGGCGGAATATTTGCTGGATCGAGAGTGAGAGTCAAAAAATATTTCATATCATTCAGGATAATGATCTCCTTAAGCAATGCGGTAACTCGATGTGCTTTTGTCGGAGCACAATCGGGACACGTCCACGAACGACACGGGATGCGCAAAAAGGTAGCATGTGAAATTTTGCCATTATCGTAGTGCAGAAGCATCGACTTATTTTGCCGACAAAACGTCGATGGTCGAGATCGCATGGCGAAAAAACGGCCTTTAAGATATTCCTTAGACCCGTCTATCCTATCCTTTTGAAATGATCTAAAAGGAGTCAAGCATAGGGTCTCGCTGTCGCGAGCCACCCCTGCTAGCAAAGATAATTGGGAGGACGAGCTAACTCGCTTTAGTGTTTTCATGCCGAGGAGCATGGAAACGAGCGATAGCCCGACCGAGGTAATAGAGACTTTGATAGAACTCTATCGCTTCTTTATCTGAGATCTCACGATTAAACCGCTTCGACAATAGAAGCTTGATTTTGAGGACGAACTCCGATGAAATTTCCATGCTTTATGCATGGACGCAACAGTAGCAAGCGCTCTCAACAACTGGTAACTGGTTTCGCAAAAGGAATTATTACACTTGACAATAAAAAGTGCAAATAGAATTATAGGATAGCTATCATCATCGCGCCGCCAAACACAAAAAATATTGGAGGGAGGCTGCTTGGGAAAGCATCCTCTCCTCCAAAATAATTATGGAACACAAATGCGCGCCAAGGGCTCCGCAAGCGCGAAGACGCGCCCTTGACCCGCATTAACGCGGCGGCGCGATATCCAACTTAGTACGAGCCTTAACTAAAAGACCGCGAATAGCCCGATACAATTTTGGGTTTGAGGATTTTACATAGTGTAGCCTACCCCATATATTCTTAATCATTCTCTTTGGAGACATGCCATTCTGCCTTGAAAGTTTTGCTAATCCAACCCCACCTTCCCATAATGAACGAATATCATTCTTTAAATTTGAAACGTATTTTTTTTCTGGCCTTGGAGAAGAATTGACAACTAATTTTGTGATGACTTTTTTGTCGTGAGGCCCCGAGTTAATAGTTTTTTTCTTAGATAAAATAAAACCACTCTGCCTCACTATCGCGCTAATTGTACCCATAAGGGGATAAACGGGTCGTTCACCACTCAACGATATGTCATCACCACAACGACTATAAACAAAATGATTTTTCTTAGCCAAACGATATAATCGTCTATCATTTTCTATGAAGACAACATTGGCGAGGGTTGGGCTGGAGTGATATCCATGGGGCAATATTCCTCCAAAGGTAGTGAGCAACGAAATCTTCGTAGAGACAACTTGATTAAAACCAGACTTCACAAGAGAGTCGCTTATTTTTTGTTGTGAAATATTTGGAAAAAAACTTTCTATATCAGTGGTAAAAAGATATTCAGCACCCGCATGTAACAGCGCATTCTTTCTTGATGATTTTCCCTTAACCCATCCGTATACGTAAGACGGAAGAGGAATTTGTTTTTTAACCAAACGGTCAATCTTCTTTAGGATACCCGCAAGCTGTGTATTCGGTACCAAAAAATCACGTTTTTTTCCTTTTATGGTCTTTGAAAATTTATGGTCTATAAATGCATCTGGACCGAGAATTATTTTTTCCAAACCATCGGGGGAAATGCGCAGATAATCACAAAAACTTTTGTACGAGGAAGTGATAATCTTAGAGGCTTTTGCAGCCATCATGATAAATGTGAATATTTAAGAAAATAACTATTAACGATTTCTTTTGCGGAAGAAACAATTTTTTTATCATCTTGAGTCATCCCCTCCACCATGTTGAGAGACTCCCAAAACAATATTTCTTTAGGAATAGACAAGGATTTACAAATTTCTTGAATCAGCTTGATACTTGGCTCTTTTCGGTCGTTTTCCAATGCAGATAAATATGTGGGTGTTACGCCCACAATAAAGGCTAACTCACGTTGAGAGAGCTTCTTAGCCTTGCGATACTTATTTATGGCCTTTCCAAATTTCATAGATGTTTATACACGTAAATTGCTTTGTAAGATGGAGGGGTTAGCCTCGGGTCGTTAACATATCCGTTATTTTCTTTAGTTTGTAGGGGTCAGACAATCGTGCGTAAAGCTCACGAAGAATTGTCACCGCTTCCTCATCGGAAATTCGGACGAATCCATCTTCAGATACTTCTGCTCGATGCTTCAGCCTATCAGCTATAAAAAGCGCAGCATGTATTTCATCAACATTCCGATCCTTTTTATTGGAATCCGCAAAGAATATTGCGACCAATGTATGTGCGACCGAAACCGGAACTACTAAATCATCAGTATTGTTTTTTGCCATATGGTATTTCACCTCCTTTCGCAGCTCTCAAAAAAATGTTTGAAATTGACCGTGCATTTGATTGCACCATCCATACAAGAATCAGACATATACATAGCCAAATAGCAAGTAATAGCAATATAAATAACTATATAGCAATACCCGATAATTGTTGGCTATGATGCCCCGTTTTTATGAAGGCGTAAGCCTCCGCCGCGCGAAAGTTTTTTGGCAAAAAACAAATATTCCGGTTTTAAAGAGCTAGTGCACTTGCACCACTGATAACATACAATAGTTGCACTCACAGTGCAACAGGCAAAACGTTATAGGACTGAATATACGTTCCGATTGAGTTCCAACACGCGTACTCAGCTTGCGTCTTTTTTCTGCGGTTCTTTGGTGGTTTCGTACCAGCGGTACAGATCTGCTGCATTAGTGTCTGCTGCGGTTAGCAACTCCAGCACCTTGTCCCGTATCTGCAATGAAGAGATGTGGGTATCGGGCAGACTATTCACCCAAGCGGATACGGCCGCGGCAAGACCATGCGCCTTATCGGGTGCGAGTCCCGCAGTTGTCACAACGCGTGCAATTTTATCTTCTTCGTACGCTTCAGTACTCCCGTCACGTTTCTTTACATCTTTTTGCATATGATGTGTATCATACAATATTTTATGCATATGAATTATCGTGTATTATATACGCATGAATATATCATTTGCACAAAAGGGCGCGGTCGCAACAATTGTCGCCATTCTCATCGTAACGGTTCTGGAATTTCCCCCTCCGATCGGATTTGAAATCCGACCTCAATCCGGGGTATCGATATACTGGTTGTTCTTTTTTCTTACTATTTTGATTACGGAAATCGCCGCAATACCCCTGATCCTGAAACGTCCGTTGCTTGGAGCCAAATTTGCCGTTGCGGCTGCAGTGCTCAATATTCTCCAGGTTATTGCAGATCAGATGCACCTTATGCAGCCGGAGGTGGCGCCGCTTGGGTATACGCTTCTTGAAGTAACTGTTGCCGCGTTATCTCTTGTGCTTATGTATTTTTCGCGTCACATCCGCAGGACTGCGTAATATATACAAGCAGCGCATATATTATAGGTTATTTTGTAATAGTATATAAATTACCCGGTATATTCGGGAATACCACGAAAAGTACGGTATCTCACAAGGCTAAATCGGTTGTTGTAATTCCCCGGCAAACATATTACTATCGCACAAACTATGGGTAAAGAATCTCATACCCCATCACATGATATACGGCCAGGCAGGCGGGAGCCAGGAAAAGAAGTAAAACCGATCATGGATGCGAAAGAACTGAGTGCCTCACTGCGTGACATCTCCATGGCTGAAATTTTCCGGCATTTCGACACGCAATGGAAGCCGGCAAACATACGTATCCGTGTGGCAAAAGACGGGGAGCACCTCCGTATTCCGGAGGAATGGCACGGAGCACAAAAATACGGCAAGCCCAATACCGGTGACGCAGAAGTGTTGTTCGGTCCGCTGCTTATCGAGTCCATCGAGGGAACGCGCCTGTCTCCTGAGGCGCTTGTGGAAGGGCTGCGGGCTCTGAATTTTGTCTGCGAGGACGGAAGCGGCAGAACGTATACAGACAGCCAGGCAGTACAGGCTATATCTTCCCGCGATTCGTGTAGTGCCGTGTCTCCTCAGGAAGAACTGCCCATTATGCGCGCCATAAAAAATGATGCTGAGGGGAAAATCATTATTGAGATCCGGAACGGTTCCATGTCACCGGTCATGCAGGAATTAACCACGCTCGGTAACGATCCCGACATGAATCCGGAAAAAAAGCTTCGGTACCGGCAGGCGGTAAGCGAATGTCTGGGAGAATTCAGTGCAAAAGGTGCTACAGCGGTCCGGAAACGGTTGGGACTGTATGAATATGCGCGTCTGACGCGGTTTGACGACTGTCTGGCCTCGGGTGCGACTATTATCGGCGATCAGGAAGTTGATGACGCGATGGGGAATCGCCACGACAAAACCCTGGAGGAAATCCGTGTAGCGGTAGCTTCTACACAAGGTATCTCGATAGCAGTCAAGCGTGCGCTGGAGCGGAAAACTCCGCTGCTTATCCGCGTCGGGGCATTGTCGTACGGTTTAGGCAGCAAAGAAATCGGATCAAATTACCTTATCAATACCCAAGCGGAGATGGTGGAGCGGGGATTATTTACGGTAGGCGATATGGGTGACAAGCTGTCCACAGGCCGGGAAGGCAGGATCAATCCCCATGTTCGCGTATACGGAACAGGCAAAAATGAGACACGCATATATCTGGGAGGCGGACTCGCCATGCTGGAACTATGGGAAGATAAAATCCGCGAAAAGAATAAAATCCCCGATCCGGTCGTCTATGTACTTCAGGCATCCCGTATCAATCCCCCGGCGGGAGAGAACGGGAAAATTAATGATTGGGGAGTGCTGCTCAAAGGCAAAAATTTGCCTCCGTTTGCTCCTTTTAGCCCCGGGCAAACCCTCAGTAAATGACCTTGTGTCCGGTAGCTGCGGCCGCCCGTACAGACATGTAATCACGGATTGAAACGGCCAAACGGGCAGCCACAATGGTACAATACGGATAATGCTCATAGATAACGTAACGATTATTGTCAAAGCCGGCGACGGCGGCAACGGGGCTGCAACATTTGCACGCACTTCCATGAAGGCCAGAGGAGGTCCCGACGGCGGCAACGGCGGCAACGGCGGAGACGTCCTTTTTCAGGGATCTCCCAATGTGAATGACCTTAGGTACTTTCGGTACAAGAAGAAAGTTGTGGGAGAAAACGGCGGGCACGGCACCAAACACAATGGCTTCGGCAGAAACGCCCAGCATGTGACGGTTGAAGTGCCTCTGGGAACCCGCATTACGGATGTAGACGGTGGGAAAGTGATTGAAATCAGTCAGGTTGATAGGCCCGTACTGATCGCGCGGGGAGGCGCCGGAGGCTTTGGAAACTTCAAGTTCAAATCCGCGACCAACCAGGCACCGACGAACCGTGAGCTGGGAGGAGCCGGCGAGGTAAAAAATATCCGCCTGGAACTCCGGCTGATAGCAGAAATCGGTCTTATCGGACTTCCGAATGCCGGAAAAAGCAGTTTATTAACCGTCCTCACCAATGCGACACCTGCTATCGGAGCATATCCTTTTACCACATTGGAGCCTACCATCGGCATGTTTGGCAAGCATCCGATTGCAGATATCCCCGGTCTTATCGAAGGTGCGTCGCGCGGTATCGGGCTCGGAACGAAATTTCTAAAGCATATCGAAAAAACCAGTATGCTGGTCCACTGTATCGATATCACGGTCGAAAACCCCCTTGCCGCCTATGAAACGGTACGCAATGAATTTAAGGAATTTAATCCGGCACTTTTGGAAAAGCCGGAACTCATATTTTTAAACAAGACGGATTTGGTTACGAAAGACGCAGTCAGGAACGCTGCCAGGGTATTTACATCAATCGGGAAGCCCGTATTTACCGGCTCTGTTACCGATGAGCGGAGTATAGCCGCGTTTAAGGATGTCCTCACAGAATTCCTCAAATCCGCACAAGTCGGGTAATTGTCTTTCAGATGTGGTATACTTACTACACAGAAAGGAGATACCAATGAACGGCACAATTAAAACAAAAACTGATAGAGGATTTGGTTTTATATCACGTGAAGGCGAGTCGAAAGACCTGTTCTTCCACTCTAAAGATTTGGTCGGCGTCACATTTGATGAACTTCAAGTGGGCGAGACTGTCACGTTTGAAGTCGTAGACGGCCCGAAAGGCCCAAGCGCTAAAAATGTAAAACGAGCATAAAAACTCATGTTGATAGCAATATCAACAAAAAGAAAGTCCCGCGAAAGCGGGGCTTTTTTTTGGTACACGCATCCGTGCATACTCCTGATGCATTGCGTGCGTGTGTATGCTTTTGGCATACTGTGCCCGGTTCTTATGAGGAGGTGATGGTCATGGCAGGAACACAAAGCGCCGCGGCTGAGAAAGAAAAACCGCGTCTGCCCAAAAGCATTACGGCTATAGCGGAGCGGGTGTTATCCAGCGTGCGGCATGGGGACATTCAGGGTGCGGCACTCGCCGACAGGCTTCAGTCGGAAGCGGATCACGTCCACGAGATCCGTAAGGACGAGCGTTTCAGGAGGTCTTCTTCGGTGCGATAGGATTATTCTACGAACGTCAGCGCGATCCCGCGCTTATTGGCGCGTCCGGTGCGTCCGATGCGGTGGATGTAATCATCCAGCGTCTCAGGAAGGTCATAGTTAATGACGTGTGACACATCGGGAATATCGAGCCCGCGGCTGGCAACATCGGTGGCCAGTAAAATCTGGATTTCGCTCCGTTTGAACTGTTCCAGGACATATTGGCGTTGATTTTGGCGTTTATTGCCGTGAATTGCGCCTGAACGGAATCCCCGTTTGACCAGTTCGTCAGACAACCGTTGTACTCCCCATTTCGTGCGGCCAAAAATAAGCACTTTATCGAATTCTTTCTGAATAAGCAGGTCATGGAGCGCCTCTACCTTGGCATTGGCGTTCCTGTTGGTGACATGAATGACATCCTGACGGATTGTCGTGGCCACGTCCTCAGTTTTGACGGATACGCGGACGGGATTTTGGACGAATTCCGTAAGGATTTCGCCTACTTTGCCCGATATCGTCGCAGAGAAAAACAGGGATTGCCGTTCCTTGGGAAGTAAAGAGATAAAATATTTGATGTCATTGATAAATCCTATATCTACCATGCGGTCCGCTTCGTCCAGAACGACATTCCGGAATGTAGATAACCGGACATACCGGGATTCCACGAAATCCTTGAGTCTTCCAGGAGTCGCGATGACAAAATGCGGGTCAAGTTTTAAGTCAGAACGCTGCCGCCATTCATTTGCGCCTCCGATAAGCATGGCGCTTCTGATGGATAGTCCGCGTGAGAAATCACGCAATTCCTTATGTATCTGTACGGCCAGCTCGCGGGTAGGGGCTACCACAAGCACACGTTGGTTTCTGTCAGACGTTACTTTCTGGATCAGCGGGATCAGGAATGCGGCCGTTTTGCCGGTTCCCGTATTTGCGGTTCCGATGATGTCACGCCCCGAAAGAATTGCCGGGATTGCCGTATCCTGGATCGGAGTCGGAGCCGTAAACCCTTTTGCTTTGATGGTTTCTACAAGCAGTGCGTCCAACCCGAAATCGGTAAATTGATGCATCACAGGCACGGGCTCGCTTTGGATATCGCCTGCATGATTGTCCTTGCTCCGGGCAATTGTCGCCAAAATGACGCTTTTCGGCACGGTTTTAATCGGGCGGTTTCTGCCGAAAGACGGCCTGGAATTGCCAAATGACGGCCGCGGACGACCAAATGAACGTTGTCTGTTGTTTTGATACATAAAAATATGAGTTGAACCGGAAAGTTGAAACAATAGAGCTGCTTATATAATGAAAATACCTGAAAAGGGGAAAAGACGCGGATAAATAAAGAATAAATCTTGGGGCGTTTTTTCTCTTAACTTCTCAAACTGTTAACTTACAATAAGCAGATGTATTGTTTCAATACAGGTGCATACGAGAGTATAGCAGAGTGAGAATACAATAGCAAATCATCTATCAGGAACAGGTAATTCAAACGTAGGTATACTTTCGGTTGAATTTCGTACTATTTGATACAGTTACACCCAGTTGACGACTCTTATTTTCGGGTTTATTATGGTTTTAATACCCATGCCCGAAACCATAAACGAACCTGTTTCCGTTACTCTCTGGAGTAATCATAAGACCCGAAAAGTGCTTCCGTACAGCCTGTATTGGCACGGACGCCAGTACCACATCACGACCATCGGATTACACCACACGGTGTGGGAAGGGCGGCATCTTTTCCATATCTTTTCGGTCAGCGACGGAAGTACGTTCTTTAAGCTTGTGATGGACAGTGAGAGTTTGAGGTGGACGCTTCTCGAAGTAGATACCATTCACTAAAATTTTATGGACTTTAACCCTATTGCCCCTACCACGATGCATGTGGACATCAATTCCTGCTTTGCCACGGTGGAACAGCAGGCAAATCCGCTGCTGCGGGGGAAGCCTGTCGTTGTGGCAGCCTACGTGAAAGACTACGGGTGTATTCTGGCAGCTTCCCGTGAAGCAAAGAAGCTGGGGGTAAAAACAGGCATGCAGGTGCGGGAAGGGAGAAGTTTAGCGCCGCATTTGATCGTGCTGCCTCCTGATCCGCCGAAATACCGGGTGGTAAACCGTAAACTCCTGAGGTTACTTCAGTCCTATACGGCATACATCAGTGTGGAGTCCATTGATGAAATGGTGATGAATCTTGCTAACACCCCGGCACTCGACCGGCAGGATATGTTCGATATAGCGCGTGACATTAAAATGCGCATCAAACATGAGATAGGCGAGTGGATCACCGTATCGTGCGGAATTGCCCCGAACAGGTATCTGGCCAAGGTCGCCTCCGGACTGCAGAAGCCCGACGGACTGGTTGCCATCACGCGCGAAAATATTCTGGAAACATTCGGGACGATGAAACTCACCGATTTCTGCGGTATTAAAGAGGGCAACGGCAGGCGGCTTATGGAGGCGGGCATTATGACTCCATTGGCGTTTTACCGGGCGAGTGTAGGAGATCTTAAACGCGCATTCCATTCTGTCGTGGGGCACCACTGGTGGCTCCGGCTTCACGGGTATGAAGATGGGAGCATGTATAAGGAATTTAGCAAAGACACGAAAGAAGACCAGAAAAGTTTCGGCCAGTCATATGTATTGGGTACCCCGTATCTGCCCACTGATTCCCGGTTATGGCAGATTCTCACCCAACTTACGATGAAAATGGGCAGAAGAATGAGAGCAGACGGATTTGCGGCGTACGGAGTCGGAATATCCGTGATGTTTATCGATCATTCCCATTGGCATACCCAGGAGAAAAAAACATTTCCGATGTTTTCTGATTTTGATTTTTATATGAATATGCGGCGCCTGCTCATGCATGCTCCCGAACGGGCGGTGAAAATGCTTGCGGTGTATTGCTATGCATTACACTCCGATACGGATAGGCAGGCATCGCTGTTTCCTGAAGAGAACAGAAAGCGGGATATAACACGCGCGATAGATGCCATACAAAACCGATTCGGCGACTTCGTCATATATCCTGCCCGGATGGCACGCATGGAACAGAAGGTACTTGACCGCATCTCGTTCGGCGGCGTCCAAGGGTTGCCCGACGTGCCCTTTACAGAACAGGTAAGGCACGAGACAGCGTCTTGACAACATACGTCCGGGAAGAGTAACGTAGATAAAAAGTTAATAAATCAAGAGTGGCGGGGAGAGATTTCGCTCAATAATCCGCCCGGCAACCGAGCCAAATTGGGATACGGTGCCAAAACGAATCCCGGTAGAATACCGAGGAATGATTTGCCTGAAGTAGGGAAAAAGTTTACCCCGCTTGGCGGGGTTATTTTTTGCTTATCAGGGCGGAAAGGCATATATGAAAAAAATAACGCATTTTACATCCGAATCGGTAGCAAGCGGGCATCCTGATAAAATCTGCGACCAGATTTCGGATTCCATCGTAGACGCAGCACTTTCTGTAGACCCGAAAGCACGGGTGGCGGTAGAGACACTGGTTACGACAAACCGGATCGTCCTTGCGGGGGAAGTGACCTGCAAAAAGAAACTGAATTATGAAGCGATTGCCAGGAAAACGATTAAATCCTTGGGGTACACCAACGGCGTATACAACTTTTCGTATAAGTCACCGATTTCCGTATACATCCACGAGCAGTCACCGGATATTGCGGTGGGAGTAGATGACGGCGGTGCGGGAGATCAGGGGATGATGTTCGGGTACGCCACAAACGAAACTCCGGAGTACATGCCGATGCCGCTCGTGCTCGCGCATCGGCTTGTCGAACGCATGGACGAAACGCGGGAGAAAAAGATACTGCCGTATTTGCGTCCCGACGGAAAAAGCGAAGTGAAAGTAATTTATGAAAACAATAAACCCGTGGCGGTAGAGCGCATTGTGCTTGCCGTTCCGCATGACCCCAAGGTGAGTAATGCCGAGCTTAAAAAAGCATTGTATGAAAAAGTGATCAAGCCCGTGCTCAAAAAGTATAAGTTGACGCCTCCGTCTCTTGATAATGTCGTCGTCAACGGCAGTAAGGGACAGTGGGAAATCGGAGGACCTTCCTCCGATACCGGAGTTACCGGGCGGAAAATTATTGTAGATACATACGGCGGATTTTCCCGGCACGGGGGAGGCGCGTTCTCCGGCAAGGATCCGACCAAGGTAGACAGGAGCGGGGCATATGCGGCGCGTTTTATAGCAAAAAATATCGTAGCAAAGGGGTTGGCTGACAGGGTGGAGGTGCGTGTGGCGTACGTGATAGGTCAGCGTGAGCCGCTGGGGAAAGCGATTGATACGTTCGGTACCGAAAAAAAGCCAATTGCAGATATCGAAGCGTATGCCTGGAGTCTTATAGACCTGTCCGTTCCGGGTATATTAAAAGGGCTTAATCTGCGCCGGCCGATATACCGGCAAACTGCCAGATACGGGCATTTCGGCCGAAGTGGCTTCCCATGGGAGAACGTGGTAAAGTAGTGGCCAGCATGGCAGACAGCCGTCCTTTAGCTGAAATTCTCCGTCCCGGTTCGCTTGATGACGTTATCGGTCAGGATCATTTAGTCGGGCCGTCAGGCATCATTCGGAAACTCCTGCGTGCTGATTTTCTGCCGTCTATGGTGTTTTGGGGTCCGCCCGGAAGTGGGAAGACGACGTTGGCGTATTTACTGGCACATCTTAGCGATGCTGAATTTGTCTCCAGATCCGCCGTCAATACGACGCTTTCAGAGCTTCGCGCCATAGTTGCCGACGCACAAAAACTCCTCGATACATCAGGCAAACGTACGGTCTTTTTCATCGATGAAATCCACAGATTTAACAAAGCCCAACAGGATTCCCTACTGCCGCACGTCGAAAAAGGGACCATCATATTTATCGGCGCGACCACGGAGAACCCGTCTTTTGAAGTCATCAGTGCACTGTTATCCCGCTGTCGCGTGCTGGTATTAAAGCCCTTGGACGAAGGCGCACTTACAAAAATTCTAGATACGGGCCTTACCTATGTGAAAAAGACCATAGACAGGGAGGGCAGGAAATTTTTACTGGAGGTGGCAAACGGGGACGCCCGTGCACTCCTTACAACACTCGAAATTGCCGCGTCAATCGTTAAAGGTAAAAAGATAAGCGTTAAAGACATAGAGGAAGCCGCACAGCGCAAAATGCTCCAGTACGACCGGGTAGGCGATGAGCATTACAACACGATAAGCGCGTTTATCAAAAGCATGCGGGCAAGCGACACCGATGCGGCATTGTATTATCTTGCCCGTATGGTAGCGGCCGGCGAAGATCCGCTGTTTATTGCGAGGCGCATGATCGTATTTGCGTCAGAGGATATCGGAGTTATTCAGCCGACAGCCCTGGTGGTGGCAAACGCGGTGTTCGATGCGTGTCATAAGATCGGGTATCCCGAGTGCCAGGAAAACCTGGCGCACGGCGTTGTATATCTTTGCCTTGCGAAAAAAGACCGCAGTAGTTATGATGCGTACTTTGCAGCGCTTGATGACGTGAGAAAGTACGGCAATCTTCCGATTCCGCTCGTCATCCGGAATGCCCCGACCACACTTATGAAAAACCTAGGATACGGCAGCGGATATCAGGCATACACAAGCGAAAGCTTGTTGCCCGACAAACTGAAAGGCAAGAGGTATTACAATAGGAAGGGGTGATTATGACATGGATATACAGATAGGCAGAGTCACTCACTACTATGACAAGCTGCAGGTTGCCGTCATAGAAGTCATGAATCAGTCGCTGAAAGTCGGTGATACGGTAAAAATATCCGGCCACGACAAGGAATTTAATCAGATTATTACATCTATGCAGATAGAACATGCGAAAGTGCTGAAAGTCGAACCCGGAGAGTCCTGCGGCATACAGGTAAACGAGCCGGTAAAGCCGGGCGACGAGCTTTATTTACTTACGACAGAATGAATACAGAGGTTTCTGCAGGAGGCATCATCGTATATAAAGGAACCGGTTCATGGCGCGTACTGATCATGAAAGATCAGAGCGGTAACTGGACGTTTCCGAAGGGAAAAATTGAAAAGGGAGAGCATCTTTTGGATACTGCAACCCGGGAAATCGAAGAAGAGGTGGGATTAAACAACCTAACGTATGTGGCGGAACTTACCCCCACAATGTATTGGTATTTCCGTAAAAAGTCGATTAAAAAAACCGTGCACTATTTCCTGTTCAGGAGTAAGACGCTGCAGACGCCGCATGTGCAGGTTGAGGAGGGGATTTCCGAGGCACAATGGGTTGAATGGAAACACGCAGAACGTATGATCGGGTATCCGAAAACGAACGTGCCGCTTTTAGAACAGGCATATACAAAACTCCCTGGACGCAAAAGCGCGTAATAATTATGGATATAACGCTCGCACCAGATGTGACGAAGATCATGAAATCCGTGCTGAAAACCCGGCTATTCGGACAGGTGGATCCGAAGCGCGTTGTCTGTATGCGCAGTACGGGAGCCACCAGCAGAGCGAGAGCGCGCATATGGAGCTTCCCCAAGATCTGGCAGCAGGCACTGCATCTGCCCGCACATTATGTCATCGAGGTATTGAGCCATCATTTTGATCATTTATCCGACGATGATAAAACGCGAGTCATTATCCATGAGCTTATGCATATTCCGAAAAACTTTTCCGGCGCGCTTGTTCCCCACCGGGGGAGACACACCTACATCGATCACCGGACGGTTGAACGGCTGTTTCAGGCATACAAAGAGGCGATGAGCAGCAGAAAATAAATCATTATGTTGTACGTACTGCATGGAGATCAGCCGGAATCGGCACGGAAAAAGCTTACCGAGCTCAAAGCGGCGGTCAAGAACCGCGAGGTACGGGAAATAGACGGCAAGCATATAGACCCGACGTCGCTCGTCGTCGCACTGGAATCTTCGTCGCTGTTTGGTACTGACGTATGCGTCATCATAGAAGGATTTATAAGTAGCGCCAAGAAACGCGAAAAAGCGTTTGCGTCTACCCTCTCGAAAATTCTGGACGCAAGTTCATCCGCTGACATTATCCTGTATGAAGAGAAAGAGATTGATAAAACAACGCTTGCGAAACTCGGTTCTGCCGCTTCCGTGTTTCTTTTTAAGACCCCTGTCATATTGTTTCAGTTTCTGGACAGCCTGCGGCCGGGCAATGCGAAAACGACACTGGCGTATTTTTCGGACACGGTAGCACACGAAGCAGCTGAGGTTGTATTTGTCCTGATTGTGCGGCGCGTGCGCCAGCTTATTCAATTGGCGGATCACATAACTCCCGACGGGCTGCAGAGCTGGCAGGCAGGTCGCTTGACAGCACAGGCGAGACACTTTACGATTGAACAACTCGTCGCTATGCATGAAGAACTTCTGGCTATCGACATCGCGATAAAAACGGGCGCCACTCCGTTTACGCTTGCGCAATTATTGGAGCAATTCATTATCAAACTCTAAAAGGAGGCATTATGGCAACCCAAATACCGGATCATGTGTTTCGTGGATATGACTTGAGGGGGTTAGTCGGAAGCGAACTGGATGCCGAGCGCGTCGAACTCCTGGCGAGAGGCTACGCCACCTGGCTGTTGCAGCGGAGGATTTATGATTGTGTTGTCGGGTACGACTGCCGCCTTTCAAGTCCGGAATTCCGCGATGCGATGGTAAAAGGGCTTACTGACTCAGGAATTACCGTGTATGATATCGGCATGACGCTTTCACAGATTACGTACTTTGCCGGCTATTTCTTCCGCACCAAAGGGCTCGTGATGATTACCGCGTCGCATAATCCGAAAGAATATAACGGATTTAAGTTCGGAATGGGTTTTTCGGAGACGATGTTATCGGAGGAGATTATTGATCTCCGGGATCTCGTAAAATCCGGAAAGTTCGTTACCCGAAGCCCTAAGGGTGTTGTGATCCAAAAAGACATAAAACAGGAGTATATCGACGATCTGAAGCGCCGCACAGACACGATTAAGCGCTTTAAAGTCGTTGTAGACTCATGTGCCGCGACTACCGGCATATATCTGCCGGATATTCTGCGGACATTCGGGTGTGAGGTCATCGAACAGAATACCACCCCCGACGGAAATTTCCCGGTGGGAACACCCGATCCGACTGAGCACGACGTGCAGGAACGGCTTGCGAAACGGGTGTTAGCAGAGAAAGCGGATATGGGATTTTCCTATGATTGTGACGGAGATAGGATCGGTATTGTCGATCATACGGGGCGACTTATCTGGAATGACGTCCTCGTGTCGATCTTTGCTGTCGATGTGCTCGGCTCGTTGCCGGGGGCCAACATCGTCTATAACGCACTTTGCTCCAAACAGGTTGATGAAGTCATACGCAGCCACGGAGGCACGCCCGTGATGTGGAAGACTGGACACTCGTTTATCAAAGCAAAAGTGCGCGAAGCACGGTCCCCGTTCGGCGGAGAATTATCCGGACATTTTTTCTTTATGGATAATTTTTACGGCCATGATGACGGAGCAATCGCCACGTTGCGGCTTTTGGCGTATTTGACCAGAGTCGATAAAACACTGGCACAGGTTATCGACGAATTGCCTCAGTACGTCTCCAGTCCGGAGATAAAAGTCGGATGCCCCGATGCGGTGAAGTTTGCTGTAGTCAGCGAAAAAATCGGCGGAGAGATCAAAAAACTCTATCCCGATGCGGCGTATGTGGAAATTGACGGCGTACGCATGGATACCGAAAAAGAGATGTTAATCGTGCGGGCCAGCCAGAACGGGCCCTATCTTACCGTCAAATTTGAGGGTAAAACCCAGGAGGCGTACGACATCCTGAAAAAACAGGTTTCGGATATCCTCCATAACGTTGCGGAAGTGGATTTCTCGTCCGGCGTGAACACTGCCGCACTGCAATAAATGACGCATGAGCACTAACCAGTGGGATCAGTATGCGGATTTGGTAGATGAACGCATAGGTGACGGCGGAGACGCGCTGCATACCAAATATATCGATCCGCTTATTCTGACACATGCCGGGGATACGACAGGAAAAACCGTCGTCGATTTAGGATGCGGCAACGGATATCTGTACAATAAATTGCCCTCTCCGGGTTCCTATATCGGTATAGATTATTCAGCACAGCTTCTGGAAAAAGCGAAAAACCGGACGAAAGTACTGCCTTCTACCTTTTTCATGCTTTCTGATATCACGAAACCTCTGGCTCTCAAACCGGGAGTGGCTGATGTCGTGATATGTAATATGGTGGTGCAATATCTTCCGTCGCTTGGCGGCTTGGTTTCTAACGTCGTGACACTTCTGGCCTCCGGCGGCACGGCAATTGTCGTGCTGGATCACCCCGGACACGCGCTGTTTATGCGGGCACAGGAACTTGTCGGGAAGACAAACAGCAAATTTATCACATCCGCGTCGTATTTCTCTGAAGGATTACGGGAAAAACATTCCCTGTGGGGGAAAGCGAAACTTACCTACTATCACCGTACCGTAGCCGCCTATGTCAATGCGTTTTCAGGTTCCCTCCGGCTTGACCAAATGCAGGAAGTATCGGAAGATGGGGAAATGCCGCGAATCCTGGGGCTTATTTGGAGAAAACCATGAGGAGTAATCTGACACGCCCGTATCTGGTCATTCCGAAGCTCATTGAGCAACCCACATGGGGAGGCACATATATCGCAGAGAGCAAAGGCTGGCAAAACAGGCCTGATCTTGCAGGGAAAAAAATCGGACAATCCTACGAGTTATACGACAAAAGCAATCTGTCATTGGCGCTTTCCAGCAGTGATCCGCGTTTTTTCGGCGAAATAACGGATAACAAGCAGGTTGCGGTTCAATCCGCGCCTGAGTACTCCGTTGCAATAGCGAGTCTTATTTCGGAAGATGCAACCGCAGTGTTAGGGAGCCGCATCGCAAAAGAATACGGCCCGATTATGCATCTGTTGCTCAAATACACGCAGGCGCTGGGCAATTCGTTTCAACTGCATATTCCGGACGGCATACAGAACCCGAAATGGAAACCGAAACCCGAATCATGGTATTACTTCGAACCCGGACTTATCACATGCGGCGTCAAAAAAGGCGTGTCCTGGGAGGCGTACAAACACGCGATGCTGGAGCTCGAGGCGCGCATGCAGGATATCGCGCGTGCGGTCGCCCACGGTAAGATGCCGTATGACGATGCCAAAGGAAAAATAACTGACTTAGTTAAACAATACGATCCGTGGCAATACGTCAATCTGGTCAGGGTAGAACCCGGCACGCTGTTGGATTTGTCACCCTGTGGTATCCATCATTCCTGGGAAGAGGATCTCAAAACAATTCCGTTGGGAAATGTCCTGTATGAAATACAGCTCAATGTTCTGGATGATGTGGCAACACTCCGGAGTTTCGATAAGGGGAAAATGTCCGGGGACGGCAATTTGCGTCCGCTCCAGATAGAGGAATACTTTGCGTACGCAGACCGGTCGGAATCAGCAAATGACCCGAAAACCCATATGCGGAGCGCAGTCCTGATATCGGAAAGCCCGTCGTTCTCTCATGAACGGCTGCTGGAATCCAAATATTATTCCATGGACAGAATTCGGTTCCGGGCAAAGAACGCTGAATTTACGGAATCCATAGATACATTCCGTCATCTGTTCGTAAAAAGCGGTGAAATTGAAGTCATTTCCGGTACGGTTTCCGTCCGCGCAGGTCAGGGTCATTCCGTGTTCGTTCCTGCCTCATGCGGAGAGTACACGCTGCAGGCCGGAGTTGGCAACACCGAGGTACTCATATCGTATTAACGTCAGTATCAGTGAAAGGAGCTACTATGGAAATAGCGACATTGGATGAAATAGTAAAGCAAAGTCTTGATTTTTTTGCCGGTTCGTTGCCTCCGTCACTTGACGTATCCAGCTTTTCGTACCCGTTCGTTATCGGGAGCGGCAACGCGTCACATACGGGACGTATTATTTTTTCAGGACGAGCCGCCATTATCGGCGATGAAAGTAATTTCAAAGCACTTGCAGAAGCCTACAAGGAGGCGATAGCTCAGAAACTGATCAGGGATACGGTCGTGATCTCGGCCTCAGGCGAGAAGGATTCCGTATGGGAGATTGAATTTGCGAAATCCCTTGGGTTAAAAACGACACTGCTTACCTGTAAGCCGGGATCGTCCGCCGCAAAAATTTCGGACACGGTATATTCTTACAAAAGTATTGCCGAGCCGTACACATATAACACGTCCACGTATCTTGGAATGATTTTGTCTGCCAGCCACGAGAATCCTGCTGATATAAAAAAGTTTATTGAGTCGGTTTCCCTTCCGCCGAATTTCGGCTCGTACGATGCCTATGCATTTGTGCTGCCGGATACATTTCAATCAATTGCCCCTATGGTGGAAATTAAGCGTGATGAACTGTTCGGTCCGCATGTCATGATTCGGGCTAATTCCCAAGGCATATCCCGCCACGCCAAATTCGTACATCCGTGGGAGAACGAACTGGTCATCTCCGTCGGTAACGAAAATCCGTATTTCGGCCATAAGGATCACCGGTGGTTTATCCCGTTGCCGGCTACCGCAGGTTTCGGGTTTGTTGAATGTCTGACATATTACATTTGCGGACAAATACAACGAGCTAAACCCCAGTATTTTAAAGAGCATATAACGGGGTTCTGCACTGATTACGGTCCGAAGGCGTACGGTAAACCGGAGAAGTTTGAAGTTATCGTGCCGGCAAACGGATAACGGACGGATTTTTCGGGGCGACAGCCACAATGTTTGCCGGGAATTCCCGGGTTCGTTTTTGCAATATAGCACTTGCGATTTTTATACAAATTACCCATACTGATTATATGGCTAAAAAATTCGTCGTCTGGTTCAAAGATGTAGACCGTGAAGATATCGGTATCGTCGGAGGGAAAGGCGCGAATTTGGGTGAGATGACCAAGGCGGGATTTCCGGTGCCGAACGGATTTATCGTGACGGCGCAGGCATATTTTCATTTCCTCGATGAAGCGAAACTGCGGGACGATTTAGCCGAATTGCTGCGGGGCTTAAACGTCAATAACAGCAAGGAATTGGAGCATGCTTCCGTTGAAATCCAGCGCAGAATTACCCGCTCACAATTTCCCAAAGATATCGCAACCGAGGTGATGCGTGCATATTTTCATTTGGAACGGGGGCTTCTTAAACATCCGCTTGTTGCCGTACGGTCTTCAGCAACGGCCGAGGATTTACCCACTGCGTCATTTGCCGGCCAACAGGCTACATTTCTCAATGTGGAGGGCGAGGCAAATCTTCTGGAAAAAGTAAAAGAGGCCTGGGCAAGTTTATTTACGGCCCGCGCAATATTCTACCGGGCTACCAATAAATTCGATCACTTTAAAGTCGGCATCGCGATTCCCGTGCAGCGCATGGTGCAGTCGCAGTATTCTGGCGTCATGTTTACGCTGGATCCCGTCACAAATGACAAAAGCAAAGTAGTCGTGGATGCAATTTACGGGTTGGGAGAAATGATCGTGCAGGGCGCCGTAACGCCGGATCATTATGTCGTAGACAAAGCGTCGGAAAAAATTCTGGAAAAGGATATAAACACGCAGGAAAAAATAATGACCCGTAAGGGAGTCAAAACAAGCATAAGCATAATTCCTAAAGCAAAAGGCTCCAAAGCAAAGCTTACGGATTCCCAGATACTGGAAGTGGCGCGCTTAGGAAAGAAGCTGGAAAAACATTATTTCTTCCCTCAGGATGTGGAATGGGCAATTGATGATAATCGGGTCTATATAGTCCAGACACGCCCCGTTACCACGACTGGCAACAAGCAGACGACGGCCTCACAGTCGATTTCCAGCACACACGAGGTATACCTTAAAGGCGATGCCGCCAGCCCGGGTATAGCAAGCGGCCCGGTACAGATACTCTACAGCCCCAAAGACTTGGGCAAAGTGCGTCAGGGAGACATCCTGGTAGCCCAGATGACAAATCCTGATTTCGTACCTGCGATGAAAAAGGCGGTTGCAATCGTAACCGAGCGCGGAGGCAGGACGTCGCACGCTGCCATCGTCTCACGGGAACTTGGTATACCTGCGGTTGTGGGTACGACGAATGCCATGAAAACGCTAAAAGACGGTGTGGTCATTACCGTAAACGGCAGTACGGGAGAGATTTACAAAGGGGCCGTTTCCATTTCCGCACCGAAACCCATGTCAATCAGACCCGGAGAACGGGTAAAAACAGCGACCAAAGTCTATATGAATCTGGCTCAGGCAGGGCGTGCCCGCGAAGTGAGTAAATTCGATGCTGACGGGGTCGGGCTTCTTCGGGCAGAATTTATCATGGCAAGTGTGGGAATCCACCCGAAAAAAATAATCGCGGACAAAAAACAACAGATGTTTATCGACCTGGTTGCCGGTCAGATTGCAACTATTACCGAAGCGTTCTCACCCCGTCCGGTCATATACCGCACAACGGATTTTAAGACAAATGAGTACCGTAATCTCAAGGGAGGCGCGGCCTTTGAACCGGAAGAACCCAATCCCATGCTGGGATTTCGGGGAGCAGCGCGGTACATCGCCAACCCTGAAGTGTTTGAACTGGAATTGGAAGCCATAAAAACTGTCCGTAATAAAATGGGGCACAAAAATTTATGGATTATGATTCCGTTTGTGCGTACTCCGCATGAGCTTGCCGAAGTGAAGAAAATGGTCGCGGCGAGCGGACTTGCACGGTCATCGACATTTAAACTCTGGATGATGGTAGAAATTCCGACGAATGTCATCCGTATAGAAGATTTTCTGGAAGTGGGTATAGACGGCGTTTCCATCGGTTCCAACGATTTAACGATGCTGACCATGGGGACTGACCGGGATAACAGCGAAGTAGCGCATGATTTTTCAGAGCAGGACCCTTCGGTTATGTGGGCATTTGAAAAGGTTATAAAAACGTGTGCCAAATATAACGTGACCACATCGATGTGCGGGCAGGCACCGTCGGATTATCCTGAACTCGTCGAAAAGCTCGTATCATGGGGGATTACGAGCGTGTCAGTCAATCCGGATGCAGTCGATCATGTCCGTGCAACGGTCGCAGCTGCTGAACACCGGGTGGTGTCAAAAAGATAATGTTCCCTATGGTAGCAAGCACAAAAATACATAGCCTGATAGCCCGGGAAATTCTGGATTCGCGTGGCGATCCAACGATCGAAACAATGGTCGTGTTGGAAAGCGGATATAGGGGGGTAGCATCCGTACCCGCGGGAACGTCGCTCGGGAAATACGAATCCGTCGAGTTACGGGACGGCGATGAGAAGCGGTATGGTGGCATGGGAGTGCTGAAAGCGGTTGCCAATGTCGAAGGCCCGATTGCATCCAAAATCAGGGGGATGGACGCGACTGACCAGGGAGCCATAGACAAAGCGCTTATTGATCTGGACGGCTCGCAGGATAAACACAATCTCGGGTCCAACAGTATTTTAAGCGTTTCGTTGGCCGTCGCAGTTGCCTCCGCCAATGCCAGCCGCGTGCCGCTGTACCGGTATATCAATCAGCTTTTCCGTCCGTTTGTCGAGACGGAAATAAAACGCATCCCCACCCCGACGTTTAACATTATAAACGGAGGGAAGCACGGAGCCGGAAATCTGGATTTTCAGGAATTTCATATTATCCCCGCATCAAACAAGGCATTTTCGGAAGCGCTTCATATCGGAGTCAGTGTATATAAATCCGTGATGCAGATTCTAAAGTACAGAAATGCCGTTTACTCGGTTGGGTACGAGGGAGGATTCGCTCCGAATCTGTTTACCAATCTGGATGCACTGGAAATCCTAAGAGAAGCCATAAAGGCCAGCCCGTATGCATTCGGTGTGGATGTATTTTTCGGTCTGGATCTTGCCGCATCAACATTTCATCAGGAACGCGGCGGGTATAAAATTAAAGATAAACCGGCAGCCCTATCGAGCACGGATTTCACTAAATATCTGGTAGAGCTTCATAAGCAATACCGTCTGCTTATTCTGGAAGATCCGCTTGATGAGGATGATTGGGAGCATTGGGTAGAACTCTCCAAAGAGATCGGCAAAGACGTATTGGTCGTCGGCGATGATTTACTGGCCACCAATCCTGAACGGTTACGCCGCGCCATAAAAGAGGGTGCATGCTCGGCGATTTTAGCCAAACCTAATCAGATAGGCTCGCTTTCGGAATTTTTCGGGGTTATAGCTATCGCCAAGCAGGCAGATATAAAAACAATCGTTTCGCACCGAAGCGGAGAAACCAACGATAGCTTTATCGCTGACCTGGCTGTCGGCGTGCAGTCTGACTATGTCAAATTCGGAGCCCCTGCCAGAGGCGAACGTGTCGCCAAATACAACAGACTGCTGCAGATAGAATCAGAGCTTGCCGCATCGCGGGTCGTGAGCACAACCAGCTAACCTATGCCGAAACCGTTTGTATTGATTATCCTGGACGGGTGGGGCTTGGCTCCCCCGGGGCCGGGAAACGCCATCTCACAGGCTCACCTTACCCATATTCCCTCATTATGGCTCCGCTACCCTCATGCTCAGTTATCCGCATCGGAAGAAGCGGTCGGTCTTCCGGCAGGAGAAGACGGAAATACGGAGACCGGTCATATAAATATGGGAGCCGGCAGAGTGGTATATCAGGATCTGCCGCGGATAAACATGTCGATTTCCGATCAGAGTTTCTTTAAAAACGACGCGTTTTTGGGAGCCATGGCCTATGCCCATTCCCACCAATCCCGTATCCACCTGATGGGATTATTGTCCGATTCGGGAGTTCACGCGAGCCGCGACCATTTGTATGCGTTGTTGGAGCTTATGCGGAGAAATCAGTGTCCCTGTCCCGTATATCTGCATTTATTCACGGACGGACGCGATTCCCCTCCGAAAGCAGGGCTTAGGTTTATTCATGAAATGGAGGCCAAGCTCGCACAAATCGGCCACGGGCAGATAGCGACAATCATGGGCAGGTATTATGCGATGGACAGAGACCGCAGATGGGACAGAACGGCGCGTGCGTATCAGGCGCTGACCGAAGATATTCCCAACAAAGCAAAATCGGCAAGCGCTGCTATAGAAGCCAGTTATGCCGCTGGTATAACGGATGAATTTATCGAACCTACCGTTATCTGCGACTCCAAAGGTATTCCCATGCCCAGAATCAGCGCGCACGATGCCGTTATATTCTATAACTACCGTATCGACCGGCCGCGACAGCTTACCCGCGCATTTACCCTTTCGGATTTTGAAACGCACAAGACGGCTGAAAGTTTTGATCCGTATGCGGTCAAGTATTATCACAAACATTTAGTGGAGGAAGACACGCGGAAAAAACCGTTTACCCGGCGGGTGATACTTTCTGAGCTGTTTTTTGTCACCATGACGGAATACGAACGTCCGAGTCCGTGTGTTGTGGCGTTCCCTCTGCATCAGATAGAACGTCCGCTCGGTCAATTGTTTTCGGAAGCGGGCATGCGTCAGCTGCGTGTATCCGAAACAGAGAAGGAACGGTTTATCGGGTACTATTTTAACGGGATGCGCGAAGGGCAGTTTCCCCAGGAAGATCATCTGATCATCCCGTCCCCGAAAGTTGCAACCTACGACCTCCAGCCGGAAATGTCGGCCCCGGAGTTAACGACCAGGGTGCTCGACCGCATGACAAGCAACGTGTATTCGTTTATCGCGGTTAATTTTGCAAATCCGGATATGGTAGGTCACACAGGCAACATTCCGGCCGCGGTAAAAGCATGTCAGATCGTGGATGAATGCGTCGGGAAAATTACGTCACTTGCACTTACGCTGGGAGGTGCTTGCATCATCACTGCGGATCATGGTAATGTGGAAGAAATGATCGGTCCGAATGGTGAAATGGATACCGAGCATTCAATGTTTCCTGTCCCTTGCATCATGGTGGACAAAGCACTCGAAAATCGTCCTATACTACTTCCGGCCGGCAGGCTTGCCGATATCGCGCCTACCATACTATCTATGTTAGGTTTATCTGTACCACACGAAATGACGGGTAAAAATTTATTAGCTGATTTAGCGTAGAGAAAGGAGGTCGCTCATGAAAGTGACCATATCTGTTATTAAGGCTGACACAGGATCCGTAGGGGGACACAACCGTCCCAGCGACGCCATGGTGGCAAAGGCCAAAGAACGCGTAGCGGAGGCGATAAAAAGCAAGCTGCTTATCGACGGACACGTGACGTTTACGGGTGACGACATCGCACTGCTGATGACGCACACACGGGGTACTGACAACAGCGATGTGCATAAATTTGCATGGGACACGTTTGTCGAAACGACCAAAGTAGCTAAGAGCCAGGGGCTCTACGGCGCGGGTCAGGATTTACTCAAAGACGCATTTTCGGGTAATGTCCGAGGCATGGGCCCGGGGAGTGCCGAAATGGAAATTGAAGAGCGCCCCGCAGAACCGTTTATCGTGTTTGCGGGAGACAAGTGCGGTCCGGGAGTATTTAACCACCCGCTGTTTTCGGCACACGCAGATCCGTATCACAATGCCGGTCTGCTGCTTGCTCCTGATATGCAGGCGGGATTTACCTTCCATATCATGGATGTAAATCATACGGAAAACGACAAGGTGATCACGCTCAAGGTTCCGAATGATTATTACGATATTGCGTGCTTGCTGCGCGATCCCAACCGGTACATCATTGAGTCCGTCGTGGAAAACGCCACGGGGCTTACGGCCGCAGTAGCCAGTACCAGCCGGCTCCACAATATCGCCGGTAAATACGTGGGAAAAGACGATCCGGTAGCAATCGTGCGGAGTCAGAAACAATTTCCGTCCACAGGAGAAATCCTCTCTCCGTGGGCGCTGGCGCAGTTCACGCTCGGCGATAACCGGGGCAGTCACCATGTTGCCGTCATGCCGGTGAAGCAGAATACGATTATTTCTTTCTTTGACGGCCCGACGATCATGTCGGCAGCAGGATACTGCGTACATGAAGGAAAGCTTACGGAAGCGGTCGATCTGTTTGACCAGCCGTTCTGGGACGTCATCCGGGAAAAGGCGTCCAAGAAAACGCTTGCCATGCGCGAACAGGGATTTTTCAATCCCGCCATGGGCCCTCAGGATGAAATGGAGTACACGGGAGTGATGGAAAACCTGAAGCGCCTGGATGCAAAGTTTGTAAAACGTGACGAACCTGCCAAATGAAGGAAGAAATTTACAAAAAAAAGAAACAAACGGGCGACCATGCACCGAACCTCGATGACTACGCCAAAGTAGCATCGGAATTTACATGGAAAGATGCACGCCCGTATGTGGACTGGTTTGACGGAAGTCTGAATGCAGCATACAACGCCGTAGACAGGCATGTGCAGACGTGGCGCAAGAACAAAGTCGCGCTGTACTGGGAAGACGAAGCAGGAAACGAAAAAAAGTATACGTTTGACGAATTGTCGCTTCTGTCTAATAAAGTCGGCAATCTTCTTAAGGATTTCGGAGTCGAGCGGGGAGATCGGGTGTTTCTGTTCCTCCCGCGGATTCCTGAATTGTATTTTTCTTTCCTGGGAATATTAAAAATCGGTGCAATCGCCGGCACGCTATTCAGCGCGTTTCAGGAACAGGCGCTGTGTGACCGCCTGGAAAATTCGGGTGCTAAGGTCCTGCTTACGACGCGTGACCTCAAAAGCAGGGTAGATGCAATACGCAAGAAATTACCTGAGCTCAAACATATTCTCGTGGTAGACGAGCCCACGTTTACAAAAAGCGTTGAAAAATCATCCGATGTGTTACATATTGCACAGACGGATCCCGATGACTATGCGTTTATGCTGTACACCTCCGGCACGACCGGAAAGCCCAAAGGCGTCGTTCACTCGCACCGCGCAGTTGTACAGGAACACATGACGGCCAGATGGGTACTGGATTTACGCGACGAGGATACGTATTGGTGTACGGCGGACCCGGGGTGGGTTACGGGGATCGCGTATGAAATACTCGGGAGTTGGAGCAACGGAGTTGCAGCACTCGTGTATGCCGGCCGTTTCGACCCTGACCGGTGGTACACGCTGCTTGATAAATACAACGTAACCGTGTGGTATACCGCTCCCACGGCAATCCGCATGCTGATGGCAGCCGGACAGGATCTCGTAAAGAAGCATAATCTGTCGCATCTGCGGCACCTGTGCTCCGTCGGAGAACCGCTCAACCCGGAGGCCATCCGCTGGGGACTTAAGGTCTTCGGACTCGCATTTCACGATACCTGGTGGCAGACGGAGACAGGAGCGATCTGTATCGCGAATTATCCGTGTATGGATATTAAAATCGGCTCCATGGGCAAACCCGTACCGGGACTCACCGCCTCGATTGTCGACGATAAGGGACAGGATCTGGGTATAAACAAGGAAGGTAATATCGCACTGAAACCCAAGTGGCCGTCCATGATGCATACGATCTGGCGCCGTCCGCAGAAATATCAGAGTTATTTTACCAACGGCTGGTACTTAAGCGGTGACCGGGGCATGCTGGATAAGGACGGATATTTCTGGTTTATAGGCCGCGCAGATGACGTCATTAAGACCTCAGGAGAGCGCGTAGGGCCCTTTGAAGTCGAATCTGCTCTGGTCGCCCACCCTGCAGTTGTTGAAGCAGGAGTAATCGGCAAACCCGATGCCATGCGCGGGGAGATCATAAAGGCATTTGTCGTGCTGGAAAAGTCCGTACTGGAATCTACGAAAACGAAGGCCGCACAGGAAAAACTAAAGGAAGAGTTGTCTCAGTATGTGAAAAAACATCTGGCAGGACACGCGTATCCTAGGGAAATCGAATTTATCGACAAACTTCCCAAAACACGATCCGGCAAAATAATGCGCCGTATTCTCAAGGCGAAGGAACTCGGTCTGCCTGTGGGAGATACGTCCACACTGGAAGATTATTAGCGCCGCTTCGGTCTCTGTTGGATTTCAAAACCCGGAAGCCAGGGATTAACTTCGGCAAGTGTTAACTCCAAATCTTTGTCTTTATCCATCCGGTATTCTGTCAGAAAATCGGCAAGCTGTTCAAGTTCGCGTTCAATTTCGGGCACAAGTTCCTGCCGGCGTGAAAGAGGAAGCCTCCCGAGTTTATACCGCAAGCTGTCTATATTTCTGTGGAGAACGAAATAATACCCGGCATCTCCTCCCGGCGGCACCCGGGTAGTATCGTACCAGTGCGGTCCCCGTTTCCTGCGTTCTGCAAATCCCATATACGCGTGTTATCCGTTAGTTACGGTATCAGGCAGATGAAATAGCAATACGAATTCTCCCTTGGGATTTTGAAAATACGTCAACGCGTCAGAAATGCTCCCTGTCCAGTATTCCTCATGCAGTTTGGTAAGTTCACGGGCGATTGCGATTTGTGCGTTTCCTAACGCGAGCTCCAAATCGCCGAGTGTTGACGCTAATTTATGCGGTGCACAATACAGCACATAGGTCGTATCGATGAGCGCATGAACGTCATGCAGGGAACGGAATAATTTGATACGCCTGGATTGCTTTTCCGGCGGATATCCGAGGTAAAAAAACGTGTTTGCGGGAAGCCCGGATCCCGTAAGGGCAGTCAGCACGGCAGAGGCTCCCGGAATACTGACGACAGCAGCCGCGTGTTTTCTCGCTTCCCGTATTAAAATGTATCCCGGATCGGAGATAAGCGGCGTTCCGGCATCGGATATCAGTGCGACAGATTTACCCTCATTTAATGCGTCCAGAAGTTGCGGCGTCACTGTTTGCTCGGTCCTATCGTCATAGCGAAGCAGTCTGGGACTCGTATTTCCCTGCTGCAGGCGGGCAACAAACTCCGGAGACGATCCGTACCGTTTGTTCAGTTCGGACATCAGCATTCCGGCACGCCGTGTGTCCTCACAGGCAATTATGTCGACCGAAAACAGCGTCTCGAGGGCGCGTATGCTGATGTCAGAGAGATTCCCTATCGGAGTCGATACGATATAGAGTGTTCCCATAGTGGTGCGATTATAACACGGAGGTCTTTTAGACTTGGGGCCACCCGTGGTATTATCTAAATCTATGGAATTTCTACAATCATTCTTAGATATTTTACTGCACCTGGATACGAAGCTTGCGGATTTTGTGGGGCAATACGGCGTATTCACATATGCGGTGCTGTTTCTGATCATATTTGCTGAAACCGGGTTTGTCGTTACTCCGTTCCTGCCGGGTGACTCGCTTCTGTTTGCAGCAGGAGCTATTGCGGCGTTGGGCTCACTGCACATTGGGGGCGTTATACTTCTTCTTATAGTCGCGGCAGTTTTAGGAGATACAGTAAATTACTGGATCGGGCATTTTTTCGGCAGAAAACTTGTCGATAACCCCAAAATTACGTTCATAAATCAGGAACACATCGACAAAACGGAGCAGTTTTATAAAAAACACGGATCAAAAACGATTATTCTTGCCCGGTTTGTTCCTATCGTGCGCACGTTCGCGCCGTTTGTGGCCGGAGTCGGGTCCATGCATTACTCCACCTTTCTTTTATATAACGTCGTGGGAGGAGTTACATGGGTAACGGCGTTTACGCTGCTCGGATATTTTTTCGGAAATATGGAATTTGTCAAAGAGAATTTCCACTATGCGGTGTTTGCCATTATCGGGTTATCGCTTGTTCCCGTCATATATGAGTATATTCAGCACAAACGGAATCCTGACGTACCGGGTGTCGCTACCAAAAATCTCGGAAAAATCATCAATAAATAACCCGAAGAGAAGACCGTCTGGGGATGTCAGACAAACTTGCGGATGAGGCCCACACACCGCCCCTGGATTTTCACATGCGTCGTAAAAATCGGGGACATGGTTGAATTACTGGGCATGAGCTTGATCTTATCTTTCTCGAAATAAATCCTTTTGAGCGTCGCCAGTCCGTTCGGAAGGAGAGCGACCACGATATCTCCGTTTTTGGCATCCTGCTGATGCTGGATAACGACAAAATCTCCGTCAAAAATACCGTCATCGATCATGGATTGGCCTTTCACCTGTAATACATAGTGCGGCTGGCTGGAGGCAATCATACTGGGGGCCACGGAAATGTAAAAATTCGGGTCGGTGTATGGCTCCAGAGGAGCTCCTGCCGCGATAAATCCCAATACAGGCAGTTCCAGTGTCGCGTTTGTGCCGGCGGGACGGTAATTATCCGCAACCACCTCAAGTCCCCGTGCCGTTCCGTCCAGTTTGCGGATAAAGCCCTTTTGCCGCAGGCGGTCTACGTGCTCATGGACAGTAGCAGGAGAATGGATGTTTAACGCTTCCCCGATTTCCTTTAGCGTCGGTGCGTACCCGAAACGCCCGATGAATTGCGTGATAAAATCAAGAAGTTGGCGTTCCCGTGGATATAGTATTGCCGGCATATATTTTTCTCTATTTACAGTAACCGAAACTGTGATAGGATAATTTGTAGTATTCCAAAAAATAACCGAACTGTCAATACGTACAAATAGGATAGTTCTATATCAGTTACGAAATTTAGCCGAATCATGAACACATTTAAACTGTCATCACCGTTTCAGCCGACCGGAGATCAACCACGGGCAATCGCCTCACTTGTTAAAGGCTTTGATAGCCGTATGCCTGAGCAGGTGCTTTTGGGAGTTACCGGAAGCGGGAAAACCTATACCATGGCTAAAATTATCGAACGCTTACAGCGTCCGACTTTGATTATCTCTCACAACAAGACGCTGGCAGCTCAGCTGTACCAGGAATTCCGCGACTTCTTTCCGGAAAATGCCGTTTCGTATTTTGTGTCGTACTACGATTATTACCAGCCGGAAGCGTACATACCGCAAACGAATACCTATATAGAAAAGGAGACACAGATAAACGATGAAATAGACAAGCTTCGTTTAGCGGCCACCACGAATTTACTCACCAGAAACGATACCATCGTCGTCGCTTCGGTGTCCTGCATATATAACATCGGATCCCCGAAAGAGTACGGGCACTTCGTGCTTGAGTTGCAGCCCGGGGTTGCCGTAAGCCGTGAAAGCATTATGGAACGGCTTGTGAATCTGCAGTATGAGCGGAACGATTACGGATTTCATAGGGGTGCATTCCGCGTACGGGGTGAAACGATAGATTTGTACCCGGCATACGAGGATACGGTGCTTAGGATCACTATGGGAGAGCACGGCGTCGTGTCGCTGGACCGCCGTGACGCACTTACCGGCAAAAAACTCGAAGACCTGCGTGCGTTGGTCGTATATCCTGCCAAACACTACATGACGGATCCGAAAAGCTACCAAAAGGTATTTACGCAAATCCATACGGATCTGGACGCACAGGTTGCTCAGTTTAAACGCAGCAAAAAATTCATAGAAGCGCAGCGCATACAGGAACGGGTGACCTATGATCTGGAGATGATCCAGGAGGTGGGATTTGTAAACGGCATTGAAAATTACAGCAGGTATTTCGACGGAAGAAACCCGGGTGATCCGCCGTTTTCCCTGCTGGACTATTTCGATGAAGCATCAGGGAAAAACTGGCTGCTGATGGTTGATGAGTCCCACATGACGCTCCCGCAGATACGGGGAATGTATCAGGGTGACCGAAGCCGCAAACAGACGCTTATAGATTACGGCTTCAGGCTTCCTGCTGCTATAGATAACAGGCCGCTTCGCTTCGAGGAATTCCTGCGCCGTATTCCCCAGACGCTGTATGTTTCAGCTACGCCCGATGAGTGGGAGACTTCCAGAGTAAAGGAACAAAGCGGCCCGGATGCTATCGTAGAGCAGCTTATCCGCCCGACGGGCTTAGTGGATCCCGAAATAGAAATCCGGCCGAGTAACGGACAGATAGCCGATCTGATGGCGGAAATAACTCTCCGTGTTGCGCGTCACGAGCGGGTACTGGTAACCACACTTACAAAACGGATGGCAGAGGATTTAGCAAAATATCTGGAAGAACACGGCATCAAGGTGCATTATCTGCATGCTGATGTACAGACCCTGGAGCGGAGCGACATCCTCGCTGACCTGCGCGGAGGCTCATATGATGTCGTTGTCGGCATCAATTTACTCCGGGAAGGTCTGGACTTGCCTGAAGTATCCCTGGTTGCCATTCTGGACGCAGACAAGGAGGGATTTTTACGCAGCCGCACGAGTTTAGTTCAGACAATGGGCCGCGCCGCCCGGCACTTGAATGGCCGCGTGATTTTGTACGCAGACTCGATGACCAAATCCATGGAGGCCGCAATCGGAGAAGTCACACGCCGGCGGAAAGTGCAACTTGCATATAATACCGAGCATCATATAACGCCCATATCCATCTCGAAACCCATCCGTGAGCGCCTGGTCAAAAAGGAAGTCGAAGAAGTAGAAGTAACGCTCGATAATCTCACTGACAAAAAAGCTGAAGCCATGACACCTCGGGACATGAAATTGGCTGTGGCAACACTCACCAAACTCATGCATAAAGCAAGCCGCGATCTGGATTTTGAAACCGCGGCTCGCATCCGCGACCGTATTGCTTCCCTGGAGGGTAGTAAGTAAATCCGTGCTATAATTGCCGGTGCCACGGTACATCGGTGGTTCTTTTTGTCAGGCTAAGCCTGATCCTGCTCTGCAGGACATACATATGAGTAGTGCAGATAATATCATCATCAAAGGAGCGCGTCAGCATAATCTCAAAAACGTCTCGCTTGAGATTCCGAAAAATAAGCTGGTTATCTTTACCGGTCTGTCCGGGAGCGGAAAATCCAGCCTGGCGTTCGATACGATTTACGCAGAGGGACAGCGTCGCTATGTCGAGTCGCTTTCGTCCTATGCCAGGCAATTCCTCGGTGTTATGGACAAGCCGGATGTCGATATGATCGAGGGGCTTTCTCCTGCCATATCCATCGATCAGAAATCCACATCGCATAATCCGCGTTCCACGGTAGGAACTGTCACGGAAATATATGATTACCTGCGCCTGCTGTTTGCGCGTGCCGGACACCCGCATTGTCCGAATTGCGGACGCGAGATATCCAAGCTTTCTTCCGATCAGATCGTGACGGCTATCATAGATATGGCAAAGCAGGCATTATCTTCCCGGAGTACCAAAATGTACCGTCTGATCATCCTGTCTCCCGTCGTGCGTGACCACAAAGGCGAGTTCAGCGGGTTGTTTGATAATCTCAAAGCCAAAGGATACCGTCAGGCCAGAGTAGACAGGAAGTACATTGATCTGGATGAGGATATATCCCTTATAAAAACCAATAAGCACACCGTCGACGTGATCATAGACAGGATGAGCATTGATGCTCCGAGCTTGAAGCCGGATGTCATTTCTACCATACGCAGCCGGTTAAACGACGCGGTCGAGCAGTCTCTCAATCTGGCAGACGGCCTGGTCATTATCGGAGAAATACAGGATAAAGTATTCTCGATGCCGGACCAGCCGAAGGAAACACACGATCATATCTTTTCCGAAAAATTCAGCTGTCCTATATGCAATATTTCCCTGCCCGAAATAGAGCCGCGGTCTTTTTCATTCAACTCCCCGCACGGAGCCTGCCCGTCCTGTGCAGGAATCGGCTCTATTCTGACGGTCGACCCTGAATTGGTGATAAGTCCGGAACTGTCCATAACAGAAGGCGGTATTCTGCCGTTTGCCAAAACATTCCTGCATGATACCTGGTATGCACGCGTGGTAATGGCGGTTGCCGGAAAATACGGGATAAATCCGCGCGCCGCACTGAAAACGCTTACGAAAAAGCAGCGCGATATACTCCTGTACGGAACCGGCGAGGAAATCCACCACGTATCGGGAAAAAACAGATTCGGTGAGCAGACGGCAATCGAGGAAAAGTTCTTAGGATTCATTCCTGAGCTTATGCACCGGTACCGTGAGACGGATTCGGAATTTTTGCGTACGGAAATAGAAAAATACATGCGTAACGAAATCTGTAAATCCTGTGACGGGAAACGCCTCAAGAAGGAAAGCCTCACTATCACCATCGATAAACGCTCCATTTCCGATGTAACGGCACTCAGTATCACGCAGGCGCATGAATGGATCGTGACATTATCAAAAAATAATTCCGGAGTGCTTTCCGCGACCGAACTAAAAATCGTGACGCCGATTCTCAAAGAAGTAGAGGCACGGCTCGGATTTCTGTTAAGCGTCGGTTTGGAATACCTCTCGCTCGGGCGCGGGGCAACGACTCTTGCCGGAGGAGAAGCACAGCGTATCCGTCTTGCTTCGCAGATCGGATCCGGACTTACCGGCGTTTTATACGTGTTGGACGAGCCTTCCATAGGACTGCATCCCCGGGACAACCACCGTTTGATCAGTACGCTTTTGGCTCTCAGGAATTTAGGTAATTCGGTCATCGTGGTAGAACACGACAGGGAAATGATCGAGGCGGGAGATTATATCGTGGATTTCGGTCCCGGAGCAGGCAAGTTCGGCGGCAGTGTCGTCGCACGGGGAACGCTGAAGGAGATTATAGACTCTTCTAAATCCGTAACCGGGGCGTATCTTACCGGGCGTAAGACAATCCATACACCCAAATCACCGATTGTTACCGATACGCAACGGTATTTAACACTGACCGACGTATCACACCATAACTTGAAGGGAATTACCGTCCGGCTGCCGCTGGGGAAATTCGTCTGTATCACAGGGGTATCCGGCAGCGGCAAATCCTCCCTGGTTGTCGAGACGCTCTATCCTGCGTTGCAACAGCATTTTAACCCGTTTGTAAAAGACCGGGCAGGTACGTTTGCAGGGCTCAAAGGGGTAGAGGATATCGACAAAGTCATTCTGATTGACCAATCGCCGATCGGACGCACTCCGCGGAGTAATCCTGCGACATACACCGGGCTTTTCAGCTTTATCCGGGAAATGTACGCGGGCCTTTCGGAGTCTAAGTTACGCGGATACAAAAGCGGACGGTTCTCTTTCAACGTCAAAGGCGGCCGCTGCGAAGCATGCGAGGGGGAAGGGCAGCGGAAAATAGAGATGCAGTTTATGGCGGATGTGTATGTAACGTGCGAAGTGTGTAACGGCAAACGGTACAACGCGGAAACGCTGGAAGTAACCTATCGTGGGAAATCGATTTCCGACGTTTTGAATCTGAGCATTACCGAGGCCATAGAATTTTTTCATGCGCATCCGCATGTCATCAATAAACTGAAAACCATAGCAGACGTAGGTCTTTCGTACATGCATCTGGGGCAATCGGCGACGACTCTTTCCGGGGGAGAAGCGCAGCGGGTGAAGCTGGCAAGCGAACTTTCACGCAGGTCTACCGGTAAAACACTCTATATATTGGACGAGCCGACTACCGGGCTTCATTTCGCGGATCTGGAAAAATTGCTGGTAGTACTCCATCGGTTGGTTGCGCTGGGGAACACGGTTGTCGTTATCGAGCATAACCTGGATGTCATTCGAAACGCTGATTGGGTGATCGACCTGGGTCCTGAAGGAGGGGACAGCGGAGGAGAAATCGTCGCTGAAGGAAGACCGTCTGATATAGCAAAGAGTCAATATTCCTATACTGGGCAGTTCCTCAAAAAGGTACTATAGAGATATAATACAGCAGCATGGTCCGCATACTCCTTATTGCTCTGCTTTCAATCTTTGCATTCGTGCCATTTGGTTCCAAAGTACACGCGGCCGGGGAATTTCAGGCTGATTATGACGTACGGTATGCGGTCGCACCTACCGGCAAAACGATTGTTACGCAGGACGTGACGCTTACGAATAAACTTCCGAATTTTTATCCGCAGGAGTATTCACTGCTTCTGGACAGTGACAAAATTACCAACGTTATTGCCTACGATGACGGCGGCGTTATCACGCCGACAATTTCCGTAAAAGACGGGAAAACGCATATCGCACTTTCGTTTAACGTGAAGTCGATAGGGCTAGCCAAATCACTCAAATTTTCTCTGCGGTATGAACACAGCGCTATCGCCAATAAAGCCGGCAGCATATGGGAAATTTATGTTCCGGGTGTTATCAATGACCCGGATATCGGAGAGTACACCGTCAGCTTGGCTGTGCCTCCTACATTCGGTCCGGCCGCCTATCTTACCCCGCTGCCTGCCAAAGGCAGATCCTGGACAAAAGAGCAGATGATACGGGGCGGTATCGCGGGAGCGTACGGCATGAACCAGAACTTCGACGTTACGCTTACGTATACGCTCAATAATCCGGGCGTGATAGCAGAAACACAGGAAATCGCCCTGCCGCCGGGTACGGCATATCAGAGCGTGACGTTAAACGAACTGTCTCCCGCTCCGATGACGGTAACAAGCGATTCTGAGGGAAACTGGTTAGCCAAATATCAGGTAAATCCGCGCCAAACACTTACGGTGACAGCAAAGGTTGCCGTTTCCATATACCTCACCCCGCGGAAGGACTACAAGCAGCCCGTTGTCCGTGAAGAAGAGTACCTTAAGGCTGCCGAATTCTGGGAAACGAATGATGCGCAGATCGCTGCACTCGGACGGCAGCTTACCACTCCCAGGATGATTTATGACTATGTGGCCAACACGCTGCAATACGATTTTGCGAAAGTGAACGCCGTTTCGGCACCCAGAATGGGAGCGTCAGGCGTCCTCAAGGATCCCAAAAAAGCTGTCTGCATGGAATTTACCGACCTGTTTGTCGCCATTGCCAGGGCAGCCGGCATCCCGGCTAGACGCGTCGTCGGGTACGCCTACACCAGCAACCCGAAACTTCGTCCGCTGTCACTGGTTTCCGACGTATTACATGCGTGGCCTGAATATTATGACAAGGAATCGAATCTGTGGGTACCCGTCGATCCGACCTGGGCCAACACAACCGGAGGTGTGGATTATTTTACGAAACTGGATTTTAACCATATCGTGTTTGCCATAAACGGTATCGACAGTTCCATGCCGTACCCTGCAGGCTACTACAGAAGTCCGGATAAAACCGGACGGGACGTACGCGTGGAGTTTTCGGACACCGGTAAAAACGTCCGGGGCGCCAACATCATGACCAGTATCGAATTTCCCCAGCAGGTCGGGGCAGGCAGAAAGACAGTAGGAGCCGTTGTCGTACGGAACGCAGGCGGGGAATCGGCTTACAATATCGCAGTCACCGTATTAAGCGAACCGGACGTAGTGAAAATAACCGATACGATAGCAGAATTGCTTCCGTACGGCGTTGTACGAATTCCCATATCCGCCGTGTTTCCCCAATCGGTTACCAGCCAGCCGGGCCAAATACGCGTGCGGGTCAATGATACGTCACTCACCCAGTCGTTTGTCATACAACCGCTGTACTGGATGATCGGATTAGGAGTAGTATTGGTGGTCCTGTCAGGGATAGTCGCATACAAACTTATCAGAATGATCGTATGGAAAACCTCCAAAAAACGTTAGCGTCACTGCCGCATGAGCCCGGCGTATATCAGTATAAAAACGCGGCCGGAGAAATCATCTATGTAGGAAAAGCCAAGGATCTGTCGCGACGTGTGAAGCAGTACTTCCAGCGTGATGATGCCGTAGGAGAAAAAACAGTAAGACTCGTACGCGAAATCCATGATATCGCGCTTATCCCGACGACAAGCGAATTTGATGCCCTGCTTCTCGAGGCCAAACTTATCCGGCAGTATATGCCCAAATACAACGTCATCTCACGGGATGATAAAAGCCCGCTGTATGTCGTCATCACTCTTTCCGAGGAATTACCCAGAATTATATTTGTACGCAAAGGGGAAATTTCTGCGTACGAGCGCATCAAAGGTAACGCGGTATATGGTCCGTTTCAGTCAGGTTTTGCACTGCGCGCTCTGCTTCGGCAGCTACGGAGTATCGTGCCGTACTGCACGCAGAAAGAAAGACACGGCCGTGCGTGCTTTTATACGCATTTAGGATTATGCGATCCGTGTCCTGCCCTCATTGTCCGTATGACCGGCGGGGAAAAACAGCACGCCGTACACCGGTACCGCACGAACATCCGGCGGCTTCGCGCGCTTTTTGACGGGAAAACGCGCTGGCTTTCGAAAGAATACGAGAAAGAAATGCGCATGTTTGCACAAAACGAACAATTTGAACTCGCAGGAAAGGTTAAGCAGCAGCTGTCACTCCTCAATAGCCTGTCCGCGTACCGGTATGACCCGCAGGTTTTCATCAATCAGGGAGCCACGGATATTTATGAAGAGGAACTGGAGGAGCTCACCGTAGCACTGCGTTTACACTATCCGTCCATTACCCAGCTTTCCCGCATCGAATGTTTTGATATATCAAATTTAAGCGGCAACCAGGCAGTCGGGTCCATGGTCGTGCTCAGTGACGGACGCCCGGAAAAAAGCCAATACCGTAAATTCAGGATCAGGACAGTGAAAGGCATCTCTGACGTTGCGATGATGCGGGAAGTCTTAAGCCGACGGATAAAGCATTCGGAGTGGCCCACACCCCAATTTCTTCTGGTAGACGGCGGGAAAACGCAGGTTTCTGCCGCCCGCGAGGTGCTGGAACACCTAGGCTGGCACGTGCCGCTTGCAGGATTGGCGAAACGGGAAGAAGAACTTGTCATACCTAAAAGTCGCGGGTTTGAAGTCGTGCGGCTCCCCCTGTCGGGGAGGGCGATCAAAGTCGTCATGCGGGTGCGTGACGAAGCGCACCGGTTTGCCATAACGTACCACCGGAAACTCCGGTCAGAGGCGTTTCTGACATAGCGGGACAAATAAAGGGCTGTTTGACCGGCGTAGTCCAAACTTGGTACCATAAAATATCACATGAAGTATTTACTCAGAGTATTTCTGTTTCATAGCTTTTCGTTATGGTTTGTGTCGCAAATACTGCCGGCACTCAGTATCAGCGGGGGATGGCCGGTGCTGCTTCTGGCAGGACTCGTGTTAAGTTTGCTTATGCTGCTTGTCGCTCCTCTGCTCCGGATTCTGTTTATTCCGATTAATTTGCTCACATTCGGTTTGCTTTCCTGGTTTATAAACGTTATTGTCCTGTACCTTCTGACGGTATTTGTTTCGGGGGTAAGTGTCTCGGCATGGACATTTCCTGGGCTTGAAATCGCCGGCTTTGTCATACCCCAAATTGCCTTTTCTTCTTTTATTTCCTTTATTTTGGTATCATTGAGCCTCTCGATGCTGGTCAATCTCTTACATGATATTTCAGAGCATTAGATAAAACGAATATGAAACGGACACCTCAAAAACATGTGGTATGTATCGGCGGCGGAACAGGAACGTTTGTCGCGCTGCGGGGACTCAAACAATATCCGCTTTCTCTTTCGGCGATTGTGAGCATGAGCGATTCCGGAGGAAGCAACCGCAGGATCCGTGACGAATTCGGACTGCTTCCGACATCTGACCTCCGGCAATGTCTGGTCGCCCTTTCTGATGAAAACGGTGGGATTGGTCTGCTTCGGAAACTGTTTATGTACCGATTTGAAAAAGGTCAGGGAATTGCGGGCATGACGTTCGGAAATCTATTCATGGCAGCATTAACAGACATAGTAGGAAGCCAGGAGGAAGCAATACGCCAAACCGGGAAAGTGCTTCGCATCAAAGGAGCCGTTATACCGGTCACGTTCACGGAAACGAATCTTTTAGCTACCTATGAAGACGGACACACTGTCGGCGAGGAACATCTTATCGACGAACCGGAGCATGACGGGCGCATCAAAATCGTAAACGTATATTTAAAACCTGCGGCCACGCCGAATCCCGAAGCGCTTGCCGCAATCGGATCCGCAGATATGGTCGTCATCGGACCCGGAGATCTGTATACCAGCATACTGCCGAACCTGCTTGTTTCCGGCGTTCCCGAAGCACTCAAAAAAACCAAAGCGAAAATCGTATATGTGATGAACCTTATGACCAAATACGGTCAGACATATAATTTTACGGCCCAGGATCATATACGGACGCTGGAACGTATTTTGGGTAAAACGGTAGATACCGTGCTTATCAACACGAAACCCCTCGCTCCGAAGGCGTTGGCTATTTACGCAAAATATCATGAGATTCCGGTGAAAAACGACCTTCCTGAATCATCCTATTACCGCGTCGTGAAAGCGCCGCTCATCAGTAGCACGTTGTATGCCAAATCATCGTCGGATGCGCTTATCAGGAGTCTTATCCGCCACAACAGCGAAAAACTTGCATCGGCACTTTTTGATATTATGGAAAGGAGCATATCATGAGCACTATATTAACGATTCTTCAGGTGATCGTATCGTTCGGATTGATCGCACTTATCCTGCTGCAAACCAGCAAGGGAGGGTTGGGCAGCGCGTTCGGCGGCGGGGAAATGTACCGGACCAAACGGGGAGCGGAAAAAATCGTATTTACCTCAACCATCGTACTGGCCGTAATTTTCCTGATCACATCATTATTGAATGTGGCGTTTCGCTAGGGTAAAGTCATACCATTTGCTATGACAACACCGAGGTCAGTACGGATACTATTTCTTATCATCGTAGAACTTGCGCGTAAATATACACGATCTCTCGTTTTGGGGTTCTTCATCGGTCTTTTTCTTTCGTTCGTTTTCTGGAAAACATACCCGTATGTAAGTACATCGTTTTTTCTTCCGACCGAACGGATAGGACTCGTCGGAGATTTCAGTCCTTCTACGCTGCCGCAGGTTATACAGGATCAGGTAAGTATCGGTCTGACATCGCTTTCTGCTGACGGCGCGCCTGTTCCCGCGCTTGCATCCTCATGGGAAGCTACCAACAGCGGTAAAACATTTATTTTTACCATGCGCAGTGATATGAAGTGGCATACCGGTAAAAGCGTTACCGCTCACGATATCAATTATAATATCCGCGGTGTCACACTCATTCCGACCGGTGAGCACACGCTTATTGCGTATCTGCAGTATCCGTACAGCCCGTTTCCTACATTGGTCGCCAAGCCGGTATTTTTGCCGGGATTAAACGGTATAGGCCCGTATAAAATCGGCAGAATACAGTTAAGCGGCGGCAGCGTAAAGTCCTTGCAGCTGTATCCTACCGATGAATCGAACAAACAGCCGAAACGGTACACGTTCTATCAGACCGAAGCCCTTGCAAAACTGGCATTTAAACTGGGAGAGATAGATGAACTTGCAGATATCAGTTCTCCGTCGGGGATTGCCGACTGGGGGAATATACATATCGATGAACATACCAATTACGACCGCATCGTGACGCTATTTTTTAACATGCGGAACCCCGAACTGAGCGACAAGGCAGTACGTCAGGGACTCGCATACGGAATCCCTGATCTGCCCTGGGAACGGGCAGGTTCGCCTATAAGCAACAAATCATGGGCATATGCCAAAAATGTACGCAAATACGCATATTCGCCTCAGGAAGCATCGCGGCTTTTGAAAACTACGCATTTAGCGACAACCTCAGCAGAACTCACATTATCGACATTCCCTGCATATTTAGATGTTGCTCAGCAGATTGCCGCTGCGTGGACTGCCTTGGGAGTAAAAACAACCGTCCAGGTCGAAAGTGCGGTACCGGCAAATTATCAGGTGCTGCTTAGTGCGCAGGACGTACCTCCTGATCCCGATCAGTATCCGTTCTGGCATTCCACACAGACCCAGACAAATGTGACAGGATACGCAAACGTAAAAATAGATAAATTGCTTGAGGATGGCAGACAGGAACTGGACCAGGAAAAACGGAAAATTATTTATACGGATTTCCAGCGACGGCTGGTCGAAGAATCTCCTGCCATATTTCTCTACTACCCGAATCTGTTTACCGTTAAGCGGGGAAAATAACTCTTTGCGTTTCGTGCATAATCCCTATATGCTTTATTACATACTATGTTTCTGAAACTTTGTTGTATCGCGCTGCCTGTTTTCCTTGGGATAGACATGATATGGCTGACGCTGATTGCCAAAAATTTTTATGCCAAACACATAGGGTATTTGATGGCTAAGAATCCTAATCTTTTGGCCGCTCTCATTTTTTATCTTATTTTTATTGCTGCCTTGATATTCTTTGTCATTAATCCTGCACTTGATAAAAAGATGTGGACGCATGCACTTCTGGCGGGTTTATTTTTTGGACTTGTTACGTATGCGACATACGACCTCACGAATCTTGCAACCATAAAAGACTGGCCGCTTATTGTCACAATAGTTGATCTCATCTGGGGTATGTTTGTATCTGCTGCGGTTTCTGTTGCCACCTACTTTATAGCTCTCAAGCTTGGATTATGAACTACTATCTCGTTCTGGCAGTAATCCTATCTTGTTATATGAGCTTCTGGTTTATCCTTTCGATCGTTAAAAAACGAAATGATGTCGCCGACATAGCGTGGGGATTGGGATTTATCCTGATATCCTGGTTAGGATTGTATTTATCTAATACTTCGCTTCGTGGATTGTTTGTTAATCTGTTAGTGACCATTTGGGGCATGCGTTTGGCTTGTCACATTTATAAGCGAAGTGTAAACAAGCACGAAGATTATCGGTATGCGGCGTGGCGGAAAGATTGGGGAAAGTGGTTTTTCCTGCGCTCGTATATCCAGGTTTATTTACTTCAAGGACTATTTCTGTATCTCATTATCCAACCTGTCATTTTTATTCATAACCAACCAAGCAACGTATTCGGTATATTCGATCTTATTGGTTTATTCGTTTGGGGCATCGGTTTTTACTTCGAATCAACCGGTGATGCGCAACTCAAAACATTTATTTCAAATCCTGCAAATAAAGGAAAACTCATGGAAACCGGTTTATGGCGATATAGCCGTCATCCGAACTATTTCGGTGAGGTAACTCAATGGTGGGGAATATTTATTATCGCGCTCTCTTTGCCAAATGCGCTTATTACTATTATCGGGCCTTTAACAATCACGATACTTATCCTTTTTGTGTCCGGCGTACCCCTGCTTGAGAAAAAATATGCAGGCAGACCTGATTTTGAAGCGTATAAAAGGCGAACCAGTATATTTTTCCCGTTACCACCGAAGATGCAATGAAAAGAAAGTCAATTAATTCGCTAGTATCGCAATCGTTGTTGCGATAATGGCTCCTCATTTCCGAACCGCTGGCTCTAATCCTTAACCCCGTATATACAAAAATATGCCCTTTCTGGCATGTTTCGTATATGCTGCGGGGCTTGGATTCGAACCAAGAATACCCTGCTCCAAAGGCAGGTGTCCTACCGTTGAACGACCCCGCAAGTAGGGAACCATAGACCTACCTAGTGTGTTTTTGAGCGGCGTACGGGAATTGAACCCGTTACCTTCTCCTTGGCAAGGAGACATTCTACCGGTGAACTAACGCCGCTTTATTTCCCCAGCGCGGGGTATTATACCCTGATCTATATCCCAAAAGCACATAGTATTGTGCTGAGGGCGTGAGTCGAACACGCATAACCTGTTTTTCAGACAGGCGCCTTGACCACCTTGGCTACCTCAGCATTATCCCTGTGGACGATGAGGGATTCGAACCCCCAACCCCTTCGATGTAAACGAAGTGCTCTAGCCGTTGAGCTAATCGTCCCTCCCGGATTTCTATTTTAACAAATATACGCATCTCGCCACAATGGTTGTGGTATATTTGACAAACGTGTAAAAATTTGTTGTTGTTATAACAGCGAAAATATGAAAACCAAAAAAAGAGTGCGGGCAAAAAAAAGATTTACGATCGCTATCCTGTATCACTACGTGCCCAAGGATATCACGGATACCTATTTCAGTTCACAACACGCACTTGTCGATAATCAGACCGATGATATCGTCAACTATATGCGCGTGCTGTTTAAGAAACGCGGATATAACGTGCAAATTATCAAAGTAAAACCCGATGACCTGTCAGAGTTGAAACAATTAAAGGCGGATTTCGTTTTTAATCTTGTCGACAGCAAAAAAATGGAAGTGGAAATCGCGAAAATTCTGGGAAGACTGCATATACCGTATTCCGGTTCATCGTTTAAAGCCATTCAGATTTCCAATAACAAGTTGAAAACGAAACGGTTGTTTGAAAAAAATGCGCTGCCCACCCCAAAATATACCGTCATACATCTTAAAGACCGCATCAGCAGAAAATTGCTGCCCGGTAAATTTCCCGTCATTGTCAAACCCGCGTTCGAGCATTGCAGCATCGGCATTACCAATCAATCGATTGCCACAACCTACCAGCAATTTGTAAAAATCATACAACGCATGCGTAAATCCCATAAGCAGGCCTTGCTGGCAGAGGAATTTATTGCAGGCAAAGAGCTGCAGGTTACCGTTCTGGAGACGCCGACCAAAACGTACGCGCTTCCTATCGCGGAAATTGCGTTCCGCAGCAAGGGTAAAAATAAATGGAATATTTACGGGTTCGACGAGAAATGGACCAAAAATACCGCAGCGTATCAAAGCTGTCATTTCATCGCTCCGCCAAAGGAACTCAAAGCGGGGATAGATACGGGAATACGCAAAGATTCTATCCGTGCTTTTTATGCTTTGGGGCTACGGGATTATGCCCGCTTTGACCTGCGGTTTAATACCAAAGAAAACACCTGGTATTTTCTGGAAGCCAATGCCAATGCCGGATTTGACCCTGATCCGCGTGATGCGATGACGGCAAGCATCAAAGCGCACGGCATGACGCTTGATGATTTCGTTGTCCAAATCGTTCACAACTCCCTGCATTAATGTATAATACATTACATGAAGTGCTTGCTCATTTACGGAACACTCTCGGGCTCGACAATGACTGTCGCGGAACTGATCGGACGTACTCTTGTTGCCACCGGCCTTGAAGTCGATGTGCTGCCGGTAGAAAACGCAACAAAAGAATCCCTGCACGCATACAACGCACTCATCGTGGGTTCCCCTAGTTGGGAGGACCAGGGGAAGGACGGACAACCCTTGCCGGAAATAACGGCATTTCTTGCTGCTCTTTCACCTCAGGATTTAACAGGTAAAAAGGTTCTGATTTTCGGACTCGGAGATGTATCGTACCCGCACTTTTGCGGGGCAGTTGATGTCATAGAAAACACACTGAAAGCACTGAATGTCACACCAAACATGGAATCACTGCGGATCGACCGTTATTATTCATTGCAGGAGAATGAGCAGAAAGTGAAAACGTGGGCAGAACGTGCTGCCAAAATCCTGCAGTAATGTTACGGCGTCATGTGTTCCATTCCTCTACTTTTTTAAGAAACGTATCGATGTTCTTCCTGGAAAATATTTCGTGATGTTTTTTCTTACGAAGCGCCTCCAGTTTACGGAAGTCAAACATTTCCTCAATGGACTGTATGTCTTCCAGTTGTTTTTCAGCCAAACGCGAAAGGCGCAGTTTCTTATTTTTTATCGTCACCAGAAATGACAAACCGGCCGCAATAAATACGACGAGAACATCCAGATGACTTTCAATGGGAATGTGCGTACCCAGCCATGTGATGTATGTACCGGCAGATTTTCCTATCAGAACATAGAGTATTGTTACGACAATTAACCACAGGATACTGTGTTTTGCGCTGATGTATCCATGCAGGTTAAAACGTTCTTTGGAATAATCCCACAGTCGCTCCTCCAATACATGTTCTGCTATCCTCCCGCCGATATATTCCAGCACGATAATCATGATGGTTGATGCCAAAACTACTATCCATCCGGGTTGGGCAGACAGAAGCGCAAAACTATTAAGAAGTATGATTCCCCCGAAGCCGTACAGAGGACACAGCGGCACGCCCCGAAAGTATCCCGAGATCACTTTTTTCTTATGCTCGAAAGAACTATACAGGGAATCGACAATCCAGCCCAAAAACGCAAATATAAGAAATTCGACAATATAGATCACACATACACTATATCAAACATCCATAAAACAACGTACAGTATTTTCGTTTCAACTGAATGAAGACATTCGAGTCGGTTAAAAAGGAAAAGAACTTCTTCTCTACGCCGGAGACATTTTTTGGTATAATAATGACCTGACATGACGCGGGTGTGGTGAAACTGGTAGACACGCAGTCTTGAGGAGGCTGTGCCGTAAGGCTTAGAGGTTCAAGTCCTCTCACCCGCACAATACAGTACTTTTTAAATAATTTTTCAGATTTTCGCGATCTGACGGGCTTTTTTTGGGTTCGAGCGGGTCATTTCCGCCGTTCATAGTTTCCGCAACCTCTTTCATCTTCATAAAGACAAATCTAGGCTGATATTCCAGTTTTTGATCTAGTAAGATCGGGTTCAAGCCGATTGCCTTGAATATCACTTTTTTGTCTTCAGAGTCACCGGTTTCAAATCGTTCTTTAGCTAGTAACGCAAATTCAAAAGAGTCTTTAGCAACATCAGACCACTCGTCACCATTTGCATTTGCTAGTGCCAACTGTCTTGTAATTTGTTCCTTTTCCATCATGAGTTCGCGTTTTCTATCACCAAACTCTGAGTCAGATAAGAGGCTTCCGTCATTCTCAGGAGAAATTTTGAGGGCAATAAGATTATCGATCCGGCGATTCACACCGTCTAAAGCCGTTTGGAGGGCTTCTGAGCTGGTTTTATTGACTTCATGATACTTGTCTCTGGTTTCTTCGAGTGCTTCATATGCCCAATCTATAAACTCTTTATCCTCAATCTCAAAGTGTGATAGATCACTTGAAAACTGTCCTTCGAGTTTGGAAGTGGATACAAACGGTTGTGAGCACTTGTTATTTCCTTTCTTCGTACAGTTATAGTAACCGAATACCTGCTCTGTGCCGTTTTTGTATTTTTTCTTATGCTCTTGAGCGGTAATACAATAATGACACTCTCCACACTTCATAATGCCATTGAGTGCAAAATCATGTTTTTGGAGTCTGGCTTTGGATCTGCCGTCCAATATATCTTGAAGCAAGTTAAACTCAGCGTCGGTAAGCATGGCTTGATGCTGTCCTTGATAGAGCTTGCTGTTATAGATAAACCGACCGGTATAGAACGGGTCTCGCAGTATTCGATGCATCCAACTTTTCACAATCGGTTTGCCAGACTTGGTACTTCGTATGCCAAGGATTTTGGCCTCCCGCATGAGAGCTTCAACGCTGTAGTTGCCAGTTAGAGCTAAGTCAAAGAGCTTTCTCATAAGTGGAAAATATACGGGATGTGGCGAGATATCTCGTAGTCCTTGAGGTTTTTCATGATTATTTCTATATCCTGGCCTTGCTTTGCCTGGGAACACTCCGCGTTCAGCTTTAAGCTTTAGTGCTTCGGTAACATTGACGCTTTTATTATCATTCTCGAGCTTAGCTTGCGTACAAAGCAGGTTAAGCATGAATTTATCGCTTGGATTATTACGAAACGATTGATACGGAGTAACGACTTCAAGCAACTTTCCTTGATCCATGAGATAGATAATTCGACCAGTATCTACGGTATTTCTAGATAAGCGGGATGGATTAAGCAACACGATGGTATTTACCTCCCCATCCTCGATCATTTGTACAAGCTTTCCAAATACCGGTCTACCCGGCATTTTTGCGGTTCGCTGCTCTTGTAATGGCTCGCCAACAAGTTCAACACCTCTTTGTTTAATGAGTGCAGTCAAGTTTGTTATCTGATCTGGTAATGATTGAATCTGGCGCTCATCGGATTCACTGCTTTTGCGGCAATACATCATGTAACGTGGAGACGCAGGAAGCTTAGTATTATTGTGGTTTTTATAGTCTGTCAGTCGCATAGGTACTCCTTTCCTCAGACACATTGTTATTCTGTATGCTGCGCGAACGTTTTTGTTTAGGCTTGATAAGCACTTCCATCATGTTGAGAAAATGGTTTGCCAATTCAGTTGCCTCCTCATCTGTGAGAGTAATGTCATATTTGTCCTTATATAGCTTCTTAAACTTATCTAAATACTCTTTACTTATCATGGCTGTACTCTTAAATAAACTACAACTATAGTTACAGAATAGCAATTATAGTTGTAGTTGTCAAGCATATTTCAAGGCTAAATTATAATTATAGTTACAGAGGATATTTAGGCTCAAACTATGTCCTATAACTTGAAGAAATGAGAGTTCTTTGATAAACTACCGTCAAATTGCGAGTGATATACTACGATTATGAATATGTTGCCAGATGAAAAAAGCCAGAAAGCGTTCGGTAAAAACCTGCGCTCTGTTCGGGAGGATAAAAAACTTTCACAAGAAGAGGTTGCGGTACTGAGTAAAATTTCTACAACCCACTATGCTGGCATTGAACGAGGAGAAGAAAACCCTACTTTTTCAGTGATCGAAAGTATTTGCAAGGCGCTCAAGATTAAATCATCCCAAGTCCTACCGTTTTAAGCTTTTGCTCACAACGGCAACTTCCTGTATACTCTCAACTAAATCCTGCCTATTAAGGTCGGATTATGCCAAATATAACTTCCATACAACAAACTCTAGCTACGTATTTAACTTCGTTCCTCACTTCATTTAGTCCCTTTATTACTCCGCTCAAGATAGTTTTACTGGCTTTGGTGCTCATATATGTCTGTTTTCAGATATTTCGCGTATATCTTTTCATTAAACAATTAAAAGAGAAAAGTATCCTTTTTGAGATTAAACCTCTCAAAAATACAGAACAGTCTTCATATACAACTCAGCAATTATTTGCCATTCTGCATGGGCTCGCCAGACAACGATCATTTATCAACCGTTTATTTGATATCCAAAAAACCTATTCTTTTGAGATAGTTTCGACGAAGAATGGCGGAATAACCTATTACACAAGAATTGGGGAAGATGAAGCTGACTTAGTTAAGAAAACCCTCTTATCCTATCTACCCGGAATCAGTGTAAAAGAAACGACTGATTATCTGGAGTTACTTACTAAGCAACATAAACGAATATCTAGTTATAGACTTTCACGACACTTTGCATACCCACTAAAACACCAAGAGGATTTAGCCAGCCATGATCCAATAGCATACCTAACAGGAAGTATGACTAAGTTAAGTGATGATGATCTAACTGCATTTCAGGTCGTATTATCGCCTCTGCGTAAATCTTCACTTCCTGACGTTTCGCGTATCTCTCATCTTATTTACTCAGGTAAAGATATTGTTTCAAACTTGGGCAATGATGCAAGCTCAAATCCAGTTGTAGTCTTATTTAAAATGCTCTTCGGTTTAATACTTCGTATACTGATGCTTCCATTTGGATTATTAGTCTTTATCACAACAGATGGCAGAGAAGGTCCGATGCTACGGCTTCCAACCGATATCGAACCACTCAAAACACCAAACCCGTATCAGATGGAACTGGAACAACTGGTAAAGAATAAATTAGATCAACAGTTATTCTCGGCATCTGTACGGCTCATGGTAGCAAGCAATAATTATAGTGAACTTAGAAAACGGGAACGAGGTTTTCAATCTGCACTTTCCGCGCTTAATAATTCGGAGTACCAGGCACTCATTCCGTCATTTCGGATCAGAGTAAAGATATTTGATCGAATAATGGAATCACTTTACAACTTGAGGTTTTTTCTACTAACTAGATCATTTATTCTCTCGGCCACTGAGGTATCAGATCTCTATCACTTTCCCTATACCAGTACGACTAAGACTGAGGATTTGCTCAAGCAACACAGTAAAGAATTGCCCGCTCCATTATCACTTAAGCAGAAACAAGAAAGTGATTTGTACTTTGGGACAAATACCTATGGTGGCACTGAGACTAAAATAGGGTTAACCGCTGACGAAAGACGGCGCCATGTGTATATTCTTGGAGCTACCGGCACAGGAAAGTCCACGATGTTGCTATCGATGATTAAGCAAGATATTGATCATAACAAAGGGTTATCGGTGATTGACCCGCACGGTGATCTGATTGAGCAGATATTGTCTGTAATACCTCGTGAGAGGATCAAGGATGTAGTCTACTTTAATCCAGATGACATTAGCTATCCTATGGGTATCAATCTTCTTGAACTAACTCCAGGGTTAAATCCTGAAGATGCTATCAGAGAAAAAGAATTTATAGCAGAAAGTATTATCTCGGTCTTCCATAAAATCTACACAGATAAATACTCAGGGCCAAGAATGGAATACATCTTGAGAAATACTATCCATACCGCCTTTACCGTCCCAGATGCTACCTTGTTTACGGTTTACAAACTACTCATTAACACGAGCTACCGAAAATCTGTTACCAAAAACCTGACAGATGAGAATCTTAACGATTTCTGGAAGTTTGAATTTGCCAAAGCGGGTGATTATCAAAAAGTGAAAATGATTTCTCCTATAACCAATAAGATCGGTCGTTTCCTGTTTTCCCCGACAGCCAAGCGAATACTTGAGCAAGGTAAATCAACCGTAAACTTCGATACCATCATGAATGAAGGGAAAATACTCTTATGTAATCTCTCAAAAGGCAAGATTGGAGAAGACAACTCAGAAGTTTTTGGAGTACTTATCATGGCCAAGATTCAGTTGGCAGCCTTAAAGAGAGCCAGGATGAAGCAGGAAGAAAGAAAAGACTTCTTCCTGTACGTTGATGAGTTCCAAAACTTTGCTACCCCAGCGTTTGCCCAAATCCTCTCAGAGGCGCGAAAATATCGACTTGGCGCTATCTTGGCTCACCAAACCACCTCACAACTTGAGGATGTTTCACTCGTAAATATCACCCTAGCTAATACGGGTACAGTAATTTGCTTTAGAACAGCTAACCCTGAGGATGAACGGATGATCTTGCCACAATTCAGGCCATACATCGAACAGGGTGAAATCGCGAGCCTTCCCTCATATCACTTTTACATGAGGCTTGGAGCACTTAACCCAGAAGAACCATTTTCAGGTGTTACCGTTCCAGTACAAATCGAATACAGTCAGAATAGGGTTAATGAGGTTGTTGAATCGTCGAGAAAATTGTATGCCAAGTTCTACACTCCAGATAAACAAATACCAGTCAAAAAAACTACTAATCAAGCTACACAAAAGATCTATTCTACAGTGCCATAACTTTACCTACCGGTAGGAAAATATGATTTTTAGTTTAGCCCGATAAATAGACCTTTTTAACTTTTACTTTTACCCCTTATTCCTTATATATAAGGGAGAGGAATGATACAATCATTCCAGATTCTGCTCTACACATACTATGGACAATCAAAAACTATCCGCTCTACAACTCAACATTCTTCACTATCTCTATCGCTTTCGCTTCTTAACCAGTCTACAACTTCAAAAACTACTTATTCACAAAACTATCCGCCTGACTAACTACCACTTACAACTACTCACTTCAAAAAATTACATTGGCAAACATTACACACGATCACTAGGCTTAGCTAATCTCCCAGCAGTCTATTATCTAACGTCAGGAAGTATCCAGATATTAGAACAACAAGATAATATCGATAAACGAGCCTTGAAACGAATCTACAGAGAGAAAATCAGATCTCAACAATTTATCGCTCATACCTCATTTTTAGCAGAGTACTTCTTACATCTAAGCCAAGAATCAGAAAAAACCAAGCACACACTCCATTTCTTTACCAAAACAGATCTACTGGCACACCCCTACATGCCTCACCCATTACCCGATGCCTATTTTGCTCGGGTAGATATTGCTGGCAATACAAAAAGATACTTTGTTGAAGTAGTTGAAGATAGCTCGCCTCGGTTTGCCTTGCGCAAGCGAGTCCAAGAGTACTGTGATTATATCGATGACGGAAAATTTGAGGAGGCGACTAACCATCCATTTCCGGCCATACTTTTTATCTGCCCTGGATACGGCAGCATGATCTACTTAAAGAAACATATAGCCCGTATTTATGAAGAAACACCGCTTGATCAAGTAGCTATATACCTTGCAACTAGAGAGGGTGCATTTTCAGGTCATTGGGAAAAAGTGGAAGCTGAAGATGAATAACTACGGCATAAAGAAATAGTTATATTCATCAAATGGAAAATGTCCCTCAGGTTTATTGAGTAGTAAATCTGCCAACTCCCACGCGCTCATGCTTTCTGAAATTCTATATTCTGCGTTGGTGTCAATCGTACCGTCCTTGCCGACTTTGATAGCCTTATCGCTTGGCGTGGTGTCCTTGGTGTGTTCTAGCGCATACCTGAACGCTTTTTCATCTCGTACAAAGCCGTAATAGTAAAGATTTCCTATAAGAGCGTCGAGAGTAACTTCTGTACTAATTCGTAAATCTGCTGTTCCGTCTACTCCTGGCTTCGATCTAATCTGCTCGGCCTCAGCAACTGGCATATGCAGGCGTTCAATAAAATAATCTTCTACCTTTTTGGCTGATTCCCAATCTTTCCCTGGCGCTTTGAAATTTTCTTCGTTTGGCTTTGTGAAAAAATAATAACCACTCCCAGCCAAGAATAAAAACACGACCAATATCACTATCTTCTTGATCATGCCTTTATTATAGACCTTTTAAGCTAGTATTCGCCTAGGCGCCTCCCAAGTACGTAAGCAATTTCTTTTCTGCCTTCTTCTGTTTGTCTAAACTCATTAAACAGTCGAGCCCCTTTATCACTTAATAGCGGGATAAACTCGGGTAGCGTATCCATTTCAATTTTTCTAAACTCTTGCAGTCGTAAATCGACTGTATAACCTTTAAATACTGGTAATATTCTAATCATATATTTTTCCTTTCTTGGATACCCATCCGCGGGGTTGGGGCCCCGCGGTGGATACTATATATTTATAATTTTGCTTTTGGGACAACCTGACTTATTCGCTGCTCGTCAAAATACAGATCCCGCTCAATCCCTAATCCAAAGTTGCCGTGATAGTTTTCGAGTTCATCCAGAGAAAAAGATCCCCATTCGTCATTCCAATCCCCAAAGATTGAAACGAATCCGAAAAACTCTCTCGATTCTGGATCGTACTCGGTTGCGTACCATGTACCTGCTCCACAAGGGTTGAAGAACTTTACAATAACGAGAGGATCGCTAGAGTCTTCCTGTCTGCCGACTTGCTCAAATCTTTTGATAAGCTCTTTTGTTAATAGTTTCATAGGTTTTCACCTCCTTCTTGGCTTCTTCCCGAAAATTAATGGTTGGGAAGTATGGCCATACTTCCCATACCTGAGAATTTTTAAAGCGGGGTGAATTTTGCAAGGGCAAGCGAAGCGCAGTTTATTGGAGTGAAACGAAAACCCTTGCGAAATGAGGGGCAAGGCCCCTAAATATCCAAGTGGAAAATTAGCGAACGTGCTTTATCGAAGGTAATGAAAGATTTGATGCTTCTGAGAGTATTCTAGTCTCAGTAACATCTTGATTGTTTGTAATTCGCGAAACTTTCTCAATTAAACCAGATTTTCTAGCCCTTCTTAGAATGACATTTTTAAGTGCATGATCTAAAAAGGTAACTGGTGGTGTTAAGTCAACATAAGGAACTTCGTTCCAAGGTGCCATATCGCCATTTTCAAGATGCTCAGCCCATACACTAACAGGATTTCGATTGTATCGTAAGGCACACACTGGACTTCTGGGATTTACTCCATTTCTTCTGGCAATGTCAGGTGTGACCGTATTATCATCTGCATCTCTCAACCAATTGCTTTTTGGTAACTCTTCGATACTTCTAAAAATACCTTTTAAATGCCCTAATGTTTCAGGTTCACGCTCAACATATACAGCCCTAACCGCTTCAAGAGGTAGGTGTGGTGCAGGGACAATAGTCTCGGGCGGGCGTGATGTTAGTGGAAAAGGGTAGATAGGTGTCATTGAAATCAATTTTGCCGCATCAACTTCTAAAATGAGGGCCTGTGATGCTCGTGGACTTGGCTGAGCTAATTCGTGCGCAGCAAATGTTAAAGATAAATCAATGTCTACAGGATCTATTCGCTTTTTTGGTGACATAGTTCCTTTAAGAAAACCTTCCAACGAATTAAACCACCCCTCTCGTACGCCTGTGTATAGATGCAAAGTATCAAGTAATTCGTCAATATAAGTGGATGTTTCAGGATCGACACCATATAGTGACTTACCATTATTAATAGCTTCAAGAGTTTTCCGTAAGCGTGGATGAATTTCTAAACTGCGATACCCATCTTTTAAGTTGGTATGATTAAAGAGATGGGATGCAATTTTTTCATCGACAGCTCTTCCGCTTTTTGAGATATTATCTTCAAGTACGAATTGTTCACCATCAATATTTGGACCAAGCCACAAAAACGAATCCTTCGCACCAAGCCTAAAACCGAACCCATTCATAAGTTTTGAAAAGAGTGCTAGTCCGATACCACGATGAGTCTGAATGTTCTGATCAAATGGACTGTGTTCAGAAGGCGGTGTTAACAGTTTGCCATCTCGTAAATTTTCAAGAGAAAGTGAAGATGTGATCGTGTAGATTGTTTCGTTTTGACCAAAGACTTTGCTTGGTCTGTCAGTAATAAATACTTCTGGTTCGTAAAATTCTGGCTTAAAGTATGGCCTTAAATAATTAGGCAACTGGTCTATGTCAATTTGACCTTTTATTCTTTTTGCAGTGTCATATCCGCTTGCTTGAATTTCCTTAACTATTGGATCAACACCTTCCCTAATAGTTTGCCACAATTCCTGAACAGGAGCTTCCGATTCCATGACCATATAGCTTATTATATGTCCGATAGGGTTTACTTTCTAGGTTTGTCACAAACTGTTAATTATCTGACTACATCTAGTTGACATTTAGCCTGGTTAGGATAATAATTCCCTCAAGTTCAACAGAGCTGCCCCTCCAGATAGGGGCTTTTTTGTAACCAGACCTGCCTAATATTTATAAATTAGTAATTTATATGGAGGTAGGTTATGAATAAAAAGATTATTATCTTCTCATCAGTCGCCATCACGGCACTGACTTTTGCTTCACCAGTCTTTGCTGCTTCGGGAGATGTTACCAAAATCGAAACATTCATAAAAAGTGTCATCCAGGTACTTGTAACACTTGCCGGACTCATTTCTGCTGGATTCTTCGTCTGGGGAGGCGTTGGCTACATTACTAGCTCAGGCAACCCAGAAACACTTGATCGCTCCAAAAAAACAATTTTGTATTCAGCCATTGGCCTTGCAGTTGTGCTTGGTGCTTTCGTGCTGACAAATATTGTTTCAGATCTGGCAACTGGAGCATTTGGCGCGGCTCAGTAAGTCGGCCAATATTGGAATATGAACAAATATGAAATTATTAGTATTGGTCGTAACCATACTCATAGCACTCTTTTCTCCAACGCTTGCGTATGCTTCAACTAGCGCACCTACGGAGGTGACAGCGTTTACCAATGACGCTCTTTCAATAGTTACACTTATCTCGGCCGCAGCAGCGGTCTTTTTTTTAATTCGGGGTGGCTATATCTACATTACCTCTACTGGTAAGCCGGATGCTTTAGAAGAAGCCAAGAAAACTATCAGAAATGCCTTGATAGGTTTGGTTGTTGTTTTTGCTGCCAGTTCAATTGTTTCATTTCTATCTGGAGCTTTAGTTGGTGATGGTACAACTACTACCGCATCCAATCTACCAATTACCCAAATTGAGAGTGTGGCACCAAGCGACGGTTTGACCCAAGTCCTTATTGATGCAGTCAACGGCTTTATTCAAAACATAGTTGAAAGTTCCACTAAACCAATAGTTGATGGGATTATGACGTTTTTATCAACCACTCCATCGCTTCTTGAGAATGCCTCAATCGTCAAATTTTGGCTAATCATGCTCGGGATTACAGATACGCTGTTCGTGTTGGTTGTGGCACTCCTAGGTCTTCAGTTTATGAGCGCCTCAACATTCGGGTTTGAAGAGATTGAATTTAAACATCTCCTGCCTAGAATTGGGCTAGCATTCCTTGGAACAAATGTTTCTCTATTCCTCGCTGACTACGCCGTAAAAACCTGTAACGCACTCGTAGCAGGTGTGATATCTGCAACTGGAGGACTCAACCATGCCTGGGTCACGAACGCAATTACTCTGCAAAATATTACGACTGGTACAGCTCCACTCATCACTTTGATTTTTCTGCTTCTGTTCTTGATCGTAGCGATTGTGCTCCTACTTATGTATATCAGCCGTTTGATCGTTATAGCTCTTGGAGCTGTACTCTCTCCGTTCATATTCTTACTTTGGACACTCCCTAAGACCGCCGACTTTGCAGAAATGGCGATTAAAAGCTATCTAGTCTCAGTATTCATGATTTTTATTCATGTCGTAACTATTCAACTGGCCGGATCATTCCTGGCACTCCCTGAGCAAACCAATAACTCACTGATCTCAATTGCGGTAGCCATTGGACTTTTACTCACGTTGCTTAAGATCCCAAGCTTCTTGATGCAACTAATTTTATTTTCTCGAAGTGTGGGAACGGTCAAACACATGGGAAGTCAGATTATTAACGTCATGAGTACTGATACAGCTCACAAAGGTACAGTTGGCGCCAAGACACCCAGAAAGACCTTAAACGTATGAGAACAACAATCATTCCAGCACAAATCACGACAGTTGAAGACAAAATCGCAGGATCTCTCAATTTCGCGCAGATTCTACTTCTGATGATGCCTGTTCTCTGGGGGACACTGGTATACGCAATATTTATTCCAGCAATGAAGCTCGCTCCGTACAAGGTAAGCTTGGTGCTGTTAGTGAGCGCTATCTCACTTGTTTTGGCAGTAAGAATCAAAGACAAAATCGTTGCTGAGTGGATTGGAATATTACTTCGTTACAAGTTACGTCCGAAATTCTACATCTTCAATAAAAATGACATAACAGAGCGGTTAGTTGATTTGCCATTTGAATCTGTAGCAAACCACAAAAAGGCAGTAGCAAAAACAACCAAGAGGCTCACTAAAGAGCTGTCGATCAAGGAACTTATCAAATTTGAACAGGCAATGGCATCAAAGAATCTGGCTGTATCGTTTCGGTATGGGAGGAAATGACTATGACATTATTCAATAAATCTCTATCATCGCGACAGCAAATACAAATCAAAAAAGTCTTGGATAATGTTCTGGTTTTGCCTAACCAGGAATATCGGTTGATTTTGGAAACCTCATCCATAAACTTCGAGCTCAAGAGTGAAGAAGAACAGGACGTCATGATCGATAGTTTCCAAAACTTCCTAAATGCCTTACCTTGCCAGATTCAAATCTTGGTACGAGTTCGAGAGATTGATATCGACAAATACGCTGAAGATGTGGCTAGATCAAAGGACAAAGAGAAAGATCCGATCTATCGCAAGCAAATCGAGGGATATAGTGCATTCGTTAAAAAGCTCGTCTCAGGTAACAGTATTCTCTCAAGACGATTTTACATCGTATTGCCATATCATCACCCAGACCGGCACGAAGATTGGAAAGTAATCAAAGAACACTTAAATCTAAATCGCGATATTGTCGTCAAAGGCTTGGAGCGGATGCAGATGAAAGCTAAAACACTCTCAAGTATCGAGATTATTAACTTGTTCTACAGCTTTTATAACCCTGAATCGGTAAAGACCCAGGCGATTACAAAAGAAGCATTATCCGCATTATTCAAACACAATTATGTTTAACCTAACCAAAATCAAACCAATTCGTGACTGGCAAAAGCGTCAAAAGAAAAAACGCTTAGCCCACCAAGCTATCAACGTCACGTTTGGCGAACAAGACCAACTCGACCTTATTTCCTATGCCGGACTTAAAGAGGAATCGAGCTATTTACAAATAAACGATACCTTCGTCCGAACACTCTTTGTTTCAGGGTATCCCTATGTGGCTTCGACTGGCTGGCTTTCAATGCTCGTGAACTTTAACCACAATATCGACATCAATTATCACATCGAGCAGATCGATCCTCTCATAGCACTGCCCAAACTTAACCGTAAAATCACAGAGCTTGAGTCCACCAAGCGCACCATGCTTAAAGAGGGACGTGTTATCGGAAGTGAAATCACTGATCCGCTTGAATCAGCCATGGAACTCAAAGACAAAATCCAGCGGGGTATGGAAAAACTGTTCCAAGTTTCTATTTACATGACCGTTACGGCTGAAAGTCTAGTTGAACTTGATAAAGTAACTAAGCTATTGGAAACAGTCATGCAGACAAGACTTTTCTATATAAAACCTGCAACTTTCCAACAAATCGAAGCGTTGCAATCAATGTTGCCTCGTGGCGAAAACAAGCTGGCACAAAAACGTAACTTGGATAGCTCAAGCGCTGCTTTAACCTTTCCCTTTGTCTCATCCGAACTCGTCCAAGAGTCCGGTATCCTCTATGGAATCAATAAATCCAATAATTCTTTGGTTATCATCGATCGTTATAGTCTAAACAACGCCAATTCGATTATTTTTGCCCAGTCCGGTTCAGGCAAGAGCTTTACTGCCAAAGTCGAGATCCTGCGTCACCTCATGCAAGGTACAAAAGTCATAGTCATTGATCCAGAACGCGAATATAAGCAACTGGCTAAAAGCGTCAACGGAACGTACATCAAGCTCTCTAGCACCTCCAAGGAAAAAATTAACCCTTTTGATTACCAAAGCTCAGTCACGGGTGAGAATAGCCTCGCTGAGCACATACAAGACCTTACAGAGCTCATTTCTCTCATGGTTGGCAGTCTGACATCGGAGGAGCGGGCAACGGTGGATCGTGCGCTTCTACAAACTTATAAAAATTCAGGTCTGAGCAAGCGTAAGAATGGCAAGAAGCCCGCAAAGATTGCCTATCCAGTGCTTAAAGATTTTTACAAAGAACTGAAGACAATGAAACACAAAGACCTCTGCAACCGACTCGAGAGATTTGTGAAAGGTTCGCTTGGCGGAGTATTTGATTCCCAGACCAATATCGAGATGAATAATCGCCTCGTTGTGTTTGATATTAAAGACTTAAATGAGTCACTTCGTCAGATCATGATGATGGTTGTGGCTAATTTCGTGCATAGCGAGGTCAAGCAGAATCCACAAAAACGCATGCTTGTTATTGACGAGGGCTGGATACTCCTCCAAGAGCCAGAAAGCGCCAGATTTATCTCAGGGCTCGTCAGACGCGCCAGAAAATACTATCTGGGTGTCACAATCATCACGCAACAAGCCAATGATTTCCTCTCACAGGAATATGGCAAGGCCATTGCCAGTCAATCATCACTTCGTATACTTATGCGCCAAGATACTACCACCATCAAAAAAGTGGCTGAAGAATTCCATCTTTCTGCCTTTGAACAGCATTATCTTTTAACTTGTGAACGGGGTGAGGCTCTCATCATAGCTGATCAAAACCATGTTGCAGTTAAAGTAGTAGCCTCTGAAGAAGAACAGCCACTCCTCACGACCGATCCTCGGGAAATCTACATCTAAGTATGAATCCAAAACTCTTCCTTACTCTCTGGTCATTTCGTAAGGAATTGAAATTTGTCTTTTTAGCCTTTCTAGCTATCCTCATGGTTCCAGTTATCGGGATAATTCTACTCACTCGAGTTGGTATAAACATAATCTCAGACAAGTTGGTTGAAAGTAATCCTGTTACGCAGTCCATCGAGATCAAAGATCCAACCTCCGGGGAAGTTGTTAAATCCATATCTCCACAAGTAGTGTGGCCGGTTCACGGAGTCATTACCCTCGAATTTGGCCAGTCTAGCTTGTATCAGGTCTTTCACACAGGTATTGATATTGCCAACCCCTCTGGACAAATTGGCGATCCCATAAACCCCGCGATGGATGGCGAAGTTGCCTATGCTGGAGAGATATTCTGGGGGTATGGTAAACACGTTATCATCGACCATGGAAACAACATCACTACCATCTATGCTCATCTAGACAAAATCTACGTCTACAAAGGGCAGAAAGTAACTATTACCGACACCATTGGGAAAGAGGGGCAAACAGGCTGGGCAACCGGACCACACTTACACTTTGAAACAAGAATATATGGAATACCAGTAAATCCGAGAGTATTTTTACCTAAGATATAATTTTGAGCACTTATGCCTGATAAAGTGATAAAATCGCCTTAATTAGAAATATGATTAAAAAAATTCTAAATATCAAGAATGTAGGAAAACTTAGAGCTTGTTCGATGGGTAAAGGTAGTGAATATAATTTTGCACCAAATACATTCTTCTTCGGACCTAACGCAAAAGGCAAAAGCACTCTAACTGCCATACTAACCTCATTAAGCACAAATGATCCATGCTACATTGTTGGCCGGAAAACATTCGGAGCAACAGACGAACAATCTGTAAATATAAATACTGGTGACGATAAATCAACGACCACACACACGTTTAATACTGGCGCTTGGAATACAAGTTGTCCAAATATCACAGTTTTTGACACAAGATTCGTAGCAAAAAATGTGTATCTACATGAATCAATAACAGCGGATAACGAAAAATCAATCCAAACAATTATTCTTGGGGAGGAAGGCAAAAAATTAGAAAAGGATTTTTCAGACGCAGAACTAGAGTGTCAAAAGAATGCCAATCGTAAGGCCGAAATTACACGAGAATACACTCGACATTTAGGACATTATAAAGTCAGCTTTGATTCCTTTAGGAAAATTGATCCTGATTCAGATATTGATAATAAAATAACTCAGAAAGAAAATGAAATTAAGGCCTACAGTCAATATCAGAACGTAAAAGATAAACTTGACGAACTTATAAAGGCTATTAATTCTGATAGCCTTGAAAGTTTGGAGCCGAAATTGTCGCCAACAATTTCATTTCATCAAGAAGAGATTAAAACACATATATTAAGTCACCTGCGATCGGATGATGGTGCCGAGCGATTTCTTGCGCAAGGCACATTTCTACTTAAAGACTCTGACAAATCTGAAAAAACACGACATTGCGTATTTTGTGGTCAACCTATCGTCAATGACGCAAAGTCCTTGATTGAGACTTATGAAACAATGTTTAGCGAGTCTTATAAGCAACTAATTAATTCTGTTAAAGAAGCATCCAACCATCTAATTTCATGGAAAATCGAGGCAGAGCTTAGGCGATATTCCGGTGAACTTTCCGCTATGGGAATTCAGGTCGATTTCAACTCTGAAATCACAGAAATCAATGACAATATATCATTATTTAAGAAAGAACTTTCATCTAAAAGTAATTTGGATTATGCAATAAATTTTGATTCCCTTCAAAAAATATTATCTGCTTTAAAAAAGGTAAAGGGGAAAGTTATATTGCTCCAAGCTGAATATTCTAGTCCTTACGACAAAAATAAACATCAAACTTTATCTAATGAAAAGTCAGTATTAGAGTTAACAAAACAACGTGGCGAAAAACTCTGGACAGATTTTTGTATTGAATACGAAGTATTGGATCAAAAAACGAAAGAACTAACAAATATTAGAGACACTTCTTTGCAGGCTAAAAGCAAATACGCCGAGAGTATTTTTGCTACCTATGAAACAGAAGTAAACAGTATTTTGAAAGAGCTGCAAGCCGATTTCCAACTTGTGGATACAAAACCAAAATCTGGAATAAGAAGCACTGCTCCACTTTTTGGAATATGTTTTTCGGGCCATAAAATAGCACTCTCGGCAGATCACGACGAGGTTCAACACTTTGGAAATACTTTAAGCGAAAGCGATAAAAGATTGCTAGCTTTTGCATTCTTTATTGCTAGTCTTAAAGCTCAGGCCAATATTCAAGATAAAATAATCGTATTAGATGATCCTTTGTCCAGTCTTGATGCCGAAAGAAAACTAAGAACAGTTATACTTCTAAATAAATTTATTACCAAATCAAAACCCCAACAATTGATTATCCTTACACATGAACAGTCATTCTTCGCACTTCTTAATGAGCATATCCCTCAACATAAAAGTTTCAAAATTGTCTACAATCCTTCAACTAGTACCTCTACTTTAGAATTGATGCTACCTAACGAGGAATACTTAGATACATATTATCGTCAGATTGAAGAACTAAAAGCTTTAGAATCCGCACCAGATACTGAAGTAAATTGGGAAAAACTTAGATCGATTAGGGATGTGCTTGAACAACTTTTTAAGCGAAAATATTACCTACGCCTTAAAACTGAAATTGCGGATGGTGGAAGTACTTCATCTTTTGTTAAAAAACTAACTTCTGATGGTACATATGATGGTGACAAAGCGCAAAAAATAAACTCGTTATCCGCACATTTTTGGAACCATGACGATTCTGATTCACAAGTTAAGCGTGATAGTTTCTCTGTGGGAGACTTAAGAGGTATTATTAGGGATTTCTTCGAAGTCATAGAAATTATATAAATATGTTATGGCAGTAATTTATGGTCATCCCAGTCGATATCTCAATGCAAATAAGACCATAAGTAAATACGGCGCATTAGCCTACTTAATTTACTTCACCATCATCATAGGTATAGTGATCTGGAGATTGTCTATCGCTTCTTTCTCGTTACCTGCAGTCTTTGCAATCACTCTGGTATTTGGACCACTTCTGCTTGTAACTGACTCACTCATGAGAAAAGAAGAATCGCTAATGTATAAATTTCGGAGCGGTATCGTCGGAGAGATGCTTATCGGCGATGAATTAAAAAAACTGGATGCTAACTATACCGTATTTGAAGATGTCCATGTCCCTGGTAAGAAAGAAAATATTGATTTTGTGGTTGTAGGACCAACAGGGATTCACGCTATAGAGGTCAAGAATCACCACGGGACAGTTGGATTTAATGGTGACGAACTTACTCTAAATCAAAAATCATTTGAGAAAGACTTTCTGCGCCAAGCCATGCGAGAAGCCACCTCTCTACATGATCATTTGATGGGCTCAGGCATCTCCAGCGCATTTGTGATTCCAATCATTGTCTTTTCCCATCGCTTCGCCATTGTTCGATTCGGTATTCAGCCAATTAAAAACGTTCGAGTTATTCAGTATCGTTGGCTAATTAAAATGATTACTAGCGAGCCTCGAAGCTATCCAGATCAGCGTATAGTCGATATAGTAAAAGCTACATACACAAAAGCAATATGACATACCAAGTATTTGTTGATGATAACTTTCACTTCATGGACGAGAGCGAGAGGTATATGCATGGTGAATATGACACCTGTGAGGAAGCGATTGTTGCCTGCAAGAAGATTGTTGATGACTGCCTGAAAAGCTCATACCAACCAAAAATGAATGCAGAACAGTTGTATGAATCCTATATTGGGTTTGGTGATGATCCATTCATCAAATGTGATGATAAATCATGTGCCTTTCATGCGAGGGATTATGCAAAATCACGGTGCCAAGCAATTATCGACGAGAAAATAACTAGTTAATTGGGTAATTTGTCTTCGGATTTCAAATCACGAGCTTTCATGCCCATAAAAGTATCTGAGGTTTTGAGAAGCTCAGCAAACTCAGAGGCATTTTCTTTGTGCTCAGGGTCAAGAACATCGAGTATTTTCTGTACATCAATTATGTTGCTGATATCCAAATTGTGATCGTGCGCATATTGGAGCGCATCAATGACTAGTTCTGACTTTTTGGTTACTGTATCGTTCATATTTCCTCCTTAGTATAACAAATATTTTGTATTTCACTGACATGATCATATTTGAGAAAGGAAAACAGGTCTTTAGCTTTCTTCTCGTCATCCTCGCGCTCCATAAGTTCGCGGCTATTCTTGTGTGACAGAATGTTAAGACTGCCTTTCCAGACGATCTTACGGTCAATCATGGCTAATTTCCTATGGTGAGTCTTGCTCATAAACACTTGTACACCTATTTTTTCAAAAAACTGAATTCCTGCCTCAGCTTGTTCGGCCATGAACGATTCATGCTCTTCTGGGTGCCGAGTTATGACAAACACTGCTATTTTGCGCTCCATTAAGGACTCAAAGGCATGCTTCAAATTTCGTAGCTTTGGAACAGTGATAAATGGGCTTTCAATGATTACCTCGTGTTTTGCCTGATCCAAATCACGCTCGAATCGATAGTAAAAGGAGTTTTCATCTGCTAAAATAGCATTTGCAGTCTGGCGAGAGTTAGATTGAGAGCCCATATAGGACGAATTGTAACTCATTGTTTTCCCTCCTTCTTAAAATGAGCGATGGAAATGATGAGACTAGCTTTCTCTTTTGGATCAATAGAGGAGGTTAGATAGGTTCTAACATCGTCCCAGATGGTGCACATTATTACGCTTACATTTCTACTCCTCAGTATTCTTCAATACTGCTTAATTCTTAAGGCGAAAGCACGTCTTTAATCTACCGGCCGGTTATAAGGAAGGGGCTATGCGCTTCCCGTATCCACCGGGGGAAAGCCTTTGAACGGAGCTTGCGCAAAAATATCGCAGGTTTCTCAGGAATAGTGAGCCGAAGAACTTCTTTTTTCGCAAGCAGAAGCTCTACTCTGTCCGCAACAGAGGGGCTCTCACGTTTTTCCAACTTTGCTACGAATTCGCGAGCCAATTCCCTGCGTTCGCTTCTCGGCTTCGATTCCATCGCAACGATGGCAGATAACCGTAAATCTTTCTTTTCCGCATTCGTAAGTTTCCCTAAAAATGCTTTGCGCTCGTGCCGATCCATAAGGTGATATTCACGCAGACTTACGGGATTCGGTTTATCTGTTTCCGGAGTGGTTTGTATTTCTGCCATACGTACTTGGTGCCCAGAAGAGGACTCGAACCTCCACGGCTTGTTTAAGGCCACTAGCTCCTGAAGCTAGCGTGTATACCAGTTTCACCATCTGGGCGATACAAAAATTATACCATAGCATCGGCCTGCAGCGCAGAGGTACAATACAGATATGCAGATTGCCGTCTCATTGCTGCCGGAAGAATTTCTAACCAGGCTTCATAAACTTGTGTCTCCGGATATGTACGATTCCGTTATACTGGCGCTTTCAGGCACACGTCCGACAACGCTGCGGATCAATACGCTGAAAGCCAATCCGAATGATCTTATCAGCGCTCTGCAGGCCGCGGGATTCGCGTTTACTCCTGTTTCCTGGTACAGGGACGCATTTATTCTGACGAATGGCACACAACGGGCTCTTTCGGAAACACCCCAATATAAAAACGGTGAGCTATATGTTCAAAGTCTCTCCAGTATGCTTCCGCCGCTCATTCTTGATCCCAAGCCCGGCGACCGAGTGCTGGATATCGCAGCCGCCCCGGGAAGCAAAACCACACAGATGGCGACCATGATGAAAAACCGCGGTGAAATTGTGGCAAACGATACGAGCCAAACGCGCATATACCGGCTTAAAGCAAATATGGTGCTTCAGGGAGCAACAATCGCACACGTATCAAGAGATGACGGAAGGAGCATATGGAAGCGGTTTCCGGAATATTTCGACAAAACATTGGTAGATGTCCCCTGTAGTATGGAGGGAAGATTTTATACCCAAGACCCCAAAACGTACCGGGACTGGTCGGTAAAAAAGGTAAAGGACTTGTCGCATCTGCAGCGGTGGCTGCTGCGGTCCGCCATCAGCGCAACTAAACCGGGCGGGACAATCGTATACTCGACCTGCACGATGAGTCCTGAAGAAAACGAGGAAGTGATACAGTGGGTGCTGGAAAAAGAGCGGGGAAATATCGTTGCTGAACCCGTGACACTATCAGGATTACATACCGACCCGGCAGTGCTGGAGTGGGGCACAAAAAAATATGATAATACGCTCAACACCTCCTCCCGTATTTATCCTACCGATCTCATGGAAGGATTTTATATTGCAAAACTGAAAAAGTTGCGAAGCAGCGTGCCGGAGACTTTCCGGGAGTGAATGCGGTATAATTATCACTGATGTTGAGGCCGCGTACAGCAGCGGAAGCAGCAGCGTATTAATAAAATAATATAGCCGAGGTGGCCCCTCAAAGCGACTGGGGCAACAGCATATTAATAAAATTATATAGCCGAGGTGGTGGAATTGGCAGACACGCGGGCCTTAAGAGCCCGTGGAGCTTAACACTTCGTGCGGGTTCGACCCCCGCCCTCGGCACTTACGATGGACAAACGCGCCCACACCTCACTTGAATATTATCTGCACGGCGCTTCACCCCGTATTCTTCTGTTTTCCGGTATGCATGGCGATGAATACGAAGCCGGTGCTCTTCTTTTGGCTTATCTGAAGAAAAACAACGCAGTACTGCCTGACTTTCTGTATATCCCTAAGATAAGCCCGAGCGCAGTTGCCGCAAAAACCCGGAAAAACAAGTACGGACATGACATCAACCGGCAGTTTGTGGAAAACACGACGGATCAGGAGGCTCGTACGGTCATGTCACTATTGAGTCCGTTTCATTTTACCCTGTGTATCGATGTGCACGAAGATCCTGACAGAACCATGGGTTTTTACCTCTACGACAGCGAGCATATGTCAGAAAGCGAACTTCTTGCGTACCGAGATGCCGTCCATACGACGGATGCCCGCCTGTATACGGGGGTCGACGACATGGATGACGAGCATCTCAACTTATATGTAGAGAAAGGATATGTTTCTTTAGGATACGACCAGTCGGTAGAAACTGCGGGTTTTTCCAGCCGGTGGCTGTATGAAAAAAATATTTGTAAGCGCACGTTTACCCTGGAAATACCGGGGAAAGCTCCGACCAAGCTGAAAGAATCTCTGGTACGTGTTGTCGTATCATTATTACTGTCTCTGAACAAATCCAAACACGTATGAGTACGCCAAAAACAGATATGTCTTTTTTCCAACAGGTATACACACTTGTCCGCACGGTTCCGGCGGGCTTCGTGACGACATACGGTGCGCTTGCAAAAGCGCTTCACACGCAAGATGCGCGCAGAGTAGGACACGCACTGCATGCAAATCCGGACGCAGATATCACACCATGCCATCGCGTGGTATTTTCTGACGGCAGACTGGCGCCCGGATACGCATTCGGTGGACCGAACGAACAACTCCGGAAATTACAAATGGAAGGCGTGCAGTTTTTGTCTGACGGACGTGTTGATGTATCCGTTTGTTTATTTCCCTTACCGTAACCCTATGAACATTACACTCATCATGGTAGAAACTGCCGACGGAAAAACAACCAAATGGCAGGAAAACGCAATTCACGGGTGGTCATCGGAGGAGGACCGCAATCATTTTCATGATCTTATCGCATCACATACGCTTCTTGTGATGGGAAGCAAAACATATGACAGTGTCAAAAAACAGGTTCACCTTTCTCCTCATATCCTAAGAATTGTCCTTACACGCACGCCGGACCGTTACGGCAAAGATGCCAAAGACGGACAACTGGAATTTTCCGACGAATCGCCCGTGCAGCTGGTCACGCGGATGGAAGCGTTGGGATATACCCGTATGTTGCTTGCGGGAGGAAGTGAAATCAACCGCGCGTTCCTTGAAGACCGGCTGATTACCGACTGTCTGATTACGATAGAGCCCAGATTTTTCGGAAGCGGCAAGAGTATACTGGCCCCGGTAAAAACAGATACAGCCCTTACATTAACAGAGGTAAAACGTTTAAACGCGCAAGGAACACTGCTGCTTAGGTATACTGTTTCCTATGAACATACAACCGATTAAAACACCCAAGATTACTTCCGGATCACATGAGATCTTTGCCGTTTTGGATGCCGTTATCCCCACCCTTCCGGAAAAATCCGTAGTTGTCGTCACATCCAAAATAGTATCGCTGTGCGAAGGGCGCACGGTCAAAATCGGAGAGGCAGATAAAAACGACCTTATCCTGCAGGAATCGGAACAATACATTCCGACAAATATGAATCCGCTCGGCGTCACCCTCACAATCACGCAAAATCTTCTGGTGCCGTCAGCAGGAATAGATGAATCAAATGGTAACGGCTATTACATTCTGTGGCCGGAGGATCCGCAAAAGTCAGCCGGCCTGATCCGTAAACATCTTGCTGAAAGGTTCGGACTATCGGATCTGGGCGTCCTCATTACCGACAGCAGGACGACACCGCTTCGCTGGGGGGTAAGCGGCATCGCATTGTCCTACAGCGGGTTTTCCGGATTAAATGATTTTATCGGAAAACCGGACCTGTTCGGCAGAAAAATGGAAATGACTATGATGAATGTCGCCGATGGTCTGGCCGCCGCCGCTGTGGTGGTCATGGGGGAAACCAATGAACAAACACCCGTTGCCATCATCACCGGCGTCGATTTCGTACATTTTGACGAAAAGAAGCCAACGCAACAGGAACTTGAGGTGTGGCAGATTCCTATGGATATAGATCTGTATGGGCCTTTGCTTTCCCGCGGACCGTGGAAAAAAGGAGGCAAATCCAAATCATAGTTTAGGTTGGAGAATACGTTGGTCGGGGTGGAGAGACTCGAACTCTCAGCCTCATCGTCCCAAACGATGCGCGCTAGCCAATTGCGCCACACCCCGATTATGTTCCTATTTTATCAGAATACGATACAATAATCCCATGAACGACTCTTTACATGCCATTCTCTCCCATAAACAAAATGTCGACGATCGTCTGATTTCGTTCCTTACGCAAAAAAAAGCAAAACTATCCCAAATAAATTCCTGGGGAGCGGATGTGATTGACCGCCTGATGTCGTTTGTCACGAGCGGCAAAACAACACGGGGAAGCCTGACTGTGTATATTTATTCTTTATTTCAGAGTAAGGAATCGCCGGATATTTATAATGCCGCAGCGGCACTGGAGCTGTTTCACTCAGGATTCCTTATTCATGACGACATCATGGACCGGGACAATTTGCGCCGCGGCCGGCCGAGCATGTGGGAGCAATACCGCAGCATGACCCATGATCTCCATACAGGCATCAGTCAGGCGATAAATACCGGAGATCTTTGTTTTTTCATGGCACAGGAACTGCTTGCGGATATGAATATGCTTGGCCTGGTTTCGCGGGAACTGCAACCGGTCATCGTCGCTCAGATGCAGGACGCGATAAGCGGAAGAAACCAATCGCTGTCCAAAGACGAGGTCCTGTCTCTGTACCGGTACAAAACCGCCAGATATACATTCTCATTGTCCATGACCGTCGGTGCTACACTTTCGGGAGCCCCCCCTGAAACCATTGCGCTTTTCGACCGCCTGGGCGAGTCCATGGGGTTACTGTTCCAAATACGGGATGACGAACTCAGTGTTGCAGGGGACAGTGCTGTTACGGGTAAACCAACCGGCAGTGACGAGAAAAACGCAAAACAAACGCTCGCGACCCTCATAAACAGTGAAGAATTAAATGACCTCAAAACCTCACTTCTGGAACATTGCGATCATGAGATTGATTTACTCCCAATCACAGCACAGCACAAACAGGAGTTAACCCACCTTGTGCGGTATTGTCTGACCCGTGATAAATAAGATTATGAAGCGTTGGCATATCATCACGCTTGCGTTTGTACTTATCGGTTTCGGTGTATATTACCGGTCCCATCCTCTGGTTTCCAAAGTGCGGATAGGCAGTACCGTCATCACCGTCGAAGTGGCGGCAACGGAAGCTCAGAAACAAAAAGGGTTGGGTGGACGCCAAACACTTGCGGACGGGCACGGCATGCTGTTTCCCTATGACCATAAGGAACAATACAATTTCTGGATGCGCGGCATGCTCATTCCCCTGGATTTCATATGGATTGACGGGAACCGTATTGCGGATATTACGGAAAACGTCCCTCCGCCGAAAGCAGCAGAATCTCCTATCATCGTAAAGCCCGGGGTTGAAATAAACAAAGTACTGGAAGTAAATGCGGGCACGGTACAGCGCACGGGAATACGTATCGGCGACGCGGTCGAATTCATCGACCGGTGATGTAGGTTCGCATTGATAGAAAAAACACGATATAATTATACAGTCGTTTGTTGCGGGCCCGCCTCGACTCGAGGAGCTCGCCGACGCGAGGCGGGTGTAGCTCAATGGTAGAGCGCCAGTTTTCCAAACTGGTGACGAGGGTTCGATTCCCTTCATCCGCTCCAGTTGTAGTCAGCCGGCCGCACAGTTCCGGCATCATGTATGTCTACCGAACCAAACCAGGAACACGCACCGCAATCAAACCACACGTCTGATGCTCATGATGAGCCGGTCGAGGATTTACATCCGCTCATTCCGGAAATACAACATCTGGCCGCAGCATACGCAGAGGGGATTCAGTCAGGTAAAAAACCGATGACCCCGATTCATGTCGATGAAATCGCTTCCCATATCGCCAAATTTTATGAACAGATCAGAAAAGTTATCGATTGGAAAGAAGACAATGTGTTGCGCAGGAGCGCCATAGAACGCTCCCTCAAACGCACATTATTTCCCAAACTTACGGGCGTCACCACACGGCCGGATATTGACAGCTATCGCGTCGCTTATTCCGTGACGGCAGACCTCATACGGGGCGGCCATCTGTTAAATGACGAAGTACCGCAGGAGCACGTCGAGCTGGTACAGGCCGTACTGGATAAATACCTGTATGTACTAAAGCACGCGAAGTTTCCGACAACGGAACTTATCCCTCTTAAACGCAAGATTAACTTTACGTATTTCATCATCGAACTGGCCGCTGTAGACATCGAAGACATTCTTACCAACCCCGTAAAAGAGCGTGTATTGCTTGAGGCCATGACACAGACGTTAAACAGCCGTATACGCATCATGCCGGAAGGAAGCGTACCGGACGAGGAAAAGCGCACCAACGTATTTATCGCAGCCAGCCGCACACTGTTTGATCTGGATGACAGTTTCATCATCGCGCAGCTTCTCAAGTTCACGTATGCAGACTGGTTTACCCCCTCGCAGGAACTGAAAGACAAACTCGCGACGGATATCCCGTCCATCTGGATTCACAGCGACAAAGTACTGGAACACGCCGTCAGCCGCCAGCTCTATACGATTGCTGAGCGTATCGACACGGTCTATATGCTGTTAGGAGACGTGCTTGATCTCCACAAAGAAGCACCGCTCAAGGTAGAGGCAATTCTTTCTGATAAAACCAAATTGTCGGAAGAAATCACGACGGCATATAACAAACGATACCTCTCATTAAAAAGCAGACTGTTCCGTCTGGCAATATTTTCCACCCTCTCGGTATTTTTATCCAACTGGGTAACGTTTTTTATCGTGGAAATCCCGCTTGCCAGTCTTTTCTACGAAGGGTTTAACCTCTTTACCACGATTATTGATTTTGTCGTGCCGAGCGTCGTCATGTTTGCTCTCGTATCCATTATCCGGCCTCCTCCGGCAGAAAACCTGGAGCGCGTGCTGACAGCCGTATATCAGTCTGTCTATGCAGATGAGAAGAAAAAATTGTATGACGTATATCTGGTACAACGCAGGAACCCCATGTTCAAACTTATCGTCGGCGTTCTGTATCTGGTCATGATGTTCGGCGTGTTGGGCGGAGTCGGATACGTATTTTATATTGCCAAATTACCGATCACATCCGTCGTCTTTGATACGTTTACGATAGCGCTGACGTTCTTTGCGGCGGTCGGCATCCGCAACAAATCCAAGGAATTATCCGTAGACGACAAAACTCCCGTATGGGAATTTTTCCTCGATATGCTTTCCGTTCCGATTGCCAGAGTCGGCGCAATCCTGGCTGCAAAATGGAAAGAGTACAACATTATCGCAATTCTTTTTACATTTCTTATCGAAACTCCCATGGTCGTCGTCTTCGACTTTATCGAAAACTGGAGTCAATATCTTAAGGACCGGCGGGCAGAACTTCATTAGACCGCCCGGCTTTGGTACAATATCCCCTAGGATCACGTTGATGCCCCAGTAGCTCAACGGACAGAGCAGATCGGTTCTAACGATAAGGTTGGGGGTTCGATTCCCTCCTGGGGCGCAAAAAGGATAAAGACATATACCATTTTCTTCCACATGAAGAGCATCAGATTCATTAGTCTCGCTATCGTATTTTTTCTGTTCGTCAGCCAGGCATCAGCCAAATATGATCCGCTTACGGTACCCAATAACAAATTCGGAATCCACATTGTTGACCCGAATGATCTGTCGGATGCGGCAAAACTCGTAAACAGCACAAAAGGCGATTGGGGATACGTCACGCTTGTCATGCAGGACGATGACAGGGATGCAGGGAAATGGCAGCGGATATTCAACGAAATGCGGGCATTTCATCTTATTCCGGTTGTGCGTCTGGCAACCCACATCGACGGCGACGCATGGACAAAGCCGTATAAAGATTCGGCATCCGACTGGGCGAGATTCCTCAATGCCCTCAATTGGCCGATTGAGAACAGATATGTCATCATCTATAACGAGCCGAACCATGCAAACGAGTGGGGAAGAACGCTGGATCCCGAGGACTATGCACATACCCTCGTTTCCTATGCCAGTGAGCTCAAAAAAACATCGGAAGATTTTTTTATCCTGCCGGCCGGCCTGGACGTATCGGCCGCTTCCGACGGCAAGTCTCTGGATGCGGCTCAGTATCTATCCCGCATGCTGAAAGCAGAACCTTCCCTGTTCGAATCCCTGGACGGCTGGACGTCCCATTCATATCCGAATCCTGCATTTTCCGGATCCGTCGGCGCTATTGGCCGCGGCACGCTCCGCAGCTTCCTCTGGGAACGTGACTATTTGCGGCAGTTGGGACTTAAAAAAAGCCTACCTGTATTCATCACGGAAACCGGATGGGTTCATAGTGAAGGCGTGCAGCAAAATACCGGGCTGCTTTCTTCGGTCCAGGTCGGATTCAACATGGCGATAGCAGCCGCCCAAATCTGGAACGATCCCGGTGTCGTCGCGGTCACCCCGTTTGTATTAAATTACCAGGGATTGCCGTTTGATCACTTTTCCTGGAAAAAGTTAGGCAGCTCCGATTACTACCCGCACTATGCGATGTACCAGCAAATCGGCAAATTTGAGGGCCAGCCGTTCCAGCGGGAAAAATATTCCCTGGAACATCCGCTACTGCCGAAATCCCTTGTCGCCGGCTCTACCTATGTACTGTCCGCGCTTCTCAAAAACGAAGGGCAGGGCATACTGTCAGAACAGGGAGGCGCGTACACGGTGGAACTGGTAACGACACCTAAATTTGTAACCGTACGGGAACCCCTTCCGGTGATGGAACCCGGCCAATACGGCACACTTGCGCTTCACATGGAAACACCAAATACTCCCGGAGAATATCCGTATGAAATAAACCTCCGGCATTTCGGCAGATCTATTATGCTGGAAGCGGGCACGCTTACGTTAGTTCCTCCGCCGTCAGTCAGCATCACCGTACAGTTGGGATGGCGCAAAGATAATGTGACGTCAAATGCGACGGTTCTCGTGTACGATCACAACGCGCTTATTCATAAGATACCCGGCGTGCAGGTGGTAAACGGTAAAGCAACCATAGGGGATTTGCGTAATGTCGTACCCGGAAATAACTACCGTGTGGTCGTGCTTGTGCCGTATTATCTGCCACGGCAACTCATTGTTCCGCTTGCCGCAGACACAACGCACGTTGTCATGCCCAGGCTTTTTCCTTTAGATTTCGATCAGGACGGAGCACTTACAACGGGGGACTTGTTCGCGCTTATCAAATTACAACCGAACTTCATCGCCTCTCTTTTTGTCAGCCCGTAACACCTGTCGCTCTGACCGCCGCTGAATGCAAATACGCTATAAATAAGGTACAATATCATACGTTGGTGGCTGTAGCTCAGCCTGGTTAGAGCGTCTGCCTGTGGAGCAGAATGTCGGCGGTTCGAATCCGCTCAGCCACCCCACTTGCCCTTGTAGCTTAATGGATAAAGTGCCTGTCTTCGGAACAGGTGATGGGGGTTCGATTCCCTCCAAGGGCGCAAGGACAATAAATAGGGCGCATAGCTCAATTGGCAGAGCAACTCCCTCTTAAGGAGTCGGTTGGAGGTTCGATTCCTCCTGCGCTCACACATATATGGTGAAATTTAATTTGGAAGAACACTTACGTCTGGAGCACAAGCGCACCGCGTTCTCCCAGTATCTTCGGGAAATCGTATACGGCGGTAATGACGGAATCGTCACCACATTCGCCGTCGTAGCCGGCTTTGCAGGTGCACAAAAGGATCTGACCTCCGGCGCAGTCCCGGTTGTTTCCGTTTTATTATTCGGACTCGCGAATCTTTTTGCGGACGGATTTTCGATGTCGCTCGGAAGTTTCCTGTCGCTGCGTGCGGATCAGGACATATACAAAGGCGAAAAATCCAAAGAACATCATGAAATTCTTCATTCTCCGGAGAGCGAATACCATGAAACAATCGAGATCCTTAAACGTAAACAGTTCTCCCAAAAAGATGCTACGACACTTGCTGCTATCTACCGCCGCAATCCGCATTATTGGACGGAGTTTATGATGAAAGACGAACTGGAAATGACAAACCCGGAAGGTGAAAACCCGGTGCAGGTTGCCGTGTACACATTCATCTCATTTGTATTTTTCGGATGTATTCCGCTGATCCCGTTTATACTCCGGATGGGCAACAGTGATTTTTCCATTTCCGTCATATTTACCGCACTCGCTCTCCTCCTTTTAGGGCTGCTTCGCGCTGCGATTTCCAGGCAAAAACCGCTGCGGGGTATCCTCGAAACGCTGCTTGTCGGCGGAGTCTCCGCATCGGTCGCGTATATAGTCGGCACGTTCTTCCGTGTATAACTTAAGGCTCATTTGACAGCCCGCATACTACCTGTCAGTATACATATATGACTCGAAAACTCCTCATAGCGTTGTGCTGGTTTCCACTCACGTTATGCCTTCTCACGATAAATCTTTCCTTACTGATTTCGCTTACCAACAAGGCACATGCGAACCAACCGCTTACACAACTGCCGCCGCTTAAAATTGCCGCGACCTCTTACGGCACCGAACAGGTTTTGGGGGCTACGGTTACGGCCGGCGATGCACGCGCATTGCTGCTTATGAGATTCCTCAAACTTCATCAGTCACCGCTCCTTGAATACGCAGACTATATCCTGGACCGGGCGCAGTATTACGGGATCGACTACCGTTTGGTTCCTGCGATAGCAATGTGTGAAAGCAATGTCGGGAAACGGATGCCAAGCAAAGACTCACATAATGCATGGGGTATAAGCGTCGAAACAGGGGAGATAAGCGGAGCTAAATTTCCCAACTGGCTGTACGCAATCGACTGGGTATCCCGCTATCTTAAGGAAAAGTATTTTGCCCGCGGCATTACGGATCTTGTCGATATCGGCGCAATATACGCACCTCCCTCAGTAGCAAACGGAAATTCATGGGCTAATTGCGTAGGTCAATTTATGGAGGAGATTCAATAATAACCCATAGCGAGCTATAATAGTGTATATAACCCCGTATTGACGTTATCCACTCAATATCCATAATATCCCATAGGACTTGACAAGCCAGTTATTATAGGCTATACTTCCCAGTTAGATCCTAAGGTTTGCTACCTAAACCATAGCTTGCTTTAGGGTTATTAATGGCTACTCAAGACTGCCCCTTGAGTATCCGTTAACCAGACTCAATTTAGCTTCAGTTTCAGCCCCGTGAGCCTCACCCACAGATGAGGCCAGAATAATCTCTTTTCTCACCTTGTTTCCTCGATATGGTCGGGGGACTGATGTGAGGCAAGAATATGAAACATATTATACCTATAGCAATCAGCTTCATTATCTATGCCATATCGGCCGGTCCGGTCATGGCTGCCGCACCTCTGATTTCAGAGGCCTCTGCCACGCCGAACGCGGTCGTCAAAGCAGAGGATCAGCGTGTTACCCACCTTAAGAAATTTCTTGAAACACATGGCTCACCCATGTCGGAATCTGCCAGCCATTTTGTGGCCGAGGCTGACAGGCTTGGCCTGGACTGGAAGCTCGTTGCAGCCATTGCAGGAGTGGAGTCTACTTTCGGAAAACATATACCCGCCAACTCATATAACGGGTGGGGATGGGGCGTGTTTACCGGACAGTCTGATGGTATCCATTTTAAAGATTGGAACGACGGTATCACGAAAGTTTCTGAAGGACTCAAATACCGCTATGTAGACCGCGGTGCAACGTCTGTCGAACAAATGGGCCGCATCTATGCAGCCTCTCCTACGTGGAGTACGAAAGTACGGTTCTTTCTTCAGAAAATAGAAGCCTTTGAACCGAACCGTGTGGAACACCTAGATGTCACCATCTAAAGCGGGGTATAATACCCATTGCCCTCATTAATTTATAAAGGGCTCCCGTGGCGAAATTGGCAGACGCGTACGCTTTAGGAGCGTATGGGGTAACCCTTAGAGGTTCGATTCCTCTCGGGAGCACACGACAGACACGTCCCGATCAGATCGGGATGCCGTAAGGCTTAGAGGTTCAAGTCCTCTCAGCGGCACCCATTGCCCCCGAAACACACCAATGATACGATAATCAGGTGAAGAAGTTACTGTCCGTTTTTCTCCTGGTTTTCTGTTTCATCGCAGCCCCGCTGTCACAGGCAAACGCATCATCACAACAAGCGTATCAGGACTATCAGTTTCAGTTTGATCTGTACCGTCAGCGGCTTGCTGATTTCCAGATAGCCATGACGCAGTATAAGCAATTCAATTCGCTTGCAAGCCAGCAGGACGCACTTGATAAGGTAAAACTTCTTATCGCGCAGCGATCCAGCGCGGGCAAATCATATTTCCTGTTCCTCAACGAAAAGCTGACGGAAAACCCGGGACTTATTTCCAATGAGTTAGGCATATACCGCACCATCATCACCAATCAGGTGGGATATCTGGACCAGAACATGGTACTGGCTCCGTCTATCGCATCACTGGATGATGCCAGCCGCGTATCGGAACAATTCGTAAATAATTATGAAACCATGCAGTCGGCGTACCGACAAACTGTGGCAGGCATAGAGCTCGGGTATCTCAATTATTTTGCCAAGCGTTTTAACGAACTCGCCATCAAATCCCAGGCACTGATAAATGCTGCCAGAGTTGACGCGACACCGGAAAAACAGGCGGTATTGGACCGGTGGTTACTGACACTCTCCAACAAATACAGCCTTTACCAGCAGAAAGCCAATACGATTCGCTCCGGTATTCCCAAAATTAGCGGCGACGTCATGCAGCAGGACCGTCTGTTCCAGCAGATGCAGATAAATTTCGGAGCAGCACGTCAAGACCTGGTTGAAGCATCGTCGTATCTTAAGGAGCTGGAAACGGCGTTAAGGTACGAGTAAATGATTATGGAAAACACAACACCTATCTATCCCAAAACTCCGGTGACACTGGCTGAAGCTCAGGCGGCACAGTCTCAGCCAGCCGCGGCTGCTCCTGTTACAGCTCTCCCGGATACCGCGCCGGTTATCCCGGGGATACCGCCTATGCCTCCGGTGCCGCCTAAGAAAGCAGCTAATCCAATCGGAAACAAAAATATCATGATACTGATCATTGCCATTCTGACATTGGGGATCTTTCTTTTCGGCTACCTGTATCTCCGGAGCAGCGCCCCTGCCCCTGTAGAACAGCCGGCCGCGATTACCCCGACAATTCTGCCGTCGCCTACACCACAACCCAACTTGTCACGGATATCGACAACCAGTGCATTCATAAGTTTTAGCCAGGATATTGCCTCGTTTTCCGCAATCCTCAATACGTTCGCGTTGCAGGATCCGTCCCTGGTGCCTCCTATTCTGGATATCGAATTGGATCTTAAAAATTAATGTCCCCTTTGCAGCAATATACGTGCCTGTGGTACACTTTCGTGTATGAAAAATACAATGACGACCTCTCCCGACGGTACGATAGAGTTTACGATAACGATTCCCTGGGCTGATATCCAGAACACCTATAAAACCGTCGTAACGGAAACGGCAAGCAATGCAGAAATTGCAGGATTCCGAAAAGGCAAAGCGCCCAAGCAGATGGTGGAAGAAAATATCGACAAAACGAAAACCTACGAAGAAACGATTAAGCGTCTGGTACCTAAAGCCTATACAGATGCCGTGCAGGAACACAAAATCGCACCGATCCTGATGCCGCAGGTAGAACTTAAAGATGCACAGGAAGGTAAAGACTGGGTCATTTCCGCCAAAACCTGTGAGCGGCCGAACGTAACGCTCAAGGATTACAAAAAAGCGATCAGTGACCTCAAGGCGGAAAAAACGAAAAAAATATTCGTTCCAGGCAAAGACAATCCGTCCGAGGAAAAGCCCAAAGGACCGACAGTAGACGAGGTACTCGAACGGCTGCTGACTGCCGTAGATGCAAATATTCCGGAAATTCTTCTGGAACACGAAGTCACGCACCAGCTTTCGCTGCTGGTTGATCAGACCAAAAAATTAGGCCTTACCGTAGACCAATATCTGGGTTCTACCGGAAAAACTGCCGATTCCATCCGTGAAGAATATAAGTCGATGGCTGCCAAAAATCTGACGCTGGAATTTGCGCTCGAAGCTATCTCCGAGAAAGAACAGGTCGTGGCCAGTGAAGAGGAAGTCACCAAAGTGATCCGGGGAGCAAAAACCGAAGAAGAACGCAAGAATCTGGAGAATCAGCGCTACTATCTGACCAGCCTTATCAGGCGTCAGAAGACGCTGGATACGCTCATGGCGTAAATTTGCAAATAGGCTGCCCTGTAGTATAATGCAGGCGCTATGATACAAGCCTCCGCGAAAAAGAAAGCGACGCACTACAAGAACGATAACGTGCTCGAAGCGTTAGGTTCCGTACCTACCAGCGTGGGATCCAACACGGTAGCAGAATTCGGCAAAATCGGTACAGACATCGTATCCTCACTTCTTGGAGGCATGCCGAAATCCGGTGAACTGCAGCCCAACCAGACAATCGAATTCGGAGAAAAGACCCCGGAGCCGGTCGCTCAGGCTCCTGTCCGCACGGAAGTGCAGCACAAACCGAATGCGGAAAAAATCGATATGGAAACACGCCAGCAGCTGGAAATGATACGCACGGAACTCAAGGCGCTTATTGCTTCCCTGCGGAACCTGAACCAGGAAGTACAGAGTGCAGTAAACCAGGAAGTGGTAAATCCCGGCGTGTATCACCTCAACTTCTACGAACAGTTGCGCACATTTATCAAGGTGCTCCGCGAACAGGTTGAGGACAGCCGCACATGGCTTGCCTCATTTAACACCCGAAAAAAGAAAATGGGGTACTGGGGTATGTTCAAGAAACACGGCACAACATTCGGCCTCTCCAACGAACGGTCACTGGCAACTTCAGCCGGCTAACGGGCGGATACCTTACTATTGTCCCATCACAGTAAGCTGTATATAATAATGATGATTCCTTAAAGGATCGTTAGCTCAGCGGTAGAGCGGTCCGATTGGATCGGACATGTCGTAAATTTTCATGAAAGGCTATCTGTATATTTTACAGAGCGCAAAAAATAATAGATTTTATATTGGTTCAACAACCGATTTGACACGAAGGCTGAAAGAGCATAACGACGGCAAGAGTCCATACACACGAACAACCAGGCCTTGGATAATCAAATATAGTAAGGAATTTGAAAATATTGTTGAGGCTAAGAGAGAAGAGCGTAAGCTAAAGAAATTAAAAAGCAGGAAAGTCATTGAAGAGTTAATTCGGGTCGGTTAGCTCAGCGGTAGAGCGCTGCATTCACATTGCAGATGTCGCAGGTTCAAATCCTGCACCGACCACTTCCGATAGAGCGGTCCGATTGGATCGGACATGTCGTAGGTTCAAATCCTACACGATCCACACAGGTATAATCAGGTAATACGACATTAATTCTAGTTTGTGGCGTAGTAGCGCCATTAGTCATATTGTAAGATATATTACTAATTCATTGACAAAGTTTGCTATAGGGTTGTATAATACAAAATAATTGCAGGCGGTCGAATTTATTTCATGAAAACCCTGAGACGGGCGAATAAAATTTTTGCGGTGTTGAGCAGCATCCTCATGCTGATTCAACCAATTCTTCCGGTTTTTCAATATCTCACCCCACAAGTATTTGCACAGGAAGCAACACCTACCGTAACTCCTGTTCCGACACCGGATCCGACAATCACAACAACACCTGACGCCACACCCACTGCAACACCGACAGAAGAAGTTACACCGGCTCCGACAGAGACTGTAACTCCTACCCCAACAATTGATGTAACTCCGACAACAACACCTGACGCCACACCCACTGCAACACCGACAGAAGAAGTTACTCCGGCTCCGACTGACCAGACAACGACGCCAGCAACGACAACAAATGAACCGCCGAAAGAAACCGGACCGCCGGAGCAGGGGCAGATTCTGGATGGCGCTTCCGTTACGGCTACGCCCTCACCGACCGTTACACCGGAACCTACCGAAGACGGGCAACTGCAGGCTGTTGTATTGCAGAATGTGGAAGCAAACTCACTGAACCTGGATAACATAGATCCTTCCAACAGCGCGTCACTCACAACCGACAAAGCGGATTATGCACCCACAGATACGGCTATCATTACCGGCACGGGATTCAAACCGAATCACAGCTACAACATCACTGTAAGTTCCACGGATGAACCGGCAACCTCAACAACCGATACCATTACGACAGACGCACACGGGGCATTTGTGTACGCATACCAACTCGACGGAATCTACCGCCCCAACTACAAGGTTGTCGTGACAAATCACCTCGGTCAAGCAATCGCCACTACAACTTTTACCGATAGCCGAACGATTGATTCTGTCTCTTTAGATGGGGGAACCAGCTGGACTCCGCCATCCCCCAGCTCCTCAGGAACACCTGTTACCGTCGCGCCGTCTACTAATGTATCGATGGCGATTTCTGTAACAACCTCAGGAAGCGGAACTGATAATGACTGGAAGGCAACATCCTGGACAATTAATGGAACAACTAGTTGCAAAAATCATAACGATCACACCTCAACAGGCACTTACTCTGAAACTTTTAATATTACATCTCCTAACACTCTAGGAACGTACGATTTAACCGTGCAGGCTTTTAAAGATAACGTGTGTACTGATGGTGCAAGCTCAGCTCTGGTGCTTACTAGCGCTATTACCGTATCAAATTCACCCTCAGGTAATCCCTCCGCCGATCTTGATCAGTGGGGAAATGAAGCCCCTATGGGTTGGCAGAACGGAAATTTGAACGGCAACCAAGCAGATTATTTTGAAGGAGACTCGGTCGCATATCGTATGAAATTCGGCAACCTGCCGCTCTCCTCTCATACAGTAACTATCGGTTGGGATACCACAAAAGCAGGAAAACATGCACTTGATTACCTGACAAGCTACGACCGCACTGAAACAACGGATCCGTGTTCAGGTATATCAGGATGTTCCGGACCTGCTAGCACATTTCCTATTCCAGCTGATCCGAATATTCCGGCAGACGCTAATTGGACAGGCACTCAAATTCCGGGTAATTTCTCATTATTCGGAGGCACGATTACAGGTGTGTCTGCTTACAATTTAGTAGCACCTTACACCGGTGACAGTGAGACACAAATCACCATCACATTTACGCCGTCTGTTGCAAATCCTGTATTGGCATGGGGTGGTCATATAGCTACCCGGAGCGATTGGGGAGCCAATAACTCGGCCATCTCCATATCAGGATCTCCATACCACATGAGACTGCGCGGTTTGGACGGCTCTGGCGGAAATCAGGACAGGTCTCTTGCGTCTGAAGCTGTCATTTACCCTGCAACGATCACAATTGTCAAAGACGCAGTTCCGAACGACGCTCAGGATTTTGCTTTTACCACGACGGGAACAGAATTATCGAACTTTTCCCTTGACGATGATTCTGACAGTACGCTCTCAAACACAAAAGTATTTACTATAACGTCCTTTACAGCTAATAACGGAGATACAAAAACAATTACAGAAAATACAGTAAGCGGCTGGTCACTTACAAATCTTACCTGTGATGACGCCAACGGCAGCGTTAATATTGGAACGCGGACAGCCACATTATCGGTAACAGAGGGAGAAGTTATAACCTGTACCTTCACCAACACTCAGCAAAATGGTCATCTGATCGTACAAAAAACTACAGTACCGGCAGGAAGCCAACAGTCATTTACCATAAATGCAACCGGCACGGGCACGATCACCGGCGGGGGTGCAGGAAGCATTACTGACAGCACCGATCAAAACTATGAAGTAACCGCAGGAACCTATTCAGTCACCGAAACTGTACCGACGGGCTGGACCGAAACTTCCAACACATGTACTAATGTCGTAGTCGCAGCCGGAGGAAGCTCAACCTGTACCATCACCAATACCCAAAAGGGTCACATTATCGTAAAGAAAATTACTTCAGGAGCAGACGATACATTTACCTTTGAGACGACTGGCGCAGGATATACCGGATTTTCATTGGCAAACGGTGGATCAAATGATCAGGTCGTCGTACCGGGCGCCTATACCGTCAGCGAAACCGCACTTGCCGGCTGGTCGTCAGACGGAGGCGTGTGCGACAACGGTGAAACACCAGACAATCTGGATGTGGGAGCGGGGGAAACCGTGACCTGTACCTTTACCAACACCAAACTCCGCAGCATCGAAGCGTGTAAGTATAATGACCACAACGGAAACGGAGCCAAGGAAGGATCTGAATCATTCCTGAATGACTGGAGCATGACGCTTACCCCGGGAAATGTCACACAAACAACCAGTGGTGACGGCTGTACGACATTTACAAATCTGTCTCCCGGTCAGTATAGCGTAGCCGAAACACTCAAAACTGACTGGTCCAATACAACGCTCTTATCACAAAATGTCACGCTTACATCAAGCCAAAATGAAATCGTATATTTCGGTAACTTTGCCTGTGCGACAATCAGCGGCATGAAATGGGAAGACCTGGATGGTGACGGAGTAAAAGACGCCGGTGAACCCGCCCTTCCTAACTGGACAATCAACTTAAACGGCACCGTAGCGAGCGATGTAACGGACGCAAATGGCGCATACTCGTTCAAAGTCTGCCAGGCAGGCACCTACACGATTAGTGAAACGATTCCCGATACGAAGGTCTGGTACCAGACGTCTCCGGGGGGCAACTCTCCGAATCATCAGGTAGATGTGACAAGCGGCGGCAGCTACACCGGCAAAGATTTCGGTAATACGCGGTATGCCAAAATCTACGGAGTAAAATACCGTGACAACGACGGAGACGGCACGTTAGATGCAGATGACCTTAACGCGACTCTTGCAGGGTGGGTATTTGATCTGTATGACGGTACGACACATGCCGTACTCGGAACGTATACGACATTGACCGACGGGTATTATGAATTCACGGGACTTGTCGTAAACAAAACGTACTATGTCTTGGAACAGCTCAAACCGGGCTGGACACAGACCATCGGCCCGACGCCGACTCCTACACCGTTTGCGGTGCAAAGCGGGGAATCAAAGGAAATCAATTTCGCCAATTTCGAAAATATGTCTGTTACCGTGTGTAAAGTGGAAGATGCCGACGGCAGTCTCACCACAACCACGGACCGCACACCGGTCAGTGGATGGCAGGTAGATCTTCTGAAAAACAGCCAGATGTATGACAACGCGCAGGTCACCGGAAGAGACGGCTGCTACACATGGACCAATCTTTCCCCGGGAAGTTACAGCACACAGGAAGAATCACAGACAGGCTGGCAGCATCTTGGCGACACATCGCATGATTTCGGCACGCTGGAAAACGGGCACACCTACTCCCATACATTCGTAAATACGCATATGGGGAAAATTATTGTAGAGAAGCAAACGCTTCCCGACGGAAGTGCCCAGAGTTTCGGCTTTACAGCTGACTATGATGCAAACGGATTTTCATTAACCGACGGGCATACAAATGACAGCGGATATCTTATGCCAGGCACATACAGTATCGCGGAAACCGGTGTAACAGGATGGGATCTCACCGATACCAGCTGTTCCGACCAAAGCAATCCAAACGCTATCAGTCTGTCAGCGGGGGAAACCGTAACGTGCACGTTTACCAACACGCAGCGCGGACATCTCATTGTACAAAAAACGACTATTCCGGCAGATGACGCCAATGTATTCAGTATTCTGGCTACCGGCACCGGCACAATCACCGGCGGTGGAGCAGGATCTATAAGCGACGATACTGACAAAAATTACGAAGTCACTCCGGGCACCTATTCCGTAAGCGAAACCGTACCCGGTAACTGGGATGAAACGAGCAATACTTGTTCAGATGTTGCCGTCGCTGCAGGGGAAACAAAAACCTGTGAGATAACCAATACCAAACGCGGTCATGTCACGGTGATCAAATACTACGACCATAATATGGACGGCACCAAAGATGCCGGTGACGAGGTGCTGAATTCATGGGAAATCCATTTGGATAAGATGTCACAGTTTACCGGCGCAAGCGTAAACGGCCAGGTAACGTTCAGTGATCTTACTCCCGGTACCTATACATTAAGCGAGCAGATCAATGAAGGCTGGCTTCAATCGAATATCTCCTGTGGAAGTGAAACGGCGACAGACAATGATAACAGCCATCCTGTTACGGTAACTGCCGGACAAACGACCACGTGTTCCATCGGAAATTATGAACAAGGGCGGATTATTGTGGAAAAACAAACCGATCCTGACGGCAGCAAAAAGGAATTTAACTTTGCAGCTAGCTATGACGAAAGCGGATTTGTACTGGCAGACGGCGGACAAAACGACAGCGGATACCTGACTCCCGGAACCTACAGCGTGTCGGAAACGGAGCCGTCCGGCTGGACACTCACCAATACGGTGTGTACGAGTTCAAACGAAGATTCGGAATCAGCTGACAGCCTCCATCTCAACCCGGGAGAGACGATTACCTGCGTATTCACCAACACGCAGCGCGGACGCATCATCGTAGACAAAATAACCGACCCGAGTGAAGATCTGACATCCTTTGAATTTACGGCAACAGGGGAAGGTTACGAAAATTTCGATTTGGCAGATATGGACGAACCGAATGACCAATCCTTATTGCCCGGAGGGTATTCCGTATCCGAAACAGTACCAACAGGATGGGATCTTACCGATGTGTCCTGCCAAAGTTCACATGAAGACCAAGAAGTCGCCGGAGAATTGGATTTGTCTGCCGGCGAAGTGATCACATGCACGTTTACCAATACCAAACGGGGTACGGTCATCGTGACGAAATATAACGATGAAAACGGAAATAAAGTCCGGGATGAAGGAGAAGACGTGCTTTCCGGCTGGACAATGAATCTAAACGGCGACGAAGAACAGGAAACAACCAATGATGACGGGCAGGCCATATTTGAAAATCTGCTTGCCGGCCGGTATACGCTTACCGAGAATCTGCAAAAAGGCTGGGAGCAGACACAGCTAAGCTGCGGAAGAAACGAAGACTTCTTTGCTGATGATTCGGCAGACGATACTACAGATACCGGGACATTTACGCTTTCCCCGGGAGAAACGCAGCGCTGTGTCGTCGGAAATCACCGCTTAAATCCGGTTCTGACGATTACCAAAGAAAACAACGCAGCGGGAGATAAAGCACCAGGAGACAGCGTGCTGTTTACCCTTACGGTTACCGCAACCCAGAGTGCCGCATACAACGTAGTAGTGACCGACCTGCCGGCCGGAGGGTTTACGTACCGCGCAGGCTCATGGACAAGCAATTCAACGGCACGCGGCGACCTAAAGACACTCGGAATCACGACGGAACCCACCTATCATTCACCGGGCGTGTGGAACCTCGGAGATATGGTCATGAACGAGAAGGTCACCCTTACCTACATCGCCGACATAAGTGTCGACCAGAAGCCGGGATTGTACAAGGATCTGGCATGGGCATACGGATGCAAGTTCGAAACAAACTGTGCAGTCAACGACGGCAACGACGTAGTCGCACTTGCGGTAAGCCCAGGATATATTGATGAAACGAATCACGTAGGCACCGGCGTAAATGTAGTCAAGAGCACGCAAAACGGCGCCACACTGAATCCGACAACCGGCGAAGTATTGGGAGCATCTACCGAACTTCCCGCAACCGGTGCGGATGAGGCATGGCTTACCTTTGCTGCCTTACTGTTCCTTATGGGTATCGGATTAATAACTGCCGGGAAATATGCACGGAGGCTCCATGTTTAAAAAACTTATCGTTCTTACTATGACGGGATTGATAGCACTTGCCGTAACAGGCAGGGTATATGCTGCCAAAAATGTCAGCGTCAGAATCCAGCAGCCCAAATCGCCGATAAATCAGAATAACTTCAACGTGAGTTTTGTCGCACTTGATCTGCAGGGAAGAACTGTCACGGTCAAATGTTTCCAGAAAGGCCCGTCAGACGGCGGATTCTCCCAGTTCGGATCTGCCCAAACATTTACCAACGGAGGAAACAGCGGCAATTGTGCAGTAGACAATTCCGTGATGAATGACGGTGAGGGATCCTATGCGTTCAAAGTAGAAGCCACGGCAGGAGACGGAACAGGAGACAGCTTCGATGACGAAACGACTACTGTGACCTACGACACAAGCGGTCCGGGAGATCTGCGCGACTACAGCAAAAACAAAACAAACGCATGTGAATATACCATTCACTTCAAAACCGCAAACGACAGCGGCGCGACGGTCAAAGCAGAACTCTACCGGTCCGATGCCGTACCGTTTAACGCGGATAACGGATCGCGCATCCAGATCATCTCAATCGGATCCGATGAAGCCAAAAACGTAACCGATACGCCGCCTGACTGCAGCAAAACGTTTTACTATGCAGTGCGGGCATTTGATGCAGCCGGCAACGGCTCAGCGCTTATCGGCGACAACGTCAGCACAATCACGGTTATCACTCCGACCGGTTCTCCGGCACAGGGAGCAATCCCGGTAAGCGGAGGCACCAATGCGGGAGGAAGTGTCTTGGGCCAATCGTCAGTAAGCGGCAGCATGGGCCCGACGGGGACAAGCGGACAAACTCTGGGCGACACGACGCCGAGTGCAGAAGTAGTCAAGACACCCACGACCGAAACCAAATCTTCCGTGGCTCGCAACTTGGGAATAGGGGGTGCTATACTCCTTCTAGGAGCACTTCTCTATGTCTTCCGGAAAAAGAAACAAGACCCCACGATCTAATCTGCAGGAAGGCGTACCGCTGAGCACGTTCCTCACCTATAGCGGGATCATCTGTATCGCAGTAGCGTTCGCAATTGCCGTAACCACATTCTGGCCGGTCATCCTCGAGGAGTTAGGGTACAACATCAAACATACGGTGCCCTTGCTTCAGCCGAGAAACATCACGCCGGTTGACCGAAAATTCGGCATCGTCATACCCAAAATCGGGGCAAACGCTGCGGTTATTCCGAACGTGAATCCCTATAACAGCCGCGAATATCAGGTAGCGTTGACCCACGGGGTAGCACACGCAAAAGGCACGGCAAAGCCCGGAGAAGCGGGAAACGTATTTTTGTTTTCCCATTCATCGGTAAATTTTTACGAAGCAAGCCGGTATAATTCCGTATTTTATCTGTTAAGTAAACTTGAGAAGGGTGATCCTATCGTGCTCTACTACAAGGATACAAAGTATACCTATACCGTCACCCAAACCAAAACCGTGTCATCAAAGGCTGTAGAATATTTGAACAATACGCAAAACGGCCGGGAAACGGTAACGCTTATGACCTGCTGGCCCCCGGGAACTACATTCCGTCGGCTGTTAATCATCGCAGAGCGCATCTAAATGATTGCAATTATTTTTCTTATTCTCCAGGTACTCATGGCAGGATTTTTCCTGTTTCTTTGCCTGGCATTCGTGACCGGCGGGCCATTTGTCCCTTCGACCAAACACTCAGTTGAAGCTATGATCAGACTCGCCAAAATACACCCCGGGCAGACCGTTATCGATGTCGGGAGCGGGGACGGCAGGGTATTGCTGGAGGCAGCCAAACAAGGGGCAAATTCGGTAGGGATAGAGATAAACCCGTATCTAGTCTACTATACGCGGTTGCGGGCCTTTCTGAGCCCCTACAGAGGCAGGGTGAGGGTACTTTGGAAGAACCTGTGGAACGCTGACCTGAAGAGTGCAGACGTGGTATTTGTCTACCTGATCCCGTGGAAAATGGATGTATTGGCCGCTAAGCTTCAGAAAGAAACCAAGCCAGGCACACTCATTGTCTCAAACACCTTTATTTTTCCGCACTGGAAAATCGTCCGCAAAGATGTGAAACATCACATTTACGCGTTTACTATCACCGGGCAAAAATAACGAACGAGAACAATTTATTTCCGCCTCCGAAATCCCGCTCATAGAGTGCGACTTTTCCGTTATTTCTGATTTCTTTACCCCAATCGGATGCATTCCCGAATTCTCCGGCAGCCACCCACTCGGGCATATTACCGGGATTACGCGCCGTACTCTGGCCGACGGTTGTGATCGCATCCAAATGCGCATATATGATCTCTAATTCTTCATAATCATGCGCGTTGGGGTGTTCGTTGCTTGGCGGCCCCAGGGGATTGCTTGTATAGTCCATGCACGTACCGAGATTCGTGTTATCAAACGCTTCGTCCTGATGATCCAAACCGAATCCGTGCGCTATTTCCTGACACATGACTAACCGCCGCCATTCCGGCTTATTATAGGTATTCGTCGTAAAATACGTATCATTCATCTTGGCCAACGCCTGCGTAATATGAGTACTACTTACCCAAACCTGTGCGAGTCCCAGCCAGCCGTTATTGCCGTATTTACGGTTACAGACTTCAATACGCCCGGCGGTAGCTTTACAGTTTTTCCCGCCGTTTCCGGCTACGATTGTTGTATCCAACACTGAGGATACCGACCAATCCGTTGAAGCTTCTGAAAGATACGCTTTCCATGCGCTGCTTACGTTATCGCCCAGTTTCAGCGTAAACGGATTTGCAGTACGGGCCCAGTGATACCCGCCCCAGGAATGATTTGCCAGTACACGGGGAAGCAGTACAGCGGAAAGAAGCAGGAGACCCAAACTCAGAACAACAGTGCGGACCATTCTCATAGGGATCCTCCTTTGGGATGTAATACACCTTACTCTTCCACTATAGTAATACCCACTACCGGAGTCAAGTAACGTACATTGACACGTCCAATCTGCCATGATAATCTAAGCATACTTCCCGGTTGCATGAGACCTAACCAACCTCAAAGAGAAGCGCTGCTTTCGGCGTAAAAGAAAAAAATTAAGGACCGTTTTCAAATTTGCACTGGAACCTCTCCGATAACCGGGGGTGCAAAAGGAAGGACGGTTTTTTTATGGAAAAACAACATCTGGACAACTTACGACACTCGTGTGCGCATCTTCTGGCTGCCGCAGTTATGGAATTGTGGCCGGATACAAAACGGACCATCGGACCGTCCATAGAAGACGGCTTCTACTACGACTTCGATTTCGGCGCCGTTAAAGTATCCGAAGCCGATTTTCCGGCAATCGAGGAAAAAATGCATGAACTGGTAAAGACATGGAAAACGTTTGAACGAAGTGAAGTAACCAAACAGGAAGCATTGAGCGCCTACAAGGACAATGAATACAAAAAAGAACTTATCGAAGAATTCAGCGGTGAGAATGCGACACTGACGTTTTACCAATCCGGCACCTACAGCGATTTATGCCGGGGAGGGCACAGTCCGCATCCTAACAATGATCTCAAACACTTCAAACTGCTTTCCGTGGCAGGAGCGTATTGGCGCGGAAGCGAAAAGAACAAAATGCTCACGCGTATTTACGGCACGTGCTTTCCGACAAGAAAAGAACTCGATGCATATCTTGAAGCCCAGGAAGAAGCCAAAAAACGCGATCACCGGAAATTAGGGAAGGAATTGGAGCTGTTCCTGGTCAGCCAGTCAGTAGGAGCCGGATTCCCGCTCTATATGCCCAAAGGCTTTATCGTAAAGCGCGAACTGGAACGGTGGATCATGGACGAGAAAGAGTCGCGCGGATACCAGTTTGTCTGGACGCCCCATGTAGCTAAAAGCGATCTGTACAAACAATCCGGTCACTGGCAGAAATACGATGCCATGATGAGTCCGATGAAGATAGATGAAGACGATTATGTCGTCAAGCCCATGAACTGTCCGCATCATTTCCAGATATACAGCGAGCGGCCGCGGAGTTACCGCGAACTGCCGCTTCGGATTGCGGAAAACGCGACGGTGTACCGGTTTGAAAAAGCCGGCGAGGTGAACGGGCTGCTCCGGGTTCGGTCACTTACCCAGGACGATTCGCATATTTTTGTCCGCCACAGCCAGATAGCTGAGGAAATTGACCGGATACTGGATCTGGCCATGTATGTGTATAAAACATTCGGATTCTCCGATTTCAAAGCACGCATATCCGTGCGTGATACCAAAAACCCTGATAAATACATGGGAGACCCCAAAAACTGGGATCTGGCAGAACGCGCATTGATTGATGCCGTGACAAAACGGGGCATGCCGAATTTTGTCGGTGAAGGAGAAGCTGCATTCTACGGACCGAAAATCGATATCGTGGTAAAAGACGCGCTTGGCCGTGAATGGCAGCTTACGACCTGCCAGCTCGATTTCGTACAGCCGGAAAACTTCCATCTGCGGTACATCGATGAAGAAGGGAAAGAGCAGAGCCCGGCAGTCCTGCACGTGGCTATATTGGGCTCCGTGGACCGGTTTATGGCCATTCTTATCGAACAGTATAAAGGCGCGTTCCCATTGTGGCTTGCCCCGGTTCAAACGGTACTCATTCCGATAGCCGAACGCCATAATGAAGCGGTATTTTCAGTTCTGGCCAAACTCAAAGCCATGGGTATCCGGGCGGAAGCAGATACCAGAAGCCAGCCCATGCAGGCCAAAATACGAGATCATACATTGCAAAAGGTACCGTACTTAGCTATAATCGGGGATACCGAAGTTAGTGGTAATACGGTAAGTATTCGCAGCAGACACGGGGAAAATCTCAAGGATATACGCCTTGACGACTTCTTCGCGAAGCTAAAGACCGAGATTGAGACCAAAGCAATTTCATAAGTTTTATAAGATCAACTACCAAATCCTGAGCCCGCAAATACGGCTTCTGGATGAAAAAGGGGTACAGATCGGCATAGTCTCCAAACTTGAGGCACTGCAGAAGGCCAAGGAATTCGGAGTCGATGTTGTTGAAATTGCAGCAAACGCAAAGCCGCCGGTCGCGAAACTGATAGACTATAAAAAGTTTAAGTATCAGGAAGCGAGAAAAGAACGGGAAGCGAAAAAGAACGTAAAGAACGTGGGGGTCAAAGAAATACGGCTCCGGCCGTTTATCGACCAACACGATTTTGACACCTGGCAGAAGCGGGCAGCGAAATTTATCGCTGACGGAAACCAGGTAAAGATAAACGTTTTGTTTAAAGGTCGCGAGCTCGGAAGGAAACAATTCGGGTTTGAAGTATTGAAGAGGTTCATAAGTCAGCTCGAAGGTGTTAAAATGGTTCGTGAGCCGAGAATGGAAGGCAGAGTTCTGGCCGCCATGGTGGTTCCGAATAAAAAGGGAGAGAACAAAGAGGAAGAAAAACCGGCCAGTCCGGTACAATAAATACAAAGATTACGCATATGCCAAAAATTAAAACGAGAAAAGTAGCAGCGAAACGGTTCAAACTGACCGGCACGGGGAAACTCGTTCACAGGGTTCAGGGAGCACGTCACCTGCGCAGGAAAAAAAGCAAACGCCAGCAGCGCCGGCAGGACCGCCAGGTAGCGTTGGAAAATGCAATGGTTCGTCACGTACGCATATACGTACCGAGAAAAAAATAAAGGAGATATGTTATGAGAGTTAAACGCGGAGTCGCCAGTAAAGCAAAGCACAATAAAATTTTCGCAGCCAACAAAGGCTATCGGATGACCAAGCGCCGTCTGATTAAAGTCGCAACGGAAGCATTCCTCCACGCCGGAGAATACGCATTTGCAGGACGCAAAAACCGGAAGCGCGATATGCGTGAACTATGGATTACACGTATCTCGGAAGCGACCAAAATGCGGAACCTTTCCTATAGTTCTTTTGTGCATAAACTTAAAGAGGCACATATAGAACTGGACCGCAAAACACTCGCCAATCTTGTTGTAGAAGATCCGGACGTGTTTGACGCAATTCTTGACGAAGTAAAGACGGTGAATTAACATAGCGTTATTATGACAACTCAAAAAGTATTTTCTGCTTTTTTCTTTGCCTCCCGAGCCGGGGGTTCTTTGAGTTGTGTTAACAGATAAGTAATCAGCATACATCGACACAAAAGAACCTCCGCAAGGAGGTTTTTTGATGGCAAAATTATGACAATACGTAAAGAACGACAACAATTCTGGGACAGAAAAGTGGCAAATTGGATTGACCACGATGAATTTGCCGGGGCAAAGTACGGGCTTATTCATTTCGTGCGTGAGGGACTGGAGCATCTTCGTCCTCATCTTCCGACCCGGCTAACAATGCTCGATATAGGAAGCGGAGCGAATAATAATGATTACGTAAACGGAATCATACAGACGGAACAAATCGTAGCTATCGATATATCCCGTGCCATGCTACACGAAAATACCGCGCGGCATAAAATTTTGGCGGATGCGGAATTCCCGCTGCCCATCCGAAGTAACAGTATAGATCTTATAACATCTTTCTACCTTATGAGGTATCTTTCCCAAGAAGATCAGGGCCGGCTAATCCGGGAAATTCATCGGGTTCTTCGCCCCGGCGGTTGGATGGTGTTGGTAGATTTGCCGCAAAATAATTACGAGCATCAGAAAGCGAAATTTCTACCTCATCACCTCGTCGAAGAGCATGGAAATCAAGGCTTCTTCCAATTAACGCCTGTATTTCATAATCAATGGTCATATTGGATAGGGGCGCTATATGGACAAAAACAACTAAATTCGATAGCTCGCCGTCGGAATATAGTCTTGTGGCCGCAGGATATCACTCATAAGGAAAAGGATCAGCATGACTATGAACATTGGGTCAAACGGGATCTGCAGGAAGGAGCCCACGGGTTTTGATAGCTGAGAGGAGGTGATCTTATGATTGAAAAATTACGGCGTATGGAAGAACGGGTACGGTTACTTGCGGAAGGTAAACGAGTGCCTGTGCTGGAACGTACTATAACGGAGGAATCGCACGAAATTACCGGCTGGGAACCAGCGAGACATTATTCCCATACCTACACCATTATCCCGGAAGGAATGACGGTAGATCGTGACGGAACATTGTACGTCACGAGAAGGGTTTCGCTGAAGAAGCCGCTGCACGCGAGTGCGTGGCACGTAGAAGATAGTGAACAAGAACATATCATTGGTCGCGGAAATGACGGAAAAATTCATATCAAAACGGAAAGGAGGTGAAAAAATCATGAGGCATGAACAATATACTGAACATATGAATTTGTCGGGACAGCAGGTTATCCCGCGACGCGAAGCAGTGCTTCGGAATATCTGGCAATTCTGGAATCCCCAGAATCACCATGAAGAATACGGAGAACGGAATCCGAAGCCGGTAAAGCGAAGAGGAGACGTTTCCTCCATCCTTTCTGCCATGGAGAGCGCAACCTCCAAAAGGCAATTAGGAAGAATTCTTCACGAAGCGCTGGGAACAGAACTGACCAAAGACGAGAGGAAACAGGTACGGGACGCGATGAGACAGCGGAAATTGCAGATGTAAATAAAAAAGAAGAGCGGCGGACGATCATCCTTACACGATTACCCGCCCGCCCCTCTTCTTGCGTAGATTATACAGCAGGAAATACAATGGGAGATATACATGACAGAACTTATCTACTTAACTGACAGTTACAAGAAGACGCACACGACTACGGTAGTTTCATGCGAGCGCAAAGGACAGCAGTGGGAGCTTGTCCTTGCCTCTACCATATTTTATCCCGAGGGAGGCGGCCAGCCGTCCGATAAAGGGATTGTGACAACTTCCTCCGGGAAGGCCCATGTGAAACATGTCAGGCTCGCCGGTGACATTGTCGTTCACGAATGCGCCATAGAAGGAAGCATCGTTGCCGGTGAGGAAGCCCGTTGCGACATTGATTGGGATATACGATACCAAAACATGCGGATACACACTGCCGGCCATATTGTCCATGAAGCTGTCAAGCGCGTTGCCCCGCAGCTCGTCGCACTCAAAGGGGAACACGGGACACATCCCTATATCGAATATATCGGCAGTGTTCCGATCGATAAAACATACGCGATCGAAAAAGAATCAAACGTCATTGTGGATGCCGATGTAGCGGTGCGTACGGAGTTTGTTTCCCTTGAACAGCTTATGGCGCGTGCGTCGTGGGTGCCGGCCCATCTTCCCAAAAATAAACCGCTGCGGATCCTTACGATAGGAGATAACGATCCTATACCGGACGGCGGAACCCAGGTAAAAACAACAAAAGAAACAGGAAATATAACCATAACCGCAATTGAGAACGCAGACGATCACGTGCGTATCTGTTACCGGGTGGAATCCGCGCGCGCTGTTTTGCCGCAGATTTCGGAACCCGAGGCTATTCCTGCACCGGAGTTAACCCGCATGCTTATGGAAGTAGAATCTTCAGCCAAAGAAATTATTGCTTCATCAACAAAATCTGCAGACGCACTGCGCCTGGAACTGCTCGGGAACAAAAGCAATTTTGCGCAAATTACCAAAAATATTAAATACGTGCCTGTAGCCTACCGGCAGGAAATCGGGAAAGTTATCAATTTCGTCAAGGAACACATCGAGGAAGCGCTGAGCGAACGCGCACCGCTACAGGACAATGCGACCGGTGCGGCAGAGAAGTTTATGGATGTTACCATGCCGGGTATCCGGCCGCCGGAGGGACATTTACATATTGTCACGCAGGCAATTATGGAAATTACGAGGATATTCGAAAAAATCGGGTTTACCAGAGTGAGGCACCCGGAAGTCGATTGGGACTGGTATCCGTTTGAATCGCTGAATATGCCGCCGACGCACCCCGCACGCGATGAATGGGAAACATTCTTTCTGGAATATCCCGGCAAGCCCACTGGTACAAATCCGCGTAAACAAAAAATCGTATTAACGCCGCATACCTCAAACGGCCAGGTACGCGAAATGGAAAAAGGCAGACTGCCGATACGTATGATTAACATCGCCAAATGCTACCGCAGGCAAATCGATGTGTCCCATACACCCATGTTTCATCAGTTCGAAGGCCTGTATATAGACCGCAATGTTTCCATAGGGCACCTTAAGGGAGTATTCGATTATTTCGTCAAACAATTTTTCGGCGCAAACCGGACTACCAGACTGCGCCCGTTTCATTTTCAGTTCACGGAGCCGTCATTTGAAGTCGACATTAACTGCGGTATTTGTTTAGGCAGCGGCAAGCTGCCCGACGGCACATCATGCAAACTCTGCAAAGCAGGCTGGCTGGAATTGGGAGGGGCGGGCATGGTGCATCCGGTCGTGTTACGAAACGGCGGCGTAGACCCCGATGTGTATTCGGGATTTGCTTTCGGGTGGGGGATAGAACGGACCAGCATGATGAAGTCCGGCACGAAACTCGATGATATCAGATTGCTGTACAGTAATGACATACGGTTTCTGGAACAATTTTAACCGATAATTATGAATATACTTATTCCTGACCGTTGGCTCCGGCACTACCTGAATACGAAAGCGACTCCTGAACAGATAAAGGAGTACTTATCCCTGTGCGGACCCTCTGTCGAGCGTATCTATGGGGAAGGCGACGAAACGGTTTACGACATGGAGATTACCGGAAACAGGCCGGATGCCATGTCCGTGATGGGAGTCGCACGCGAAGCGGCGACCATACTGCCGCGGTTCGGCATAGAAGCCAACCTATCCGGTGATCCCTACAAAGCAAAAGAACGCGATAAAAAATTTACCGGCCCGCTTAAGCTGAAAATCAAAACTGATTCAACGCTTAACCCGAGGTGGACATCCGTGATTTTCGATGGTGTCACGGTCAAGCAATCCCCGGAGTGGCTGAGCCGGTACCTGGAGCTTGCCGGTATGCGGAGTTTAAATACCGTTATCGATATCACTAATTTTCTTATGCATGCCTATGGCCAACCCGCACACGTGTTTGATTATGACCGGATCGCGAATCACTCGATGGAACTCCGCGCTTCCCAAAAAAAGGAGAAACTTGTCACACTCGACGGGAAGCAGCATACACTGCCGGGCGGCGATATCGTGATAGAGGACGGATCAGGGAAACTCATCGATCTGTGCGGTATTATGGGAGGCAAAAATTCCGCAGTACAGGACAATACGAAACGCGTTGTCTTGTTTCTTCAGACATACGATGCTGCGCATATCCGAAAAACATCCATGCAGTTAGGACACCGGACGGCTGCCGCCGGCCTGTTTGAAAAAGGACTTGATGCGGAATTGGTAAAGCCCGTATGTATGGAAGGCGTGCGCATGATAGAAGAGCTGACCGGGGGGCGTGTCGCCAGCCAGCTTACGGATATATATCCGGTTCCCTATAAAGCTGCCCGCGTGTCTGTAGCAATTGAAAAAATTCACGCATATATCGGTCAAATCAACGTGCCGTCGATGAAAGAAATTTTAAAAACCCTCGGCTTCGGAGTCACCATGACTCACGAGACGCTTACGGTAACGGTACCGAGTTTCCGTCGTGATGTCACAATCGACGTTGATGTGATAGAAGAAATCGCCAGGGTGTATGGGTACCACACAATAGAAGCCAAACTTCCTGACCACGCTCCTCCGGTTACTATTCCCGATACGCAGCTCAAAACCGAAGAGGAGATAAAAATACGGCTGCGTGACTGGGGATTTACCGAATGCATTACGTATTCCATGGTTCCGGAGGAAAGCATGCATATGTTCGGTTATGACGCAGGCGATGCATACAAAATAGCCAATCCGCTTTCCAGCGAATGGGTCTACATGCGGCCCGATTTACTTATGACGATGCTTCCGGTTGTCCGAGAAAACCTCAAACTCAAAAACAACCTGAAACTGTTTGAGCTGAGCATGCAGTACACATTCCGGAAGCAGGATTTGCCGATCGAATCCCCGACGCTTATTGTCGCATGGACGAGTAACGCGTTCCTCGAAGCAAAAGGGGTTGCGGAGGCGTTGTTTGCGCTCTCCGGCATACCACTTCCCGCTGACAGCAGCAACCCAAAAAAAGAGCATGCCTTGTGGTACGACAACAATTTCCTTTCCCTGGCTGAATTCGGGTCTCTCGGACAGCTACACAGGGGATTATTGGAACGCCTGGGCATCAGTTCGCCGGTAACCGTCCTGCATCTTGATGTGGGCGCTCTGGCAGCACGCAGCAACGCGGCAAAAGTATATATACCTGTCCCCAAATACCCGCCGGTTGTTGAAGATCTGGCGTTTACCGTACCGGACCGGTTTCAGGTAGGGCCGCTTATCGATGCATTACAACATGCACATCCGCTGGTGTACGCCGTAACGCTGTTGGATGTCCACAAAAATACCAGAACCTTTCATATCACGTATCAGGATCCGAAACGGAATCTTTCCGGAGAGGAAATTATTCCCGTACGGAACAAACTTATTGAAGTTGCACAGACACAATATAACGTATCACTCAAAACGCTCTGATCTGCGTCACGGAGTAGGGAGAGGAGTTGGAGTGGATGTCGGTGCCGCATAATCCTGATTGATCCCTACGTGCAGTTCCCGCTCCGCAGAGGTACCCCGCTTATCAATGGCTTTCACCTTGATAATGTGTGAACCGTTCGGCACGTTTATCGATTCGGAAATAGATTTTTCATTGCTCTTTTCCTTCACCTTACTGCCGTCGACAAAAATTTCAAACCGCTCGATATCGGCAGTTGAAATAGCCGTTGCTTCCACCGTTATATTATTGTTGTTTATCCGCTCATTATCATTGGGCTTTTTAACCTGCAATACGACCTGATTGGAATCACCGCCGCTGTATGTTTCCGTCGGAGCCTTATATTTGCTGTCGGCCGTTTGTATCCATGCGTTGATACCGTCCTGCCAGCGGTTTTTTCCGTCACCGGATACGGGGTCATCTTCACGCAGAACGATAAAAAGCTTTTCGTCATAGTCGCCGGTTGCCACTTCTACGCTGTTTGCGAGTTTGTTAGTATCTTTTCTGGAAATCTTGAGCTTCTGGTAAATGGCTGCCGGACCGGTAGGCTCCGTTCCTTTCACAAAAAATTCCTTACGGGTCGGCTGATTTTCGAACGGAAGCCCGCCGCCGAATGCGTCGATATCCATTTCGATTACATTGTCGGGCCGGTCAAACGGCTGGTCAGTCATAGATTTGAGTGCCTCGCGCATAATCCGGTTCCATATGGGAGCAGCCCCTGTCACACCGGAGGCGAGCGTCGGGCTCATCGGGGTATTATCGTTATTGCCTACCCACGTCACGACGACGCGGTTCTTGGTATATCCTGCCGTCCAGTTATCCCGTTTGTCATCCGTCGTACCGGTTTTGGCCGCTACCGTTTTACCGGGAATAACCAGGTAGGATTTGAATCCGAACACTTCTTTGCGGGCGTCATTATCGGATAATATGCTTGATATGATAAAGGAAACTTCCGGCTCCAGCTCATCGCGGGCAGCAGCAGGAGTATATTCATACAGCGTTTTCCCGCTTGTATCCACCACTTTGAGAATGGCCACGGAATCCATACGCTTGCCTCCGGTTGCTAATACACCGTAGGCAGTTGCCATATCCATCATCGTCACCTCGGCTCCTCCCAGCGGCAGAGACAGCCCGACCCGTTTCAAATTCTCATCAGTGGGCTCCCACGTTTTAAGTCCCATCGCGTAGCCCAATTTCAGCACGTCTTTGACTCCGTCCAATGCAGCTACTTTTACCGCAATCGTGTTAATGGAATTGGCAAGCGCATACCGGAGCTGCATGGGACCGCGGTATTTATTATCATAATTTTTCGGATTGTATTCAGGTTTTGCAGGATCGCCGGACGGATATTTCGTTTCCACGTCCATCAGCATGGACGAGGCCGTGTACCCGCGTGTGAGCGCTGCCGCATAAATAATCGGCTTGAGGGTAGAACCCGGCTGGCGTAACCCCTGGGTGACGACATTAAATTTGAGCCCTGAACTGTCTGTTGCAGCGTAATCTTTGCTTCCCACCATAGCGAGGATTTCTCCGGTAGCAGGATCCAAAACGACCGCAGCTCCGTTACTCACTTTCAGTTTTTTGGCTTTATCCACTTCCTCTTTCACGGCAAGCTGGGCTGCTTCCTGAAGTTTCCAGTCGAGCGTCGTCGTAACGGTAAGACCTCCGGCATTAACCAGTTTTTCGCCGAACCGGTCAATTAACAATTCTTTGATATACGCGACGAAATGCGGTGCGCGCAGGCTGGCATCTCCGGCGGCAAATGTTATAGTGTCCATTTGTTTCCGGGCCTCGCTCTCCTGAGCCGGCGTGATAAATCCTTCTTCTCGCATCCTGCGCAATACATGTGCCGTGCGGTCCTTATATGCTCCTTCCGTACCGGTAAAGGGAGAATAGTAACTCGGCGACTGAGGTAGTCCGGCCAAAATCGCAGACTGGATAAGAGAGAGATCTTTTACCGGCTTGTCAAAATAATGCTCGGCCGCAGTTTTTACCCCTACCGCCGTGCCTCCGTACGGAGCTTCGTTCAGATACATGAGAAGAATATCGTTCTTGCTGTATTTGCGCTCGATCTGAATGGCAAGCACTGCCTCTTTCATCTTGCGCGGCAGCGTACGCTCCTGACTCAGGAGTACGTTTTTGACCAGCTGCTGTGTCAGCGTGGATCCTCCCTGACACCTCCGCAAAAAAACGCAGGCCAACAGTCCGCGCATGATACCTGTCGTGGACAATCCCTGATGCCGGTAGAAATCCTTGTCTTCTACGGCGACCGTCGCATCTTTTAAATATTGGGGTATCTCATCCCATTTGGCCGGTATCCGGTTTGCTTCCTCGAAAATGTCGTAGAGCTTTTCTCCGTTTCTGTCGAGCACGACCGTAGAGAGTCCTTCACGCCGCTGTACTTTGTCGGGACGGGGCAAATCTTTGGCATACCAGGCAAATAAAATACCGGTAAATAATATGAGAACAACGAATCCGATAAACCCGCCGTACGCTACGATACTCCAGAGTTTTATGCGCGACACAGAAGTGCCGAATAGCTTTCTCCTCTGCCTCTCACTGAATAAATCTGACATTTCTATCACGGAATCCATTGTAGCGAGGATTGACAAAAATGACAAATTATGATACAGTTTCAATCAACAATTGAATAGGAAAGGCATAGAAAGAGACGAAGTAGCGGGTAATTTGAGACAAGAGAGAGGAGACGGTTGGTGCAAGATCTCCCGATAAATTACTTACGAAATACTCTCTGGAGCCGAAAGGTTGAATAGGAAAAAGTAAACCGATCCGGGTAAGCCCGTAACAGCAGAATGTGAGTGTCGCCATCTGCGGAGCTCACAAACGAGGCTAAGGTAGAACCGACCTCTGGGTCGGTTTTTTTGTGGCTAAAATACCTTAGCAAACCAAGGTGGTACCGCGTGGTGTCAAAACCCCGCCCTTGTTCCTGAGCTAGTCAGGGATGAGGTCGGGGTTTTTTGTTTTTAAAAAAGCTGAGTTAGCAAAGTGGACAAATGCGTCCCGCTGTAAACGGGATGCCCGGAAGGGCTACGGAGGTTCGAATCCTCCCCTCAGCACCCGTGTACCTAATATTTAGCACGGATTAGGAGGTATATATGAATGATAAAGAAATATCGCGGTCGTTGGGCAATGAGTTCGGTAGGGGATTACGCAGAACAAGCGGTTACGAAGAAACGAGGGCGCGTATGGATGCGGAGGGCTTGTCAGAAGAACTCCTGAACCGGACGCCGCCCGTCGGCCTCAATCTGCAGCTTTTATCAGAAATGTCCGGCATTCATCTGCTCTCAAAGCGGATAAACCGGCGTCCGCTTTCGGTTGCGATGCTGGGGCTTGCAAGTGTTGACGGAGTGGAAGATACACAGCGCTTTGTCCATCATGCGCTAAACACTACGCTTAGTAACTTTCATATCATCGATATTGATGAGGATATTATAAACGAGGTGAGCAGGCTGAAACGGGAAAAGTCACTTTCCCACGTTTTTCCGCACCTTATCGATGCACGCCATACCGATCTAGCTGACGGATCCGTAGACATTGTCATCAGGGATCATACCGGCAACTGCTGTCCTCCCAATATTGACAGGGAGATTGATGCGGAAACATTCCGGATTCTTAAACCGGGTGGCACGTCTATCGTCAACATATCGACAAGCGAATTGTTGCCGATATCAGAAAACCGGCAGGGTATAGATCTTTCCCATGGCACCCGAAAAAGCACGGCCGTCACTGATGCACTGCAAAATCATATATATGATTTGGCGCAATTTAAACGTGAATTCGGCAATGATATGGAAAGCGTGCGGGGAAAACTAATCGAAATTGAGCACCCGGGCGGATTTGTCGTATTCGGTGAAGACCCAAACGGACACGGGGAATGGTTCCGGGGGCTGGGGGATCACATCGGCCTTTGGCAGCGCCTGGGGTTTATCGTCAGTGATCTAAAAAGCAGGTTCGGGAATGACAGTCATACGCCGCCGCTTATGTGCATGCGGCACAACATAGTTCTTACCAAAAAGGAGTAAACACATATGAAAATGCAGTCATTTTGTGTCCAGCAGAACAATCCGGTTATGCCCGATGGGGATATTGTTACCCCCATCCATACGTCGGTTATTTTTGCCATGGATACGCTCTCTTCTGACACAGGACCGCAGTACGGGAGAATTCATAACCGGACAAGGGCTGATTTAGAGCGTGTAGTAGCGGGCATCCATCATGCCGCGTTTGGCATTGCCACGACAAACGGGTCAGCGGCAATCACCATGACGTGTCTGCTGTTATCGCAACACAGCACGATACTGCACCACACCGAATTATATGAGGGGACGCGGCGCATTCTGCATACGGTCATGCGACCCTTTGGAGTAACGGGCGTTCCCGTCAACTTCCATGACCTGATACTCGCCGAAGAACAAATACGAACAATGAAACCTGCGCTCGTGTGGATAGAAACACCGACAAATCCGTCGCTTCGGGTGCTAGATATCAGTAAAATAGCGTCGCTTTCTCACACCAACGGCGCTCTGCTTGCCGTGGATACGACTATATGCTCGGGAGTGCTGCAAAATCCGTTGATGCATGGCGCTGATATCGTTGTAGAAAGCCTTACGAAGGGCCTCAATGGTCATAGTGATGCGCTCGGCGGATTCATAGGCACAAACGATAAACAATTGGCAGATAGATTACGGTTTCTTGCCCAGACCACAGGTTCTGTATTGGACCCTGTTTCGGCATCGCTTATATTGCGCGGTATAAAAACAGCACCCGTGCGGATGAAGGCTCAGCAGCAAACCGCCAAAATCGTTGCAAAATGGCTCAATCACCATCCGCTTGTCACACACGTGATGACGCCGGGAATCCACACCCCTGCTGAACGGCTATTGGTGCGGCAGCAAATGTCCGGGAAAGGACAGCTTGTTTCTTTCGTACTGAAACACGATGTTGATTCCGCATCTGTCGCAAAAAAACTAAAACTCATCCTGATAAGCCATTCATTCGGAGGCGTCGAAACAATTATTCAGCATCCGGCGTCTATGATGGATTGGTCTGACGTTTCGGAACAGTTTCGACCGGATATGCATTTGTTTCGCCTGTCCGTTGGACTGGAACACCCGGACGATATAGTAAACGATCTGAAACAGGCTCTGGAAGAATAGGATAGGCTGTGATATAGATAAAGGAGGTAATCTATGGACACTATTGAAGAATTGCTCACGCGGGGAGTCGAAAATATTATTCCGGATAAGGAAAAGCTCCGGAAGCTTCTTGCCAGCGGAAAAAAGCTGAATGTGTATTTAGGGATTGATCCGACCGCCACGCATATTCATATCGGACATGCGGTCCCCTTGAGGAAACTAAACGCGTTTTCCCAACTCGGGCATAATGTGACGTTTCTTATCGGAGACTTCACCGCGCTTATCGGGGACACGTCGGATAAAGATGCCGAGCGCCCGGTCCTGACAAGCGAACAAATCAGGTCAAACTTCGAAACCTACAAAAAGCAGGCGGAAAAAGTACTGGATTTTTCCAGGATAACCGTCCGGTTTAACAGCGAATGGCTCCAAAAACTGGCGTTTACGGAAATCGTAAAACTTACTCAGCATTTTTCGGCCGGTGAGTTTGTCGGGCGCGAGCTTATCAAAAAACGCCTCACGGAGGGAAAAAAAGTAGGTCTCCATGAATTACTGTACCCGGTAATGCAGGGATATGACAGTTATTTCATGGATACGGATATCCAACTCGGGGGCACTGACCAGACGTTTAACATGCAGGCCGGCCGTATTCTGCAGAAGGATCTCCGCAATAAAGAGTCCTTTATCATCGCAAACGGATTCTTAGAGGGTACCGACGGCAGAAAAATGAGCAAAAGCTGGGGCAATGCCATATGGCTTACTGATGAACCCGACGAAATGTTCGGCAAGGTCATGTCGCTTCGGGATGAACTGATTGAACAGTATTTCACATTGGCGACAAGCGTTCCGCATGAGGAAATAGAAGCGATAGCAGCACGCCTGAAAAACGGAGAAAATCCCATGACGCTCAAAAAGCAGCTCGCACACCGCATGGTGACGGAGCTGCATTCACAGCCTGCCGCAGATTTGGCTCAGACCGAATTTGAAACACGGTTCCAGAAAGGCAGAGTAGCCGATTCCAGATTACCTGTCGTTTCATTGCGGACGCTCAAAACCCGGAGCACGATTGCCGATACACTGGTCGCATTCGGACTTCTGTCCAGCAAATCCGAAGCCAAGCGTCTTGTGGAGCAGAAAGCAGTAAAAATAAACGGCGCCGTGGTTTCAAATCCCAAAGATGAGCCGGCGTTACGGGCAGGGGACACCATTGAAGTCGGACGAAAAGCTGTTAAAATTGAATCCTGATATGAATTTTTTCCGCAAACACGAAAAATTCTGGAAAATCATCGTCATACTCTCCAGCGTGGCACTTGTTGCGACGTCATTTGTTCCGTTTCTGGCCGGCGGACTCCGCTGATACGTTTTTGCCGCCGCAGCCGCATAAGAGTATATAATACGATTCATGGATTTAACCCTAACTTCCCCCGTACAGTACGTTCCCCGGGTGGGTCCCCGCATGGCCACATTGCTTAAAAGAATCGGCATAGAAACCGTTTACGACCTGCTTACCTATGTACCGTTCCGGTACAAAGACTATTCATTGGTTTCTCCTATCTCCCGGGTACAGCCGGGAGAAATTGTAACTGTCGTCGGCACGCTTGAGTACATACGCGCGTTTATTACAAAAAACGGCAAACGCCTGGTAATGGGACGCCTGCGTGACGAGAGCGGGGCAATTGATATTTCATGGTTTAACCAGATGTATTTAGTCAAAACACTTCACACCGGAGATATGTTAAGCGCCTCGGGTAAAATTGACTGGTTCGGACAAAAAATCGTCCTCTCCTCTCCGGAATATGAAGTGCTCAAAACAGCAGGGGAGGAACACACGAGCCTGCACACAGGCCGCTTGGTTCCGGTATATCCGGAAACAGAGGGATTGTCATCAAAATGGCTCCGCGGCAGAATCGCGTTCGTCCTTGAACAATGTCTGCCGCAGGTTACCGACCGGATACCGGAAACCATACGGACAAAACAGAACCTCCTGAGTCTTAGTGAGGCGATACGGATTATCCATTTTCCGGATTCCGCAGAAACAGCAGCCCGTGCACGGGAGCGGCTCGCATTCGACGAATTATTCCTTCTTATTCTGCGGAGCCGCCGACAGAAGCACCTGTGGAAAACTACTCTCAAAGCAAAAGCACTGCCTATAAGCAAAACGCAGCTGCAGCGTTTTGTCAGTCTGCTGCCGTTTACGTTGACGTCCGATCAGAATCAGGCAATCAGTGAAATTACATCCGACATGGCTCACCCGGTACCCATGAACAGACTGTTGGAGGGAGACGTGGGGGCCGGGAAAACTGTAGTTGCAGCGGCAGGCATGTATGCCGCGTTTATCCATGGGGATAACTCTGCGCTTCTGGCACCTACTCAGATACTTGCAGAGCAGCATGCCAAAACGCTGCAGCTGATATTGGAAAAAGCGCACGGTATTCCCGTTCATTTAATTCTCGGAGGCACGAAAAAGCAGGGCGTTCACACATTTCCTAAAACGCCGGGAGTATATGTAGGAACGCATGCGCTTCTTTCAAAAGACCGCAAGCTGCCGAATTTCGGATGTATCGTCATCGATGAACAGCAGCGGTTCGGAGTGGCTCAGCGGGCGGCACTGCGGGAACATACTCACGGAAACCTCGTACCGCACCAGCTTTCCATGACGGCGACTCCCATCCCCAGAACAATTGCACAGACGGCATTCGGCAATCTCGATATGAGCGTGCTCCATACTATGCCCAGCGGCCGCAAAACAGTAAAAACCTGGGTGGTTCCGAAATCCAAGCGGGAATCGGCCTATCAGTGGATGAAAAAAGAGCTTGAATCTACGCATTCACAGGCATTCATCATCTGCCCGCTTATTGAAGAATCGGAAACGCTTACGTCGGTAAAAGCGGCAACAACCGAATTTGCCAAACTGAAAGATGTTTTCGCGCCGCTCCGGGTAGGACTGTTGCACGGGAGAATGAAGGCCGAAGAAAAAACGGACACGTTAACCCGCATGCACGACCGGCACATTGATCTGCTGGTTGCAACTCCCGTGGTAGAGGTCGGCATAGATATCCCCGAAGCAACCATTATGGTCATCGAAGCATCCGAGCGGTTCGGCCTTTCCCAACTCCATCAGCTCCGGGGGAGAGTAGGCAGGCGGGAAAAACCATCTTATTGTTTATTGTTTACCGAAAATGAATCACCGGAGGTGTTAACACGCCTTAAAGCACTGGAGTCCGTACATAGCGGACCGGAGTTAGCGGAACTCGATCTTACACTCCGCGGTCCCGGTGAACTATTCGGAACCCGTCAGCATGGCCTCCCAGGATTTACCGTGGCGACACTGTCTGACACGGTACTTGTTTCGCGCGTCCAGTCAGCCGTAACCGGCCTGCTGGAGGATGATCCGGAGCTCGGGCGGTTTCCCTACTTGAGAGAATGGTCCCGGGAGAGTAAAATAGACAATATCCAATCCTGATAACGGGGTTGTATTGTTTTCTTATGACACCACTACCAAAACGAAGACACAGTACACGACGCCAGGGCAAACGGGATGCCAGCATCCGTATGAAATTGCCGGGCTTATTGGTTTGCTCAAACTGCGGCAAACCCAGAATGTCTCACCGCGCATGTAAATTTTGCGGATTCTATGCAGGCAAGGCCGTCGTCATCAAAAAAGAGAAAAAAGCGAAAAGCTCATAAACACGAATAGTTGATTGGTATTTGTTCATTACCCACCCGGAAATTAACGCGTATCAATACACTAATTCGCGATATTAGGTTTCATGAAAACCGCAAATGACCCCCGACATCAAAAGCGCATAACGAGGATGCAGCAACTATTCAGTTACAGCTTCCGCCCTGTGCCTCCGCACGAAGAAACGGCACCGATTATCGAACGGCTTTCTGACGTTGACGGATATATCGAAAAAGCCGCTTCCGAATGGCCATTACCGAAAATAGCAAAAATCGATCTGGCAATTTTGCGTCTTGCCGTATGGGAAATCGTGTTCGACGGCTCAACTCCTCCAAAAGTCGTCATCGATGAAGCGGTGGAACTCGCCAAATCGTTCGGCAATGAACACAGCGCCAAATTTATAAACGGCGTACTCGGCACCATTATCAAAGAAACGGAGGGAAAAACCCATGACTCTTGATGATTTACAGGCAAAAATCGGCGTTACGTTTACAAACGCAAACCTTCTTCAGCAGGCATTTATCCACCGTTCGCACCTCAATGAATCCAAAGAATTCAAGGAATCAAACGAGCGGTTGGAGTTTTTAGGGGACGCGGTATTATCATTTATTACGTCACAATATCTGTATACAACCTATCCGCAGTACCCGGAAGGTACGCTCACAAACATCCGCTCAACCCTCGTGAAAACCAAAAGTCTAGGAACGGTTGCCTCCGACCTGGGACTAGGGAACCTGCTGCTGTTAAGCCGGGGGGAGGAGTCTTCCGGAGGTCGTATCAACGAATCACTTCTGGCTGACTGTTTCGAAGCCCTCTTAGGAGCAATTTTTCTGGATCAGGGTATCGAGCCTGCAAAACAATTCCTGTTAACGCATCTTCTGTACAAGGCCGAGACGATCATCGCGACAAAAAGCTATGTAGATTTCAAAAGCCTGTTGCAGGAACTGACGCAGGAAAAACTCAAGGTTTCTCCTACCTACCGCGTCACAAAAAGCGAGGGACCGGATCACAATAAAACCTTCTGGATAGAAGTCAGCACGGGCGATAAAATCCTCGGAGAGGGTGTGGGAAAGTCCAAACAGGATGCCGAACAGCACGCAGCTCAGAATGCGCTTGAGAAGAACGGGGATATCTGATAGAATAATACCTCTATGGTAAAGATTCGTTTAGCACAATACGGAGCCAAAAACCGACGCACATATCGGATTGTGGCTATAGAAGAAGGCAAAAGACGCAACGGAACGCCTGTGGAAGTCCTGGGATTTTATAACCCGCTCGTCAAACCTGCACAATTTTCCGTTGACCGCGCACGCTTGTCCTATTGGCAGAGCCAGGGAGCCGTGGTAACGACCGGAGTTTCGCGCCTGATCGAAAAAATCTAAATGAAAGACACACTCGATTTCTTCATCCGTTCGCTGGTCGATCATCCCGAAAGCATCGTCATTGATGAGCGCGTAGACGGCGAAGCGACGATTCTTACGATCCACACGCATCAGGATGATATCGGGAAAGTTATCGGCAAAAGCGGCCGCATAATCCGTGCCCTGCGTGACCTCATGAAAGTAATCGCAGCCAAACGCAACATTTACGTCGATGTCGAAATAGCAGAAGACGCGCCTCCTCAAGAGTGAGATATGCGTATCTCCATTATCACCTTATTCCCGGAAATGTTTTCCGGAGTATTTGACTCTTCCATTGTCAAACGGGCAATTCAGCGCGGAAAACTTGAGATTAATCTTATACAACTGCGGGATTTTGCTATCGACGCATACGGATCGGTAGACGACCACCCGTACGGCGGGGGTACAGGCATGGTGCTGCGGGTTGATGTTATGGACCGGGCAATCCAATCTGCCAGAAGCGGCAAAGAAACCGCCAAAACAGAGCGGGTTATCCTGCTCACCCCTCAAGGCGCTCCGTACGCACAGAAAAAAGCCAGAGACCTGAGCCGGTATACGCACCTTATCCTGCTTTGCGGCCACTATGAAGGAGTCGATGAGCGTGTACGGGATTTGGTCGACGAAGAAATTTCCATAGGAGATTACGTCCTGACCGGCGGGGAAATTCCTGCTATGGTATTGACCGATTCCGTAACACGTTTGCTGCCGGGCGTACTGCTCAAGGAAGATGCCACCGTAAATGAATCGTTTGAATCGGGAATACTGGAATATCCGCACTATACCAGACCGGAAGCATACCGGGATCAACGCGTACCTGCCATCCTTTTATCCGGAAATCACGCCAAGATTGAAGCGTGGAAAATAAAAGAAGCCATGGCCCGCACAAAAAAGCGGCGGCCGGATCTCCTCAAGGCGCAAAAGGATCGTCTTTCACGCGGCCGATAAGCGGAGGAGGCAATTCCCCGTTCTCCTGCGCTATAAGCGGAAGTTGGCCGAGTTTACTGATAATATCCTCGTCTGCGGCAGTAAGCTGCGGCAAGATAGCCTTGGCGGTTCCTAAACTCGTCGGGAGCGGCTCATAAAACGCGTCCATTTCTATGGCGACGGACAACGGCCGAACATCACGCGGGAATGAAATGGAAAATGTACGGATCCGAAGAAGTCTCCTGACTTTCGGAGCCAACGTGATAAACTCCTGCACTGCCTGAAGTGAGCCGCTGATCGTGACCGAGAACGGGATGGTACGCGTTCCCAATTTTTTATCGGCAGCAGAAACCTTTGCGGCTGACGGGGTGGCAAGCGTGGTTCCTCCTGAAAGATGCATCTGTAACACGGTTGCCCCGCTCCGTGCGGCAATACCTTCTACCGTCTCAAAAAGCGTAGGAAACGACCGTTCGGCAGGAACAGCAGAGAGGACGTCCGTTAACTGCCTGCGGAGCGTGTCTTCATCCAGATTGATTAACGTATCAAGCTTTTTCTGAAGTCCGCTCGTCTGCTCGGAAACATCCTTTGCTTGTGCGGCAAGTTCCTGAATTTTCAACGCGGACGGGGCGACTCCGAATATCACACCGATAACACAAAACACAAGAAGTGCTGAGGAAACAAGAATATTCTGATATGTCCGAAAAAATTTATCCAGTGGCGGCATATGTGTTAAAAAACCGGAACAAACGATAAGCTGACCTGCACCGTCCCGTCATCTTTAAACGTAAAAGACACAAGCTGCGGTGAACGCAGCGACTTTTCCTGCACCAAACTCATGGTATTGGAAATCACTAAGACCGCATCATCGATATTCACGAGATTTAACACCGTCGTAACTCTGCCCGATTCTTCGATGCTCAGTGAGTTATAGTTCGTCTCATCGGCAATAGCGACAAGCAGGGTAAACAGTTTACCCCAGGGTTTTGCGGCATCAAGCGCCTTACCGGCAATAGACGTGCGTTCCTTGAGTGAAAGCAGAATGCCTTCTTTTACATTCTGAAGGTTTATCTGTTTCGTAAGCTCGACTTTCCTGCTTTCCAGATCTCTCATCCGTGCGCTGATAAGAAAAAAGCTGATGCCGATTCCGAGTCCTATAACGAACAGCACCCCCAAAAACCACCAGGTGGCAAGTCTCAGTTTATCTTCGATAACAGATAACTTCCGAAAACTGCTGACGTCTTTCTTGATGAGATTGATTGGTGAGTTACTCATGCGCCATCTACTCCCGAAGAGCGAGTCCGACCGCCACGGTGAATGTCGCGCCTTCCTTATCCAAAACCGCAAACCGGGCATCACGTTTGATCCCGACCCATGGATTAGCCAGTTGAGTTTCGACGCCGACGTTTTGCGCGATGTATACCACCATACCCGGAAGTTTTGCGGTACCGCCGGATAACAACGTTACTTCCACGCGTTCATCTTTGTGTTTTTCCCCGTAATAGGCGAGTGCGCGTTTCATTTCCCCGATAATCGTATCCATAATGGGTTTAACGGCGGTCACGATTTTACCCTGCAGTTTATCCTGTTCCAAACCGTACGTCCGCTTAAATTCCTCGGCCTGATTTACATTGAAATCCAGTCCGGATACGAGCGCACGTGACAATGCTTCCCCTCCGGCAGCTATGGAACGGGTAAAGGCCAATACTCCTCCGCGCAGAATCGCCAGATCGGTCGTCTGTGCGCCGAGAGAGACAAGAAGGGCTGCATTTTTGATAGATGCAACCGAGCGGACTAATGCCCGTGCGGTTGCGATGATTTCCGTTTCGGCGGCAACAGGAATTAATTCTGCCATTTCAATAATGGATAAATATTTCTCCAGTAATGTCTTCGGGCTGGCAACCAGCAATACATCCATTTTATTCGTCCCGGTCTCTTTAGCATCCCGCAGCACCGAATAATCCAAATTCACCTGATCGAGCGGCAAGGGAATATATTGCTCGGCTTCCCACCCGATAGCGCTGGACAATTCCCGCTGGGAAAGCGCCGGCACTTCGATGACACGGGTAAATACCTGAGATTCCGGCAGCGCAAACGCTACGGAGCTTGATTTGGCTCCCGTCTCTTTCATAAGCTGTTTGATTGCCATGCCCACAGCCTGATGATCCGCTTCAAGCGTAGACTGCAGCGCTTTCGGAGGTGTAGGAATACTTCCGGCAGCAAGCAGATGCCGTTCTGAACCGGAAGAGCCGATTTCAATAAGCTTAATACTGTGGGATCCTATATCAAGACCTATCAGGGATTTCATAGTGCGTGTGAACTTCCGATTGTTGTATGGCAATCAGAATATTCCGTATCCTTTCTTTATAAACACACTACCCAAAGCGAGGCATATTTCCGTATCCTTATGTACCAATGACGTATACGGCGTACAAAACTCTATGACCAGGCGCTGGGCAGCATCTCTAATGTCCAAACGATGACTGACTGTATATGACCGAATCGAATATCGAAAGGGGAGCGCGATACTGCTGAAATACAACCACTTTGCGGCTGACACCCGTCCCCGTCGCTCCGGTTGACTGAATTTCATTTCCCTGCTTTGGCAACACGGCGGCCCCTCCGTCGAGGGCAATAGTCGTATCCGCATATACCGGACGCACGCGGAGAGCGATCAGCGTATCGGCTCCGACACCTACTCCGACGGTAATTCCCAGCGTCGTAAAATTAACCTGTTTCTGTAAATACCCGAGTCCGCATCCTGCAGCAGTGATTCCCGTAGCGTCAAAATTATTATTGTTCGTCGCTGCGTTCGGATCCACTGCCATCCGGGCTACCTGATACGAATTATCTACACCTGATTTATACAAAACGGCGACAACGAGTCCTGCGCTCGGATTCGGATTAACCCCCTGACTCCAGCAAAGATTAATGGTCGGTGAGGTGTAAAACTTAGATTCAACCACCTCATTGGTAATCGGATCATGTTCTACCAGCCATATTGTCTCCGTCACATTCTGCGGAGTCTGATGCGGAAGCTGATATACACCGGCAGCTCCTCCTATCGTATTCACCGTTACGTCATACGTCACTCCGTTGGTTAACACCGCCGGCCCGTTCGTACCCAAACCGGATTTGAGGGCCTGTTCAACTCCGGCCTCGGCTGCATTAAACGCGCGCGTCGATTCTTCCAGCTGGTTGCTCATGGATAAATCGATTGTTGCTCTGCCGATAAGGGAAAGTGCAATCGTGGTTGCAACTGTCAGAACAAGAAGCGTAATAAGCAGTATCTGTCCCTGCTGATGCCTGTATGATTTTCCCCTGTGCATCTTCATATATCTATTGTTATATATTTTCATTACCTTGGCAAGGGAACCAAATTATTGTGCGATATTGCGCATGCCGGCCGACGTCTGAAACGTTTCACTGGATTGTTCAAACACTCCGGCTGCTACCCCTGATTGGGCCAGACGGAAACTTATGGTAACGCTGGACGACACTCCCGCTCCGCCCTTACACACGAAAGAAAGCGTGCTCGCCGCACATGAGGCACCGCCCATCGTCACGTTCGGAGTTGTCAGATACTCCACGCCCTGCGCGCTTGTGGATGCCAGACGGGTTATGGATCCGTCATATATACACTCGAGTGTCGTCTGCCCGTCATCGGAATTGATGAGTATCAGTGACTGGCTTGCAGAGCCCGCGTAATCGCACGCAGTCGTAACGCTTTTTGCATTCTGAATTAATCGCACCATGGTTTCCAGAGCAATTTCTCCGGTTTGCTTCATATCTTTGAGGATTTCAGACTTTGTATTCGTCCGCAATGTGGAAATAAACACCTGGCTTAATACGACGGACACCATCGCAACGATCGCAATGGAGACAACCATTTCAAGCAATGTAAAACCGGTTTGGGTAGGCTTATGTTTCATAGTAATTATTTCCAATGAGTAAAATATGTCTTAAGTTCGACGGTAGACGGCACGTTCCGTTCTCCCCAGCTTACCCTAACGGTTACATCCATCGTCGGGTCGTTCCATGCAAAATGAATGGTTCTCCAGAAATTATTCGATGCACTTAAGGGACAGGCTCCGCTTGATGCATCGACCGTCCAGGTACCCGATTCATCCAGACACCAATCACCTCCGCCGACCGCATATCCCTGAAACACGTCCCAGGTGCTGATATCCCGGAGTTTACGCGCCAATTCTAATCCTTCCTGCGCATATTTCACCCCGCGGCTCCGTAACTGTGTGGCCCGACTGTACCGCAGTGACGCGGTAACTGCTGCAACCAATGCAGTGATGACAATCGCAACCACACCTATGGCAACGACCAATTCCAGCAGCGTCTGCCCTGATTCAGAACTATCCTTGCGTTTCATAGATTAAAATCCGCTCGCCCGCACGCCCCCGTTGGGGGATATTATCAGACTGTAATTCAGCGTTCCGTTCGTCATCGTTATCGGGGTATCCGTTGTAATCCTGTCCGTATTTGAACGGGTAAGAAACGTAAATGACGTCGGAATAGGGGAGAACGTAATACCCCGCGGTAATGTAACGGTTTCCACCGACCCCACCACACCCTCAGGATTACATTCATGCTGCATCGAATACGTTGAGGCGGTAAAACTTACGCGCATACCTACGTATGTCGTACAATTGGAGGTAGGTTTTTGGGCTGAAATGGCCTTAGTCTGACTGAAACGCAACGTGGATTTTAGCGTCAGGGCCGTTTGTTTAATGCGTTCACGCCGGTTAAAGCTGTTAAAACTGGCCACTCCCAACCCCAGGATAGTCACTAATACGGAAACAACGACAAGGAGCTCGATAAGCGTGAATCCGTGCTTCGTCATGGATTTTTCACACCGTACGTTTGCCCGACCGATGGTGTGCAGGTATCTAGCGGATCTTCACTTTCCAATAAGGCACTTAAGCAATATCCATAATAGGTTCCTCCGGAAGGATTCGTAGCCTTGTACATGTAGCTTTGTGTTGATTTCGGATCTGACGGTATGACAGGCAAATAGGTAGATACCAATGAAGGCGTCAACCCTACAAGAGCGTCCGTCGCGCTGGAGGCTGCCACAAAACTACCGCTGCCGGCTGAAGGATATGACCCGATGTCCGCCCGATACATTTCAAGCGCCGAACGGATCTGTTCCAAATCGCTTTTACGCTTCGTATCGCGGGATTGTCTGTTAATGGTACCGTATGAAGCAACGCCGATAGCTATCAAAATAGCAATAATTGAAACGGTGATAAGCAGTTCGACGAGTGAGAACCCTGTGCGTTTTTTTGTACGGTGTATCTTCATAATAAACTGCGCCACCAAACAAGAATTGGTTCACCGAATAGTATCGCACCGGCAAATCCTGCTATAAGAAACGGGCCGAATGCAATCCGGGTTTTCATTTTTGCCCGGTGGGTTGCTATCAGTATGACACCCAGCATTGCCCCGGTCAAGAAAGCGATATATAACATAATGACGGAAAACGGATACCCCAAAAATAACGCCAATACTGCAACCAATTTCACGTCGCCGAATCCCAAACCCCGACCGCGTGTCACCGTCCAGAGAAACAAAAACAGCCCTCCGCAAATAAATGCGGTCACAAGATGCTGTCCGCGCTCAGCCCACGAAAGGGGGATGCCGGATACGGCAACACCTACCAGCAGGACAAGCAGCATACTGTCCGGAATAATCTGATGCTTCATATCTATCATGAACATGACAAGAAGCGAAGAAAATATACACAACGAAAGCAACAACCAGAATACCGATGTGTTTGTGTAGAAAAACACGCTGAGAAATCCGAGAGCCGTGATACTTTCCATAACCGGATACTGTATGGAAAGCGTATGACGGCACCTCCGGCACCTGCCGCCCAAAATCACGTAGGAAATAACAGGAAATAGCTCAAACCACCGGAGCGGCTTTTTACAATAATCGCAATGCGAGGGTTTCCACACGACATTTTCACCCCGGGGAATACGGTCAATTAACACGTTGAGGAATGAGCCGACAACCAACCCGAAGAGGACAATAATTGCGTACACCATAGAATTAGTATCAGGGAAGACGCACTAACAATCAAGGGCGTTGCAGCAACAGCGTAAAAAAAGTAGACTATCTCACGTATGAAGAGAGCGTGGGCTGATTGTATCGGACTGTCTGCAATTTTTTTTCTCGTTCTCCTGTTTTTCGCACGGTTGTTTTACCCGGAACCCAAGCTTCTGGTCACACCCGACTACGGCAGAAGCGACGCATGGCATTTCAGCTTCGCGACCAAATACATACTGAGCGAATCACTCAAATCCAATTCGCTGCCATTATGGAGAAATGATATAGGAGACGGCTTTCCGGTGTTTGCCGAAGGACAAACCGGAGCGTTATTCCTGCCAAACCTTATCCTGTTTCGATTGCTTTCTCCGGTTGCTGCATATAACGCAACCCTTGCCGCAACGGTGCTTTTTTTGGGGGCAGGAATGTATTGGCTTTCTCGCATCATGAAACTTTCCCCGCTTCCTTCCTGGTTTATCGCCGTGTCAGTCATGTTTTCGGGTCTTTCGATGACACAGCTGACTCACATTACGCTCCTGCAGGGCATGAGCATGCTTCCGATCATCACCGTGCTGAGCATATTGGTAGTAACCCGAAACGCACTTCCCTGGACAGGACTGCTTGCATTCGCCCTGTCTCAGCAAATTTTTGCAGGATTTCCCCAGGCGACATTTCTGACTCTGGGGATAGCTGCCGTATTTGTTTTCTATCACGCGCTGCTGGTCGAAAAAAACTGGAAAGCCTGTGTAATTTGGGCGGCGGGAGTCATATTGGGCATCATAGGCGGAAGCGCGCAGATACTCCCCTCATATGAATTTTTGCGCGCCAGTACCGATCCTTCGGGATTTTCTCCTGCTACCTCCACCATGTATTCGATGCCGGTTAAGCATCTGATCAGCTTTTTGCAGCCGTTTGCACTTGGCAACCCGAAAACAGGAACATACCCTCCTTTTTATGCGTTTGACGGCAGTATCTTCTGGGAAAATACCGCGTATATAGGGCTTTTACCCATACTTCTGCTGCCGCTTGCGTTGTTATATATAAAAAAAATACGCCTCATGCCGTTATTACTGTGCAGTATGGGTATAAGTCTGGTACTTGCCGGCGGCAAATACGCGCCTTCTTATATTCTTTTCAGCATATGGCCGCTTACGCTTTTTCGGGTACCGTCCAGATTTCTCTGGCTTTCGATTATTGCAATTGCATTATCAGGAGGGTATGTATTGGACTATCTGCTCCGGAAAACTCAGAACAAACGCGTGCATATACTGATTGCGGTCATTGTTCTTCTGCACACGACGCAGCTAATAACAACCTGGTGGTCGTATCATATGATAGAGCCGGCACAAACCTGGCTCAGCAAACCCGCCATAGCCAATCTGATCGGCTCTGACAGAGTGATAACGGTCGGACACGGTGCAATCTACAACCGCTTCGTGACCAAATCCGGATGGAATTCCCCTGAACCATACCGGTTCCTCCGTCTCGGACTCTCCCCTGACAGTAACGTGCTGTGGGGGGTAATGCAGCACAATGTGTATGCAGGCCGATATCTTAAACGTCCTGCTATCACCGACAGCCTGCTATCTGAATCGATCAAAACAAATGACCGGACTGCGACGATATCAGCCGAAAAAATGCTGGATCTATTTTCCGTGCGGTATATCCTCTCATTTCTCCCTGTAGATGCTGCCAATCTCATTCCTGTCACGAGTGTCCGGGAAGGGGACACGGATCTTACACTCTACGAAAATCCGGAATATGTGCCACGGGCGTATCTCGTTTCTGAAGCAACGACCGCAGCAACCCTTACGGAAGCTGTCGCAACACTGACAGGACCCAGCCTTCCGGCAGGAACATCCGTGCTGTTGGAAACTCATGAAGTGAAAAAAATTCCGCACCTTGCATCATTCATATCCGGGTTACGCGGTACGCCAGCGCTACCCGGCGGAAACACCGTTGTCTGGAAGCAGAACACGCATGCATCCGTAACGCTTGATATACATACCGCGTCTGATGCATTCCTGGTACTTTCTGACACCAATTATCCCGGCTGGACAGCTGCTGTCGACGGCCAAAACACGCCGATTCTTACTGCAAATCTTTCCCAGCGGGCCGTTATGATCCCTAAAGGCAATCACATTGTAACGTTTGAATATACGCCTCTCAGCATCCGCTGGGGAATAGGGCTGAGTCTTGTAAGTACGATATTTACAGCGCTTCTAGTGGTTGCTCCGATGCTTTCTTCAGCCGTTCATATTCAGAAAAAAGCTCCCGGGCACGCACCGCATCCCCCAGGCACTCACCATACGTAACGGATTCCAGCCTAAGGTGCGAAGGGGAGGCTACAAATGATTTCCGCTTCGCTTCCTCAAATGACAAAAGTGCGCCGCGGCAGTCTTTCATGTATACCTGAGTAAGGCCGAACAACTCGAGCGCTTCCACAACACTGGTGTCTCCGTCCAAAGCCACGGCTTGGGCAAATTCCTGCCTGGCTTCATCCCACTTATCAGCACGGACCAGCGTTTTCCCAAGCGCGATATGTCCCGAGGCATACACGTCGAGCACGTCGGAAAGCATAAGATGCGGATAGCGGGACAGGATACCGGCACGCGGATTATGTATCTGTGTTCTGATTGCTAGCACCCTGCCGTACATGTCAGAAACCGAAGGAAGCTCTTCGGAGGGAATCGCTTCATAGAGTAACCCGCGCGGTACCCAATACCATCCGTCTCCGATAGGAAGATTAATATTGCTAAACACCCTGGTTTGAGGGGCACTGTTTTCTTTTACGAACGCGGAAAGAAATTCCGCCTGAGACACGGACGGAAATCTCAAGCGCGGAAAATGTTTTTTAAGCACGATCTGATAATCAGGAAGAGACAACCGTGCCGCATGGATAACAGCCGTATCAGTCCGCACGCCCAGCACGTACCGAACATACTGCGTGGTAAATAACGCCGTATCCTGAGAAAGAAGCAGCACTGCGTTTTGCGGCGTATTGGCGAGAATATCGCGTCCGAGATTTTCGGCCGTCCGGTCGCCGGAAAATCCCCAAAACCTCCACAAGGTGACACTCCCTAAGGAAACCGGATAGATCATGAATATAAGTCCCAATAGCGCAATAATTGCCCGGCGTTTCTTCGTATCAACATACGGGCGCAGCGCCATGCTGAAAAAATCCATACATGCCGCCAGTCCGACACCGATGAGTACGGATACCAGCGTATACTCCGGGAGTAAAAACCGCTCATACGTGCCGAGTGTAAATCTGCTGGCCAGAGGGAAGCTTGCATAAAAAAGGAAGAGCGGCCCGATGGAAAGCAGGGCGATAATCCAGGACCAGAACCGTACGCGCATGGTACGCCACCAGGAAAACAACCCTGCCGCCGCAAGTACTATGCCGACAAGCGACCAATCCGTAACCAAAAACTGCCCGTATGCGATGACGGAAAGCCAGCGCTCCCCGAGCGTCTGGCCGAACGATCCTCCCGACACAAAGGTGCCGTAGTCAGCTCGGCTTATAAGACGCCAGAATGCTCCTACATTGACGACCCGGTCCCAATTGATTATCGGATCCCGGGCTGCTGCAAACGGAATATACAGGTAAGGCAAAAACCCCAATGCGACAAGCCCGATACCGCCCGCAATCGATGCGGGGCGTTTCATGGAAGAAATAAACGTGACGCGGTTTGCCCACAAAAAATAAAGAATTGCCGGTATAAAAAACAACATGACATGATGATGAGACAGAGACAGACCGAACACAAAGAGTGCACCGTAAAGGTATCGGATGTTTTTGCTCTCCTGCCAGGTAAACAACAGATACCACAAAAGCACGACAAACAAGTCAAACAGGGCAAACACTTCCGGCGTGACACTGTAAAGGAAAAACAGATAGTTAACACTCAGAGAAACAGCGCCGAATACACTTGCTAATACGTTCTTTTTCGTCAGCCGATAAATGAGGGCATACACCAAACCAACGGTTATGGCGTGAGGAACAGAAGAAAGCAGCGTAAGCCGCCAGGATGCCGTAAGAACGGGCATATGAGAGATTAACCACCCAAGCCATGTATACAACGGATATCCGGGAGGGTGGGGGACTCCTCCGACTGCAGATGCAGTCACCAAGTCACCGCTGTCTCCGGTATAAATACCCTGCGCCTGAAAGAAAAGGAATAGTATTGCGGAAACCGCGGCACTCAGCCATGAACCAATCATGAAAGAATTATAGCAGAATCCGAATCTGCACCAGGGTTACTGGATACAGAACCAGCAGTCTGATCCGGCAGTTCCCGTTGTCTGGGACTTGCATGCGACTGCTGATGTCGCACCGCTGGAGTCATAAATAGTGTTCAGGTCTTCCTGAAATGCCTTTGACTCCGGGCGGAAACAGGCTGATATATGCTCGGCGCTTGTCGAATTCACATATATCTTTGCCAGATTGCCGCTTCCGGCCAATTCCTGGAACCGGTTCTTCAGCTCTCCGACCGTGATAAGCTCGGTGATCGTGCTGGTAAAGCCCGGGTATGAACTTCCGGCAGTAGCGCTGGTGCCCCACGGGAATTGTCCCTTGGTAGCGTAATACCGCAGGTTCGCATTGTAAAATTCCGATACCGTGTTCCGGAGTGATGTGTCACGGCCTTTTTTCAGTTGTTCAAACGGATCAATGGTAGCAAGTAATCCTACCGCGAGCGCTCCTAACAACGCGATAACGATTAACAATTCGATAAGAGTAAACCCTTTATTTGCGGCAGAATAATTTCTCATATGACTTAGGTTTATCATTATTTAAATTGACTTGTCAAGTTGTAAATAGGAGTAATTACCGAGATGACAATGAACCCGACGCCGACTCCCAGGATGACCATAATGATCGGCTCTATGGCCGTCGTTAGTCCCTTCACAAGATTCTCTGATTCCGACGCGAAATATTTAGACAACTTCAGCAGCGTATCATCAAGTTTTCCCGTTTCTTCTCCGACCTTCATCATTTGCGACACAATCGGCGGAAACACGGGATACTGGGAAAATGTTTCCCCGAGCGGAAATCCGCGTTCCACTTTTTTGGAAATATCGACGATGGCATTCCGGAACAACACGTTACCCAATGCGTCCTTTAATATATGCAATGCGTCCAGAAGCCGGATACCGGATGAAATAAGCATGGATAATGTACGGGTAAATTCCACAAGAATAATTTTTTTCTGAAGTTCTCCGAACAGGGGAACATGCAGCACGATGGTATCGACCACTAATTCGCCGATTTTTGTTTTCTTCCACCGCATAAACCCGTAAAAGCCTCCGACGGCAAGAGCAATCATCATCCACCACCAGACGACAAAAAACTTAGAGATCGTAATAAGCAGCTGTGTGGCAAACGGCAGATCGACACCGAAATCCGCGTACAGTTCGGTAAGCTTCGGGATGACAACCGTCATCATGATCATCACGACTATACCCATACCGACCAAAATAATCACGGGATAAATCATGGCGCCGGCCACCTTACTGCGGAAATCGCGCTGGGATTCCATGGAGTCCGCAAGCCGGGCCAGGACCTGATCCAGTTGTCCGGACGATTCTCCGGCCCGGATAAGGGCTATATAAATTGCCGAAAAATGCTGCGGATATTTGGCAAGCGCGTCACCTAAGTTTCCGCCGCCGACAATCTGATGCTCGATTTCCATCAGCACGCTGCCGAACGCCGGGTTAGTAGTTTGTGCCCGCAGAATGGAAAGTGACTCCGGAAGAGATAACCCGGCGACCACCATGGTCGACAACTGGCGGGTAAAATTTACTATTTCTCCGAACCCCACACGCTGAAACTGTTTGGATGACGATCCTTTTGACGGTCCGTGGGTCTCCGTGATGCCGATAATAAACAGTTGTTTTTCATGCAGCAGCTTGGTTGCCGCATCTTTTGATATTGCTTCCACAAGTCCGTTCACCGTTTTACCTGCGGAATCCCGTGCTTTGTAGGAAAAAAATGCCATATGTCAGTTCCTTACTCTTTCTGGCGTCAGGTTGTCCGTTTGAGAAGCCGGCCGAGTTCTTCCGGCCGCAACGCATACGATGACGCGATATCAAGTCCGAGTACTCCTGCTTTTACCAGCTGCGCGAGCGATGTTTCCAGCGTCATCATGCCGAATTCAGCGCTCGTCTGAATAATGTTATCTATCTGATGTGTTTTCCCTTCACGGATAAGTGTACGGACGGCGGGGGTGGCGGTAAGAATTTCTGACGCGGGCACGCGGCCGCCGGAAAGAGCCGGGATAAGACGCAACGAAAGCACTCCTTCCAACACATTGGATAACTGCAACCGCACCTGCGTCTGTTGATTCTCCGGAAACACGTCCACAATACGGTCTATGGTCTGGGCGGCAGAATTCGTGTGCAGCGTCGCAAACACCAAGTGGCCGGTTTCAGCAATCGTGATAGCTGACTGAATTGTTTCGAAATCCCGCATTTCTCCGATCAGCACAACATCGGGATCTTCGCGCAGAACACTCCGGAGTGCGACGTTGTACGAATGCGTGTCGCTGTGCATCTCCCGCTGGGAGACAATGGACTGACCCGGGGGATACACGTACTCTATCGGGTCTTCGATGGTAACGATGTGTGTTGCTTTCCCCTGATTTATCACGTTGATCATCGACGCTAATGTGGTCGATTTCCCATGCCCGGTAGGCCCCGTCACCAGCACAAGTCCCTGACGCAGTTTTACAAACTGGTGACATATTTCGGGCAAACCTAATGCTTCTATCGATTTAATTTGTTGGGGGATCAACCGGAACGCTCCTGCAATCGTCGTCTTTTGCATGTACACATTTACCCGGAAACGCCCGACGGACGTCGGCAGGGAATAATCGATCTCACGGTTTGTTTCGTAAATATCTTTCTGATCAGCAGTAAACGTTCCGTATATTAAACTTTTCGCTTCTTCGTCGGTAAGGATAGAGGTTCCCTCTACCGGAAACAGTACCCCTGAAACCCTGAGCATGGGCGGAAAACCCACAACCAAATGAAGATCTGATGCCTCTTTGCGTGCAGCTTCCGAAAATAATTGCTGTATATCCATAGTATGTTAGTCCTGTGCGACCCTCAGCACTTCCTCGATCGTTGTCACCGCTTCCAGTGCCTTAAGATATCCGTCCTGTTTCATGGAAATCATCCCGTCTGCTATTGCCTGATTTTCTATATCCTTCATCGGCGCGCGCGTCAGCGTTAATTTGCTGATCGCGTCGGTAACCGGGAACACCTCGAACACACCCAGCCGTCCGACATACCCGCTCCCTCCGCACGTTTCACACGCAGCTCCTGCCACGGTCCCTTTTCCTTTGTACAGCATCATGGGTTTATCTTGAGGCCACAGAGAACCGACGACTTTTCTCATGTCGGCAAGCACTGCTTCATCCGGCACGTACTCTTCCTTACAGGTAGGGCACAGCCGCCGGGCGATACGCTGACCGACAACTGCGTTAAGCGCGGACGCCACCAGAAACGGCTCGGCACCCAGATCGATTAACCGCGGTATAGCGCCTGATGCGTTATTGGTGTGAAGGGTAGAGAACACCAAATGTCCGGTAAGTGCCGCCTGGATAGCCAGTTCCGTTGTCTCACCGTCGCGGATTTCTCCGACCAGAATAATATTGGGATCCTGCCGCAGGAAACTCCGTAGTCCCGTGGCAAACGTCAGTCCGGCTGCCGGGTTGATCTGAACCTGATTCACGCCGGTTATCTCATACTCAACCGGATCCTCCAGTGTCATGATATTCACTTTGGCGTTATTGAGAATTGCGAGTACGGAATACAGTGTCGTCGTTTTACCGCTCCCGGTAGGGCCGGTGACCAGAATAATACCGTGCGGACGCCTGATTGCGGTTTCCAGATGTTTCAGCGCCAGTCCCCGGAGTCCCAAATCTCCCAGTGTCGGAATCCCGCCGGATTTTTTGAGTAACCGCATGACGACTTTTTCCCCGTGAACCGTCGGCAACGTGGACACACGGAGATCGACTTCGCTTTCTCCCATTTTGAAATTAAACCTGCCGTCCTGCGGAATACGTTTTTCATCAATCTTTAGATCCGCAAGAATTTTTATACGCGACACGACCGCGTCCTGAAGCCTCCGGGGGAGCATGAGGCGTTCCTGCAAAATTCCGTCGACGCGGTACCGCACCCGGGTTTCTCCGATTTGCGGTTCTATATGCACATCGGATGCACGGATCCTAATCGCCTGTTCCAGCACGGCAGACACAATCTGCGCTATCGGTGCTTCACGGATGACTTCACCTAAATGTCCTGCTTCGTATGTTTTGATAGTAGGAGCCGACTCTTCCAGTGCCGCGGTCACGTCCGCACCGAGACTCTGCGTATATAATTCATCGATGGCCGCTTTTATATCATCGGCAACCCCCATGAACGGCTTGATCGGACGGCCGGATTTCTTTTCCAAAAATTCAATCACCTGAAAATCCAAAGGGTCAAGCATGGCGACGGAAAGTGCGCCGCGTTCTTCCGGTTCTATCTGAAACGGAACCAGCGTATACCGCCGTGCGACCGGCTCGGGGATAAAATTCACCACGTCCGGCGTGATTGCACGCCCCGCAATCGTCATAAACGGGATACCCAACGATTCGGCTTTTGCCCTGGAATAATCATCTGCGGAAACGACATGCTTTGCCTGCAGCAGATCCTCTATGGATGTACCGGAATTGAGCGCCTCCGTACGGAGTTTCTCGGCTTGCTCTTCCGATAGTTTGTGGGCTGTGACTAAATTTGTGACAATATCTTGGGCAGGCATACGAAATATAACGGCATGACACCTCGGCAATAAAACACCAGTAGATTAATTATTCGCAGAAACTGCTTGGCTTTGCAAGGGGAGTACGGCATAATAGGGAACACATCGTGGCCAAAACCGGATGTATTATAATAATGTATTAACCTCTCACCATGCATACTATCCTCATTACCGGCGGCACAAAAGAATCAAGAGGCCTTTGCGCAGATGAGCATCTTAACACCTGGAAGATTTCCCCGTTTGACAGAATCGGGATGCCTGACGACATGCCCTCAATCGGTATCGGAGAAATCCGCGCATTTACCAAAAAACTGCTGCTCACACCTCAGCAGGGAACGCACGTAGCGGGAATCATATTACACGGCGATACATTGACGGCTGAAGCACAACAAGCGTTATTAAAAACGCTCGAGGAGCCCCCTGAGCATGCGTATATGATCATCGCCGTTTCCAACAGTGCAGTATTGCTTCCGACCATCGTATCCAGATGTATATGCATTACCCTGAAAGATCCGTCCGCAGCACGGGATCCGGAACAGGACCGCATACGAACCCAGGCGATCAATGAACTGATCCATGCTCCGCGCGGAAAACGTCTTCAGCTGCTCGGGTCCGTAGGAAAAACGAAAGACGATCTGGCTACATGGGCAGACGGAGCAATAGAAACGCTTGAACATGATCTTACAGCTCCGCAGGAATTGATGGATGACACGGAAACTATCGCGCGGATTTCCCTGCTGCACGCGCTGATAGAAACAAGAAAATACCGGGAAAACAACGTAAATCTGCTGCTCCTTTTGGAACACGCATTTCTGTCACTGCCATAACGACAGACAGAGAGAAAATATGGCTAGACAAGGCCTATTACTTTCTGTACAATGAATTACAGAGCGTGGGTTTAGCGCTCGCTTTTTTCTTTTTGGAGAGTCACCGACATGGCAAAAACCTCAGACAAATATACAGCAGAACAAATCGTTGTCCTCGAAGGTCTGGAACCGGTACGGAAACGGCCGGCCATGTATATCGGCACCACAAGTCAGGCAGGCGTCCAGCACTGTTTAAATGAAATTATTGATAACTCCATCGACGAAGCGCTTGCAGGATTTGCCAAACACGTATGGATCACACTCCACAAAGACGACAGTGCGACGGTGCGCGATGACGGGCGCGGAATCCCGGTCGATAAAGTAGCCAAATACAATGTTTCCGCCCTTGAGCTGGTCATGACCAAACTCCACGCCGGAGGTAAATTTGAAGGGCAGGCATATAAAATATCCGGAGGACTCCACGGCGTCGGCGCTTCGGTCGTCAATGCGCTTTCCACATATCTAAAAGTAGAAGTGCACCGCGACGGGAAAGCATACGAGCAGGAATACAAACGCGGCAAACCTCTTGCTCCCGTCAAATCAACCGGGAAAGCAACGGACACGGGAACAACCACCACGTTCAATCCCGATATAGAAATTTTTAAAGAAGGAACGGTATTAAGTTTCGAAACAGTCAAAAAACAGGTACGCGACCGCGCATACCTTATCGCCGGACTCGCGTTCCACCTTGTCGATGAGCGGACCGGGGAAGAGGCGAATTATTATTTTGAGGGCGGAATCAAATCATTAGTGACAGCCTTAAACCGCAACAAAGTAACGCTCCATGATGCCATATATCTGAGCAAAACAAACGGGGACATGTCCATTGAAATCGCGCTTCAGTATAATGACGGGTTTTCTGAAACGTTAGAGTCGTACGTAAACGTCATTCCGACACCTGAGGGCGGCACGCATTTGACCGGATTCCGCATGGCATTAACCCGTGTCGTCAATGACTACGCCAAAAAAATCGGTGCCGCAAAAACGGAAAAGGATATCATGACCGGCGACGACATGCGCGAGGGACTCACTGCCATCGTATACCTTAAGATGCCGTCCCAGTATCTTCAGTTCGAAGGGCAAACCAAAGGCAAACTCGGCAACGCGGAAGTGCAGCCGTTTGTCGCGGCCGCAGCCAAAGAAGCCCTCGACACGTATTTTGAAGAAAACCCCTCTGATGCACGCAGGATATTGGAAAAAGTATATCTGGCCGCAAAAGCCAGGTTGGCGGCCAAAGCTGCCAAAGATGCAATCATACGGAAAGGTGCGCTTGAGGGGGCCAGCTTACCGGGAAAACTTGCCGACTGTCAGGAGAAAGATCCTTCTGTATCCGAATTGTTTATCGTCGAGGGAGATTCAGCAGGCGGAAGTGCAAAACAGGGCCGCGACCGTAAATTCCAGGCTATTTTGCCGCTCCGGGGAAAAATTCTCAATACCGAGCGCGCGCGGCTTGATAAAATCGTGGAATCCGAAGAAATTAAAGCGCTTATCATCGCGCTCGGCATGGGCATATCCGAAAGCCTCAATCCGGAAAAACTCCGCTATCACCGTGTTGTCATCATGACGGATGCCGACGTCGACGGAGAGCACATCATGACTCTGCTGCTTACGTTTTTCTACCGTCACCTTCCGTACGTCGTCGAGCACGGACATTTGTATGTCGCACAGCCGCCGCTGTACAAAATTACATTCGGCAAAAACAGTTTCTATGCATATTCCGATGAAGAACGGGATGCCCGGATTAAAAAAGAAGGAGCTTCCTACAAGACGGCGCCGACCATACAACGGTATAAAGGTTTAGGAGAAATGAACCCGGAGCAACTCTGGGAAACGACCATGAACCCGGCAAACCGCGTCATGAGACAGGTAAATATAGCGGATGGCGCCGCAGCCGATCAGGTATTTTCCATGCTTATGGGCGATGAAGTGCCGCCCAGAAAACGGTTTATACAGACGCACGCAAAAACAGCAACATTAGATATATAATTTCTCTCATAAAGGAGGAATAGTTATGAACCTATCAACCATTAAACCAGGAAAAAACCCGCCGGAAGACATCAACGTCATCATTGAAATCCCTGAAGGATGCATGGTGAAGTATGAAATGGACAAAGAAGCCGAAGTTATCATGGTCGACCGGTTTGTGCGTACCACAATGGGATATCCGGCAAACTACGGATTCGTGCCGAATACCAAATCCGGCGACGGCGATCCCGTTGACGTCATTGTGCTGTGCAGTCAGCCGCTTCATCCGGGCGTCATGGTGAATGTCGTACCGATCGGCATGCTGGAAATGGAAGACGAATCCGGCATCGATATGAAAGTAATCGGTGTGCCGAGTGAAAAATCCGATCCGTTCTACGGAAGTATGAAGGATATAGGAGACGTTCCGGAACCGGTAAAGGCCAAAATTAAACACTTTTTCGAGCATTATAAAGAACTGGAACCCGGCAAATGGGTCAAACTGAAGGAATGGAAAGGCAAAGCGGTCGCTCAAAAAGAAGTAATGGACGGCATCGCCCACAAATAACCTATGGCGAACATCGGAAAAATCCAACCCAGTGAAATCGTCGATGAAATGCAGAAGTCCTATCTGGACTATGCAATGAGTGTCATCGTATCCCGCGCGCTTCCTGACGTGCGTGACGGTCTAAAGCCCGTTCACCGCCGGATACTGTTTGCCATGCACCAGACAGGACTGCACCATTCGTCCAAATACAAAAAAAGCGCAAGTGTCGTCGGAGAAGTGCTGGGTAAATATCATCCGCACGGAGATTCATCGGTCTACGAAGCATTAGTGCGGTTGGCACAGGATTTCTCCATGCGGTATACGTTAGTCGACGGACAGGGAAATTTCGGATCTATCGACGGTGATCCTGCAGCGGCCATGCGGTATACCGAGTGCCGCCTGGATGCAATCGCCGACGAGATGCTTCTGGATATCGAAAAGGAAACGGTAAATTTCATCCCGAATTTCGACGGATCCATCCAGGAACCCGTGTATTTGCCGGCCAAATTACCCAACCTTCTGCTTATGGGAAGCGAGGGTATCGCAGTCGGTATGGCGACCAAAATTCCGCCGCACAACTTATCGGAACTTATCGACGCCATCACGTTCATGATAAGCAAAGCAACCGTGGACAAGGCGGGGAAAGCCTCACAAAACGACGTCGGAGAAAGCAAGCGATTCGGCATGACGTTTGACGTCACACTCGAAGATCTCATGCAATTCGTCCAGGGACCTGACTTCCCGACGGCGGGAGCCATCTACGATATCAATGAAATCAGAAACGCCTATTCAACAGGCAAAGGCAAAATCGTCATGCGCGGCAAAGCGGAAATTGAAGAAATGGGCAACGGCAAAAGCATGATCGGCATAACCGAACTCCCGTACCAGGTGAATAAAGCCAACCTGGTCGCTAAAATCGCAGACTTGGTAAAAGACAAAAAACTCGACGGCATTTCCGACCTCCGGGATGAATCAGACCGCCGGGGAATCCGTGTCGTCGTCGAACTCAAGCGCGATGCGCAGCCGAATAAAGTGCTCAATAATTTATATAAATATACGGAACTCCAGACGACGTTCCCTGTCAATGTCGTAGCATTAGTCGACGGCACACCGCGCACACTTACATTGCGGGAGATTCTCGAAGAATATCTGAAACACCGCCATGACGTGATCTACCGAAGAAGCGAATTCGAACTCAAGGAAGCGAAAGCCCGCGAGCATATTCTGGAAGGACTTAAAATTGCCGTCGACCATATCGACGAGGTCATCTCCATCATCAAAAAAGCCAAAGATGCCGATGACGCCAAGGTAAAACTCATGGACAGGTTCAAGCTTTCCGATCTGCAGGCAACCGCCATTCTCGACATGCAGCTCCGGAAACTTGCCGCCCTGGAACGGCAGAAAATTGAAGACGAACTCGCTATGATCCGGGAAACAATCGCATACTTAAACGATCTTCTGGCACACCCGGACAAAATACTCAAAGTGATCAAAGAAGAACTGGCGAAACTCAAGGAAAAATACGGTGACAACCGGAAAACCCGCGTGTATAAAAGCCGCGTCGGCGAGCTCTCCGACGAGCAGCTTATCGCCAACGAAGAAACGATCATCACGATGACCGAAACCGGGTATATCAAACGCGTACCGCGCACCACGTTCAAGCTTCAGGAACGCGGGGGCAAGGGTGTCATCGGCATGACAACCAAAGATGAAGATGCGATCGACCGCCTCGTATCCGCACAGACGCATGACAATATGCTGTTTTTTACGGAAAAAGGCAAAGTCTATCAGGTCCGCGTATGGGACATACCGGAAGCCAGCAGACAGAGCAAAGGCCAGGCAGTCGTCAACCTGATCAATATCGAAAGCTCGGAAAAAGTGACATCGATGCTTGCCTACAGTCTCAAACGCGCCGAACAGAAAGAAAAGGGAATTGAATACATCCTCATGGCAACGAAAAAGGGAGTGGTAAAAAAGACGAAACTGTCACAATTCGAAAACATCAGAAGAAACGGCTTGTTATCTATCAAGCTGGACGCCGGAGACGAACTCATCTGGGCAAAACTTACCAGCGGTAATGACGACGTATTGCTGGTTACCCATGAGGGCAAATCCATCCGGTTTGCTGAAAGCGAAGTCAGGCACACCGGCCGGGACACGATGGGGGTGCGGGGCATCCTCTTAAAGCCGGGAGACTTCGTTGTCGCGATGGAAGTTATCGGAAGCGAAAATAAAAAAGCCGACTTCCTGACACTTATGGAAAAAGGCCTGGGCAAAAAAACGAATATCACCGGGTTTCCGAAACAGAAACGAGGCGGGCAGGGGGTAAAAGTCGCGGAAATCAAACCCAGAACCGGAAAAATCGTATTATCACAAATGGTTCCCGACGGGAGTGAGGAAGTCATACTGACCTCTACCAAAGGCCAGGTCGTCAAACTCCCCATGAAGTCGATTCCGCAGCTGTCCAGAGCTACCAGCGGCGTTATTCTCATGCGGTTTACGGACAAAAACGACACTATTGCAGCAGCAACGTGTCTTACGAAATAACGCGCGATTCGCGATGAAAGAAAGCTTTCTAAAAGGTATTCGGGACGGCCGCACAGCAGTGCGCATAGGCATACGAAACGGCGGTGCCCCCGTCACTGAATCGTTCGCAAAACGGTTGATATTTCGGGAACTCCAGACAGACCCGGATAACCGGATGATTGCTCTCTACATGGCGGGTATGGTTATCGGAGAATTACGCGGACTATTCGGGCTCATGACCCAAAGCAACCTGCCCCGCGATATCATCGTGACACTGGATGAAAACGGCAAGCCCAAAATCTGACCGGAGGAAAAAACTCAGTCCAGTTCAAATGATACGGTTACGGTCTTTGACACCGTGCCTGATCCCGGTTCTACCGCTCCGCCGCCGCCCCCGCCGCCGCCTTCCATCCTGTACATGACCGGCTGCTGCATCGCGCCTGCCTCCGTCACACTCACGACCTTACCGAGTTTGCGTCCGGTACTTTGGGCGACTTTTGCGGCCTTCGTCTGCGCATTTTTAAACGCGGCATCCAAAAGTGCGGTGGATTGCTCGCTCGTATCGTCAAACGTAAAGTTCGGCCCGTACACATTTGTGGCTCCGCTTTTTGTCAGTACCCCCGCAAGCGACGCTGCCCGGTCGACATTACGGAGTTTAATTTCAACCGTGTTGCCGACATTCCACTGTCCGGGACGGTATTTCTGCCGTCCGTCTTCATAATACTGATCCTGATTCTGATAAATGTTCATGCTTTGCGTTTTGATATCCTCACTTGTCACGCCGAATTCCTTCACAGCTTCGATAATCGCTTCAACTTTTTTATTTACGTCGCTTACAGCCGCGTTTTTGTCATCATTAAACGCGTTCACTCCTGCCGTAAAAATCGCAATCTGGCTCTTTTCCTGTGATTTCGCTTCACCCACTACCGTGATGGTATGGGGAGCCAGAAGCCGCAGCTTTCCCCATGACGGGAGAAACATCCCTCCCAGCGCCACAAGAGACACCACTATGACCGAACTCAGAATAATTGCCATACTCACGGATTTATTTTCCATACAGGATAACTCCTCTTATACTATTCAAGAAGAAACGAGACGTCCTGTCAATTACGAATTTGATATACTGACTCGTATCATGATCATTGACGGCAAGTTATTGGCACAATCCTTACTTTCGGGACTTTCGGAACACGTGGCAGCCCTTAAGATCAAAGGCCATACCCCGACGCTCGCCGTTATCCTGGTCGGGGATGATCCGGCAAGCCTTGCCTATATCCGGCAAAAACAAAAAGCAGCGGAACAAATCGGTGCGCGCGTCGTCTTCAGCCATCAGCCGGCGACTATCAATCGGGACGTACTTAGAACCCTTATCGAAACGTATAACGCTGACGCAACCGTTGATGGTCTCATTGTCCAGCGTCCGGTTCCGGATCTACTCGGAGACGTTTCTGATATTCTCAATACTGTTTCCAAAAACAAAGACGTCGACGGCTTCCTTCCTGATTCACCGTTTGATGTGCCTGTTTCTCTTGCGGTAGGGGAGATACTGCAAAACGCGTACACCCTGACGGGAACACCTGAAAAAAATTATACGGTATGGCTCCGTCATCAGCGGATCACCGTTATCGGAAGAGGAGAAACGGCAGGAGCCCCGATCCTCCGGTACCTCGAAAAGCAGGATTGTACGACGTCTGTCATTCATACGGCTTCTGTTCACCCGAAAACGATTATGCAGCAAAGCGATATCATCATCTCCTGTGTCGGAGCCGCCGGCGTTGTTCCGGCGTCGGTAGTCAAACCCGGCGCAATTCTTATAAGTGTCGGACTATGGCGTGATGCCGAAGGCAAACTCCGCGGAGATTATGATGAACATGAAATTGCCGGCGTTGCACTCTGTTATACGCCCACGCCCGGCGGAGTAGGGCCGGTAAACGTCGCGTGCCTTATGCAAAACCTTATAAAAGCATGTATGATGAGTAAAGGAGGCCGTATATGAAAGATTCCGCAGGAGCAGTCGTTCTTTTCTTCATTCTACTGTTTGCATATACCAAACTTGCAGGCCCCATACCGTTTTCTTTAAACAGCATTACCACGACTAAAACTGACACGTTTTCCGTATCCGGTGAAGGAAAAGTCACCATGATGCCGGATATTGCCGTCGTTTCCGCAGGCGTAACCGCACAGGGAGCGACCGTCACCAAAGTACAGCAGGAATTAAATACCAAAATCAATGCCGTGACCCTTGCCATCAAAAAACTCGGCGTCGATGAAAAAGACATCAGGACAAGTTATTACAACATCTCGCCGACCTATGATTATTCATCGTCAACGCAGCGGGTCACCGGATATCAGGCGGATTCCAATCTCACGATAAAGGTCAGGAAAATCGACATGGTAAACGCTGTCATTGACGCGTCAACCGCACAGGGAGCCAATGAAGTCGGCGGTGTCCGTTTTGACGTTGATGATAAAACCAAGGCAGAAAACCAGGCCCGGGAACAGGCAGTCAACGACGCAAAATCAAAAGCCCAGGCAGCAGCAAAAGCTGCAGGATTTAAACTCGGCCGCGTTATAAACTACAGCGAAGGCGGCGGAGCCGGGCCCCGGCCGATGATGTATGATGCTGCCAAATCCGTGCCGATTGCAGGCGGGGGAGCACCGACACAGGTGGAGCCAGGCACGTCTGAGCTTACCGTCAGCGTGACGCTTAGCTACGAAATTCAATAACTACTGAAGCTAAATAGCCTCAAAAAGCCTGCTACTATAGGTCTTGCCCGTCATTTCCGAACGGGGTAAAATGGTTGTTCCAGCGCCCCTTACTCGCATTTCGAAAGGCTCATATGGGAAGATCACACGTCAAACCAATCATGCAGCCGGATGACACAACGTGCGGTCCGGCATCCTTAAAACACGCCCTCAGCGTTTTGGGAATGCGTGCTTCCATGGCGCGTCTTATCAATTTGTGCAAAACCGGCAGAAACGGCACCTCGACAAAACACATGATTGATGCGGCCAATAAACTCGGGTTATCCGTTCTTGTCGTGGAGTATGCCACGCTGCATCATTTACAAAGCGCGCTCAAATACCGCCCGAAAGAACCCAGAGCCGTGCTGGTATCATATCTTTACGACCTCGATGACAAGTACGAGCCGCAGGAGGAATCCGGACACTGGGCAGTGGTCGCATCATACCTTTCCAGCAAATCACGCATCGTCCTTCTGGACAGTTCAACCGGTAAACGCAAATCATATGCGTGGAGCGAATTCAGACTCCGGTGGTGGGATTATGATTTCAAACGGAAAAAACTGAAAAAGAACAGCAGTAAATTCCGTCTGGTCAGGAAATGGCAGCCGCAGCTTATGCTCGTCATCGCCCGGGATCCCGAATCATTACCGTACTTCAGGACGGAAACGGCCCGCGTGTATATACCCTAACCCGTATTCCTACGTAGGGCAGACAGAACGATTTCCCAGACAAAATCCGCAAACGTCATGCCGGAGGCTTTATAAGAAACGGTCATCCCGTACTGTTCATCGTCGCTTAATCCCGGATTGGAATTTACCTCCAGAAACATCGGTTTCTCTCCCAAGGAGCGGATATCAAACCGCGCGTAATCCCGGTATCCCATGGTCGTAAATACGCCGCGGCACATCGAGACGAGATCTTTGGAAAGACGGTCTGACAATACCGCTAACTCGACGGTCGAATTCTGAAAATCAGGATGATCCGCATTCCACCGGCTTTCGTATGTTAAAAACGGCACGTTGGTCCCTTTGGTATAGATCACCTCGGCCGGGGGCAGCACGGTAAGTCCGCGTTCCGTTTCCAGTAACGTCACCTGAAACTCCCTGCCGGTCAAAAATTGTTCTGCCAGCACCGGCTGATGAAACGCGGCAATCTGTTTTTTGACAAACGCCCGGAGTTTTTCCGGAGCGTTGATAATGGCGGCCGCTGACAAACCGACACTCGAATGTTCTAAACTCACTTTCACAATGACGGGAAACGGCAAGTCAGTGCGGATCATTTCATCGCCGGTAATAAATTCCTGCCAGGGGGCCGTCGGAAATCCCTCGGCATCCAGCCGCTTTTTCATAGCCACTTTGTCGCAGGACAGGAAATAACTTTCCTTGGTAGCACCCGTATATATGGCATGCCGGGCATTTAACAAATCATACGTTTGCGCGGCGTACTTGGCATCCGTCCCGGTCCATTCGATCAGATTAAAAATAAGATCGTCAGGAAGGGCCGCAACCGTTTCGGGAATCGTATCTTCGGTGATCGGAATCAATCTGACTGCAGCACCTTTCGTGCGCAGTGCGGAAGCCACTTCTTCTGCGGATTCCTCCGTATCCTCTTCCGCCTCCATGTTCTTTGCATGAGGCGTAAAGCGCGCGGCGGGCTTGTTGTACAACACGGTAATCTTCATCTGATAACAGGATAATTACTTGCTGTGAAACTTATCGTGAATTTCCTTAAGCTGCGGATTGGTAATATGGGTATATATCTGCGTCGTGGATACATTTTTGTGTCCCAGTAATTCCTGAATCGCGCGCAAGTCAGCGCCGTTTCCCAACAGGTCAGTCGCAAACGTGTGCCGCAGTCCGTGCGGCGTAATTTTTATCATCAGCTTGGCTTTTTTGACATACTTTTCGACGCTGCGCTGAACACTCCGTGCCGTCAGCCTGATGGATTCTCCCGTCCTGTCATGTTCGTCAGGCGTTTTCCCGCTGTAGCGGATAAATATAGGGCGTAAGTCATCTTCCCGCGTTGCGGTATACCTACGTAGCCAATCGGCGGCTCGCTCCGATAAAAACACGATTCGGGTGCGCCTGCCTTTGCCGATTACGGAAAATTCCCTGCGGTCCAGATTTATCTGATCGCGGTTTAAACTCACCAGTTCCGATACCCGGAGTCCTGTCGAAAATAACACCTCCAGAATCGCTTTGTCCCGCAACCCTTCTTTCGTACTGATTTCCGGCATGTTCAGGAGCCGCTCCATGTCGGCATGCTCCAAAAATTTGATGGACCTGCTTTCCGCTTTCGGCAAATCTATTTTGTCAGGGGAGACAGAGGGAATATCCCGTTTAGCCATGTATTTGAGAAAGCTTCTCAGTGCAATCAGATGATAATTTTGGGTCACGCGCTTGAGAGTCATGCCTTTGGCATCGGAAAACCTGGATAAATACAGGCGGTATTGCCGTATGCTTTCGGCGTTTACGTCAGAAATTTTTCCCGCGTAGCGGGATCCGGCTTCGCCGGACACGTTAGGGGAGGGGATATAGCCTATCAGAAAGCCCAAAAACCGCTCCAGATAGTGACGGTAATTCCGAATCGTTAATTGCGAAACATTCCGCTCAATTTCCAGATATTCCAAAAAATCTTTGATCAGCTGTTCCAAATCCATAAAGGTATTTAGACGTCCTTACAAAAGCTATTTTGCGTACGTCCATAAAGACGTCGCAACAATAGCGACGGATTGTACGAACGTTTAATAAACGTCGCTACAATCCATGATGTGCGACATCAGTATGTGTTGTCAATATGCTAGAATGATATAGTGACGCCATTTCAACAAAAACAGCTTGCTCTGATGCGCCAAATGGAGGCTACACTTGCCTCCGGCAGCCATGAATCAACCATCGTTCCTATGCAGACGGATTACAGGAACGACCCGCAGATTGCATTAACATGCGTTACCTTTATCGATAAAGATCTCACTGCAGCAATCCAAACGCAGATAATCCGGCCGCTTCAGGAACTTGAACCTGAATTTTATTATTATCCCGATAATGCGCTTCATCTGACAATTCAAAATATCAGGGTCATCAACAATCCGCCGCATTTTAGCGCGTCAGATATATCCAAAGTACAGCGGATACTCACGGAAATTACGCCCCCGGCAGGACCGTTTGAATTTGCTCTTGCGGGTCTTTTGAGCATGCCGACAAGTGTTTTACTTATGGCATTGATACGCCCTGAATATGACAAGTTCATCAGGGATTTCCGTAGACGGCTTACGGATGCCGGCGTATCCGATGACAAAAAATACTTTACCGATGAAATCATGTTTGCCAATATAACCGTGTGCCGGTATACCCATAAACCATCACCGGAATTCCTTAAAAAGCTACAGGAAATGAAAGACATAATCATCGGGCCATACACGGCAAAAAACGTTTCATTGGTAACGATGAATGCAGGCGCAAGTCCTTCAAAAACCGCCATGTTGGACACCTATCAATTCTCGCGAATTTAGCCTCAATTTTACGCCTCTGTAGTGACCTGGAAGGCCCCTGATTATCGTAAGACGTATCATTCATCAACTCAAAATAGCTACGGAGAACCAATCGGGTTTTCCGGACAAGAAAATCTTTGAAAACAGGTAACAAATATACAGGGTAACAAACCCCTGAGAAACGAAAAGATAAGGCGGACACATTCGCAGAGGAATAGTAAAAATACATGGCACGAAACAATGAATATTTCTTATGTAAAAGACACGAAATACCATCGATATGCAAAGCAAGCCAAATGAGCCAGCCAGGCACACGCTCGTTGTATACGTCGCAAAAGTATTATTGTGCGACTACAGTGATTTTTCTGCCCTGCCAGGGATTTGCCGGAAACCCCGGGGTAAGAAATATGTATATATAACTCCGGGTAACCTATGCGGAGAAGAACGGGGTGCCTCTCCCCGTGATGCGCCTAAAGTGAGGCTATGCTGCGCGATAAACCCGGTGCTCTGCCGGCGGCATACTTTGATGCGCACTGCGCTTCGTTCTGAACGGGCATTCGGGTTTTTTATGCTAGTCACAGATAGCGCGTATTAATGCGCTGATTACACATTTTCGAGGCTGATAACCTACTCCGCGGCGGAGCCTTGTATGCGAGACGTCGCAATTTAGCGCATTAATATGCTCCATACTATTATTTTCGAGGCTAAATACATATATTATTCCTGCCGGTAGATAACGAGAATAGAGCGTGACAACGATCCATTTACGCTATTTCGTGCGCACCTCCATGCCTCACCGGAGGGATATATGAGGCTGGTATTAGCGTTTACCAGGCTCTACTGCCAGGCCTGTTTTCTTTTCGGCTTTATTTAGCGCCTCATTATGCTCCAAACTCATATATTTGAGGCTGATATTCACTACTCCGGACACAGGAGTATATCGAGTTTAGCGCATAACAACAATCCAAATAGCTATTTTATCGCACACATTGTGTACTCAAGGGAGCGGGTATGAAGCTGCGCGAGGCTGGATGAGGCTGACATACAGTGGAGTGCTATACCCTATAGTTTAGCTGTCGTTGAGGCTAACTCGAAGCTGTGAAAATAGTGCTCAAACGCCGTGAAAATAATTATCCACATTGTATCCTATAGTTTTATAGACATGTATCAAACTATATCAACTATATCAAACCCTACCACTCTCCCACTCCCCGCGTTCTGAGGCTATATAGAATCAAAGAGCGGCGCGCCAATTGATCGTCAGAAGCAAAATTGCAAATACAATTGCAACAACGCCGAAGAATTCCCATACGGTCCGTTTATAGAGCCGGTCCGAAAGGTACTGCTGACCCATCCCTACCAGGCCGTAAAAAATTGTCGTCAGGAAAAGTGCCAGAAGTGTCGTTCTGACAGGCCAAAGCGAAAATATCCAGGCTATTTCGATACAGACCAGAGTAACAACCAGCGTCAATTCCTTCACTGACTTCCCTATTTGTGTTTCCAAATTGGTTGCCCATAAAATCTGAATTGTCAAAGGATACGTGACTGCCCCGACAAGCAGTGCATTCACCCACCCGGAAAAACGGTATGCCAGTATGGTCTGCACCAGCAGGAAAAATGTGGCTAATGTCAGTAGAAAACCGACGGAATGTGCAGCCCGGAGCAATGCAATCGTACGGGCAGCCGCTACATTATAAATATTTTCGGTCAACAGCAATGCATACATGCCGACGGCATACAGCCCTACGATCGGCAACCTGGTAAGCCACCGGGTCGGCAGCAGAAAATAAAACACGGCAACCGCCGCCGTAAATAATGACGGCAAAATAAGAAGGGTCGCCCATTCATGGCCCTTGAGGTCCTCACGCAAACCAAATGCGCAGAGTACATAACTTAATACGGCCAGCACGCCGACCATCGGATACCGAAAATCCAGCGGCACCAATTGTGTAAGCATAAGAACCGCGGTAAGGGCTCCGGTTATGATGACGAATTGCTGCCGCTTGGTAAACGGCTGGGTCCTGTCCCACCGCTTAAACCGTTTCAGAATGTGCTGCCAGAGCGTGTTAAACATAGTGGTATTCCCCTATTGTATGACAAAACGCTATTCCATCGTTGTGTACACATTTTGTACATCATCCAAAGATTCCAATGCTTCTACCAACAATTCATTCTTTTGCCGGATGCCGGAATCCGGTTTCACCGTGATATCTGCCTTCATGATAAACCCTGTGTGTTCGATACTGATTCCTTTGGATTCCAGCTGTTGTTTTACGTTCGATAATTGTGCAGCCTTTGTATACACTTCAAACACATCATCCACCTCTATCACGTCATCTGCTCCTGCAACAAGCGCTGCTTCAAATATCATATCGAACGTACGGAGTTCTTTGGACACCAGCACGACACCGCTGCGTTTAAATTGGTAACTGACTGCTCCCGGGGTTGCCAGCACTCCCCCTGCATGATCAAACACATGTTTTACCTCGGACGCCGTGCGCTGATGATTATCGGTTGCCGCCTCCACAAGATATGCGACCCCGCCCAACCCATACCCCTCGTACAATAAATTTTCAAATGCAGCGGCCCCTGATCCGGCCCCTTTTTCTATGGCGCGCTCTATCGTATCTTTGGGCATATTAACCGCCTTCGCCTGCTCGACGGCAAGACGCAGACGGAAGTTTTTATCCGGGTCCGCAATCCCCCCGCCTTCCCGGACGGACACGGTAATAGCACGCGAGGCTTTGGTAAACGCACGGCTTTTTACCGCATCGGTAGTCGCCTTCTGATGTTTTACTTTACTCCACTTGGAATGTCCGCTCATAACCGTTCACTATTGTATCTTCTGTATTGACAATTCTCAAGAAACTCTGGTACAGTTCATGACCATGAGCGATGATATAATTTCCGACCAGTCAGCGATTAACGCTGCCCTTGCCCAGGATTGGAAAGAGGCAATCCGCATCAACGTAGCGCTTCTTAAGAACGATAAAAATAATATAAGCCTCCTAAACCGCCTCGGATTCGCCTATCTTCAGAGCGGAGACGTAGCACTCGCCAAAAAAACGTACCTTAAAGTGACCAAACTCGACGAATACAACCAGATCGCCATCAAAAATCTGAAAAAATTAGGAACCGTACGGCAAAAAGATCTGGTAAAAACACACAAAAATCAGGTCGTTCCCATGTCGTTTTTGGAAGAGCCCGGGAAAACAAAAATCGTCGAATGTGTCAACGCCGCTCCCATGGCAGCGCTGGCAACCGTATTCCCCGGCGAGGAAGTCGAGCTCAAAGCCAGAAATCACGTCGTAGAGGTACGCAGTTCTTCCAATACGTATCTGGCTGCGTTACCTGATGATCTTTCATTCCGGCTTATCAAATTTCTGGCAGTCGGAAACACCTATCAGGCGCTGGTAAAATCGGTCGGGAAAAATACGGTCACGGTATTTTTACGGGAACTTTCACGCGGCAAACGCTTTGCAACCCAACCGTCATTTGCAAGTTCCGCCATGTATGTACCGTTTACCCGGTCAGAACGCGGCGATGACGCAACCGATGCAGAGGCAGAACCCAAAGAGGCTGAAAACGAAGAATAACAGTTCTTTACCTCTCCTTATTTATACTGGGCAGCGTAGTCCGATCCTAACTCCACCACAAGATCCGCCCCTGTTTCCTTGCCGGTCTGACTGCGTTCCTTGGCTTCTGTACAACGGAAATATGAACGGATAAATTTCGCAGTTTTCGATTTCATCGCCGTATCCGTCCCGCTCAGGACGCACGCCGTCAGCGGTGTCTGATCTGCGTTGCCAACAAATACCAATTGCACGCCCAGCCTGGAAAGCTGTCGTGACGCACGAAGCCCTATGGATGCCACATCCGTCGTGTTATAGACGGCAACGGTCAGATTTTCCGCGCGGAGACCGGTGTCATATACTTCGTTCTGAAGCAGAAAATCCAGCTTGCTTTCGTCCAGCGTCATGACAAGTCCCCCGTCGGGAGACGGGAGAGGCACAATTGCCGGCTGGATATCGATAATTTTTACGGCATCGGCCGGGATAAACCGGAGCGCCCACACAAAATGTATCCAGGTAGGCATCGGTATGGTGGTTTCCAGCTTTCCGCTTATGCGACGAACGATACTGCCCCAGGAAAATACGCGCCGTATCATCTCGACGGAACCCGCGCCGGAAGACAGATCGCCCGGAGCCACATACCATGAAACGGGTATGCCGAACGCATTACTGATACTGCCGGAAACAAGTGACCCCCGGTGTTTATCTATCGTATCGAGCGTCGTCAGTGAACGGATGGAATACGCGCCATAGCCTTTCACTGCCGAAATAACGGTTTCCTCCGGCACGTCGATAAGAATAATGCCGGTTTTAGCGGCATTGAGGGAAAGGATATGGGTAGGATTTCCGGCTATCACGATGGTCTGCCGGTACGGCGCCGACTGGGACACCACACGAAGCCACAGAACCGCCAACACGACAATCACAAACGAAAAAGCGCCGATCATCAATTTCGGCACCAAGCGGCCCGCCCGGCGCATCTGTGGTGGCGTACGGTTTCTCATGGCAGGGATGGATGCGTGGCGAATGTCACCACTCTTTTTTTCCTTTTTTAATTATCTCGACCTGAGGAAGTTGCCATGAGCCGCCGGATAATTGTTTCTGCGCCTTTTTCTCCAAATCCTTTTTCTTCGCTTTTTTCTTATCGCCTTTGTAGTAACCGCCGAATTGACCCATACCCCGGTAGTAGAACTTCGAAATCAGACATACGTATGCCTGATCCCGTTATCCTAATCCTCCAAAATAGAACTCATTAATACGTATGGTTATTGTAAAGCCACTGTTGTTTCATTTCAAGGAACGTCCCCTTCCCTAGCGACTCACGAATGGAAGAAACAAGTTCGGTTACGAAATGAATATTATGAATCGATGCCAACCGGTAGGAAAGCAGTTCGCGAACGCGGAACAGATGATGGATATACGCCCGTGAAAAATGCGTGCAGGTAAAACAACCGCACCCGGCCTGTACGGGACTTGTATCGCAGGCATATTCTTTGCCGGTAATGTCGATCATGTATCCGTCCCGTGTACCGGTATGAACCTTATTCGGAGGCACATACAGTTTCCCCATACGGGCAAGCCTGGTCGGCTGCACGCAGTCAAACGTATCCATACCGTGCTCAACAAGTACGAAAATATCGTCTATCTCCCCGACGCCTAATAAATGACGGGGTTTATCGTGGGGCAAATGCGGAGTAACCCACTGCAGCACGTTCTTCATTTCTTCTTTACTTTCTCCGACCGACACACCGCCGATTGCGATTCCGTCCACGTCCATTCCGGAAATTTTTTCGGCGGATTCAATACGCAGATCTTCGTAGACACTCCCCTGTACAACCCCGTACAGCGCCTGATACGGCTTCCCCTCTTTTTTATGGGACTGCCAGAGTTTCGTATGCGCAATAAGCGACCGCTCTGCCCACCTGTGCGTTCTGTCCATCGCTTTTCTGGCATACGCGGGCGTGGCCGGATACGGGGTACATTCGTCAAACGCGATATGAATATCGCTTCCCAGCGTCCACTGGTATTCCATAGACGACTCAGGACTGAAAAAATGTTTGCTCCCGTCCCAATGGGACCGGAACCATACGCCGTCTTCCGTAATTTTTACGAGTGCGGCAGACTCTTCGTCCCTGTCTGCCGGTTTATATTTCGGCCGTGCAAGTGAAAAAACCTGAAATCCGCCGCTATCGGTAATGATCGGTCCGTTCCATCCCATAAATGCATGCAGCCCGCCGAATGAGCCGATCACGGAAAGCCCCGGCCGCAAATACGTATGATAGGTGTTTACGAAAAACAACTGAACGCCGAGTGTACTCAGCTCATCGGGGGTAAGTGACTTGACGGTCGCTTGTGTGCCGACCGGCACGAAAGCCGGTGTGTTGATAATTCCGTGCGGGGTAACGATGGTTCCCATCCGTGCGCCTGCAGCAATCCCGGTTTGGGTAGAAGTGAAGGAAAACTGTTTCATCTGCCTATTTTACCCTATCCCGTGTTCAATTTTGAGGCGGCTCATTTTCCCTGCCATTTCCTCCTCCGGAATATTGAAATCCGAAAGTAATTTCGAAACGATGGAAAGCGCCGCTTCAAATTCCGGCTGGACTATCGTCTGAACCCCTAAAGATTTCAGATGCCGCTGATCCTCCTCATGGTGCGTCCTGCAGATGATTTTAATTCTGCGGTTTAACGACAGTGCATTCCCGATTACCATTTCCTGCGTATGACGGTCAGGAATAGCGATGACAATTGCCTTGGCATAATCGACTTGGGCAAAATCCAGCACGTCTTTATCTGCAGGATCTCCGTACACCGTCTGAACTCCTGCCCCCCGCAACCCTGCCAAGGTATGCTGGTTATAGTCCACAACCAGAAACGGAATACTGCTCATCTGCAGCGCCCGACCGATGTAACGGCCTACCCTGCCGTATCCGCAGATGACGACGTGATCGCGGATCGGATATCCGTTGTCCGCGTTTCCGCCCAACGGCGCTTCTTCAGCCCTATCCCGGAATAATTTCGGAAAACGCCTGGTAAGCGAATGAACGAAATAATACAGCTCGTGGCCGCGGCTTATCATCGGACTGGAAATGAGAATGGTGATAAATGTTACGGCGATAAGTAACGATGACTGACTTTCGTTGAGCGCACCTAATGCAACTCCCGTTCCGGCGATGACAAAACCAAACTCACTGACCTGTGTTAAGTAAATGCCGACAAGAAACGCAGTTTTACGGTGATACCCCAAAAACCGGAGCAGCGTGTAGATGCTGCCGCCTTTTATTGCGACCACCGCAACCGTCATAACCGCGAGGGCCGGTAATGAACTCACCAGAGCGCTTACCGGGAGCGCCATCCCCAGTGAAACAAAAAATACGACGGCAAATAAATCCCGAAGCGGACGGATTTCGGCAAACACCGCGTGATTTTGGCTGGTTTCCGCAACCAGCAATCCGGCAATAAATGCCCCCAATGAAACTGACAGACCGACGGCATACGTTAACAATCCGACGAAAAATACGATGCCGATCGTCGTTAACAGAAAAAATTCCCTGTTCCGGAATCCCGCAACAGTGGCAAGAAGCGCCGGTACCCCCCGGCTCCCCAGATATAACACAACCGTGACGAGAACTCCTGCTTTAAGCATGGCCAGTAATACCGCTCCCATCACTGCCATAACCGTGCCTTCATGTCCGCTGGCTCCCGAAACCGCAGACAACAGAATCAGAATCGGTACGACGGCAAGATCCTGTATGACAAGCCAGCCGGTTGCCAGTTCCCCCGGAATAGAATCAAGTTCTCCGCGTTCAGACAACAGCTTCACGACAATTGCCGTCGAGGAAAGCGCGGCTGCACTGGAGAGAAAAAGCGCCGGAATAAATGAAATCTTGAGCGCTATGAGCGAAAGCAGCACAACAAGCAGCGTAATGACCATCTGTGCAATCGCCGGCCAGGAAATCGCATGAAGTATGCGTTTGAGCCTGTGAAACGAAAACTCGACGCCGAGGGTAAAAAGAAGCAACGTCACCCCGGCTTCCGCAATCATGGATATCAACTGATGATCAAATCCCCGGGAGAATATGTTTCCGACCAGTATGCCTCCCGCGATGTAGCCGACGATGGACGGAAGTTTGAGCCGTACGGCGATTGCTCCCCCGCCCAATGCGGCAGAGAGAAGCAGCAGAAACGTAGTAATGAGCGAAAGTGAATGGGACATCCCGGGCTCTCCGTATTTTCAGATGATACTCTTCATATCATCCGGTACGGGAGCTTCAATTGCAAGTTCCGTATGATTGGCAGGATGCATAAACGCGACCTTCCACGCATGCAGCATCACGCGGGGCGCCCAAACCCTGTCTGCGCGTGCCGTTTTGCGTCCGGCGTATTGCCAATCCCCGATAATCGGATGATTGATGTACTTTACGTGCACCCGAATCTGATGGGTGCGCCCCGTTTCGGGATAAAGGGCAACCAATGAAATATCGGTTTTGTGTGAATTTCCCGTACGCATAACGGTATATTTGGTCACTGCGTCCTTGCCTCCGGGAAGAATCCCGAACCGTTCGCGGTTCCACGGAAGACGGCCGACCGGGGCCCGTATCTCCCCTGACTCCGGCACGAGATGGCCGTGCACAATCGCAAGATATGTTTTTTTGACAATGCGCTCTTTAAACTGCCGCTGTATATCGGTAAATGCCGTAACGGTTTTGGCAATGATAAGACAGCCGGATGTTTCTTTGTCTATCCGGTGCACGATCCCTGCGCGTTCAACAAACACTTTTTCATCATCAGTAGACGGAACAAATCCGTCCCGTAAGACTTTGGGGGCTGCCCAATCCTGCACGGTCTCCTCTTTTACTGATTCCGCGCGGTTGACGACAATACCCGGAGGTTTGTTAATGACGAATACATGTTCGTCTTCGTAAAGTATGGGGATATCCATCTTGCGCCTACTTTTTCTTCTTCGACTCGCAGGACAAACACATGGTAGCTGTCGGATGTATGGCCAGGCGGTCGGTATCGATCATCTTTCCGCACTCGACGCAGAATCCGTATGTACCGTCCTGTATTTTGGATAAGGCGGCTTCTACTTCTGCTGCCTGTGTTTTCAGCTCATTGACCAGTGCAGACACACGGTCATGATTACTTTCTTCACTGGCCTCCGTATCGCTTGCGGCATTGTCACTCGTTCTGTCCGGATCGCTGAACGGATCCTGAACCGTAAGTTCGGAAATTCGCGCCAGAAGTCTGGCCTTCTCTTCTTCAAGATGTTTTCGGATATCAATCAGTGTGTCGGCGGGAAATTGATTCATGCAACTTCTTTCCTTTCTCTTCCAAAAATTTTAATAATCTGTGTGCAAATGGCCGCAGATGTTCCCTGCCGCCGCCCCGTACATAGAGCACTCCAACACATTCAGCAAAAATGCCAATCAACACCCATTGATTGGCGCTAAGCGTACTCCAGTATACACGAGCATCTTTAGCAAACTCAAGGAGGAACGCGGTTGTCGCATACAAAAGGAAAAACCAGATTCCGGTTATCCCGTACGGCCATTTATTCCTGACGGATCGTACATTCAGACGGAGCATGATAATGCTCACTATAATTAGCCCTATCATTTCATACAGCTGTATCGGATGGCGGGTAATCCCGTCTGTGCCTATGCGTAGCGCCCACGGAAGCCCGGAGGCGACCCCGAGTTCGGCACCGGTAATCAGCGAACCCGCCTCTCCGAGAATAATCGGCAGCGGTAACGCCGCAGAAAGGGTATCCAGCACCAATCCCAGCCGCACTTTATACTGACGGCTCAACGCGACACACGCAGCCAGCCCGCCCACTAACGCTGCGAGCCAGGATAATCCTGGAGACACCCATAATGCGACAATAAGAAGCGGTGATTTACCGGAAAATAGTTCCCAATGTGTGAGCACAAACCCGAACCGGGCGGCGACAAACGCGACAAGCGTCATATAAAACGTCAGATCAAAAATCCTGTCTTCTTCGACAGCGACGGCGCGCAACCCCCGCCAGAACAGGAACGAAAACGAAAGCCATGCCAGCACGATAACGCTGTTCATGACGACAATTCCTCCATGATCGATGGGAATAAGAGCCGGTATCATATGGTATGCGTCTCAGAAACGGGTATATGCCGGTTCACGGTCCACCGGTAGAACCCATACAATGTTACCACGAGTCCCAACAAAAAAATAACCTGTCCGACGCCGATTAAATCCGCCAATACACCGCTTACGACGACAGGCAGAATGCCTGCCCCGCCTACGGACGCAGACAGTATTCCGTAGACCCTTCCTCTCATATCCCCTTCGGCTTCTTTCTGCAAAATGGTATTGGACGGGACATCCAGCAGACTGTTTGCTACTCCCAGCATAAAAAACAATCCCAGTGCCATAGACAAAACAAGCGGCCGCGGAACAAGCGAAAACCACAGGGTATTTGCAGCCCCGAACAGGAGCGACGTGGTTATCAGGATGATACCCGCAGACAACACGCCGATATTCATGAGTCTGGAAGACGGATACCGGTACCCGCGGTTCCCGACCCATACCGTGCCGCTTAATATTCCGAAAATCGTGGGGCCGACAATCAGAAGCGACGCGTCCCGCACGTCAATGCGGAGCACCGTATCGGCAAATCCCGGCCCCAATGTCCCCAGCAGCACCAGCATAATCTGTGTACCTGTAAGCAGCACGACCGCATCCCGTAACACCGGCGATTTGGCAACATACTGGATTCCCATCTGCATATTTGCTAAGAATCGTTTCAGGATGTAAAAGAAATCATAATGAAATATACGTTTAAGGGACTTAATCCCCTCCCCCTGCGGGGGGATACCGAATACGGAAATTGCCGCCACAAGAAACAGAGCAAAAATCAGTATATGCGCGCCGTCCCGTCCGAGCCACCGGAGTACGGGACCTGCTGAAATAAGCCCGATCGCCATACTGCTGTAAAAAGTAAATGAAAAAAGACTGTTCGCTGATACAAGATGACTTTTCGGCACGAATTGCGGAATCAGGGGAACTTCGGAAGGCATCGTAAGCTGATTGATCACCGCGTAAAGAAAAACGATCAGGTACACCGCGGAAATCCGCTCATTGAGGGCTAATACTGCAAATACCAGCAGTGCGCGTGACGCATGGGCTACAAGCAGCACGGCGCGGCGGTCCAGACGGTCAACGATAGTGCCTGCTATAACCCCGAACAATAACGACGGAAGCCCGTACGCCAGGAACAATCCGGACACCGCAACGTTACTCCCTGTTTTCCGGTACATAAGAAGCGCTAACAAAAAAATAAGCATGTTGCCAGCAAGCTGGCTTGTCATCTGACCGATCCATAACCTGCGGAACAATCCGTTAGAAAGCACTTCCAGCACCGGATCCATTTTTTTCGTAAGGTGGGTAACTTTCATATGTTTTAGGCTGAAACTTTGCAACACCAACCATCTTATCATACAATAGAACCATGACTGCCGCCGCACACGCCCTCGTTTCCGGAGCTATCGCATCACGTTTTTCCGACCCCGGTACGGCTTCCCTTCTCGCACTCACCTCCCACTACGTCATGGACAGCATACCCCATTGGGATTTCGGTACGAACTGGAGAAACCGTCCCAAATATACGACCGGCGTGTTTGCCATCACGGAGACAGTGTTCGGAATAGGGCTTTCCTATTATTTTTTCGGGCAGCATTTGCCGTTTACCCTTTGGGCAGTTACCGTCGCGTTCGGCATCATGCCGGACTGGCTGGAAACCCCGTGGTATATCTTCTACGCTAATCAGAAAAAACACGAACCGTCCAAAAACGCAGGATTCCTGGAGCGGTTTACGTATGCATTCTATAAACTTCCGAACATATTCCATGCGAAAGCACAACTGCCGCTTGGAATGATTACGCAGGTTGCAACCGTTGCATTCTTCTTATTTATTCTTTCGTAACAACGAAAAAAGCCGGCATTCCCGGGCGGAAATATTCGTAGCTTATCTGGGGACGCGGATCAGTCCGGAACACGGAAGAATTTTAATTCCCTGCTTTTGAAACGCATCGAGCAATAAATTCATCCCCAGACTGTCCGAACTCATGTGCCCGGCTATCACGAGGTTAATATGGTATTTGAGTGCTTCTTTCCGGTGCTCCTCGCCCGCATGCATGCCGATAACGGTTCCCACTCCTGCCATGGCAAGCTTTTCGTAAATAATATGGGACGGCTCCGTTCCTCCGGTAAATTCAATGGGGGCAACTTTTCCGGCTCTGTTTTTTGCGTCTCCGGCAAATATCATAGGACCTGCTTTTCCTTTCATCGCTTCTTTATACTCCGGCTCGCGTTTTAACATATCCATGACATCCCCGACAGTTTCGGGAACATGCTTCTCAAAAAGGCGTTCCATATACTGATGCACGAGATTATCCGTCACCGTGTGCATTCCCATAAATGCCAACCCGAGCAGTTTGGCCGCATCGATGGCTTCCGCGTGATTGACAGGTGAAAATCTCCGCTGCACTTCATGAATACGTTCCCGCATGACGCCCTCGGCAATATTTATCGGAACACCGTATTTGGCCCAAATATCCGCCTGAACTTCCATAACTTCATGAAGTGATGCAAGCGATGCGCCTTCGGGATGATGGGTCAGCAGCAGATCGATACTCTCTCCTTTTTGGTTCAGACGGTCGGCAAGCAGCACTTCTGCGGCATTGATATCGATACCTGCCATAATGGAATCGACGTCCAAATCAGGAGAACCCCAGAAAATACGCGAATCCGAGTACGGATTAACCAGATCTTCTTCGTCATACTCCGCGCGTTTGGATTTGGGGAGTTCGTCGAATTCTTTTTTGCGGCGCAAAAGCAGGTTTTTGATACCGTCTTTCCCGCGCGGATCCGCTTCGATACCCATCGTTACTGCCAGTGAATAGAGTTTGGAAAGTTTCATATGTGTTTCACTATACCATACCCCCGCATGTGGTGCCGAGGAGAGGAGTCGAACCTCCACGAGGGGTTAACCTCACAGGTTTTTGAGACCTGAGCGTCTGCCATTCCGCCACCTCGGCAACAGAACGTATTATAACGCAAATGAGGCAGCAAGCGGAATACGGCTAGTGGACAGCAGGAGGGGCGTCGGTATGCTTGTGTTCCACGGAATAAAACCGGATGCGGTCTCCGCGGAATATAAGGTCGATTTCCCCAAGAGGTCCGTTACGGTGTTTGGCGATCCTGAGTTTCGTCTGAATCTGATCCCCCCACATCGCCTGATCCGCCTCTTCCCGGTACAAAAACATAACAACGTCAGCGTCCTGCTCAATGGATCCGGACTCACGCAAATCCGACAGCTCCGGCACTCTGGTGCCGCGGGTTTCGACCGCCCGGGAAAGTTGTGAACAGGCAAGGACCGGAATCCGTAATTCGCGGGCCAGATTTTTAAGACTTTGGGAAATAATAGACACCTCCTGGACACGGTTATCAAATTTCCGGCCCGGGTCGCATAGCTGCAGGTAATCGACGATGATAAGCTTTACACCGTGCTCTACCTGGAGCCGCCTGGCTTTCGTACGCATCTCGATGATATTCATACCCGGTGTATCATCGATAAACAGCGGCGCTTCGGCGAGTTCGCCCATCGCGTCGGACAACTTGGTGAAATCGTCGTCCGTCAGTTTGCCGGTCTTAAGCCTCCAAGCGTCGATGTCCGCCTGAGAAACGAGCAACCGGTCGACCAGTTCTTCCTTGCTCATTTCAAGAGAAAATATGCCGGTCGGAATTTTTTCTTTTACCGTCACGTGCTGTGCGATGTTTAATATCATGGCTGTTTTGCCGGTTCCCGGACGTGCGGCGAGAATAATAAGGTTTGCATCCTGCATGCCGGCCAGTTTAGTATCCACTTCATTAAATCCTGTCGGCACGCCGCGCAAACCTCCCGCCCGCTTATGCAGTTCATCGAGACGGTCAAACGATGCGGCGAGCGCGTCTTTAATCGGCAAAAAATCTCGCCGGGTGGTCGACTGGGCAATGGCAAAAATTTCCATTTCCGCGTCATTAACGATGGATTCCGATCCGCCTTCATCCCGGAATGCCATCTCGGTAATTTTGGCTGCCGCTTCTACCAACCGCCGTTTCGTGGCGTGTTCCGTAATGATGCGCGCATATTGCTCGGCATGGGCGCTTGTGGGGACGACGTTTACGAGATCCGATAAATACGCTGCTCCCCCGACATCCTTGAGTGTTCCTTTTTTCTTAAGCTGGGCAGACAGTGTCACGACGTCTATCGGTTCATGCGCCTCATACAATTCGAGCATCGCCTCAAAAATCATTCCATGAATCGGCGCGTAAAAATGATGCGGACGTAAAAATTCCGCGACATCAACCATGGTATCTTTATCGATGAGAACAGCGCCCAACACCGACTGTTCGGCGACATTGTCGTGCGGAGGAACTTTGGGGCTCGTCATGGTTTACTCAAGTACGACGACTTGCATCTCGGCAGGTAGTTTATCGCGGCTGATCGTTAATTTCGCTCCCGGAGTAACGGATTCCTTGCCCATTTGTTTCAGAAATACGGATACGGGAGCAAGACTCTTGTTGTACGTATCGGTTCCGTAGTGCATCGGAATGACAATACGCGGCTCTATGTCGGAAATAACCTGTGCTGCCTTTTCCGCATCAATCGTATATACGCCTCCGACCGGGATAAATAGCACGTCCACGCCGTCCACCACATCTACCTGCGCAGATGACAACACGTGTCCTAAATCACCTAAATGCAGCAGCCGGATTCCGTCTATTTCTATCCTGTACATCGTGTTTTTTCCGCGCTCTTCTCCGTTTTTATCATCATGAAACGACCCGACACCGATGACGGATACGCCTTTGATTTCGTACTCTCCTGCTCCCTCAACGACAAACGGAGAGCCCCCTATAAGGCCTTTCGCGTTGTGATCAAAGTGATTATGGGAAATCGTCAGGATATCTGCTTCGATGTGTTTGGGGTATTTGATACCCATTTCTTTTTCATCATACGGATCCGTTACGACGGTAGCGAACTTACCGCGGAGTTTAAATGATGCATGACCCAGGGGAAGTATTTCCATAGTAGTTGCATTTTATATCAGATTTAAGTATCCTAAGCAACAACCCCCTACGCTATAAGCTTAGGGTTTCCCTGCCCCGGTACGTACGGTATAATTACGTGTACTGTTCCAATTTCTGTATATGAATAAAGACGCGCTTCTAGCTACTGTTATCGGATTCGGAGTCGGACTCGTAATTGCCGCGCTTGTTTTTTTGGGTCCGTCGGTGTTTAAAAATCTTCCGCCGATTCACATGCCTGATTTCTCGTCGCTGATTTCCAAATTTACTTCGCAAAAAAGCGGTCCGAAGCCGTCCCCCACACCGAAACCGAATGAAGTTTTAACAATCCAAAGCCCGTTACCGGAAGCAATAGAGGGAAAAAACGAATCGCTGGTTTCCGGCTCCGCACCGCCGAATGCGACGATAGTTCTTGAGGGAGAAAGCACCGAAAACGTCGTCGTGGCTAACGCAGAAGGCGCATTTGCCGGCAAAATTTCCCTGGGAGAAGGAAAAAATGAACTTATCGTCACGAGTTATTCAAAAGGAAACATACAGACGCAGTCAGTCATCGTCTATTACACACCGGAGGATTTTTAACACATGAACATACAAACATCGCACCGCATTGCATTGTGTATCGCATGTATCGGCATAGTATCCATGCTGACAACACCCGCATTTGCTGCAATTTCGACTCCTTCAGCGACTCCCAAAGCCGCAAACACATCAACGGCAAGTGCGCAGCTTGAGGAACTTAAAGTCCGGCTGGCTACCAAAGTTGCGGAACTCAGGTCCGTCGTCAAACGCGCAATGTTCGGTACGGTAAAAACAATTTCGCTTACCTCAGCCACTGTAGAGACAAAAACAAAAGACATCAAAATCGAACTCACTGACGACGTGACCGTCTCACAGGTCATAAGCGGTAAACGGGTAAATCTGGATCTGGAAAAGCTGGAAGTAAAAGATCCGATTACGGTATTCGGCACCTATGACGAAGCGTTGGATTTACTGAAAGCGCAGTATATTTTTATAGAAAGCGCCGTGCAGACATCGCGCATAACCGGTGTTATCGCCGATGTCGACAGCGAAGAATTTTCGCTCATCGTCAATACGGCAGACGGCAGGAGTATTACGGTTGATATCGAAAAGTCTACCAAAACCACTGCGTGGACCGCCGCCTCGGGCATAACCAAGGCAGGATTTTCCAAGCTGGCGGTCGGAGACTCCGTGCATATCGTCGGCATTCCCGTTCCCAAAAAGGAAAACCGCATCAGCGCGTCCAGAATATTGGATTTAGGCAATATTACCGGAGCAGCAGGTGCTCCTACGACAACCACCGCTCCCGACGCTTCCCCCTCTGCGACAGTGAAGGCGACGCCAAAACCCACGGCGACGCCCGCCGAAACCCCATAACACACCCATTTCGTGGTACGATACCAACAATGAATAAAGGGTTTTTCGGCTCGCTTGGCGCAATTCTCATCACAGATCCTTCCAATATCCGGTACCTCACCGGATTCATGGGGGTTTCACCCCATGAACGCGAGGCCTACGTGCTTTTGACTCACGATAAAACCATACTTTTTACCAGCCGTCTGTATACCGAGACTGCGCGCCGCCTCACGCAGGCAAAACGACTCACGTTTACGGAAATAAGCCGGGAGCACCCCCTGTCGGAAGCGCTCATTGCGATCACGACTGACGACCACATATCCAAACTGGGGTTTGAAGACCGACATCTGACTGTCGCGGAATTGTCCAACTTGAAGCAAACGCTTCCGCATGTGCGACTCATACCAACGGGAAAGAAAATAGAAAATCTGCGTATGATCAAGCGCGCTGATGAAATGATCAACATCAGGAAAGCGGCCGCGCTGACTGACGCGTGTTTCACCCATATACTGCAATTCATCCGCCCCGGGGTAAGCGAAAACACCCTGGCGTGGGAAATCGAGCAGTTTTTCCGTGCAAACGGTGCCGGCAACGCTTTCTCCCCGATCGTCGCATTCGGTCCACACACCTCCCAACCTCATTATTACAACGCACCGGATACACAAAGTCTGCTGCAGAAAAATGACATTGTTCTTTTAGACTTCGGAGCCAGGGTAAACGGGTACTGCGCAGATATGACACGGATGGCTTTTATCGGTACGCCCAAACCCGAGTGGATTGCAGCTCACAACGCCGTGCTTTCTGCGAACGAAAAAGCGCTGAGCCTTCTTCGGGACGGTGAGCGCAACGGAGCCACCCTCGATGCCGCAGCCCGCGAAGTGATTGCCGAAGCTAACCTGCCGGTGTACCCGCACAGTCTGGGGCACTCGGTAGGCCTCGATATTCATGAAGCTCCCAGACTGACCGTACACCACGCCGAAACACTTCTGCCTTATATGACCGTTACCATAGAACCGGGCGCCTATGTTGAAGGTTCATATGGAATCCGTATCGAGGATCTTGTCCTTATAAAAGACGGCTCCGTGGACGTACTCTCCGCCTCTTCCAAACAGCTTCCCGTCCTATAACGGTCCCCGATACGAATTTGACATTTAAAGGATTTGTAGTATGATACCCAATACAATTGAATAGAAAAGCGCTATCAGTGGAGTCACGATCCACGAGCTGAAGGCCAAAAAGCCTTACGGAAGTTGAACCGTCAAATACAACAGTCGATGTCGCCCACGCGGAGTCGGCCTGAGAGTTCCGGAGAGAAATACTCCGGAAAACGAAGGATGGGACCGCGGGAGGTCCTTTTTTATTGGCCTCTCGTTCCTTACGTATCACATGTTTTGTGGTGCGTAGCGAACGGGAGGTTTTTTATTGGCAAAAATGGTGGCTGTAGCTCAAAAGTAGAGCGCCTGCCTGTGGAGCAGGAAGCAGCGGGAGCATTACCCGTCAGCCACCCAAAAGGAAAAACATATGAATAACCAATATCTTAAATTAGCGATACAAAAAGACGGGCGTCTGACGGAAGAAACGCTTTCGTTTTTGCGCGCCGCGGGCATTTCATTCGAAAGCTATAAACGGAAGCTGTTTTCGACCTGCCGGAATTTCCCCATGGAAATTCTGTATGTCCGTGACGATGATATCCCGGGGCTTGTCGAATCCGGTGTTGTCGATTTGGGCATATTGGGACAGAACGTGTTAAATGAAGAGCGTCCGGATGTGAAAAAACTGTTAAACCTCCGGTACGGATTCTGTACGCTCACGGTATCCGTGCCGAAGGAATCCCCTGTCACAACACTAGCCGACCTCAATGGGAAGACTATCGCGACAACATACCCCGGATCTACAACGCGGTATTTTCAAAAAAACGGCGTGTCGGTAAATACGGTTACCATACGCGGATCGGTTGAAATTGCGCCGTCGTTGGGCATTGCCTCGGCCATCGTCGACTTAACGTCAACGGGAAGTACGCTCGCACTCAATGACCTGCGTCCCCTCGCCCCGATTTACCGTTCGGAGGCCGTCCTGATTGCCAACAAGCAGTCGGCTGGTTCTCTGAAAGAACGGGCACTGGTAAATCAGCTGCTGACGAGATTTAAAGGGGTTCTTTCCGCCGCAAATTATACATACGTCATTATGACCGCCCCGAAACAAATCGCGCCGAAACTCACAAAAATCATTCCGGGACTTGCGTCATCGGAGATTACTCCTGACAAAACAGGATCGAATATACGTCTGCAGGGCGTCGTCAAAGAAGATATGTTTTGGGCGCTTTTTGAACGGTTAAAGACACTGGGAGCAGGTAAATTCGTTATGCTGCCGGTCGAAAAAATTATTTCGTAATTATATGAAAACAATACGTCTGAAAGACCTAAACAACACCGACTATCAGCGGATAGTACGCCGGTCTGCGGGCATGGACGTCCGGATACGGCCACAGGTCAAAAAAATAATGGAGTCGGTAAAAACCTCCGGGGATGCTGTGCTGCGGAATAAATATGTAAAGCGCTACGGCGCTGCCGCATACTCTTCTGTCGCGGTAACACCGGGCGATATCAAAAACGCATATACAAGGGTGACGCCTGATTTTATCCGGGCCTTGCGGCAAATGATAAAAAATATCACCGCCGTCCAAAAAGCACAGCTTCCGCGCCTGAAGGACACTGTAGTCCGTACGGAAAAAGGAATCACCGTCTGGCGCGAGTGGCGGCCGATAGAAAAAGTCGGATTGTATATCCCGGGAGGCAAAGCTGTGTACCCTTCTTCCGTCCTCATGACGGCAATTCCCGCTCAAATTTCCGGCTGCAGGCAAATAGTCCTTTGCTCTCCTCCCCGGGAAGACGGACAAATTCCGGCGCCTACGCTGGTTGCCGCGGACATGATCGGAATTACAAACATATACAGAGTCGGCGGCGCTGAAGCAATTGCCGCCATGTGCTACGGCACAAACACCATACCGAACGTATACAAAATTTTCGGGGCCGGTAATGCGTTCGTCACAGCCGCCAAAATGCTCGCCCTTGATACGGTAAGCATCGACATGCCGGCAGGACCGTCAGAAATTTTTATCATTGCCGACGATACTGCAAATCCAGCGTTCATAGCCGCTGATCTTCTTGCTGACGGCGAACACGGAGAAGATTCCGCCTGCGTGCTTATTACGACGAGCGAAACCGTCGCAAAAAAAACCATTGCGGAAATACAAAAACAACTGCCATTTCTTAAAACGGCAGACAGGATACGCGCATCACTCAGACAATACGGACTGTTTGCCGTCGCAGATTCGATTACGGAAGCCATAGCGTTTACCAATGAGTATGCACCGGAGCATTTGGAAATTATGACGCGCCGACCGGAAACGGTTGTCGGACGCATTCGAAATGCCGGCTCCGTATTTCTGGGACCGTGGACGTCTAAAGCAACGGGAGATTATGCAACGGGCGCCAATCACGTCTTACCGACCGGGGGGATGGCCAAAATGTATCCTCCGCTGGGGGTGGACGCATACGGCAAATGGATGCAGGTACAAACATGTACCAAACGCGGATTATCAACAATCCGGAACACAATAGAAATTGTAGCCGCTATCGAACAATTACCGGCACACAAAAATTCGGTATCGGTACGGTTTATGAAATGAGTGGGAGGAATGTATATGAACATGAACTATCGGTTATCACAAGTGGGACAAACGACCAGCCCGTACCAATGGGAGGCGTATGTTGTGGCAGACACACTCCGGTTTGACACGAATACGCTTCCCTTTCCCCCGCCAAGCGCTGAACGTGTTCCTGTAAGCGCGGTTTCCGTCAACGAATACGGGGATCCAAACTATACAGGGCTCAAACGGGAGCTTGCGTCCTACGAACGCGTTTCGCAGAGCATGATTACCGTCACCGACAGCGGTGATGAGGCAATCGATATCCTGTCCAAAACATTTTTAGACCCGGGCGACCGGTTTGTTATTACCCCTCCGACATATGAAATGTTTGATATCCAGTGCAGGATAAACCGGGGCATCCCGATCGAAATTCCGCTTGTCGGAAAAACATTCGCCGTCAATGCGGCTGATATCATCAAGGCGTCCCGCCAACCCCGGACCCAACTCATATTTCTGGTAAACCCGAACAACCCGACAGGATCCGTGATACCGCAATCAACGCTCAGACGTATCGTGTCCGCCGCTTCATGCGCGGTCGTCGTCGACGAAGCATACGGGGAATTTTACGGCAAAACCGCCGTACAGCTTACGAAGCAATACGACAATCTTATCGTGCTGAAAACGTTTTCTAAATTCGCGGGACTTGCCGGCGCGCGCGTAGGCTACCTTATCGCAAATCGAAATCTTTCCCGCGTCTTTAATACCGTCCGGTTTCCCATGGGTGTCAGCTCGCTTTCTTCCCGTCTTGCCGAAACGGTGCTCAAAAATGACAGGCGGTGGATCCGAAAGCAAATATCCATGATCCGGGCCGAACGCCGGCGGCTGGCTGGTTCCCTTACCGCGCTGGGATTTGTTGTCTATCCGTCAGAAGCAAACTTCCTGCTCGTGAATATGGGCAACCGTGCACGCAGCATAGCGTCGCGCCTTACCTCCTGCGGCATCATCATCCGGGACCGCAGTGCCAAACCGTATTTATCCGGTTGCGTGCGGATCACGGTCCGGAGTGAGCGGGAAAACAACAAACTTATAAACGCCCTAAAGGAGATCGTATGAAAAACGCGTATGACGCAATCATCTTTGACATGGACGGGGTGCTCGTTTCCAATGAGAGCTTCACTGCGGCAATCAAACAAACCGTAAAGACCATGCTCCGAGAAACCGGGCGGATCAACAAAACGGTTGATGCAAATTTGATTGCCGCCGTCAAAAAAATTCCCGGATTCAATAACGACTGGGATGTTTCATACGCGCTCACGGACCTTCTGAACCGGAACATACCGGCGTCGGATTTCGCGCAAAATATCGTGTTGCTTACGGATACCATACGGCAAACCGATAGGTATCGCCGCATCAAGGCATGCTTCCAATCCGTTTACCTGGGCAACGACTATGACGGCCTTATCGCGCAAGAAACGCTTCTTATCGAAAAAAAGATGCTCGTTTCTCTCGGCTCAGCCTACCCGTTAGGAATAGCGACCGGCCGCCCCAAAAAAGAAGCCATGTGTACCGCTTCGAACCTCGGGATAACGCCCGACTGTATTCCGGCTGCCTATATCGTCGCCCGGGAAGACACGAAGAGGGAAAAACCGTTTCCCGATCCCCTGCGTGAGGCGGCACGGCGGATGAAAGTGAAAAATCCCGTCTATGTCGGCGACACGATAAATGACGTCCTGGCTGCCAAGCGCGCGGGCATGACAAGTGTATTTGTCGGATACGAAAAAATCGGTGACATACGGATACGCAATATAAACAATCTAAAGGAGGTCCTATGAAGCGGAAAGCAGCCATAACCAGGAAAACATCGGAAACGGACGTTTTCCTGTCACTTTGTCTGGACGGAGCGGGTATCCGGTCGATAGATACACCGGTCGGGTTCCTCACTCACATGCTGGATCTTTTTGCCAAACACGGCGCATTCGATCTCACAATGAAGGCCACGGGAGACATGTATATCGATGATCACCACACGGTGGAAGATATCGGCATTGTGTTGGGAGAAGCGTTTTTGAAGGCACTGGCGGACAAACGCGGAGTCAAGCGGTATGGATTTTTTATCCTGCCGATGGACGAAGCACTTGCCACGGTGGCAATCGACTTTTCCGGACGGTACGCCTTCACGCTGGACTGTCCGTTTGCCCGCGAAAAAATCGGCGACCTGAGCAGTGAACTCGTCTATGATTTTTGGGACGCATTTGCACAAAATGCAAAAGCGAATGTGTACATAAAGGTGGAAAACGGCAGAAACGATCACCACAAAGCCGAGGCGATATGGAAAGCAATGGCCAGAGCCATACGCATGGCCTGCGAAACGGATGAAAAAAGCGGCGGACAGATTCCGTCGACGAAAGGAACATTATGATAACTATTATTGATTACGGACTGGGAAACATCGGGAGTGTTGTCAACACGATGACCGCTCTCGGTGTGCCGTGCGTTGTAAGTTCAGATCCTTTTGTCGTCGGGTCCGCCGCTGCTATCCTCCTGCCGGGAGTAGGAGCGGCAGGGGTAGGCATGCAGAACCTGAAAACACGGGGCCTGGATTCGGTCATCCGGAATCAGGTACTGCGCGGCATTCCGTTTATCGGATTTTGTCTCGGCATGCAGCTCCTGTTTGAGTATAGCGAGGAGGCGGACACGGTGTGCCTGGGGATACTCAAAGGGTCCGTCCGGAAATTCCGGGCAGAAAAAAAAGTCCCGCAAATCGGCTGGAATACCGTCACCGTTTCCGACAGCAATCCCTATGCGCGGCGCTTGTTTGACGGAATTCCCGCGGCGGAGTTTTATTTCGTCAACAGCTATTATCCGGTCGTGGAAAATCCGGACATGGTCGCGGCCACGACCAGATACGGAGAAACGTTTGCCAGTGCCGTGGCGTACAAAAATCTGTTTGCGACACAATTTCATCCGGAAAAAAGCGGGGCAGCAGGAACCATATTATTAACCAATTTTATAAAGGAGAATTTATGACAACAAAACGTATTATCCCCTGTCTCGATATGACAGAGGGCAAAGTAGTAAAAGGCATACAGTTTGTTTCGTTCCGTGACGCCGGCGACCCGATTGCGCTCGCCAAAAAATACAGCGACGACGGCGCGGATGAACTGGTATTTCTGGATATTACCGCAACGGTCGAGAACAGGCCGATCTTACTCGACGTCGTGGCAAATACCGCCAAGAAAGTAAACATTCCGTTTTCCGTGGGCGGAGGCATACGGAGTGTTTCGGACATGCGGCAGCTGCTTTTGGCCGGCGCGGATAAAGTTTCGCTAAACACAGGCGCCGTTAAAAATCCGAAGCTTATTACCGACTGCGCCAACGCATTCGGAAACCAGTGCGTCGTATTATCGCTTGATGCCAAAGCGTCGGCTCCCGGGCAGTGGAACGCCTGGATAAACGGCGGCACCAAAGATTCCGGTTTGTCTGCCGTGGAGTGGGCCAAAGAGGCTGCCCGGCTGGGGGCAGGAGAAATTCTTTTGACCAGCATCGATGCCGACGGAACAAAAAGCGGCTTTGCCATAGAACTTACCCGTCAGGTTTCCCGTGACGTGCCGGTTCCCGTCATCGCATCGGGAGGAGCCGGAAGTATGAAAGATTTCCTGGAAATATTCCGGGACGGCGAAGCAGATGCCGCTCTTGCGGCTTCCCTTTTCCACTTCGGTGAATTGACAATACCGGAATTGAAGCGCTATTTGTCCGCTCAAAACATAGCGGTACGGGAGATCTTATGAACACCATACTTATTCCCGCCGTGATACAAAACGACCGGACCGGACAGGTACTCATGGTCGGCTATATGAATGACGAGGCACTCATACGCACCAAAAACACGGGGTGGGTATGGTTTTGGAGCCGTTCCAAAAAAAGGCTCTGGAAAAAAGGAGAATCGTCGGGAAACTGTCTCCGGGTCACAAGTATATACCGTGACTGTGATGACGATGCGTATCTTATTCGGGTTAATCCCGTGGGACCGACGTGTCACTCAGGAAATATATCGTGCTTTTACAGAAAGGAGAATATATGACAATTGACGATCTCTACGCGGTCATAAAAAACCGTCAGGAAAACAAACCTGAGGGATCCTACGTCGCGTCACTCATTGATAATTCCGACCGTCTGATTCAGAAAATCGGAGAAGAAGCGACGGAAGTCGTCATCGCGGCCAAAAATGAAAACAGGCAGCGCCGGATCGAAGAGCTTGCGGATTTACTGTTTCACTCCGTTGTCCTCTGGGCGGCTCTGGGAATCACCCCCGAAGACATATACGGCGAGCTGGACAAACGGAAAAAATGAAAAGTTCACTATTGTGAGGAGCGTGGCTGACTGCTACGATAAAGGAGGCTCGCCTACGTTTGCTTTGAAGCTTTTCACTACTATTCGTAGACGCTTCAAAGAGCACGTGGTTGGCGGGTAAAAAATTATGGATACGATATTGCCGCTTAAGGGATTTCGGGATTTTTTACCGGTTGAGGCTGCAAAACGGAAATGGCTCCGCGATAAACTTGCGGGCATTTTCGAAGTCTGGGGATTTGCACCGCTGGAAACCCCCACGCTGGAACCGCTCGAAATATTTGTCGGCGCCATCGGTGAAGACGAAAAACTATTCTTTAAGTTTAAAGACCAGGGTGAGCGCGATGTGGCACTCCGTTATGATCAGACGGTACCTACCTGCCGCGTCATCGCCCAATACCAGAACCAGCTGACATTTCCCTTTAAGCGGTACCAGATACAGCCGGCGTTCCGTGCCGAAAAACCGCAAAAAGGACGGTACCGTGAATTCACTCAGGCGGATGCGGACATCTTTGGTGTCAAAACGCCCGATGCCGATGCGGAAACGATAGCATTATCACTTGAAATCTATAAACAGATGGGATTCAAAAACGCGCTGGTGCGCATAAACTCACGGGCACTTTTTAAGGATATGCCCTATGAGGCGATTGTCAGTATCGATAAAATTAAAAAAATCGGTGATGACGGCGTACTTTCGGAAATGGAGAAAAAAGGGATCCCGCTGGATAAAGCGAAAGAGTATCTCTCCTATGTAAAAAACCTCAAACCGAATGAGGAACTTTCGTTTATCCTCACATACCTCAAAGACTATGGATTCCCGGATGACTGGTACGCGTTTGATCCGACGATCGCCCGCTCCTTCTCCTATTCCATGGGTCCCATCTGGGAAGTGGAAATTCCGGATGCCGGCTACAATATGTCGGTGCTGGGCGGAGAGCGCTATGACGGACTGCTGGAAAAATTTGCCGGACGCGATATCGGAGGCACCGGGTTTGCCGTCGGTTTTGACCGCACGCTGGAAGCTGCAGAAATCATGGGGCTGGTACCGAAACTTTCGGTTGCGGGCAACGTGCTCGTCACGGTATTTAACAGCGGGCTGCGTCCCGAAGCACAGCGCATTGCAGGCGTGCTCCGGGAAAACGGCATCTCTGCCGATCTTTATCCTGCTGCCGATAAACTCGACAAGCAGCTTAAATACGCAGATAAAAATGCGATCCCGTTCGTTATTATCCAGGGGCCGGAAGAAAAGGCCAAAGGAACGGTTAATCTCAAAAACATGCAGACAAAGGAACAACTGCAACTTTCCCTAGCAGACGCCGTAAAACAATTATCCCGTTAGCCCTGCCATGAACCGACGCACAACTGCCTACCTTTATCTTCTTCTCGTGTCAGTGATATGGGGTGCGGCAAGCCCGGTCGTAAAACATACGCTCCAATGGTTCAATCCGTGGCTGTTTCTGACCTACCGGTTTTTTATGAGCACGCTTATCGCGTTTCCCTACCTTACGGCAGCAGGCGTGAAATTTCCCAAAAAGGCGTCGGTGCAGTGGCTCATACTTCTAACCGGTATTATTTCCGCGCCGCTTTCTCTATTTTTGTTTTTCGAAGCGCTCAATAAAACCACAGCGCTTTCAGGAAGTCTCATCACCGCAGCCGGCCCGCTGCTGCTCATACTCGGTGGCATGGCGTTTTTCCGTGACAGGATTACGAAAAATGAAAAACTCGGTATTGGAATCGCACTGCTAGGCACCATACTTACGGTCGTAGGTCCGCTCATTATGAACGGTCACAGTGATACCCTGGGAAAACTTGAGGGAAACGGGCTGATGCTGCTTGCCGTCATCACGGACATTATCGGCGCATTGATGAGCAAGGAAGCGGTCAGGCGGGGCGCCGCCCCGACACTGGTCGCTCAGGTGCAGTTTATCGTCGGTTTTGCGATATATCTGCCTATCCTGTTTCTTATGCAGGCGCCCGAATCCGTATGGCAGATACTTACCTCGGCGCCCTTGGAGGCACATCTGGGCGTAGTATTTATGGCGGTTCTGTCAGGAACGGTCGCCTATACTATCCGCAATATAGCAGTAAAATCCATAGAAGTATCCGAATCGGCCCTGTATTCGTATCTGCAGCCGCTCTGGGCGGCAATATTAGCCGTTTTATGGCTGCGTGAGACCATTACCCCCTCGTATATCATCGGGGGCGTTGTCATAGCCATAGGCGTATTTATTGCCGAACAGAAGAAAAGGCGGTAATCTAGGGATATATGAGTGACTTCTTTCGTGACCGCCTGCCCGGGCTGTTTCAACGCAAAGAATCCCCGCGTCAGGATAAGGCAATGTCCGTTCTGGGTGAGTATAATCTGGGAAACATTATTGCTTTTTCCAGTGAATTTTCAGATCAGGCCAGGGAAATGATGCAATCTGCAGGTGAACTGCGGGCAGGCCGCATTGTTGAAGCCTTTAAAAAAGGCGCCCCGAATCCCAATAAGCATCACATGGTTCCCATGGTAAGCATCGTTAAACGCGGTGACCAGCATTTTTTACACTATATGCAGGAGTGGCGAAATGAGATGGACCAGCCGGACGTGGGACTGACCACGGCGGGAAATGAGGTGCCCATTACACGGCGCCGCGCAAAAGAAATCATGCGGAAATTTTCACAATTTAACGAATTCGAACTACGTAAATAGTCTGCTATACGCTATCCCACCCCAAAGCGAGTATTGAGGGAATATACCCTCTCTCTATACGTAAATCAAATCTTTTGCTATAATAGGTATCTTATGAAGTCCGATATTCACCCGAAATGGTATCCGAATGCAACCGTGAGCTGTGCCTGC
>JAHFKN010000009.1 GCA_023245355.1 Candidatus Gottesmanbacteria bacterium | reverse complement strand
CAAGTGGTCCGACGGGAGCAACGGGAAGTACCGGAGCGACAGGTGATGCCGGACCGACTGGTTCTACCGGAGCCACAGGATTACAAGGTGCATCAGGACCGACAGGTAGTACGGGAGCGACCGGTGTTCAGGGAGCAAGTGGTCCTACCGGATCTACCGGGGCAACCGGATCTACCGGAATGGCAGGACCGACAGGAAGTACAGGATCTACCGGAGTACAAGGCGCATCAGGACCGACCGGTTCTACTGGTGCAACTGGTGTTCAAGGAGCAAGTGGTCCTACCGGATCTACCGGGGCAACCGGATCTACCGGAATGGCAGGACCGACAGGAAGTACAGGATCTACCGGAGCTACCGGAGTACAAGGCGCATCAGGACCGACCGGATCCACTGGTGCAACGGGATCCACCGGTGAAGCCGGTCCAACGGGTTCCACAGGAGCCACTGGAGCTATTGGTGCAAGTGGACCTACCGGTTCCACAGGAGCAACCGGATCAACCGGTATTGCAGGTCCCACTGGTTCTACAGGAAGTACCGGATCCACAGGAACCGCAGGTCCCACCGGGAGTACCGGAGCTACCGGTTCCACGGGTGCTGCCGGGCCGACCGGATCTACAGGTGCAACGGGCGTTCAGGGAGCAAGTGGTCCGACGGGAGCAACGGGAAGTACCGGAGCGACAGGTGATGCCGGACCGACTGGTTCTACCGGAGCCACAGGATTACAAGGTGCATCAGGACCGACAGGTAGTACGGGAGCGACTGGAACGACAGGCGCAAATGGTCCGACGGGAAGTACCGGAAGTACGGGCGCAAATGGTCCGACCGGTTCCACTGGTGCTACAGGTATTGCAGGACCGACCGGATCTACAGGTAGTACGGGAGCGACAGGAGTAGCTGGGCCGACGGGAGCAACGGGGTCAACAGGATCTACGGGAGTTGCGGGACCGACGGGATCTACAGGAAGTACCGGTGCAACAGGAGTTGCAGGACCCACTGGTAGTACGGGAGCAACCGGAGCGGCAGGAGTAACCGGGCCCACTGGTAGTACAGGCGCAACCGGAGTCGCGGGACCGACCGGATCCACAGGAAGTACTGGGGCAACAGGTGCAAATGGTCCGACCGGAAGTACAGGATCAACAGGTGCAACTGGTGTTGCTGGACCCACTGGTTCTACAGGAAGTACCGGTGCAACCGGAGAAGCTGGTCCAACCGGTTCCACCGGAGCTACCGGTTCCACGGGTGCTGCCGGGCCGACCGGATCCACAGGGTCTACGGGCGCAACAGGAGTTGCGGGACCCACAGGAAGTACGGGTGCAACCGGATCTACTGGTGCTGCCGGGCCGACCGGAAGCACAGGAAGTACGGGTATAAATGGTCCGACTGGTTCCACTGGTGCAACTGGTGTTGCAGGTCCTACTGGGAGTACCGGAGCAACCGGATCTACTGGTATTGCCGGACCGACAGGAAGTACTGGTTCCACAGGAACAACGGGAGTAGCTGGACCGACTGGTTCTACTGGTGCGACAGGTTCTACAGGTATTGCGGGACCAACAGGGAGCACAGGATCAACAGGTACAACCGGTGTTGCGGGTCCGACCGGAAGTACAGGTTCAACTGGTTCCACTGGAGCTGCAGGTCCCACTGGTAGTACGGGAGCAACAGGATCTACTGGTATTGCCGGACCGACAGGAAGTACTGGTTCCACAGGAACAACGGGAGTAGCTGGACCGACTGGTTCTACAGGAAGTACCGGTGCAACCGGTGTTGCCGGACCAACGGGATCTACAGGAGCAACAGGATCCACCGGTGATGCCGGACCGACCGGGAGTACAGGAAGTACGGGTATAAATGGCCCGACCGGATCAACAGGTTCTACGGGAGCAACCGGAGTTGCCGGACCTACTGGTTCTACAGGAAGTACCGGTTCTACTGGTATTGCGGGTCCGACTGGTAGTACGGGTGCGACTGGATCTACAGGGGCTAATGGACCAACTGGAAGTACAGGAGGTACTGGTGTAAATGGTCCGACGGGATCTACAGGATCCACAGGAGCGACTGGTGTTGCCGGACCTACTGGAAGTACTGGTGCGACCGGATCAACAGGAGCGAATGGTCCGACCGGTTCCACTGGTGCAACCGGATCTACAGGTGCTAATGGCCCCACTGGTTCTACAGGTTCTACAGGAGCAACTGGTGTTGCCGGACCGACCGGATCTACAGGATCCACAGGAGCAACAGGAGTTGCAGGACCGACTGGTAGTACAGGCGCAACCGGATCTACAGGAATTGCAGGACCAACAGGAAGTACCGGTTCTACAGGAGCAACAGGAGTTGCAGGACCGACTGGATCAACAGGAAGTACGGGATCAACTGGTGTTGCTGGACCCACTGGGAGCACCGGTTCAACTGGTTCCACTGGAGCTGCAGGACCTACTGGTTCTACAGGAAGTACCGGTGCAACGGGAGCAAACGGTCCCACTGGTTCTACAGGTTCTACAGGAGCAACAGGAGCAAACGGCCCCACTGGTTCTACAGGTTCTACAGGAGCAACTGGTGTTGCCGGACCGACCGGGAGTACAGGAAGTACGGGTATAAATGGTCCTACCGGATCCACTGGTGCAACCGGAGTCGCAGGACCAACAGGAAGTACGGGAGCAACCGGATCTACAGGAGCTAACGGTCCCACTGGTTCTACAGGTTCTACGGGAGCAACAGGTGCTAATGGTCCGACCGGTTCCACTGGTGCAACCGGATCCACCGGTGTTGCCGGACCGACCGGATCTACAGGATCCACAGGAGCAACAGGAGTTGCAGGACCGACTGGTAGTACAGGCGCAACCGGATCTACAGGAATTGCAGGACCAACAGGAAGTACCGGTTCTACAGGAGCAACAGGAGTTGCAGGACCGACTGGATCAACAGGAAGTACGGGATCAACTGGTGTTGCTGGACCCACTGGGAGCACCGGTTCAACTGGTTCCACTGGAGCTGCAGGACCTACTGGTTCTACAGGAAGTACCGGTGCAACGGGAGCAAACGGTCCCACTGGTTCTACAGGTTCTACAGGAGCAACAGGAGCAAACGGCCCCACTGGTTCTACAGGTTCTACAGGAGCAACTGGTGTTGCCGGACCGACCGGGAGTACAGGAAGTACGGGTATAAATGGTCCTACCGGATCCACTGGTGCAACCGGAGTCGCAGGACCAACAGGAAGTACGGGAGCAACCGGATCTACAGGAGCTAACGGTCCCACTGGTTCTACAGGTTCTACGGGAGCAACAGGTGCTAATGGTCCGACCGGTTCCACTGGTGCAACCGGATCCACCGGTGTTGCCGGACCTACTGGAAGTACTGGTTCAACTGGTTCTACGGGAGCGAATGGTCCGACGGGATCTACAGGATCCACAGGAGCGACTGGTGTTGCGGGTCCCACTGGTTCTACAGGAAGTACTGGTTCCACTGGAACTAACGGCCCCACTGGTTCTACAGGTTCTACGGGAGCAACCGGTGTTGCGGGTCCGACCGGAAGTACAGGTTCAACTGGTTCCACTGGAGCTGCAGGTCCCACTGGTAGTACGGGAGCAACAGGATCTACTGGTATTGCCGGACCGACCGGGAGTACTGGTTCCACAGGAACAACGGGAGTAGCTGGACCGACTGGTTCTACAGGAAGTACCGGTGCAACCGGTGTTGCAGGACCAACCGGAAGTACTGGTGCGACTGGTGCAACCGGTGCCAATGGGCCGACTGGATCAACAGGAAGTACGGGATCAACTGGTGTTGCTGGACCCACTGGTTCTACAGGAAGTACTGGTGCAACAGGTGTTGCAGGACCAACAGGAAGTACGGGAGCAACCGGATCTACAGGAGCGAATGGGCCAACCGGAAGCACAGGTTCTACTGGTGCAACAGGAGTTGCTGGACCCACTGGGAGCACCGGTTCAACTGGTTCAACTGGAGCTGCAGGACCTACTGGTTCTACAGGAAGTACCGGTGCAACGGGAGCAAACGGTCCCACTGGTTCTACAGGTTCTACGGGAGCAACCGGTGTTGCCGGACCTACTGGTTCTACAGGAGCAACAGGATCCACCGGTGATGCCGGACCGACCGGGAGTACAGGAAGTACGGGTATAAATGGCCCGACCGGATCAACAGGTTCTACGGGAGCAACCGGAGTTGCTGGACCAACAGGTTCTACAGGAAGTACCGGTTCTACGGGAGCCGCAGGTCCCACCGGATCAACAGGGTCTACCGGATCAACCGGTGTTGCTGGACCCACTGGAAGCACCGGTTCAACTGGTTCCACTGGAACTGCAGGTCCCACTGGTTCTACAGGAAGTACCGGCGCAACGGGAGCAAACGGTCCCACTGGTTCTACAGGATCCACAGGAGCGACTGGTGTTGCGGGTCCCACTGGTTCTACAGGTTCTACGGGAGCAACAGGAGTTGCAGGTCCAACCGGAAGTACTGGTGCAACCGGATCTACAGGAGCGAATGGTCCCACCGGATCAACAGGTTCTACTGGAGCCACAGGAACCAATGGTCCGACAGGAAGTACGGGTTCCACAGGAGCAACGGGAGTAGCTGGACCCACTGGTAGTACGGGAGCAACCGGATCTACAGGAGTTGCAGGACCGACAGGTTCTACGGGGGCCACTGGAGCAGTTGGTACAAGCGGGCCTACCGGTTCCACCGGTGCAACGGGGGCTATCGGTGTAAGCGGTCCCACTGGTTCCACTGGTACAACCGGAGTAACGGGAGTAGCTGGACCCACGGGAAGTACGGGTTCTACGGGAACAACGGGAGTAGCTGGACCGACGGGAGCAACGGGAGCCACAGGAGCGACTGGTATTGCGGGTCCGACCGGATCAACAGGAAGTACTGGTGCAACAGGGGCCAATGGTCCGACCGGAAGCACAGGAAGTACGGGTGTAAATGGTCCGACTGGCTCCACTGGTGCGACTGGTGTTGCAGGACCAACAGGTTCCACTGGTGCAACCGGAGTTACTGGTGCCAATGGTCCGACTGGAAGTACAGGTGCGACTGGTTCCACTGGAGCTGCAGGTCCCACTGGTAGTACGGGAGCAACAGGATCAACAGGAATTGCAGGACCAACGGGAAGTACCGGTTCTACAGGAGCAACAGGAGTTGCAGGACCAACGGGAAGTACCGGAAGTACGGGTGCAACCGGTAATGCTGGACCCACCGGGAGCACCGGTTCAACTGGTTCCACTGGAACTGCAGGTCCCACTGGTAGTACGGGAGCAACAGGATCAACAGGAATTGCAGGACCGACAGGGAATACAGGATCAACAGGTGCAACCGGTATTGCAGGTCCTACTGGTTCTACAGGTTCTACTGGTTCCACAGGAGCCAATGGTCCGACGGGAAGTACAGGATCTACTGGTACAACGGGTGCCAATGGTCCCACTGGTTCTACTGGCGCAACCGGAGCGGCAGGAGTAACCGGACCCACTGGTAGTACAGGCGCAACCGGAGTCGCGGGACCGACCGGATCCACAGGAAGTACTGGGGCAACAGGTGCAAATGGTCCGACCGGTTCCACTGGTGCAACCGGATCCACCGGTGTTGCCGGACCTACTGGAAGTACTGGTTCAACTGGTTCTACGGGAGCGAATGGTCCGACGGGATCTACAGGATCCACAGGAGCGACTGGTGTTGCGGGTCCCACTGGTTCTACAGGAAGTACTGGTTCCACTGGTATTGCGGGTCCGACTGGTAGTACGGGTGCGACTGGATCTACAGGGGCTAATGGACCAACTGGAAGTACAGGAGGTACTGGTGTAAATGGTCCGACGGGATCTACAGGATCCACAGGAGTGACTGGTGTTGCCGGACCTACTGGAAGTACGGGAAGTACTGGTGCAACGGGAGCTAACGGCCCGACCGGATCAACAGGTTCTACGGGAGCGACCGGAGTTGCTGGACCAACCGGATCAACGGGAGCAACCGGATCTACAGGTGCAAATGGTCCGACCGGAAGTACTGGTTCCACAGGAACAACGGGAGTAGCTGGACCGACTGGTTCTACAGGAAGTACCGGTGCAACAGGGGCCAACGGTCCGACGGGATCAACAGGATCCACGGGCGCAACGGGAGCAAACGGACCCACCGGATCAACAGGGTCTACCGGATCAACCGGTGTTGCTGGACCCACTGGAAGTACGGGTGCGACTGGATCTACTGGCGCGAATGGACCCACTGGAAGTACCGGAAGTACTGGTGTAAATGGTCCGACTGGTTCCACAGGTGCGACTGGTGTTGCTGGACCGACCGGGTCAACAGGAGCAACGGGATCCACAGGCGCCAATGGACCAACTGGGAGTACAGGATCTACAGGTACAACTGGTATTGCAGGACCAACCGGTTCCACAGGTGCGACTGGTTCCACAGGAACAAATGGTCCGACGGGAAGTACCGGAAGTACCGGAACAACAGGCGTCGCCGGACCGACCGGATCAACAGGGTCTACCGGATCTACTGGTATTGCGGGACCCACTGGTTCCACAGGAGCGACCGGTTCTACAGGAATTGCAGGACCCACCGGAAGTACCGGATCAACAGGAGCAACAGGAGTTGCGGGACCCACCGGTAGTACAGGTGCAACCGGAGCCGCGGGAGTCACCGGACCGACGGGGAGCACCGGAGCAACCGGTGTAGCCGGACCGACTGGGTCAACAGGAGCGACCGGTTCTACAGGAATTGCAGGACCCACCGGAAGTACCGGATCAACAGGAGCAACAGGAGTTGCGGGACCCACCGGATCAACGGGAGCAACGGGTTCTACAGGAGCAAATGGACCCACCGGTTCTACAGGTTCTACTGGTGCAACAGGTATCAATGGTCCGACCGGATCAACAGGAAGTACTGGTGCAACAGGTATCAATGGTCCGACCGGAAGTACAGGGTCCACCGGTACAACCGGAACCGCGGGTCCAACCGGAAGCACAGGTGCAACCGGAGCCGCGGGAGTCACCGGACCCACTGGGAGCACCGGAGCAACCGGTGTAGCCGGTCCGACGGGAAGTACCGGTTCTACAGGAGCAACAGGTATCGCCGGACCGACGGGATCTACAGGAAGTACCGGATCTACAGGAGCTAACGGACCCACGGGAAGTACGGGAGCAACCGGAGCAGTTGGAGCAAGTGGACCCACAGGATCAACAGGAAGTACAGGTTCTACAGGCGCCAACGGTCCTACCGGAAACACGGGATCTACTGGTACAACGGGTATTGCAGGACCCACCGGATCAACAGGGTCTACTGGAGCAACCGGCGTTGCGGGTCCAACCGGAAGTACAGGGGCCACCGGAGCGGCAGGAGTAACCGGACCCACCGGGAGCACGGGAGCAACCGGTGTAGCCGGACCGACCGGATCAACAGGTTCTACCGGTTCCACAGGAGCCAATGGTCCGACGGGAAGTACGGGAGCAACCGGAGCAGTTGGAGCATCAGGTCCTACCGGTTCCACCGGTGCAACAGGTGCTGTAGGTGCAAGCGGGCCTACCGGTTCCACCGGTGCAACAGGTGCCGCGGGAGTAACCGGACCCACCGGAAGCACTGGGGCGACCGGTGTAGCCGGACCGACGGGAAGTACCGGAGCGACAGGAGCAGTTGGCGCAAGCGGTCCGACCGGATCTACCGGTTCCACCGGTGCAACAGGTGCTAACGGACCCACCGGGAATACGGGAGCGACGGGGGCTGTTGGATCATCAGGACCTACCGGTTCCACCGGTGCAACAGGTGCCGCGGGAGTAACCGGACCCACCGGAAGCACTGGGGCGACCGGTGTAGCCGGACCGACGGGAAGCACTGGGAATACAGGAGCAACAGGAGCAGCCGGACCTACTGGGAGCACAGGAGCGACGGGGGCTGTTGGATCATCAGGACCTACCGGTTCCACCGGTGCAACAGGTGCCGCGGGAGTAACCGGACCCACCGGAAGCACTGGGGCGACCGGTGTAGCCGGACCGACGGGAAGCACTGGGAATACAGGAGCAACAGGAGCAGCCGGACCTACTGGGAGCACAGGAGCGACGGGGGCGGCCGGAGTAACCGGACCTACAGGAAGTACGGGAGCTACCGGAGCAGTTGGCGCAAGTGGTCCGACTGGATCCACGGGAGCTACCGGAGCAGCGGGAGTCACCGGGCCCACTGGAAGCACAGGGGCAACGGGTGTTGCAGGGCCCACTGGAAGCACAGGAAGTACCGGGGCCACTGGTACAAATGGTCCGACCGGATCTACAGGATCGACAGGAGCTACTGGCACAAATGGTCCGACCGGATCTACAGGGGCAACGGGAACTGCCGGAGTCACCGGACCCACCGGGAGTACGGGGGCTACCGGAGCACAAGGAACGTCCGGACCGACGGGAAGTACGGGGGCTACCGGAACTGCCGGAGCAAGTGGTCCGACCGGATCCACCGGGTCCACAGGTGCAAACGGACCTACAGGATCTACAGGATCGACAGGTGCAACAGGTGCAAATGGTCCGACGGGTTCAACCGGTTCTACAGGAGCGGCTGGCGCAAGTGGACCGACCGGCAGTACAGGATCCACTGGTTCGACGGGTACCGCTGGACCAACGGGATCAACCGGTGCGACCGGGTCTGCCGGAGTCACCGGACCCACCGGGAGTACGGGGGCTACCGGAGCACAAGGAACGTCCGGACCGACGGGAAGTACAGGGGCTACCGGAGCCGCAGGGGTAACCGGACCCACCGGGAGTACAGGAGCGACGGGAACAGCAGGACCAACCGGAAGCACGGGATCCACTGGGGCAACGGGTGTTGCAGGACCCACTGGATCAACAGGATCAACAGGTGCGACAGGTGCCGCTGGTCCGACGGGTTCCACTGGTGCAACAGGGGCGGCAGGAGTGACTGGTCCGACTGGTTCTACGGGAGCCACTGGTACCGCCGGCGCGAGTGGCCCGACAGGAGCAACCGGTGCTACGGGAATAGCTGGTGTAAGCGGACCAACTGGTTCCACTGGTGCAACAGGAGCGGCAGGGGTAACCGGACCCACCGGAAGTACGGGGGCTACCGGAGCGGCAGGGGTAACCGGACCCACCGGAAGTACGGGGGCTACCGGAGCGGCCGGCAGCTCCGGACCGACAGGTTCGACAGGAGCAGTCGGAGTAACCGGTCCCACAGGAAATACGGGAGCTACCGGGGCAGCCGGAGTAACGGGCCCGACAGGAGCTACGGGAGCTACAGGAACCACGGGAACCGCAGGGGCAACCGGAGTTGCAGGAGTAAGCGGACCGACGGGAGCCACAGGAACCACGGGAACTGCAGGTGCGACAGGAATTGCAGGCCCATCAGGCGCAACAGGGGCAACAGGTGTTACAGGAACTGCAGGAGCAACCGGAGTTGCAGGAGCAAACGGACCAACGGGAGCAAGCGGAGCCACAGGAACTGCCGGGGGAAGCGGACCGACGGGAGCAACGGGTGCTACAGGAGTCACGGGAGTGGCCGGACCAAGCGGAGCCACAGGAGGGACAGGACAAATCGGAGCAAACGGAGAAGTACTATTTACTGCAACAAACAATCTCATCTATCCGTATCCGGTCGTCAACAGAAGTCTTGCCCTGGGCAGCACTACATTTACTCCCGGTGACAATCCATCCGTGACATCAACTGCCAGCGCCCTTATATATCTGGATGGAAGCACCGGAGACATAACACTTCGCGATTCATCTGTTGATCGTGATCCGGCACTTATCCTTGATGCTTCCAACGCCACGGACACAGACTTCTGGCTCGCGAATAATAACAATGCCAACGGAGTAAATGATGACCTATTCCAAATCGGAAAAGGACTTGCCGTCGGCACTACCCCACTCTTCACCATAACATCAGCAGGTTACAGCGGATTCGGCACAGCAACCCCCGCTGAAATGATGAGTGTCATAACGAGTACGGCAGTCGACCTTGCTGCATTTTATGACGGAGTAAATAATAAAGTATTCCGGATAGCCGACGGCGGGGAAATCGCATTGAAACCGGCAGCATTTGATACAGTAAAAACCTGTAGCGGCGCGTCATGTGTCTCGGCTGACACCGGCGTGTTTACCAATAACACCACTGAGGCAAAAACAAACGCAGGCACGCCATTTGAAATTCTCCCGGCTGCCGCTGCAGGAGCCGGTTCGTTCTATATCGGATTAGATCACCCCTTCAATACCATAGATGTAGATATCGTAACCGCAAACATCGGCATGAGTGCTATGGCGGTTGAATATTGGACCGGTGCCGCATGGGCCTCCGTTACACCGACAGATAATACATCACTCCTTACCGCAGACGGAACCATTACGTTCACTGCGCCCGCCAATTGGGCGACAACGACCATCGACAGCGTTGCGAAATATTACGTGCGTATCAGTAATTCAACAGGCACCATTACGACTGCGCCGACTGCATATTTTGTATCACCAACCACGGGCACCCGATTTGCCATTTATGCCCAAAGCGGAGACGCGGACGCCGCAATTTACGTCAACGACAAAGGAAACGTCGGCATCGGAACCAATAATCCGACGACCAAGCTTTCCATCGGCGGTGCCGCATCAGTTATCTCAAATACAACCGGCGACATTACAATCAATGCCGCATCCGGGATCGTTAACTTCTCTGCTAACAGCCTGACCAATATCACCAATATCGACATCCTTGGTAATTTTGGCGTCAAAGACGCCTCGCCTGACTATGGCATAGAAATTTCCTCTGCCGCAGCCGCTGATCCTTCTTTTGCTCTCTCGGACGGAGATATCACACACGGCCTCACTACATTGGCACAAACGGACGTCATATTCCATGTGGCTCCCCTCTCCTCATCTGCAGGAGGTGCTCAGATTACCGCGATTACAGAAAGCGACGCTCAGGCGCTCTCCATCCGCGGAGTGATCGGTTCTACCACGCCGACAGATACGACTCCGGCGATTAAATTCATCGGCGCGAAATCAAACGGATCTACGGGAATGGCAGATCTCGACGTCACGTCTTCGATCACTTCAACAACTGCAGAAACCGTATTCCAGATTGCAAACAATGATGATACGGCCGGCTTTACGATGCTCGGAAACGGTAATATCGGCATCGGCAACAACACAACTCCGCTCGGAAAAGTCGTCATCACCTCCAACCCGCTTACGTCCGCATACTCTACCGGACACGCGGCGCTTATTGTCGACCAGTTTGAAAACCAGGATATCATTACGGCCTCCGCATCCGGCGTTACTAAATTCAAGGCAACAAATACCGGAGATGTCGTCGCGGAACGGTTTGTCGATCTGGGCAACACGGCCGGCACGTACTACATAGACCCCGCAAACGGTACGACGTCTGTCATGGTAGACGGAAACATTATCAGCGCAGGCGCGTTCAGCATCACGTCAAACGCGACAAACGGCAATATCACCCTCAACGCCGGTACCGGCCAGATTATCTTGGGCGGCGGCAATAACGCAGGAGCGGAAGTCTGTGTCAGCAACGATGGTGCTACCTGTGCCGGCAAAATAGATGCTGCTACCTTCGATCCTCCCTACACCATTGACGGGAATAACTATGCAACCTACGCACCAAGTATGACGGGTGTCAAAGAAGAAACAGTTGGCACCATTCAGACAACCTCCTACGTTCCGGGCATCGGATACAAAGCGGATATCGATTTTACCAATCTTCCGATGGGATCTGACCTGTGGCTGTTTTCACGGACGACTGATCTCCGGACGAATGCTGACAAATTCATTGTTTTGTTATCTCCCACAACTTCAACCCGTGCATGGTATAGCTTTGATCCGTCAGCGCTCACACTCTCAATCTATACGAGCAGGCCAACAACCGTATCATACCGTCTCACTGCTCCCCGGTTTGACTGGCAACAATGGGCAAATACCAGACCGGCCGATGATAGAAACGGCCTTATGCTCACCTATGACAACGCCTGGTGGACCGGAGACGGATCAGCCGGTATTCCGGACGATCCGCTTACGGGGTTATCCATCGAACCCGTAGACCCGCTCGCATCAAATTATCGAATCCGCAGTGCAAACGGAGAGATCATCGAAGAAGCAGCAGCATATGCGCGCCTTCTGGTTGCTAATCTGCAGGCAGGTGTAGTCAGGAGTATCAACGGCATATTCGGAAGAGTGGTCATTACGGAATCCCTGACATCTCCGACTGCAGAAATCACCAACGTGCACACGAACTCCTTATCGCCGATTGCTACCGAATCCGGAACACTCGCTGTTGACCTCAATTCCACCCAGACGTTCGGAATCCGCAATACCGAAACCAACCAGCCGGTCACAACGTTTGACTCTCTGGGCAATGCAACACTTTCCGGCACGCTTTCTGCTGAATCAGTCGATGTAAACGGAGATGCGACAGTTGGAGGACAATTACACGCCGACAGCGTTATCACACGCTTTGGTGATCTGGATACCCGGTTTACGTCACTGGAACGGTCACTCAGTACGATCAGCACACAATCCGGAAGTGCAGCGGTGTCTCCGACTCCTGTGGCAACTGCTTCCCCGGATTACACGGGAGCAATTGCGGTGTCAGGAAGTAACGTAACGGTTAACACAGATCTGTTTGTCCTGGGAGATAGCCTGCTGTCCCGGACGTCCATTACCGGATCTCTGTTAGTTGATGGCATGATCCGGTTTGCAGACAATGTCATAGAGACGATCGGAGAAACCCTCTACATCCAGAAGAATAAACTGGCTAGTGTGGATATCCTAAACGGCACCATCATTGCCGACATCTGGAACCGGGTGTTTGTGAGAGGGTGGCTTGCGATATCGGGAAATACGACAGTGGGAGGGACCCTGGGAGCTTCCACCATCGCACCGATTACCGGCACCAACCTGACCATCGATTTAAACCAACCGCTTCCCAATCCCTTTGCAGATCCGCTTGCTACCCCGTCAGCCGGATTTGCTGATCTGGAGATCAAAGGAGTTAACGATCAGATAGTGGCAACCATCAGTGCATCGGGAAGCGCACAGTTTGCGGGCGACCTGACCATCAAAGGAGCAACCCGGTTAAACGGCCCGATACAAGTATCAACGGAAAGCCTGGGAACCTCAGTAGCCGTATCTAAAGGCACCAGAATGCTTGTGATAAGCGGATTTGCATTACGCGATACGAACTACAGCTTCTTCGTAACACCGGGGTGGGATACCTCCGTATGGATTGAAGAAAAAACACCGACAACTATAACCATACGCTTTTCTATCCCGGCACCGGTCGGAGCCACAGCAGACTGGCTCATGTTACTCGGAAGTCAAGCGGCTCCGGCAGCGGCCACCGCATCGGCTGTACCGCTATAACGGGTCACCGTATGGTCCACCTCACCCCGTCGCTGACCACCTCAATATCTCCTTCCTGATCCGTTCTTAGCACTCTACTCATATTGTTTGCTAACATCATGAGCGTCTCCTTTGCCGGATGTCCGTACATATTTTTGCCGACGGAAATAACGGAAATCTCAGGTTTTAGCTTATTGATATACTCTTCTGTCATACTATACTTACTGCCATGATGCGGTACTTTTAGCAATTCGACAGTTGAGTCTGCTAACACAGCACCAACATACTTTGACTCTACATGTATATCTGCATCTCCCGGAAATACTGCATCGAACGAACCAAAGCGAAGCCGGAACACTAACGATCCGTTGTTTATATCGTCACTGTCACTACCCAACACGGACGCACCTTGTATGACCGTAGGTGACCCCATATCGGCTATCTGCTCTTTCGTTGGCCATAAGACGGATACCCGCACAGCACCCACCGTAATGAGCTCACCGCTCGTCACAAACCGTTCATGGATATTCCGCTTTTTTATTATCGATGTAAACTGCGTATACCCCTCAGACGTGTTTGACACATTGCTCCGGATCAGATATCCGATTTGATATCGCTCCAATACCGAAAGCAGACCCTGCAGATGATCTTTTTGCGGATGTGTCAGTAATACAAGATCCAGCGACCGGTCCCAAAAAGGCATGTGATTTCCGAGACACTCCAACACGCGTTCATTCGGTCCGCCGTCCACCAGCATATCCCGTCCGTCCGGTAACCGGATGTATGCTGCATCTCCCTGTCCTACATCACAAAAGATGATATGCAGTTTTCCGTCCGGTAATGAACTCAAAAAACTAAAAAGTAAAATAAGGCCTGTAGTAAGACCACAAATAAAATATCCTACGCGCAAAGAAAACATAATAATCGATTATCCGCCTCAAAAAATGAACAGCTATTGCACTCTATTTGCACCATCGAGAATTCTGCGTGAAATATATTTGTACCTATAGAACGCTAAGTTATTCATACAATCACACGGCAATTAGCCTCGTGCCTATATAGTCTGATATAGTTAATTCCCTACACTGGAAAACGGGATTGAACTGGTAAGATAGACCGTTCTGACAATATATTCCAGCAGTACCCAGTCAACCCATGCGATAACACGAGCGACCGGAAATGCGAGAAATCCAACCACAATTGTCAGCCATCCCAATCCTGTCAGTGGCGCAATCACCCATCCGATTGCTAAATTAGAAATCGGTGAAATAAGAGAAATTCTGTGAAAGTGAAACAGAATAATCGGAATGGTAAATACCTGGGCAGCGAGGGTGAGCCGCATATTTTCTTTTACGGACCGGCTTGCCATTCCAACCCACGTTGTATGACTCGATGTGTCTCCGGCTGATTCCGACTGATCCGGCGATACAGCGCGCACGGCATCACCCGCTTTGACTGCCGCTGATACTCTGCTGTCTCCTCCGAACAGTATGATTCCCAAGGTTGCCAGGCAGGAAAGCTGAAAAGAAATATCAGTGAGCCAAGAGCCATTTATCAATAACATGCCGCTGACTGCTAACACCCATGACCACAGTGCCCAATATTGCCGGCCAAGCAGCACGGCAAGCAGGGAAACGCCGCCCATAACCGCAGCCCGGACGATACTCGCACTTGGTCCGACGAACCAGACAAACCCGACGATAAGCAATACTGTGAGCAAACCCGATATCTTTCTGCCCACCAACCACAACAGATTCATCTGCACCAACCTGCTTATAATGGCAATATTCATACCTGACAATGCCACGATATGAAGCGTACCGCTTTGGACCAATGCCTCATAAAGTGCACGGGGTAACGTCGCTTTTGTTCCGAACAATAATCCGGAAAGCAACCCTGCATGAGGTTCGGGAAGCAACGCTTCTAACAGCGCGGTACATCCGGAAAGTGCAAGTGAAGTCATAATTACAATACGAGCTGATCTTTCAGTTTTTCAAACACCGACCTGCTCATGACTTTCTTCTCTACAAGCTCTTCTATCCGCTGGTATGGGCGGGCGGAAATAATTGCGCGTGAAGTCACAGGACCTACACCGCTTAACGACTCTAATTCCTGCGCGGTTGCCGTATTTACATTGATGAAACGGGTTTCGCCGACAGGTTCTGTACGGGATAACGAACCCTCCGCATCATGTATCCCCGGTATATAAATCTTGGCCCCGTCCGTCATACGGGCGGCCCTATTTACCAGCCTGGCAACCTCATCAACGTCAGCATCCGCGGTAAATCCGCCGGCAAATCCGATCAAATCATCAATCCTTGACCCTTCCTGCATCCGATACACGCCCGGACGCACAACTTCCCCTTCTATATCAACGAGTATTGTTGCATCTTTAGCAGACATTGCACCGGAAACAGTCGCTTCTTTTGTATCGGAAGAAAACGTGACTGGCGTTATTTTTTGATATGATTTTATAAAGATTGTTATAGATAGAGCTATAAAAAGAAGACTAAGAAGCCCAAGAATAATGGGGATATGATACACCCGCCAAATCAACTGAGGGGTGATGATGTATTGCTCATCATCCTCGACCATATACACACATTAGAACACGGAAAAACGGAAAATATCAGTACGATAGGACACGAAATATCCCCTGTGACTGCCAATTAAAATTTTTTCCCATATTTAGATGCGGCCAGACGTAGTGTGCATGCTACATGATCCGATTTACCCTCACATCCCGTACATTTTGTTATCAGACCGGGGATTTTCTCGGGCAGCGCTTCGGAAAGTGTAGCGCCATTGGATAACTGAGCGAGCATGGAGCGGACTGCTACTCCGGCTAATATCACATGTTTGCTTCCCCTATACCCCAACCCATCTGACCGGAGTCTTTGTGCGGTCAACCGAGGATGTATTACCAAGGCATCCAGCCTGAGTTCCACGCCTCCGCCGCTGCAGGCTTCTTTGTGACTGTGAGAAAACATTTACACATTATAGGCCATTATGAGGCGAAAATCAACGCCCTCGCGCCAACGCAGTGATCTTTTGAGGCTGAATATCAGATGACAAAATTGATAAGCCTACCGGGCACGAAGATGATTTTCCGCGGAATTTGCTCTCCAAAAAATTTCTTCACTTTTTCCGAAGACTGAACAATAGCTTCAATTTTTTTCTGATTACTAGCGCTTTCTGTATCAACCGCTATGGTATCACGAAGTTTTCCATTTACCTGCACGATTATAGAAATCGTCTCTTCAACTAACATATTTGGTTCATATGACGGCCACAACTGTTGGTGGACAGACCATCTGTTCTCCGGTGCAGGACTACCTGCAACCGCCATCACACTTCGGTGCCAAAGCTCTTCGGTAATGTGTGGCGCATAGGGCGCCAGAATAAGCAGAAATGTTTTTAGCATAGAGAGAGGAAGAGTGCCACCCTCGTCTGCAACCAGGTTAGTCAGCTCCATCATGGCTGCAATAGCAGTATTGTAATGACGCTTGTCTGTATCCTCTCCTACTTTCTTTATGGTTTTATGAAAGAGCTTCATCAACTTATCACTCACTTGTGCATCAGCGCCAGGTTCTAAGGAGGCCATTGCAATGCGCCAAATCCTACCTACCCATCTGGCCATACCTTCCATACCCGCATCCCGGAAATCCCCGCCCTCAGAGAAGGGCCCCATAAACATAAGGTACATGCGAAGCGCATCACTTCCATATAGTTTGATATATTCATCAGGATTCACAACATTCCCTTTGCTCTTACTCATCTTGGCGCCTTCTTTTATCACCAGGCCGTGCGCAAAAAAATTAGGGAACGGCTCTTCAAAATTCAGATATCCCCAATCTTTAAGAGCCATCGTGACGAATCTGCTATACATAAGATGCAATACGCTATGTTCTGCCCCTCCGGTATACATAGAAACAGGAAGCCATTTTTTCGTAATATCCGTGTCAAACGGTACCTGTCCTGCTGTCATTGCTTGTATTGACGGATACCGTAAAAAGTACCACGAACTATCTAAAAATGTATCAGAAACATCTGTCTCACGCACTGCTTTCTCACCGCATCCCGGACATGTTGTTTCATAAAACTCCTTATGCTTGGCCAGAGGCGCGATACCATCATTTCCGGGTTTGTAGTCGTCTATCACAGGAAGCTCAACCGGCAATTCTTTATCCGGCACAGAATACCAACCCGGCATGTCAGTACGCTCTCCTTTATTGTTTTTTTCACAGGCTGCGCAGAAAACCATCGGGATAGGAGGCCCCCAATACCGCTGCCGGCTGATCAACCAATCGCGCAAATGATAGCTGGTTACCCGTTTGCCCCACCCGTTTTTTTCCAAATGATCTTTCATAGCATCGATAGCCTTAGCTATGGGCATACCATCCAGGAAATCCGAATGTATCATCGTGCCTTCTTCCTCCTGTACCTGTTCTATCCGTGAAATTTCTCCAGTTTCACCGTCCGCACCTTTGACAACACGGATCACAGGTATATGCATGACACCGGCAAACTCGAAATCCCGCTTGTCATGTCCAGGAACCCCGACTACAGCACCTGTTCCGACACCCATAACAACGAAATCGGAGATAAATAAGGGTATCTTATGTCCTGTAAGTTGATTTAAACAGAACAACCCGGTAGCAATACCCGTTTTTTTCCTGCCCTGGGCAATGCGGTCTTGTTGAGAGGTCTGCCGCGCAAGTGAGAGATATCGGCTTATCTCATCGGCCTTTTCTTTTTTTATCACTCTCATGATAGAACTGATAAAGGGGTGTTCAGGGGCTAAGACCACGAATGTGGCACCGTAATTAGTATCAGGTCTTGTAGTAAAGCATATAACCTCGCCAATTTGCGTGCCTTTTTCGTCCTGCACCGGATATGTTATATTAATCCCCTCTTTTTTCCCGATCCAGTTCTTTTGTGCGATAAGTACCTTCTCTGACCACTTGAGGCTGGAAATATTTTCCAGTAGTTTTCCCGCATATGCGGTAATTCTAAAAAACCATTGTTCTAACGCTTTATTTTCTACCAAATTACCGCATCTCTCACATTTCCCATCAATGACCTGTTCATCTGCCAATACCGTCTTACAGGAAGGACACCAGTTTACAATTGCCTTTGCACGATATGCCAGTCCGTTACGGAACATTTGTACAAATAGCCACTGTGTCCACCGGTAATATCCAGGATCATAGGTTTCAATTGTCCGGGACCAGTCAAACATACATCCTATGAGAGATAATTGCCGGTAAAAATTTTTCTCACTCCGTTTAGCCTGCTCTACCGGATGTTTTCCGACTTTAAATGCGTAATTTTCACTATGAATTCCGAAGCCGTCAAGACCGATCGGCTCCAAAACATCATAGCCCTGCATGCGCTTGAAACGGCCGTATATGTCACTGCCTGTGAATGCATACATGTTCCCCACATGTAAGCCTTCCGCTGACGGGTACGGAAACATCATAAGGTTATAAAAAGGCTTCTTGGCCTCCTCGATCTCAGGAGTAGCTATCTTTCTATCACTCCAGGCCTTCTGCCATTTAGCCTCAATTTCATTAGCCGGATACTTTGCTGACATATATTCTCAAAAAACCCTACTCCATAAGTATATAACCTTATCTGTTTTAGGCAAGAACGAACTTACAAAGATCCTGAATATAGGTTACTACAACAACAAAAATGAGGGTATACAGAACAAATATACCGGTACATAGACCCACTCTACGTCCCTACCGCACCAACCAATACCACGCGTATTCATACAGACCGTCATATCGATCTGTATAAAATTTAGCACTAAGCACATAATTGTGCCAATTCATAAAATAAAGCTATTTTTCAGGAGAATTACTACTGCCCGCTTTTCACAACATCTGTATACCTGACCATGTTTACGTATTTACGAAGAAATATACTATAAGTTATTACCTATCACAGTTATAGGATACAATGCATTTCAGGCTGTTCTACTGCCCTAAATGATAACCGCATTATTCCCACACATGTAAGTGTTATTGAACAAAAATGACAGTCTGATAATACAACATAATTAACGCAATGACTATGTTTGATGCATATAAATGAAGCTAATATGTATAATGCGGGAATATGTGAAAAGTAGTAATTTCCGCATATTTATAGCATAATTTTAGGAAATGTAACCAGATCATTTCCGCATCACCAGCCTCTTGACAGGCTTATTAATAATAGTATTAAGTATTACTATGGCTAGTGTAATGTGGGAGAATGTCTTGAATTACTTGACCAAAGTCGTCGCATCGTTCGACGAATATTTGGGCGTAGAGCGAGCAGCCAAACAGACCCGCAAAAACTACAAAAGCGACCTCACGGCGTTTATCTCTTGGTTTTGTCAGTCACAACAGACCGCTTCCCCTGTTTCACACATCAATGCTCAGTCTGATGCGCTTCGCCTTATCACCACAGAAAGCATCGAGGATTTTAAACGCTGGCTGATAATCGCCCATACACCTCCTGCTACCATCAACCGCAGACTTTCCGCCATCCGGGCGTTTTTCCGGTTTACCCTACTCAACGGCTGGGTACAAAACAATCCCGCGCAGTATGTACCAAACATTCCGTTACCGAAAGCTGAGAAACAGACGGAATCCAAAAAAAACTACCGCGCGTTGCCGCCGGTGAGGATGTTGCCTTCGGTTCATGCGCTTCCGCCCCATATTGATGCAGGATTACCCGCTGCAATTCCGGCCACAGCCGTGCCTATTCCTGCTGTGGCAACAGAGGCGCCACCGGTACAAACAGCGTCGTTTACCGCCGCACAATCAATGCCTGATACGATTATCATCCCCTCTACGCCGAATGATATCCCTCTGGACGTGCCGCAGAAACAAAACATATTACGCGCCTTTCTTTCACCGTACGGACTTGCAGCCCTCCTCGTGCTTCTTCTTTTAGCGGGAGGATTTGTCTTTTTTCAAATCTCAGGACTGAAGGAAACAACTGCGCCTCCGCAAGCATCCAGCCCGGTAGGACAACCCCCTGCAATCGGCGGGAATAATTCAGGTAAACAACCCACGAGTCAAACCGGCAGCGTACTCGGTGCCACAGGAGCTACGGGAGCAACCGGCGTTATGGGAACCACAGGTCCGACCGGTTCTACAGGCACAACAGGCACAACGGGAGTGGCCGGACCGACGGGAAGCACCGGAACATCCGGACCTGCCGGACCAAGCGGTGCCACAGGATCAACCGGTCCGCAAGGATCAACGGGGGCCACGGGAACAGCAGGATCCACGGGGAGCGCCGGCGTACAAGGACCAACCGGTTCAACCGGTCCAACCGGACTCCGCGGCGACTATGGTCCGACAGGCTCTACGGGTGCATCCGGTGCTGCCGGACCAAGTGGTGCCACAGGAGCTGCAGGAGGAAACGGACCTACAGGAGCCACCGGAGCTACAGGGGCTAGCGGTGCCACGGGAACCGCAGGTGCATCAGGTCCGACCGGTTCTACCGGAGCCACAGGAATTGAAGGACCCACGGGAAGCACCGGAGCCACAGGAACCACAGGCGGAGCAGGTCCCACAGGTGCAAGCGGTGCGACAGGCACGGTCGGAATGCCGGGTCCGTCAGGAGCCACCGGAGCCACCGGAGCAACGGGAGTTACCGGAGCGACGGGTCAAGCCGGACCGACGGGAGCTACCGGAACAACCGGAGGTGCAGGAGTAAACGGTCCCAGCGGATCAACCGGAGCGACGGGTGCCACAGGAGAAGCAGGCGCTTCCGGACCGACGGGAGCCACAGGAAGCACGGGAGCAACAGGAGCTACAGGACAAGCCGGCCCCACGGGAAGCACCGGAGCTACGGGAGCAACCGGTGAGGCAGGACCCACAGGAAGCACCGGAGCTACGGGAGCAACCGGTGAGGCAGGACCCACGGGAAGCACCGGAGCTACGGGAGCCGCAGGAGCGTCCGGCCCGACGGGAGCTACCGGAAGCACCGGGGCAACCGGTGAAGCAGGCCCCACGGGAAGTACCGGAGCCACAGGCGCAGCCGGGCCAACGGGAAGTACAGGAACAACAGGAGCTACAGGACAAGCCGGCCCCACGGGAAGCACCGGAGCTACGGGAGCGACCGGTATTGCCGGCCCCACAGGAAGCACGGGAGCCACAGGCGAGGCGGGGCCAACGGGAATGACAGGAAGCACCGGAGCTACGGGAGCCGCAGGAGCGTCCGGTCCGACGGGATCTACCGGAGCCACCGGAGCGACAGGAGCCACCGGAGCTGCAGGTGATGCAGGACCCACGGGAAGTACCGGAGCCACAGGAAGCACCGGAGGAGGCGGCGTTAACGGACCCACCGGAACAACAGGAGCTACAGGACAAGCCGGTCCGACGGGGGCTACCGGAGTGACAGGAGTTGCAGGAGCGTCCGGTCCGACGGGAGCCACAGGAGTGACAGGAGTTGCAGGAGCGTCCGGTCCGACGGGATCTACCGGAGCCACCGGAGCGACAGGAGCTACGGGAGCAACCGGTGAAGCAGGACCCACAGGAAGCACCGGAGCGACAGGAGCTACGGGACCTACCGGTGCTACAGGATCTGCAGGACCAACCGGCTCTACCGGAGCAACCGGTGAGGCAGGCCCGACGGGAAGTACGGGAGGAACAGGAAGCACCGGAGCGACAGGCACAGCCGGACCCACAGGAAGCACCGGAGCGACAGGAAGCACCGGAGCCACTGGTGCGAATGGTCCGACGGGAAGTACGGGAGGAACAGGACAAATCGGAGCAAACGGAGAAGTACTATTTACTGCAACAAACAATCTCATCTATCCGTATCCGGTCGTCAACAGAAGTCTTGCCCTGGGCAGCACTACATTTACTCCCGGTGACAATCCGAGTGTCACAGCGACCACATCAGCACTTATTTTCTTAAACGGTGACACCGGCAGCGCAAGCTTTTCCGGACTTCTTACTCTCCGGGGCGGAGACAGCGTCATTGAAACTCAGACAATGTCCCAATTAACAATCGGATCGGCCACTACCGGCCCGATTCTCCTCTCCCCCAAAGGAACAACGGGGTTGTATGTGGACAGCTTCGGTAAAGTCGGAATCGGAACAATAACCCCCGGTAATCTGTTAACTCTTGTGGGCGGAAGCTTGGAGGTCAGAGAAACTGATAACGGAAATTCCGCTGCAATAATACGTTCGGAAGCTGCACAGGGAGCGTTTGAGGCCTACTCTGCAGGCGTAAAAACTATTAATCTGGCAGGCTCTGCCGCGGAGAGTAGTTATATAAATGCCGGAAATTTCGGCATCGGAGACACAACTCCTGATTATCAGTTAGAACTCTCTTCCCTCGCGGGTACTGATCCGTCTTTTGCCATCTCAGACGGAGACGTTGCTCACGGACTCACCACGTTGGCACAAACGGACGTCATACTCCATGTGACCCCCCTCTCTTCCACCGCTGGCGGCGCGCAGATCACGGCATTAACTGACACTGACGCTCAGGCACTCTCCATCCGCGGAGTAATCGGCTCTACCACACCGGCAAACACGACACCGGCACTCAAATTTATCGGCGCGAAATCAAACGGCACAACCGGGATTGCTGACTTGGATGTGGACTCCACACAAAGCAGTACCAATGCAGAAACCGTGTTCCAGATTGCAAATAATGATGATACGGCAAGTTTTACGATGCTCGGAAACGGCAATATCGGCATCGGCAACCAAGTCACTCCCCTGGCCAAGCTCCACGTCATATCAAATCCGCTCACAGCCCTCTATACGACGGGCAGAGCAGCTGCGATATTTGACCAGTTTGAAAATCAGGATATTATGGCTGCCTCCGCGTCCGGTGTTACGAAATTCAGACTGACAAATACATCGGACATCCTCGCAGAACGGTTTGTCGATCTGGGCAACGCAGCCGGCACGTACTACATCGATCCTGCTGACGGTACAACGTCCATCATCGTTGACGGCAATATCGTCAGTAACGGCGCGTTCAGCCTTACGTCAAACGCAACCAACGGCAACATCTCCATTAATGCCGGTACCGGCCAGATTATCTTGGGCGGCGGCGACAACGCAGGAGCAGAAGTTTGTGTCAGTTTGAACGGTTCCACCTGTACGGGCAAAATCGACGCTGCGACCTTTGATCCTCCGTACACCATAGACGGAAAAAACTACGCCACATACGTACCGAGTATGACGGGTATCAAAGAAGAAACCGCCGGTACGATTCAGACAACTGCCTATGTACCCGGCATCGGATACAAAGCAGATATCGACTTTACCAATCTGCCGATGGGTTCTGATCTGTGGTTGTTCTCCCGGACAACCGATTTGAAAGCCAACGCAGATCAGTTAGTTGTCCTGTTGTCCCCGTCGGCGTCTACCAAAGCGTGGTACAGCTTTGACCCGTCAGCACTCACACTTTCGATCTATACGAGCAGGCCAACAACTGTATCATACCGTCTCACCGCTCCCCGGTTTGACTGGCAACAATGGGCAAATGTGCGCTCTGATGAAGAACGCCAAGGTCTCATGGTAAATTATGACAGCGCCTGGTGGACAGGAAACGGCACTGCCGGCATACCGGTAGATCCGTTAGCCGGACTGTCAATCGAACCTATTGATCCGCTTGCATCTTCCTACCGGATCCGCAGTACAAACGGAGAAATCATAGAAGATGCGGCAGCATATGCGCGTCTCCTGGTTGCCAATCTGCAGGCAGGGGCAATCCAAAGCATCAACGGCATATTTGGGAGAGTGGTCATTACGGAATCGATTACGTCACCGGTAGCAGAAATCGACACGATCAAAACGACATCACTTTCCCCTATTGCGACGGATTCGGGACACATCGCCGTTACCCTTAACAATACCCAAACATTCGGGATACACAACACCGATACTGATCAACCGGTGGTCACATTTGACGCGTTCGGTAACGCAACGCTCTCCGGCAATTTGACAGCGAAAAATGTAGATGTATCAGGTGACGCGACTGTTTCGGGAACCATCGACAGCACCTCCGTCACGACCGACAATGCCTCCGTCTCCGGCCAGTTATATGCCGACCGCATCGTGACAGGTTTTGGTGATCTTGATACCCGGTTTACGTCACTGGAACGGTCACTCAGTACGATCAGCACACAATCCGGAAGTGCAGCGGTGTCTCCGACTCCTGTGGCAACTGCTTCACCGGATTACACGGGAGCCATTGCGGTGTCAGGAACCAATGTGACGGTTAACACGGATCTGTTTGTCTTGGGAGATAGCCTGCTGTCCCGGACGTCCATTACCGGATCTCTGTTAGTTGATGGCATGATCCGGTTTGCAGACAATGTCATAGAGACGATCGGAGAAACCCTCTACATCCAGAAGAACAAACTGGCCAATGTTGATATCCTAAACGGCACCATCATTGCCGACATCTGGAACCGGGTGTTTGTGAGAGGGTGGCTTGCAATCTCGGGAAATACGACGGTGGGAGGCGTGTTAGGTACCACAACGATTGCGCCTATTGAAGGAAATAACCTGACCATAGACCTGGGGCAGCCGCTTCCCAACCCGTTTATAGATCCGGTCGCCACGCCGTCTGCGGGCTTTAGCACACTCGTTATCAAGGGAACAAATAATCAGAGTGTCGCAACCATAGACGCGTCAGGAAGTGCGGCATTTGCCGGTACGGTGAGCGCCGACTCACTCATCGCATCCGGATCAGCAACAGTGAACAAGCTTAATATCAGCGTAAGCGACGCGACCGCATCGACCTCTTCAGCTATTCCGACTAATACCGTCGGTCAGGGGTTGTTGCCTGCCAACTTTACGGAGATTACCGTACTTTCAAGCCAGGTAGCCGCTGATTCCCTCGTGTACCTTACGCCGCTTTCCAGCACAGGCAACCAAGTCCTGTATGTCAAAGAAAAACTGCCGGGCGTCGGATTTATCGTAGCTATCGACACATCGCTTACCACAGCAATCAACTTTAACTGGTGGATTATTAATTAACCTAGAAGTATGCGCATACACCATCATATCCGCCATATAGCAAAACACGCACTGCACGCGACAAGAATAGTCGTATCTCAAAAACGGTTTATGCTCTTTGTCCTGATTGTCATGATGGTACCGTTTATATCAGTGCCTCTTATCCGCTCGATTACCCGCAATCCGTTACAGTTCCGGCGGTCGCCTCTCACGAACCGCTTTACCGCTATCCAGAAAAATACAGGCATCACCGCAACCCTTTCGGCCGACAAACAAGCCGTCACTATGGGCGTTTCCCGAAAACAAACAACAGCCAGTTTTGCCATGGCACTCTCTGATGCACGCGCGACACAGGATGCAACCGGCGTTTCGTATCAGGCGCAAAACGGGATGAGCGTCCGGTATCAGACAATCCCCGATGGTATCAAAGAAGATATTATCCTCACCAAGCACCCCGGGCGCTCCGTTATCCTTAGCAGTGTATCCGTCAAAAATGCTGAGCCGCTTCTTACTCCTGACGGACAAATCGTTTTTGTAAACGCCGACGGCGAATACCAATTTCATATCCGGCAACCCTACGCAGTTGATGCGTCAGGCTCAGTGACCCGGAATATCCGTTACCGTCTAGCAGACTACGCTGATGTATATCGGACTATAAAGAAAGATATAAATCAACATATATCCGTCGACAGACAACTCTTCGGACCGATCAAAAAGCCAAACATCCCTAACCTCGCAAACACCTATATGCTCGTGTTGGATATGGATTCAAGTTGGCTCAATGACCCAACACGTGCCTATCCCATTACGATAGATCCGACCATTGTTCACGATACCTCGGCCGAATTTGCCACCGGACAACTTAATCGGGTTAAAGATACAGGTTCCGGCGCATCACCCGTGTTGGAAACTGACTATGAGGAACTTCCTGCGGATGCACACACCGTCGGACTATGGCATATGAATGAGGCCTCCGGCAACATTCTGGACTCTTCAGGCAACAGCCGCACCGGGACGCCTACCGGAACGACGGTTGTAGCAGGAAAATTGGGAAATGCCAGAAATTTTACCGGGGCGGATGACATAAGCCTGGGAAGTCAGACCATGGTTGATAATCTCTCAGATGTCACAGTTGAGGCATGGGTATATCCCACAGCACAAACAGCAGCTACTCATTTCCGCGTATTTTCGGAAAATGCCGTGTTATATGTCGGCCAATACGGCGGACAAATTTCATTTTATATGGGCAACGGCACCAGCTGGATAGTGGCTGAAGCGGCCGGCGGTGCGTTACCCCTCAATCAATGGAGTCATGTCGGGTGGGTTAAAAATGGCATTGCATATTACATATATCTCAATGGTGTCTTAATAAAATCCGGAGTCACCGCTCCAACCAGACTCGGAACAACTGCCAATGTCAATTACTTCTCTACGTCAGACGGAACCACGCAACCATGGACCGGTTCCATAGACGAAGTACGTATCAGCGATGTTGCCCGCACTGCCGACGAAATCAAACAGAGTGCTTCCCGCAGGCCATATGCTACCTATACCTCCGACGTTATAGATCTGACCGGGGGCACGGTGCGACTTGCCGCATGGAACTCACTTGCATGGACGGAATCCGGCGTGACAACCGGTGACGGTGAAACCCTGAATAGCTCTACTTCCCTCATCTCCCGATGGAACTTTAATGAAACAAGCGGTACCACGGCAGATAACGCCGAGGGCACAGCCGCCCGCGACCTTACACTCACAGGATTTGACTCAACCGCCTCCCAGGACGCTGATCCCGATTCATCCTGGACTTCCAACAACCGTCGCTGGGGAGCAGGCGCACTTCAGTTTGACGGGGTGGATAGCGTCGCTTCCTGCACCGACGCGAACTGCGGCGGCACAACGGCACTCGATATCGGTTTACGCAACTGGTCCGTCAGTTCCTGGATCAAAACGACAAAATCCACCCGCCAAATTATTGCCGGAAAAGGCGCCGGAACGACACAATTCTCTTACTCGCTTGAAACAGGCATAGACAGCACGGGTGAACCGGACTTTTTTCTCTATAACACAGTGGATGGTGGACACATGAGGGCCAACGGAACTATTGCGATAAATGACGGAAACTGGCATTACCTAGTCGGAACGTATGACGGCACCACAATCAGCCTCTATATTGACGGAAAACTCGATGCGTCCTCAACAACCAAAACCGGCACGCTGGTATCGGACTCGACAAGCAATTTCGAAATCGGAGCACGCAACGGAACAAATCTTCCGTTCCAGGGAGTCATAGATTCAACCTCTGTTTTCGCCCGCGCGCTGACCGCTTCCGAAATTCTCAGTAACTATACTGCGGCCAATATCGAATTCCAGACGCGCGTCGGTGACGACACTACACCTGACGACGGCAGCTGGGAAGCGTGGCGCCCGGTAACGGCGGAAACTGCAATCGCTCCTATGGATTCTGACGCTACTAACTGGTCATGGGACAACACCGCGACCTATATGCCGCAAAGCAAATCAGACAATTCAATAATTAAAATGGAGGGCAGCGGAAGTATGAAACTTACAACCGGCATACTCCAGGCGGATGCCAATACGATCGGGCTTTGGCATATGGATGAAACAGGAGGAACAGGTGCATATTTGAAAGACACAACTGCAAACGCAAACAACGGCACACCAACCGGCACCACTATAGTCAACGGTATTTCCGGCAAAGCCAGAAGCTTTGACGGCGCCAACGACGTTATAGATCTTGGCTCAGGCGCAAGTTTTGACTTCGGGAACAACGGCGTATTTACCCATTCTGGCTGGGTCAAACCAACTACAATCGTCAACTACGCCGCTTTTGTCAGTAAAGTCGTTGCCGGACGCGGCGGAACATATTCATACATG
>JAHFKN010000005.1 GCA_023245355.1 Candidatus Gottesmanbacteria bacterium | reverse complement strand
CACGCCGATTCCCACCGTGATGATGGTAACGAGCATCAAATACCAGTATTTTTTGAGGAAACTCATATCAGTGCCACGCTCCGTTCGTAAATACCTCTCCCTCTATGACAAAGTCAGTAACACCTTCCGGAATGGTGTAACTCAGGGTATGTTCATTGGCTCCGTTTTTGGTTGTCGTTTCCGTCCATGATCCGCCGTTGACCCTGAAGTGTGCTTTGGTCGGAGAAAGATTTCCTTTGACAGCAAGGGTGACCACATCTCCGGCACGAAGCGTCGACAGATTGGTTACCTGTGTGTTTCCTTTGTAGATTTTGATGTTCTGGCATGTCGGCGTATTCCCTGTGGTAGGCGTCGGTGTATGTGTCGGATTGGTCGTGTCGTCACCGCCCCCGCCTCCACCTCCGCCTCCACCCCCTCCGCCTCCGATTTTGCAGCAGCCGCCTGTACACGGATAATATCCGTTTGTACAACACCGTCCTCCCTGACAGTTCGGACAACTTTGCGGGTTATAGGTAGAGCATTCGCGGCCGCTTCCGCATATAGTGTGGGGATCGTTGTCGAAACAAAAATAATCCCATGGTCGGCAAACCGGATCGGCATAATTCGTACAGTCTGTAGGATATGTGTTTCCCGATGCTCTGCTTCGTACGTCTGCCAGTTGCTGATTTTGCTGGGAGATGAAAAAAACGCCGACGGGAAGAACGATGAGCAATAATGCAATTAATCCCAGCAATAATCCTTTTGGCGGCCCTTTCTTCGGCAGGGAAGAGTGATGTGAATGAGCAGCCCGGACGATAGGCTCCGGATTGGTTGTCTCCAGGAGGCTTTCCATAACCGTCGTTGACGAAGGCGTTTGGTGTGACGGATTATGCGTATCAGTTTGCGGTTGCAGGGGAGCATCCGGCACCATCGGCGCGATTGTTGTGTGTTGTCCTGTTTTTTGTGCGGCGTCCAGAATATCGTCAGGCATATATATACAAAGTAATACGTCCTACATACCAAAAATCACTGAGATTTTTTTGCTACCCTAAGCTTAGGTGAAACACCGGCGCCGCACAAGCTGTATTACATACGTGGTCAGCGTATGAGCAACCCGGTTCCGCCTAACAATAAGGTAACACCTAAGATAAGCAACATAATCAGTGGCAGTTGGTTGCCGCTTGTCGGCATGGGTTCTCCGGAAAGCGTCGCAACAGGTGTCGGCGTGCTTTCTAGTATATCTGTTGTAGGTGTCGGAATTAACGTGGCCGAGGGTGTTGCGTCACCTAATACCTGCGTGCCGCTTTTTAACACTTCAAACGTATTGGTCAGTGCCTTTGTTTTTCCGTTTTGATCTGTTGTTGTGATCGTAACACTTTGTTTTCCTTCTGAAAGCGGACGCACCGGCGTATACCGCCACACCCCGTCGGCCTGGACAGTAATTGTTGTGCTGATCGGATTTTGCATGCCGAGAATGACAAGGACGTTGTTGCCCGGAACTCCGGTTCCCTGGATAAGCGGCAAATTGGACGGTATCGCAGATCCCTGCGCCGGTTTTGTAATCGCAATAGTCGCCTGGGAATTTGTGACGCTGGTTCCCAATACGGAGGGCGGTGCATTTGTTAGTGCGCGGTTCTGGGGTTGCGCTGCCTGAATTTTCCGGAAATCGTATGTTTTGCCGATCGTCATGGCGGGAACAGGATTATCATTAACCGTGTCGGTAAGTGCGGATGCTTCTCCGTCAGATGTACGGATAAGTACTGATTCATTCATCCGTTCGGACGGAGTCAGGTACGAAGAAAAATTTTCCGATCGTACGAGATGTAATGGAATAACCCAGGAGCCTGATGCGTTGACGATTGTTGATAGTGTCTGTCCGTTTTCCGGCGTGAGATAGACGAGTGCGCCTTCGGCGGGGGAGCCTGACGGGTTCGTTATCTGGCCATATGCGGGTTCCAGACTTGTGCCCGTTCCGGTAAGTATCGGGGCTGTCCGTAATTCATACGCTGCCGTGTTATTGGAAAATATTTTTCCTCCTGACAGGATACGGAACCGGTATGCCGTATCCGGTTTCAGATTCCGGACGGAAACGCTGTGAGTGCGATATGACTGTTTATTTTCCGGCACTGTTCCCGCTGAAATAGCCAACCGGTCATCATAGACGGGCGCGTTTATTCCCTCGACAACCACTGCCCCCGTCGCGAGTTCTCCTGTAGTCCAGGAAACCGTAAACGCAGTATCGGATACGTTGGAAACGGTAACGTGCTGCGGCGTATGGGTGGCTGATGCACGCGACAGCAGCGGGCTCATGCGGTCAAATGCAAAGCGGAACAGTAGCACCGCAATTCCTACTAACAATAACCCGACGATAGTTGGTATTTTCCGTTCATGCATATGACAGATTAATCCATGGTGGTCCGTTTTTCGAGTTCATCAAGGACCGAAACGTCGATTTTACTGGTGAGCGGACTTACCACCTGCTGGAGCGGCCGGGACACGGAGGAAGTTTTGGATGTTTTAACCAATTCAAAAAATACCCACAGAAATATCGTAAGGGTGGTAAATACCGCAACCAGCAGCAAATCTCTTTCTTCGTCCATAACGCGTTATTGTGTCAGGTAATATGATTGTAACCGAATAGATAATTGTATCGTATCTCCGGGTGCCCCCAGACGTAATGCAGGTTTTAACGTAATACTGTCGATGGATGTAATGCGCCGTAACGACAACAGACCATCCATAAAAGTTTTAAGCGATGTATATGAGCCGGAGAGCACGACACTTACGGGAAACGGCTCTAATGGTTTTGACGGGGCAAGTTTCGCGCCCGGTGTAGCCTCCTGTCCCAGAATCGGGAGACTCGGGATTTGGATGGCAGAAACGGAAGCGCCGGAAACAACAGCGAGATTCCGCAGTTGGCGCGCCAAAATGACCGCATCCGGATTATACGGGAGTGCCTGTTGTATGATCGGAAGCCGTTCTTTTATGGTTTCATATGTTGCCTGTGCTTCAATAAGCGCGGTGATTTTGTTTTCCATTTGTTCGTTCAGCACTGTTTTATCGGCAATCTCCCGCCGCAAAAAAATGATGGTCTGTGCTGTCGGACGTATCGCATACCAGGCAAAAAGCGAAATCGCCAGAAATGAAAACACTGCAGTGGTACTCGTGCGGACCTTCGGTTTTTTCAGGGCCGGGGACAGCCGTTGATAATACCGGTGAAATTGATTTTCTGATCCCTGCTGGTTCGGAGAATATACCATATATTATTTCGGTTTAACGCCCGCGATATCCGCTGTCAGTTGGAATTCAATGCCGGTTAACGGTTCCCGGCGGATATCTCCGAGCAGGACGTTTTGGATTTGTGAGATTGACTGGAGGTTAGATAAAAATTGAGCAAACCCTTGGGTAGTACCGGCAGTTGCCGAGATGCCGAGTTTGTCGCGCGATATGTCAACGGAGGATAAGTACACATCGGCCGGAATCAGCGACTCGAGCGTGCTGACCATGTCTACCGGTTGGGCCTGAGTGGAAAGCAATGTTTTTGCCGTTGTGAGGTGCGCCTGAATGGATTTGATGTCCCGTTCAAATTCCAGATTCGCTTCTATGATTGCCTGTTTTTGCCTCAATTCCTCAGTAAGATCTGTATTTTTCCGGTCCAGACTGAAACGGGAAATAAATGCGAGAAGCACGACTATTTCGGTCGTAATCATGATGTATCTGCCGTACGTCGTTGCCCATTCCACAAGCCTGCCCCATGGCGTGTGGCTTAGGTCCTGTGAACCCAGTAAATTAATGCGTATTTCTTTGGCAGGCATACATTTCCAAGTATAACAAGGAGAAAGGGTAAATGAAACGGGGGCGCTAATGCGGACTGCTTATTTCTTTAGCAGTTTAGAAAGTCTCGATTTCGTACGCGCTGCTGCGTTTTTGTGGATAAGGTGGTGTTTGACGGCCTTATCGAGTGCGCTGGTCGCTTTTGTAATCGATGCAGCAGTCGGCGATTTGCGTGCTTTTTTTACCAACGACTTGAGTGTCGCTTTGGTTTTTGCGTTTTTTTTGGTGACCGCGCGGTCATGGCGCAGTTTCTTTGATGCTTGTTTTGTGATCGGCATGCGGGTAAGTATACCGTACTTGACTCTGGTAGGTCAAGACGACTCTGATCTATAATAGGGAAGTTATGAAGCGATTGTGGAGCCTTGCGTTCAAAAAACAAACCACGGTGGGGTCGGCGGCTGTCGTATTAGCCTTCATGGTTTTGCTTTCCCGTGTATTGGGACTTATCCGGGACCGGTTGTTATCTACCTATTTCGCCCCGGAGGATCTGGGTGTGTATTTTGCCGCGTTTCGGATTCCGAACGTTATTTTTGAATTATTAGTGATGGGTGCATTGACTGCGGCGTTTATTCCGGTCTATACCAAATATCTGTCTGAAAACCGTGGACGCGATGCTGAGCGGCTCGCGACGGTGCTTATTAACCTGAGCGTCGTCATTCTTGCTGTGGTGGCAATCCCGTTGTTTATCGCTGCTCCATGGATTTCCCGCCTTTTGGCGCCCGGATTTAACGAAACACAGATTGCTCAGATGAGTACCTATACGCGGTTTATCCTTTTTTTCCAGGTAACTCCGCTTCTTATCGGCAACGTATTAACCGGAATATTACAGTCACATAGTTTATTTCTCATTCCGGCAGCCGCGCCGGTGCTGTATAACGTCGGCATCATTATCGGAACCGTGGCATTTTCCTCCATGTGGGGGTTGTGGGGGCCTATCGTGGGTGTGGGCATCGGAGCATTTTTGTTTGCTGCTATTCAGATTCCGCTCGTTCTGCATTTAGGATACCGCCATACGCTGGAGGTTAATCCGAAACTGCCGGGCGTGCGTGAAGTGGGCAGATTGATGGGGCCGCGGACACTGGGTCTTGCTATCGCGCAGATTGATATCACGGTTGATCTGATTCTCGCGAGTTTGTTAGGAGCCCGCATGGTGACGATATTTAATTTTGCCCAGCACCTGCAGCAATTACCTGTCGGGCTGTTCGGAACGACCATAGCCCAAGCAGCGCTCCCGTCACTCTCGCAGTTTTCCGCCAAGGAAAAAACTCAGGAATTTATTGCGACCATTCATATGGCAATCCATCAGATTCTTTTTTGGGTGTTACCTGCATCCGTGTTGTTTATGGTGCTCAGGATTCCGGTCGTCCGTCTGGTATTCGGTGCGTCGCATTTCGATTGGGCGGCGACTGTCGATACGGGTATGACGCTTTCGGCGTTCAGTATTTCGTTGTTTGCGCAGGCACTCATTCATATATTGGCGCGCGGTTTTTATGCGCTCTACGACAGTAAGACGCCGGTAACCGTAGGTATTGTGACGGTGCTGCTTAATTCCCTGTTAAGTACGCTGTTTATATTGGTCTTTCATCTGCCGGTCTGGTCGCTCGGGTTGTCTACATCGATTGCAAGTATTATCAATGCGTTTGCCCTGTTGTATTTGCTGGACCGGAAAATGCGGGGAATTATATCGCGGACGCTTGTCGTCCCGGCTATTAAAATGGGAATTGCCGCGCTCGTTACGGGCGCGTCATTATACGTTCCGCTTAAGCTTCTTGATCAGCTGGTATTCGATACCACGCGTACATTCGGACTTATATTGTTAACCGGCATCTCCGCAAGTTTGGGAATCATCACATATTTTTTCCTCTCGTGGGTGCTTGGGGTGGCTCAGGTCTACGCCGTACTTAAACTGACAAGCAGAATCCGGGCAATGAGAGGATTCTTTCTGGAGCCTGCTCAGGAAGTCGTTAACGGCGGTGTTTCCGACAAATTATCCTGATTACGGTGAGGGTTTCCGACCGTGTTATGGTTGTTGTTGCTTCGTGAGTTCCAGTATGGCAATGTTTTGTGCGGACATAAAAATATCCGTTGCCAGCGAGTTTTCGGTGACCTCATATGTCGTGGTCGTATCCCTCCCGAACAATAACCGCTGCCGGAGTTTATATGAGCCGGGGGCGAGGTTGTTAAATTGAACCGGCACCTGTTCGCTATGACTTCCGTTTGCATCAAAATTGACAAGCAGCAGGCGGATCACGTCATCGCGCTCGGTTGCAAATCCCGTCACCCATGAACCCTCTCCCGTCAGAAGCAGTCTGGTTCCTGCCATAGTATCCATAAAATTGTACACATGGTATCTGGGTTTTTTCCTGAGTCCGTTGTCATCATGCGTGATAAGTCCCCATCCGGTGCCGTCTGATTGCAGCGGGCCGTCTTTAAGCTGGAAACTGAATAAATATGTCGGTCCGCCGGAAATCAGCTGCCGGATGACAGCCGCTGCGTGCGCTGCTGCATACGCGCTTCCGTACGCGGTGCTTTTGCTGCCGGTAAATCCGAATTCCGTAATGAGTTTCGGAAGTAACGTGTAGTTCGGATAGGGGAGCAACCATTGGATGATGTTCCGCTGATCGGTGGCAAACCGTTCCGGTTCAGCTAAGTATGAATGCCATGCAAAAAAATCCAGACGGCTTCCCGACTCCACAAGTCCGAGAATCCAGGTTTTATACAGTCCGGTTGTGACAGGACCTCCCAGATAAAACTGATTGACGTTTTTGGCATTGCCGGCTCCTGTTGCGGCATACCGGTACAGCGTGAGATAGCTTTTTTCTCCTCCTAATTTCCATCCGCCGAACTGTGCCAAATCCGGTTCGTTCCATACTTCATAATAGATGCCGCTCATGTTGCGTTCTGCTTTGCCGCTGTAGTGTTCTATCGTTTTTTGTACGACGAGCGCCCATTCGTTCCAGTCGTTCGGAGGGCCGATGATGTTTCCGTCTTTTGCAATGGCGCCCGGCATGTATGAAAGTGCGAGAACCGGTTTGGCGCCGGTTGACGTGATCGTGTTGATCACGGCATCCAGCTTGGACCAGTTAAACGTCAGCCCGTTTGCATCTTTGCCGACGACGTCATAATGATCGTATAGGTGGTCGAGCCGTATGACTTTGGGTTTTAGTGCTTTTACGTCCGGAACGATGGACGCAAGCATGTCTGTCGATTCTTCGCCTCCCTGTGCGAATGCGTGGTAAAAGTCTGTTTTGACGACTTCGAGTTTCGATTTGGTATCTACAATAATATTTGCCGGAGTTCCCGCGGCTCTGGACATTAACGTGATTGTCTGTCCGACCACCATGATAAACAAAGGGAGAAAAATGATAAGCGCGAGAAACGATATGACGGACGTCGTTTTTCCGGTTGCCTGCCGCATGAATACACTCATACCTGACGCCTCCACAGAAGCGGAATAACGGATCCGCTGACGATAAAGAGCATACCCAGTCCCAGAAGAATGATTGTGTTTTCGGCAGATCCGGAAACCGGTACCGCGCTTCCTGACGCACCGTTTTCATTTCCTGTGGCGACGACGAACGCAAGTGTTGCCGTGTGAGAGGTGCCGCTATTGGGATCCTGGGCGGCGACGACGACCGTATGCGGTCCGCTTGCGAGCGGCTGGGCGAGTGTATATGTCCAGTTGCCGTTTGCATCCGCTACGACCGTTACCGTGATCGGGTCTGAATAGACCGTAATCGTAACCGTGCTTCCGGCAGGTGCAGTTCCTTGTATGGTCGGTTGTGTAGTGATAACGGAAGCGTTTTTGGCAGGTCTGTCGATTGTGACTCCTGAAGGACTTGCGCTGTCGGAAGCACCTCCCGTAGGGGTGAGTGTAGGTGTCAGTGTTATCGACGGCGTCGTCGCAATACCGCCGGTCGGCGTGGGGGTCGGAGTCAGGGTGCTGGCGCCACTTCCGGTAATCGTGACAGCAGAAGGGATGGAACTTGTCAGTGCGTTTGTGCTTCCTTCATTGAGCGCTCCGACAAACGTGTCGGTCGAGAAACGTACGGAAACCGGCGATGAGGTGGGAGCAAGGGCTTTGAATTTAATGGTGGCAACCGTTCCCGTGCCGGTGATAGGTGTCGTTGTGTTGGTAGCACCCAGCGCGATGGATACTGTGCCGTTTCCTACGGTCCCTGAGGAAAGGATATTGGGAAACATCGTGCCGTTATGAATCCACTCTGCCTGAAGTTTCGTCGGATCAAACGTGAGATTTAATTCTACGGCAACGATTTGATTCTCAGCCGTATCCATGCGTACTTCCAGAGTAAAGTCTTCATTGACTGCTTTGGTGACGGACGCAGGGGTAAGTGTAAGCGTGGTTGCGGGGGCTGCTTTTTTCCGCAGTTCCTGGCTGCGCATAGACAGAAAAACAGAAGCCGGAATAGCCAAAAAAAGGAGGAGCGAAACCACAATAATAACAACTCGTTTCATGCCTATACCCATTATGATAGAGTGTCGCGGTAATGGCAATAGTGCGATATCCGACAGCGCAAAAAAACCTATTGACACCTGTTAGCACTCGATGTATATTAGTGCTAATATGGATGCTGTAACAGATTTAACACCGCGCCAAATACAGATTCTCAAGGCTATCATTGACGAGTATATTGCGACAGCCGAAGCAGTGGGAAGCGAAACCCTCGAAAAAAAACATAATCTGGGCGTTTCCCCGGCGACAATCCGTAATGAGATGGTCAGACTTACGGAGTTGGGGATGTTGAGCCAGCCGCATACGTCATCCGGCCGTGCGCCGACGCCGATAGCGCTCAAGTATTATGTGGAGCAGCTGATGAAGCCAAAAGACCTGTCTGTTGCAGAAGAAGTGGCAGTGAAAGAAAAAGTGTGGAGTTACCGTCAGGAAATAGACAAATTATTGCGTGAAGCGACGAAAGCGCTGGCAGAAAAAACCAAGACGCTGGCTATTACCGCCACGAACGAAGGGGATCTGTATTACTCCGGAGCGGCAAATATATTGGACATGCCGGAGTTTTACGATTATCAACTCACCCACGACTTGTTGGGCACGCTGGATGAGTATGATTTTTGGTGGCACGTACTGGAACTTCATACGGATCCGTTTTCCGTTTTGTTGGGAGACGACTTGTCGACGGGAGCGCTGACACAATGCGGATTTGTGTATTACAAATTCAAGACGCCGCATGTTTCAGGAGCTATCAGTGTGGTCGGTCCTTCGCGGCTTAATTATTCCGCGGTGATCCCGGTAGTCCGGTATCTCGGGAACCTTATTGATGAATTTGCCAGCTGACACCGGAACCAACAGATAATACCCATTGCACGTGTACACTATGAAACCAATGAAAAAACCAAACGATCAACCGGAACAAAAGACAGACGCTGCATCAGAAGCGTTGAAACGTGAGGCTGAAGAATGGAAAACAAAATACATGCGGGCGCTTGCAGATTACCAGAATCTGGAAAAGAGAAGCAGTGAGCGGGTGAGCGAAGTGCGCCAATTTGCAGCAGAAATTATTCTGTCCCGCCTGCTTCCTGTCGTTGACACGTTCAGCAAGGTGAAAGAACATCTGAGCGATCCGGGTCTGGATTTGGCATACAAAGAATTATTGTCCGTGTTGACGGAGCAGGGTGTGGAGCGTATCGACGTGCTGGAAAAAGTATTCGATCCTACGGAAATGGACTGTATTGAAGTAGTAGAGGGGAAAGCGGATCACGTCGTAGAAGAATCGGTCCCCGGGTACCGGTTCCGCGGGAAAGTGTTGCGTGTCGCCCGGGTAAAAGTCGGAGCTGTGGCACCAAAAAATAATTAATTCTCAAAGAAAGGAGAACTATATGGCAAAAATTATCGGCATTGATTTAGGTACTACCAATTCATGTGTGGCAGTTATGGAGGGAGGGGCTCCCAAAGTAATCCACTCGGCAGAAGGACGCAACGTGATCCCCTCGGTCGTTGACCCGATTAAAAATATCGTGGGTGATGTCGCGAAACGGCAGACAGTCTTAAAGCCGAAATCGACGGTATTTTCCGTCAAACGGCTCGTCGGACGCAAATATTCGGATGCATCTGTTCAGACGGACGCCAAGTGGCTTCCGTATGCCATCAAATCCGGCAAAAACGACATGGCCGTCGTCGAAGTGGAGGGGAAAACATTCACCCCGCAGGAAATTTCTGCCAAGATTCTTTCCAAAATCAAAGCGGATGCCGAAAAATATCTGGGAGAACCGGTCAAGCAAGCCGTTATTACGGTTCCTGCATATTTTGATGATTCCGAGCGCCAGGCTACCAAGCAGGCAGGGGAAATTGCCGGGCTTGAAGTGCTCCGGATTCTGAATGAACCTACTGCGGCAGCGTTGGCCTACGGACTCGACAAAAAAAATGTCCATACAATCGCCGTATATGATTTAGGAGGGGGAACATTTGATATCTCCATTCTGGAATTAGGCGAAGGCGTGTATGAGGTAAAAGCGACGAATGGGGATACGCATCTCGGGGGAGATGATTTCGATAAAAAGATTCTGGATTATCTGGCCGATGAGTTCAAGAAAGAGCACGGCGTGGATCTTCGGAAAGACAGTCAGGCATTACAGCGTCTGCGCGATGCGGCAGAAAAAGCCAAGATTGAACTGTCGAGTTCGCTTGAAGCGGAAGTAAACCTGCCGTTTATCACCCAGGGCAAAGAAGGGCCGCTCCATCTGGTCGTCAAAATAACCAGAGCAAAGCTCGAATCCATCGTGCTGGATCTTATCCAGAAATCCATCGAGCCGGTGAAGAAATGTCTTACCGATGCCAAACTCAAGGTAAGCGACATAAACGAAGTCGTAATGGTAGGAGGCATGACCCGGATGCCCAAAGTTGTAGAAGTCGTCAAAGACTTTTTCGGCAAAGAGCCGAATGCTTCCGTCAATCCTGACGAAGTGGTCGCTATCGGAGCAGCCGTACAGGCAGGAGTGCTGTCAGGTGAGGTGAAAGACGTCGTATTACTGGATGTCACGCCGCTTACATTAAGCGTCGAGACATTAGGCGGCGTATCGACGCCGATGATCACGAGAAATACGACGGTGCCGACGTCTAAAACGGAAATTTATTCGACGGCTGCTGATAATCAGACATCTGTTGAAATCAACGTCCTGCAGGGTGAGCGCCCGATGGCCGCTGATAACAAGTCGCTGGGGCGATTCGTATTATCCGGTATTCCGCCGGCGCCGCGGGGAGTGCCACAGGTAGAAGTCACGTTCGACATAGATGCCAGCGGCATTCTTTCGGTCGCCGCCAAAGACAAGGCGAGCGGCAAAGTCAGCTCGATAAAAATTACGGGCTCGACCGGATTGTCCAAAGAAGAGGTAGAAAAAATGCGTCAGGAAGCAGAAGCGCATGCGGCCGAGGACACCGAGAAGAAAGATAAGATCGAGGCACACAATAAAGCGGATAATATGATCTATCTTGCCGAGAAAACGCTTAAAGATGCCGGCGACAAAGTGAAACCGGAAGACAAGACCGCCGTCGAGGATAAGATGAAGGCGTTAAAAGATATTCTGGAAACCGGATCCAAAGAAGATCTGGAGACGAAAACCAGTGAACTTTCGGACCTCGTCCAGAAAGTCGGAGCCGCTATGTATCAGCAGCCGCCAGCCGGCGGAACTGAAGGCGCTCCTGCCGATGCGGCCGCAGGTGCTCCCGGAGCCACTGAGGAAAACGGAGAAAAGAAAGCAGAGGACAAAGGGAAAGCGGAAGAAGGGGAAGTCGTCAGCTAAATTTTCCATACGTACAATGTATAATGCATGGGCGCGCGAAAGTGCGCCCATTACGATATGTCAGCAAAACGTGATTATTACGAAGTATTGGGAGTTTCTAAATCCGCGTCCGCCGCTGAGGTGAAGTCGGCGTACCGCAAGCTGGCGCTTGAATGGCATCCCGACCGGAATAAAGCCGCCAATGCCAATGAAAAGTTCAAGGAAATAAACGAAGCGTACGCGGTGTTATCCGACCCTAAAAAGAAAGAAACGTATGATCAGTTCGGTCACGCGGCGTTCCAGCCTGGTGCAGGAGCGGGTGCTGCCGGGCAGGGTCCGTTCGGAGGATCCGGGTTCGGCCAGGGACCGTTCCAGTATTATTATTCGTCCTCCGGAAGTCAGCAGGGGGGGAATCCGTTCGGCAGCGAATTTATCGATCCGTTTGAAATATTCGAGCAGTTTTTCGGCGGCGGGTTCGGCCAGGGGCGGCAGGCGAGAAGACCGCATCCTGCATACGAGATCAGCATCGACTTTATGGACGCGGTAAAGGGTGTTACCCGCGAAATCCACGTGCCCCGCGGAGCAGCCGGGGAGGGATCGGTGCGTAAAACCATAAAAATTCCGGCCGGTGTAGACAACGGGTCACGCATACGGTTCGACGAATTCGATCTGGTCCTGTCCGTGCGTCCGGACAAGCGGTTCCACCGCGAAGGGGACGATATCGTATCAGAGCAAGAAATCCCGTTTTCTATGGCGGCATTAGGGGGAGTGTTAGATGTGCCGACGATCGATGAGTCGGTAAAAATCCGTATTCAGCCGGGCACGCAGCCGGGCACCCTCATACGTCTCCGCGGAAAGGGAGTGCCGCATGTACGGGGAAGCGGCAGAGGCGACCAGTACGTGAAAGTGCAGCTTAAAGTACCCACGCATCTTTCCCGCCGGCAGCGGGAACTGTTAGAGGAATTGGAATCGGTTTAGTCCAGGAGAAACAAGCGATCCAAAAATACCGCAAATGCCGCCCTCGTCGCAGGATCTTCCGGACAAAACCGGATCGGATTTAACGAGCACCCGACTGTTATAGCATCCCGATAGAATGCTTCGATGTAGTCGGCAAACATCGTTGTCGGACGTACGTCAGTAAATACACTCCCTGTAGCAGCAGGAGGCTGGAATGCTTCGCCGTTTTGCAGCCGGATCAGCATTGTTGCCGCCGCGCCCCTGGTTAACGGATCATCAGGGCAAAATTTGAGCGGATTTTGGCTGCATCCGGCCGTAATTTTATCCCGATAGAGTTGTTGAATGTATCCGTAAAACGGATGAGTCGCCGGCACGTCCGCAAAAAACGGTCCTTCAGGAGACGACGGAGGCGTGTATGTCGCGCCGTTTTTTCCGCGGAGCATAAGTACCGCAGCGGCACCCCGGGTGACGGCGTCATCCGGACAGTATTTTTTGGGTGACTGGGAACAGCCGGCGGTAATACCTTCCCGTGCTATACGCTGGATAGATGAAAACGCCCAATAATTCACCGGGACGTCAGCAAACAGCGGCGGCCGATCAATCAACCGTTCCAGCATGACCGCCATATCCGCTCTTGTGGCCGCTCCGTACGGACAAAATGAAAGCGTCGTCCCAGGGCAGTTAAAGTTTGATTCGGTATTTCCCGGCCAGATAACCGTTGCCATTCCGTCTGTGCGGAGCTGCTCGATATAGGTGGAAAACGGCGTTTGCATCGTCACGTCATGAAATACCGAACCTGTAGCCGGGGGAGGAGTGAAGCTTATCCCGTGCAGGGCCCGTACGAGAAAGACTGCCATGGCACGACGGGAAAGTGCTTCGTCAGGGCAGTACATGCGCGGATTTTCATTGCAGCCTGCGGTCAGATGTTCCGTATACATTTTTTCTATGAATGCCCGGAACGGGTGAGATTCAGGGACGTCAGTAAATATAGGTTGTGGCTCAGGCTGGATGGGAGCCGATCCGAATAGTGCGCGGACAATAAATACGGCAGCTTCACCGCGGGTAATCGGATTATTAGGGCAGAATTTAAGGGGATTCTGACTGCACCCTGCGGTCAGTCCGAGTCGGTAAATCCGTTCGATAGCGCTGAATGCGAAGCTGTTTTTGGGAACGTCCGTAAATATGCTTTTTTCCATGCGCAGTGCCGAAGCACGTGACCGTTGTTCCGTGTTCGTCGTATTAATGTAATAGGCGGCGACGGCAAATATGACGACAAATATAACGGCAGCGATTACTTTGAAAACAGAATGCAGGTCGGATGCGGGTTTCCTCATATATATACATAATGATGATATTGCTTTGCTTCTGTCAACAGTGCCGTTTCTGTCAGTGGTAAAGAGCAATGGGGTAGAAATACCCGCAGATACGGTGTTTGACGCGGAGCTTACGAGCCTATATAATAGGAAGCGTTGTAAGAGATAAAGGTGGGGTGACCCCGCCTTTTTTAATAACATAAGGAGAAAACCATGCCAGCAGTCGTGAGAAGCGAATTCGCATTAGCGTTAAATCAGGTAGCTACGGAGCGGGGAATTGACCCGAATGTGGTACTGGAAACCATAAAAGCAGCTATTTTAGCCGCATACCGCAAAGATTACGGTACCGATGAGTTAATTACCCTTACTGTTGATTTAAACCCCGATACCGGGGAGGCGCGCGTGCTTCAGGACGGGAAAGACGTAACACCTCCGGGATTCGGCCGCATAGCGGCACAGACTGCCAAACAAGTCATCCTCCAGCGTATCCGTGAAGCGGAAAAGCAGGCGGTACTGTCGGATTATCAGGAAAAAATCGGCGCAATCGCACCAGGCATGATTTTGAGGTTTGACGGCCCGAACGTCGTTGTGGATATCGGCCGCACCCAGGCAGTGATGCCGGTTTCAGAACAGAATCCCGCAGAGCGCTACCACTTAAATCAGCGGCTGACGTTTTATATCGAGGGAATCCGCGAAACCATGCGTGGCAACGAAATCATCGTTTCCCGGGCCCACAAAGGTTTGGTAGAAGGATTATTCAAGCGTGAAGTACCGGAAGTTGCCCAGGGGTCTGTAGAACTCCGTATAGTAGCCCGGGAAGCCGGAAACAGAACCAAAGTTGCCGTATACTCGACCGCCCCGGGAGTAGATCCTGTGGGTTCCTGTGTAGGACAAAAAGGTGTCCGGGTTCAGGCTGTGATTACCGAACTTGGCGGGAATGAAAAAGTAGACATTATTCAGTGGAGTGATGACATGAAGCTGTTTATCATGGCAGCACTCGCGCCTGCCAAAGACATGGAAGTGGTATTAAACGAGAAAAAACAGGCAGCGGAAGTTGCCGTTCCCGATGATCAGCTGTCGCTGGCTATCGGCCGTGACGGCGGAAATGTGCGCCTGGCAGCAAAACTGACCGGCTGGAAGATTGATATCAAAGGCAAAGGCGTGCCGGCAGGCGTAGCTGCAGCGGAAAAGACCGAAGATGCGAAAGTAGAAACTCCGAAAGAGGAAGCTGTGGTGACCCCCAAAGAAGCAAAAGAAGAAACAGCACCTGCCGCTTCAGAAGAAGCAGTGGCTCAGGCTCCGGAACCGGTAACCCCTGAAGCCGCAGCAGAGCCGCAAAAAGAGCCGGAAACGAAGCCTGAAGAACAAACGGAAGTGAAAGACTCGACTGATACAAACACGTCTAGCTAGTATGAGACGAGCCTTCGGTTTATTACAGTATGGCAAAAAACACTACGATAGCTCAGAGTGTATCTTCACGGCCCCCGGTGGTGGCGGTATTGGGTCACGTTGACCACGGCAAAACAACCCTTCTGGATTACATACGGAAAGCCAATGTTGCTTCCCACGAACACGGAGGAATTACCCAACATATCGGTGCGTATCAGATCAGCTATAAAACAAAAAGCAAGGAAGACCGGTTTATCACCTTTATCGATACCCCCGGTCACGAAGCATTCGGGAAAATCCGTTCCCGCGGAGCGACGGCCGCTGATATCGCGATTTTAGTCGTCGCGGCAAATGACAGTGTCAAACCCCAGACGATCGAATCGATTAAGCAGATTCAGTCTGCAGGTATTCCCATGATAGTGGTGATTAACAAAATTGATCTTCCCGGAATTATCATCGATAAAGTAAAATCCGATCTCGCGAAACACGCAGTCCAGGTGGAAGGGTTCGGCGGTGACGTGCCGTGCGTGCTGGTGTCTGCAAAAGAAGGGAAAGGGGTTACTGATCTTCTGGAACTTATTTTGCTTATTGCCGACATGAAAGAGTTAACGGGAGATCCGAAGGCGGAGTTAAATGCAGTCGTTATTGAAGCAAAAGTAGACAGATTCCGCGGTCAGGTAGCTACCTTACTCGTAAAATCAGGCACGCTTGCCGTAGGCTCCCTCCTCTATGAGAGCGAAAAGTCATTGGGCCGCGTACGGGCATTATTCGACGAACACGGCGTCAAAGTAGAAACAGCACCTCCGGGTAAGCCGGTCGAAGTATTGGGGTTTTCATCCCTGCCGTCTGTCGGCGTCATGATCACCGGTCTTCCGGTCAAAGCGGCTCCCGTCGGGGTAAGTAAGCCTAAAGATGCGGCAAACGTTGCGGATTTTTTGGCCGCGATGACCGCCGCCGACAAAAAGCGCCTCAAGCTCCTGATCAAAGCAGATACCTCCGGTTCTCTGGAGGCGGTATTGGAATCGCTGCCCAAAAGTGACATCGACGTCGTAAGTTCAAGTCTGGGGGAGATTACCGAGGCAGACATATTGGAAGCGCGTGCAAGTGGTGCCGTTGTCGTGGGGTTTAACGTAAAAGTGGGCCCGGGAGTCGAAAAACTCGCAACGCACGAAAAGGTCATATTCCGCACGTATTCGATCATTTATGAATTGCTCGATGAGATGAAAGACGTCGTAACCGGTATGGAGGAATTGCTGGTGCGTGAGCGGCAATTGGGAACCGGGACCATTATCGCCGAATTTCCCTATGAAAAAGACCGGATTGCAGGCACGAAAGTAGCCTCCGGCAGGCTCGCAAAAGGGGATATGGTACGCGTTATGCGCGGTGAAGACGTCATAGGCACGGCCAGGATCAAATCAGTGCGTCAGGGGAAAAACGAGGTAACCAAAGTAGAAGTAGGCGGGGAATGCGGCGTCCTTTTGGACAAAAAGGTTGATTTTACGCTCCAAGATGTTATAATAGCATTCACTACAGGATAATGCTATGACCTACGAAGAAGCACTTGCTAAAGCCAAAGAGCTTGTGGGGAAAGCCAACGATATTGTGATCGTTACCCACGCAAAACCCACGATGGACAGTATGGGCGGAAGTTTAGCCCTGATGCTGGGACTCATCTCGCTCGGAAAAAAAGCGACGGTTGTGTGTCCCGATCCCGTGACAGTCGGTTTATCCGGTTTCGTCGGGGTTGACCGCGTTGTGCGGGACTTCGGAAAGAAAAATTTTGTCATATCGCTCGATTATGTCGACGGGTCGATCGAAAAAGTCAGCTACAATATCGAAGGCAAAAAGTTTAATCTGGTCGTAGAACACCGTCCGGGATTCGAGCTTTTCAGTCCGGACAAGGTTCAATACGCATATCAGGGTGTATCTGCCGATCTTGTCATGAGTGTCGATACGCTGGACGTGTCAGATTTGGGCTCAGTATATGAGCAGCAAAAAGACGTCATTAACAGTAAATCCATTATCAATATCGATTTCCACGGAAATAACACAAATTACGGCGCGTTAAACCTTGTCGACCCCGGTGCTTCTTCCACAACGGAGCTGGTCGCGGAACTTCTGGCAACTCTGGGAGTTAAGCTGACGGCGGATATTGCGACAAATTTGTTAAACGCGATCTATGATGCGACAAGCAACTTCCAGAATGCCAACGTGACATCGATGGCCTTTGAGGTAGCCAGCGTATGTCTTAAGGCGGGTGCGAAGCGGTTTGGAGTTGCCGAGTCCCCGCGGGGAGGTGTAGCTGAGCCGAAAGTGTTTGTAAACAATCAACCCATACCCGTTGCTGAGCCTTCCCACATATCGACACAGATTGCCGAGCAGCCGGCCGTGATAAAACCGCAGAGTGAGCATGTTGCAGAGTCCAAAGCACAGGTAATGCCGCAGGAGAACAAGGCTCAGCCGCCGTCAGATTGGCTCAAGCCCAAAATTTTTAAGAGTTCTTCCCTCCTGTAAACAGGGGTGAATATCTCCTACTGGTAAAACTCACCGGATTATCGTATAATAAGTGCCTTAGGAGCCCCGAATAGCAGCTCCTTTTTATAAGGATATGCCAGTAAAAACTACAAAAAAACCTGCAAAAGCCGCAAAAGTTGCGAAAGCAGTACACGAGGAAAAAGTCACAAAAAAAGCACCGGTTGCCAAAGTTGCGAAAGCCGCAAAAGTAGCCAAAGCCGTCAAACCGACGAAAGCCTCCAAAGCAGCTGCGAAAGCGCAGGCGGAAGAGTCAGCAATTCCTTCACCGGAAAAACAGGAAATCATTGCACAGTTCGCCGTTAAAAGCGGGGATACCGGAAGTCCGGAAGTCCAGGTCGCACTTCTTACCCGAAGGGTAGAAAAACTCGTGGGACATCTTCGGAGCAATCCGCATGATAATCATTCACGGCGCGGATTATTGGGAATCGTCAGCAAACGCCGCAGGTTACTCAATTATCTCGAGAAAAAAGATAAGAAACGATTTACACAAATTAAAGAAAAGTTAGGGTTAACATAAGTTTACCGGCGGCACGCGGCCGATGAGAGATAGAATAGAGAAGTGGTCGAGGATAGAGTATAGAAGTAGAAAAAACGGGTTCTTCCATTTTCTATCTTCCACCCCTCTCGCATTTTATACTTCCATAGGGCCCCAAGTGCTGAAATAGTATGAAAATTGTCTCCAAATCTGCGGATATCGCAGGGAAAAAGCTTACGCTTGAAGTAGGACGGTTTGCCGAACAGGCATCAGCCGCAGTGCTCGCTAAATACGGCGACACGATGGTACTTGCCACCGTGACGGCATCGAGTAAGGAAACCGCATTGGATTATTTCCCGCTTTCCGTCGAATACGTCGAACGGCTGTACGCAGGCGGACGTATCAAGGGGTCACGCTGGGTGAAGCGCGAGGGCAGACCGACAGATGATGCGGTGCTTGCCGGACGCGTTATTGACCGGTCTATCCGGCCGTTGTTTCCGAAAGCCTATAAACACGACGTACAGGTTATTATCACCGTGCTTTCCGTAGACGGAGAAAATGATCCTGATGTATTGGGATTGGTTGCCACATCGGCCGCCATCGCTATTTCCCCGATTCCGTGGAACGGTCCGATTGCCGGTGTGCGCGTGGGGTATATCAAGGAAGCAGGGACGGAAAAAGGCGCGTATATTATCAATCCGACAATCCTGGAACAGGAAACGAGCGAATTTGATTTCGTGGTGTCTTCCAGCAAAACCAAAGTGGTCATGCTTGAGGGAGGATTCTGTGAAACACCGGAACCTATTGTGGCGGGAGCAGTTCTCGAAGCCAAAAAGGTAAACGGCGAACTGATAGACCTCATCAACGATCTGGTGAAAGCCGTCGGGAAACCGAAAGTAGAAGTCGCTGAGGTATCCGAAGCAGACGAGCTCAAAAAGAAGATTGAAAAAGATTACAAAAAAGAAATGGATGCCGCATTTGCCAAAAAAGCCGAAAAAGAATTCGGCGGCACGGAAGTCGCTGAACTTGCTAAAGTCATTGCCGAGGCGTACGGCACGGATTACAGCATAAAAGATATCGAAGGTGCGTTAGACGCGCTCTTTAAGAAACAGGTCAAAGAAAACGTATTGCTTCACGGGAAGCGGTTTGACGGCCGGAAAATCGACGAAGTGCGTCCGATTGAAATCGAAGTAGGTATACTTTCCCGCACACACGGAAGTGCCATGTTCAAACGCGGTCAGACGCAGGCATTGACGGTTGCGACCCTTGGCACTCCGAGTCTCGAGCAGCTTATTGAAAGCCCGATGGGAGAAGAGTCCAAGAGATATATCCATCATTACAGCATGCCTCCGTATTCGGTCGGTGAAACCGGCAGAGTGGGAACGCCGAGCCGTCGGGAAATCGGTCACGGCGCATTGGCAGAGCGTGCATTGATGGCGGTAATCCCGAGTGAAACGGAATTTCCGTACACGATTCGTCTTGTATCCGAAATCATGAGCAGCAACGGGTCGACCTCTATGGCATCTACCTGCGGATCCACCCTTGCCCTTATGGATGCGGGTGTTCCGATCAAAGAGCCTGTTGCCGGTATCTCAGTCGGTCTTATGTCAGACAAAAATAAATTTGTCCTGTTGACCGACATTTTGGGAATAGAAGACTTTTCCGGTGATATGGATTTCAAGGTTGCCGGTACCAAAAACGGTATCACGGCAATCCAGTTGGATATCAAAATCGACGGAATTACCGATGAAATGGTGGATCAGACGCTGGAACGCGCGCGGGTTGCACGCATGATGATTCTGGAAAAAATCACGGCCGTGATTGCCACGCCGCGGCAGACGGTTTCCCAGTATGCACCGAAGGTGCGCGTCATCAAGATCCCGACGGAGAGAATCGGCGAGGTAATCGGTCCCGGAGGCAAAGTCATCCGCAATATTATCGCAACGACGGGGGCAACGGTTGACGTCAACGATGACGGATCGGTATTTATTTCCGGTACGGATGCGGACAACGTCCAGAAAGCAGTCGAATGGGTCGAAGGACTTACCCACGATGTCGAACCAGGGGAAGAGTTTGAGGGCGAAGTCAAACGGATTCTTCCGTTCGGTGCGTTTGTCGAGATATTGCCCGGCAAAGAAGGCATGGTTCATGTGTCTCAAATGAGCGTGGATTTTGTCGATGATCCGGCAAAACTCGTCACGATCGGCCAGAAGGTAAAAGTGAGAGTTATGGAGATCGACGATATGCACAGAATCAATCTCTCCATGCTGTTTGGGGAAGATGCCGAAAAGAAATCCGCAGAGCGCCGGGATGCCCGGGGCGGATCAGGCGGCGGAGACCGTCATGGAGGCGGCGGACGCCGGGGCGGATTTGACCGGGGACGAAGACGGTTTTAAGTGATAGTATAGAATCATGTCCAGACTGCTCGATGAAGTCGGTATTCTCCGTAAAAAATTGAAAGAGGTGCATGTTCCTCCCGAGATGGAAACGCGGGTTATCGCAAATCTCGAGGAAATTGAACGGCTGGAACATGACATCAGCGCACGCGTTCACATAGAACAAATGCTCCGGTACATCGACTGGGTCGTAAGCCTTCCCTGGAACGAGCGAAGCAACGATGAACTCGATTTGGCCAACGCCCGTAAAATCCTTGAGACCCATCATTACGGATTACAGCCCGTCAAAGAGCGGATTCTGGAGTATCTGGCTGTCATCAAATTAAACCAGGACCGGTGGAAACTGGAATCTGTTGCAGCAGATAAGCGTGAGACAGAGGCGAAATCCACCCACGCGATGCTTGCGCGCCGGGCACCGATTTTGTGTCTGGTCGGATTGGTCGGTACCGGAAAAACGACGCTCGCCAAATCGATCGCCCAGGCCATGGGACGGAGATTTGTGCGTATCGCATTCGGAGGAATGTCCGATGCGCTTGAGCTTCGCGGTCAGTCCCGGGTGCGTCCTGATGCGGAAATCGGATTGATTCTTAAGGGACTCCGGTTTGCAGGAACCAAAAATCCGGTTATCCTGCTTGATGAAATCGACCGCGTATCCGAGCATGCGCGCGGAGATATCATGGGTGTATTGGTCGAGCTGTTGGACCCGGAACAAAATTCCGCGTTTGTCGATCATTACATGGACTATCCGTTTGATTTGTCCGAAGTGCTTTTTATCGCAACAAGCAACAACACGACCAATATCGCAACAGCAGTATTGGACCGGTTGGAACCGATTCAGATGCCGTCCTATACGGACGAGGAGAAGATACGGATTGCGAAAGATTACGTGATGCCCGCCCTGATGAAGGAGTCAGGACTGACAAGCGAAAATCTGACGATAGACGAAGGTATGTGGGCCAAGCTCGTGCGGCCCTTAGGATACGATGCCGGTATCCGCAGTATTGAAAGAACCTTAAACAGTGTATGCCGCAAAGTCGCGCTGTCCATTGTGGAAGGTAAGGCAAAAACATTCCGTATTACGGAAGAAAATATCAAAAATTTTATAGAAGTTTACTAAAGAACAGAGAGATTATTACATCCCCAAAAACCAGGTAAACTTCTGCCTCGAAAGAGAGAAAGTAGAGTCATATGAAAAGAACATATACACATCCCCCCCTGCATACACGGTATGTCCAGCACGGACAGCAACCGCAGGCCAAACAAGTGTTTGAAGGGAGATCATTCGGCAGCAGCACCGGGAAAGATACGGTACGTATTTTCCCCATGGGCGGCGCCGGTAACGTAACCAAAAACATGTACCTGTATGAGTACAGGTACGACGGAAAGCTCCGGGATATCCTGATTGTGGACTGCGGTATCGGGTTTCCCGATGAAGAAATGTTCGGTGTCGATTTAGTGATTCCGGACGTGCGCTATCTTATGGATAAGCGCGATAAAATACGCGCGATCGTATTTACACACGGTCACGACGACCATATCGGCGGACTTCCGTATATTTATCCGAAGTTAGGGAAAATCCCGATGTATGCGCCTACCCTGGCTGCCGCATTTGCCAACCTGAAGCTTAAAGAAACGCCGATTCGGGACCGCGTACAGGGCATGAGTTTCGATAAACACGTCGAAGCGGGGCCGTTTAAGGTGTCGTTTATCCGTCTCACGCATTCCGTGCCGGATACATCGCATCTGGTCATAGAAACACCTATCGGCATTTTTTATCACGGGAGTGATTTCAAGTTTGATCCGACTCCTCTCGACAATAAGCCGTCGGAACTGCACAAAATTAACGCCGTCGGGAAAAAGGGCGTCCTTTGTATGCTTTCCGACTGTCTGGGGAGTGAGCGACCGGGATTTACCCCGTCGGAGCAGATTATCGGCGAGACGATAGAAAAAGAGCTGCGGTTAAGCCACGGAAAGGTGTTGTTTACGACCCAGTCGAGTAACATCTCCCGTATACAGCTGGCAATAGAACTTGCACAAAAACACGGCCGCAAAATTGCCTTCTTGGGGCGCAGTATCGACAAAAACGTCGAGGAATCGGTGAAATTGGGATACATGAAGTTTCCGCGTGACGTCATTATCAATGACCGCGATCTTAAGCGGCTGCCGGCAGAGAAACAATTTCTTGTCGTGGCAGGCGCACAGGGACAGCCGTCATCCAATCTTTTCAGGATTGCCAGTGACGCGCATAAAATGGTCCGGCTTACCGATGCGGATACGGTCATTATTTCCGCCGATCCGATACCGGGACGGGAAAATGACGTCAATAAGCTGATCGATCAGATATACCGGCACGGAGCCCGGGTTTCCTACAGCGATATCATGGAAGACCTTCACGTATCCGGACACGGAAGTTCAGGTGACATGATGCTTTTGTTGTCGGCAGTCGGACCCAGATATGTGTGGCCGATCGGCGGCACGTATAAGCATCTCATGCAGTACCGCAGACTCGCGGGTGATTTGGGATATGACAAACGGGAAGTATTGATTCCCGAAGACGGTGAGGTGATGGAGTTCAGTGAGCATGGAGCGCCCCGCATTGTTGACCGCGTTCCGCTTGAAGATATTATGATCGACGGGTTAGGTATCGGTGATGTCGGAAACGTGGTACTCAAGGACCGGCAGGTTATAGCCCACGAGGGGATAGTGGTTGTAGTCATTCCCGTCGACAGGAGAAACGGCCGCATGATTAGTCCGCCGGAGATTATTACGCGCGGGTTCGTGTATGCCAAAGGGTCTCAGCAATTACTCAACCGGGCGTCATCTGTCGCTGAGCACGCCCTTACCCTCAAAAAGGGGAGAATAACCGATTGGCAGATGGTCAAGAAACGCATAGAAGAATCGCTGAAGGAATACCTCCTCAAGGAAACAGGCAGAAGCCCGCTCATCGTTCCGGTGGTGCTGGAAGTATAAGACTTGACACCTCCCCTATATTTACTATAGGATATTAGTAGGTAAGGGGAGTAGGGTGTTGGCGTTGCATTCGTACGTGGCTGTTTCTATACTGGAGATTACCGAAACTATGGCATTTAAATTTAGAAAGTCGAAACGCAAATATCATAAACGCAAAGGATTTGGTCTGAAGCTCAAGAAGCAGACCGTGTATACGGTTGCCGCTATTTGGTTCTGGTTGTTTGCTGCCGCCATCAGTCTGTCGTTTTTCGGTGAAGGCGCCATGCTCTCATCACTGCGGAGCAGCCTCATTAACCACTTCGGATGGGTCATGTACCTGCTTCCGGTGTTCCTGGTGTCAGCCAGCACATTGTTTTTTAAGGTGAAGTCGGACTTAGGGAATCAGAATGTGCCGTTGGGGCTCGGGATTATGCTGGTGGGCCTGCTTTCGCTCACGCGCGCAGGAGATACCGGCGATACGGTATGGATGCTCACATCGGACGCCATTGCTCCTGAGGGTGCCACGTTACTTTTTCTGGGGGTTATCCTTATCGGAGTGATTGTGATGTTTAATGCGTCTCTTGACCGGTTTATCAATTTCCTGCTGATGGGGGCGCAAACCATACTTGAGTGGTTTGCCTCCCTGGGTGCTAGGAACCAGAAAGCACCACTTGTGATCGGAGGACAGCAAAAGGCACAGCTTAAGATCGGTTCCACGGATAATGAAAAGCCGCTTCTTAAGAATCCCATGACTCCTCCCCCGGTGCCGCAAAAATCGGGAACAACTACTCCGAAAGAAAAAGAAAGCAATGGTATATCTATTTCTCCCGCGCTTGCAGCAGCTCAGGATATGAAGATGTGGGAATATCCGGACGTGACGATGCTTTCCGACGGACCGGGTGAGAAAGCAGACCGCGGAGACGTACGCAAAAATGCGGACGTTATTGAAAAAACACTGGACAGCTTCGGCGTACAGGCGGACGTCGTGGAAGTGAATCCCGGCCCGGCCGTCACCCAATACGCCATCAAACTTTCCCTGGGTACCAAAGTCTCAAAAATTACATCATTGGCAAGTGATATGGCTTTGGCTCTTGCAGCCCCGACCGGTCAGGTCCGTATCGAAGCGCCGATTCCCGGCCGGGATCTGGTCGGAATCGAAATTCCCAACCGCGGACTTGAGTTCGTAACCCTTAAACGCATGCTGCTTGCCGATAACATGAAAAAAGCAAAGAGCAAGCTGTCGGTTGCGATGGGACTGGATGTCTCCGGGAATCCGATGATCGGGGATATCGCAAAAATGCCGCACGTGCTGGTTGCCGGTACGACCGGATCCGGTAAGTCGGTGCTTCTGAACTCCTGGATCTGCAGCTTGCTGTACCGTACGTCACCGGCTGAAGTCCGTCTCATTCTCGTCGATCCGAAGCGCGTGGAATTAGTAGGCTACAACGGCGTGCCGCATCTTTTAACACCTGTCATCGTGGAAACGGACAAAATATTATCGGCATTACGGTGGGCGACCCAGGAAATGGAACGCCGGTATAAGCAATTTGCGGAAGTCGGGGTGCGTAACATCGACGGGTTTAACGAGCTGTCAGGATTCCAGGCGCTCCCGTTTATCGTCATCATCATCGACGAATTGGCAGATCTTATGGCCTACGCCCCCGTAGAAGTCGAGGATACGATTTGCCGCATCGCGCAGATGGCACGCGCGACAGGAATTCATCTGGTAGTTGCTACCCAACGGCCGAGCGTCGATGTCATTACGGGGCTTATCAAAGCCAATATCCCGGCGCGTATCGCATTTAACGTGTCCTCAATGATTGACTCACGCGTCATCATCGATATGCCGGGTGCCGAGAAGCTGCTCGGAAGGGGTGACATGCTCTATGTTCCTCCGGATCAGGCAAAGCCGATGCGTATCCAGGGAACGTTCGTGTCCGACAAAGAAGTCGGAAAAGTCGTGGAGTTTTTCAAAAATAAACAGGTCGAAGTCCATTATACCGAAGAAGTGTTAAGTCAGCCCTCAAGTGCCATGAAGAAAGGCGGCAATACCTCCGGGGGTGACGGTAGAGATCAGTTGTTTGAAGATGCGCTGCGTTTGGTATGCCAATATGACAAAGCGTCCGCATCGTTACTCCAGCGGAGGTTATCGGTAGGATACGCCCGTGCGGCACGGATTCTGGATCAGCTGGAGATGGCGGGCATCATCGGTCCGGGAGAAGGGTCCAAACCCCGTGACGTACTGATTAAAAATCCGGATGATTTCCTCAACAGCCAGGCTGAATCCAAAGAAAGTTAGGATATCCTCATGAAGACGGTCGGAAGCATGCTCCAGGAAGCGCGGTTACAAAAAGGCCTGACTCCTCAGGATGTGGAACGGGTGATAAAAATCCGTGAAAAATATATTGTCGCGCTGGAAGCGGATAATTTTGCCGCGTTGCCGAGTCCGTCGTATGCCAAAGGATTTGTCCGCAATTATGCGGAATATCTGGGGTTGCCTACGGACGCGATGATGGCATTTTTCCGGCGGCAGATGACGGACGTATCGAAAGCCAGTTTACTGCCACAGGGAGTGCCGGAACCTTTCCAGGCATCATGGCTTCATCTGACTCCGGGGCGATTCGTCGCGCTGCTTATCAGCGTGCTTCTTGTCGTATTTTTGTTCTATCTGGGTAACCAGTATTTCCGCATCGGGAAAGCACCGCCGCTTACCGTAGTGAGTCCCACTAATCAGGAGATAGTTTCAAGCAGCCGAATTGCCGTAGAGGGGCAGTCCGATCGGGATGCCACGGTTACGATAAACGGTATTTCAACCATTGTCCGGGATGACGGTAAATTTTACGAGCAGGTAGCCGTTGAGCCCGGGGTAAACAAAATTACGGTTACCGCTACCAGCCGGTTCGGCAAAATGACCACGGTGACAAAAGAAGTCGGTTACCAGCCGTGAGACAAAATACATGGCATAAATCGGAATTGACACGTAGCGCAGTTTACGGCATACTCAGATAGCACATTTAGAACAAAGTTTTTTCGGAATTCTGCCCATGGATCCTGTACAGCTAACCATTATCGTCATCAGTTTTATTTTAACCCTTCTTCTCGTGCTTTTAGGCGTTCAGGTGTGGTATATCTTCAAGGAAATCCGTATCTCCATCATGAAAATGAACACGATGTTAGACGATGCGAAAAAAGTGACAGGCACGGTCGGTGATTCCGTCGCCAGTATGTCGGGCGTCATGAGCGGAATCAAAGCTGCATTATCCGTATTTAAAACGTTCCGGAAAAAACCCGACACGGAAGGAGAATAATATGTCTGACAACAGTAACGACGGCAAATTTTTATTCGGATTTTTCATCGGCGGCTTAATCGGCGCACTGGTGATTTTTTTCCTGGGAACCAAAGAAGGCAAAAAGACGGGGAAGCTCATCGAAGATAAAGGCCGGGACGTTTTGGATGAACTGGAAGAACGCCTGGAGGAGCTGCAGTCCAAAGGCAAGGAATTAGTGCGTCAGGGTGAGGAAATGAAAGAAAAAGTGATGGAATCCATAGATACTAAAAAAGAAGAGGTCACCGAAACGGCTGCTGAAAAAATCGATATTGCCCTTGCTCATATCCAGGAGATGCAGCAAAAAGGTGCGGAAACGACCGCAACCTTGCGGAAACAATTCAAGAACCTCCCCAAAAAGCGCTGAAGCGAACGCGGGGATTATTTTTTCCGCTTGTATATCATCTGATCGTTTGTCCGGTAGATGACTTCATAATTTGTATCCTTAGGAAGCGTAATTTTCAGCACGTCGATGCGCGCGCCGAAAAAATCGTTGAAGTTCTGGCCATCCCGCAGATCCAGCACGAAATACTCCGGCATGAAACTGCTGTAGGACTCCCGGAGTAAATAGACATCATGCGTATGGATCATGTGCGGTGCGATATTGTTTTGCGCCATGACGGTTGCTCCTTTGGGTACCCTGCTGATTAAATCATTCAGAAACGCGAAATTTTTCGTGTGCGCGTAAAACGCCGGATTGTATGAGAGCCCGAGCGGTCCGTGGAGTTTGAATTGGTGCAGATACACAGACACAAGAATAAGCAGCACCGATATGCCGGTAACGACAAGGGGCGCGCGGAACCGCGTGCTGATTGTCCGTATGGCCATGACGGAAGATACAGCCATGATGACGGCCAGTTGTGCGCTGTAGTGGAGGCCGAGTCCCCACCGGAGTGCAAATTCTTTCTGCATGAACCGTGCGGCGATGTCCTGCAGGATAAGCGGCCAGGCCGGCGGATACAAAAGCGGCAGGAATCCGAAACTCGTAAAGCTCCAAAGCAGCGTTTTCCGCTTTATCGGATCATCGAAGAGCGTAAGTAGTGTCACAAACGGGTTCGGGTTGAGGGACGGCGTATAAAAATATTTCTGGCCGTAAAAATACGGGATAATCACCTGTGTTGTGAGATATCCCCAGAGCGCGGATATACAGGCGACGAGAAGCGCGGTTTTGGCCCACTTTCGGTTATACAAATATATATATACGGCAAGTCCCATACCCAGGAGCGAGGAACTTTCCTTAAAGCCTAATGTGATAAAAAAACTGATCCAGAAAAGTTTTTTCCGGTCTGCGGCGATTGCATAAAAGATGAACATCAGCGGAAGCATCATGAACGTCACTTCGTGGATATCGGCTATCAGGGCGTTCTGCGTGCCGACAAATAAAAGATAGGAAACGATAACGGCAAATATAGCCAGCGGGTTTTTCAGAACGTGTTTTCCGAGCGCATACAAAACAAGGGCGCTTAGCCCTACGGCGAGCGATTGGGCAATCAGCAGTGCTTCCGGGCGGCTGGTGATCCAATATATGGGAGATAAAAGAAACATGCTCGGGCTGAAATGATCGGCAAATATCAGTTTGCCGCCGACTACCAGGTGATCCACAATCGGAAGTTTGAAGTGAGCCACTTTCCAGATAGCGGCGTCAAAGATTCCGAAGTCATAGTAAAATACTTCATACTGCCAGAACCGGTGGAGGGAAACGAGAGTTGCGGCGAGTGTATACAATGCAATGAACAGATACACGCATACATCAGTTAGCAGTGCGCCTCCCGATAATATAGTAATGATGGTAGGGCGCTTGGATTTCATTGCGGTAGCCGGTTGGCAACATAGACACATCCGACAACGATGAGCCCGCCGATTAACTCCGGAAAGGTAATTGTCTCCGCATATATAAGATACCCGATAATCAGAGCAAATACATTTTCGAGAAGCAGTATTTGACTACCGATAACTGCGTCTAAATGCTTGAATGCAAAAATTTCAATTGGATTGACTAGCGCATTCATAAATCCGCCGATGGCAAGGCCGAGAAGCACATGAGGGTTGGTAAATGCCGTTAGCGAAAATGTTTCCCCACGTATCAATGCTAATCCTATTCCGGATATGACGGCGATAGACATAACAGCAATGGTAATTTCGCTCGTGTTCAGGCGGGAGCTTAGTAATTTTCTTCCGACATAAAACCATGCCATGGTGGCGGTTGCTAGCAGTGTAAACCATTCGCCTATACCAAATGCAGTAAGGTGCGGGACAAATGATTTTGTCGCAACGAAACTTATGCCAATAAATGACACAAATAGCAGCGCTGTTAATTTGAAGTCAATTGGTTTTTTCAGGAAAACCGCAGAGTACACATAAGAAAAAAACGGAACTGAGGCAAATATTATTGCGACGTTTACTAATTTGGCATTCAACGCGCCTAAGGTAACAAAATACACAGCGACGGAATATCCGAGTGTCCCCATAGACAGGAGAATCCAAATGTCGCGGGTGGAAAGCGCACGAAAATTATTCCATCGGATATTTTTGCGAAGCAGTATCAATAACGCACATGTACCAAGGGCAACGCGCATATACACCTGTGTCATGGGTTGGAATCCTTCTGCGAGAAGCCGGCTTCCGACGGACAATAGTGTGTATGCGGCGGAAACAATAACTAAAAACCCAATGGATAAACTCCGGGTTGATACGAGGCCGAAAAACGGGATGTCAGTTTGCTGCGGCTTTTTTGAGTTCATTGTAAAGATTGTCTTCGATTTCAATCGTTCCGGTTTTCGTACGCTTTGCTGTGAGTTTATTTCCGCGTTCGCCGGGAAGCAGTATCTCTTTCACTCCCGGGAGCGTTTTGGTTTTTTTAACCCGCTTGGCAAGTTCTGTAACATTTTTTCGGAACGTATTACGGTCTACCAATAGTTCCGGATCAATAGCCATAATGAGATTTCCCCAGTCACCGCGTTTTCCTACCCCGGCAAAAGCCGCTCCGACAAGCGGACCGGTGAACGCAGTAACTATAAATCCCAGCCCGGATCCTTTGTATCCTCCGAAGCTCTTGATAGCACCATCCATTGCCGCATCTGGATCTGTCGTCTGTTTGCCGTTTTTGTCGTATGCGAACCCTTCAGGAATGGTTTTTCCGGCAGTTTTTGCCTCAATAAGTCCATAGTAGGCCATGGCGGCAGTTGCCATATCCAGCACTACTGGTTCGGGTTTTGCTGGTATGCCGATGGCAAGCGGGTTTGTGCCGTAGAGCGCTTCATAAGAGCCGTGCGGCGCTACTGTCGGGGGTGATCCGGCAAACGCAAAGCCGATAAATCCTTCCCGTGCCATATGTGCAGCGTAGTACCCAATAGCACCGGTAGAAGAATAGGTATTAAACGTTCCCACAATGCCGAATCCGTGCTCGCGCGCCTTGGCAACTGCCATTTCCATTGCTTGTTTCATAGCTATCATGCCCATATTATTACTGCCGTCAATCATGGCGGATAATTTTGTTTCTTTGGTAATGGAAATCAATCCCGCTTTCGGGCTTTTTGGTATGCCTTTGCCGATTAATTTAACGAGGCCCTGATTATTGCCCCGGAGTTGCGCATAGAGAAGAATATCAAGGATAATTGCTGATTCCCTGTCTGTATAACCGTATTTTTTCAGGGCTTTTCTTGCCAACTGTGTTATGTCCTTTATGCTGATTTTCATGTGGCCTCCTTTGTCTGGTTATCCGCATTGTAATACTGCAGCGTATTTTTGGATATGGAGGAAACGCTGATATGGAATATCAAGTCTCGTCGATGATCTGCCGTAAGCATTACCGGAGCAGAATAACGCCGATAAATGCCAACACTCCCGCTGCAATTTTTCTCCAAAGATGACCGTGTTCCTTAAGCAGCACGATGCCGCCGGCTACGGTAAGAATACCGCTGGTTGCCGCGATCGGGTTTACCCGGGATGCTTCCGCAAGTGACAATGCGTTGATATACATGATGTATCCGACGACGTTTAACAGAGCCGCGAGCGCCACTTTCCATCCGCCTATATGCAGCTCCCTGACAATTTCTTTTTTTGTGACACGCGGGAACGCGATGATGACGATTGGCAGGCACCACACGACAAAACTATACAGTGATGCAGGAAGAAACGCGGATGCAGGTTTATCCAATACGCTTGTTAGCCCCAACAGTACTGCACAGAGTACGGCGTAGCCGAATGCCGGAGTAAATTTAAATTTCGGATTTTTGTAGACCAAAAGCAGTGACGCCAGAATGATAAGGACTACCCCCGCGATTTTCCCGGGTGTCATGGCTTCCTGCAGGAAAAAAATCGCGCCGATAAATCCGATGACGGTACTGAGCCGGAAAATAATGGCAAACGTGGACGCGTCCGTTCCGCTGCGTGCAAAAAACTGCGTCCGCTCATACAACCCATACAGGATGATAGTCGAAGCAAGGAGCGTATACTGGACCGGGGTAAGTCCCCACAATGCCGCAAGCGATCCCCGTTCAGACAGAAAAAGAAGGATTGCAAATGCGGCTCCGTACAGATTAAACACAACGGCAAACAGTCTGGGCGAGCCGGTCCGTACGGCCAGGATCCGCATGAGAAGTTCCTGAGCGGCAAAAATAAATGCGCTTCCGATGGCCAAAAGAAACCACAACATGCATAGAAGTATACGAAAAGCGCCGCGTGTTTACGAGAGTTCGCTTTTAAGCCACAGAAGATATCGCTTCGTCACGTGAGCAAGCGGAATAGCGATAATCTCCGGATTTTCATACGTATGGTGGCTCAGCACTTCGCGCTCCAGTTTTGCCCATTTTTCGTCCAGCGTTTTAACGAGAAGTAAGGATTCATCCGCATAATCTATCTGGTTTTTACGGGGCGGCCAGAGGAACATGGAATCGGCGTGGTTCACGATCTGGGTGCAGGCGGCAAGTTTATGTTTTAACAGCTGTTCGCCGATTTGTTCCGCCTGGCTTTTGTCATCACAGGAGATCATGACAAGGATGGCTTCGTGCATAGGTGAATTTACCTCCCAGCAAATCCTAACGCAACTAACCCTGTTAACGCAATGATGATGCCCGCAACCTGTTTTTTGTTGAGCGGATCCCGGAAGACAAAATATGACAATACCGCAAACAGCGTGGGATACGCGCCGCCCAACGGAGCAACCGTGGCGGTCAGTCCCAGACTTGCCCCGATATTAAACGCGACATCACCTCCCCGCAACATCAGTGCATTGAAAAAAAGCGGAATTGCCACATCGCGCTTGGGGAGTATAAACGGAATATGTTTCCATTTCATATAGATGCCGATAAGCGGGAATAACAACATCGGTATGTAATTGGGCCAAAACCAACCCATGCGGCTCATGAGGACTTTGTTAAACGTAAAGTAGATGCCCCACACGACAAGACTGATGAGTGCCAATATAATTCCTTTGGTAAACCCGGCATCTTTTTTCTGACTGTGCGAGGTGGTGGTTATGAATACGCCCAAAAATACGACACAGATAAGTGCAATCCGTGTTACAGAAATTGTTTCTCCCAAAAACAGATATGAAAGCAGCACCGTGAGCGCGGCAAATGATCCGCCGATCGTGCCGACAATCGGCGCACTGGACAGACGGAGTGCCTCGTTAAATATGAGGTTGCCGCCCACGTACATGATGCCGAGCAACAGATTCAGCAACAAAAGGGTAGGTGTGAACGCACGGAGATCTCCTAAGGCAAACGGGATATAAAAGCTTCCGAGTATGGCGGCAAACGCGAATGCCCAGAATGTCGTGATATACGGGCCGACTTTCCGGGTAGCAAACGTTCCGAATACATCTCCGGATCCCCAGCCGAAATATGCAATCAGTCCGAAAAGATAGGCGATCATATCCTGAGGATTATATAAGCGATTTTACGTTGGTGTATGCCCGCAACCCGTCCCAGCCTCTATCCAGCCACGTCTGCGTCTGTTTACTCATGTCATGGTCTCTTCTCATGTGGTGAGTCATGCCGACGATATAGGCTGCATATTGCGCGCGGATAAGTGCCGGCAGGGCGGCCAGCTCCTGAGGCGTAAGCGGGAGGGATTTCTGATATTCAGTGAGGATTACATTGATCACATTGACGCGTTTGGCTTCCGGCAGATAGGCGGAGAAATTTGCAATATATGTTGCGATATCAAACACAGACGCGTTGTAGTCCATGCACCCCAGATCCAGTATGCATACCGATCCTCCGGTGTTTTTCAGAACGTTTTCTTTTTCCATACTGCCGTGGATTATACTTTGGCGAAACGAGGCAGTATTGAGTTTGTGCAGTTTCGAAATAACCGGTTTGATCAGCGCTGTTTCATCCGGGAACAGGGCGTCGCCTTTTTGTTCGTATTCTGCTTCGAGGTTGGCAATGCCGAGCGTGTCGTAATACCGGCCGATTGTTTTTTTGGTTTTGTGTATGGTGACAAGGGCTTGGGTAAGCGTTACGAGATCGGCGTCGGTTACGGCAATATGCGTCATCGGTTTCCCGGTGAAGTATTCGAATACGCAAAGAAACGAGGCAGCCTGCCGGACGGCAGGGATTTCCATGATATATCCGTTGTCATTCATTGTCTTAAGGGTAGGAAGCGGAACCCCGAGGGAGGCAAGCCGGGTATATCCCCAGACGACATCCTCAATACGGCTGCGCGGTTTGTCATGGGAAAATATTTTGATGATAAATTTGCCCGAAGAAGCAGCGCAATCGATATTGTATTCCTGATATCCCGTCGGGATAACGGAATAGGTGAGTACGTCACCGAGACTGAATGCAATCGCTGCTTTTTTCACGACATCGTCTATGGGTAAGGCCGTGTCGATGCGGTGGATCGGATCTATCATGATGGTTTTACATCCGTTATTTTATGCTGTTGCGGTTTCCATTTGGGGGTGCACACGATAAATACCGCCATGTGCCCGTCCCAGTAAAATTTTTCATTGGGCTGGATCAGGATGCAGTCACCCAGTTCAATAGCTGTTTTTTTGCGCGCGGTGCTGATAAATCCGTTTCCGCTCAGAACCAGTGCCAGTTCATGGCAGACGGTGTTTACGGCAAATCCTTTTTCCGGATAGCGGCCGTAAATGATTGCCGTGGTTCCGCTGATGGACGGCTCCGGCATAATGTACTCCTCGACCGATGTGGTAGAAGATGCGTCAACACGCCGGGTCTTTTTTTGCTTCACTATCTGCATGTAGGGGTTATTGTACGCTTTCGCGTCATCGTTTGTCGAAAAACCCGTGGAGCAGGAGCGCTACGATGATCGTGAGTCCGCTCACGATTACCATCATGGTAAGCTGCGCAATTTTTTCATTGGACCACCAACTCTGTGTCTGCACGGGCACCGGAGTGATCGCCGTAGGCGCCGGGGTGATAGTCGGCGTGGCAGTCGGGTTGCCGCCGGTAAAGATAAGCAGATCGTCATTGGTCACGGTCGTATTTTTCGTGGGTACCGGAGTGACTTTGGGGGTAGTCGTTGTCGCAATCGGATCCCGCACGACGACCGTAAATTTACAGAAGTCAGGATAATTGGAAAATGCCTGGTTGTTGTCCCGTACCCGGCACGTGACATGGTACGTTCCGGCCTGGGTATACGTATAGGATGTGGTGATGGATCCGAATGTTCCCGCCGGTTTTTCTACCAAGCGTTTTTCGCTTCCGCCGAACCCGAATTCTGCAGCCGTAATGTCATTGTCAGGATCATACCCGGCGCAGCTGAAGTTGACGGTGAGCGGCCGGACACCTGAACCCGGATTGACCGACAAGCCGCTGCACCGCGGCGGGCTGTTCGTCGGTGTCGGGGTAAGTGTCGGTGTGGCAGACGGTGTAGGAGTAAGGGTAGGCGTGACCGGAGGCGTATCTGACGGCGTGGCAGTCGGGGTGAGATCCGCACGGCTCCGTATATCCTGGTTCTGTGTGCCTACTGCCCAGAGGATAATAGGCAGGCCGAAGAAAATAATGAGAATGATGTAGAGTATCGGCAGTCGTTTCATGGGTATAATCAATCCAAAAATCAGTATATACCCTGGTAAAGAAAAAATGCAGTGGGAAGTATTACAAAAACAATTGCGTGGTATAATTAACCCCATGCAATCGGCTGATATCAGACGTAAATATATCGGATACTTTCAAAAACAGGGGCATACAGAGATCCCTTCAGCGCCCATTGTCCCCCTTAACGATCCCACGACATTGTTTACGAGTTCGGGTATGCAGCCGCTCGTTCCGTATCTTCTGGGGCAAAAGCATCCGGCAGGTACGCGTCTGGTCGACAGCCAGAAGTCATTCCGTTCGCAGGATATAGATGAAGTGGGAGATAACCGTCATACGACATTTTTTGAAATGCTGGGTAACTGGAGTCTGGGGGATTATTTCAAAAAAGAACAGCTCACCTGGATATTCGGGTTTCTGGTGACGGAACTCAAGCTTGATCCCAAGCGTTTGTATGTGAGCGTATTTGAGGGAAACGACTCCGTGCCGAAAGATACGGAATCCATCGGAATCTGGAAAACATTGTTTGAGGGTGTCGGCATCAAGGCGGAAGTAGGGGCGAGGATATTCACCTATCCTGCCAAAAAAAACTGGTGGAGCAGGTCGGGGGAACCGGAAAAGATGCCGCCGGGAGAGCCGGGAGGACCGGACAGCGAAGTGTTTTTTGATTTCGGCGCGGAATTAGGGTTGCATGAGAAATCTGCCTACAAACACGACGTCTGTCATCCGAACTGTGATTGCGGACGGTTCATGGAAATAGCTAACTCCGTGTTTATGCAGTATCAGAAAATGCCGGACGGAACGCTCAAGGAATTATCCCAGAAGAATGTGGATTTCGGCGGAGGGCTGGAGCGCATGTGTGCGGCAGTCGCTGATAACCCCGATGTATTCCGGACTGATCTGTTTGCCCCGATCATGACGCTGCTCGAAACGTTTAGCGGCATGGAATACGGGAAGAACCCCAAAGAGACGCAGGCGATGCGCGTGATAGCCGATCATCTGAAAGCCGCCGCGTTTATGATCAACGAGGGATTGTTTCCCGGCAATAAACAGCAGGGATATGTGCTGCGGCGGTTAATCCGCAGGGCGGTCGTGAAAATGCACCAACTCGGGGGGAACGGATCCAAATCAGAATTAGGGATGAGTGTGTACCGACAGGTTGGTGTTATTTATAACGGCGTGTATTTTGACGCGGAGAGTCCGGAATTTTTGGATAAGGGCCAGATACTCAAAGAAGAAATCACCCGGTTTGAAAAGGTCTTAAACGTCGGTCTGGTACAGCTGGGGAAACACGAAACGATTACCGGTACGGTCGCATTTGATCTGCTGCAAAGCTACGGATTTCCGTGGGAACTCACGTACGAACTGGCGCTTGAGAAAGGCCAGGAGGTTGACCGGGAAGAATTCCAGAAAGAATTCCGCAAACATCAGGAGCTTTCCCGTACGGCAGCCGCTGGCATGTTTAAGGGCGGGCTTGCCGATCACAGCGAGGCGACGACGAATCTTCATACGGCACATCATTTGCTTTTGGCGTCGCTGCAGAAACTGGTCGATCCGTCCATCAAACAGCGGGGCAGCAACATTACGGCAGAGCGGCTGCGGATAGATGTGAGTTTTGCGCGGAAATTTACGCCCGAGGAACTGACGAACGTTACGGAATATGTAAATGCTGCAATCGGAAAAAATCTGCCCGTGACCCGCGTGGAAATGCCCAAAGAGCACGCGGAAAAAATCGGTGCACAGATGGAATTCGGCACCAAATATCCCGACCGTGTCAGCGTGTATTTCGTGGGCCTCCGGGAAGGAACCAATCCGGAAGCGGTAACCCGGGACGATTATTTCTCGGCGGAATTCTGCGGCGGGCCTCATGTGAGCTTTACAGGGGCGTTGGGCCACTTTACAATACTAAAAGAGGAAGCAAGCAGTGCAGGGGTACGCAGAATTTACGCCAAGCTTACCTGAACCATACCTGAATGAAATTTCCACACGTACTTGCAGATTTACTGCCGAAAAAGGAAGAGGCGAAGGATTATTTTTTTTCGCTGTATCTGGATATTGATGCGGCGGCCGTCGCCACCTGGCACGTGGATACGGAGGGGATTCCCAAGGTTACCAGTTTTGCCCACGCGGTAATAGCAGAAGACACCTGGGAATCCAGGATACAGGTAACAGACCGCCTGCTTTCCGCGGCAGAAGATAAAGTCGGAGTGGCCAAAGCGATTTCCAAAACAGTTTTCGGTATGCCGGGAGCGTATCTTACCTCTGAAGGAAACATTCTTGATGCGGTACGCCCCCATCTTAAAAAACTCACGACAATGCTGGAACTGACTCCGGTCGGGTTTGTGCCGCTCCCCCAGGCCATCGCATTTTCATTCAAAAAAGATGAGGGCGTACCGGCCAGTATGATATTGCTGGGGTGTTCCGGCAAACATGCGTTCGTCAGCCTGTTCCGCGTCGGTAATCTGACGCATGAGGATCATCTGGACATAGACGATGATCCGGCTGCAGCGCTGGAAGCGTCGCTTAAAAAGCATCAGGACGGTGACGTGCTTCCCTCGCGCATATTACTGTACGGCGGCAATTCCGTCGTACTGGAGGAAATCCGGTCGAAATTATTAAAGCACCCCTGGCCGACCCGGACGAATTTTCTGCATTTTCCCAAAATAGAAATTATTTCCGTCGAATCGTTGCTTACATCTATTTCCCTTGCAGGGGCATCGGAGTTGTCACAGGAAATCGGCGAGAGTGTTGCAGCAGAAGCAGCAGTCGTTTCCACGGTTGTCGCGCAGCCAACTACTGCCCGTGACACGAAAGCAGACGGGGAAGTTCTTGCGGCAGATGAGCCCGATGAGGAAACAGAAGAATCCGGAACCGAACCGGAAGGCGATGAAGATGAGCCGGAGAATTCCGGAGACGGAGCGGCGGATGAAGAAGAGGCCGAAGAAGACGGCGCAGTGGAGGATGAAGAGATGGTTGCGGAAGACACATCGCGCAATGAGGAACTTTCCAATGTAGAAGTCGTGAGTCCGGAAGCGCTCGGGTTCAGCCGGGAAGACGTATTGGAACGGCAAAAGCCCCCCGTTGCATCTGCCGCACGCCCGGCACAAGCGGGGAGTAAATTACCCATTTTGTTTCCTGTGAAGATTCATATGCCGGCATTTCCTCCGGGCGGGCTGGATACAATCAAAAACGTATTTACCAAATTCCCCAAACTGCGCGGCGGGGCACTTCCGCTTATTATCGGAGCCGTTATCATTATTGCCATAGCGGCAGGTCTGTATTATGTTCTGCCCAGAGCGACGGTCACGGTACTGGTTGCAAGCCAGTCCGTCGATGAATCAACTGTCGTTTCCGTCGATGCCTCAGCCACCGTTGCGGATCCTGCGACCAAAATTATTCCGGGCAAAGTGCAGGAGCAGTCGGTAAGCGGAGAAAAAACAATTGCAGTAACCGGCAAAAAGAACGTGGGCGATCCGGCCAAAGGAACGGTCACGATATACAACAAAGTGACGACCGGCAAAACATTTCCCAAAGGAACAGTGCTTTCAACAGGCAGCGTGGCATTCACGCTGGACAGCGACGTGAGTGTGGCATCGGCCAGTGAAAGTATCGGGTCCATCACATTCGGCAAAGCAAATGCCAATGTCACGGCACGCGATATCGGTCCCAACGGGAACGTGACGGCGAGTTCCGAATTTACGTTTGCCAACATAAACAGTACGCAGGTTTCCGCACGGAACGAATCCGCATTTACCGGGGGTACCAGTAAACAGGTAACGGTTGTTTCCCGTGCCGATCAGGATGCGCTCGTCAAGGCATTGACTGCCGATTTAGTCACTCAGGCCAAGCAGCAGCTGCTGACGGTGGCAAGCGGTGAGAGGTTAATCGATGCAACGGTCAAAACGGACGTTTCCGAAAAAGTGTTTGATGCGGAGCTGGATCAGGAAGCGAAGGAGCTGCATGGGAAAGTGACGGTAAAAGTAAGCGGGATCAGCATTTCAGACGGGGATATCAAAGCGGCGCTTTCCAAACTGGTCGAGGCAAAAGTTCCGGCAGGGTACACCTTGGCGCCCGAACAGACGACCGTTTCGGTGAACAACGTGACGGTGAAAAAAGACGGTACGATTACCCTGACTGCCAAACTCGTAGCGGTAGCGCTTCCGCAGATTGATGAAGCGGCGCTCAAACAATCGCTTGCCGGCCGTGACGTGAATTCGGCGCTTGCCATACTCAAGGAAACCAAGGGAGTGAGCGGAGCAGAATTCCGTTTCTTCCTCTCTCCCACCAAGTCGCGTTTACCCCTCAAGCGCGACAACATCACCGTCACGGTCATGGTACCATAGTAGATGGTATGCCAATGTACCGATACGTTAAATCAGTGCCCCGCAGACCGGTTCCGCGACCGGTAATCGTTTCATACATGCTTATGGCCATGGGATTTATGATTATCCTCTGGACGGTATGGCCGATCGTTTCGTTTTTCTTCATTGATCAGGTGGTATTAGCCAAAACCGTGAGTCCCATTGGGGATTTGTCGGGTTTCAAACCCGCGGAAACGGCATATGCCAGCGGCGTCAAAAACACCACGGACCCCAATACGTGGTTTCCGACCTCCCCGCAGAAAAAAGTATCCGCACCGGTGAATAGTTATACGCTGTCGATTCCCTCGCTGGGGATAAAAGATGCCAGCGTGATTATCGCCGGTGATGATTTGGGGAAAAGCCTGATCCATTACGGAGGCACAGGGTTGCCCGGCGAATACGGCAATACCGTTATCTTCGGACATTCTACCCTGCCGCAGTTTTTCCGCGGAACGAAGGATTATAAAACCGTGTTTGCCACACTCCCCACGATAAAAGTCGGGGCAAATATCAATCTGACCTATGACGGGTTAGACTATACGTATAAGGTAACGGAAAAAATTGTCGTTGAGCCGACCGATCTGTCTCCTTTGGAGCAGCGGTTTGATGATTCGTATCTTACTCTGGTAACCTGCGTCCCTCCGGGTACATATTTATACCGGCTTAACGTAAAAGCCAGATTAGTGAGGATATAACCATGACTGCGGATTCACAGCAAAAAGCCATTAACGCTATCAAAAAAAAGCTTGTCGGCAAGAGGTTAAACTATGACGAAATCTATTCCATCATGGATGAAATCGCCAATGAAAAACTGAGTCCCGTCCTTACGACATATTTTGCCGCAGCCGGATTTAAAGAAGGATTTTCCGATGAGGAGCTCTACTCGCTTACCAAAGCCATGGTTGCGACCGGCCCGCGGCTGAAGTTTCCGGGCATTGTTGCGGACAAGCATTCCGCAGGCGGGGTAGCGGGCACGCGTACCACGATGATCGTCGTTCCCATTATCGCCGCTGCCGGTTACAAAATCCCCAAAACGTCTACGCGTGCGATTACGTCTCCGGCAGGAACGGCGGACACGATGGAAGTGGTCGCTCCCGTGACATTCACGACGGCCCAGATTACCAATATCGTCAACAAGGTAGGCGGGTGTATCGTATGGGGCGGCCATGTGGGACTGGCTCCTGCCGATGATATTTTGATTCAGGTTGAGCGTCCGCTGGCGTTCGAATCCTACGATAAAATTATCGTCTCCGTCATGGCCAAAAAAATCGCGTCGGGTGCAAATCATCTGGTGCTGGATCTGCCGGTAGGTCCCACGATGAAAATCCAGCATTTCAAAGATGCGGAACTGATGTCGAGGAAATTTATCATGCTGGGGAAACGGTTCAAAATAAAAGTCGTCGTCGATATCAATGAAATCCGTCAGAATGCCGGCCGCGGCATCGGGCCGGTGCTGGAAGCGCGCGACGTATTTGAGGTGCTGGAACAGGCACCCGGCCGTCCTCTGGCGCTGGAAGCCAAAGCACTCCGGTTAGCCGGCAAACTGTTATCGCTTTGTTTTGCGGACACGCCGGGCAAGAAAGATATGGACGGCGAAGAAGCGGCGCGTGAGCTGCTCACGTCCGGCAAGGCACTCAAAAAAATGCGCGAAATCATCAAGGCCCAGGGCGGGCACCCGGATATCACAAGCAGCAAGCTGACGCCGGGTAAATATGTCTACGCGTATAAAGCGTCAAAACACGGAATGATTTCCGGTATGAATAATCAGCAGATTACGGTCATCTGCAGGATTTTGGGATGTCCGACGGACAAAAAAGCAGGGATGTATCTGAACCGGAAACTTGAAGAGCGGGTGGACAAAGGTGATATACTAGCTACGATTTACAGTTCTGACAAATGGAGACTCAAGGAAGCTGCGGAAACGCTCAAGTCGATGCCCGTGTACGCAGTGGAATAACACGTCGCATATGTTTAAAAATTTATTAGGTCCGGTACAGGCATGGCTGCTCTCACAGGGAAAATGCGTGGGATGCGGCAAACCCCTTCCAACCAAGGAAGGAGCAGGTATGGTGCGTGTAGATTGCGTGTGCGGACGTATCTATATGTATGATCCCGCGGCGAAAAAATACCGCCGGGCGCTTCTTCATGAAATCAAGTAACGCTGTTATCACGAGGGTGATGGTATTTCTTCTGGTAGTGCTGCTTTTTGTGGGCGGCAGTTTAGCCTGGTGGTTTGACAGCACACGGGCAGTAGACCCCAAAGACACGGATCCGGTGACATTCCGCGTGAATGCAGGAGACGGCGTGCGCGCCATAGCGGCAAATTTAGCAGGCGATAATCTGATCCGGAGCTCGACTGCGTTTTTTGTGCTGGTAAAACTCATGGGGATAGAACGGAATCTGCAGGCGGGGGAATTCAGGCTGAACCGCACGATGGACAGCCGTACGCTTGCCCGCGAACTGACGCACGGGTTTGAAGATATCTGGGTGACCACGCTTGAGGGGTGGCGGAACGAAGAGATTGCTACCGCGCTTGCCAAAAATCTTAACATGCCGGAAAGTGAATTCCTCCGGAGTGCTAAAACAGGCTATATGTTTCCTGATACGTACCTCATCCCGCAGGATGCTACAGCCGGAGCTGTCATTTCTATATTTACGTCCGCATTCGACAAAAAAGTGACGCCGCAGATGCGCGCGGATATCAAGGCCAAAGGCATGACACTCGATGATATCGTCACATTGGCTTCCATCGTCGAGCGCGAAGGGCGTACCGACGAAGACCGCCCGGTGATAGCAGGAGTGCTGCTTAATAGGCTGGAGAAGGGCTGGCCGCTTCAGGCGGATGCGACGCTGCAGTTTGCCCTGGGGTATCAGTCCCAGGAAAAAACATGGTGGAAAAAGGTTCTGAGTGAAGACGATAAGCTGGTGAAATCCCCGTATAATACGTATGCAAATCCCGGGTTACCGCCGGGGCCGATCTGCAATCCCGGAATCGCCGCCGTGAAAGCCGCGATATATCCCAAAAAGACCGACTACATGTTTTACCTTCATGACCCGTCGGGAGCTGTGCATTATGCCAGGACACTGGAAGAGCATAACGCCAACGTTACAAAGTATCTCCGATAAATGAAGCAGGTATTATTTGTGTTTTCTGTCGTCGCTTCTCTCGTTGCCGCCCTTGTGGCGGTTCCGTTTGTGTCTGCCGTAACGTATCAAAAGAACGGCATCAGGATACAGTACAACGTCACCACGAATTCCACGACCACCACCACCACGACAGATAAACAGGTTTCCGGTACGGGCGAATATATAGATACCTACGAAACGGAATCTGCCATTCACGCCGACGGGTCCGTGTCCGTAACCGAACGGATTTTGTATAATTTTCCGGAGCCCAGGCACGGCATATTCCGTACCATCCCGTATGTAAAAACCAATGCAGACGGGAAAAAGTATGCGCTTGCTATCATCGGCATGCGGGTAACAGACGATGAAGATAAACCGTACCAATTTACGACAACGGACGACGGAACCAGCCTTACGTACAAAATCGGAGATGCCGACATGACCATAGACGGCAGTCATTGGTATGTTTTAACGTATGATGTAAAGGGCGCTCTTACGTATTTTCCCGGTCATGACGAATTGTACTGGAACGCCGTCGGTACGACGTGGAAAGTGCCGACTCTTCATGCAACGTCGGCTATTTCGCTCCCCGCGAGTCTCGCTGCTTCCGATGTGAACACGGATTGTTTTGTCGGCACCCAGGGGTCAAAGGAAAAATTCTGCACCTCGTCGTATTCGGCCGGGAATGTGAGCGTGAAAGCAACACGTCCGCTGGGTCCATACGAGGGGTTTACGTACGTGGTCGGGTTTCCCAAAAACACGGTGGCAGTGCTGGAGCCGCGGGAACTCGTGCCGTTTTTTGAGACCCGGGAGGGGAAAATCGCGCTGATAGTTATCGGCATCATCGCCGTGCTCTGGTACATCGTGACCCCGATTATCGTTATCCGCAAATGGTGGACGGGCGGCCGGGATCCGAAGCCCGCCATGGGTGAGGTACGGGCATGGTTTAGTCCCCCGCGGACGAAATATAAACGCGATCTGACTCCCGCCGAAACGGGAACGCTCATCGATGAGCGCGCGGATTTACGGGATATCTATGCGAGCATTGTCGATCTTGCCCGGCGCGGGTACATAAAAATTATTGAGACCAAAAAAGAAACGTTTGATCTGGAAAAAGTGAAGGAGTGGGATGGCGATATGTCGCTCCGGGCGTTTGAACAGAAACTGCTGGATGGGATATTCGGTGTCAAATCCCGGGTAAGCGTGGAAAAGACGGATATTTCCGAAACCATAGAATCGGTGAAAAAAATGCTCTATGACTCGCTGGTATCCGAACAGTTTTTCCCGAGCAATCCGAATGCGATGCGCATGTCTTACGGTGTATTGGCATTTTTCGCGTTTATGACGGCAAATCCGATTTTGTTTCTGGTGGCTCTCACGTTCGGGCAAAGCATGCCGAAAAAAACGCTGTTCGGTTCCGAGCAGGCGGCAGTCGCCCGGTCGCTTCGGAATTTTCTCACAAGTCAGGATAAAAAACTGGCGTTTCAGGCAAAAAATCAGATGATGTTCGAAAAATTACTGCCGTTTGCCGTGGCATTCGGCGTCGAGGAAATCTGGGCAAAACGGTTTAAAGATCTGGGGCTCCAAAATCCCGAGTGGTACCAGAGTTCGTCCGGCGGGAGATTTAACAGCATAGTATTTACCAGAAGCATCGGCAGCGGTATGACCATGTCATTCCAAGCATCGGTCACGCACCGTTCGTCCAGGGGATTTTCGTCGGGATTTTCCGGCGGGGGCGGCTTTTCCGGAGGCGGCGGGGGCGGGGGTGGAGGCGGGAGCTGGTAAGCGGACAATCCTGCAGATATTTTTTTTGTCGTGGGGTATACTGGATATACACTATGTACAGCCTGCGCAGATATCAATGGTGGGGAGTCGGATTGGTCGCAGTCGTAGCTTTGCTTTTTCCGATTTTACTCAACTATTTCATCGTGGTGAAACCTCCGAATGCGGCTGATGTGATAGCTCCTACGCCGACATCCCCGGATACATTAGATAACTCCGTAACGTTCCGGTTGTCCGGCGTAAACCAATTATCCACGGGAGGAGTCGTGATACTGGATGAGACGGGAGGCAAGGCGGAAATACGCGTCAGTATGGACGGCGAGCTCACCGGCATCGGTCCGCCGCAGCCGATATCCCTGCATAGCGGAACGTGCGCGAATTTAGGTGATATCAAACACACATTAACGCTGGTTGTGGGAAAAAAATCGACAACGGTACTGCCGTTCGGGATAGATAAGCTGCGGAGCGAACTTCCGATGGCTATCACGGTGAGCGCTTCATGGTCTGATGACAAAAACTACATCGCCTGCGGGGATGTCGTGATGTGAGAAAAGGTGTAGGTTAAATCGGCAGCGTGCGCTGTTGGGGTGAAGCTTTGTGTTTGACTGGTTTTTCTTTGGCTTCCAGGGATCCCGAGATAGCTACTTCCAGAAGATCGCTCCGTAAAATCGCGTAAATACCGTGTCCTCCTGCGGAAAGATGGCGGGCCTTGAGTTTTTTGGTTTCTATCCACCGGCGTACCGTATCCGGATGTTTGCGGAGAAACTGGGCAGCTTCTTCGACGGTTATGATGTCGTTCATCTGCGCCTGCAGTATATCACACCCATGCTATACTGATCTTGTTACGCGAAGGACATATAGGTATGAAACGCATAATCGGGATTGTTGTAGTTGCAGTGATTTTGGGGTTTCTTACCGGAGGGTCGGTAGTCGCTCAGGATGACGCGGTACTCCGCTTGGTGAGCCTTACGCCTGAAACGGTGGCGCAGATGAAGCAGATCGGTATTCCGGTTGGCCCGGAAAACGCACGCTACGATGTATTCGTAATCGCAGATGCGTCGGAAACAAATTTCAGCGGCGGCGTACTTACCAAACAGATCCAGGATGTGATTGCCGCATATCCCAATGACGTCCGTGTCTGGTACGTGCATTTTGTGTTAGCGTACCGTGACAGCAGATCGGATGTGTTGGTATCTTCGGGGTGTCTGGCGGCCCAGCAGGCGTTCTGGCCGAATATCCGTGCATATGTGGAAAACGACGCCAAACCGTATCCGTCTCTCGGGCTATACCCCGGGATAGGAAACCAGGAAGAATACGCGGATTGTGTAGCAAACGAAAACAACCCCGTGCATAAGCAGCGTGTGACGACCGATAAAGTAATCGGGCAATCGCTACTTCCTAAAGTAGACGCTGCCGGCATACCTTCAACGGTATTTGTAGACCGGAAAAAGTTGTCCGGTTCGGTATTGCTGCAAGGTGGTCACCCTGCTGAACAATTCCTGCGCGCGGTAGAATTGTTGAAAACCCAGGACGGGGCATCAGTATTGCCGCCGAGTGAAAACAAACTGCCGGCGACTTCTTCGGCAAACACGCCGAAAACAAGTTTTGCCCGGCATTTTTTCGCAGCACTCCGTGAGTTTTGGGTTACGCTTATATCCTACTGGAAGCTTCGCTAAACGAGTCGGTTTTTGCCTCCGTGATACAATCAGGCCGGGAGCATTCCCATCATGGATCTCAGGAAATTATTGCCGGTTGGCATCGTCATACTTTTGTTTGCTGCGTACGGTTGGTATATCCGTAGTCCCGCCGCCAGGTCCGCTCCCGATGTGTTAGGGGACACGGAATTTCCGTCCGGCGTGGCACTGATACAGGACTCCGTAACTCTCTTTCCGGCTTCGCATCTTACACTTGGCAGTATATTTGCCGCCGATCACTCATGGGTAAACGCGTTGCCGCCGGAAAAAACAGTCACGATGATAGCAACCGGCGATGTCATACCGGCGCGATCGGTAAATTCCGGTATGGTCAGGCGCAATAACTTCCGTTGGCCGTTTGAAAAAACAGCAGACGTTTTATCCGCTGCAGATATCACGGTGATCAATCTGGAAACGCCGCTTCTGTCTTCCTGCACGCCGACAATAGACGGTATGGTATTTTGCGGAGATGCGAGAGCAGCGGAGGGGCTTACGTACGCGGGCATAGATATAGCGACACTGGGTAACAATCATGTCGGTAATTATTTCGAAGCGGGGATAGAGGAAACGAAGCGTGTGCTTACACAGGCCGGGATTCTTCCGGTTTCCGGAAGTGTCGTGTATACAACCGTGAAGGGAACCAGATTTGCATTCCTATCGTACAACGATATCGGACATGAGGAACCGGGCGTGCCGTGGGCAGATGAGGTAATAATCGCACGCGATATCAAAGAGGCAGAGAACAATGCGGATGTCGTGATTGTGGCATATCACTGGGGCACGGAGTATGTGACGCAGCCGGGTGCCCGTCAGCGCGAATTGGCGCATATGGCGGTAGATTCCGGGGCGGATGTGGTACTAGGCAATCATCCGCACTGGATAGAGCCCGTGGAGCTGTATAAGGATGCATTTATTATCTACGCGCACGGCAATTTCGTATTTGATCAGGAATGGAGCGAAGAAACCAAGCGGGGAGTTGTGGGGAAATACGTATTTTACGATAACAAACTTATAGACGTGCAGTATTTGCCGGTGAGAATAGTCGATTACGGCCAGCCGTATTTTTTGGCAAATACGGAAGCAGCGACCGTATTGAACGCTATGGAAAAGGCGAGCGCTGAGTTGCAGCTATAAGAGGGAATTGTATTCCAAAATCAGCGTGACGTCGCGGTTCTCCAGCGGTTTGGTGTCACGCATGCGGGCAAGGATTGTTTCCAGGATAAATTGCTGCCGTTTGAGTTTGGTGTAATACGCATCGGTATACACGGGGTTACGCCTGATTTTCTGTATAACCCAGATGAGTGGGTGGAGGTTTTCTTTGACCGAGGCAAGTTCCGCTTCATACACTTCTTTATCGGAATCTTTGTATCCCAAATATTCCGCTTTGCCGCCGGGGATGGCAAACAGCTGGACTGCGTAATTGACGTAATATTGTTTGTACGGCCCGTCCACAATAGCCGCTCCGGTATCCGTGAGCTTGGGGTCCAGCAAATTATTGCGGTGCGATGTACTGTTCATAAATCCTTCGACGAAATTAGCGGCAGATATGCCTCCCATACCGATGTTTTCCGACGCATACACAAACGAATACTGCAGTTTGGGCAGCACGGTGCCGAGTTCGATCCCCTCATACGGGTCCTGGTGGGAAAAGTTTTGATGTTTCTTAATCACTTCCGCACGCATTTTGGCGGCCCGCATGAGCGTGGCATTTAGCCGAAGCGGTAGCACTCCTGATTTGGCACGTGCGGCATTTATTTCGTTGACGAAATCGACCGGATCTATGGTTTGCGCGCCCAGGACGGATTCATTCACCGTGTGGAGCGTGAGCGGACCGCTGAGCGAAATTTCCGCCGTTTGCGGCGGCACAGGAAGCGGTCGGAGTGTGGATTGTTTCGGGGCAAATTTGATACCGAACACAAAGCAGAGAGCCATGATTCCTACAACGATTCCTGTCCGGAATGGAGCATGCTGCTTTTGGTTACGCACCATAGGGAAAGTATAGCACCGAAAGCGTGTCGGTTATACGTTTCGGCAGCCTCAGAAAGCCGGTAAATGTACGAAACCTCACTGACAAGCATGTCTTATAGTGACAAACTACAAATCTGTGTTCTACTACCGATCAATTCTATGATTACCTGTCCGCCGAGTGCGGACTTTTTTATGCGTTACTTAGCGAATATTTTCTGAAATATGAGTTTAGTAACCATAAATCCCGCTTCGCGGGGTTTTTGGGAAAACGAGAGGAGGTGAAAGAAATAACATGAAGAAATTTGCAATGTTTATAGCAGTAGTAGCATTTTTTGCTCTGGCACTTCCTGTATCTGCAGATTCGGAAAAACTTCATTTAGGTGACGAAGGACAACTGAATCCTAAAGCATGTGAAAAAGAAGGCCCCGTAGTGATTAATGTCGAGGAAAAAGTGAAAAATGATGTAGATTCCGGATTCGGAGGCAATTGGGCCTTTGATAACTACACACGACATATCAAGGTCTGGCAAGTCGGTGAAGAGTCTGAAACGAGCTGGTGTGCTACCGTCAAATACGAAGGAAAATTTGAGGCGATTGCAGGACAAACCGGCCCCGGAGGTTCCGAAGTGATTGGTGAAGACGTCAAAGGTGAAATGCGCGGAGGGTACCGTGCTACGTTTAACGGAACGCTGAAAACAGAACCGCTTTGGCCGACGCATGGATCTGTCGGAACAGTGGATTATGGATGTGATATAACCGGTTCCGCATGTACCTATGTAAGTTGGATGGGTAAGTATTTTGATAATGTGACGAATTTTGCTCAGCCGTGGTGGGGATGGATTTACAAGGCTGAAGAAAATCACGGAACATGGTTAAATCAGATAAACGTATTACCGGCAGATTCCGGAAATATTTTTTAACTGACAATATAGGATTGTTTACTATACAACCCATCGGGTCATACCGGTGGGTTGTTGGTTTCCGTGGTAGAATAATGATCAATGATACTCGCTCATGAATTTTCCCTCCCTGATCAGAACGGGAAGCTGCATACGCTTGCAGAGTACCGCGGCAAATGGGTAATCCTGTACTTTTATCCCAAAGACAATACGCCTGGTTGTACCAAAGAAGCCTGTAATTTCCGGGACAACATACATGAGTTTGAAAAGCGGGGATTGGTGATCCTGGGAGTGTCCAAAGACAGCGTGGATTCCCACAAAAAGTTTGCGGACAAATACAAACTTATGTTTCCGCTGCTAAGCGATGAGAGTACCGAGATGATGCGTTCGTACGGCGCGTGGAGCGAAAAGCAGTTTCTAGGCCGCCCCGGCGTCCGGCGCATAACGTACCTTATAAATCCCAAAGGTGAGGTGGCGAAATTTTACGACTCGGTAAATCCTCTGTCCCACTCCGGGCAGATACTTGCTGATTTCGACGCGTTAGCAGTGTAACTTCTTATTGTGGTAGATTGAGGAGGCATGGCAAAAATACGGTTTCCCACAGAGGTCCGGATTTCCCTCACGATCGTGCCGTACCGATGGAATGCGTTTGTGAGAGATGTGATTGTGTACATCGGTGTACCGCTTTATCTTATTTTCCGGCCGCTCTCACATGAATACAGGAAAGCAGACAAATATTATAACGAGGTGCTCGATCCGTTACTGGTAAAAATACTCATTCGTGTTCTCGTGGTGATGATAGGGGCATTCATTCTCTTGGTTATAGGATTTATTGTCTGGGCGACGTTTCTGCCACCAGGCTCATAGCGAAAGCCGTTTAGAGGGTGTATAATTACATAGTTATATTAATAGTTAGTTCTATATATTAATAATATGACGATAAATAGTACTTATGAACAGCGAATTGAAGCCTATATAAAAAGTAACCCCACTTGTGTAAGAGACAGAATTCAAAGAATAGAAATCGAAGGTCAAATTCAAGATCTCCCAGTTTATCGTCTTCCCATTAAGCTGTTAATATTTAATGTCGAAAATGGTCGTTTCGCGGCTGATCTTGAAATGTTAGAAGCGTCTCGTCGTCGAAAGTTAAATACACGTAATCCTGATGATTCAAGTGAGGTTAGAAACATATTACTTACAAAATCTCCTCATGATACCAAGGTGTTAAAAGAAGATTTAAAAAAACGAGGTCAAATTGACCCAGGTGTCATAACGGCGGCTGGAGTAGTTATAAATGCAAATAGGCGTATGGCAGTTCTTACCATGCTTTATGAAGAAACTGGAGATGATAAGTATTCTTATTTAGAAACTGTGATATTACCACGAAGCATTAATGAAACTGAAATTTATAAGATTGAAGCACGATTACAATACGCAAAGGATTTTAAGATAGGATTTGGTGCGGTAAATGAATTAATTAAAATACAAGAGGGATTAAATAAGGGAATGACTCAAAAGGAGCTAGCGGCTCTTCTTTTGCGAGATGAGAAGTACATTTCGGAGCATTTGGCACAGTTGAAATATTTGGAGGCCTACTCAAAATTTTCCTGGGGAAAAATCGACTATAAACGAATAGAAGATGAGAAAATTACCGAAGTAATTACGGAGGTGGAAAAAAATCAAAGGAAGTTCAGGAGTGAAGGATCTAACGCTGTTGAGATAAAGCAGTTACTTGAGATGCAATTTGCGTATATAAAATCAGGGTGCACTTATAGAGATGTTAGGGAATTTGGAAAGTATGGTTGGAAAACTAAATTAGCTTCTCATGCTACTGAGCAATTAAAGAAAGGTAAAATTTCTGAGGAGGCTTTTAAAGATAAAATAGATGAAGCAAACGAAAGGGTAAAAATTAAGAAAGATGAAAATAAGCCACTGGAAATAATTGTTTCTATTTATGAGCAATTTAATAAGTATCAAGACGCTGATTATGACATAACACCTGAGGTGAAAAAATATTTGAAGAAAATTTCCTCAATAATAATTGTACTTACAAAGAAAAAATAAATAGAATTCACTAAATGAGGGTAGAAATCTGCTATAGTCCAAGTTTAAATGATCTTACCCTAAAGATACCATCTTCTCTAGATGATTCGTTATTACCCATAACACTCGAGACGACATTGGATTTTTCTTCACACGATCGACATCGATATAGTTTAAGCACTAAAAACTATTCCTCTCAGGAATTTTATGAAATTGTTAGGCAAGTTATAGATCTTATCGCTAGCGAAAAGTTAAAATTTGTGGCTAATGATGACGCAATAACATTAATAAATAAAGCATCTTCTGATCAAAAATATAGGATGCAAATTATAAAAAATGCTAGTGATTTGCTAAATATTAAGCACTCGCCTAGATCGGATTTAAAAGCAACTAAGTTTATTAGAACTCTAAAAGAGTATCAAGAGGAGCCAGTGTCGTTAATGGTTAAGGTGCCCTACGCAGCAAACTTCTCTGTTCCGGGAAGTGGAAAAACTACGATGTTATACGCAGCATATTCCCTCCTGGAGAGTGATGATAAGATTGATAAATTATTTATAATCGCTCCTAGTGCTGCTTATATAGCTTGGACAGAAGAATATGAAAAATGCTTTAACACAAAACCTCTAATAATCAGAATAACTGGACCTAAATCAAGTCGAATTAGATTATATAATCGTCCCGAAAAATATAATATATTTATTACTACATATCAAACTGCGGCAGCGGATGTAGCTGAAATATCAGCGCTTCTTCGTTCTGGTAAATTTTTATTGGTTTTAGATGAATCTCATAATATAAAAAGGTTTGCCGGCGGAATTTGGTCGAGTGCAGTTTGTCAGCTAGGTTTATTCGCTGAGAGAAGAATAATACTTACAGGTACGCCCCTTCCAAATTCGCTCCTTGATTTATGGAGCCAATTTTATTTTCTTGACAGAACAATAGCCGGAACTAGGAGCCAATTTGTAAATATAACCAAGAGAAAAGATGCAGAAGAACTTATTAGAAAAAAATTGATGCCCTTTTATCGGCGCGTTAAAAAAAGCCAACTACATTTACCAAATCCAATATTTAATCAGGTAATTGTGAAATCAAGCACTCTTCAACAAAGAATATACGCGTCCATAAAACGAGCTAGCATTGAGGAATTTAACATAGCTAAGAAAGACAGATCAATATTAGTAGAATTAAGAAGATCGATAATGATTAGACTTATGCAAGCCGCATCAAACCCATCATTACTTTATGAAAAATCTATAGAATTTAACATTTCCGGAATTAAAGCAGACAAGATGTCTAAATATCTTGAGCCCTCAGTGATTGAAGGAATAAAAAATTATAGTAAATACGAAATTCCACCTAAACTAAAGGAATGTGATAAGCTGGCACGCCAAATTTTAAATATAAGTAAATCTAAGAAAGTTGTTATTTGGTCCGTCTGGATAAATAATATTAAAACGTTAAGGAGTATGTTTAAGGACTATGATCCTCAGGTAATATATGGTGATATACCCATTAATGATCAGTTAGATAAAAATGACAATAGAGAGATTAGAATAAAGAAATTTAAATCCGATCCGAATTGTAGAGTATTAATTGCTAACCCTGGTGCTTGCGGTGAATCAATATCACTTCACGATGTATGTCATGATGCAATATATTTAGATAGAACATTTAATGCAGGACAGTACATGCAGTCACTTGACAGGATTCATCGCGTTGGACTTAATTCTTCCACAAAGACAAATTATTATTTATTGCAGACGGAGAGTACCATTGATGAAACCGTCAATAGACGGTTGATCGAAAAGTGTCAGAGAATGGCTAAAATATTGAACGATGATTTTAAAGTTTTGAATTTAGAAACTAAATTAGATGAGGTGAGTGATGATAAAGTCGAATTTTCTAGGGATTTTGAACAAACTATTAAAGATATCAACATATGATTACTGATATCCAAACTATAAATCGTTTTTTGGCATCATCTAAGGCACTTGAAATAGGCCAGAGATCGCTCGAGCTAGATGTTGCTGAGTACTATAAGACACAATATGTTATTCCAGTTAGAGATTCTTTTGCCCTTGCTAAAAATTTTTGTCTTACACTGGGATTTATTTGCGTTACTGACCATTCACTCCAAATAACTGATTTAGGCCATATATATTTAAATTTAGCATTGAAAAAAGAAAGCCATTATATTCTAGAGCCTAATGCTGCTCAAAAAAAATTAATTAGCAATCGTTTATTTGAGATACCTGGTATACAAAGCGGTATAAAAGATATTTTTTCACACTTTAAAATAGGAAGTCATGGAGAGATATTTCTAAGTAAAGCAGAATCAACCTCAATTGCTGATCAGATATTATTTAATGTTCTGATCCAATTGGGTGTTTTAGTTAGTAATGTGTCACAATTTTTAATTGCTACTCAGTACAGTACTTTATTTGACCCGATTATAATGGATTCAATAAGATTAATTTCGCCAGAAGATTTTTTGAGAGCTGAAGCTGAAAAGATTAGACAAGCTGTGCTTGCGGAAAAATATGTTATTAAAAGTGAAATTAGACGTTTAGAACTGAATTCTGCTTTTGATCAAGCGAAAAGAGTAGATTATGTCGCAAGTCGTAACGTAGCTGCGGGGTATGATATTGCATCCTTCGAGGATAAAGATAGTTCTATTTTTAATAGGTTTATTGAAGTTAAGTCTGGTATTTCACCCAGAGTTAAATTTTATTTTAGTAGAAATGAGTATAATGCTGCATGTAGGCTAAAAGGTCGATACTATATATATTATGTCTATATGAAGAATGGTATTCCTGTCGATATTGATGTATTCCAAAATCCAAACGAAACCGTTATGAACAGTCCTCAATTTGGTATTAGCACTGATACGTACGAAGTACTAGAGAAAACAGTTTAGGCGCAAAATTACTTCGCTAATAGCCTTCTTTTTGCCACTAAGCAATACCTGTTAAGTATGTCAATCCCAATATAATTTCTTTCTAATTTTTTGGCAGCGAGAGCAGATGTTCCTGACCCTACGAATGGATCGAGCACTACATCCCCTTTTTGAGTAAATAATTTAATGAACCATGTAGGTAGTGAAATTGGAAATACTGCGCTATGATCTTTATTTGCACTTTCAGTGGCTAAATGGAGAACATTTGTAGGATATACCATTTTGCGAGATACCCAATTAGATACATTTCTTCCAAATCCACTTTTAACTGTTGATTCCGTTCTCCTTTTATCTTCTAAAGTAAGATATTTAAATCTTGATTTTGACCAATCTCCAATGGGTTCCATAACATTATTTTGAAACATTTTGAATTGTTTTTGTTTATTAAATTGAAAGCAGGGTTCCCACGCGTCTCTGAATCTGTTTGGCCACTTTCCTGGAAAAGAATTTTTTTTGTGCCAAATAAATTCTTCTGTCCAAATCCAACCTTGCTGTCTAAGCCGTAAAATCAGATTTAGTATATATATATGTTTTTCTCCGTCAGAAGCGCCATTTTTAATGTTTAAGATAAATGTGCCATTCGGCTTTAATACTCTATAAAACTGTTCCGACTTAGGTAAAAACCAATCAACATATTTATCTGGGTGGATTCCGCCATATGTGTTTTTGCGTTTGTCTGAATATGGTGGGGACGTGATTATCAAATCGATTGAATTTTCAGGAAATTGTTTGAGTACAGCTTCACAGTCTCCTGCTATAATTGAATTAATAGGAGGGTTTGCAAATAAAGCAACTTTTATATTATTGCGATGTTTTTTTCTTGATGCAGTTTTTTGTTTTTTCATTCGGCACTAAGTATACAAGAAAATTAGTAAAAGGTCCAGATACAAAAGTAATTTTTACTTAGGTAGAAATGTTGCCTCAATTATCTTGTTAAAATATAGTATTAGCGAACTCACATTTAATAGGTTAGACGTGCTCTGTATCGGTTTAAATGTTTTTGTTTTGTAAACTTGCACTCCCGCGTGTAACTCTGTACAGTACAGACACTTTTCATATGAGTGATCAGGCATCCATCAAGTGTCCTAAATGCGGCCAGTACTTCGAGCCGACGGAAGCGTTCCGCCATCAGGTGGGCGAAGAAATTCTCGCAGCAGAAAAGAAGCGCCATGAAGAAGCGCTTGTCCGCATGCGGGAAGAGACGGTAAAAACCGTGACGGAAAAATTAGCAGCAGACGCCAAAGAGCGCATGAAAGCGCTGGAAGCAGATGCGGGAGAAGAAAAGGAACGCAACAAACGGTTGCTTAAGCAACTCGAGGATCTGAGCGAAGACCTGCGGAAACTCCGCCGTAAAGACGAAGAGCGCGAACTGGAAATGAAAAAGAAACTGGCAGACGAAGAAGCCAAAATCCGCGATGAAGCCCGGAAAAAAGTGCAGGAAGAACACGAACTCAAAGACCGCGAAAAGGATCAGAATTATTCTGTCGCGCTCAAGCAGATCGAAGAACTCAAAACAAAACTGCAGCAAGGCTCTCAGCAGGCGCAGGGCGAGTCGTTGGAGCTGGTGCTCGAGGAAGAGCTCAAGCACGAATTTCCCATGGATATTATCGAGGAAGTGAAAAAGGGCCAGCGGGGAGCCGATATCCTGCAGCGCGTCGTGGACAAAAAAGGCCGGGAATGCGGCATGATGCTGTGGGAATCCAAAAATGCGAAGTGGTCCGACACCTGGGCTCCGAAACTGCGGGAAGATGCCCGGCAGGCGAAAGCGCATTTATCCATTCTCGTGGTCACCGATCCGCCCAAGGGACTCACGACCTATATGCACGATAACGGCATCTGGATTTGTATGCAGAAATTTGCCGTGCCTCTTGCTATGACCTTGCGGTACGGACTCATCCGAGAAAATTTCGTGCGCGATATCCAGAGCGGGAAAGACGAGAAAAAAGAGGAATTGTACCGCTACATCACGAGTATAGAATTTACCCACCGCATGAACGCGATCATCGAAGCGTTCGGCAGTATGCAGGATGAAGTGGAGCGGGAGAAACGCTGGTTCCAGACCAAATGGGCCAGACAGGAGAAGCAGTTACGCAAAGTCATCGATCACACGCAGGGGATGCACGGGGATCTGCAGGGAGTAGTCGGCAAAACACTGCCGGAACTCAAAGTGCAGGAACCAGAGGCGAGTGTAGAAGAAGGGCTCCCGCTGATAGAAGAGTGATGCTGAAATATCGCGCCGATATAGTATAGTGAAGAAATGAAGATAAAATTCATGGGTGCTGCCGGTACCGTCACCGGCTCAAGTTACGTCCTCACCTCAGGCTCCGGCCAGTCAATTCTCATCGATCTCGGGATGTTTCAGGGAGTAGCCGAAATCGAATCTCTCAATTACCGGAAATTCGAATACGACGCAAGTACGCTGAGTGCTGTCATCCTCACACATGCGCACCTGGATCACTGCGGGAGACTGCCGATTCTGCTTTCCCATGGATTTACCGGTCCGGTCTATATGACGTCGGCAACTGCGGATTTAACGGAATTATCACTTCTGGATACGGCAAAGGTAGCAGAGGAAGACGAGAAACCGTTTTTGTTCAACAAAGAGCAGGTTATCCAAATGACCAAACAGTTTAAACGGGTGCATTATCATGCGCCGGAAACCATCGGGGATTTTATCGTCACCATGTATGACGCCGGGCATATACTGGGGTCGGCCAGTGTCGTGATAGAAGATACCCGGGCAAATTCGTCTATTCGGAAAATCGTGTTCAGCGGAGACGTGGGAAACAGTCCGGATAATTTATTGCCCGATGTGGAGCCTGTGGAATCCGCGGATGCGGTCGTCATGGAGTCGACCTACGGCGACAGACTGCATCCTGCCGATGATCCTATGGACATCCTGGCATCGGAAATAAAAGCCGTAGAGGGAAACGGCGGCACGCTGCTTATCCCGGCATTTTCCCTGCAGCGCACGCAGGAACTCATGCACATGATCATGCACCTGAAAAAAGACGGCAAAGTCCGTGAGGATACGCCCGTATACATGGATTCCCCGATGGGAAACGCGGCAACCACGATTTATACGCGGTACCCCGAAGCATTCAAAGCGTACGTGCAGGAAGAGTTCAGGGAGGGGAGTCCGTTTGAATTTCCGGGAGTCACCATGATCCAAAAGAAAAAAGGGCAGCGCCTCATCGATGCGACGCTGGGAGCCAAAGTGATCATCGCCGGAAGCGGCATGATGACCGGAGGCAGAATCGTGGGACATGCGGCACGGTATCTGCCCATTCCCTCCACGCGCCTTCTTATCGTGGGATATCAGGGCGTCGAGACATTGGGCCGCGAGTTACTCGAGGGCAGCAAAACGGTAAAGATCGACAAACGCACGGTAAACGTAAAAGCGATTGTTTCCGATACGCAGTCCATGAGTTCGCATGCGGATCAGCAGCAGCTTATGACCTGGCTTAAAGAAATCAAAAACGTGCAGAAAGTATTTTTGACGCACGGAGAAGACGGTCCGCGAAAAGCACTCGCCGCAAAAATTACACAGGATCTGGGTGTCTCCGACATCACGATGCCGGTGCTGCATCAGGAAGTTTCCCTTTAGTGCGTCACGTGATCCGCGGGACGCAGATACCTGGGGAAGATATCGGTTATGAGTGTATCGATTCCTTCTCCGGTATTGGCAGAAACAAATACAAACGGAATGTCATGAATGTTAGATTCTATTCTGTCGCGGTCAGCTTTGGTAATGGCATCCGATTTGTTAAACACCAGCACTTCTTTTTCTTCCGGTATATGCAGTTCGTCTAAGATTCGGCTTACCACCAGAATTTTTTCCGCGATGTCAGGATCCGCGGCGTCGATGACATGCAGCACTACATCCGCGTGCACGGATTCCATCAGCGTAGAGGTAAATGCCTCGATCAGATCCGGCGGGAGATTGCTGATAAACCCGATGGTATCGGACACGACGACCTGTTTTCCAAGCGAGGACATATAGACTTCTCCTACCGTGCTATCCAGAGTCGCAAACAGCGCGTTTTCTACCAGATGTTTTTTGTGTGTGAGCACATTAAACAGTGATGTTTTGCCGGCGTTGGTGTAGCCTACGATGGAGATAGTCTGTAGCCCCATACTTTTTCTGTGTTCCATCTGGCGCTTGCGGTTGGCTGTCAGTTTATCGAGCATATCGCGGACTTTTTTAATTTCGCGTTTCCAGTGGCGTTCCATGAGTTCCGTGTTGGTTTCTCCGATACCGCGGGTGCCGATGCCGCCTCCCTGACGGGAAAGTTCCATACCCATGCCGTAAATCCGGGGGCCCATATGATGCATACGCGCAAGTTCTATCTGCAAATTCGCTTCCGTGGTTTTGGCATGATGAGAAAATATCGCAAGAATTAAATCTACCCGGTCCCATACCTGAATAGTCGGATTCACGGACCAAAATTGTTTCATGAGTTTAAATTTCTGGCTGGGGGTGAGTGTGCCGTTTAGGATAACCGTGTCGATGGGATGCGATTCCAGATAAGCGAGCACTTCTTCTACTTTGCCGGTTCCGATGTAGGTCGCTGCCGTGATACTCCCGTGCTGCGTGATGATATCGGTGACGGTGGCGTTGCCCAGCGTAGCCACCAATTGCCAGAGTTCCGTCACATCCTTTTCCATTTCGGAACGGCTGATTTTCGGACGGGCCAGATATACAAACAGAATGCGGGTGGGTTGGGTGATAGTCGGCACGTTTTCATTATACGGTATGAGGGCTATTGCATGGCAGGCGTATAATATCCCCATATGACAAGAAAAACACAGCGTGAGCAAGGTGCATTACCGGGATATGCCTCTGAGAGACGTGCGCGGGGATTGTCGGATAAGCCGTTTGGATTCCGCCGCCGCCTGTCGGTCACGGAAGAAGGGGATATGCTGCTTACCGGTTTGGACCGGAAAGGTATCGCAACCATGACACCAGCACAACTTAAGGAACTTGCCGATTCTGTGGCAGGACAATCCAATCTCCTGTTGGGTTCGTAACCGTTACGCGTCTTCCGCGTCGGGAGGTTCCGGAGGCAAAAATTCCTCGCCGTTTGCTTTGTGTTCCGCGGGATATTCTCCCGGCTTGAGCCACTGCACGTACGTGCATCCGGTCGCCTGTTTCTTTTCCCGGTCCCATCCTGAGGTCGAGCATTTTTTCATTTTCTTGCCGCTTGCGGTCGTATAGAGGACAAGTTTTTTGCCGCACTCGGGACAATCTTCATCCAGCGGTTCGGTACTGCCGTTTATCCACTCTACATAATCGCAGCCTTCGGCTTTTTTCGTTTCCCGGTTCCAGGTGTTGGTCGAACATTTCTTCATCTTTTTGCCGAAGCGCGTCACCATCATGACGAGCGGGCTGCCGCATTTGGGACATTTTTCATCGAGCGCTTTGGGTTCGGGTACGATCCACTTCACGTAGTCGCAGCCTTCATTTTTTTTCGTTTCCGGATTCCAGTGACCGGTGCTGCATTTCTGCATCTGTTTGCCTGATTTGGTTTCTACTATCGGACCTAACGGATTGCCGCATTTGGGACATGTTGTATCTGTCATATGCAGCAACTATACCGAGTGTGTGCACTTCATGCAAGCGGTTGATTTTCATAATACGCATGGATATCGGGTGTTATAATTTACAAATATGAGTGAGTTGGCTTCTCTTCGCGCACATGTCGATTTTGCCCGCAGACTTACCAGAGTTATGGATTTGCGGTTTAACGTATTGGGTATCCGGTTCGGCATCGATCCGATGCTGGACGTGATCCCCGGGTTGGGGAATCTGCTGGCAACACTCACGTCGTTTTATCTTTTTTGGATTGCAGCCAAACTGCGTGTCCCTACATGGGTATATTTCCGCATGATGTGGAACATCACGGTCGATTCGGTGTTCGGGTTTATCCCGTATATCGGTATCGTGCTGGATCTGTTTTTCCGATCGAACGTAAAAAATTTCTCGCTGCTGGAAAAATATTTCGACCCGGATATTTTAGTGGGTGAAGTTCTCTGATATTTCGGGTACTATAGAATTCTTCTATGAAGCAGACGTATATATGGGTGGCAATCGTCGGAGTGTTGTTGTTTGCCGCCGTGATGTATGTGCGCAGGCCGAGAGGAGCGAATATGAATAATCAGCAAACACAGGTACAACCTACACAGGAGCAGGCCGGTCTTACAAAACCCCCTGATATGCAGATTGATGTCACGAAAAAATATACGGCGACGCTTATGACGACTGAGGGGAAAATCATCATCGCGTTAACCGCCAAAGAAACGCCCAAAACCGTCAATAATTTCGTGTATTTAGCGCGCAAGGGTTTTTATGTAAATACACCGTTTCACCGCGTCATCCCGGGATTCATGATTCAGGGCGGGGACCCCAAAGGCAACGGCACCGGAGGCCCCGGATACCGGTTTGACGACGAGCCGTTTACCGGCACCTATAAACGCGGGACGGTCGCGATGGCCAATGCCGGCCCCAATACAAACGGAAGCCAGTTTTTTATCGTACAGACCGATACGGATTTGTCCCATGATTATGTCATTTTCGGAAAAGTGACTGAGGGATTGGGTGTGGTTGATGTGATTTCAAAAGCAGAAACGATTCAGGACGGGCGCGAAAATTCCAGACCGGTGAAACCCGTGGTCATCACGTCCGTTGAGATTGCGGAAAACGACTAACGCGGACATTCTGTAATGTTCTTCACACTGTTTTTCCTGCCGGTGTCCTATACTGGGTATATATGAAGGGATACGTCGGAAAAATCGAACAGTTAACGAAAGCAAATATAAACTTCCGCACCGTGCTGTATACCGGTAAACACAGCCAGCTCGTGCTCATGAATCTTGCGCCGCGGGAAGAAATCGGGGAAGAAATCCATGCGGACAACGATCAGTTTTTCCGGTTTGAATCGGGGACAGGGACCGTGATTATCGACGGCGTGCCGCATGCGGTATCGGACGGGACGGCAGTGGTCGTACCTGCAGGCGCCAGTCATAATGTGATCAATACGTCGGAAACGGACATGCTCAAACTGTATACGCTCTATAGCCCGGCCCATCATCTGGACGGCACGGTGCACAGGACGCGCGATGAGGCGCTCGCTGATGATGAGCATTTCGAGGGTATAACGACAGAATAATTCCGCCCGGGCTTGCTTCTTATCCCTTCTTTTTACTATACTCGCCTGCGGTATGGCAGGAAGACAGGAAAACCATGATCGCAGACGGAGGAGCGCGTTCCGTTCCCACCCCCTTACAGAAGAGCGTAAACTCGCAGACCGGGTAGCCAGAGGATTGGTAGCCGAAGAAGACGTGCGTTTAGTAATCAGTGTAGATGAACACGGTAATCCGGTGTATGCAGATACTGCCCCTGACGCAGTTGTGGAGTATATGATGACGCTGCCGGTGAGATCCCGTACCCGGCCGCGTGCCCGCTTCGGTTCCCGGTAAATTTTGATGATATACTGCAATGTATGGCATGGACCGGCAGCAAACTCTATACACCCGCTTCAAAGGATCCGTTTAAAGTAAGCCGCAGCAAAGTCGATTTGTTCCGCGAGTGTCCCCGGTGTTTTTATTTTGACCGCAGACTCGGGGTGTCGCGGCCGAGCATGCCGGGATTTTCGTTAAACTCCGCCGTCGATGCACTGCTGAAAAAGGAATTCGACATCCTGAGGAAGACCGGCAAAAAACATGAGATCGTTAAACGCTACGGCGTCGATGCGATTCCGTTTGTCCACAAAGATCTGGATATCTGGCGCGAAAATTTCGTAGGCAAACAGGTGCTGCATGAGCAAACGAATTTCCTCGTATTCGGCGCGGTGGATGATATATGGGTCAATCCTGACGGTGAACTTATCATCGTCGATTACAAGTCTACCTCGACGGAAAAAGAAATATCCCTGGAAGATCAGTGGAAAGTAGGGTACAAGAAACAATTGGAAATGTATCAGTGGATATTCAGGGAAAGCGGATTTGCCGTTTCTGACACGGCGTATATCGTGTATGCCAATGCGACCAAAAACCGCGAGCAGTTCGACGGCAAGCTGGAATTTGCGCTTACGCTGCATGCGCATACAGGCGATACTACCTGGGTAGAACCGACGCTTGTGGCCATGAAAGCATGTCTGGATGCGGATTCGTATCCCAAGTTTTCAGAGGACTGCGAATATTGCCGGTACCGGAAAAAGGCGGGAACACACGAAACTATAGAGGGACAATTGATGCTGTGATACAGTAGATGTATGAAACAAAAAATAACGCGCAGTATTTCAAAAAAGCCGAAAAAATCTCCGATCAATTGGTATTCACTGGTAAGCTGGATACTCCTTTGTGAATCGGCGGGAATCATCGGCGCGTTATTTACGATGCCCTCCATACCCACGTGGTATGCCGGGCTGGTCAAGCCGTCATTTGGTCCTCCGAACTGGATATTCGGCCCTGTGTGGATCACGCTGTACGCGATGATGGGAATAGCTGCCTACCGCATCTCGCAATTGGGATTGGGTAAGCGTGCAGTGCGCAGTGCCGTGTTTTGGTTCCTGGCTCACCTGCTCATCAACACTATCTGGTCGATCATATTTTTCGGAGGTCAGAATATTCCGCTCGGGTTTGCGGATATCGGCGCACTGTGGGTCATGATCATTATCTTAACCCTCAAATTTGATGTGCTGGATTCCGTCAGCGCGTATCTCATGCTGCCGTACTTAGCGTGGGTGTCATTTGCCACCGTACTAAACTACAGCCTCTGGCTGCTCAATCCGTAAGAGGGACAACAAACTTTCAGATCCACAGCGTGAGTATGGCGCTCATAACGAGCACGGAAACGAGTTGGTAAACGCTGTTGATGAAAAATAATTTCCACACAACGCGCTGGAATAATACCCCGGTTACCATCGTCGTTGCGATAAATCCGAGCCACACCAATCCTCCGAGCATCAATCCTTCAGCAAGTGTTGCAACCAGCAGGGAGTTGATAAGAAGTGCAATGACGTATGCCATGACAAGCGACATGAGAAATGATGCCGTATACGGTATGGGCATATTTTTTTTGGCGGCGTTCATGCTTTTTTCATCCAGTCCGGACAACTTCATCCACGGCTTGGCAAACAAAAGCGGCGAGTACCACAGAAACCCGACGACCATAGACGAGAGAGCTGCGGCCAGTACTGCTACGTAGTGAATAGGGGTAAAGAAAAACATAGATATCCCTCCTTTATATATAGTAAGTATGAGGTGCCGGTGAACACTGTGTCAATGCGGCCCGTTACTGCCTGCTTGACAAACTGCCAAACGCGGTTATAATTATGTAACTTGAATAGCCTTAAGGAGGCGAACGTTCATTGTTCGCTTCTTTTTGTCGTTCTTTACAACATACAAACCGGCGGTATTTTATAAGGAATTATAGATGGCATCAAAAGCTTCCAATTACAAGCGCGATTTTTGGGGAACCGAGTATCCGGATCTTCCGAAAATGGATCTTACCCTCGTACAGCGCGAGTCATATCAATGGTTTTTGGAACACGGAATTAAAGAACTGCTTTCCGAAGTGACGCCGATGACGGATTTCACCGGAAAGAATTGGGAACTGGCATTCGGGGATTATTATTTCGGACGACCGCGGCTTACCCCGGAAATTGCGCAGCAAAAAGGCCTCACCTTCGACATGCCCCTCAAAGTAAAAGCAACTCTCACCAACAAACAAACAGGACACCAACTCACCCAGGAAGTATTTTTAGGAGATATACCCGCCATGACAGAACGCGGAACGTTCGTCATCAACGGTATCGAGCGCTGCGTCGTGAACCAATTGGTCCGTTCCCCGGGTATTTACCTGACCGGAGAAGTGGATCCTTCGACGGGGCGCACATTATATAGTGCGGAAATCCGCCCGATGCACGGCAGCTGGCTGGAATTTTTCGTAACGAGAAATGACGTGCTGATGGTGAGAATCGACCGCCGCCGCAAGTTTGTGGCGTCCACATTTTTACGCGCAGTCGGATTCGGATCCAACGAAGAGATTCAGCGCCTGTTTGCCGATGTCGACGTAAATCCGGAACATCAGTTCATCAAAGCGACGCTTGCCAAAGACACGACCACGGACTCCAACGAGGCCGTTTTGGAACTGTACCGCAAGCTCCGCCCGGGAGAGCCGATCGTACTGGACAACGCACAGGAACTCCTGCGCACCATGTTCTTTGACTACCGCCGGTATTCCTTAGAGCGCGTCGGCCGCTACAAGATGAACAAAAAATTGGGTCTTACCGTTCCGAATCTTAAGGAAAACTGGGTGCTGACAAAAGACGATATCGTCGGCGGCATCAAATACCTTATTACATTGGCAAACGGCAAAGGCGACGTCGATGATATCGATCACCTCGGCAACCGACGGGTACGCCGCGTAGGAGAATTGGTAGCGACGAATGCATTCAGAGTCGGCGTACTCAGGCTTGAACGGTCTATCCGTGAGAAAATGAGTTTAGCAGGTCCGAATGCGGAAGATCTGACCCCGACGCATCTCGTGAATGCACGCCCGATTATCGCATCGATCAATGACTTTTTCCGTACCAGCCAGCTTTCCACGATATTGGATCAGACAAATCCTCTGGCGGAAATCGACAACCTGCGCCGTCTGACGGTTATGGGAGTCGGCGGAATTTCCCGGGAACGCGCGAGCTTCTCTATCCGTGACATCAATGCATCACAATACGGCCGCGTCGATCCAGTCAGAAGTCCGGAAGGACCGAATATCGGTTTGGTAACCTATATGGCGCTCTACGCCCGGGTAAACGAATACGGATTCCTGGAATCTCCGTACCGCAAAGTAGAAAAAGTGACACGAGGCGATAAAACCAAGATCCGGGCAACGGGCGATATCGTCTACCTGGACGCCAATGACGAGATGCAGCACTACATCACGCACGCAGAATTACCCAAAGACAGCGACGGATTTATCCTGGCTGACCGTGTCCCGGTCCGGTTCAAGGGCGATTACATGGAAACGGATGCTTCCAATATCGAATATATCGATATCGTTCCGAGGCAGGTCGTCGGTGCTCCGGCATCTCTTATTCCGTTTTTGGCACACGATGAGGCCAACCGTGCCCTGATGGGTACGCACATGCAGTGTCAGGCAGTTCCGCTTCTGATCCCGCAGTCTCCGGTTGTGGGAACAGGTATGGAAGGGGCTGTTGTAGAAGCCATGGGCAGACTGGTAAAAGCCACGGACGACGGAGAGGTTATTTACTCAGACGCAGGGCTCGTGAAAGTGAAATACAAGAACGGCGATATCAATTCCTACGAACCGCAGAAATTCAAGCGGACATCACAATCGACATGCTACAACCAGAAAGTGCTCGTCAATATCGGTGACAAAGTACAGGCAGGAGACGTGTTAATCGAAGCACCGGCCTCAGAAAACGGAGAATTGGCACTGGGATCCAACCTGACGATTGCCTACATGAGTTATGAAGGATTGGGCTATGAAGACGCTATCGTGATTTCTTCCCGTTTGGTACGCGAAGATTTACTGACAAGTGTCCACATCGAAGAACATGAATGCAGTGTCGTAGACACGAAGCTTGGACCGGAAGAAACAACCCGCGATATTCCCAATGTCGGCGAGGAAGCACTCCGGAACTTAGATGAAAGCGGCGTTGTCGTCGTCGGAGCCGATGTCGGTCCCAATGATATCCTGGTAGGAAAAATCGCGCCGAAGGGTGAAACCGAACTGACTGCAGAAGAACGACTGCTGCGCGCCATATTCGGAGAAAAAGCCCGTGAAGTACGCGATACGTCTCTGCGGCTGCCGCACGGCGAACGCGGAACCGTCATCGATGTCGTGACTCTGGACAAAGAAAAAGGCGATGAACTGGAACCGGGAACCAACCGCAAGATTATCGTAAAAGTGGCGCAGATGCGTAAAGTCGTCGTCGGAGACAAATTGGCCGGACGCCACGGGAACAAAGGCGTCATCTCCAAAATCGTCAAAGAAGCAGACATGCCGTATTTGGCAGACGGAACCGTCATCGACATCATCATCTCGCCGCTTTCCGTATTGTCCCGTATGAATTTGGGCCAATTACTGGAAGCACATCTTGGGCTCGCGGAATCCAAACTGAACATCAAAGTCGCGCTTCCGGTGTTTGAACACGTATCGGAAGACCGGATGACCGGGCAAATGGAAAAAGTCGGACTGCCGCTTTCCGGCAAGAGTACGCTCTATGACGGAAAAACAGGCGAACCGTACGCAGAACCCATCGTGGTCGGTATCGGCTACATCTTAAAGCTTATCCACATGGTAGAAGACAAGACACATGCCAGAAGCACCGGACCGTACTCACTGGTGACGCAACAGCCGCTCGGCGGAAAAGCGCAAATGGGAGGACAACGGTTGGGAGAAATGGAAGTCTGGGCACTCGAATCCCACCGCGCAGCACACATATTGCAGGAAATGTTAACGATCAAATCCGACGACGTGGTAGGACGCGCGAAAGCATTCGAAGCCATCGTCAAGGGAACCGATATCCCGGCGTCAACTGTTCCGGAATCGTTCAAAGTATTGGTCAAAGAACTGCAGGCATTGGGGCTTAATGTTATCCCGACGGGAGTCGTCACGGCCAAGCCGCCGGTGATTTCCGACACGGTCAAAGAAGAAGTCGTGGAAAAAGTTGCCAAGGAACTTGCGGAAGTGAGCGGACAGGAAACAGTACAGGAAGAACCGGAAGTAAAAGCTGCGGAAGCGCCGGTTAAAGAAGGAGAATAACATGGACAAAAAAGGAAATTTCGCAAATATCGTTGATTTTACCGGGTTACTTATCAAACTCGCGTCTCCTGACGAGGTCAAATCCTGGTCATACGGCGAGGTTATCAAACCGGAAACAATCAACTACCGCACCCTCAAACCGGAAAAAGACGGATTATTTGACGAACGCATTTTCGGACCTACCAAGGACTGGGAATGTTACTGCGGCAAATACAAGAGGATCCGGTACCGCGGAATTGTCTGTGATAAATGCGGTGTCGAAGTTACCCAGAGTAAAGTACGGCGCGAGCGCATGGGCCACATCACGCTGGCAGCTCCCGTGGCTCATGTATGGTTTTTCAAAGGTGCTCCGAGCAAACTGTCATTGCTTCTGGATATTTCTCCGCGCGCGCTTGAAGGTGTCATCTACTTTGCACAGTATCTGGTCGTCGCAGTCGATGACGATGAGAAGAAAAAAGTGCTTACCGGACTTGCACAGCAGGGAGAAAAGCGCATTGCCGATCTGACGAGCCGGGTGAATACAGAGCGTGAAAAGCGCAAAAAAGAAGTCGCCAAAGAAAAAGCCGACGTCATCGCATCCGTTCAGGGCAAAGAAGCCCAGGACTTGGCAATTTCCGAGTTAACGCTCCGGGAACGTCAGGAATTTGCAACACTCGATGATCAGGTCGAGAAGGAATCAGGCAAAATCCAGCAGGTTATCGAGCAGATTACGGCAATTGTCAAAAGTATCAAGCCGCGCGTGACGATCACCGAAGACGAATATTTACGTCTCCTGGACTACGATGCCGCGTCGTTTCTCAAGGTCGGCATGGGAGCGGAAGCAATGCTCGAAGTCGTCAAAAAGATCGATCTGGATAAATTAGCAGCAGAGCTCCGTGAAGAGATTCAGAATTCCAGCGGACAGCGCCACGTCAAAGCGACGAAACGCCTGCGTGTGGTAGACGGTATGCGTAAATCCATGATCAATCCGGCCTGGATGGTCATGCATATGCTGCCGGTTATTCCTCCGGATTTGCGCCCTATGGTGCAGCTGACCGGGGGTCGGTTTGCCACATCCGATCTGAACGATTTGTACCGCCGTGTCATCAACCGCAATAACCGTTTGAAGCACCTTATGGATTTGGGTGCGCCGGAAATCATTCTGCGCAACGAAAAACGCATGTTGCAGGAAGCAGTCGATAGTTTGATAGACGCAACCCAACGCCCGAGCAGCAGAACGGTGATCCAGCCGCTCCGCAGTCTTTCCGACATGCTTCGCGGCAAACAGGGTCGGTTCCGTCAGAACCTGCTTGGAAAACGCGTTGATTATTCGGGTCGTTCCGTCATCGTCGTAGGACCGGAGTTGAAGCTCAATCAATGCGGACTTCCGAAAGAAATGGCGCTTGAGATGTTCAAGCCGTTTGTTCTCCGCGAGTTGATCGTACGCGGTATTGCTCCTAATGTGAAAAACGCCAAAAACGTACTGGAACGCAGAACCCCCGAAGTATACGACATACTGGAAGAAATCACGAAGAATCATCCGGTCATGTTGAACCGTGCACCTACCCTGCACAAGTTAGGATTCCAGGCATTTTACCCGGTATTGATTGAGGGTGCCGCAATCCGGATTCATCCGTGTGTCTGTGCCGGATACAACGCCGACTTTGACGGAGACCAGATGGCAGTCCATATCCCGCTTTCGGGAGCAGCCCAGCAGGAAGCAATCGATCTCATGTTGCCGACGCACAACTTGTTAAAACCCGCTGACGGATCTCCGATCACGGTTCCGAACAAGGAAATGATTATCGGCTGCTACTATCTCACCACCGTCGATCCGTCCAAAGAAAAAATGGAAGACAAGCTGATTCCGATATTCTCTGACGAAGCGGAAGCAATCTACGCCAATCAGACCGGCAAAGTGCCGCTCCGTTCACCGATCAAAATCCGGATTAACGGTGTCATGACAGTGACAAGCGTCGGGAAGCTCATGTTCAATGAAGTGTTGCCGGAAGGGCTCCGCTACATCAATGCACCGGTAAAAGCCGCGACTATCAAGCAGCTTATTACCAAAGCATTCGGCATGTACACCAAAGAAGAAGTTACGCATCTTATCGACGCGATCAAAGACATCGGATTTTACGGAGCCACACTCTGCGGCGGATTATCCGTGTCCGTATTTGATAACAAATCCATTGCGGAAAAGGGCGAAATCATCAAAGGTGCCGATACCAAAGCCAAAGAAATCGATCAGAATTTCCAGATGGGTCTTATCACCATCGAAGAGAAGAAACGGTTGTCCAATGAAGTCTGGATCGAAGTGACGGAACGTATCGCGGATCTTACCTGGGAACGGCTGGCGGCAGATAATCCGGTGAAGATGATTATCGATTCCGGAGGGGCTCGGGCTTCCAAAGATCAACTGAAGCAATTGTGTGCTATCAAAGGATTGGTCGTCGATCCGCTCGGGAAAATCGTGGAACTTCCGACCAAGAGTAACTACCGCGAAGGACTTTCTATTTTCGAATACGTGACAAGTACCCGCGGATCCCGCAAGGGACTTACCGATTCGGCACTCAAGACCGCCGATGCAGGGTATTTGACCCGCCGGTTGGTCGATGTGGCACACGATGTCATTATCCGTCTGGCTGACTGCGGAACTACGGAAGGCTGGGTGTTGTCCAGAAAAGACGGACGTCAGATTCCGTTTGCCAACCGCCTTGCAGGCAGATTCAGTGCAGAAGATATTCTGGTACCCGGAAGCAAGAAAGTACTTGTGAAACAGGGAGAAGAAATTACGGAAGAAACGGCCAAGCTGGTTGATGAAGCCAATGTAGAAGCAGTGCTGGTCCGCTCACCGATTGCCTGTGCCGCAAAAATCGGTATCTGCGCCACCTGTTACGGACGTGACTACGCGACCACCAAACTGGTTGAGATCGGAACACCGGTCGGAGTCATGGCCGCACAGTCTATCGGAGAACCGGGTACACAGCTGACCATGCGTGTGCGTCATGCCGGAGGTATCGTCGGACTCGACGTTACCCAGGGGTTGCCGCGTGTGGAAGAGTTATTTGAAGCACGGACACCGAGAAACCTGTCTCCTGTTGCTGAAATCGCAGGCAAGGCAGAAGTGACCGAGACCCCGCAGGGGTATAAGGTGAAAATCACCAATACCACCATGAAGCCGCCGGAAGAACGGGAATATCTTGTTCCGCTCACGAGTGAAATCAATGTAAAGACCGGCGATCTCGTCGCCGCAGGCGACCAGCTCGGCAGCGGATATCTGGATGTGAAGGAAGTGCTGCAGGTACGGGGGCTTATCGGAGCGCAGTATTACCTGATCGGGGAAGTCCAGAAGGTATACGAGTCTCAGGGTATTTCCATCCATGACAAACATTTTGAGGCAATCGTGCGCAAGATGAGTGACAAAGTGCGTATTGATACGTCAGGGGATACGATGCTGTTGCCCGGAGAATTGGTTGACAAAAACCGGTTCCGCGAAGAAAACGCACGGGTACTTGCTGAAGGCGGAGAACCGGCGACTGCACACATCGTCGTACTGGGTATTACCCGCGCCGCACTCTATACGGAGAGCTGGTTGTCAGCCGCAAGTTTCCAGGAAACAACCAACGTGTTGACCGATGCAGCGCTTGCGACCAAAGAAGACAAGTTGTTAGGACTCAAAGAAAACGTTATAATCGGACGACTCATTCCTGTTTCAGCAGAACGGGCAATGATACGGGAGTAATATAGTATGCCGACAGTAAATCAATTAGTCAGACACGGAAGACATCGCAAAGCCAAAAAGATCAAGGCTACCGCGTTGCGCAAATTTTTTAATGCGAAAGACGGTATCACCAAGACGTTGCCGGCTCCGTTTAAACGCGGAGTGGTAACACTCGTCAAAACCATGACACCGAAGAAGCCGAACTCAGCACTTCGTAAAGTGGCCAGAGTGAGACTTTCCAACAAACAGGAAGTGACGGCGTATATCCCGGGTATCGGACATGAGCTGACGGAACACGCAATCGTTTTGATCCGCGGAGGCCGTGTTCCTGATTTACCAGGAGTCAAATACCATATCGTCCGCGGAAAGTTTGATACGACAGGCGTTGTAACACGCCGCCAGGGACGCAGCCGATACGGAACCAAAAAAACAAATGACGGGCCGGTTCCCGCCAAAGCATCATAATACGAAGCATTCTTATGAGAACAAGCAAAACATATCATAAATTACTTCCTGCAGATCCGGTCTACGGCAGCAGGTTAGTGTCGAGATTTATAAACCGCGTCATGTTGAGCGGCAAAAAAACGGTTGCAGAGGCACTCGTATACAAAGCGCTCGATATCATCAAGGAAAAGGGCGAGGATCCGATCAAAGTATTCGAAACCGCAATAAACACGGTTGGCCCCAAAACAGAAGTCAAAGCCCGCCGGGTCGGAGGAGCAAGTTACCAGGTTCCTATGGAAGTCCGCGGAGACAGAAGAGTGGCACTTGCTATCCGCTGGATTGTGGAATTTGCCAAGAAACGTTCCAACCGCGAATTCCATTCGTTTGCCGAAAAGCTTGCCGTTGAACTTCTGGATGCGTCCAAAGGAACGGGCGAAGCGATCAAAAAGCGTGACACCGTGCACCGTATGGCAGATGCAAACAAGGCGTTTGCTCACTTCAAGTGGTAAATTGCATTACCTTAGGTAATTCATGCCGGTCGAACTGCTTACCATAGATTACGTTCCCACGATTTGGGGTGACACTGACCCCGTACAGCGATTTGTTTCCCGTGAATTAGAAAGCCCGCTTGATGTACGGATGCTGCGAATCGATCAGCGGATCCGGGTCGGGATACCGCTTCGCCCCGACAGACGGACGCCGCCGGTATTTGCCGAATGCCGCAACGATGAAGAGTTTCCGAAGCTTATGGCAGCAGCAGCTCCGTCGTACCGGCGCGCGTGGGCCATGGGGGTACTCAAAATCGACCGCGATATGCTGCGCTCTGCCGAATTTTGGTTCCCGGAGGGCAGCGACCGGCATATGGCAGACTACGTGCGCATGGTGTACGACCGGATAGCAGCAGCCGTTGTCATCCCTCCGCATCATCAGATTATGGTAAACCGCAGATTGCAGTTCGGGTTTGTTCCCGCACACGGAACACTGGAACAGTATTATCCGGCCGACTGATCATATGAACAATTTTTCCCGTATCCGGCAGCAATTACTTGCGTCAGACCCGGTACTTGCTCCGATCATTTCCCATATCGGAACGAGGAAGCTTTCCGTTTCCAAGAATCCGTTCTTGGATTTGGCCGAGGCAATTATCAATCAGCAGCTATCAGAAAAAGCCGGCAGAACAATTTTCCTCCGGTTCCGCGCTCTTTTTCCGAATAAGCGCGTGACGCCGGGATTGCTTCTCCTTAAGCCCGATCAGGAACTGCGCAGTGCCGGTATATCAGGAGCCAAAGCCGGATATCTGAAAGCATTGGCCGGTGCCGTGTCAGACAAAACGCTTGTGCTCAATTCGCTTTCCCCGAAGACGGATGAGGAGGTTATCATGAGTCTTACCGCAGTCAAAGGAATCGGCCGGTGGACCGCGGAAATGTTTCTGATGTTTTCGTTGGGGAGGGAAGACGTGTTTTCCTACGGCGATTTGGGGTTACGGCGCGCAATCCAGATGCTCTACCGCATGAAACGCGAGCCGACGGTGCGGCAACTGGAACGGTTGTCCGGCAGGTGGAAACCGTACCGCACCTTTGTTGCGCTTGCATTGTGGAATTTTAAAGACGGATAATATACATAGACTTGAAATTCATTCCTCTTATCGTCATTGTGTTGTGTTTTGCTGTTTTTTCTTCCTATGCGTTGGGATTCCGGCAGCGGGCAAAAGCCTGCAATGAGCTGTATCAGGATTCACTGGACACGATTACTACCCAGTCGCAGACGGTATTGGCCGACCGGAAAGGGTCGTGTACCAATTCATTTACCGTGATAACGGACTGGGATTTATGCCTGGCACAGGCAGAGAACGGGTCACCGGCGCGCTTGCTCCCGTGGCTCCGTCCGGCTGTTTCGACTTTTATGCTGTTTTTCCGTGAGAAGAAAAAAGATATCGCGGTGCTGAAAGCGGACCACGACGAACGGTGCAGAGACTATACCGAATTGATCTTTTTCCCGCCGGAAAATCCGTGAGACGGGCGGTCATCGTTATGAAACGGATAGTGATAGTTGTCGCAGTATTATTCCTGCTGTTATTCGGATGGCGGTATGTTTCCCCGCTGCGGATACCGGATCCGCAGTTACAATCGCTAAACAGTAATCAGGCATGCGCCGTATCGGCTGACTGCGGCAGAGGCGGGTGCAACGGAGAAATCTGCGGGTCAGGCGGGGGAGCCACTGTCTGTTATCCTGATCCCAAGCTCGCGCAAAAACTTATGGGCAAACAATGTTCCTGCATCAGGAACGCCTGTCAGTGGTCCAAACCGCTTGTCATCGGATTATAAATCAGCCGAATGTAAACGCGTAAAGCTCCGCATTCCCGTCCAGGAATTCCAGTTTCAGTATGTGGGTGCCGATTGCCGGGAGTTTGATGAGTTTGTAAAGCCGGTCGCCGTCAATCGTTACCACTCCGTTTATCACATCACTTCCTGCGAATTCACCCGCGTCTTTTCCGTCCAGCGTGACCTTTATTTTTGCCACAGTACCGGGTGTTTTGGGCCGCATGACGAGAAATACCTCTGTTGCGTCAAAGCGGTACGTGAGACTGGCCCCCTGTAAGGGATTGGTAAATTCTTCTGATTGGGATAGTTTGCCCGACGTAGTGATGCGGGAGTAATCTCCGCGCGCCTTCCCTAAGTATGTTTCCGGCGTCCGTGTCTGTACCTGATAGGCTGGATTAACGATCGGAATGTTTACGGCAGCACCTGTTTCCGAAAGTAATGTTTGGATCATCGTTTCCGTTTGGTCATACTCACCCTCGCCGAAATGGGTATAGCGTATCCTTCCGTTTTTATCGACCAGATATTTGGCCGGCCAGTAATGGTTGGCATAGGCCTGCCATGTGGCATAGTCATTGTCCTGTACGACCGGGTACGTGATGCCGAAATCCCCGAGCGCCTTTTTGACGTTGATAGGATTTTTTTCAAATTCAAACTCCGGTGTGTGGACGCCGACGATTACGAGACCCCGGTCTTTGTATTTTTCGTGCCATGCTTTGATATACGGGAGTGTTCTGATGCAGTTGATACAGGTATATGTCCAGAAATCGACTAATACAACTTTGCCGCGTAACGCGTCAATTGTAAGCGGCTCACTGTTAAACCATTGGCCGCCCGCGATAAAATCCGGTGCGTTGCCGTAATCTGAATTGAGTATATTTGGTATCATGGCCCCTCCTTTATTGAACGTTTGTAATTGTGTGCGGACAAGCGCGTTGTCTTCGAGTTTGGTAAGTCCCGCGCCGTATTTAGGGAACGTTTGCAGAATATAGGTCTGAACGTTCCTGTCCCATGAATTGTAGATGGCTATGGCCGTAAGGAGCATAAGTACGCCGAATCCTTTTTGCAGTGCACCCGTGTGAGTTGTAAGCCACGGGTGTCTGTTGAGGAGTACTCTTCCTCCTGTCATGACGGCAAAAAGCGGGATAGCTGTGCCGAATGCATACGAAAGTGTGACGATGATGGCGGATAATCCGACGCTGCTGGTTGCCGCAAGCGTGATAATTGAGGCTAAAATCGGTCCGACGCACGGTGTCCACAAAAGTCCGAGACTCATGCCGATTACTATTCCCGACAGATATCCTTCCCCGGTGTTTTGTTTGGGAGCGAGCCGGCTGACGTTGGACAGCAGGGTTTCCGTTATAGTTCGGAGCGCGGGGATAAGAAGGCTTAATCCGGAAAATCCGATCACGAACGCGGCGACGAATCGGAGTACATCAGCCGAAAGCCCTGTCGCGCGGACAATAGACGTTAAAAACAATGTAAAGAACGAAAAGCTGATGATAAATCCGGTAATCACCCCGAGCGGCCGTTTTTTGCCGCCGGTCACGGTTCCGGATAATACAATCGGAAGCACCGGGAGTATGCACGGGGAAAGAATAGTGATGATCCCTCCGAAGAACGCGAACAGAATAAGGATAATCATACAGTGTAATGTTTCGTACATATAAGCGTACGGGGTTTGCTCCGGCAATTCAAGTTGCTTTACTTTTTTTGTAAAACGCAGTATGGTATCGCATTGAATGGCAACCCGGACAGTTCAGGCAGACGGAAACACGATCACACTTCATTTGAGCCGCGAAGCAGGAGCCGGCTATTGTACGTGTACAAACCCGTGTCCGTGGCTCGATGTGAAAAGCGAGCGAAGTTACCGCCGGGTCCGCTCGGAAGACGGTGTTACCGTCTGCACGAGAGTCGCTCCTCCGAATCATCTCAACCAATTCCATTCAATTTTTGCCGATTCGCTGCCGTGTAAAAGTCAGGGAAGATTTTCCTTCGCGGCACTCCGTGACATGCTGCGTTCAAGACGCACATAAAAACGAATCGTCCGGTTGCACCGCATGGCGCATGAAGCCTGCCCGGGCGGAAAGACCGTTAAAATCCCTAGACAGACGCGGGAAAATCCTGTACAATTGTCATGTTGATTGTTGAAGCAGACTATATCCCGCTTCCGCGGGTTTTTTATTGTTTCTGATAAAATACTAATAAACCTATGGCAAATCCTACGACAACACTTACGGAAAACCGCGATGTGCCGCTCGATAAAGTGCGCAACATCGGTATTATCGCGCATATCGATGCCGGGAAAACGACGACCACGGAACGCATCCTCTATTACACAGGCAGAAGTTATAAAATCGGCGACATCGACGAGGGCACGACGCAAATGGACTGGATGGAGCAGGAAAAAGAGCGCGGTATCACGATCGTATCCGCCGCTACCACCACATTCTGGAAAGGATACAGATTTAACATCATCGATACTCCCGGACACGTGGACTTTACCGCCGAGGTAGAACGCAGTCTTCGCGTGCTCGACGGAGGTATTACCGTCCTGGACGCAGAAGAGGGCGTGCAGAGTCAATCGGAAACCGTGTGGCATCAGGCAGATAAATACAAAGTGCCGCGTATATGTTTCGTCAATAAAATGGACAAAATCGGCGCGGATTTCCGGCACACAATCCAGCAAATTGAACAAAGACTTGGTGCACGGACCGCCGTCATGGTCGTGCCGATCGGCAAGGAACAGACATATAAAGGTATTGTCGATTTACTGACGCTCAAAGCGTACGTATGGAATACCGACGATCTTGGCGCACACCCCGATGAACTCCCCGAAATTCCTGCAGACTTGAAAGATGAAGTGATCAAATCCCGGAGTGATCTGGTGGAACGGATTTCCGAAACGGACGATGCATTGCTGGAAAAATTCCTAGCCGGTACCGAGCCCACGATTGATGAACTCAAAGCGGCGCTGCGCCGCGCAGTCATCGACTACAAACTCGTGCCTATTTATTGCGGTACGAGTCTCCGGAACAAAGGAGTTCAGCCGCTTCTTGATGCCGTCGTGGATTATCTGCCGTCTCCGTTGGATCTTCCTGCGGTCACGGGTATTCATCCCAAAACGGAAGAACACATCACGAGAAGGCGCGTGAGTGACGATTCGTTTTCCGGACTGGCATTCAAAATTCAGATTGATCCGCACGTAGGAAAACTTACCTATGTCCGTATATATTCCGGAAAATTAGAATCCGGTTCGTATACCTATAATTCCAGCAAAGGCGCGGAAGAACGCGTCGGCCGGCTGTTACTCATGCACGCCAACCAGCGGGAAGAAATCCGCGAAGCGTTTGCCGGAGAAATCGTGGCTGTCGTGGGACTTAAAGATACGATCACGGGAGATACGCTGTGTGACAAGGCAAACCCGATCGTTTTGGAAAAAATCACGTTCCCTGATCCTGTTATCTCGCTTGCAATCGAACCCAAAACCAAAAACGATCAGGAAAAAATGGGATATGCACTGCAGCGTCTCTCTGAAGAGGATCCCACGTTTAAGATCAAAAGCAACCTGGAAACCAATCAAACCATTATCTGGGGTATGGGAGAACTTCACCTGGAGATTTTGGTTGACCGCATGAAGCGTGAATTTAAAGTAGAAGCAAATGTCGGAGCGCCGCAAGTCGCGTACAAAGAAACGATCAAGAAGCTGGCCGAGGGAGAAGGGAAATACATCCGCCAGACCGGAGGACGCGGCCAATACGGACACGCAATGATTACGATAGAGCCGAAAGCCCGCGGTGAAGGATTTGAATTTATCGATGCGATCAAAGGCGGAAGTGTGCCGAATGAATTTATCCCCCCGATAGAAAAGGGTATCGTCGAGGCGATGGAAAACGGCGTGCTCGCCGGCTACCCGCTGGTCGATATGTCAGCCACACTTTATGACGGAAGTTATCATGATGTCGATTCCTCTGAAATGGCATTTAAGATCGCAGGGTCCATGGCGCTTCAGGATGCAGTAAAACATGCCGATCCTACGATACTCGAGCCGATCATGAAGGTGGAAGTGACGACTCCCGATGAATACATGGGAGACTGTATCGGCGATCTGTCCGCACGACGTGCGCAGATTATGGGTTCTGAGCAGCGGGGAACGGTTACGGTTATCCTGGCTATGGTGCCGCTTGCAGAACTGTCAGGGTATGCGACGGTACTACGGAGTTTGTCTAAAGGCCGGGCTACGTATTACATGGAGCCGAGTCATTACGAAGAGGTACCGAAAAATATCCAGGAAAAGATTATTGCGAAAAACGTCTAAGATGTGCTAAAATGTCGAAAGCGACTTAATTTCTAAGGTCGATTAATTATTTTTATAAACATAATTTGTTTTGTAAGGAGGTAGTATGGCAGACGTAGCTAAATTTGTTCGCAGCAAACCGCATTTGAATATAGGAACCATCGGTCACGTCGACCATGGGAAGACCACGCTTACTTCTGCTATCACGCACGTGCTGGCCAAATCAGGCATGGCAAAGGCGCTGAAGTACGAAGAAATCGATAATGCTCCGGAAGAGAAGGCCCGCGGAGTCACCATAAACATCCATCACTCTGAATACGAAACAGCCAAACGGCACTATGCACACATTGATGCGCCGGGACATGCTGATTATGTCAAAAACATGATCACTGGAGCCGCGCAGATGGACGGTGCAATCTTAGTCGTTTCAGCACCCGACGGTCCGATGCCGCAAACCCGCGAACACATTCTGCTCGCAGGTCAGGTAAACGTACCGGCCATTGTCGTATTTATGAACAAATGCGATATGGTACAGGACAAAGAGCTTCTGGATCTTGTTGAAATGGAAGTCCGCGAGTTACTTACCAAATATAAGTATCCGGGCGACAAGATTCCGGTTATCCGCGGCAGTGCCCTCAAAGCACTTCAGGGTGACCCGGAGGCAGAAAAAGCAATCGAAGAACTTATGAAGACCGTCGACGAATACGTGCCGGATCCGGTACGTGAACTCGACAAACCGTTCCTTATGCCGGTAGAGGATGTCTTCTCTATCAAAGGCCGGGGAACAGTGGTCACCGGACGCGTGTCCCGCGGCAAGGTGAAGGTCGGAGAAACCATTGAAATCGTCGGTATCAAGCCAACACAGTCAACGGTTGTAACCGGAGTCGAAATGTTTAGGAAAACACTCGACGAAGGACTGGCCGGCGACAACATCGGAGTATTGCTCCGGGGTGTTGAAAAAGAGCAGGTTGAGCGCGGACAGGTATTGGCAGCGACCGGAAGCGTTAAACCGCATACGGAATTCGAAGCCGAAGTCTACGTATTAACCAAAGAAGAAGGCGGACGACACACACCGTTCTTTACGGGTTACAGACCGCAATTCTACATCCAGACGACAGATGTAACAGGAGAATGTACATTGCCGCAGGGCGTAGAAATGGTCATGCCGGGTGACAGTACCAAGATGGTAGTGAAATTGATCGTGCCGGTAGCGCTTGAAGAAGGTCTTCGGTTTGCTATCCGCGAGGGCGGTCACACGGTAGGAGCAGGAGTTGTTACAAAAATTGTCGCTTAAGAGCATCGTAGCAGTACGTAACTCAAAGGCACCTTAACACACAATGCCGAAAGGTCGTATTCGAGTCAGATTAAAAGCATATGACAGCAGGATCATTGATGACTGCTGCCAGAAAATACTGGACACTGCAGTGCGCACGGGTGCGCGCGTGGTGGGTCCGGTGCCGCTTCCGACCGATAAAACGCACTTTAACGTAGCCAGGGCTACATTTATCGACCGGAACAGCCGGGAAGACTTTATGATCAAAGTTCATAAACGACTCATAGACATTGTGGAACCGACAGACAAGACGATAGACCAACTCATGCATCTTGACCTCCCGGCAGGCGTGGACGTCGAGATTAAAATGTAATTTGTTTTCGAAGAGATACTTTGGTATACTTACGCTTCCTGATATGACGCGACAAAGCGTGTGTGTCTCAGGGGTAACCAAAAGTCTCGGATGAGCGTGAAACCGGTATCTGCCAGTTGGCAGACGGGTTAAACGACCTCAACCGAGGTCGTTTTTTTGTGGAGACGAATCTATATGATACAGGCATTATTAGGATATAAACTCGGACAATCGCAGGCCTTTGATGAGGCAGGGAAGCGAATTCCCGTCACGGAAATTTTGGCCGGTCCCAACTGGATTACCGAGGTTGAAAATCAGGAACACTTCAAAAGCATCCAACTCGGATTCGGTACAATCAAAAACCTGAGTAAAGCGGAAATCGGACATCTTAAAAAAGCGGGGCTGGAACAAAAGCTCCGTTTTTTGCGCAGTTTTACGGTAAGCGAAATTGCGGAAACGGAAAAACCGGGTTCCCAGATTGCCGTTGAATCGGTATTTGCGGCAGGAGATACCATCCGGGTCACAGGAACGAGCAAAGGAAAAGGATTTGCCGGAGTAGTGAAGCGGCATAATTTCCGCGGAGGACCCAGGACACACGGTCAGTCAGACCGCGAGCGTGCACCGGGATCCATCGGTCAGACCACCACGCCGGGACGTGTCTATAAAGGCAAAAAAATGGCAGGCCGGATGGGCAACGACACCGTAACGGTGCGCAATCTCAAAGTGGTAGCCGTCGATCCGACAACCCACCATATTACGATCAAAGGATTAGTACCGGGAGCCATTAACGGGCTCCTTATTATTTCGAAAGAACCGGCAAAGACAAAGAAAGCATAACCTATGGCAACGAATTCAACCAAACAAGTAAAAAAAGCTGCACCGAAAACAGCCGAAAAAGCCAAAAAAGTTCCGGAAGCGAAAAAAGAAGCCGGACTTTCCGTGTCAGTCATCGGTCTGGACGGGAAAGCGACCGGAAAAATGACGCTTCCTGCTGAATTGTTCGGTGCGAAAGTAAACGGGAATCTGTTGGCGCAATCCGTCCGTGTGTATCTGGCGAATCAGCGCGAGGGCGGAGCAAAGGCAAAAACCCGCGGAGAAGTGGAAGGATCCAGCCGGAAAATTTATCGTCAGAAAGGCACAGGAAAAGCACGTCACGGATCTATCCGGGCCCCGATTTTTGTGGGCGGCGGAGTAGTATTCGGGCCTGTTACACGGGATTATCATCTGAACATGAGTAAAAGCATGAAACGCGGTGCTCTCGTTTCCGCCTTAAGTGCCAAGGCCGCCGATACCATGATCGTGGACGGCATGGAGGATATGGAACCGAAAACAAAACTGGTTACTGCAGTTCTTTCGGCAGCTGAAGCCACGGACAAGGTACTGCTTATCGTTTCCAAGGATGCGGCAAATCTCGTGAAAGCTGCCCGGAATATCGGGTATGTGACACTCATGAATGCGAAAGATCTGCACCCGTACGCACTGATAACGCACAAGAAAATTATTTTTACAAAAAAGGCTCTGGAAGAAAGCAAAGCACATTTTACCCCGATAAAATCGGGGTTGACGAAATAATATGAAACAAACCCGACCGCTTATCACCGAAAAATCCATGGCGCTGGCCCAAACCGGCTGGTATACCTTTGCCGTGACGGCGTTTGCCAGAAAAGAGCAGATTGCCAAAGAGATAAGCCGTCTTTACAATGTGACGGTCCGCGAAATCCGCACTATCCGCCGCGTCGGCAAGATGCACCGCACGGGAAAAAAGATGATTATGAAGCGGCACACGGATTGGAAAAAAGCGATGGTACGTCTTGTGAAAGGTCAGAAGATTGCAGTGTTTGATATCGGAGAACAGGCAAAAGCGTAACAATTTTACAAAAGTATGCAAAAACTTTTTATACGGTCACTTGTCGAAATATTGCCCAAAAATTCCGGGAGGGATGTGTTTGGTCACGTGTCGGTACGTCATCAGGGCGGCAGACAGAAACGGTATTTCCGGATTATCGACTGGAAACGCGATAAAGACGGGGTTCCCGCCAAAGTCACGGAGATCATTTATGACCCGAACCGGTCGAGCGACATCGCACTTTTAGTCTATCGCGACGGGGAAAAACGGTATATACTAGCCCCCTTGGGTCTTAAGGTAAACGACACGGTGCTTTCCGGCGACAATATTGATGCAAATGTCGGAAACTGCCTGCCGCTCGGAAGTATTCCGGTCGGAACACTGGTACACAATCTTGAAATCAAACCGGGCAGAGGCGCCCAGATGGTGCGTTCCGCAGGGAACTCAGCAGCCGTATTGGCAAAAGACGGAAATTTGATTCAGGTGAAGCTTCCGTCGGGCGAAACGCGCGTATTTGACGCAGCCTGCAAAGCGACCGTGGGTCAGGTGGGAAATGAAGACCGGAAAAACAGAGTCATCGGCAAAGCAGGGCGTTCACGGCACATGGGTATACGTCCGACAGTCCGTGGAGTAGCAATGAACCCGAGATCTCATCCGCACGGCGGAGGAGAAGGACGAAGCGGTATCGGTATGAAATCTCCGAAAAGCCCGTGGGGAAAACGGACAATGGGAAAGAAAACGAGGAAATTACGTAAATACAGTGACCGGTTTATTGTCGGTCGGAGGAAATAATTATGGCACGAAGCAGCAAAAAAGGACCATATATTGACCCGCGCGTCTTAGCTAAAATTAATAAGCAAAAGGCAGGCGGAGATCACTCAGCGATCAAGACATGGTCGAGAGCGTGTGTGATCAGCCCGGAGTTTGTGGGAATCACGTTTGCCGTTCATAACGGCCGGGTATTTACCGAGGTATTCGTAACGGAAAACATGGTAGGACATCACTTGGGAGAATTTTCACCGACCCGGACGTTTAGAGGTCACGGACAGGTGACGAAGCGCGTATTGGATAAGACATAATGCATATGGAATACACAGCGACAGCAAAATACATACGGACGAGCCCGCGCAAAGTGCGGTTGGTCGCCCGTGCGATTTCCGGTAAAAAAGTCGGTGTTGCACTGTCTGCACTGGGTTCCATACCGAAACATGCTGCCGAGCCGCTTAAAAAGCTAATTGACTCGGCTGTCGCCAATGCAGTGCAGAAAAAAGCTACGGCAGATACGCTTATTGTTGCGGCCATTGACGTTATGGGGGGACCGGTACTGAAACGGTGGCATGCAGCAAGCCGCGGTATGGCACATTCCTACAAAAAACGGATGACACACGTAAAAGTAATATTGAAAGACGAAGAGAAAGGCAGTAAATAACCTATGGGACAAAAAATTCATCCGTACGGATTCAGACTTGGGCCATTGTACACATGGGTGTCACGGTGGTTTGCTGATGATGCACACTACGCAGACTTACTGTTGCAGGATGTGCTGCTTCGGGAATCATTGACGAAACGTCTGAAACCGGCCGGCCTTGCGCAGGCGGAGATCGAACGGTCCATCAACAAAATCCGCGTTGTGCTTCACGTATCACGTCCGGGGTTGGTTATCGGACGCGGAGGCACGGGACTTGAAGAAGTGAAGAAATTTATCGAGGGTGAACTCCGGAGGATCGCGCACGTACGGAAACTCGGAAAAGCAGCATTTGACCAGCTGAAAACAAAAGTAGAAGTCGTGGTAGAGCCGGTAAAAGAACCGAATCTGAGCGCACAGATAGTAGCTACCAATATCGCCGATCAGCTTATCAAGCGCATGCCGCATAAACGGATATGCATGCAGACGGTAGAGCGGGTGATGACGGCAGGAGCCCGAGGTGTCAAGATCAAATTGGCAGGCCGTATTGCGGGAGCTGAAATCGCACGCCGCGAGACGTACAAAGCAGGGACGATACCGCTTTCAACGATCCGTGAGGAAGTGGATTATGCAGAAGTGCCGTCTCTTACGAAATCAGGATATGTCGGAGTAAAAGTGTGGATTTGTAAGAAGACAGCAGCAATATAACAATCAGTATATATACGTATGTTAGCACCAAAACGAGCAAAACACAGAAAAGTATTCCGGGGCAAGCGCCGCGGTCTGTCAATCAGGGGCTCAACATTGTCGTTTGGGGAGTTCGGACTCAAGGCGATGGAAGCCGGATGGGTAAGCAGCAGGCAGATTGAAGCGTCCCGCCGTGCACTTACACACACGATCCGCCGCGGAGGCCGCGTATGGATCCGGATATTTCCGGATAAGCCGATTACGAAGAAGCCTCCCGAAACACGTATGGGAAGCGGCAAGGGAGATGTTTCAGAATACGTATGTGTCGTGCGCCCGGGCCGGGTCATGTTTGAAATGGCAGGAGTGGACCGGGAATTAGCAGCACATGCCATGCGGTTGGCCGGAATCAAATTACCGATCAAAAGTAAATTTATAACCCGGGAGAAAACAGTATGAAAAAGCGCGATAAAGATGAATTACACGGTATCGGAGTCACTGAGCTCGGCAAAAAAGCCGGAGAATTACGCAAGAAAATTGCCGAAGTCCGGTTAACGATGCAGACGAAGGAAGTAAAAAACAGACGCGAAGCCAAAGAGTTACGCCGTAAACTTGCAGCGTTGCTTTCGATTAAACGTGAGAAAGAGCTCACAGAAAAGAAAGTAGGTACAGTATGAAACAACACAAAGAATTTACAGGAATAGTGATTTCTACCAGTATGAAAGATACGGTGGTTGTGGAAGTCATACGGCTTTCAAAGCATCCGTTATACAGAAAAACAATCAAACGCACCAAACACTTTGTCGCACACGTGACCGGCATGGAGATTGCAGTCGGTGATCAGGTGACGGTTGCGGAAACCAAACCGATCAGCAAAACAAAACATTTTATCGTTACGAAAAAATTGACAAAATAACCTATGGTACAACGACGCACAAAAATTACAGTTGCCGATAACTCAGGAGCCCAGGAAATGGTGATTATCCATATCTACGGCGGCGGGCAAAAAATGACGGCGACGCTGGGAGATGTAGTCCAGTGTGTCGTGAAAAAGGCAGATCCGCTGGGGATCGTAAAAGACGATGAACTCGTACATGTGGTGATTGTGAGGACGCGGAAAGAATATCACCGCGCAGACGGTTCCTATATACGGTTTGATGATAATGCAGGGGTTGTTATCGACAATACCCCGGATCAGAATCCGAGGGGAACCCGGGTATTCGGACCGGTGGCACGCGAGGTAAAAGAAAAAGGGTTTGATAAGATCGCAAGTTTGGCAGTCGAGGTATATTAATATGAAATTCAAAAAAGGCGACGCTATTATCGTGACGATCGGAAAAGACAAAGGTCACAAAGGGAAGATCGAGAAACTGTTCCCCCAGGAGGGAACGGTAACTGTGGCCGGCGTGAATATTTCCAAACGTCACATGAAGCGTAAGGACGACAAGAATCCCGGCGGGATTATCGATATCGTAAAACCGATAAACGTGTCGAAATTAGCGTTGGTGTGCCCGGCCTGCGGAAAACAGACGCGCATCGGCTGGCTGGTTTCGAAAAATGAAAAAGTACGGGTGTGCAGAAAGTGCGGTAAAAAAATATGAACGGATTACGCGATACATATACAAAAGAACTGATCCCGAAACTCATGAAAGAGTTAGAGGTCAAAAATATCATGGCAGTTCCGAAGCTAGTCAAAATCGTAGTGAACTGCGGCATAGGCGGAGAGGCGCAGAAAGATAAAAAAGTGATCGATAAAGCACGCGAGCAGCTCGGTATCATAACCGGACAGCGTCCGCATATAACCAGGGCAAAAATGGCAATTTCGACATTTAAACTCCGTGCCGGTGATCCGGTCGGACTGCGCGTAACGCTCCGCGGGATCAGGATGTATGATTTCATCACCCGTCTCACTATCGTGGCACTGCCCCGTGTGCGCGATTTCCGCGGCGTGCCGAACAGGGGATTTGACGGACGAGGGAACTATACATTGGGAGTGACGGATCAGTCGATATTTCCGGAACTGGATTACAGCCTGATTGATAAAACACGCGGTTTTGAAATAACATTTGTGACAAACGCAGGGAATGATAAAGCCGGTAAAGCACTGCTTGCGGCAATGGGTATGCCGTTTGCGAAGGAGAAATAATATGGCAAAAACATCTGATGTAGTGAAATTTGAGCATAAACAAAAATTCGCAGTCCGACACAGAAACCGTTGCATGCTCTGCGGCAGAAGCCGGGCGTATATGCGGAAGTTTAAATTGTGCCGTATCTGTTTCCGGAAGCTCGCGCATAAAGGCGAACTGCCGGGGGTAGTAAAGGCGTCTTGGTAAAGGAGAAAAAAGTATGATGATAAGCGATCCTATCGGAGACATGTTAACCCGCATCAGAAATGCGGCTCTGGCGCACAAAAAAACGATTGAGCTTCCCAGCAGTAAGCTCAAGGTTGCAGTGGCCAAGCTTCTCGTACGGGAAGGATATCTGTCTCATGTTGAAGAGACAAAAGGATCTCACGGCCCCGTATTGCAGATTGAATTGACGTACGAAGGAAAAGAGCCGTTACTTACCGGCGTGCGCCGCATAAGTAAACCGGGTCTTCGCTGGTACATCAACAAGAAAAAGATCCCGATGGTTATGGGAGGGCAGGGAATCGCAATTATATCCACTCCCAACGGAGTTATGAGCGGTAAAGATGCACGAAAACAGGGAGTCGGCGGAGAATTATTGTGTGAAGTGTGGTAAGGAGTACTAACTTATGTCACGAATCGGAAATACACCAGTGGTCATAACAAAAGATGTTACCGTAACACGTACGGGTAACACGGTAGTGTTTAAAGGCCCCAAAGGCGAGCTTACCGTTACCGTTCCTGACGGGATAGCCGTGACGCAGGAAGGCGAATCGCTTGTTGCCGCACGGACGAGAAATGACAAAAAAGTAAAAGCACTTCACGGAACGACCGTGGCACTCATGAAAAATGCCATGACAGGCGTGACCAAGGGCTGGCAAAGACAGCTTGAGTTATCCGGCGTCGGATACCGGGCGGCATTAAACGGCACGGATTTGTCACTTTCCGTCGGATTTTCCCATCCGGTGGTATTAACACCCCCTTCCGGAATCACGTTTACCGTTACCGAAGGGAAAATTATGGTGAGCGGGATCGACAAATATCTGGTGGGCCAGGTAGCAGCGTCCGTACGCGGAGTGAAACCGCCGGAGCCGTATAAAGGCAAAGGTATCAAATATACGGGTGAACATATCCGTAAAAAGGCAGGTAAGTCCGCCAAAGCAGTAGGAGGAGCTCCCGGAGCTAAGTAACCTATGAAAACCAAAAAAGAAATGCGCTTAAAACGTAAGTTGTCTATCCGCCGCAGGCTGAGCGGAACCCAAAGCCGGCCGCGCGTTGCGGTATTCCGTTCTAATATGCGGATGATGGTTCAGTTAGTCGACGACGATAAAGCCATGACGATTCTGTCTGCGTGGACCAAAGGCAAAAATGTCGCGGCTGCCACGAAATTAGGAAGTGTCATTGCCGAAAAAGCCAAGGCCAAAAAAATAACGAAGGTAGTATTTGACCGCTCGGGTTATCGCTATCACGGGGCAATAAAAGCCGTCGCTGAAGCAATCCGAGAAGGAGGGTTAGAAGTATGATGAATTATGGTTCCAGACGTCCTGACCGCGGAGTGCCGAGTGAATTTGAAGAAAAAGTGGTACAGGTAAACCGTGTGTCCAAAAAGACCAAAGGCGGAAACAAAATCGGATTCTCGGTCCTCGTTGTCGTCGGTGACAAAAAGGGGAGAGTAGGAGCCGGATTGGGAGGCGCGCCGGACGTGTCTGCAGCAGTGAAAAAAGCAGTCCTGTATGCGCGGAAACATTTAATTACCGTTCCGCTTAACAAAACAACGATTCCCCATGTGGTATTTGTCAAACTGGGAGCAGCCCGGATTATGTTGAAGCCGGCACCTGCAGGAACGGGCGTTATTGCGGGAGGCCCGGTGCGGGCAGTCGTCGAAGCGGCAGGTATCCGCGATATCGTTTCCAAAATATTAGGGACAAGCAACAAAGCATCAAATGTCTATGCTACTATGGAAGCGCTGAAACAATTAAAGGCTATAAAATCACGATCGTAATACAATGCATATGATACACACATTACGTCAGACGGTAGACAGATCAAAAAAACGACTTGGCCGCGGACACGGTTCAGGCCGGGGCAAAACTGCAGGTCGTGGTACCAAGGGCCAGAAAGCCCGTGGAACAATCCCTCCTCATTTTGAGGGCGGTCAGTTGTCCGTTATGAAGCGGCTGCCGTTTTTACGCGGCAAACAACGGAATAAATCCTTACAGTCCAAACCCGTGACGGTCGCAATTGGATTGCTTTCCGTATTTCCGGCAGGTTCCGTCGTGACTCTGGAAAGCCTCAAGAAACACAACGTTATTCCGGAATCCGCAACGCAGGCGAAAATACTTTCCGGCAAAGCGTTAAGCGTCGCATTGACGGTATCTGTTCCGTGTTCAGCGGGAGCCCGGAAGTTGATTGAAAAAGCCGGCGGGAACATTGCCTGACTAATCGGTGGAGTTGTCTGACAGAATCGGTATCACCAAAACATGAACACAATTTTGACTGCCCTGGTCAACAGTTGGAAATCGCCTGAACTGCGACGCAAGATACTGCTTACCGCACTCATTTTTGTTATCTTCAGAGTATTTGCCCACGTTCCCATTCCGGGAATCGACCGCACAAAACTGGCACTGCTGTTTTCCCAGAATCAATTTTTGGGATTGTTGGATATATTTTCAGGCGGAACATTGGTGAATTTTTCCGTATTGGCGTTGGGACTGAACCCGTATATTAACGCGTCGATTATCCTGCAACTTCTGACCATCGTATTTCCCAAACTGGAAGAATTGCAGAAAGAAGGGGAATTCGGCCGGGAAAAAATTAACCAGTATACGCGGTTTATCACCGTGCCGCTGGCGGCCATGCAGTCGATCGGCATGTATTTACTGCTTCGGAATCAGGGAATCGTCGGTGTGATGAATCCGTTAACCCTGATAGCCGTCGTGCTCACCATGACTGCCGGTACCCTGTTTGTCATGTGGTTGGGCGAACTGATCACCGAGTACGGCGTCGGAAACGGCATATCGCTTCTGATATTTGCCGGTATCGTCGGACGGCTGCCTGTCGTTATGTTTCAGACGGCCAGCGTATTTCAGCCGGAGCAGCTCACGAACGTCGCGCTGTTCGGATTCGTCGCGCTTATCGTCATTGCGGGAACCGTGTTTATGAATGAGGCGGTGCGCAGGATTCCGGTTCATTATGCCAGACGCATCCGGGGAAACAAAATGTACGGCGGCAATACGTCGTATCTGCCGCTCCGCGTTAATCAGGCGGGAGTAATTCCCATCATCTTTGCCGTTTCTCTTGTGCTGCTTCCGTCACTTCTGGGAGGATTTTTGCAGCAGCTCCAAAATCCTGCCATCGCGGGATTCGGCCGCTTTTTGACGACCGCGTTTAACCCCAACGGCCTTTCGTATAACCTTATTTATTTTTTCCTGGTCATAGGATTTACGTATTTTTATACCGCAATTACGTTTAATCCGACCAAGATAGCAGGAGAAATCCAGAAGTACGGAGGATTTATTCCCGGAATACGGCCGGGCAGCCCGACTGCCAATTACTTAAATTATATTTTAACGCGCATCACGCTAGCCGGAGCGCTCTTTTTGGGAATTTTGGCGGTCTTTCCTTCGCTGGCGCGCGGTATTTCCGGGCTTTCCACATTGCTTATCGGAGGCACCGGAGTACTGATCGTCGTGTCTGTCGTGTTGGAAACCGTGAAAGCATTGGAAGCGCAGCTTGTCATGCGTAATTACGAAGGATTTCTGGAGTAGAAAGGACTCATAGCATATATGAAGCTTATACTTGTGGGAATACAGGGATCAGGGAAGTCGACGCAGGGCAATATATTGAGCGAACGGCTGGGGATACCGTATTTATCCAGCGGGCATATATTCCGCCAGATGTCGCAGGAAAAAACTTCCTGGGGCAGATATGTCAAAGAAACATTAAATGCCGGATACCTCATTCCCGATGAGAAAGCGATTCCGATTATCGAAGAGTATCTTGCAAAACCCGAATACAAAAACGGATATATCCTGGATGGGTTCCCGAGAACCTCAAAACAGGCAGAAGATTTTACCAACGGCGTTGAACGGGTCATTTACCTTAAGGTAACGGACAAAGAAGCGCTGTGGCGTTTAAGCGGCCGGTTTGAAGACGGAATACGCGAAGATAATACGCTGCAGGCCATACGGAAACGTATCCAGCTGTTCCATGATGTGACGGAGCCGGTGCTGGAGTATTACCGCAAGCAAAACAGATTGCTTGAAGTAGACGGCGAAAAATCCATTGAAGACGTCACAACACAGATTCTCTCTGGTTTGGGGGTTTCGTGAACAACACGGTATATATAGCTATCGTCGGTCTTCCCGGTTCCGGCAAAACGAAAGCCTCTGATTTTTTCCGTGAACACGGATTTACCGTCCTCCGATTCGGGGACCAGACGGATATCGGACTCAAGGAATTGGGATTGGAGTTGAACGAAACCAACGAGCGGCAATACCGGGAAAACATCAGGAAAGAACTCGGTATGGCCGCAATGGCTATTAAGATCGAGCCGAGAATACGGGAAGCAGAAGTGTCTACGCATAAAATCGCTCTCGACGGCATGCGCAGCTGGGAAGAATACGTATATCTCAAAGCAAAATTTCCGGGGCTGCGTGTACTTTCCGTGTATGCATCTCCTGCTACGCGGTACGCGCGTCTTGCCAGCCGGACAGTCCGTCCGCTGACGGAAAAGGAATCAAAAGAACGGGACCGTGCAGAAATAGAAAAGCTTAATTCCGGAGGCCCGATTGCAATCGCAGACTACGTGATAAAAAATGAAGGAACGCCGCAGGACCTGGACTCGGAACTACAGACGTTTTTGCAGACCCTCATATGAGTGACAAACAAACGGAACAGAAAATATCCGCGATGAAAGAGGGAGGAGCTGTCCTCTCTTTGGTACTGAAAGAACTTGTTGATATGGCAATTCCCGGTGTGTCGCTTTTGGAGATAGAAGCGCGTGCACAAAAGCGCATAAAAGAGGCCGGCATGAAGCCGTCGTTTTCGACGGTCGCCGATTATAAATGGGCAACATGTCTTTGTATTAACGACGTGATTGTACACGGTATCCCGTCGGAATACAGAGTAAAAGAAGGAGATGTTCTTACGATCGATATCGGGCTTATCCATAAGACGTATCATACGGATACCGCATGGACAAAAGTTATCCGGGCGCCGGGCAGCACGTATGAGACGCCAAAACGTGTGGAGAAATTTTTGCAGGTTGGGCTCGATGCATTGACGGAAGCAACGAAGCAGGCAAGAAACGGTAACAGAGTCGGACATATCTCAAAAGTAATCCAGGATATTGTCGAAGGATCGGGGTACGGGATAGCCAAATCATTAGTCGGGCACGGAGTCGGTACGACACTGCATGAACCCCCACAGATTCCGGGGTATCTGAAGGGTTCAATAGAAAAAACACCGCCCCTTACAACCGGCATGACGATAGCCATAGAGGTAATCTATACCATGGGGAATCCCGCGATGATTTATCTTGATGACGGATGGTCGATTGCGACCCGGGATCATTCACTGTCTTCAGTATTTGAACATACGGTAGCAATTACTGACGGCGACCCGGTTATTCTTACCCCGCTTCTTTCTGCAAAGGGATAACCCCTTGACGCAGGTGTATTTGATGTATTACGCTCAAGGCTAATGAAGAGAACATACATACTTGTTCTTGCCCTGTTGATGTTAGGTGGATTTATATTTATACAAAAACGGAATTCCCCTCCGAAACACGCGGTAAAACTCTACTGGTTTATCCCCGACGGTATGCGTGCTGAGCCCGGTCTTTTTAATATTTATGCATGGGCAAACGAGGGGAAACTCCCGAATATCAAAAAACTGATGGAGCGCGGATCATACGGATATTCATATCCGAATTTTCCGAGCCACACGCCGACAAATTTTGCGACGTTACTTACCGGTTCCATGCCGGAAGTTCATGGTGTAGATGACGGGCCCATGCGTGAAGTCGGCAAGCCTCTGGATGCCGTTGCAGTGCCGGGTTTCCGCTCTACCGCCAAAAAAGTAGCGCCTATCTGGAAAACGCTGGAAGAGGCAGGCATGAAAGTAGCAATTTTATCCGTTCCCGGCAGTACGCCGCCGGAAGTGCAGAAGGGGATAGTTATCCGTGGCCGCTGGGGCGGATGGGGAGCGGATTTCGCATCGCTGAATTTCGAAACGCTCGGTGACCTGACACAGCGGAAAAAGCAGGGCAGGGGAACCAGACTGTTTTATTTCGGACCGCAGCTTACCCAATATCTGGACGGCGGTACCCCCAAAGGATGGGAAGCGCCTCCGATGAGTTTTTCCGATCCTTCGGAGGTAACACTCGTCGGATGGGGAACGCCGGTGTACGCCTATATATATGACAGCACCAATGATGAGAAAAAGTCACCTGACCGCGTGATGTTTTCGCTGGATAAAAAAACGAAGCTCGGTGATATCGCAGTCGGGGATTGGACCGATTGGCAGCCGATCACATTGGTTTGGAAAACAGCAGACAAGTCCGTCAATGTAGATTCGCATGTGAAAGCGGGAGTCATAAAACTCGGCGATAACGGATTTTTCCGCATCAGGTTACTTTACGACGCATTAAACCGCAATATTACGTTCCCTGAAGCTGCCGCTGACGCACTCGAAAAGTCAGTGGGACCCATGACGGATTTTGCGGATAATTTCCCCGCGCAGCTTATCTATTACCCCGAGGACAAAAAAGCATTCATGGACGAAGCCAAACTTTCGTTTGACTGGCATACGAAAGCCGTCGGCGCCATGGTAAATGATTTTTCTCCTGACGTCGTCATTCACGATATCTACACGCCCAATCAGATGCTGACCAGCAAATGGTGGATGAGCGGGGTGGATCCCAAGAGTGCTTCCTACGCCTCCATGGATCCGAAAGTGCGGGATCAGTTGTGGAATGAAGTGCAGGATATGTACAAAAAGCTTGACGGGATGATCGGGGAAATACTCAAAGTGGCCGACAAAAATACCTATATCGTCTTAAGTAGCGATCACGGAGCGGTTCCGCTTGACCGGAGCGTGAATTTAAACAACGTGTTTGCTAAAAAAGGATGGCTTAAATTCACGATTGATCCGAAAACCGGTGAGCCGATTATCGACTGGAAACAGTCAAAAGTCATGTATCTTAAAATGGCGCACGTGTACATCAATCCAGCAGGCTTGGCCGGAAAATATACCCGGGCAAGCGGACCGGCATATGAGGCGTTGCGGGATGAAGTTATGAGTACACTCAAAGATCTCAAAGATGAGAATGGGATAGCCCCCGTCGTAGAGATCGTGAAATGGGAAAATGCAAAGTCCTATATGCAGCTTGATCCCGACCGCATCGGAGACCTGGTAATTGCAAATACGCCGGGGTACGGATGGAACGAAGAAATGTCTGCTGATCTGGTTCCGTTTTCGGCGCCTTTGGTTTCCGGATACAAACAGGCGATCAAAGCCGCTGATGTGCCGGGTATGTGGACACCGTTTATTATGGCCGGTCCCGGCGTGAAGAAGAATAACTTTTTGGGCGACAAGCCGTTCTCCCTGATTCAGCAATATCCGACAATTATGAACGCGTTGGGAGTTGCTATCCCGTCATTCGTGCAGGGTAAACCGCTCGAGATATTCACCCGCTGATTCTACTTCCCACACCGAAGCGAACGGATTTGATTCATCAGTTCTTTTTCGTGGATCACGAAGTCATCGGTTTTGGCAATCAGCTCTACTCTCAGTAGCAGGGATTGTTCCGCACAATGCATGAGAGCGAGTGCCCCGCGGTAGACCGCCTGACTTTGCGAACAGGAACCGAACGTCATTCTGTTGTTGAGATATCCGACAAACAGGGAAATGCGTGCTTTATCGGGTCCTATTTCCTCATATGTCGGGACAAATGCAGGATCGCAGACGATCGCGTCGGATATCTCCCCGGGGTAAGGGGCCGGTGCTTTTTCAAACATGGCTTTTATTTTTGTTACTGCCGCGTCACGCTCCTGTCCGGCTGAATTTTGGGCTGTGCGCTGCGCATCTATGCGCAGAAACCGCCCGTTGTGTTCAAATAATGCCCGGTAGGTGCTCTGCGTGTCGCTGTAGGTATCTTTGTTGCGGAAACGTGATGAATCATCCATCTGAATGCAGGAGAGGGTATTGCACAGTGACACCGGGCGTTTCGTCCACCATGTGTGTATCAGTATACCGGAAAGAACCGTCAGGAAAAGAAATGCCGTGTATCGTGCGCTGGTCATAGCCGTATACTTGTATTATAGTTGATTATTATGAACAGATGGAACGTGGTGAAGCTAATCATGTTCATAGCAATGTTGGCTGCTGCAGGATTGGTGATACGGCAGGTATTTGTCCGGAGGTCGGGTATTGAGGGTCAATGCAAAGACTGTAATATTCTTTTAGTCGTTATAGATCCGCTCCGTGCAGATGCGCTCTCCGTATATGGGAATCCCAGAAATACTACACCGACACTCGATGCATTAGCCAAAAAAGGATACGTATTTACCAGGGCGTTTTCCGTAGCCCCGTGGACATTGCCCGCCGCCATGAGCCTCATGACCGGGACATACCCTTCAACACACGGCATCCTGAACAAGGAATTGATTCCGGATGATCCGAAAAAAGAATTCATCCCTGCACGATTATCCGAAACGGCGCCGGCTCTTACGACGCTTGCAGAAAATCTTAAATTGATGGGATACGTTACCGGCGGTTTTGCAGGAGGAGCTGCGCTTTCCGCATCGTACGGTTTTGATAAAGGATTTGACGAGTATGTAAGCGGTGATGCGTTTGACGGGTTGCTTTCGGTGCTTCCGAAAGCGACGGAATTTATCCGGAAACACAGGAACGAAAAAATGTTTTTGTTCATCCACGGATTTGACGTCCACGGACAATATATCCCTCAGGGCGGACTTGACCGTCGGTATGTGAGTGCTTCCTATGCGGGAAAACTGACCGGTTCGGCGGAGGAACAAAAATCGCTGCGTGAGGAAGGGGTAAAAAACGGAAAAATTTTCCTGACGGGGGACGACGTTTCGTTTTTGCGCAGCATTTATGATGAAAAAGCAGCACGGTTAGATACGTCCGTACGGCAAATTATCAGTGAAATCGAATCGTTACAGCTGTCAGAAAAAACTATCGTCATATTTACATCCAACCACGGGGACGAGTTTTATGAGCATGGAAGGATTGATCATGGTATGACGTTATTTGACGAGGTTCTTCATATTCCGCTCATACTGGTTGTCCCGGGAACGCCGGGGAACAAAAAAATATCTACGCAGGTCCGCTCTATAGATATTATTCCGACCATTTTTTCCCTTATCGGAAAAACCCCTGATCCGCAATTCAGTATGCAGCTTCGGGGTACCACGCTTGTGCCCGCGCTGACGGGGAAAGATCTCCGGCTGAACGTGTTTGCCGAAACATCGTACCGGTATGCAACATTTCAAAAGGCCCTGCGGACGTATGATCAGTGGAAACTCATCATGGATGAAGAATCGCAGATGAAACAACTGTACAACATCAATAAGGATCCCAAAGAGACGGAAGATCTGTTTTCCGGCGGCAGTACGAAAGCGTCAGAGCTCATTGATGCCTTATATATTCATGGCTTATCCCTGCAGCCGACGAAAAGTTCCGGAAAATAATCATGAGGTCAACCGTATTGAATTTTTTCATAAACCATACGCGTATGGCCGTATTCATGGTGGGAATTGCCGGTGTCATCGCCGTGATGGTGTGGGCGCCGGGAATAGCCCGGAGAGCACGCAATGAAATCATATACAGACTGCCATTTGCCGTTCCCGGTCTGCCCAAGTGTCCGGACTGTAATATCATTCTTGTAAATCTGGATACGATGCGTGCGGATGAAATGCCCTGTTACGGGTATAGCCGTGATACGACGCCTAACTTGTGTGCGTTTGCCAAAAAAAACATTCTGTTTTCCCGTTTTTTTACCCAGACATCGTTTACGCTCGACAGTCATATGTCGATTTTTACCGGATTATATCCGAGTACGCACCATGTCATTGAGGCGCTGAAGGATTCGTTAAATCCTGATATCCCGACGTTTACAAACGTGCTGAAAAACAACGGATACCGCGCCGTTTGGGCGGGGATTACTGACGATATTAATCTGCCGCTTGATAAGGGGTTGGAACGCGGATTTACCGAGTTTCATCACATAGACGGTACGTTGCCGGACTGGCCGGCAAAATACAAGGAGCTATTGCCGTTATTCCGGGGTGATAAACCGACATTTATGTTTTTGCATACCTACGCTCCGCATGCGCCGTATTTGCCGGGAAAGGGACCATGGAAATTTACGAATACGCGCATGTTTCCGTTTATTCCGGTAACACAGGATGAATTTCACGTAAGTACGATTCCGTTTTACCGGTATGTGATTACGCAATTCCAACAGCGTCTTATAGGAAGCGATACCGCGGAAAGTTCCGGGCGCAACAGCCGTATCGTGTCTCAGTTGGGGACGTTTGTCGCAAACGGAGATCTTAAACAGGCGGAAGAATTGTTTTGGACGTTGCCGCTCTATGAACAGTATTATCTGCATATCAGCTGGTACTGGGCCTTAGTGGACAAAGGTGACCCTGAGATGGTTACCTACATAAAAAGCCTGTACGACGAACGGTTGTATCAGGTGGACGCCGATATGAAAGCATTGTTGGATTTTGTCAGTCTGCCCGAAGTGAAACGGAAAACCATCGTCATAATCCTTTCTGATAACGGGGAAGAAATTATGGAACACGGAGAATTTGAACACGCATGGAATATCTATAATACTGCGGTACACGCCCCGTTTATCATGGCGGTCCCGAGAGTGCAGAACGGCGTGTTTCATGAGTTGATTCAGGCGATTGATATTTATCCGACGCTGCTCAATCTTGTGGGTATCCGGCCGACTGCTCCGCTGGAAGGGCAGAGTGCCGTGCCGGTGCTGGAAGGCAGGGGGGAGCAGCAGGTCGGGCAGCGGTACCTTATAGGAGAACACCGCGGTGACGCAATTGTGTCGATCAGAAACAACAGGTGGAAGATGTATAAAAACAATTCAGAAGACAGGCATTATGTGGAGTTGTTTGATCTCATGAAAGATCCGCTGGAACAAAATAATGTTTTGGGTACTCATCTGGATATCGCCGGAAAACTGGATGATGCGCTGGAAAATATTTTGCGCGCGTCTCCCAAGTACGCTTCCGTCAGCGGCGAATTTCCCGACTGGCTCGATACGGAGAAACGGAAAAAACTCATAAACGATGGGTATTTTTGAGGCTAAAACCGACAGGATTGCCCCGGTTGACCAAACACCCCGTATGCGGTACAATAAGACTCTTAACAAGCTCCCTCTCTAACTAAGAGGGAAGTTTGTTGTTATTTTATGGCACATCAGGGAAATATAGAGATTGACGGTGAGGTTGCAGAATGTTTGCCGAATACGTTGTTTCGAGTGAAGTTACCAAACGGCCATATTGTGTTGTGTCATCTGTCCGGTAAAATGCGTCTGCATTTTATCAGGATCATGCCGGGTGACCGGGTAAAAATCGAGATGACACCGTATGATCCGACTAAAGGAAGGATCACGTACAGAATGAAATAGAGGGATTATGAAGGTCCGAGCAAGTATTAAACCAATGTGCAGAAAATGTAAAATTGTCCGCCGGAGAGGGCGGGTGTTTGTTATTTGCGAAAATCCGAAGCATAAACAACGACAAGGATAAGACATGAATAATTATCCGATGCCTGAATTTATTTCAGGCTGAGGACACAACAGAAAAGGGAGGCAGCGAAGCGTCGGAAGGGGAAAACCCTTTCTGGGTTTGCCCCTCCGAGTAAAAAGTTATGGCACGTATATCTGGAGTTGATTTACCAAACGAGAAACGATTAGACATTGCCCTTACCTATCTGTATGGTATAGGACGATCTAACGTAAAGGCGATTTTAGTCAAGGCAGAACTCGACGGATCACGGAGATTTAAAACGCTCTCCGACGATGAGGTGAGTAAGCTTACCAAGATTATCGAAAAAGAGGCGATGGTAGAAGGAGATCTGCGCCGGGCTGTCGGAAACAATATCAAACGCTTAGTTGAAATCAAATCGTACCGCGGCATGAGGCATTCACATAAACTGCCGAGCCGGGGTCAACGGACCAGGACAAATGCACGTACTAAACGGGGCAAGCGTATGACCGTCGGAGCCCTGAAGAAAGAAGACCGCGCAAAGCAGGATGCACCGGCAGCGGAAACAAAGTAACCTATGGCAACAAAAATTACCAAGACTATTCCGACAAAAGGCCGCGTATATATTACCGCGACGTTTAATAACACACTGGTAACGATAACCGACGAGCACGGCAATTCATTGTTCTGGGGCTCATCGGGTCTGGTGGGATTTAAAGGTGCCCGCAGAGCAACCCCGTATGCAGCAACAACCGCAGTAGAAGGCGTGGCACGCAAAGCGATGGATGCAGGACTCCGTGAAGTAGAAGTCTACATCAAAGGACCGGGAGCGGGCCGTGATGCGGCGCTCCGCGCGCTTAAAGCAGTCGGGTTGGGAATTTCGCTTATTGCTGATGTGACGCCGATTCCGCATAACGGTGTGCGTCCGAAGAAAAAACGGAGAGTATAACACTATGGGTAAATATACAGGACCGAAAAACAGATTAGCACGCAAAGAAGGCATTGATTTAGGCCTTAAAACGATCGGCACCAAAAGTCATGCCGGACTTCTGCGTCGTCTCAATGTTCCTCCGGGGCAACACGGTCAGAAAATGCGCAGAAAGATTTCCGGATACGGAACGCAGCTCCGCGAGAAGCAGAAAATGAAGCGTCTGTACGGAATTATGGAACGGCAATTCCGCCGTTATTATGCGATGGCACGGAAATGGCGCGGCAATACCGGCGACATGCTGGTACAGTTTCTGGAGCGCAGACTGGATAACACGCTGTATCGGTTGGGACTTGCTCCTACCAGAACGTCAGCACGTCAGTTTGTATCTCACGGACACGTATTTGTGAACGGAAAAAAGGTAAACATTCCTTCCTATCTGGTTGCAAAAGACGAAGTCATAACACTGAAAGCAAAATCAGCAAACATTCCGGCCATTAAAAAAATGCTGGATGATAAGACATTTGTTCCGGCTGGTTGGCTGGCCCGTCAATCGGGAACCGGTAAGGTTGTCAGATTGCCGGAGCGTGATGACGTGAAAGAAGATATAAATACACAATTGGTTATCGAGTATTATTCTCGTTAAGGAGGTAGGGCAAAGGCAGCGGTGGCTTATACGCGTAAGTTATCTCTGCACCAAGCTCATATTATATGATAGATCCAAATTTCGCTATTAAAACAGAGGTCGAAAAACCCGGATACGGCATGTTCGTCATCGAGCCGTTGGAACAGGGATATGGTCACACGCTCGGAAACAGTCTGAGACGTGTGTTATTGTCGTCTCTTTCCGGAGCCGCGATAACGTCCATCAAAGTCGCCGGTGTTTCACATCAGTTCAGTACGCTTGCCGGTCTTAAGGAAGATGTGGTTGAACTTATTTTGAATCTTAAAAAAGTCCGGTTGTCTCTGGAAGACGCGGATTCGGCAGTACTGAAATTATCCAAAAAAGGACCGGGAGATGTCACGGCAGGAGATTTTGAAGTATCTGCAGGGGTGACCATCGTGAATCCTGATTTACATATAGCGACGCTTACCGACAAAAAAGCAGAGCTTGATCTGCAGGCTACGGTCGAAAAAGGCTTCGGATATGTCCAGGCGGATGAACGGCATCTTGATGAAGTCGGCCGCATTCCGATGGATTCGCTCTACAGTCCGGTACTCCGGGTAAATTACCGCGTAGATGCAACCCGTGTAGGACGGATGACGAATTTGGACAAGCTCGTTATGGAAATCTGGACCGATGAAACAGTCGCTCCTCTTGATGCGCTGAAGAGAGCGTCCAAAGTGCTTGTTTCTTACTTTTTGCAGGTGTACGAACCCAAAGCAAAAGTGTCTGACGATGCAGTCGCCGTGACGCCGTCTATTTCGGACGAAGTGCTCAAAATGCGTATTGAGGAACTCGATATTCCTACCCGCATTGTGAATGCATTGTCCCGCGGCAGTATAGAAACCATCGGACAACTGTTGGGAACTCCCAGAGTAGAACTCATGAAGATTAAAAACTTGGGTGCCAAATCCCTCTCGATCGTCGAAGAGAAATTACGGGAAAAGGGAGTCGCACTGAACGTATAAGACGCGTATGAAACACGGGTATTTTGGACGTAAATTGGGCCGAAATAAAGATGAACGGAAAATGTTATTCCGGAATCTTTCCCGTGCTCTGATTGAACACGGCAGGATTCATACGACGCTGGCCAAGGCAAAGTCCATACAGCCGACGGTCGAAAAACTGATCACCCAGGTGAAACGCGGTTCGTCAGGTGCGCTTGTCAAAGCCCAGAAGATAATTTCGGATACGGCAACATATACGTTGCTTTCCGACATGGTAAAAACGAGATTCGCTTCACGCACGAGCGGGTACACACGGATTATAAAATTAGGATCCCGCATCGGGGATGCGTCCGAAATGGTGTATCTGGAATTTGTAGATGCAGCCCCGGTAAAGCCGGCGGTTGCAAAAGCTGCCAAGGCAGCCAAAGAAGTTAAAAAAGACTCTAAGGTTCAGGAAGCAGAAGTCGTAACTGAAGAAAAACCAAAACGGAAAGCAAAGCCGGCAAAAAGTTTGGGTAAATAATATACGGATCCATATATGAACGCAACGAAATCTACCAAAGCAACAAAAGCAAGTGAAATCTCCCGCTCCTGGGTGCTTATTGATGCAAAAGATAAAATATTGGGTCGCGTTGCCGTTGAAATTGCGGCAAAACTGATCGGTAAATCCAAACCGTATTTTGTCCGGAATCTGGATTGCGGCGATTACGTGGTTGTTATCAATGCTAAGTATGTTAAAGTCACCGGTCACAAAGAGAAGGAAAAGTTGTATACTCGGTATTCCGGATATCCGGGAGGACTCAAGGCAAAAGCCTTGTGGCAGGTGAGACGGGATAAACCGACGGATTTAATACGGATCGCAGTTATGGGAATGCTGCCGAAAAACAGACTGCGCCACGGGATGATAGCGAGACTGCACGTCAGTGCCGAGGGTGCGCATGAATTCGGGAGTAAATTTACTACATAATATATGACTGAAGATCAGGTATCAGAAAAACTTACGTATTACGAAGCTGTCGGGCGCAGAAAAAATGCGACCGCACGGGTGCGTTTATATGTAGCAAAAGAAGAAAGCGCCGTGATAAACGGTGTGACGGTTGCCAAGGGTGACTGTATCGTCAATGGTATTCCCGCAGAAAAATATTTCCCGGGAGAGGTTGCGAAAAAAGTATATCTGGAACCGTTCAGGACGACCAACACGATCGGAAGATTTGTTACCAGTATTCTTTTAACCGGCGGCGGACATGCAGGACAGCTCGGTGCTACGGTTCACGGTATTGCACGTGCACTGGAAAAAACTGATAAAGAAAAATTCCGTCCGATTCTCAAAAAGCGCGGTTTCATGACCCGTGACTCACGGAAGAAACAACGCATCAAGGCAGGATTTGCCCACAAATCACGCGCACGGAAGCAATCCCCGAAGCGTTAATGTCCTGAGGAAAAACTACGTTTTTCCTCGACGTGACGTCCGGCGAAGCCGGAGAAATACAACCACTGCTTTTCTTCCTTTTGATGTACCGCGTGTTATTTTTTCGCCCGTTCCAGGAAGTCCTCAAGAAGTTTTTTCCGGTCTTTTGTTTCTAATACGAAGGAGGAGTCGGAATGTATTCTTTGTCTGGTAATTTCCCAAAGTACGATGGCCGTTGCGACGGAAACATTGAGGCTTTGGACAAACCCCATCATAGGGATTTTCAGCACAACATCAGCGCTCTGCAGCATTTCTTCTGACGCACCACGATGTTCGTTTCCCACAATCAGAGCGACCTTTTTTTCCGTGCATGCGTAATCTTGTAATGATATCGATTGGTCGGTAAGAGCAGTCACGATAATGCGATACGTTTGCTTTTTAAGTTCTGTAATACACTCGTCTGATGATTTGAAAATTCTGAAATCGAGCCATTTATTTGCGCTGGAACTGGTCGCTTTGCCAACCCTTTTGGGGTTGTACGGCGTTTCTTTTTCGAATATAAACCAGACATTCTGGATTCCCATGGCATCACAGGTACGCAAGATTGCCGCCGCGTTATGCGGATCGTGGATATCTTCGAGTACGATGATGATGCCTCCTTGTCTTTTGTTGACGACTTGCGTGATCCGGTTGACTCGTTTTTGTTCCATGAAGCGTATTATAGAACTATGATCAAGAAAAATCTTTATATTTTTATGCCCGTTCTTTATGGAGTTGTTCTCGTTATTTTTGCACTCGTTGTACGATTTTTGTACGCAACGATATACCCTCAACCGATCATTAACGCGGATAGCTACGGGTATTATGGTTTGGCCAAACAATTAACGGAGCGCCCCGTGCTTTCTTCGTTTGTTAACCAGTACAGGGTTCCGGTATATTCAACAATCCTTGGTGGTCTTATGGCACGTAACGGTAAAACAAGAGTGCCGTTGGATGTTCCTGCTTTTCGTCCGGTGATTTCACAATTGCTCTTCATTCAGGGAGGATTGGCTGTGTTTGGTATCGCCGTACTATATCTACTCCTCATTCAATTATCTATTCCGGTTGTTTGGTCGTTTATTATCAGTCTGTTTTTATCGTTGAACATTTATGCGTATCCGCTCGAGCGCGCGGTGATGACAGATAGTCTCGCCTCAACGTTACTCATTGGTCTTACGTATTTACTCGTCCGATTGATTCAGAAACCAACACGACGTGTGTATATGTTGTTTGGAGTATTATCCGCGGTGAGTTGGTTATTGCGTCCGAATTTATTACTTATTCCGTTATTATCCTTACCGCTATTACTTCTGGTGAAGACTAATAAGAAATTTATTCATACAAACATCCAGGTGTTCTGTGCTTCCTTATTGTTGCCAATAGTCTTCGTATTTTTTAATTCCTATTATCACGGCTACACAGGTATTTCTCAGATCAATGAGATTAACTTGCTGGGACGGATTTTGGAATTTAATCTGCCTGTCGAGGCGGGGAAGCAATACACGACATATTACCAGGCAGTTATAGATAACCGAAAAAATAACGGTTCGATCATGCCATATCGGTTTATTGACACATATGAGCCGCTTACATACGTGGATACTAGGCTAATGGGTGAGTTGCAGCGATTTGACCGAACTGTAATTGCTGACAACCTACTGTCATATGTTGCGAAGGCAGTCTCCTATATTCCGAAGATTTTTTCTGATGAGCCACCACTTCTAGCTATAGATACGAATGCTACGGTAGGCGTAGCGGGCTTCTTTGCATTATTGTGGAGTATCTCTCACGGAGCATGGCAGTTTGGATATCTTGTATTTGTTCTGTGGCCGGTATCCGTTTGGCTTTATCTCAAAAAGCCTGCAGTGTCTCGTATGATACCGGTTATGTTGGGAGCGATTAGTGTCAGCCAGTTACTCGTAATTGTTTTTTTTGATTATTACGATCCTGGACAATATGCGCGGCTTGCATCAGTCATCCAGCCGCAGACATATTTGTTTCTTATAGTAATGGTGCATGAATATCTATGTAGTCGGGGCGACACGATTTGAACGTGCGACCACACGACCCCCAGCCGTGTGCTCTACCAACTGAGCTACGCCCCGTTTCTTGGGACAAAACCTTGCGGTTTTTTCCCAACGATTTTCCCCAATAGGTGTCGCGAACTATTCAGATCTCAATCGCACGTTCGCGACAGATAGTATCTTGATCAAGATAGACAGGTACAATATACCTTTGATCAATCCTTGTATTCTACCATTTATTGTGTAAAAATGGGTAAGATCCTGCAAGACGTGCAGGTCTGCCCCAACATTCTTCTATAGGAGGTATTTTTTATGGCACAAGATCAGAAACTTCAGGCAATCCGGCTTGCGATGGAACAGATAGAAAAACAATACGGCAAAGGCTCCATCATGAAGCTCGGAGAAAAAGCGAACATCCGGGATGCGATTGATGTCGTATCGAGCGGGATTCTGCCGTTGGATTTGGCGCTCGGAGTCGGCGGCGTGCCGCGCGGAAGAATTGTGGAAATTTACGGACCGGAAGCGTCGGGAAAAACAACGGTATGTCTTTCTATCATTGCAGAGGCGCAGAAAACAGGCGGAGTAGCGGCCTTTATCGATGCTGAACATGCGCTTGATCCGCAGTGGGCGGAAATATTGGGAGTAAAACTCGATGATCTGCTTATCTCGCAACCCGACACCGGAGAGCAGGCGCTTGAGATAGCTGAAACGCTGATCCGGAGCGGAGGCGTAGATATTATCGTCATCGATTCCGTGGCTGCTTTGGTTCCGCGTGCGGAAATCGAAGGGGAGATGGGCGACAGCATGATGGGAGTACACGCCAGACTTATGTCTCAAGCGCTCCGCAAACTGACCGCGGTCATTTCCAAATCAAAAGCAGTTGTTATATTTACCAACCAGCTCCGTCAGAAAATCGGTGTGATGTTCGGGAATCCCGAAACGACGACCGGAGGAATGGCGCTTAAGTTTTATGCGAGTATCCGTATGGATTCCCGAAAGACCGAAACGCTCAAAGACGGCGATAAGGTGATCGGCAGCAGACACAGGGTTCGGGTCGTAAAAAACAAAGTATCCCCGCCGTTTCGGATCGCGGAATTTGACGTGATGCATGACGGGGTTTCCAAAGAAGGATGTTTACTGGATGTCGGCGTGGAGTTTAACATCATTTCCAAATCAGGCGCGTTCTTAAAGTACGGGACGCAGATGCTTGGTCAGGGCAAGGAAGCGGCTAAGCTGTATCTTAAAGAAAACGGGAAAGTAACTAAAGAAATCACGGATGCGATTTGGAAATCCGTAAAATCCGGTCACGCTACGCCGAAAATAGCGGCCCCCCAGGAAGAAGAGTGAAGCAAACGCGGTGTGTTTATTTCTTTCTGAATCCCTCCAATGCATGGAGGATTTCCAGCGGAACGGTAAATACGACCGTGTTGGACTGATCCGATGAGATGTCATTGATGGAATTGAGTGTCCGAAGATGCAGCGCTCCCGGAGTATCGGCCATTGTTCTGGCGGCAATCGCCAGATTTTTGGACGCTATGACTTCTCCCTCGGAATTGATAATGGTAGCGCGTTTTTCCCGTTCTGCTTCCGCCTGCTTGGCCATCGTTCGCACCATGGATTCCGGAAGCTTGATGTCCTTAAGTTCCACGCTCGACACGTCCAATCCCCATTGGCCGGCTGATTTTTCGACAATGTCACGGATTTTGAGTGCCAACTCATGCCGCTGGGTAAGCAGCTGATCGAGTGTCACTTCGCCGATGACGTTGCGCATTGTTGTCTGCGCAAGCTGGGAAACCGCCCAATAGAAGTTTTCTACTTCCAGAATGGTTTTTTGCGCATCAACGATTTTGTAATAGATAACGGCGGTAATTTTTGTACTGACATTATCTTTTGTGATAGCTTCCTGGTCGGGTTCTTCCACAACTTTGGTCCGGATGTCTACCTTTTGCCATGTCTGAACTATCGGCAGCACGACCCTCCAGCCTGGCTCCATGACGCCGGAGAACCGTCCGAATGTGAATTGTACGCCGCGCTCGTATTCGTTTATCTGTTTGAGGGACGAGAGAATAATGACGAGAATACCGATAAGCACCGGGGTCATACCTGCAAAAAGTAGTTCCATAATTTCCTCCGTGACTGTAGTATATACGCAGGGAATACCCCAAACAAGGGAGTCTGTTATGGATGCAGCACAATCAGAGGTATATGAGAGACTGATGGCAAGCGCCATACGGTTTGTTTCGTACCGGCCGCGGAGCCGGAAGGAACTTAACGATTTTATCGCCCGGAAACTCAAAAACAGCCACACCACGGCCCCGCTGGTGGTGGCTGAAGTCATGCGGCGCCTTACTGACTTAGGATACGCCGATGACTATGCATTCGGGGCATGGTGGGTCTCACAGCGCACCGGGAGAAACCCAAAAGGGGCACGGGCGATACGTGCGGAACTCCTGGGGAAAGGAATAGCACCGGACGTAGCTGATGCGGCTATTTCACACGGTATGCAGGCAGAGACGTCTGAGCGGGAGCTAGCCAAAGCAGCATTGGAAAAGAAACTGAAGCTGTACGCTCTGTTGCCACGTGCTGAAAAGAAGCGCAAACTTGCTGATTTCCTGCTGCGGAGAGGGTTTTCTTCCGAAGTTGTATGGGGCGTCGTTGACGATGTGCTTGAAAACGTGTAAAATGCCTAATATATAAGCCAGTATGTTATTCGTTGGCTTACGGGCGAATTATAAAGATCAGCAGAACTGAAATTTTGTAGGACCATGACGTATTCACAAACCACAGATTTTCCTACACATATAGCCGCGTAATTGCGGTCTTTCCTGCTGCTTTTTTTATCTTCGCTTTTTAGAAAGGAACCAGTATGTTTGATGTTCTTAAAACCTTATCCGGGTTGGTAAAACCCAAAAATTCAGGCGCGGTACAGCAGGTCAAAGTAAAATTGGAGCAGCCTGTTATGCCACCTGTTGCCGCCGAGCCGGCAAAGAAAGCCAAAAAGACAGCAGCAGTAGCACAGCAGGCCGCAGATTTAGAAGCCGCGCGGAAATTTGCCGAAGCCCAAAGCCGGGAAATCATCCTGGAGGCAAAAGATGAAGCGCTCAGGATCAGGAGAGACGCGGAACTTGAAGTACGGCGTCTTGAGGAAAGCGTGAGGCAGCGGGAAATTGCGGCTGACCGCAAAGACGCGGGGTTAGAAGTCCGTGAAAAACGCATCCTGGAATCAGAAGAGCTGAACCTTAAGAAACGCGAGGAGATCAGCACGATCCACAAAGAAACCCTTGAGAAGCTGGAAAAAATCGCTCACCTGACACGCGATGAAGCCAAGGATCTCATCCTTTCTGAATTGCGTAATGAGCTCGATGCTGATATGGCGCGCGAAATCCGTGAAGCAGAAGCGAAAGCAAAAGAAGAGGCCGAGGGGAAAGCCCGGGAGATTTTGGTAGACGCCATGAAACACGGTGCCACTGATTATGTACCGGAATACACGGTGTCGGTTATCAAAGTCACTGATGAAGAAGTAAAAGGGAGAATTATCGGGAAAGAGGGGCGGAATATCCGCGCGTTCGAAACAGCAACAGGTGTCGACGTGGATCTGGATGAAGAAGGCGTTATCCGGTTATCCAGTTTTGATCCGGTACGCCGTGAGATTGCACGCGTGACGCTGGAGCGTTTACTTCGGGACGGCAGGGTACAGCCGGGAAGAATAGAAGAGCTCATCGAGCAGGTGAAAAAAGAAACCGAGCGGATTATGTTCGAGGAAGGGCAGAAGCTTTGCCATTCCGTCGGTGTGTATAATCTGCCGCCGCCGCTTATCGCCATGCTCGGAAGATTTAAGTATCGATACTCGTTCGGTCAGAACATGATCGCCCATACCATGGAAGAAACGAAAATCGGTGTGGCCATCGCACAGGAAATCGGTGCGGATGTCAATGTCGTGAGACTGGGATGTTTGCTCCATGACATCGGGAAAATCGTCGCCGATAAAGAGGGAAATCATGTGGAGCTCGGCGTCGAACTGTGTAAAAAATACGGTCTGCCGCAAAAAGTGGTTGACTGTGTCGCACAGCATCACGAAGATACCGCGTTTACCAGTGCGGAATCCATGCTGGTATACATCGCAGACGCCATTTCCGGAAGCCGTCCGGGAGCCCGGTATGAAAACTATGATGAGTACGTCAAACGCCTCAAAGACCTGGAAGAGATAGCCATGTCCCACAAAGGCGTCACGCAGAGTTTCGCGTTCCAGGCAGGAAGGGAAATCCGCGTCATTGTGGATCCCGGCACCGTTTCGGATGCGACCACTGCCGTCATGGCAAAAGAAATCCGCGATGAGATCGCCAAAAAGGTGATTGTCCCCGGAAGTGTGAAGGTAACGGTTATCCGGGAACTGCGCGCGACTGAGATCGTGAAGTAATACCGTGTCTTTGGATTTTTTGGAAGTCGCCAGTCTGTAAAGGGCCGGTGTGACAATCTATTTATTCTATCTATAACGATTTAGATTGTTACAGTGCGATGTACTAAAATCTATATTGACAGGACGCTCCATATCTTTTACAGTGCCTCATAGAGATTGTTGCAACAATCCCGAAAAATTTTTTTCTTGTCAGAACCTTCTGCCCAAAAGGAGGTGAATTTCTTCATGACAAAAGCAGATCTCGTCGATGTCGTAGCAAAAAAGGCTAACCTTACCGCTAAAGCAGCACGCGAAGCAGTCGCAGCAGTATTTGGTGCCGTCACAGACGCACTGAAAAAAGGTGACAAAGTAGTGGTTACCGGTTTCGGAACGTTCATGGTACGAAGCCGCAAAGCACGCACTGGTCGCAATCCCCAAACCGGAACAGCGATCAATATCCCGGCACGGAAGACCCCAGGGTTTACCGCAGGGAAAGCGTTGAAAAAAGTCGTCCGCTAAAGCCAAGACTTTTATCCAAATAAGAGGCTCGCGTATTAAAAAGGCGGGTCTCTTTTGGTATATACTGGTGGGTAGATTATGGTAATCCAGGTTTCACATCTTTCAAAGCAGTATCAGGTTCACAAAAAAGACCCGGGATTTATGGGGTCGGTGCGGTCCCTGTTTTCGAAGAATACGGAAACGGTAGCTGCGGTAGATGACATATCGTTTACGATAAACGAAGGAGAGCTTGTCGGATTTATCGGACCTAACGGCGCCGGAAAAACGACGACGCTTAAATGTTTATCCGGCCTTCTGTTTCCTGATTCCGGCAAGGTATCCGTGCTGGGGTATACGCCGTTTGAGCGGAAAGAACCGTATCTTTCCCGTATAGCTCTTGTGATGGGCCAGAAAAATCAGCTCTGGTGGGATTTGCCTGCGCAGGAAACGTTTCTCCTCAATAAGGAAATCTACGGCATCAGGGACGATGCATACAAACAGAATTTGGGGGAGCTCGTGGAACTTCTCGAAGTGGAGGAAATGATAAGGGTGCCGGTACGTAAACTGTCGCTGGGGGAGCGGATGAAAATGGAACTTATCGCGGCATTGATCCACGCGCCGGAGGTACTGTTTTTGGACGAGCCCACCATCGGACTGGATGTCGTCATGCAGAAAAAGATGCGGGATTTTGTCGCCGCGTACAATAGGCTGCATCATTCCACGATTCTTCTGACATCGCATTATATGGAAGACGTGCGTCAGTTGGCCAGCCGTGTCATCATCATAGACCACGGGAAAATCATGTACGACGGCAAATTGGACCATTTAGTGAAACGGTATGCCAAACACAAGCTGCTTTCCGTAGTACTGGATACCTATGTGCCGCCGGATAAATTGCTTGCCATCGGGGAGTTGGTTTCGTATGAATTTCCCAAAGCGGTGATAAAAGTAGAGCGGAACGCATCCAACGTCGCGGCGGCGGAGTTGCTGCAGAATTTTCCGGTTGATGATCTCAATATCGAGGAACCGGATATCGAAGACGTGATCCGCGACGTGTTTACCAACGCGCCGAAAAAGCTATGAAGCGGCTCATGACCATATTTTCGCTGTATGCGCAGCATGCACTGGAATACAAAGTCCGGTCACTGGTATGGTTCGGCGTTATTTTGTTTGACGTATTTGTCTACGTATTGTACTGGCGGGGCGTGTTGCAGAACGGACAATCCGGCGGACTCTGGACGTTTTCCGAGGCAGTGTCCTATTACCTGCTGCTTCTGGTAGCCGGCAACCTGCTGCAGATCCACATAGAAGAAGAAGTCGCATTTGAAGATATACAGTACGGGAGACTCTCCCAATATCTGCTGCGTCCGTTTTCGTATTTCCGTTTTAAATTTTTTCAGGAGCTTCCCTGGCGGCTTATCCAGGGGGGATTCGGTGTCGTGGCACTCATCGGCATTTCCCTGTTTGTGCGGCACATTGTGGTCGTGACGGATATATATGCAGTGCCGCTGATCATAGCTATTATCGTGAGTGCATATGTTCTGTGTTTTATCTACAAAATGATCGTCGGAATTATGGCGTTTTGGACCATCGATTATACGGGGCTCCAGAATATTCAGATTATTGTTTATATGCTGTTTAGCGGCATGCTGATTCCGCTTCATTTATTGCCGTCCGATATCCGTGCGTTTGCGCTGCTTCAGCCGATAGGATACACACTTTATTATCCGGTCCGCGCAGTGCAGGGTGTGTATACATACGGGCAGTTATGGCAGATTTTAGGGATGCAATGGGTCTGGATGATTATTCTGTACGCCATCTACCGGCTGTTTTGGTATAGGGGTTTGCGGGTATTTACGGCAGTAGGGCAATAATATATATGAAACGGTATCTGGGGATATATGCACAATTACTTCGGCTGAATTTGGCCTCACTGCTCACGTACCGCGTGAATTTTATCAATAATGTCATTGCCAGTATCGGATGGGGAGCTATGTCGTTATATACGGTTATCATCCTTACCGCCAGGGTGACTGACGCATATGGCTGGAAACGGGAAGAACTGCTGCTTTTAAACGGCATATACGGAATCATTGTGGGAGTGTTTCATATGTTTTTGAGTATCAATATGGGGAGAATGTCCCGCATCATTCACATGGGAGAACTGGACAGCATACTGATCAAACCGATAGATTCGCAGTTTGCCATCAGCCTGTGGCAGGTCAATTTTTCTACCGTTTTCCGTATTCTTATGGCGGCCGGATACACCGCCTGGATTATTCACTCCATGCAGCTTTCGGTGAGCATTGCGTCCGTGTTGCTCGTGTGCACGCTCGCTGTCGTGTCGCTTATTCTGCTGTATTCGATCTGGTTTCTGCTGCTTACCAATCTCATGTGGTTTACCAATATGTCGAATCTTGTCGTATTTTTGTATTCGTTTGAAAGTATGGCCAGGTTTCCGAAAGAAATGCTCGCCCAGCTATCGGGCGTTCTTTTTTATGTCGTATTTCCCATCGCACTCGTCATCAATACGCCGGCACGGGTGCTTCTTAATCGCGTGGCATGGACGGATATTCTGACGCTGACTGTGATAGCTGTATGTTTGTGGATTGCGGCGCGGAAATATTGGCTATTTGCCCTGCGGCACTATACCAGTGCAAGCAGTTAGCGTGATCATACTTGCAGCGTACGTTTTAAATCACTATACTGGATTTATATGCCACCAAAAGCAAAAAAGAAACGTGCCTCACTGAAACTCGACGCGGTAAGCGGGCAGGTAAAAGAAGCCGAACCGGTGGAAAAGGAAGAAACAGAAGTGCGGGAGCCGTCTGTCCGTCAGGTGGTTGAGGTCGTTGAGGAAGGGCCGGTGCCGGAGGCTATCGAAACGATCAAAAAAGATGCCGAGGAAATCAGCGAGGCAGTCGAAGCAATAGAGGAAGAAGTAGAGGAAAATATATCCGCTGTGGGAACTCCCGAAGTATCGCCCGCACCCGCTATGCGTGAAGAAGTAGCCGGGGATGCGAAAACCAGTGTGGAATCACTTTTTGTCAAAAATGAACCCGGAGTCGCTCCTGAAATTACCGTCGTCGGAAAACGCGGTCCGTCATTGGGGGTATGGGTGGGAGCTATGTTAGGAGTAGCGCTTGCCATAGGCGTTTCATTGATTCTTCTGGTCAGAGGCCCGTCGACATTGCCGTTTTTGGCAGCTAAACCTACACCGACTCCTACTCCTACTGCAGAACCGACTCCTCCTCCGGCTGCGGACGTAAAGAAAAGTGACATAAAAATCCGCGTGATAAACGGCGGCGGAACTCCGGGAGCAGGAAGCAAGATGAAGACATTTTTGGAAGGAAAAGGATATACCGTCGTAAGCGTTGCGAATGCCAGCGCATATACCTATACGCAGACCGAGATTTCGGTGAAATCAGGCAAAACAGCATATACCAAGCTTCTCACTGATGATTTGAAAGCGGATTACTCACTCGGTACTGCCTCCGCCGTCGTAGAAGAGAGCGCCACCTATGACGCAGAAGTCATAGTCGGGAAAGAGGAATGAAGTATAAGGCGCTGTTTCTGGATGTCGACGGTACGACCGTTATACACGGCGTTGATAATCTCCCCAGCGAGCGGGTAACTCAGGCGGTAAAACGCGCCATGCAGGCCGGAATTTCTGTGAGTCTTGCCACAAGCCGTCCTCCCAGGTCAGCCGTACATGTCATAGAGCACCTCAAACTCAACGGATACTGCGTGCTTTCAAGTGGGGCACAGATCTATGATCCGAAATCCAAAACCGTCATCATAAAAAAAGAATTCCCCATGTCTTCCCTCCAGCCGATTGTCGCTGCGGCGAAAATGTATAATGCGCCATTGAGCATATACGACGGAGAAAAAGAATTCGTATACGACGGCACGAATCTTCCCGGAGAAGTGCTGGGAATGTATTTCCCCAAACTGGAACCTGCCGTACTTCAGGATATTACCAAGCATCTTGAAGGAGTTGCCGGTATCGCGCTCCACAGAATGGAGGCATGGGAAGCAGGATACGAATGTCTGGATATCGTCAATGCAGAGGCGAGCAAACTGCACGGTGTGGTAGAGGTATCGCGGCTTACGGGAATTGAAACCCATGAAATTATCGGTGTCGGCGACGGGTACAATGATTTTGCGCTGCTTCTGGCATGCGGGCTCAAAATCGCCATGGGAAATGCAGTGCCGGAGCTTAAAGAAGTTGCGGATTTTGTGGCGCCGTCAGTCAGCGATGACGGGGTGGCTACGGTTATTGAGAAATTTATTCTTTCTTGAAGCCTTTTAACAATATCACTTTAGGATGTTTTTTGTGATTTATTGAAGTGGTCAATAATCCATTTGAGAACAATAAGAAAGAATGTCGCAATTAGTAGGTAAACTGAGGCATTCCATTTTGAGTCTATAGCGTAAGGTATCGATGCGCCTCCTGTCATTAGCGCTAAATCTTTCAATACCGCAGCTATTCCCTGCTCGCTAAGCTGTAAGTTTAACAATCGATTATCTGACTCAAGGGAGTTATTTTTTGCCTGGAGGGTGGATGCCTGATTTTGAGTTTCTTTTAGGCTTTTTTTTAGTTGAGAATTGTTTGTTTCCAACATTTTTCGGTAAGCTGGGCTAGCTTTATCGTGAGGTGTAAAAACTGGACGAAGTGTTTGTTTAGGCATAACTTGAGTTAATTAAGGTAATGGGGGTATCGTCTGACCAGTTAAATGTTTTTATCGGCTCAATAGGGGGAATTGACTCTATTGGCCTAATAGGTTCTATTGAGGGGATGCTAGGAATGGGCGGTATGTTAGGAATTGGTAGTATCGGTCCCGGAGAATCTGTCGCGTTTTGAGTGAAGCCGACAACATTTCCATAGTGATCTCGAAGAATTCCGCTTTCAAACCAACCAACGTGTCTTCCACTATAGTTATAGACGCTTGTTCCACTTATAAAACCAGCGCTTTGCCCATGAAAATCTACCAAGCGGTCGCCCTCGATAATCAATAATTCGGGTTGACCGTAACGATTATAGAGCACTTGGTTTTCGTCCATATCCGTTTCAGATTCTACTCAATTTTTGATCGATAAACAACGGTGTTCGGAATATTCGTTATTTTTGTTACAATATGAGCCACGTATGAAATACTTCATCAAAACCTTCGGCTGTGCCGCTAATGAGGCGGATTCGGAGCGCATTGCGGCGCTGTATGAATCACGGGGGTATACACGGGCCAGGACCATGAAACAGGCAGACGATGTCGTCGTCAATACCTGTATGATCAGGGCATCGGCGGAACACCGTGTATACGGTATTGTTCATAATCTGACCGAAGAAAAGAAAAAAGGCAGGAAAGTAAAAATCGTCGTAACCGGATGTATGGTCGGCATGGCTGCCCGCGAAAAAACAGGGAACATGCTTTCGCAGTTAGGGAAAAAGATGCCCGGCGTAGATGAATTTCTTCCGATAGAAGAAGTGGGATTTGATTTTGCCGCAATACGAACAGATCCGCATCATGCGTGGGTGCCGATTTCCAACGGATGCAATAATTTCTGTACGTTTTGCGTGGTACCGTTTACCAGAGGGAGAGAAATCAGCCGGCCGTTTGCCGATGTGATTTCGGAATGCTGGCAATTGGCAGAAAAAGGAATTGCGCATATTACGCTGGTCGGGCAGAATGTGAATTCATATGGAGCGGATTTAGTAGTCGGCGAGAAAAACATCCAGGTGATGCGGGATTTGCCGGATAAAACATATTTTCAAAAGCGGGTTTCGGCACCCTCCAGGAAAACCGCGTTTACCGTAAACGGCAAAACGATAACGCCTACGTACGTAAAGCACTTAGGCAGATTACGTATCCCGACCTTGTTTCCTGAACTTTTAAAGGAAATCTGCGCCATACCGGGCATCAAACTTGTCGATTTTATTTCCAGTAATCCCTGGGATTTTTCCGATGACCTTATCCGGGTTATGGCAACACAGGAAAAAATATCCAAAGACATTCATCTGGCGCTGCAATCCGGTGATAATGAGGTGCTTCGGCGCATGAACCGGTGGTACACGCGCGAAGATTTTTTGGATTTAGCACGTAAAATACAAACTGCCATGCCCAATGCCCGCATATCGACCGATATTATCGTCGGATTCTGCGGCGAAACAGCTGCCCAGTTTGAGCAAACGGTAGATTTGGCAAAACAAGTCGGATTTTCCAAAGCATACGTGGCCATGTATTCCGACCGGCCGATGACGGCTGCTCATAAAGCCTATACCGATGACGTGCCGCATGAGGAAAAGAAGCGCCGCTGGAAGATATTGGAAGAACTGATTAATAAAACAAATTTGCGGAACGGTACATATGCAAAAAGCATCCGCTACGCCTGATCATCATCTGCCCCGGGTTATTATCGTGTGCGGCCCTACGGCATCGGGGAAAACTAATCTGGCCGTTTCTCTGGCGAAGCGTTTCAATGGTGAGCTGGTGAGCGCTGATTCACGTCAGATATACAAATGTACCGACATCCTATCGGGGAAAGATATCCCGTCGGGTGCTGGTGCTATACCGCGAAAGAGCGTGCAGTACCGGGATGAGGAATACGCATTGGTGACCTATGATATCGATACGGTTCCCGTTTGGCTTTATGATGTCATGACGCCTGACCGGCAGTGCAGTATTTCGCTGTACCAGTCTCTCGCACAGACGGTTATCGGTGATATTGCGTCAAGGGGTAAGCTTCCGATCATTGTCGGCGGTGCAGGCCTGTATATAAACGCAATTGTCCGCACGCCGGAGACGATTAATATCCCGCCTAATCTGATTGCCCGGGATTACCGGAATACGTTGACGGTCGAAGCGTTACAGGATGATCTTGCTGCAATCAGTCCCGATCGTTTAGCTATGATGAATGCTTCAGACAGACAAAATCCCCGGCGTCTTATCCGCGCAATAGAAATCGCCCAATGGCAAGCAGAACATAAAGGGGAAGCGCCGGAAACACGCAGATTTGATTGCTTTTGGGTCGGAATCAGGCGGCCGATAGATGCGTTATCCGTGCGTATCCGGACAAGAGTCAAAGAGCGGTGGGATGCAGGGGCGGTAGGTGAGGTAAAGCGGCTCAAAGTTCTGTATCATGCATTGCCGGGAGCACATCTTTTAGGGTTTGTGCCGATTATGAAGTACATAGACGGAGAAGTATCAGAAGCCGAAGCAAAAGACCTTTGGACAAAAGATGAAATAGCATATGCGAAGCGGCAGATGGTTTGGTTCAGGCGTCAGAAAGATATCCGTTGGTATGACGCGGAAGAAAAGGGGATTGAGCGGCAAGTAGAGAAGGATGTACGGCAATGGTATACTAACAGGTGATATGCCCACAAAGATAGAAATTTCCCACCGGACGATTATTTTTACCCTCGTTTTAATTGCGGGCATATGGCTGATTCTGGAGATACGGGATATTCTTTTCCTGCTTTTTATATCGTTTATCCTCATGTCAGCACTCCGGCCGATTGTTGACGGTATGGAACGCCTGAAAATTCCCAGGATCGTGTCTATATTTCTGCTGTACGGCTTAGTATTCGGCGGATTGGGCGCAGGGCTGGCAAGTATGGTTCCGACACTTGCCGTCCAGTCCGGCAAGCTTCTTATGCAGTTGCCGGATGCATTAAGCCGCGTATTTCCGTACATTTCATCCGATGTCCAGTCGCTCATCCAGCAGGTTGCTCCGGTGGGGGAAAATCTCGTAAAGGTGACGGTCGGGGTATTTTCTAACGTCCTGGCAGTGCTTACCGTCATGACGTTTACGTTTTACTTCCTCCTGGAGCGGCGGCATTTGCAGGATTTTTTGGGCGCGCTCTTGGGGGCAGAACCGGGAGAGCGGGTATTTGACGTATTACTCCGGATTGAGAAACGTCTGGGTTCCTGGGTATTGGGTGAGTTATGTCTTATGGCGTTTGTGGGGTTGCTCGCGTACGGCGGATTGTTTTTTCTGCGTGTAGAGTACGCGCTGCCGCTGGCAATTTTAGCCGGTGTCCTTGAGATTGTCCCCACGATTGGGCCGACCGTATCAGCCATTCCTGCAGTATTGGTGGCCTTAGGGAGCTCGCCGATTCTCGCGCTTTCCGTGATAGCCCTCTATATCATCGTGCAACAGATAGAAAATAACCTTCTGGTTCCCCTGGTGATGAAACGGAGTGTCGGATTGCCGCCTGTTCTCACCATACTGGCGCTTATGATCGGCGGAAGGTTCGGAGGGGTGACGGGAGCAGTCCTCGCCGTTCCGGTGCTGCTGGCAGTTCAGGAAGTTATTAACTCGTTCCCCATCACGTCTAAACCGAAAAAAATATAAAGCGCACTTTGGGTTTCCCGGGGCTACGCCCGCGTTCTCCCTCACTATAAACAAAAACCCATGATATGATCATGAGTTTTTGTTTGCACTTCGGGATCCTCGTAAGCCAGATTCTGTTTTAAGACTCTCATTTCTCTGATGCCCGTAAACTTTGGTCCTCCCGAATGCGTGGTAATAACGGACCGGTCGCCGGTTGCAGCGGGTGGGATTGCCAACGTTTCACCCATCTTCCGAGCCGAATTTCGGCTGGCGGCTGATGATCGTCTCTGTGGCTCTCTCAACCTGTCAATTCAGGTCTCGTTCCCGGTTTCTTTCGTTACCGGGACACCCGACCTTTCGGCGCTCCGCTTACGCGGAGTCCCCTGCATTCTGCTGTCTGGACTTTCCTCTCCGATATGATCGGAGCGAGAATCCGGGTTCCCAAAGTGCAGTGGTATTATACCCCCGTTTTGTAATCTAGTCCACAGAACCGGAGTGATATTTGCTTTATGGTAATAGATAATGCTTGCAAAAATTCTGTCCGGAGCAGTCGTGGGATTGGAATCAGTCCCGGTAACGGTTGAAGTCGATATTTCATCCCAGAGTCTGCCGTCGTTTACCATCGTCGGGCTTCCCGATAAGGCAGTCGAAGAGAGTAAAGAACGGGTCCGTTCCGCATTAAAAAACAGCGGTGCGGAATTTCCGAATCACCGCATCACGGTAAATTTGGCACCTGCGGATTTACCCAAAGGAGGGCCTGCGTACGATTTGCCGATTGCCGTCGGTATGCTTGTCGCGTCGGGCCAGCTGCCTCCGCTTAAAGGTAACGCGTTATTTGTAGGTGAATTGTCGCTGGACGGGGGACTCCGGCACACCAACGGGATATTGCCGCTTGCCATGATGGTAAAGGAAGCCGGGGAATCAAACATCATGTATGTGCCGTTTCCTGATGCGAAAGAAGCGGCAGTGATCCGCGGCATTTCGGTAGTTCCCGTCGTGTCACTTCTCGAGTTATTCCGGCATCTTACGGGGACAGGAAATATCGCGCCTCATCCGCATGTGCCGTTTGAGACGCTGAGTGTTTCTTCCGGTTACGATTTCGATATGTCAGATGTCGCGGGTCAGGAGCATGTGAAGCGGGCCTTAGAAATTGCGGCAGCAGGTGCCCATAATCTTTTCATGCAGGGTCCTCCCGGAGCGGGTAAAACGATGCTCGCGCGCACCTTGCCTTCCATCCTGCCTGTTATGACTGAAGAAGAGGCGCTTGACGTCACGAAAATATATTCCGTAACCGGAAATTTGCCCGCGGGAGAATCGATCGTCAAATTCCGGCCGTTTCGGAGTCCTCATCATACGACATCCCGCATCGGTTTAATCGGCGGAGGAACCCGCCCGGCGCCCGGTGAAATATCGCTTGCACACCGGGGCGTATTGTTTCTCGATGAATTCCCTGAATATCCCCGGAACGTACTGGAAGCCCTCCGTCAGCCGATGGAAGACGGAGTGGTGACGATATCGCGGGCGGTAGGATCGGTGCGTTTCCCGGCTAAATTTATGC
>JAHFKN010000004.1 GCA_023245355.1 Candidatus Gottesmanbacteria bacterium | reverse complement strand
GTGATTGCCGGTCCGGATAAAGCCGCTGCAGCCGTCGTATTGGCCGCAAGCAAAGTCGCCGAGTGGTGGACCGCGAGTGCTGCTCCCGCTCTTGCAAAAGCAGGAGCTGCGATAGCGGCGCCGTTTGCGGCAGCCGGGGAAGCGATAAAGACAGGCGCGAATGTACTCTGGACCAAGGTATATAACTACGTGGATTATATGTTTGATATCAAGCCGTTCGCGGTTGACATACCATGGACGCAGATAAAAGACGGTGCGCCGAAAATACCGCCTTTTAATCCGCCGAAAATAGAAATTCCGTGGCCGAAATTCGGTATTAAATAACACGCCGGTAGTGGTATAGTGTATTGACTAGACACGTAGAATCGTGAAATATTACAATAAGAAAAGGAGCACGTATGGAAGATAAACTGAAAGCAATTGTCGGACGAATTGAACAGAGTAAGCTGTCTGAAGCAGAGAAGAACGAGTTATATACGACCATTTCCGAAGGGCTGCAGGTAACCGTATGGCCGGTGCTCTTAAAATACATGCCCAAAGAGCAGCTCGACTTTCTTGCAGCCGATCCCAAAGGCAGGGTCACGGTTGAAAGTTACGCACAGCTTATTACCGACACCATTAAAGACGGTGCCGCACTCAAGGAAATTGATGATCTCATGAATGAAGTGCTCGATGAAGTCGATAAAGCGCTTACTGAAGAGGGGATCGATACAGTAAAATAAGTAAATTTATCTTGCCCAAAGAAGAAAGGATATGTCTATGGCAGAAATAGGAATGTCGATGGAACCGCCGAAAAAAGGAATGGTTGAGGGATTACGAAGAGCTTTTACCCTCAAAGGTGCAAAGGAAAAATGGTACCAGGACCATAAAGACGTAGTACTCAAATATACGGACGTTCACAACGGGCTCAATGATGAGCAGCGTGCGACCGTGATGGCGCAGATAGAATCCGATGCTACTAAGTCGGCTAAGATTGCCGTAGGGAAGCATGTCGGGGCACTTGCCGTGACAGTGGGAACATTAGGATTTGCCGGCGGGTTAGTCGGAAGTGAAAAATTCCGCACCTTTGTAGGAAAAGGCGGAAAAATCGGTGAATGGCTTGCTGGAAAAGGCGCAACGGGAGCATTAGGCCTTGAAGTCGCAAAAGGAAAAGTTATGGAAAAGGGTGCTGAAGCGCTTCATTTCGTAAAACACACAATTCCTGATAAAGCCAGAGAGCTCTGGACGCGTATTCGTCCGGTAAAAGTTACGGCAGTCTAATTTGCTGTGCCTCTCATAAAAATAGGGGATTGACCTTCTCCATTGTGGCCCCAGGGGGTTTTTAGGTATGATACCCGTATATCATATGGAAAAACCGAGACCGAGGCAGCAGGAGATACATGCACCTAAGGAGAAGCTTCCTCCGGTAACACCGGTATCCGAGCAATTAGTTACCGCGTCTTTGGATGTTGCAACGACCCTTCAAGAGGGAAAAAAGCCGACAGATAGTCAGATAAATGCTTTAGCGGATGCAACCGTAAGCGAATTTAGTAAAGACGGACCCTCCATAACATCAGATCAGCAGACCTCTTTTAAAAAAACAGCCAAAGAAGCCCTGACGAGTCAGGACAGCGCACGTGAATCAGATAAGGGGGCTCCCAAAATAAATCTTAAGGATTATCAGGATACGTTTAATTACGTCTACAAACAGTACGGTTTGGATAAGCATGCTGTGAAATTGGGAATGCTGGAAAGCATGATGATGACAAACGCGGTATTAACAAAATTAACGCCGCCGTTTATAAGTAAAAATTTGCCCGACCTCATGTTAAGCGAAAAAAGCATGCAGATGCTTCGTGTGGCAGAAGATTGGAAGAAAATGCCGAAAGACCGCCAGGCCGCGCTTCTAAAAATTGCCGCAAAAATGACGTTTCCCATCTGGGGGCCAATTGCAGGACTGTTGTCTTCTACCGTGTTAGACGGCGCTGCGCGTAAAGCATATGAAAAGGAAACCCTGTTCATGCGGGAAGCGATTAACAGCCGCGTGGCAAATTCGGTTTTTATGCGCGATTTTGAGTTTGTTCAGGATAAATCTCCGGCTGAAATTTTAAATATCATTGATAAGGGCAAGCAGGGAACGATGGATTTGATCAATACGACCTATACCGAAGTAATTCCGAATCTTACATCCATGGTGGCGGCGACAAGCAGCGGTTTTGCGATCAATAAACTTGGAGGCGTACTCGGTTTATTACGGCTGCCGATTCTGTATACGTCAAACAGAAAACTGATGGAAAAAGTAATCGGAGAGCGCCAGGTTGAGTTGGCTCAAAAAGATGCCGTTGATACGAGAATTATGACGTCCCTTCAGAGTATAGAAGTGGTTAAATCGTCGGATACCATGGAAAATGCCATTTCCGAACTAGGTAAAACCATGCAGGAACGGGATGAAATTGCCATTGAATCCCGTAAGCGTCATGCAGAACAAAAACAACGCGGTTCATACCTGGATCTTCTGTTTCAGTTCGGGTTGCCGGCAGGTTTGGGAGCGTTGGAATGGCAAAAACAAAAGGGCGGACCAATGGGCGATGCCTACGCGGGTATGCAGGCATTCTCGAAGTTTTCAGCTGTATCCGCCGGTCAATCGGAAGCCGGTGTGCACGCGACTGAACTCGTGCGGTTGTATTCGGAAAAAATTCAGCCGGCGCTTCAGGATATAAAACGTATGGAGGAACTTTTGGGTCCGTATGATCTGCTTGATAAACCCGACGGCATGCTCGAGCAGGTAAGAAAGCCGGTAAGTGAAATTACGAATTTTGATATTACCGTGCGGAATCTCAGTTTCAAAAATATTCTCCATAATGTATCCATAGATATACCGCAGGGCTCATTTGTTACGGTAAAAGGTCCTTCCGGTATCGGAAAAACAACATTTTTGCGTCACTTAGTCGGATTTTACGGTGCTGATAAGGGCGCACTTCAGTATGGCGGGACGGATTTGAACGGGATCAAAAAATTCGGGGAGCAATCCGTGTATTCAAAATTAGCATACGCAAACCAAAACCCCCAGTATTTTGAAAACATGACGCTCCGGGAAAATTTACAATTATGGACAAAAAAACAAGCAACGGATGAAAAACTTGCGGAAGTACTCCACGATCTTAAATTGGACCATATAGCGGACCGAATGGACAGCAAAGTAAAGCATTTTTCCGGAGGTGAATTACGTCGTATAGGACTGGCCAGAGCGTTGCTCAAGGATCCAAAAGTGTTGTTTCTCGATGAGCCAACATCAAATCTCGATGAGGAATCTGCCCGGCAGGTATTGTCCATTATTAAAGAAATGCGCGCTAAGCGCCCGGACATGACGGTTATAGCAGTGACCCATGATCCGAATTTCGAGGCGATTGCCGAAAAAATTGTCGACTTTGCCCAGATTAACCGACCGGAAAATGCCAGAGCCGAATCGCTTGGAAACAGGCAGGTATTTTATGCCGATGCCTCCTCTCCCTCGAAGAACTGAGCGGCGTGGGATACAATAGGGGATATGACGGCTGAACGACCCGGTAAACCACCCGTCCCGAAAGAATTACGAGCCATAAAAGACGTGGCGCCTCTCGTATCGCCTGCGACCGCAGAACAGGCCAAGCCTATCGTAGAGAGCGTCATAGCAGGCAAACCTCCCGAACAAAAAGATATCACTGAGATGGTACAGAGCGTCGCTGAGGATTTGCGTGCACAGGGTATCCCTATTTCCTCTGACGATATCCGCGCCGTTCAGGCGCGGGTGGAACAAGGTGTTTCGTCGTCTTCTTCAGAAACGCATAAACCGGAGTTTAAAAAGAAAGCAGAACGCGGTCCGTTGCCGGACATTGACCTTAACGAATACAAAACCGTTGTCGATGATTTGGTGCGCAATTACGGCGTGGATAAACAGGCGTGGGGGAAAATAAGTCATATTATCGGCGTTACCACGCTTGCGGGAGATTTTTTGGGCGGGATGCAGCGGAAGTTATTTGCGACAGAGAAAGGCCGCATTTTTGTATCGAGACGGTTTCAGGCGATGGGCGAAGCGTTGCACCTGAAAACGCTCAAGCCGGCAGAATTTATCAAGCACCTTCCGGAGATAAAAGCCAAACGGTGGGGAAAACTGGGCGGGTTACTGGCAGAGGCAGCCTGGCCATTTTTGGCAAGTCCCGTCTATTGGCTTATGGAGCGGCAGGCCGGAAAAATTGCGGGCAAAATGTTTATGACGGAGCGAACAAACCTGCAGGAACAGGTCAATAACCGGATTGCCGATTCGCTCTTTATGCGCAATTTCGAATTTTTGAATAACACGCCGTCTGCTGAAATGCTGGAGATCATCAACCGGGGAAAAGACGCGACACTGGATCTTATGTCTGCCGTGTATGAAGAACTGGTTCCGCTCAAATACGCAGTGGCAGGATCCATAGGAAAACAATGGCTCATTAACCCCGTCGATTTCGGCGTGGCAACGTTTAAAAATATGATGATGGAAACCAGGATCAAACCGAATGCCCAGCGTATCCAACTGCAGAATGATGAAGCACTCAAGCACTGGGATACGGTAAACACGAAGCTTCTGACCACCCTGCAGGGGCTGGAAACCGTGCGGACGACAGGGAATGCCGAGGCGGGCAGTGACGTGCTGTATCAAGCCCTTGCGGACCGCGATTTCGTCGAGTCGGGCGGCATGCGTGAGAAACGCCAGCAGGACCGTGCGATGAACCGGTTATTTGACGTATTGGATATTACCGTGCCGGCTGCTACGGAAGGAGCCAAATTATGGAAAGAAATCAGAAGCGGGATAAATAAAGAAACAGGTCAGCCATATATGGCTCATGACATGTTCAACAGCCTGGCGGATGCGTATTTCCGCATAACAGGATCCAAAGCCGAACAGCAGGATTTGCGCGGGATGGCACTGCAAAAAACCCGGTTGTATGTCAACCGTATAATCCCCGATATTCAGGATATCAAGCGCATGGAAGATCTCCTGGGTCCGTATGAACTTCTGGATCAACCATTGGGACTTAAGGAGATGGCGAGAAAACCGGTGTCGGATATTACGCGTTTTGATATCTCCGTCCGGAATCTGCGGTTTAAAGATATTCTCCGCGGGGTAAATCTGGATATTCCGCAGGGGTCATTTGTCACGATAAAGGGCCCTTCCGGAATAGGGAAGAGCACGCTTTTCCGGCATTTGGTCGGGTTGTACCCCGGTGATTCCGGATCGGTAACGTACGGAGGGACGGAGATTGACGGCATCAAAAAATACGGTGATGAGTCCATTTTTACCAAAATCGCATATGCGAACCAGAACCCGCAGTATTTTGAGGACATGACGCTCCGGGAGAACCTGCTCTTGTGGACACAAAAAGAAATTTCCAACGAGAGAATTGTGCAGGTTCTTAAGGATCTGCGGCTTGATCAGATTATTGACCGATTAGACAGTAAAACCAAACATTTTTCCGGCGGAGAGATGCGCCGGATAGGGATTGCCCGCGCGCTTCTCAAGGACCCCAGGGTGTTGTATCTGGATGAGCCGACGGCAAATCTGGATGCCGCGTCGACATTACAAGTGATGAAGATTATTCAGGAACTTCGGAAAACTAGGCCGGATATGACGGTCGTTGCCATCACCCATGATCCGGTGTTTGAGCGTATCGCAGAACAAGTGATCGATTTTGCGGAAATTAACAAGCAACAGGAGAACATAACGTTAGGGGATCATCAGGTGTTAGAAGCGGTCGCAAAGCCGTAAGCCTTGTCAAATCCATGAAAAATCCTCATACTGATGCTATGGATGAGAGCCCGGAAATCCCGCAAAAAGAACAGGTAGTGTTGCCTCCCGAGTTGGAGAAAGCGATGAGCGGCGCCCGGGATCGCGTGACGGCCGAAGCTAAACGTCCCGAAACTGATATTTTGGAGCGGACTGCCGGACTCGGGTTCGCCGCGTCGATGAAAGAGGCGATCACACCTCATACCAAGAAAATGGGAGAAGTCGCGTTTAAAGATCTAAAGGCGATGATTATGGCAACAATTTCCCTTGTGCCCCTGATGAGCACGGGAGCAAGTGTAGCGCGTGCGGCGGAGAAAGCAACACGATTAGAGGCAAAGCAGTTGCAACTGGCAACCAAGGCAGAAAAAGTTGCACAAAAAGCAAGCAAGAGCGGGGTACTCGTTACCAAAGAGATTGCTGCTGCGGATACTGCCGTCTGGAAAGCGGGAGTGAAAGCGCGGGAAGCATTTGAAGCACTCGTGAGTAAATTTTCCCTGGCGGAATTAAATCAATATAAACATTTATTGGCCAAAGGAGCTGATCCCCGTGTCGCAGCCAGAATTGCAATGCTTCCCGTTGAGCGGGCGGCACTGTTCGAAAAAGAAATCAGCACGGGTGTGGAAATGGCGAAAGCATTTGAGCATGCCAGCAAGGGGATAGACACGACGACGAAGTGGGCGCCGTTCGGAGAAAAACTGATGTTCGGCAAAAAGATGGAAATCCCGGCAGGAAAAATCAAATACGGAGCGCGGGTTGGTGCCGAGCACGTGGCGGAGGGGTGGCTTCACAAAACATTGCATACGCTTGACCCGTATCCGGATGTTCCGGGACTTGTCAGTATGGTCGGATTTTTGGACTTAATTCCCGGGGTCGTCGGCATGGAGTTGGTGCCCGCCGGGTGGCAGATGATTGCCAATAAAATACAAATGGGGAAGGAGCAGCTCGGTATGGCGTCCGATGTCAGCAAAGTTATTTTGAATAAGTTGGGAGTGAAATTTAACAAACTGAAAGAGCCGCATGTTGCGCGGGCAGCGGAAGTGTTTATGCCGCAAGCGGCCCAGGCAGCTATATAATATGAACAAAAAAATTGCACTCGTCACACTGATTGAAGCAAGTATATTGTTGTCTTCTGATGACAAGCTCGCGCTTATTGATGCCGTGCCGGGTTTTAATGAGAAGCAGGTAATGGCGCTCGGGAAAATGCTTGCGGAAGAACGCGCGGTGTTGCTTGCAAATGAAGAAACGATTATGCAGACGATCAAAACCAAATTAGACGCAATCAGCGCAGAGGCGCAGAGTGACACGGTATATATCGGAACAGGAAAATCTTCATAAGTGATATCGCCATGGCAGAGAACTACAGCCAACAATACCGCGGAAAAGTCAGTCATGTATATCTCGGGGAAGGAAAAGCCGAGTCCCTGAATCCCGAAGTGAAAAAAGCGGATACCCTGTATAACAAGCATATGCAGGAATTGTTTGATATCGTGGCCCCTGAAGCGGCTGCGGAGCGCATAGATGCCGTGAATACGCAGGGGGACATTGCCGTAAAGACGGCAGAGGTTCTTCGGGGGAAATCGACCGCGTGGCAACAATATAAGGAACACAAAAACATAAAACAGTTTATCAACGATTTGGATACGGAATGGCGGGGGAGAGAGTTGCCGCATAAACTGGAACGGTTTCTCCTGTTCAGCGTCATGGGCGGATTTTATTCCGGATTGGATTTCGCGACGGATTTTGTAGCGGATACTACGTTTTTGCGTAAAGATGTAGGCCGTTTGGGGGTAGGGAAGCTGACACTTGTTTCGCTCGATGACACGGACAGTAACGGAAACAGGAAAGCACTTAAGGCGGGCTGGGAGATGTTGTCCGACAAATTAATCAGTATGTTTTCCGATAAATCGGTAAAAGAAGCGACCAATCGTGATGATGTGGAGTTCGTTTCCCCGATATCTGATGCACTCGCATCCGTCGGTAACGTGATTGCGTCTATTGCCACACCAAGTGAAAAACGGGGAGTTGCCCGTTTCCTCAATGCCGTCATTAATCCCGGAACCATTGAGGCAGGATTCCGGTCAATTGCCGCTATCCCTGTGGTCGGCGCAAAGGTAGAAAATATGTATATTGCCCTCAATAAGCAGCTGCTGAAAGGCGAGGGAGTACTTCCGTATGGGTTTGAAGTTGCGCTGTCGATGCTGGCGGCCAAGGAATCACAGAAAAAGAATGTTGAACTGATAAAGGAGCATGTAGGGTAATTGCCGACTATGAAACACGATATATCCGATTTTATTCATGCCGTTTCTCACAGTAAGCTCCTTAACCGTGAGCAGAAACGCGAATTGTTGGAGCATCCCGAAGCGTTACCGGAACTGTACCGTATGGAGCTTGCAATTGTATTGCATAAATATGATGAGCGTGCCCGCATGCGGGAAGACGAGGTAAGGAACCGTATGGAAGAAGCAACAAAACGTTTTGTCAAAGATCTCGATAGACACAATATTCCCGATGATGTAAAGAGCGAACTGCTGGAAAAATCACACAAGCACGTAGCATCGCTTGCCCGGCAGGCTGCCACATCTTGACCGTCGCACGTAAAACAGAGTACGCTGATACTTATAATGCCACTCAAAGAACAAGCATCAGTTTTACCCAAGGAATCCTGGCCGGCAGGACTGCCCAAGTATGAGGATGTGCAGGCACGGGAAAAATTTACTCTCAAAAAACTCGGGAATACACTCGGGGATGTGGCACGTGATATCGATACCGCCAATAAAATGGCAGGCGACAAATTCGAAGGCGACAGTGCGCTTATGCGTACAGCCCGCGGATTTGTGACGACCGGTATCGGCGTGGGGCTCGAGAAATCCATGAATTTCGTGTGGAATAAAGTGTGGCAGGGAGACATTCCGTTTTACGATAAATCTAAATTCGGTACCGGTATGGCGGAAGCAATGAATAAATTCGCCGGGTCCAGCGATTTTAATGCACGAATGTATTACCTCATCAAAGAGGGGACGCAGGATTTATCGCTCGCGATTTTTTATAACTTTCTCGCATTCCGTTCACAGCCGTTACTGCCGAAGGCAGAGCCAAAGCATTTGCTGCGGGCGTTGACCGCTGATGCGATAGAGGCGTTTGCAACCCCTGTTTCGCCGAAATTGCCGGGGGTAGTTCAGCTTGAGGCAAAACTGGATACAAACAGGATCCTTGATGCACAGATTAATGATCTGGATGAAAAAATCGCTTTTTATGCCGGGCGATCGTATTACGATAAGGCAAACGATCATCAGGCATTCCCCATGTCGGACTTGTCAGAGAAGCTCAAGCAGAGACGGACGGCACTGGAAGGGCAGGTGCAGCAAATACACACTCCGGAGCGGCAAGGTAAAGTGGAGGAGCTCATATACAAAGCAGTAGATGTTTCCAATCCCGTGACGATGCTTGGTATTGATATGATCGGAAGCGGGATCACGAGTCTTGTCCGTAATTTCCGCGAAGTGCGGAAGATGAGGAAGGAAAAGGGAGGCATGGAGGGAAAGAAAGTGCTTATACCGAAGAAGGAAGGCTGGAAGGACCGCGGGGGAGACCGGAAGCCGTTCGAAAAACGTGACTATAATAAGGATAAGGTCTATTACGGCAAGTCTACGTGGAAAGATCAGCAAAAGTTACAGGAGGAATATGACCTCAAAGCAGATGATACATAAAAAAATCCAGGCAACACGGCTTTTTTCTGACGCACAAAAAGTAGATCTTCTTGTGCATCTTGCTGATGCCAGTGAAGATGATGTGCGGAAGCTGGAGGAGGGGATCGACGCATTTGACCGTGAGTACAAAGCGAGCATGGAGAAACGGGGCGAGGAGATTCTGGAGCTTCTAGCCTCGCTTACAAAGGACATGTCGGAAGATGAGCTGAAGAAAAATCAGGACACGATTGACGACATTGTCATGGGTACAGCCATTTTGCAGCCTGCTCCCTGACGTAAAACCCCTTTGGTGTGTTCCCACTTGCTATAGGACTTATCATGTGATACACTCCGCTCGTAACTCAGGTAAATACTGAGTTTTGCTTTTTCTACTATGCATACAGAAACACAGCCGAATCGCCAATATTCAGCCTCAGAACAGGGATTCCAGCGCTTGTTAATCAAAGAGCAGAAAGATCAATCCCAGCCAGGAGACGCGCTAAGACGCGCCGGCCTCAACCTTTCCATCCTTGTCGGTGCTACCGCAGCGGATTTAGGGGAAAGCCACCTCGTCGATAAGTTACTTCGTAAACCCATGGAACACGCGGTTGAAGCAGCCCGTGAAAAAGCAGTATCGTTGGACAAAGCAACATTTGCTCAGACCCATACAGACGCAGCCACGTTGGACGCAGCGTTTGAGGCGGCACGCAAGAAGCTAACTAATGCTGCAACTACGAAGCAGGGGACCCATTTGGCGGCTGAGTTTGTAGAGGAATGGGCATCTGACAGTATATATGCAAGCACGGCTAATTCATGGGTAAAACTTATGACCGGTGTTGATGATGCAAAATATGTTTCAGAAACATCCGCATTCCTTTCTGAATGGGCGAACAAAATTTCCCAGGTATTCGGTAATGACCGCCTGTACGGCCGCACGATGAAACAGGGGGAAAAGATTGTTCCGGCTCGGTGGAAGGGAATCAAGCTGGCATACCAATCCATGGACTTTATAAACTCAGTAAACGTTGAAGCAGCCCTCCGTGTCGTTGAAGAGATCCCCGTGGTTGGGAACGGAGTAGCATGGGTGCATGAGAAGACCGACAAAATGCTCCACGGCGCATTGGCGAGAATCGGCAATACCGTGGCTGGAACCGGCATCCTCGGCTGGCACATTGGGAAAAACGTTAAACCGTTATAATGTCGTTTCCCTGCATCGCATTCTCTGAAAAATTAGGTTGTTATAGGCTCATTCCTGTGGTATAATTCTTATAATGCCGTATAGGCATTTTTTCGTATTATGACCAAAGAACGACCGGTGTTTACCAGCGCGCAAGAAGGCATAGCCGATTGGAAACAATCATTGGTTGAGGAAAAACAGGCCTATTGGCGCGACATGTACCAGACGGGGGAGACGAACCCGTACCGCAAAGATAAAAAGCCGGTCCAATGGGACGCGTTCCGCGATGCTTCCTACGAACTTGTCATGGAGCCGGGTGAATTTGCTAAACACATAGGTAAGCATATCCGGGCAATCGATACCGATTTTCGTGGGGGAGTGGATATCGGGGACGCGAAAGTGCGTCTGCAGCGTATGGCGGCAATGGGCGCAAACATCGTGCCATATTTTGTGTTCGATGTAGTTACCAGTATTCCGGCGGGGTTACTCGAAGTATATGTTGAAAAATGGCTCGATGCGAATGGCCACCTCGATAAGGACACAAGAAAAACCGTCGATTCGTATCTGCGCGGCGCTAAAAAGATAATCGACGTTCAGAACGATAAGGTTGTGACTGCTCTTGGCGACATCATGGCCTCCAATCGAGCTGGGGAAAAGGTGTACTTCACGCATGAAATTTGGGATAAAGCAGCCGATCTTGCGCAAACCGGGATGGAGGACTACCTCAAGGATGCAATTAACGGGCCGGTATTGGAGAGTATTAACAGAATCCTATACCAGATCCCGATTGGTGGAGCGCTGTGGGAGCAGTTGAGTGCACGAATCACTGCCATGCAGGAAAAATCAGCGCTCAATAAAGGACTTGCGAAATCAATGTATATGGGTATAGGGGCGGCTATCTATGCGTACCGCGAGGTGCGTAAAAAAGGGCAGAAGGAGAAGAAAAGTCCGTCTGCACAGATAGCCAATGCAATTTGGGAAGTGCTGAATCCCAAGTTATTCCCGGCCTAAAAGAGAGAAGAGAGTTGCGTGTTGACAGCACCGCAATCCTTCGGTTAAAATACCTTTTGCCTTTGTTCGCCAATATTCGGCGATACGGAATGCGGAGGCAACTCGTTTCTTTTTTCATGAGCACACACATCATATACACTCGTACCCGAAACCGGAGGCGTTTGCGTGTTGTGTAGTCTTCATCTCTAGAAGAAGCTAGTAACCCCGCATAAAAAGGCGGGGATTTTTTTTGCTCTTTTAACATACAACTCGGAAAGAATCGGGCCCGAAGTTTACCTGGTTGAACGCTTCATTTGCAATGAAGAGGCAGGCGGTTCGACTCCGCCCGGGTCCACCAGTTAAAAGGCTCGTGTATCGAAAGTGCCTACTATTGTAGTAGTATGTGCTTTCGCGACAAGAGCGCGAGTTGCTCTTTAACATGATTGCCAAATGACTTCTGTACAGTAGGTGAAATTCCTGTTGTACAGAATTAGTAAATTTAAGTAGAGGTAGTTGCCGCGTAAGGGGGAATGTTCCCGCTTATCGTGGCCATTTTTTGTCGAGAGAACGGGGAATCAGGGCATCGCCCTGATATCTTTTGTTCTCCGCAACGCTACAAGTCGACAATGGATGCCTTGGGCTGTTGTGCCGAAGAAGGACGTAGTTGGCAGCGATATTCGTCGGGGAGGAGTCAACATCCTGCGATCCGGCGGTTTCCGAATGGGGAAACCCGCGTCTTTATGACGCTGCGTATCATGATATCAATCGAAAGATTGGGTTAGTGATATGTAGGGCACCTCCTGAACTGAAACATCTAAGTAAGGAGAGGAAAAGAAATCGAATGAGATTCCGTCAGTAGCGGCGAGCGAACACGGAAAAGTCTAAACCATACCGCAAGGTGTGGGGTTGTGGGGCTTCCGATATGGGAGAAACATGGATAACAGAACGCGCCGGAATGCGCGACCACAGAGAGTGAAAGTCTCGTATGTGAAATTCATGTTTCCTCTAGGGAGTTCCCAAGTACCATGGAGCACGAAGGCTTTGTGGGAAGCTGGGGGAACCATCCTCCAAGACTAAACACGCAACAGCACCGATAGTGAACGAGTACCGTGAGGGAAAGGTGAAAAGCACCCCGGAAGGGGAATGAAATAGTACCTGAAATTGTCGACTAACAAACAGCGAGAGCCGCCGCAAGGTGGGTGATCGCGTGCCTATTGAAGAATGAGCCGGTGAGTTATTTCGATGTGCGTAGCTTAATCCCCTAAACAGGGAGGAGGCGTAGGGAAACCAAGTCCGAATAGGGCGTCTTGTACATCGAAATAGACCCGAAACCGGGTGAGCTAACCATGAGCAGGGTGAGTTCCGGAGAAATCCGGAAGGAGGCCCGAACTCGTCAGAGTTACAAATCTGTGAGATGACTTGTGGTTAGGGGTAATATGCCTATCGAACCCGGAGATAGCTGGTTCTCCCCGAAATATATTTAGGTATAGCGTCTGGTGATGTGAAGCTGGGGTAGAGCACTCAAAGAAATGCCAAGCGAAAGCGAGGTTTTTCTATGAAACTCCGAATACAGACTTCGTTATCCAGGCAGTCAGTCATGCGGGGCTAAGCTCGTGTGGCTAAAGGGAAACATCCCATGACTTTCGTCTAAGGCCTCTCAGTCTTTGCTAAGTGGTTAAGGAAGTCGCGGTTTTAAGACACCCAGGAAGTTGGCTTAGAAGCAGCCATCTTTTAAAGAAAGCGTAACAGCTCACTGGATGAAAACTGCGGCGCCGAAAATGATCGAGGCTCAAGCAAAGCGCCGAAGACAGAGATGCAGCGCAAGCTGCGTGGTAGGGGAGTGTTCTGTTTGCAGTGAAGCATACGGTGTAAACCGGTGTGGAGCGGACAGAAGTAAGAATGCCGGCATGAGTAGCGTTAAAAGGTGAGAATCCTTTTTGCCGAATGCGCAAGGTTTCCGAAGCAACGTTCGTCGTCTTCGGGTAAGTCGGATCTAAGGCGAGGCCAATCTAAGTTGGCGTAGCTCGATGTATAACAGGTTGATATTCCTGTACTAGAATTGTGTTGATTAAGACCCAAAGGGGTGACGTAGGGGGATGTGTATACTGGCTGTGATGCCACTAAGTTCCAAAGCAGTGAAGACTGGTAAATCCGTTTTCATGTTTAACTAAAGGAACGATGGGAAGTCCAAGGAGCAATCCGCGGGCAACGTATATAGTTTCGCTACCGAGAAAATCCTCGTTGGGGAACACAGTTTTACCCGTACCGCAAACCGACACTGGTGCGCTGGTGTTAGAGTACCAAGGCAAGCGAGTGAGAGCGATTCAAGGAACTCGGCAACAAAAGCTGGGCGTAACTTTTTGGAGATGCCCTACCCGGATCGTATCCGGGTCACAGTAAATGATGCTATGCAACTGTTTAACTAAAACACAGGTCTCTGCGAAGCGGAAACGCAACGTATAGGGGCTGACACCTGCCCAGTGCCGGTAAGTTAAGAGTGGTTGGTGACCTTCGAAAGTTGGAAGCTGATTTCTCAAGCTCCGGTGAACGGCAGCAGTAACTATAACTGTTCTATGGTAGCGAAATTCCTTGTCGGGCAAGTTCCGACCCGCACGAAAGGTAGAATGACATAGCAACTGTCTTGAATCGTAACTCGGCGAAATTGAAATGGCTGTGAAGATGCGGCCTACCCACACTTGGACAAAAAGACCCCGTGAAGCTTTACTGTAATTTGACACTGAGGACGTGATGTTGACTGTCGAGCATAGGAGGGAGCCTTCGGGCAACAGTGGAATACCTCTCTTCGGCATTACGAATTCTTACTTATTCCGGCATAAAAATCCCGGAACAGAACACTGTCAGATGGGCAGTTTAACTGGGGAGGTTGCCTCCAAAAATGTAACGGAGGCGTACAAAGGTTGGCTAACCCTGAATGGAAACCAGGGCGTGTCGTGCAATCGCGGCAAGCCAGCTTAACTGCGAGACGTACAGGTCGAGCAGATACGAAAGTAGGTGATAGTGATCCTCGCATCCCTCGTGGGAGGGAGCGGGCTTAACGGATAAAAGCTACTCCGGGGATAACAGGCTGATCGCTTCCGAGCGTCCACAGCGACGAGGCGGTTTGGCACCTCGATGTCGGCTCATCCTATCCTGGGGGTGGAGAAGCTCCCAAGGGTCCGGCTGTTCGCCGGTTAAAAGGGTACGCGAGCTGGGTTCAGAACGTCGTAAGACAGTAGACCTTGGCGGATTAGACACCGCCATAACGAGCTGTCGGTTTTCCGATGTTCATTACGAACCCCATTGAGAGTAAGAAACACTGTTATAAAAACGAAAACAATCCGTGACAAGGTGTGACCCTGTCGCGGATGAAATCTGACTATTTGCTGGAAACACTCTGTATCCGACAGTACTCCTATTGGAGTAACAATCTGTTCGGTGGAGTCAATCAGCAGGGAAGGCCCCGTACAGCGCGGGGAACCCTCAGAGACTACATGTCAGACTCCGATTCGATCGGAGAAGATATAGTCCGAACTATATAGCGATGTATAGGTAACACAATTGTCGGTCTCTATCCAGTGTGGGCGTTAGATTCTTGAGGGAGGCTCTCCACAGTACGAGAGGACCTGGAGGGACGAATCCCTGGTGTGCCTGTTGTCGATCATTCGTGACGGCAACGCAGGGTAGCTAGATTCGGTCGGGATAAGCGCTGAAAGCATCTCAAGCGCCAAGCCCATCCCAAGATTAAGAATCGTTATAGACCCGTTGGAGATGACAACGTTAATAGGCGGGGAGTGTACGCGCCGCAAGGTGTTTAGCTTACCCGTACTAATCGGTCGATGTTGTGGGGAACAAAGGAGCTGCGGCTGCTTATCTTTCGGTAGGCACCAAAGGCCCGGTTCTTCTCGACTTGAAGTGACACGATGAGTTGGCCATTCTCCCTTATGTTGCAATTACCTTATATAATAGACAAGACGTTTTATCTTTGAGCCTTTCGGTCTCTTACGCGATGTGGCACCACCCTTTCCCATTCCGAACAGGGAAGTGAAACACATTAGCGCCAACAATACCTGTTTCGCAAGGAACCGGGAAGATAGGTCGAGGCCGGGGGACTCAAAGATAGAACGATCTTAAAAATCATTTGGTTATCATGTGTAAGCAGGAATCCCTAGCGTAGCTAGGGATTTTTTGTGGCAAACGAACCTGATATAGTAAGCGTATGGCGGAAATACAACCGATGCAGGAGAGAGAAATGGGTGCGTCTCTGGCTACCCAAATCAATGAGATTTTTGAGCGCAGGGCGACTGCCGGCGACCGGAAACTTATTGTAGAAACGTATCGACAGAAGTTTGATCAGCTGCTTCTCACATTGCCGAAAGAAAAACGGGATACTATTGCGATCAAAATCCAGCAATTCGCGGTAAAAATCGGTGGGTATATTTCCGAATACAGCGCGCGGTTTTCTGATTATGTGCGGAACGTGCTTATCTGGCCCATGGCGGCAGCATCAGAGGAGTTTCCCAAGGATAAGTATTATCAGATAGAACTTGCCCGGGCCAAAGCATGGGGAGAATTTGCCCGCGATACGACCAAAACAGCTACTGCCGAACGTATGGCATACCGCGACCATTTTTTGCCGTCCGCTATTACCGGGGCCGAAGCAGGGGGTATATTCGGAGCAGTAGCAGGGGCCATGTTTGCCGGAGTGGCAAAAGGCACGGAAATCGGCTTTATTGCAGGGGGCGGATTACAGGGCGCTGCTATCGGGGCGGCGGTCGGCGGCGCATTGGGTGGGGGAACGGCGTTACTTATGGGTATCAAGGACCGTATTATCGGGCCGCCGGTTCTCTATTACAGTCTGTTTGCGGGTATGGGCGGGTCATCTATCAATATAAATACAGGCAGTAATTCGCTTACGAATCCTGCCGCACTGGCACCGAAATAATATGGATGATATTGATGAGATATTAACCGGCATCGTAACGAAAGTTTCCGGCTCAAAACTTTCTGATACCGAAAAAGCGGATGTATACGCAAGTCTTGCTGTCGGAATGCGCCGGCTGGTATGGCCGATTCTGCTCTCCCATATACCGGAGTACCTGCTGAAAGAAGCGACAGACGGCGGGCACCCGTTCACCGTTGATGATTACGCCGAGCTTATAGAATCAGCGCTTCAGAATCCCGCAACCCCGAAAGAAATCCATGAAGAACTTATCAATGCCCTCCGCGAGGTTGATACACTCGTATCAAAAGCAGTCAGTTGAGGAAATACCGCAAATCCTGTATAATCACGCGTATCCCTAAAAGAAAGGCGGAATGAATGAATGGCAAAAAAAACAGTGAGTGATAAACAAAACGCAGAAGAAAAGGAAGTAGTTGCAAAAGAACCTACTTCAATTCCCACAAAAAAATCTTCGAAAGCAGCTTCCAGCATGGAAGAATTGCTTTCTAACACAGGATACCAACTCAAGGGTCTTAAGAAAGGCGACACCGTAAACGCGACTATTACGCGGATTTCAGCTCGTGAAATCGCGCTCGATACCGGAAGCAAGACCGAAGGTGTCGTGATGGACAAAGAAATCGAAAACTACCGTGATATGCTCTCCAAGCTGAAGGTAGGGGATGTTGTTTCCGCCCAGGTCATCGTTGCAGAAAACGATCGCGGCCAGAGCGTATTGTCTATCCGGAAGTCATTGCTGGATAAACGCTGGACGACACTTGCCGACGTACAAAAGAACGGAGAACCGGTTGAGGTAACGCTCCGGGATCCGGTCCGCGGTGGTGTGTTGGTCGACTACGGCGGGATCCGCGGCTACATTCCGATGAGTCAGCTGGACGGAGCTGTTTCCAAACAGTTGGACAAGGCAACCGGCAGACGGATCAAGGTAAAAGTAATTGAAGTTGATCCGGCGACGAACCGCCTGGTCTTTTCCCAGCGTGCGATTACCGAGGAAGCAGTGCTCGCCAAGCAAAAAGAATTGCTCGATGTCATTCCGGTCGACGCGACGGTTGAAGCGACGATTACCGGGGTAGCTCCGTTCGGCGCATTTGCCAAATTTGCCGTGGAAAAAGACAGCGTCAAACACGAAGTCGAAGGATTAGTACACATTTCGGAAATCGCATGGGAAAAAGTTGATGATCCAAACCAATATCTCAAATCAGGAGATACGATCAAGGTAAAAGTAGTCGGAGTAGACGAAAAGACCGGTAAAGTGACGTTGTCCGTAAAACAGTTACTCCCGGATCCGTGGGAACACGTTCTGGATATGTTTGAAAAAGATTCTACGGTAAAAGGCAAAGTAACCAGGACCAGTCCGTACGGAATTTTTGTTGAACTGACTCCCGGAGTAGAGGGGCTTATCCATATCAGCAAGGTGACACCGGGAACGGAACCGCACGTAGGGGAAGAAATCACGTGTCTTGTAGAAGACGTGAAGCCTGATCAACGGAAAATCAGCCTTTCGATGGCACTTACCGAGAAGCCTATTGGATACAGATAAAATAACGGGCTCCCGCCTAGCCAGGCTGGTGATGTTCCCTTATATGTGTCGCGAAAGGCAGAGGCTTCTGCCGGAACACTTCGCGAAGAAATTTCCTTGTATTGACGCACTGCTACGTATGTACGTACAATGAATCATATGACAGAAGCACCACAGCCGATGGGGTTCAGGGCACAAATGCGCGAATTGCTAAGCAGCGAGCCTATTTCCATAGTTCCCGTTACCGAACGCAACCTTCCTCGCTTTGAGGGGGTACTTACGGAATTGAGCCAGTTGAGCCAATCCGAATCCGGCATGCTTCCCATGACGGGCAACGCAGCAGAAACTCCTGCGGAATGGTTAGCCGGAACCCGCGGACTGTGGCTTATCGGTGCGAAAGAGGCAGATTTCTCCATGCCCGAGAACGTGGCAGGATTTGTGAATGCGTATGCACCTGAACACAGCGGATCAGTCAACGACTGGCTGCTCAAGCGCGGTATGCGCGCGTATGACCCCGGTTCTGTTGTGGAATTAGCTTCATTTGTGAAAGATCAGGAAGGCGCGGGGGCGATGGAACTAAGCGCCCATAAGCAGGCGCTGGCCAAAGTATTTATGGACGACAGTTTCAAGGACGTGCGGGCAGTCACAACCTGGGTGACGCATACACCTGACAACAAACTGGATCCTTCCGAGGTTGCTGATATGAAAAAGCTTGGCGGTTGGCCGCTCGGAAGTCTTAAATACGCAGCAAGCGAGCCGGTCGACAGTACGTGCTTTTTGGTTACCCGGCGGGCATTTTTGGACGCGCTGACGGGAACGAAGAGATAATCACGGCAATATTTCCTCTTCTGGTGTAGAATACCCCTATGAAGCTACGCGCATCGTATGTGTGTCAGCAGTGCGGATACGAAACCCCCCAATGGTATGGTAAGTGTCCCAATTGCGGTGAGTGGAATACACTGATCGAAACTGTAAAAGAGGTCGCAGGTGGCGCTAAAGGCAGTGCGCTTCGTGCCCGGCCTGATGCGGCCGTTCCGCAGAAGTTATCAGAGGTTCGTCATATCGAAAAAAACAGGTTAAAAAGCGCATACGGAGAATTTGACCGTGTGATGGGCGGGGGAATCGTGCCCGGAAGCGTCACGCTGCTTGCCGGCGACCCCGGGATAGGAAAATCGACGCTGCTGCTTCATATATTGGGTTCCGTGGGCGGATTGTATATATCCGGTGAAGAATCAGCTGAGCAGGTCAAGCTCCGGGCAAAGCGGCTTGGTATTGAGGGGGAGAATATATCCATTCTGTCTGAAACCAATGCCGAAAACATCGTCGGGGCACTTGCAGCCTTACACGAAAAGCAGCTTGTGATTGTGGATTCCATACAGACGCTCTCTTCGTCCGATCTGGAAGGTATGGCCGGGTCAGTCGGGCAGATCCGCCATAGTGCAGAGGTATTGATCGCTGCTGCCAAATCTCAAGGTATTCCCATGATCATTATCGGGCATGTCACGAAAGAAGGGGCGATTGCAGGGCCGAAAGTGCTGGAGCATATGGTTGACGCAGTGCTGTATCTTGAGGGGGAGCGGTTTGCCAACGCAAGAATATTGCGGACTCTCAAAAACAGGTTCGGCGCGATAGAAGAAGTGGGAATTTTCGAAATGGCAGAGCAGGGACTGAAAGAAGTGTCAAATCCCTCCGCTTTGTTCCTGCAGGATAGAGTAAAGAATGTACCCGGATCTTCCGTAACCGTTATTTTGGAAGGAACACGGCCAATGCTGGTTGAAATACAGGCGCTTGTCGTTTCTACCCAGCTTGCGATGCCGCGTCGTGTGGCAAGCGGTGTCGATTACAATCGTTTGCAGCTATTGGTCGCCATATTGTCCAAGCGTCTTAACCTTCCGCTCGGCGGATTCGATGTATTTGTGAACGTCAGCGGCGGCTTAAAGATTGCAGAGCCCGCTGCTGATTTAGCGATTGCGATGGCGATTTTTTCCTCATTTAAAAATAAAGCACTGGATCCTAAGGCTGCTGCATTCGGAGAAGTGGGGCTTTTGGGCGAAGTACGCAGGGTAGGAAGCGAAGAGCGCAGGGTAAAAGAAGCAAAACGGCTGGGATTTCCTACCGTATATTCACCGGCAACGGTAAAGAGTTTAAAACAGGGCTTTGCCGTGTTTGAATAGGTATAGTTTATTATCTCCGGTATTGTTTCAGGTAGTATTCAGGTTTATCTTCCAAAATGGTCGTATAGAACGTAGGTATGCTACAATTTATATATGAAGAAACAGAAAGCGGCTACCGTCAAGGCGGATACGGCTCCGGCACCAGTGCCTGTTCCTGTCGTGAAGCCGACGACCGCATTTACCCAGGCGCTTGCCCGGGAAATCGTTAAGAATCTGACCGCATTAAGCGAGATGACGACCCGTCCGTTTCACAGGACCCAAGTCCCGGAGACGAAAGAAACCATCGGGGAGCACCCGATCATGGTCGATACGAGCGTATTAATCGACGGCAGGATATTGCAGATTGTTAACAGCGGATTTCTCTCGGGAACACTGGTTATAACGCAGTTTGTGCTCACGGAAGTGCAGCATATTGCAGATGATAGCGACCCGATGCGCCGCGCGAAGGGGAGGAGGGCGCTGGATGTCATCGGTAAGCTCAAGATGCAGAAGGTGAATCCCTGGCTGAAGATAAAAGTCATCACGGAGGATCCTGCTGAGGTCAAAGAAGTAGACAGTAAGCTCGTGGTCCTTTCCAAACGCTGGAACGGAGCGCTTCTTACCGTGGACTTTAATTTGGCGCATGTCGCCCGGGCGCAGGGAGTGCGTATTTTAAACGTCAATGATCTGGCACAGGCGATGAAAGTAGCGCTGGTTGCCGGTGAGGAATTTGTCATCAAAATAACCCACGACGGAAGGGAGCGGGATCAGGGAGTCGGATATCTTGCCGACGGCACTATGGTCGTAGTCGAGAATGCAAAAGGCAGGGCAGGGGAGGATGTGCACGTTATTGTGACTAAAATTCATCAGACTCCGGCCGGACAACTCTTCTTTGCCCGGATGAAGTAAGGCGGGATAGCTTCGTGTCGGTACTAAATTTTTTTGACCGCTGCTCGCCAGTCCACCTACGTTTTATGCATCATGCCGTATATTTCTTCGATTAGTGCGGGTATTTAGGAACTCGGGAAGCGGTCAGCGAAAATTTAATACCTCCACGCCCTCATGCATGTTCAAGGTATGAGTTGGTGTTTTTGTGGTTCCACAAGTTATCCACAAAGAAATGAGAAAAATATTTCGGAGCGTACTGACAATCTATATAAGAATAAAAAAACTATAAGACTAGCCATTTTGTTACGTAAAATAATTATGGGACTTGACAAGAAAAATAAAAAGGAGTTTACTGAATAAGTGATACAACTGCTAGCTACGGGTTTGGGAAATGTCCTCAGGGCCTTAGGATTGGGCAAAAAGGCCCGTGTAAGTCCTTTTGACAGGGAGAGGCGCTCCTATGAACAAGAGGTGCGTCGTGAGCTCATAAAGCTCAAAGAGAAGGGGTTGAGTATTCCGGTGTTTACTCTCTAAGCTGCCGGAACTCAAGAAAGTCCCGCGGTCGCGGGATTTTTTTGTGGGGGAGAGGCGCTCCTATTTTTTGCCAATAAAAAAGCATCACTACCGCTAGCATTGGGTTTGGGATTCTAGCTACGTATAGTAATGCCTTTTATATATGGCACCATTCGCAATGGGCAATCGTGAATGATACCGAGAATCAAAATATCAATACCCCGAATTGTTGTCAAATATTTTTCTGAAGCTAATAATATTATTTTGGATTGTTTTCCCGCGCTGAATAGAAGCAATTTATTTTCTGCTTCTTTTCCCCGTTCTTTTTTGTTTCCGTCAGTCGTTATTGACAAGCATATAATCCGGCGTTACAATGACCGAGATTTCAATCTTAATAAAAGGTTTCGAGTAAGAGAAATACTCTAAGTAAGAGAAAACAGCACCGGTAACTGTATTTTGCATGGAGGGTTGATAGTTGGGCAGGCTGTCAACCTTCCATGGAGAATAGAGCCCGGTGTTTTTTTGTTTTTACTCTCAATTCCATCACTGTTATGCGTGCGTATTTTGGGGTATGATTCGAAACGTGACATCTACACGCAAAAAAATAATTGTCGGTTTCGATTTTGACGGTGTCGTGGCATATAATCCGGCCCGACTGGCCCGGTTACCCATCGCACTGATCAAGCGCCATGTCTTGGGAATACATAACGTAAGTTTTTTTGTTCCGCGAACTCCGCTGGAACGCGGCTTTTGGGCGCTCGCTCACGAATCGAGTTTTTTTCCTGCTCAGGGCGCTGCATTGCTCCGGAACTTAGCACGAAATCATCGCATTGAAGCGCATTTAGTGACGTCCCGCTTTGCTTTTTTGGAGCCGAATCTCACCCGATTTCTGAAGCGGTGGGATCTTTCGGATTGCTTCGAAAGTATTACCCTGAACACGCGGGAAGAGCAGGCACATATGTATAAAGAGCGTGTCATCCGGGAGAAAAAATTTGATTACTTTATCGAAGATAATTGGGATATTGTCGCGCATCTTTCCGCAAAAAACGTACGCACCCACATCCACTGGATTTACAACATTTTTGACCGCGGCAGAAATTATGAAGACAAATATCCGTATCTGAAACAATCATTAGAGCGTATTATTGAGCTGAATAATATACCGGTATAATTGGTGTTTCCTGTGAAGATATTATTTTCCATCTCGTATTATCACCCGTATGTTTCGGGGCTCACACTTGCAGCGGCGCGTTGGGCGGAAGATCTGGCACGTTCCGGAGAAGCAGTGTCGGTCCTTACCATGCAGTATGAAAAAAGCCTGCGTATGCGCGAACGCATTCACGGGGTGGCTGTTATGCGCGCATCGTGGATTGCAAAAGTGAGTAAAGGATTTATTTCTCTCGATTGGTTGATAAAGTCCTGGCGTTTAGCAGGAACACACGATGTCACCGTCATCAACCTGCCGCAGTTTGAGGGTATTATCCCGGCCATAGCCGCAAAATTGCAGGGAAAACGGGTTATTGCGGTGTATCATTGCGAGCTTGTGCTTCCGCACGGATGGGTCAACAGCGTCATCCAGTCGCTGCTTGAAGTATCCAATTTCGGTTCATTATGGCTTGCGGATACGGTCGTTACGTACACGAAAGATTACGCACGTCACAGCAGGTTGCTCGGGCTGCTTACGCGATACGGAAAGCGGTCCGTGACGGCGATTGTGCCTCCGATTCCGTTTCTTAGAAAGAAAAAAGCGCTCACCGATTCATTCCGCCGCCGCATCGGTACGCCGCAGATTGTCATCGGGGTAGCGGCCAGGCTTGCGGAAGAGAAAGGTATGGAATATCTGTTTCAGGCAATTCCGCGTATTCAGGCTCTCATGCATACGGATCGCATTAAAGTTGTCATCGCCGGTCAGACTGATCCGGTCGGGGAAGCCATGTATAAACAACGGATCATGACGCTTGTCAGGAGATATAAAAAACAGGTAGTATTTTTGGGTGAAATACCGCCGCATAAGATGGGATCGTTTTACGCGATGATTCATGTGCTGGTATTACCGTCAGTAAACAGCACGGAGGCATTCGGGATGGTGCAGGCGGAGGCAATGATGGCAGGTATCCCTGTTGTTGCCTCTGATTTGCCCGGCGTGCGTGTTCCGGTGCTGAAGACGGGTATGGGCATGGTGGTGCCTCCCAAAGACAGCACAGCGCTTGCCAAGGCTATTGTTGCGATATGGAAAACTCCGGAAATGTATACGAAACAAACACGGATTGTGAGTAATTATTTTTCGGCAACACGTTCATCAAACGCGTTCCGGCGCGTAGTATCGGGAAAATTATATGAAAACAACAATTGATTTTTTGCGTGAGTATCTTTTTGCCCGGCCGATATTTCTCTCGGTGCTGCGAAGTAAAGAAGCTGCACTGTATCAGCAGCATTTGCCGCTGCGCCGACGCGTTCTCGATGTAGGGTGCGGAGACGGATTTTTTGCCCGTGTGACATTCGGGAGCCGGAAGATTGACGTCGGGGTTGATGTGGGGGACAGTCGGATTGATGAAGCGAAAAAAAATAACGCCTACACGGACATTGTGACGTATGACGGCAAACGTATTCCGTTTGCAAACCGGACATTTGAGACCGTTGTTGTAAATAGTGTCTTAGAGCATACGGACGATGTAAAAAATGTTATTGCGGAAATGCACAGAGTGTTAGCCCCCAAAGGGATCTGCTACGCGACCGTTATGGCAAAGCCCTGGGAAGATCATTTGTTCGGCTCGAAGATATTCGGTGACGGATACCGCCGGTGGATGAAAAAGAAGCAGGTACATATCAATTTGTTTACCCGGACAGAGTGGAGTGCAGCATTTCGGGCTGCCGGGTTCCGTGTACAATCGGTGACTCCGTATTTGTCTCCCCATGCTGCATTGTGGCTGGACGTGCTGCATTACCTTTCGGTGCCCAGCCTTTTATCGTATTTCATCAACCGCCGGTGGGTATGGTGGCCGAAACTTACCGCGTGGTATCCGGCCGCATTTTTTACCGGTCTCATGGAAGAACCCGTAGATGCTGATGATGCAGGTGCGCTATTTTTTGTCCTCAAACGGCCCTGACGGGAAAGCCTTATTTGGCATTGGTAAATATGCCGTACTTTTCCGAATACGGAATATAGGTGCCGTTGGTGTCCGCGTCGATAAATTTTTCCCTGAATTCTTTGGGCAGTGTAATGATATAGAGGTACGGTTCATTACGCTCAAAGCGGTTTACATAGTCCGTGTGGTATTTGGTGTCTACAGATAACGCGGTGGCGGGTTTGAAGAACGGGTAAATTTTTTCCAGTGCGAAATAGGGAAACGCCGCAATATGAATATGCCGGTTCGGATAGGTATCATTGATAAATCGGATAATAGCCGCATCTTCAATGAGTGATTCTTTCATAACGGCTGTTTGAACATAGTGGATATTGGTACCTGCGTACACGGCAAGCAGCGAAGCTGCGATAAGGATCGCGACACGCGGGGGTACCCATCGGGCCAGGTAATAAAACGGTACGGCCGAAATAATGGCAATGAACGGAAACGCAAGGCTCAGGCGGTGATATGCCGGAGGCGGAATGGTAAGCACGACGCCGGTTATATATGCGGCAAGAATGGTAAGGAGAATGAGCGCGATGCCGCCTTTTTTCAGCATGAGAAAAAGGCTCATGGCTGTTCCGATACTAAATAGAATGAGTCCGGTGCGGTCGAAAAATGCTCTCTTGTTAAACGTATATCCTCCGTGGCCGCCGATTCCGTCCTGGGTAAATGCCCGCAGTGATAGTAATAGGTTGTTTTGAATGACGGTCGTTTGTGCAGCAGTATCCTGCTGTTTATCGTAATTTGCTGACCAGGTTCCGGTAAGCAGTGAGACCTGATTGATCCGTCCGACAAAATAATTTTCCGTTTTTATCGCATAGGTAAGAAACGGAGCTATCATCACGAAAAATCCGGCGAGCGCCCAGATAATTCCTGCCGTATATGCTTTCTTTTTTTTGACGACGGCAAGTGGTATGAACGACACAAGAAGCATGGGGAATGCAATATACGATGATGTGTAGCTTAAATAACACGCTCCCGCGGCGATACCGCTTACCGCGTACCAAAACGGTTTGGTATGTTTCATCGCCCGGAGTACTGCATAAAAAAAGATCATATATGCAGCAGTGCTGGAAATGAAATGAAGGCCAAGGGTCTCGTGGTAAATACTGATTGCCATAAAGGCGTAGAGAATAACCGCGGCAACCGCTGCAAAAGGTCCTATCAGCATGCGCGCAATCAAAAATGTCATGACGGAAACAATCAGAACGTACGGTAAGACGGATAGTTTGACGGTCAGGACGGTGGCTCCGGTAATATGGAGAAAGAGTTTCTGAAAAAGGAAATACGGAGAAGGAAACTTCGCAACCCACGCCATTCCCTCAGGAACGCCGGCAAAAAAATTGGCCGTAAGCGGATGGTAACCTATGGAAAATGACGCAGTCATAAGATCGTCGCCGTGAATGCGCGCCGGTTGATAATGAAGCACACGGATAAGGATCGGCAGGAGAATAATCAGTATCATGCCGACAGACCGCAATGTAACGCGAGGGAGCGTCCACTGCTCTGAAGACACCATGTGCGTTGCCGTGATGAGCAGTCCGACGGAACAAAGCCACAACGGGACCAGAGGGAGGGAGTAGCGTTCTATCCCGAGCATGTAAACGACCACCGCGGATGCCAAAACAGAAAGTGTCAGACTGAAAATAATAACAAAATGCCTGTTATTCATGAAGGCGGCTTAATATTTCTAATTCAGGCAGGTGCTGAACATTTTGGAAAATAAGCACTTTCGGATGATCGTATACGGTAAACGTTTCTTCCGCATAATCGTCAACAATCTGTATGCCGGAAGCGCATTGCCCGAGTGTCCGGGATGCTGCTCCGTAGGAAAATCCGGGAACATGAATGCATAAAGATCCGGAAAAAAGCGGCAGCATGGGCCGGGATGTAAACTGTGCAATGAGCTTGTATCCCAGCTTGCCGGAAAATAGTTTCTGATAAAACCGGTTCGTAACCGGAAACCGCGTTTTGAGACGTCCGAGCGCTCCGTATGCTCTGTTGCTGGAAAGAACGAGATAGTCCGCACTCACAAGCGTATTCTGAATTTTCCGTATCTTTTCTGCGTCGTCCGGATCAAATGACGTCATCTGGATTTGTGTATATGCCGAGGGGGTAAAGGTACCGACGGCAAACGGCAGGGGATCATCCCAATGTTCCCAGGCAATAGTGCTTTTTGCAGGTATGTGGGTATATATCCAGGTGCTTGCGGCTACCCGTGTGTTCGGACGCGTATAGATGGACATAAATGAAAGCGGCCATACAAGTACCATGATGACCATGCCGGCATAGATCCACACGCGCAGCGGGAGCGGACGGATTTTTGCTGAAATTAACCGAATCAGCTGATAGGCCTCCATGCCCGCAAATACCGCAAGAACCGGATACGCTGCCCAGAAGTACCGCATTGCTTTGCCGAATTGAAACGATTGGTATCCGAACAACAGTACAGGCCACAACAGAAGTGTGATGGCGGGGTTCCACCGGGGTTTCTTCCACATTGACCAAATATGCCGGATGATTGAAATGCCGGCGAGGATTGTGAGCGGCAATCCGAGCCCGAATACTGTCATGTCCAATACCGGCTGCCACGGAGAAACATGAATCCACTGGAGACCGGGAGGAAATGACGTGGTCGGTCCGTCAAACGATGCGAGTTGTTTCCAGTTGTTGAGAATCAGGGGATTAATCCTGAATCCGGTAAAAAGATACGGATATGCTACGCGGATTGTAGCAATCGCGCCGACGGCTGTAAGCAGACCTCCGATGAGCAGATGTTTCCGTTTTCCGGTAATAATCGGCGTATGGCTTCTAAACGGCCATACTGCGATAAACCCGCATGCGGCAACCGGCAGAATGAGGACCGCAGAAATTTTTGCACTGACGGCAAGACCGATTGCTATGCCGGTTATGATATCGAATTGTCCCCTGATAATGCGCCAAAGTGCGATAGTAATAAAAAGCGTGACAAACGGGTCAACCGTGAAGAAGTGTGATAACTGAATCGGAAGGACTGCGAGTGTATAACACAGGGCGGACAGCAACCCTGCTCCCGGCCGTTTTGTAAGGTACGTTCCGATACAAAAGACGATAAAAACGGTCAAAATGTCCGTTAATACGGATATGCCGCGTCCAACCAGAACGATGCCGTCATATGTATCTTTTTGCATGAAGCGGGCAGCAAGTTTGGTAAGAAACATCGGATATGTTCCGTATACGTAAAAGGAAAAATTCCGGTTATGCGGGTTAGCAGGGGACGATCCGGTGTCAAAGTACCCAGATATGTTTCCGGGCAGCGTAATCGTGCTTGCAACCATCGTGAGAAACCGTTCATCGGGGTGCAGATGCGATCCTGCGTCCCAATTGAGTCCGATAGCCCGTGTGAGGGCGGCACACGTAAGAATAAGAAGAAATACGAGATAATATTTTGTTGTCATGATTTAGGGATACCGGGGCAGGATACGGCATGTATCACGCATTGAATATATTGTAAGGTGCGTCGTCTGATTCTGATAGACAGGGAGAATACTTCGCCATAACGCCCAGTTCGGCTGGAGATATGTTTCGGGTTGTTCATTGAGTTCCACAAATGCCACTCGGGTTCGCCGGACGATAGCACAGAGTGCATCAATGCTGCCGGCGCGGTATATGGAGGTCAGGAGCGCTTCACGCTTCCCCTGATCGTACCCGTACGACCAGGTGAAATATGTATATCCGGATAACAGCGGACGACCCGCAATGGATGCGGGGTGATAAAACCATGTGGAGTTGGCGATGATGTCCGTAGGTTTCGTGTTGGAACGGATAAATTCAGCATCAGCGTTTGCGCGTGTATCCGGTACGGAGCCCTTGGTGTCATTTATCAGCGGAAAGAAATCAATAACACCGGATATGATCAGCGGAACGATGAGTATGGTCCCCACCGTGAGCTGGAGTGCGCGTTTCCACACGCGATGTTGTATTTGGCCTGCTTTTTTTATGAGAGTCATGACTGCATACGCGGACACGATGTTTCCGATAATGAGAAAAAAGTTGAAAAACTTATGGTTATTGATCATGTCGGGAGAAAACCGGTACAGGTTCGGGAGAATAAAAAGGATAACGAGAGGACCGATAAGAAATCGGCGCACTGCTTTCGGCGACAGAATGAGTCCTACAGGGATGAGAATGCTGTGAAGGCCTAGATTTGCAAACCAAAACGATGCAAACGACCATATTCCGGGATTCGGCGTGCGCATAAGATATCCCGGCTGCCAGGCAACCGACGAGCTCAAGTTACTCATATGCCGGAGCAGAAAAAACGCAGGGAGAATAATTACGGCACTCTGGAGGAGCAGCATGCGGGATTTTTTTTGTATCAGAAACACCCAGCCGAAAAACAGCGCAGCAATTCCGGCAGCAGCGAAGTTTACAAATAACAAAAGCGAGGTAACGCCGCCGATTATAAGCGGAGTGTAGCGGGCGTGTTTGAGCGGTTTATACAGCAGAATAATGAGGGCAAGGAGCAGGGCGTACGATAATCCGAGGTGACGCTGATTCGTATAAATATTGAGCGTCCAGAACGCGGAAATATCCCCGCCGTCCCACGGTCCGAACGCCGGAAATTGCGCGTTGGTCATAATGTCGGTTATCGTATGTTTGGAAAGCGGATGCTCGCGTAAAAACCGCAGAAAGGATAACGATCCGTTGAAGAGAAAAAATACAACAGAAAGCCATGAAATACCCTCTTGTTTGTAGAGGAGGTACGAAAGATAAAAGATACAAACAATAAGAAGAAAAAATCCGGCCGCACTCGGGATATTTACCGCCCAGTCAATGCGCAGCCCCAGATGTTCCAGAATGCCGGCAAGTGCGTAAAAACCGAAATGATAACGGATCGGTTCTCCCGGAAACAGCGGGGATTCAATCGGGCGGGCATGCATGAGCCGGTTTAAGTTTTCGCCGTACGAAAATGACCGTATGAGAGGGATGTGGGCGCCGAAATCACTCCAGAGTTTGGTCGCAATACGGATGTCATGCGTATTGGCGTCATAGGAAAACGTATACATCATAAGGAAGAATGAAAACAGGAGGATTCCGATGGCGCTGATGAGTAAAGAAGCCCGGTGCATACGTAAGGTTATGTTGTTTCTTTTAGTATACACGCTGCTGCTCTAGCCCCAAGTTCCACTGCGTAGTTGGTACCCCGGTCCCACGGGACGACATAATCCATATTGGCCATAAACAGATTGGGGAGTGGAGTGGCAATAGGCGGTATGTTTTCGGAATAGCGGACTTCGTGTACCGGCTGGGCAAAAGGACCGGTAAAAAGATATGTATGACGGATGGTGTATCGGGCGTTTGGAGCAAGCCGTTTGATATGCGGTAAGAACGTTTTGAGTACTTGGCTTTTGTTCATCGAAAGCAGCGGATGGCCGTCGGGAAGATAGTTGCCGAAATAGGTAAGGTGGTGTCCTCCGTAATATTTCGGATCCATAAAATTGGTATGGGCGACAGCGGCAAGGAACGGAAACGACCGGTCCGTCACGTTGAGCCAATACACGTTTTTCAGTATCGGCCGGTCCGTTTCTACGATAAGCGTTTGTGCGGATACATGCGGAATACGCATAAGCGGACGGATATAGGAAGCAGGAATCATCGGAGCGATGTTGGCAGCAAACGGCGTGGGGACTGTCAGTAATACAGCGTTGAACGTCTGCTGATTTTTGCCCCATCGTACGGCGTATTTGTCATGTCCGGTCCGTTTCATGGCATCGACGGGAGTTGCCGTGTGTATCACTCCGCGCTGTGTAATAATTGCCTGCTCCAGAGCTGATACCGCGGTATGAAATCCGCCCCGTATATAACAAAGTGACGGTGTGCGTTTCACTATGCGGGCCCAAAACCACGAAGCAGAAACCTTCGGCGCATACGTGCTGAATTTCCCGTAGAGTAGGGGTTCCCATACAACACTCCATGCCCTTCGTCCGCCGACGGATATAAGGATACGTTCCGCAGTCGTGCGTTCGAGCAGGCGCCAAACAGGAAAGAGTTTAAAAAATCCTAACAGTGCCGCCGTCCGTATTTTGTCGGTAAACGATAATCCGGGGAAAAGAAGCAGGTGTTTGGGAGAATCCAGCTGGTACATGGCATCCTGCCAGAGTGTAGACGTGACGGGACGTTTGATAATCAGGCTGTCAGAAATCCCCAATTCATGTATGAGCGAGATAATATCCCGGTCATTGGTAAATAAATGGTGGTATGCCGCCTCGATATGCCATTGCCAATCCGGTCTGGTAAACCCGTATGCAAGTCCTCCCAGATACGGCTCTTTTTCAAATATGGTGACAGCATGACCCTGTTTGGAAAGCGTGTATGCAGCCGTAAGACCGGTAAACCCGCCTCCGATAATTGCGATATTCATGCGGGTAATTGTATCACGCCTGAGCGTGTATCTTCCGTAACGGTGGGTGGGTGGCGTATACTCAAACTATATTATGGAATCCGCTCGTCATGAACAGCAATTGCCCCCTCCTGTCGTGAAGACGGTTCGTGACAGGATAGTTTCATTCCATGACCGGTACATGAAATCTGCTCCCATAACTGAGGATGCCGTCGGTGCATTCGAGCAGGTCTCCAAACTCATCACGTCAAAAAAAGGTCAGGCAGCAATGGATCGCATCCGTCCTTATATTGCCGACTGGAGTAAAAATGCCGAAATGTGGGCAGGGATGAGTGATATGGTGCTGGGAGTGGCAGGGACTGTTGTCGCGGCAGAAGGGTTAGTCGGAGGGCTTATCGAAAAACGGCGTGCAGAAAAAGGGGCGTCATTGGTTGACAGTGCAAATCAGCTCACAGCGGTATCGGAACTCAAGAAAGATATCCGACCGAACATACAACGCGGGCTAGGAGGTGCAGTTATGGGAGGAATATTTACCGGTCTCCGGCCGGTTACGCATCTAGCTCACCGAATCGGTATTCCGCTGGCGCGAAGGGTTGCCCTGACCGTTGACGCCATCATGCTGAAACAAGAGCATAAACAGCAAACACAACAGGTTTTTGTGGGACGGGGGAAAGCCTGATGGTATAATTCCGCGCATATATGCCGCTCACTGATTTTTTCATGGTTTTACGATGGTGGGGGACGCTTTTTTTTGTGGGCGCCGCTGCATATCCGCTTACGAAGCGGTTATTTTCCCGTTGGCATGACGCCGGATATTTTTTCGCAAAGGCAGTCGGCATGGCAGCCGTAACCTGGATCGTCTACGTGCTGGGTACGGCGCATATTGCACCGTTTACCGAGATTGTCGTCATCGGATCGATTATTGCCGTTTTTGGTATCGGTATTATTCTGCACCAGGCCGCACCGGAGGAGAAAGAAAAGGGGGAGTGGAGGCGCTCGCTTGTAACAATCGGCATAGAAGAAGCGGTATTTTTTATCGCGCTGCTGTTTTGGTCATGGGTGAAAGCGCATGAACCGAGCATCCGGGGCTTGGAGAAATTTATGGATTATGGCTTCATGCAGTCGGCATTACGCAGCACGTATTTTCCTCCCGCGGACATGTGGTATCCGCCATTGCCGGTAAATTACTATTATTTCGGGCATCTGGTCACGGCGGTCCTTACGAAATTATCCGGGCTCGATCTGGCCGTGACGTTCAACCTCATGCTTTCCACTATTTTTGCCTTATGTCTTACCATGAGCTTTTCCATCGGGTACCAGCTCGTGTATACCTCCCCGTTTTTTGCCCGTGGGAAACGTGTGTTTTCCGTAATCGGCGGCATACTTACCGCATTCATGGTGACGTTGGCCGGCAATATGCAGACAATTTACGCATTTACCCGCGGGTATACCGGGGAAGATGTCGCGCCGTTCTGGAAGCTGGCATGGAGTTGGGGCGAATTTTGGGAGAAACTTCCCGAGGGGATGGCGCGGTACTGGTACGCTAACGCAACGCGCTTTATCCCGTTTACCATTCATGAGTTTCCCAGTTATTCGTTCGTCGTTTCCGATATTCACGGTCACGTATTATCCATTCCGTTCGTGCTGCTTGCCATCGGACTGCTTATTGCGGTATTCGGACGCGTTGATATCCGGAAAAAGAAACATGACCTGTTTGCACTAGGCGTATACGGGTTCCTCGTCGGCGTGCTGCTTATGACAAATGCACTGGACGGGCCGATTTATTTGGGATTGTTCCTGATACTTCTCACCATGACGCATATCCCGTTTCTGAAAGGCTCATGGAAGGAGTGGGGGACAGAGACAGGTGTTGTCCTGGCAGCGGCACTGGGAGTCAGCCTCCCGTTTCTTCTGCAATTTAAATCGTTTGTCAACGGGGTTGCGGTAAACTGCCCGTTGCCGCTTCTTGCCAATACCAAGGTAGGGCCGATTCTTTTTGAAGGAGTGGAGAAGTGCCAGCAGTCGCCGTTATGGATGATGTGGCTTCTCTGGGGATTTTTTTGGTTCTGCGGCGGCATACTGCTGATTAGCAAAATAGATAAAATGAAACACCTGTATGACATAAAGACAGTATGGAATACTAAATTTACTCATATCGAAAGAATCCTGGTAGTGTTCTACGTATTTTGTTTCGCGCTCATCATATTCCCTGAATTTTTTTATTTTAAAGACATATATCCCCAGCATTTCCGCTCAAATACGATGTTTAAGCTCGGATATCAGGCATTTATCATGTGGAGCATCGTTTCGGCGTACGCGATCATGCATTTGTTTTTCGGGCGGCGGCCGGGAGCCGGCATCATGAAACGGTCATGGGTGCGGATACTGTGTATGGTGCTCGTCATATTTCAGTTCTTTCTGACCGCTATTTATCCGACGTTTTCCGTGCGCAGTTATTTCGGGGAGCTTAAGAATTATGACGGATTATACGGGCTGACCTGGCTTATGAGGGAATATCCTGATGACTATAGTGCAATCATGTGGCTCAAGCAGCATGATCCTCATGATAGATCGGTCATAGCGGAAGCAGACGGAGACAGTTATACGGATTATGAACGGTTTTCCGTGTTTACCGGGGTACCCACCGTCGTAGGATGGGCGGTCCATGAATGGTTATGGAGGGGTTCCTATGATGTCGTGTCTCCGCGCCGTGAAGATGTGCGCAAAATTTACGAATCCGAAGATATCGATGAAACAAAGCGTATTCTTGATGTGTATCATGTACGCTTTATTGTCGTGGGTTCGATTGAGCGGCAGAAGTTTACCTCTCTGGCTGAATGGAAATTTGAACAATTTTCGCGCGTAGCCTATCAGCAGAACGAGACGGTTATTTACGAACGGATAAATTAACGCTTGACAACGGGAGGCTGTTTCTGGTTTAATAGGGCAAGATTACGACTCCTCAGTAGTAGTTTCAGATTTTTCCCATGAATGTCTAAGCCAAGAATCTGTACCAGGCATCTTTCTTATATTTTTAATGTTTTTCTTACGTATTGAACCAACCAACTAATATCGGGAGCCCCGCATATATCTATGGCTTTTAAAGCAACACGCAAACCATCTACAGTAAAAAAATCCACGAAGGCGACAGAAGAGAAAACGCCGAAAGCGGAAGCTCCGATGCCGGAGCCGAAAGCAGCCGTGGAGAAATTTGTAGAAGCTCCTGAGGCCGTAAAACCCGCCGAAGAGCCAGCGCCCAGCTTGAGTCTTGAAGATTTGGTCGGGGCACCGCAAGGCGCACGTACAACCGTACCTGCTGCTGAACCGGCCGTGAATGCAGATCAGCCGGCTTTCGTGCGTGCTCCCTCTATGGGAAATGACCGTGGGTATCAGCCAGCGCAAGGAAATGACCGCGGCGGACGCCGTGATTTCCGAAGCGGCGGCAGAGGCAGATTTGACCGGGGTAACCGCGGCGGATTCAACCGCGGAGGCGATAGCCGGTTTGGCGGACGGGACTTTCATCGCGGATCAGGCGGGTTTTCCGGTGGCAGCGGATACCGACGCGACGAGGGGTATGCCCGGGATACCGGGTTTGACCGGGCTCCGAGACGGGATTTCAATGAAAATACAGGCAGTACTGCGTTTACGCCGGATGTCGATGTTCCGACAGAAACAGTGCGCGGCGTTTTGGACACCATGCCCGACGGGCATGGATTTTTGCGGCCGAAATATACGCCCAGTGAACGCGATGTATATATCTCCCAATCCCAAATCCGCAGATTTTTACTGCGGAACGGCGATATGGTAGAAGGCCAGGCAAGGCAGCCGAAAGATAACGAGCGGTATTGGGGGTTACTTAAAGTAGAAAAAGTAAACGATCTGTTGGCTGAGCAAATGGAAAAACGGCCGCGGTTTGAAGACCTGGTGCCGATATATCCTAACAAGTTATTGCGGCTGGAAACAGGAGTAGCACCGTTGTCTACACGTATACTCGATTTACTTTCTCCGATCGGATTCGGTCAACGGGGATTAGTCGTGAGTCCTCCGAAAGCCGGAAAAACAACGATTCTCAAGGAATTGGCAGCCGGCATTTCCGCAAACTATCCGGAAGTACATCTTATGGCTGTGCTAATAGGAGAACGTCCGGAAGAGGTCACGGACATTTCCCGGTCAGTGAAAGGCGAAGTGTATGCTTCTAATTTCGACGAATCACCGGAACATCAGACGCGTGTAGCTGAAGTAGCGTTGGACCGGGCTAAACGGTTGATTGAAATGGGGCATGACGTTGTCATTCTGCTCGATTCCATTACCCGGCTTGCCCGCGCATATAACCTGGTGGTAAACCCGTCAGGACGCACGCTTACCGGAGGATTTGATCCCGCAGCACTGTATCCTGCAAAGAAATTCCTGGGAGCGGCACGGTGCAATGAGCCATTTGTTACCCCCGAGGAAGAAGTGAAAAAAGCTCAAGGCGAACAGCCGGTGTTGAAACGGATTACGGACGGAGGGTCGCTTACGATTATCGGAACTGCACTGGTCGAAACCGGCAGCCGCATGGATGATTTGATTTATGAAGAATTTAAAGGCACCGGCAACATGGAGCTGCACTTGTCACGTTCCCTGCAGGAGCGCAGGATTTTCCCGGCTATTGATGTCGGCAAATCCGGAACCCGGCATGATGAGCTGCTTTTAGGGGAAGACACCATGAAAAAAGTGACGACGTTGCGGCACATGCTGAGCATGCTTTCTGATGAGGAACGCACACAGATGCTTATCGACAGGCTGGGCAAAACGAAAGATAACGCCGAATTTCTTCAGAGTCTGGCGCAGGGATAATTTACCTCATTCTTTCTTTGTCTGCTCAAAGAAAGAATCAAAGAAAAGCCCCGCCGTGAAGTTTTTTCGATTTTGCTAACCTCGATTGGTGCGGCGGAACCTCCCAACACTGAAGGTTGGGCATCCGCACGCTCAATACTCGGTAAGCAAAATAACAAAAAATACTTCAATGCGGAGGTTAAACGCGTCCTCACCGCGCCTTGTTTGAGTGTATTTGTTTGAGGGGTATTTTTGTGTTACTCTAGCTTCCTAGAACATGAGAAAACGAATGCAATTACTCAGGGATGATCTCCGCTTGTGGCAGAAGGGTTGGTATCATTACCTTTCCCGTAAACTCCGGCGGTTCGGCACCTGGTTTGAAACCAATAAAGACGTGCTGGTTGATATCCTCATGGCAAGAAGAGGGGGGTATCAGCGTCCGTTCCTGCATTTTTCCGTAAGTGTATTGGTGCTTGCTGCAATTATTGCGGCGCCCATTTTGGCAACCGCGTATCCCGGGGCGCAGAATCAGGCGCTTGCTGACTTTACACCGCCGTCAGCAGTTGTCACGAGTCTGGATTTATCTGAATACGGCGTGCAGACGCAGGTGTCAGAAAAACCACGTGATCAAATCATAACATACCAGATACAAAACGGTGATACCTTATCAACCGTCGCGCAAAAATTCGGCGTATCAGTTGATAGTATTAAGTGGGCAAATGATCTTAAAAGAGATAGTTTGACTATAGGGCAAAGTCTGAAGATTCCTCCTGTTACCGGTATGGTGCATAAAGTCCGGGAAGGGGAGACTGTGTATTCGATCGCCAAGAAGTATAAAACGGAAGCGCAAAAAATCGTAAACTTTCCGTTTAATGATTTTGCGGATCTCGATACGTTTGCTCTGTCCGTCGGACAGACACTCGTCGTGCCTGACGGCGTTATGCCGGAAGCAGCCCCTATCGCTCCGCGGCAGTTTGCAGCAGCGCCGCTTTCGGCAGGAGGAAGCGGGCAGTTTTCCTGGCCGACTGTGGGCGTCATCACGCAATATCCCGTGTGGTATCACATGGCATTTGATATCGCCAATCCCAGTCAGCCGCCGGTTACAGCTGCCGGGGACGGAACAGTGATATCGGTTCAGTATTTAAATTACGGCTATGGCAGGCACGCAATCATCGATAACGGCGGCGGATTGTCAACGCTCTACGCTCATATGACAGAAGTGTATGTGAAGGCGGGGGACACGGTGAGCCGGGGCCAGGTAATCGGCAAAATGGGTTCGACCGGCCGGTCAACCGGCACGCATCTGCATTTCGAAGTCCGGAAAAACGGCACCCCTGTCAATCCAACTTCGTTTTTGAAATAGTCCGTGCGGATAGTATTTCCGCGTGCGGATTGGTATAATTTCAGAAGTGTACGGGGGCCTGTAGCTTAGTTGGTAGAGCGCCGCATTCGCATTGCGGAGATCACCGGTTCGACTCCGGTCAGGTCCACTTGTCAGGGCCCGTCGTATACCGGTAGTACGGAACTATGGCATAGTTCAAAAAGGGGTTCGATTCCCCTCGGGTCCACAAAAAAAGAAGCCTCCGGGCTTCTTTTTGGTAAAAACCACTCGTAACGATTATTTCGCTTCTGCCTGGACCCCTGCTACCGCCGGAGTATTGGCCGCTGATTGGGTATTGAGATACGTTCCGACGACCGCTCCGAGTCCCAGCATAAGAGCAAACATAACCAGTAACATCCAGCTTCGTACAACAACCAAATATCCTTCTTTGGGAGCATGTGACGATGCGCGTACGACATGATGTTTGCGGTGGGAGATGTGTTTTTTCTTCATACTCTCTACGTTTTAGTTTGGAGAGAAATTTTATATTTGTCAATACCCGAAAGTGGACTATTGACACTACGCACGTAACTTCATCATAGTAATAAGAGACCACCTGATGTTGTAGGGGTTTGGTGACACCGGGTGATCTGACGTTCATTTTGGAGCATTTATCTAAAGATTTCAATAATCGATTTGACTTACATTCGTCTGCTCATGCGCCGGAAGTATCCTCAGCCTCATCGGTGTTCCACTTCTTTATAGATTGTTATAGACGTTTGTTTTCCGGATCCCCACAAAAGAGCAGGGGATTTATCCGGATTCTTCCGCTTATTCTTCTCATGCTGTTTGCGGCAACGACATTTATAGCCATTGTACGGATCCAGCGTGACCGCACGGGAGAGTTACGGCAATTCGCCGCATATTCATCACCGACAAAGATACCGACTAAAACACCCACGAAAACACCCACAAAAACGCCGACTCCGTCAAAAACACCCACAAAAACGCCGACTCCGTCGCGTACGCCAACGACGTCACAAACGTCGTATAACACCTGTCTGGCGCGATGTATGGGGTCGTATTCGTGTATCACTCAGTGCGGAATTGCGGCGTCTTCAACACCGCGCACGACCGTAACACCGCGTACCACCATAACGCCCCGTCTTACCGCCACGCCTGCATTTGACAGGTCCGCATGTTTACGTATGAGAACAGCGGCTGCCCGTACCAGCTGTCTTGCTATGGCCTCAGCGAGCAAAACCCCGACTCCGTCTCAGAAAGTCAACACAACGGTTACGCCTCCGCCGTTACTTACTCAGACGGCACTGAATAAAGATCAATGCGGAGGAAAAGCCAAATACAATGTCGCCACAAATCAATGCGAGCCGTTTCCGACGATATTGACGGCAGGAATCGGAGGAGCGCCGACCGTTGCCCCGTTTTGCTGGTTAGGTTTCGGTGTCGGCTGTAAAACTACGCCCAAGCCGACCGTTACGACGACGCCCAAAGTAACTCCGAAACCTACCCATGCGCCTGACCAGTGGTGCGGCTTGTTGTGTGGTGATTGTCAGTACGGATCATCGTGGGGATCATGTAACCCGAAACCTACGACTGCACCCATCGTCGCGACAACAAAGGGATCCGTAACCCCGCCGGTTACCCCCAAACCGACATTGCCTCCGGGGTCTGACTGCGTCCTGATAGGCGGGGGTAACAAAAATTGCTCGGATAATTGCCCGTATGGGTATACCGTTTGGGGAGGTACGTGTAAGCCGGCTCCCACGACCCCAGCAACCCCCAAGCCGACTCAGCCGCCGGCAGCAGTCACGTCACCCCCGACAAAGATTCCGACAAAGGTTCCGACCGTGCCGACGACGGTGCCGTCTGTCAGACCCACAATCACTCCGATCGTTACAGTGGTCGCAATCAATCCCGGAACAACTCCGTCGCCGACGGTGAAACCGAAGGCGTCCGTATCATGCGGCGGCGCCGGGGGAACGGCCATAATGGAAGGAAATGTTGCCACCGGCGAGCAGTATGGTCCGGCGACTGACATGAATGATAACCAGCGGTGGCAATGTGTGCGGAATCCGAAGAATCCGTCCGAAGGAATGTGGGCGCAGTGTCCCGGTTGTCCGTTAACCGTGATTCCTAAAAGTTTAGGGTTGGCAAAAGAATATACAGAAGAATCGGCGAAGTTCCAAAACACTGTTAACCAGGCTGCACAGGATATTTATGCATGTAAAGCAAACGGCGGTACACAAAGTTCCTGTGAATCCCAAGCCTTTGCCAAATACGGCATTACGGTCGAATCTCAGGCATTTCAGGAGTTGGCAAAAACACAGGTTACATCAACGGTCAAACTGTATGAAGGGCAGGATAAATACTTTGCCGCACGGGAAAAATATGAATTGTGTACCCAGCAGCAGTCAAATGACGCGAATTGTGCGGGATATTTGCAGCAGGCCAATAATGCGCTGACTTCGGCGGGTATCGACCCGACGCAAACGGAATCGCTCGATGCGAGTTATCACAATTATGTCGTATCAAAAGTATCCAATCTATATCTTACGGCGCAAAGCGCATATCAGAACTGTCTCGATCAGAATACCGGTAATACCTCAGTCTGTTCCGGATATCAGAAAAACGTACAGGCAGCACTTAATTACCCCGGAGTGACCAAAGAAGATACTCTGGCGATGGTAGAACGGTTCAAAGACTTTCAAACAGCATCAGACATACTCAATAAACCGAACAGTGCAGTGTGCGGAAGCGATCCGAAATGTGATCCGATGAAGAAAAAACAAGCGCAGATAGCAGCGTTGGGATTGAGCGCTGCCGATGCGGGTGCCATCACGCAGAATTGGGCGGACAATGTGGTATATAACCTGCAAAACGGCGTTCCCGGCATAGAAACGGAGCTTTGTAAACAATTGGCTACGACTACGTCAGCTGCGTCAAAATGCGGTGACATCGCAACTGCCCGGGCGACGATCCGGTCCGCCATGCCGTCTGCCGCACTTGGGGCTATCAATGACGGGTTTGCACAAATTGATCTTACAAAAGCATATATCGGATCGGATTCCGATGTGCTTGCATATTACAACGCCCACAAAAACGATTCTATGTTTGCGGGTGTTTCGGCAAATGCGGGGGCTATCAGGACAGCACTGGAAAAACAGGTGGCGCCGCAGATTGTCGATGCGGTTAAGCAGCAGCAACAACAACAGCAGCAGGCAGCTCCGCAATCGCTGGTTGCTATGAATCCTGACAGTGAATATTCCAGTGCCTACGAAGAGTGGAAAAAAGAGCAATTACAACAGGGAAGAAGCACTGCCGGGAAAACGGAAGCGATATGGCAGGCGTCATTTGATCAGGCGCAAATGGACGCAATTGAAAAACTCCGGCCGGAACTGGAAGCTGACGGCAAATATCTGTCATTTTTAGCTGACGTGCAGTCCGGGAAGGTTGTGCCCACGGCGCTCTATGACGAATTACATCCTGTTATGGCAAGCCGTCCTCCCGGGTATGGGCCTGCCACCACAACTACAACCCGTGTCGGTGAAACATGGTTAAACACGGTTATTACGAAAACCAAAACGTCATTTAACAACCTGTTCGGGATGAGTGAAAAAGACGCAACGACACAGGCGCAGGGATATGTCGCGCTGCTTCCTGAGGACAACAAAAAAACCTATATAGCAGCACAAAACGCTAATCCCGAAGCACAGGCATGGCTGAAAGCAAATCCGGGGACTACAACTGAAGATTATCTTGAGCATCAGATGCAGCAATATTATGAAAATAAACCGAAGTTGGTGCAATTAGGTTTGGTACGTGCGGATGATCCTGTCAGCGAAGCAGCGTATCTTAATCAGGTATTATCAGGTGAGCGCAGTGTGGATAGGGCGATGGCGTCAATCGAACCCTGGAAACAGACGCTCATGCCGCTTGTCAGTGTCGCAAATTCGGTCAGTAACGGCGCATTTACCACGAGGTTAAACCCTGAGCTTGCTACTCTTCAGCAACAACAATCAGCGGTCGTCGTTGTTGATTATGCCGTAACGACCAATCCTGATCTTATCAAGAATTTTGAAATACAACTTAAAACGGATCCGGAACTCAAACTCGAATATGACACATGGAAAAAGACGGCCGATCCCAAAAAACAGACGACGGAAGATTTTCTTACCCACCGTGTAGCGGTCGGGTATGCGATTACGGACAATATCAATACCGGCGTTTATAAGATTGAGGGGGCAAAAGATCTGATGGCGATTGATCCCCAGTGGGTCGTGAACGCGGCTCTTTCCGGCAACAACAGCATGGACGCGTTAAAAACGAGTCTGGATACGGCAAACGCAGAATATAAGAAAGCACAACAGGCGATGCATCAGGCGTCCGTCGTCGGGGTTATCACCCCTGAGGAGCAGAGTGCGTTTGATAAGGCGAAAAAAGAGATTCAAGTTGCCCAGGCAAATGCGTTGGCCAGTGCATACATAGTCAATCTGAACCCTGCGGCACAGGAGTCATTGCAGCAACAGGTAGGGCAAAAACTCGGAACGACCGATATATCCGCCATCCAGAAGTATCAGCATGAGCAGGTTTCCGCGTATATACAGTCTGAGGATGCAAGATTTTTATTATCCTCCGGCAATGTGGACGTGACATTGGAGGGAGTGCTTAACGGAACAGTAGATATCGCAGCCGGTCAGCGGGCATACGAACATATAGTTGCGACGGATCCGCTGGCTGTCGTAGCAATCGGACTTAATAAATTTGAAAACGGTGCATTACTTGAAGGACAGCTGATACGGGATGATCCGAATGCATCATGGTATGACCGTAATATCCGGGCACCGGTCATGATGACGGCAAAGCCGGTTATGACTGCCGTGGCAATTGTTGTGCCGCCGCTTCGGATTGCGCAGCTCGGGGCTGCGGCACTGACTGCGCAGTCAGCGCTCGCGATTGCAGGGGAGTCCATGAGTATTTATATGACCGGTTCCAGTGCTCAGGATACGGCACAGGTGTGCACAATGCATGCGGATATGAACACGAGCGCCTGTCTGCAGTCAGCGGGTATGACATTGTTTGCCGCATCATCCATTTTGCCGGCATCCCGGGGACTTAACGCCATGGCGCGGGTTGCCCGTATCGAACGGATTCAGCAGGGTACGCTGACGTTGCTGGACAGCGCTGATATTGCATTAACGACCGGGAGTAAACTATCGGGGGTTGCGCGGCTCATTTCGCCTGCAGACGCTGCCGTAGCTGATTTGGCCGTGTTAGCACGGCAAGCAGGACGTGTTGCCGTAACGCAGGAAGTATTACTTCAGCAAACCAATGCCGTTACGCAAAATCTCGCACGGACGGTATTCAGCGGATCAAGTGAGCCGCTTGCCGTGCAGATGGGACGGAATGCGTTGGGGACAGCGGTTTTCGGAAGCCAAACAATTCAGACCTGTGCGGAGACTGGGTTAAGCGCTGATTGTCTGGTGTCTGCCGGCATGACCATGGTTTCTGCCGGCCGTTTAGTTACGGCGCCGATTGTAGCCAGCGCTCCGCAGTCAGCAACTGCACGGACGCTGATGCGCGCCGATCAAATCGTAAACACTGCCCAAGCGGGTGTCGCGTGTACGGCAGCAGCACTCGGGACGGTTCCGTTTGAAAGCTGTGCCACGAACGTCATGATGGCCGGTTTGTCTGTCGGTGAGTCTGCCCTGCACCAATCTCAGGCAGATCTTGTACGGATCGATGACCCGTTTGTTGCTCGCGCACAGGCTCTGGCAGACGCGGTAGAGTTAGGCAACGCGTCACTTATCTTTCCGAGCGACATTACGTTTAACGGTCAAACCGTGCATGTAGACGGAACGAACCGGGCAGCGCTCCAGCTTGACGTACAGACGCGTCTTGGTTCAGCGATCGGGGCGGCAGCACAAGCTGTTTCGCAGACAAATTCGATTATCACCCAGGCGACAAAAGACAAAACATTAACAAAAGATCCTGCGCAAATGACACCCGCTGAGCGTGCGCTTGCTGACGCCGTTGATATCTGGCAAAAGTATGTAAATCCGGACGGCACCGTTAAATCTTCCGTACCGACCGGTACCTATGATGCTGCAGGGTTGCCGGTAGAGCAGGTAGTGACAGGCGGCATGATCGAAGCTGCCCGCCGGTCAGTTGAAATGTCACAGCGGGTAGTAGCGACCGAACAGGCAGCAACAACACTTCATGATCCGCGTTCGTTTGCGGAACGCGTTCGTGATCAGGTGTTGGGGCGGGAACCTACGGAGGTCCGTGATTACCGTGCGGCTATAGACGCGTTTGAAGAAATTGCAAAGACGACGGATCCGTCTTCACCGGTGTATTCCGAAGCACTCAGCCATGTTCAGTCTGCAGAGGAAACAGCAACAACATACACCTATACGGCCGCACAGAAAACATATGCCGACCAGCTTAAAACTACCAAGGAAACATTGGTAGGGTTAGACGAACAAATCATTGCAGCTGAGGACCGCATACAGCTGTTTGATAAGCCGGATATATCAGAAGATATCGCACTGCGTACAAAACAGGTCGATGATGCCAATCGGGCACTGACGGATCTTAGAGCCCGCAATGCATCAGATGAAGCGATAGCCATAGCAGAGCGTTCAGTCAGCCGTGCGCAGGAAGCATTGGACAGGGTAAATGCGGTAGCAACTGAGCGCGACCTGCATCCGAACGTTGCTGAACGCAGGACAATAGCCGCTCAAATCGAAACGCAGGAATTAGCCCCGTTGCAGCAGCAGGCCAAAGTCGTCGCGGCAAAAGCAGAATCGCTCCGTGCATCGGTAGCCTACGCAGGGACGCTCCGCGGGAAGTTTTCCGAATTTGTTTCCAACATTACCAAAACGCCAAATACCGGCAGGGGGATAGCCGACGTGTTAAGCGGAAGAGCGATACAGGAACAAAGCCTTGATGCCCGGTATAACTACATCGTGGCTGAAGAGCGTCGTGCGGAAGCGGAAAGCCTCAAACGTACTCTGGAAGCCGAAGGGAAGCCGGTGCCGGCAGAACTCGAACAATCCATCAAAGATTTAGAGATTAAATCTGCCGATGCGCTTGCTGCGTTTGAATCTGTGCAGGCGAGAGCCAACCGTTCACTTTTTGTGCGTATAAGCAAAATATTCGGCGGAGCGCGTGTAGCAGATATTCAGCTTCGCACGGTTGATACGGTGGGCAAACTCCGGGTTACTGCGGAAGCGATACGAAACGACGGGTTCCGTGTCGTGAGAGGTGAAGATAACACGCTCATGCTAGAAGACACTACGGGTAAAGGCAGAAAACCAAGTAGAGCAGCCTCGCAGCGGCTCGCGGATGTGTCGAAATTCTTAGATACGCTGGAGACAAACTGGAGCGCAATCAACGGGAAAGGGACGGATCTTCGCATGTCCGGCCCCAACAATCCTGACGGCAGACTGGATCAATCCGGTATTTTCTATGACGCCATTTTTGATACGCAGATAGACGGAAGCGCCGGAGTCATGGGTGTGTTATATGACGGGGCAACGGGATTGGGGAAGTCGTCATTTCTCCTGAATGCAATTGCAGATTCTAAAGTAGTACTGACGGGCACGAAGGTACACGTGCTGGCGACGACCTGGGCAGATGTGCAGGGGATGATCCGTGAATACGGCCCGCAAGTGCATTCCAGAAACGGCGTGAAAGCAGTCTATTACAACATGCAGGGCAGAGAAGTAACGTTTTTTGACGCCGCCAGTAACACGGTAGTAACACTGGACGGAAAAGATGCCCGTGCTGTGCGCGCCATGGCAGACGCTGACGTTGTGTATTCCGCGACCGTCGAAACGCCGTATGAATTCCATGCATCACGTGCCGACGATCCGTTAACCCAGGCATTTTTGAAAACGACCAAAGATGCCATGTTGTTGGTTGACGAATTTGATGTGATAGCAGCCGGTACCCGATTTTCATCCGGCGGACAGATGCAGGAGTTGGTGAGTCAGAAGAGCCCTGGTTTGGTACAGAAATACCGTAGTATGTACGAGGCAAATGCCGTGCGCTCATTTGAAGATATGGCAGTTGCCGTACAAACCCGGAAGTCATCAGTCGAGCTGTTTACCCGTTCCGGCGAACACAATGTGTTAGCAGATAACGATACGGCTCAGGGAATGTACCGCGACATGGTGACAGAGGCAGCCCGCCAGGCATTTGATGCCAGTAAAGCACAGGGAGACACCCGTTCGTTTGATCAATTTCTATCGGAAAATAGGATTAGTGTGGATGATGCAGGAAACCCCAGGACGAACCCCCGGGATGTCGTAGCCGCATTCGACCGGTATTACAAATCCGGCGATACACCGTCTGCATTCAAGTCCGAATTCGGGGAACGGGTAGGGGCGATGAACGCGATTATTGAGCACGCGTCCCGCTCTACCAACGGGTACGGATTTGATGCGAACAATCAATTGGTATACGGCGATGGCGGTGGGAGGCTGCAGAACACCAGGCCGCAGGAAGCGCTCGCCGCATTGGCGCTCGAAACAGTGGGATACCGCATACAGGAAGCGATGCGGGGGAACAATGTGGACCATAGTGACGTAGCATTACGGATTGATACCGTGACCGTGTCGAATCAGGGAGAATCCTCGACATGGAAACAGATACTCTCGAGCGGTCACTATTCACCCCGCCTGTACGGATTTACCGGTACTCCCGACAGCGTGGTATTGGATGCAAAATTATCTCTCGGGATGACGCTTAAAGTTCCGAACCCTGACTTTACGAGCCGCAATCTTATCTTCGGCGATAATGCGGTGCGTCAGTTTGCATGGAAAAAAGTGAGTGCGCTTGCCAACATGATCATCGGAGATTTAGCAGAGGGACAGGCCGCACGCGTCATTTTGGATCTTAAGGAAGTCGGGCGTGAGATTGCCCTTGGTCAGGTATTATCCGAAGCGCGACGCATGGGGCCTGACGTCGAGGTGATTGTCGTCAATAACGATAACAATGTGGCCGAAACCCGGAAAGTGCAGGTATACAAAGACGGAGTCTATGTGCGTTCTATTGAGGGCGATTCCAGCGGGACCTCGATAGAAAAATTTACCGCTGAATATGCGCTGAAAAACCGCGGAAACAAACGGTTTATCGTCGTATACGACCAGGGGAGCGGGAGAGGCACGGACATAAAAGGCGTATTTGAACCGCATCAGATGAGTCCTGACGGGAAAACACTTCTGAAAGGATCTGGTGATCCGGAGTATGTGTTTACCAGTGAACGCACCGGAACTACGACCGATGTCGTGCAGGATATCGGCCGGGCACGCGAAATAGCAAAAGACGGCACCGTATATCTTTTAAGCGATACCGATGCCCGTATAAACAAAGAGTTTGCGCTTGATATTTTTGAGGGCAATGAGTTGTCCGCCAAACAAAACGCACTGACGAATGCCTTGCGCCAGGGGTATGATGATTTGGTAAAAAACAGCATTGATCTGCTAAACGATATCAGTGCGCGCACGAACGGTGGGGCACCGCTTATGGTGACACGTGAAGGAAAGACTATGTCTCTTTCCGAGGCGCTGAAGTTGGAATATGACAAAGTAGCCGGTATCAATGACAGTTTGTCGCAATCGAGCCAGCTGGGTTCGGAAGCCATCGATCAGGCTGCTCGCAGGGCCAGGGATTTTATCAACCACATCAAGGAGTTGCCGGAATTTAAGCAATTGAGTCTGGAGGCGCGGCAGTATTATTTCGATACCATGTACAACTCCGGTGAACGGGTCGCCATAGCGATAACGGACACAGCGGCCCCCGAAACACGTGCGAGTTTACAAAATGTCCTCCGTGTTGACCAGCGGACAGCGCTCATTAACGAAAATATCCGTGTATCCGATATAGCAACCAGCGTATCGCGTCAGGGCCGGGATACGGCTGCCGTGACGACGCAGGAACGTGTGGAAGCAATTACCAGGGCAGCGTCACCGTTTGCTGATCCGGTAGGGCAACAGGTTGCTCTGGATTCGTTGGGGAGAGCAGAGACGTTGGTCGATCAGATAAGCCGCGGCAGATCACTCAGCGGTTCCGATGCGTTTTCTCTCTCGCTGGCAAATGTCGCAGCGGCCCAGCTTGCCCGGGCGAAAATTGAATTGGAGGCAGCCAAAGCACGCTTACCGATACGTACGCAAACCGTGGATACCTTAGGTACGATCCGTAAAGGCGATATCCTCGTGGGAACAGATCAAAGCGCATTAACCGGCGCACATACGATAGAAAACGGTACGCGTGTTGTCTGGAATGCCGCTGACGGATCCGAACAGAGCCAGACCATTGATGATACGTCTGTCTTTACGTTGCCGGCAGGCGTAAAGAGTGTGAAGCTCGTTACCGGAAATATAGAAACCGTTATCGATGTGTCTTCGGGTCCTGCCGCATTGCAGACTGTTCAAACAATTAGCGCGCCGGAATTTGGTCCATTGTATAATCTGAACTCAAAACTTGCTCAAGTTGCGGCCCAAATGGACCGATTAGGTAAGGCGACATCTCCGCAAATTGCTGAAGCGTTAAAGAAAGATGCCGAGAAAAAAGTTGCCGAACAGCTCAATAAATCAGGCATTCAGGTCACAGAGGATATACTGCGGGGTTCAGCGTATGCCAGGGCAGTTGCCGCGTTTGTAGCGTACGAACAAGCGATAGCCCGGGCAGCAAGCAGCCTGTCTTCAGAATCGCTTGCGGGTAATCCGCAGCAGACAGTACTTTCGCTTGCTGATTCCGCGAGGGAAAATTTGCGTGCTGCGATGGAATCTCTGTTTGTTATGCATACGCCGGCAATAACAAACGCAGCTGTAAAACAGGCATTTACCGATTTGGCAGTCGTCAGAGGTGCTGCTGTAGGGAGCGATATCGCCGTATCTGATCAGGCAGAGAAAGTTCATATCCAGACGGATTCCCATAAGAACGTACTTGTCACTTCGTACAGACAGCGGACAGACGGAATTATCAGTCAGGTAATTGACGGCTTATCCGGCAGGTTTGTCCGTGACGGGATTGCGCGTCAGCGCCGGAACGTAAATGGTGTTATCGCGGCAACCAGCCGCGCAAAATGGGTTGCTGCCAGGTGGGCGGGTGTTACATCTGTCGGCCGGGCATTGGTAAGTATGCCGACGGCATTCCAATTAGCGTTCAGAAGAGTGGCGCCTCAATATTCCCAAACACGGACTGCTCCGAACGCTCAGTCTTTGCAACAACCGCAGTCGGTAACGACACAATGGCAGGATATCGGTACGGCATATGATATGAGTTTCGGGGCACATCCGTTCGGATTGCTCGGTCAGGTGTTTACGAGACTGATTACCGGAAAAGGCGAGTGGGCCACGCCGCAGCAATTGGGAGCAGCGGCTGTCTGGGGCGCGACTAGGATCGGGCCGTTTTTCATCGGTCAGCCATGGATAGGAATTGCGTTTTTGGCTAACGACATACTGTTACAGCCGCCGACGCGGATGATAGCCGCGGCCGTGAGAGCTGCAAATGTGGCGTTAACAGTGCCGACCATACAGAATTTCTTCCACGGTGACTGGACGTTGCCGCTCATGAATTCACCGAAGTTCAGTCAGACGCTCAAAAATATCAATGCAGGAAGCCGCACGGGAACACTGGAGAGTATGGTAAATGCAACGCCGTTTGCTATCGGTGATCCGCAGTGGAATCCGCTCCGGGCAATCCTTCAGACCGTGCAGTGGACGACGTCACTCGTGACCGCGGCACCGATCAGGCTGGCATGGGATACGTACAGGATCGGGCGGGCAATATCCAACAGAAATCAGCCCGCACTTACCCTCACCTCCTATATTCAGAGCGTGGACAACTGGGACATGAAAGGGTTTGAATTTTTCATACTTCCGAAAGCGTGGACCAATGCAACCCCGCGAAATAATGCGCGTGTATGGCTCATCTCCCGGCCGTTACTGTCTATAGCCGGTATATTTTTCCCGCCGCTTCATGCGATTTCGGGTCCGCTTTGGGCGTATGACTTGCAGCGGTTAGCAGATGACGGGTTAGCCGGATGGAAGAAGTTTTGGGCTGCTCCGAACGGAAAGACCGTCTGGTGGATTCCGAGAAGCGAATGGACACAGGGTTCTCTCATTGCACCGGTACAAACCACACAACCTACGACGATCCGTCAGTTTGTCTCCCGCGTGATTACTGCCTCACCAAGAACAGATAAGGCGATATTCTGGATATCGCGCGGTATCGCTCTTTTCCCAGGGCCGTTCTGGGGAGCGCGTGCGCTTGCAGTATTCGGATTTGACCTGTCCCGGCTTGTCGCAACACTCGTTGCCAGCTCACCCAGAGCGCTTACCGGGGTTGAAAATCTGTTTGCGAAATCGGGTGGTTTGTATTCATTCCTGAACGCGAGTATCACCAAAGGATTCGGAGGAATCGTATGGTATGCAGTCTCGCGTGTTATTTTGCTCCCGATGATCGTAGCAGTCCTTGGTATGGCGTTCGGAGCGATCGGTATCGCAGGGATAATTCCTGCATTTCTCGTGACGCTTTTTGTGCCGTTTATCATCGGCTACGACACACTCCGTGTGGGATTATGGGCACATCATCTGGCACAAGTAACGCCACGGCCGGCATTTTCCGCAAAAGGTACATCTCCGATAATGCCTGAAGAACAGCAATTAATTCAATTAGAAGGTGAATTACAAACGTTATTAGATACGGCGGCTTCACGGCAGAAAGAGGTACTGGATGCAGAAAAACAACTCGCCGCGTTACATGCGGATTTCGATGCAATAAATACGTTAAAGAATGAGGATAATCCTGAAGAACGGAGACGTGTTGCCGAAGAAGCATATCAGCAGGCGCTTACAACACAACAACAAGCTGATGAAGCAGTTATGAGTGCTCAGGCGGCACTGGAATCAGCGAATGCGCAGGTGGCTGCTATAGCGCTGGAGATCGAGTCGGTACAGCCGGTACCTGTTAGTCCGGTCGTAACTGCCCCGACACAGGAGGAGGAAGCTACGATACTTCAGCAGAAAAACGCACGTGCATATACTCAGCTCCGTGAAGCATACCAATCCAAACTTACTTTGGCAGTTCATAATATCGGTGTGCAGATGCAGCAATTCGCCCGCGCACAATCTGAAATAGATCCGGTGAGTCTCATGAGTGATTTTGAGGGCAGGGTTCGGGAGGAAATATTCGCGAAAGGATTCGGCTCTCCGGTATTCAGAAGCTATCAGATTGAGCAATTAGTGCGGCTCGGCTTGTCTGATCAGGAAGCTAATCAGGTGTACGATGAATTCGGCAGAAATATCATCATTCCGTCTCTTGGAAAAGTCACGGCAACCATACTATCAGGGATTAAATGGGACGAAAAGACGATAGCAGAACATGTCGTTATCAGTGAGATAGATGCGGCCTTGTATAGGTTGATATTAGCAGATGTTCACGCTGACCCGGAACAAGTTGAACAGGTGTTATTGTCACGTGGGGCAATTACCGTAGATGCACAGCATGAATGGCACGTAAAAGATCCGCGTATTTTGATGACATTTCTTGGTGATTATTTTGACCGGGGTATTAAGTTTATTGACGGACGGCTCACTGTACGGCCATATCTGAAGTCCGGATACTTCGCGCAGTATGCACGCCAACCGGGATTAGAGTTGTTACGGCGTCTCACAACCCTTCGTGATGAAGCGCGGCGTATGGGCGGTGACATGCTGCTCATGGGCGGAAATCATGAAGTTCAATTTCTCTGGGCAGCTTTATCAGATCCTAACTCTCCGTCGTTTGAAGGTGGCGGGTTATTTGCCCGAAATGGAGTAGATCCCGAAGAGGTTCGTCAGGCTAGGGAGAACGTCACGTCGTTACGGAAACTACTTGCTTCACTTGATTGGATATCGCTACGGAGCGGCGGTGACATCATGCAGCATAGTGATAGCGCGATCTATGCAAAATATATTTTTATGGAACCTGCGTTTGCAGATCTGCGTGATTCCGAAGAGGTAGATATAAATGATTTGCGGCGCGTCAGGGAGCGTATACAGGCACTAGGGTTGAGCGCTGATGACGTAGTAAAGCGGATCAATGCCAATATCAGCGCTATCATAGCGAGGGGGAATACAACTCAACTTGAGAATCTTTTCCGAAGCCTCACACACCACGGGCAACTACAAGGGAGTCAAATGCTGTCCGATTACTATCGGTCTCTTTTTGTTACGGATGTTAATACACATGCGATAGCACCGCGTATACTTCATGGTCATAATCCGGCTGCACCAAAATCATACAATAACGGCACTGTGCTGGGTCTGGACGATAAATTAAGCCGGGCGTATAAGGGAAGCGATTTTGTATTTTTGGATGCAACAAGTCCGTTTGGCAGTCAAGGTGTACAACGGGTCACGGAGGAAATAAACACTACTGTTTATTCCTATCGGTATGATACCCCGGTCGTAAATACGTTTACTCCAGAAACGTATACGTTTGCACCATTTACTGTCTCAGTTTTTGATCAGATCAGTGCTTTTTGGAGGCGACCTCAGGGTGCTCAACCGATACCGTCACGACAATTGACGGCGCAGCAGCAGGAACAATTACAAAATCTTCAGGCCAGACTTGCTGCAGCAAATGAATTCGTCCGCAAACAATCCGAAGCGTTGCAGACCGCAAGAAGTGCGGCTCAGGCAGCGCTGCAGGCAGTCGTGAATGCAAAAGCGAATGCAGAGTCAGGCGCAGTCATTGATTATGAAGCAAAGCTCCGTGAAATTGAAAAAGATATTAAAGCAGCTGAGGCAATGGTGAGCCGAGCACAAGATGCGTATATATCCGGAAAGCAGAAAGCAGACGCAGCATCACAGTTGGTAGCAGCACAAAAACAGATGAATGAGTTTTTGGAAACAATCCGCGGGCAGGGGGTGGCTATCGGCCGGCTGGACCTTAGGGCGCTGTGGGGAAATACGTCTGCAATTGTTCAGGCTTTCAATAATCTTGTATCTTCTGTTGTTGCCCGTGAACAGCAACATCTTACCGCCTTACAAGCGCTTGAAAAAGCGCTTGTGGCAGGTGTCGTGCCGGGTGCAGGATTTGTCCGCGACGTCATTTCCGCAACGACTCTACTGGACAGCGTGACGCAGGCGATTGCGACGGAAGAGCAGCGGTTAGCATTTGAAGCAGGAACACTTATTGTCCAGGTCCCCGTTCCTTCTGCACCGGTGACAACAACGCCTGAAGTTGATCTCACGGGATATACCCTGACAGGCGTAGTATTGCCGGCAGGTGTCGCGCAGGGACTTGGTATTGACGTTATCGCTCAATATACGAATGCAAACGGCACGGTGCTTGAGATAAAAGGACGTGTCAGAGGAAACGGTATAAACAGGTCAACGTGGAATATTGATCTTGAGGGGGTAAAAACGCCGGTTACCGTGTCGGAATCGCAATTTATCTACACTACGGTATATACGGCAGCACCGGCCGGAGTTTCGGGTGGCGCCGATGTCGGTGCTCTCGTCGCGAATTTATTCGGTGCAAATGTCGAAGCTCAGATGCTCAGCAGTGCACAAATCAATCCGCTGCTTTGTTCTGACTGTTCTGATTTTGTGGAAAACGTCATCATGCCGCTATTTGCAAAGGCCCATCAGGCCAGGAGTGTGGGGCAAACAGATTCTGCTATCGGGTATCTCAATGACATTATGTCAGCTATACAGCAGCATGAAGATAATCATAGGCCGGGATCCGGCCATGAGGATGCAGGGAAGCCCGTAAATACGATTCTGTTTAATATAGTCCGATATCTTGTGCATACCAAAGAAGCTGACATTTTTGACGCTCCTGATGAAGTAGCTCTTGCAGACAGAGCGAGGCAAAATGCGCGGACTGCACGGGCGTTAGCTATGAACGCGGTGCGTGCAGAATTAGCAGGTAAGAGCGCAAAGCAGGCAAATGAAGTGTTCGCGTTCATCCGCGCGCAGCGCAAAGCGGATTTGTCCCTGATACGTACGATGACCGATGCTGCATCTGCCGAGCGGACACTCACGGCGATAAAAGCGGAAATTACCGGACAATCCTCAAGCGTGCTTCGTAATCTGTGGAATCTGGCGGCAGATGCAATTCTCGGTAATGACCCGCTCAAGGAGTATGAGCAAGAGATTTTAGAGGCAGAAAAGAAGATAGAAGAACTTAAAAAGGCAGCACCAGCTGTGGCTCCGGCGGGGGATACGACGGAAAAGAAACAGTTTCCCCCGGCAATACAGTCCGTGATAGACAGGATAACAGCGGGCAGAAGCTCACGCCAGAACACCACGTTAGAGAAGAGTGTGGCGTCTGTGAAACTCGGGAAGGCGGCTACTGATTATTATGAGGTGCGGCGGTTTATCGGACGATACGCACAATTTACCAATCATATTTCTGATTTTATCCGTGCGAACGGGTATGACAAAAACAGCGTGCTTACTGCGACGGCGTTACGCAGTTTGAAGAGTGAATATGACAGGCTCGGATTTGATTTTACCGAAACGGAAATTTCCCAATTTACCACCCTGAATACCGAGATAGGGAGTGCCGGTCTGATACAGAAAGACATGGAGACTAAAGTCGCGCACCTGTTAGGCGTGACAATTAATCTCAGGGAAGTTGCTGATGAGTATATATCCCGTATGTACGGGGATGCAGCCGAAAACAAGCGCACCGTTGAGGGTCTTGTTACCCTGTACAAAACGAGTATTGCCAAGCAACGGCTGAAAAACACCCGTGATGGCGGTCATTTGGATTTGTCTAATCTGACGAATTTACAGGCAGCCCTGTTGCAGTCAATAGAATCACGGGTAAACGGGGGAGTATATCGCGACGACAGAGCGCTTACGGAAGTAACGGATGATGAATTATATCTTGCGGCTGCAAGTATGCGCCTGAGTTATCAGGATATCCTTTCTTCGTTCGGTACGCTCAGCAATTATTTTGATCTCAATATTGCCGTGCATAATTATCTTAATCAGACCGTTGAAGACAAGACGGGGCACCGGTTCGCATTCGGGTCCGGACGGTATGCAGTGCCGTTTACCGTGCTCGACGCAAAGCTTGGGATCGTATACGACACCGCTGATGCCGCTGACGTGGTTGGCTTCCAATCAAAGCAACTGAGCGGTCATTTCGTGCTGACAAGTCAATTTAATAACACTGAAATGCTTGTAAACACATTGGCTCATGAAATGATTCATGAACGTCAGGTGCAAAATCTGAGCATTAATAAATCGCAGGAACAAACGTACATTGAAGCATTTACGTCGGGTTTGGCTCAGCTGGTCGTACCGGATGCTCAATTCATAGCATACGGAACAGGTGTTGCCCGTGTGTTAGAGGCCGTTAATTTGCTTCGTAAGGCAGGTGTTGAGGAGCGGGCGATTTTGGACAGTCTGGCAACTACAGCAGACACAGGGTACACCTATTTGCTACGGGGTGGATCCTCAATGGTGCCGCCATTCGGTACCCTATTTGACAGTCAATTCGGGCAAGGTGCATTTAAAGCGTGGATGTCTGAGGAAGTTTCAGGATATTACCAGAATGCGGACGCCTGGTTTTATTCTCCGGAAGAATATTCCCCGCGGGACCATGCAGCTATCTCGGGGTATCACGCGTTGTATATACAGACGGCAAAACGCGTATTTGATGAGAAGCCGGCAGGAGTTGCGCTTGGGGGAGAAACGGTATTTTCGGAAGCGTGGTTTAGCGGCATGGGTAAAGGAAATGACTACGCGATTTATAAAAGGAGATTGGACCGGTATAACGCACTGATAGCATTGGATGAGTTCATGCGGTCAGAAGCGGAAACACTGACAGATGCTGCACAAGCAGACATGCAGGGGAACATACAGATTACTCAGCGTCTTATGGAAAATATCGGGAACGGAGATTTCAGTGTGTTGGATCAGCCGGTGTTTGATCTCAAGGCGCTCGTTCCCGGGGCAGATACATCGTCAATGGAAAAATTTGAAGCGGCAACGGCGTTTTTTGACGAGTTGTCCACTGTGGCAGATATGGAAGTATATGCCCGGCTGAGCCGTGATACTGCACGGTTGCAGCAGATTGCCGACGCAATCGCCCGCGGCGAGTATGGGCATTACGGGGCGGAGTTGCAGGAAAAAGTTACTCAGGCAGGGAATAAGATTCTCTCTAAATTGCGGAGCCGATATCAGGGATTGTCGCTTGGCGCAGAAGATAACATTGATGAGACAGAAAAGCTTATCAGCGCGTTTGATGCAGATGTACAGAAAATCACCATATTGCCGGAAGAACAACGGAAGAGGGCGGCTGGATCATTCGAGCGTAAATTGCGGATTCAATATATTGAGGCGTCAATTCGTATCATACGCGACCAGGAATCGTATATGCACAAGACGCTGCAGGACGTACCGCAACAGTGGTATGACGCTGTAGATAATCAGAATGTTTCCGAACTCCGTACTGTTACCGCTGAGGTTCGTCAAAAAGTTCAGGAAACCCGTGCGGCCTATGATGCATGGCTGTTAACTGAGTTCCCGAAGGCGAAGTCAGAAGAAATCAGGGATCAATTACGGGCCCTTGTATCGGCACGAAGAGCCATCATAGCGAGCCCAGCGGATAGGGCAGCAGACATATTGCGCGCGGCGTATGAAGCGGAATTGCGTAATCCGGGATTGCCGATATTTGTACCCGAGGATATATTTATCCGTTTAATTGAAGAGACCGAGACATATAAGAACCTTGAGGAGGCGGGGCAGCTACGCCGTGAAATTCAGGATCTGCAAAACTTTATACTGCGGACGATTGCAGAAGCAAGAACAACGTGGATCAATGAAGATAGTACACCGGTACTTGCCGATGCCGTGACGGGTATTATATTAAACCGGTTTACCACCTTTCATATCAGTCCGGATAAGTTTTTGGCTGCATGGAACAGCAAGGTAAACGTAAAAGTCGGCACTATCCATCAGCTTATGGAGCATATGATTGCCGGTGTAGATAACACCGGTCCCGAAGCGGGTGAGACGTATACCAGATTAAGCGAGCCGATTCTCCGGCAGGTGTTTGATCCGATGGTTGCATATTTAGGGCAGCTGAATCAGAGGACGGCAGCGGTAGATCAGACAACGACGGGCGGTCAGAGTACGTTGGAATTGCTGGAAAACGGTATTGATGCGTATAACCGAACTGCTCCGCCTGAGCGACGGTATTCGAGAAGGACGGGATCCCAAATGGGCAGGTACGACGTGCTGCAGTCTGTCGAGGAGCGGCTCAATGATTTCCTGGACCAACTGACAAAGTGGGGTATGACGTTTGATGAGGGTGTACCTCCGGCAGCTCCCAGAGAGTTTATCGCGACAAACATCCGTCAACGGGCGGGTAGGGAAGCGTTGGCTTTATCCAGGGCACAGCAGCAGAAGCGCTCACGCGGAGCACGTGCCATGAATGAGAGACGAAGAAGTATTACATTTGCCATAACGCGCGGTATTCCCGATGGGTGGCGGCAGCTTATCGCACCGATCGTGACAGACATGCTGGTAGGTGTTATGCCGCCGGTGGGTGTATTGGAAGCCTGGCGTGACCCGCACGTTCAAGTTGCGTGGGAGACATTATTGGGATTATTTGCCGATGCACGGGAACTTGCTCCGCTTACTCCGCATATTATCCGTGCGGTTATGCGAAATCCGTACCGGGCACAAGCACTCCTTACTGATATTACTGCCGTAGTCCGTGCGCTCGGTGAGGAATCATGGACGACAGAGGCACAGGGAATCGGAGTTGTGCGTGAATCCCTGAGCCCGTTACTCGAAGAGACAGTAGGCTTCGAAGCTGAGCGGTTTACCGGGTATATACGGCATGTCATTGCGGACCGCGCTGCACTTGATGAATTTTATGACCTGTTATCACGGGTAGCGTCTGATGAACGGCTTGTTGCAGAAGCACGCGGACAACACAGGGAAACGATGCTCCGTGACAGGATCAGAATGCTGCTTATTGACGGCGGAATCATGGAAACAGGAATCAACACCACAGAACTTGAGTCATGGGTATCGGAAATTTATGCAAGTTTGGAAGCTCCTGCGCCTGCACCGCAAAGCACTATCCGGGATCTTATGGATGAAATGGCGGCGCGGTTCGGGCTGGACGCAACGAAAGATAACGCAATGCTCGATGCGGTATTTGCCGATATATCGGGAGCTACCGGGGAGTTGGTATTGCCGCGTCTTACTGATCTACAGGAAGAACTGGACACAAATCCCCGGTGGGATGAGGCGCAAGCGGCAATTCAACGGCAGTTTACTCAGGTGCGGGCAAACCCCGACGCAGTGAGGGCGCTTTTGACAATATATATGCGGACACTGATATCCATGACAGTCAATCCGACTGCTCAGATTCCTGCTGTTGTACGGCAGGAGCAGCTGACGCTGGAAATTCTTGAGGAAGCAAACAGCGGATGGGTACGCAGTGCAGAAGAAACAGAGCAGATATTCCGTGGACTCCATGCCGCGCAAATTACCACAGAACTTCTCCAACAATTATTCCCCAATGATGTCCAATACAGGCAACCGACCGATGAAACGCTTGCTCATATCACACAAACGTATGGTATTTCCGAGGATAATTTCGCACAATTGATCACTGATATTGCTCATTATTTGTGGCTTCTAAAACCGGGGGAGCCGGGCGGAAAGAATGAGCAGCCTGCGGGTGGGGCACCGGCGCCAGGTATTCCCCCAAGGGAAGAAGAACCCATACCCCCAGAAATAACCCTTCCTGACGCGGTTGCCATGTTGGTGGCCGACCTGCAAAATCCCATGGCTGCACAGGAACGGATGCTGGAATTGGCATCTGATGTGAGGACTATTTTTGAGGTAACGGGGAAGACTTCATATCCCATACTGCTGAGCCCGGTGCAGTCGGCTGAGCAACTACTGTTGAGTGACGGAAGAAGCCTTATCCGGGAGGAAGAAGCGGCAGTCAATGAAGTGCCGGTTGTCGTTGATGGGGGATCAGGAAACAACGGACTGTCGGTTCCCCGTAGCCGGTCCGATGTTGCACGGTTTACCGCGACAAGCAAATTACAATCCAAAGATGTTATTCCGATGCTTAGCCTGCGATTCGGAATAGACACTCAGGTGCTTGAATCCCTTATAGAAAAAGAAGGTGTGGATACCGATAAAATAAACCCGATTGTACTGCTTACCACAGGGCTCCGGTTGATTTCGGAGAACCGTCTCTGGAATCTTTCAACGAATGCTGTCGTTTCTACCCTGAATGAAGTTACGTACTTTATTGAACAACATGGGCGGATATTTACAACAGGAAATGACAGGAGCCGGGTTGTGGAAGAATTATTACGTATTCTTCGGCTCGAAATGTCCCGTACGGAGACTGATTTAGCCCGTCGAGCAGGCATCGCTTCCGGGCTGAACCTGAATATAATCCGTCTTGAAAATACGAAAGCCAATCGCGACGCAGCGCGCTCGATTCTCGATGAGTTCGGTATCCCATACAACAGTAAGCGTGATTTTTATGAAACGCCGCAGATGGTAAATTTCCGCCTGATCGAATCGCTGCCGCCCGGAGTGGCTGAGCGGTTTGGAATAACGGACGAGAACTTTTCTGAAGATAGATATCGCGAAGCGTTAGCGTCGCTAACGGAAGAAGAGTTGTTCCAAACAGACACAAATATCCATGCACGTATGACCGGGTCTAATTATGACTGGACCGGATCAGTGGCTTTCGAGCGATCCCGTGTAAGTGACGTTATATCACGGTTATATGATCGTGTACCAAGGTTTATTGAATCACTCATATCATTCATTCCGCGCCGTATCAAAAGTTCCCAATCGATTATTCCTTTGATACCCATGTGGATGCATTTCGTGCCGTTTAGCGCAAGCCAAAATGCGATATATGATGTCCAGTCGGTCAATTTAGGAACTGTTGATTTGGTCCGTGCGATAGAAAAAATTCAACGCATGCCGTGGTATACCAGGCCGGTACGCATTCTTGGTGTTACCAATCCGACAATGGCGTTATTTGTTATACGGACGCTCGGATTCCAGCTTGACCAGCAGCTGCAAATTACGACTATTGAGGGAGTGAAGCTTCAGGGAGGAGCAGCGCTTGCCTATATAGAATCGCATCAGGAGGAATTCACATCGCAGGATAAGCAAATTCATATCGCCATTGCCACCCCGCGTCTTATCCGTGTAATGGAGTCAGACACAATGAAGCGGTTGGTCACACGGGCAAAACGCAATGAGCGCGCGACCCGGTTAACGGCAATATTGGCCAGAACCGTAGGAGTAGATCCTGAAATTATCAGGCAGGCGGCACAACGGCAGACGCCCGAGCCGCAGATAATTCCTGAAGAATTACAAAGTACGGAGATGACTGAGGAATCAAATGTGATTTTCGCTTCTCAGCTTGAAGCACTGAGAAAGGAACAGATTGTTCTCCGTACTGCTATCGAAAACAGGATCGGAACTATCAGCAGAGGCAGGGGTGCAAACAGGACGGCAACATACGGACATGAAGAAGAGTATGCATTGCTGACCGAATTATTACGCAGTCCTACCCTTGATACCGGATCTCCGGCGAGAACAGAAGACATTGCCGCATTAAGGAGCAGACTCATCGCTGCTTATGAATTATTCCGCGTAACGCCGGAAGAGACAAAGGGGTTTGCTGACCTTATGGGAATCCGCGGAGCGGAAATCCGTACGCAGGTACGCGCAGCTTTGCGCACGTGGGTTGCGGAAGGCCGTGTCATTGACCGCAATGACGCGGAATTCCGTGACAGAGTTGTGCGTGAGGTAAGTACTGCATATCCGATCCGTCCGGCGGCAATCTCGCAAGACCATTGGGAGACTCTATTTGCCGTGTATATTCAGGACCGTTTGCTGGAATACGTCGGTCAGCATGAAGCATGGGTAACATTCGTCCAGTCTGCAGTCGATACTGCGATAGAAGATCAGATCCGTGTTCATAATTATTCTGATTTGGCGCTTATCCAGCAGAATGTAGTGCGGCATCTTTCCGGAGCCCCGGTGTCTCCGCTTATTGAATCCGTGCGGGCAGCGTTGGTAACTTCGATGGTCCGGGAGACAGCAGATGCCCGGACATTCGGACTGATTACGCGCATTACCGGCGACAGCGCTGCCAATATCATTGTCGGCGCCATAGCCGGGAATGCACAGGCCCGCGCAGTAGTAGAACGGCTGGCAAGAGGCGAGAAGGTCAAAACCCAAGAGATCAACGACGTCGTTACGGCGGTATTAACAGGGATTGATACTTCCCTTTACAAAGGAAATATCAGGAACAATACGAGGAAATGGATTACCGCGCTTGGTTCGATATACGGAGCAAAAGACCGCGGTCAGACGCCGGCAGTAACACGGGGGCAGCGCGGAGATTTATTGCCGTCCGTCCTTGTTCCGGCAGGTCCGCGGAAGCAGATAGCACCGCTTCGTGATCAGATCAGCGGATTATTTACCAGAAATAACATACTGATAGCAGTTGAGATAGCGGCAGGACTTGGGTTCCTTGCGGCGATTGCCATGATGGTTCCCCAGTACGGATCACTGGTGCAGACGCGGCTGCCGCAGATATCGGGAATGATTGCAGCCGTTCTTGCCATATTGTTCGGATTGCAGTCAGTCGGTTGGCGCGTATTTGAATCGCTGGAAAAAGTATTCGCGCAGGTAACGATTAAAATGGTCAGCGGTGTGTTGGCCCTAGCACTCCTTCTGTCTCAGGTTCCTGCCATGAAGGGGTATTCAGAACGGATTCAGGATTATCTTGCGAGCAGGCAGCAAAGCAGCAATGTCATCACTGATCAACAGGAACAGCCCAGTGAGATACTGGTCTTGCCTCCCGTGAGTAATAGCGGGAGTGGTCCGTCCGCAGCTGTCCCCGTATCAGTGTCTTCGCTCGGGTATGAAACGGATGTGACGCAGGCGCTTGTAACTTATGTCAAGTCACAGCGGACGTATGGTACTAGTACGGCACAACAAAACCGAATGGTTGATGATGTGCGTAAGTTGTATGAGAGTCTGGAGGCAACGCTCGGAAAAGGAAATGTAAACGGTATCAACGCGCGGCTTGTGTTGGCAGGCGCACAAGTTGTCGATATCACGAATGAACAGGGGACGGTGATTGCCCGGGTTGTGACATATCCGTCCGACGGTCAGCCAAGCGGGTCACTTCTCCATGATGACGTATTCCCGTCGGCAACGACGGAAGAACGCGGTGCGCAAACCGCTGCAATTCCGCTTTCCCAAATCCAAAGCGGCTTGCCGGGAAGCAAGAGTTCAGGATACGTTATCGCGCTGCCGCAGGCAGGCGGATTTACCTGTTATATCCATACGCTTACGGCTGCAATATCGCTTATCGATGCAGAGACTGCAACTACGGGAACCGTGCCTGTCGTTATCGACCCGTTGTTGTATGCGGAATTATTGTCTCCCGAAGCTCAGTCCCGCGACAGTCTGACGATGGATCCTGCAATCGTGGAGAAATATTTAAACCACGGCGGCGGAACAAAGTCAGAACAGGCGCTGGCGCTTCTGAATCTCGGGGTTCAGGAGGGGAAAGGGAAGACGGAATTTGCCTCAATTCTTAAGAATATGGGCTATCAGTTAAGTGACGAAACAATCCCCGTCATTTCGCAGTCCAAGACGCGGTACGAAGTTACCCAGTCGGTATTCCTGGAAATGGTGAGCAAGCACCCGTCCATACAATACGAGATCAAGGACGGAAAAGTTATTCTGTATGTGCCGTCTGCTGATCTGAGGGAGTCATTACTTCGGGTCATGATGGGACAGCAGGAAGCAGCCTACAAGGGTGTTGCCCATGGAACAATCATTTCCCTTAATTCATCGAAAGTTACCGAACACAGTTTGGTGTATCTGGGGTTTGTTGAGCGTGACGGCGAAGTATTCGTCCGGCTGGCAGACGGCCTGATGACTTCATTTATCAATCCGTCTACGTGGGGTGTGTATGCCGGTATAGAAAAAGATGAGGCGACGGGCACGTACCTCATGCCGGTCGATACGTTCCTTGCTAAGTTTAAAGGAGTACAGGTGTTGTCTCCTGCCGGAACTAAACCGCTGTCGGTACCAGCACAAAGTGCCGCCGTGAGTCAACCGGAAGAAGTACAGCCGCCTGTTATTGAGGCGCAGCCACCGGTTGCTGAAACGCTGCCACAGGTTCCTACCGCTTTGCCGCGGCTACCAGCAGCAGGTGCGCGGACGATATTGGGCCCGGCTGCCAAAACGCAGGCGGCTATTATGTCCAACGTATTTGCAGATATCCTCAACGAATGGCAAAGTAGCCCTGACAGAGATACAGTAACGCCGAGTGAAGCATTAAAAACAGGATTGGTTGACCGCGGGTTTGAGACGCTTGCACGTGAGCTCGACCGGGCGGACTATGATGCATACGATTTCCTGGATGACCTGTTCACCTCGCAGCGCAATGTTTGGCCGGATCAGGAGGTGCAATGTGTGGCGTTTGCAAATCTTCTCGTAGAAAGCGGGCTCGTTGATTTCAATATTCCGATTTCAGCAATCGGAGGTGAAGTGGCGAAATCTATGGCCGGTGATGAATTATCCAATGATCCCGACGGATTGGTATTTCGGGGTGAATATTACGTATTACGCGTACAGTCGCAACAAGATTTGCAAACATACGGACCCGGACATTTTTTCGTCGTATACAACAAAGGATCAAAAAATCCCGGACACATAGCGTATATTGATACAAATGAAGCAGGAATACAGACATTTACGGTATATGACGCAAACTATAAATTTGCAAACGGAAAAGTGACCGGAGACGGAATTATCCGCGGTGAAACGCTTACGTTTGATCAGTTTGTCGCCAAATACGGCGCGATTGCAGAGGGCCGTGGACGATCACAAATCGCCATATTACTTACACAGGAAGAGGGGGGCGCATTGGCGGCGGCGCGGCAACAGGGGTCTGTGCCAGGCACGAATCTAAGTTTGAGTTCGGTGTTTGTCGGAGTTGCATATACCGCCGTGCAGCGGCCGTTCCGGTTCGTGCAGCGGATTTTCGCAGGACGTGCGCTCAAATCATCCGAAGTTGCAGCCGGTAATCCCGGTGCGATTCAGCGGTCTTTGCGTGCAAACATTGCGCTCGCGCGCGCCATGCTCCGTCTTGAGGGACAGCAGACGGACAAACGTTGGTTTACAAGAGTAACAGCTTCCTTGGGTGTTATGTGGCGCGGGTTGTGGCAGTTTGATGAGACCATGCAGGTGCTTATTCCGCAGGGAATAGGGAAACTGATTCCTGCTTCAGAACCTGCGCCGCAATCTCCGCAATTCCGTCAGCAAAGCCGTCCGTGGATTGATCCGCAGCTGGCGCTTGCAGCAGTGCGCAGCGGCAGGGCGCTTCGGAATGCATATACACCGGTGACCCGGCCGGCAAAACAGTTTGTCAGAGCCGCGGCGAAACGGGTGCGACAACAGGCATGCGGAGGGTCTGCATTGCGTTTGATTCCGTTGGTATTTGCACAAGATCCTCAGGGTGCAAATGATTGTCCGGTCGGGCGAGTAATCGACAGTGTGACACCGATTATAGAAGAGGGAATGGAGCCGCCGGCAGCAGTAATACTCGAGTCTATGGATCCGGAGAAACCGGTAACGCGGTCGGTATGGGGCTTTCAGCAATTAATTCCTGAATTCCTGCAAAAACCATATCTATTTACCAGGTTCCGGGAGAGTATATCCGCCGTTCCCATACGAAGGGGCGAAACGTTTGACGTGAGCGAGTGGATAACCACCATGCGGCAAACCCCGCCGAATTCCTGGGAACGCCGGATGACCAAGGCGGCGTTTGATAAAAAGTATGCCTATTACCGAGTCGGATTGGCCAGATTGGAAGCCGAAGTCCGCGAGCTTCTTATCGCAAATCCGCAGGCAGACGACGAGGCAATCCGGGCCGTCTATGATCAATATCAGATAACGTACGGATTTACGCGGCCGGTGCGGGATGAAATGGTTAGAATTGTGGAGCGGTACCGCACGCAGCAACAGATTATCGGACGCGCCGCCTCAGCGTATCCGGACGGGCAAACGTTCATAAAAGCAGTATTCGGTACGGATGTGGGAGCAGAAACCAGCATGGTCGTCCGCGGCCCGTTTGTGATCATAGAACTGGATGCTGCAGATTTTAGCAAAGCGGCGTTGAATGCTCACGAGCTCATGCACGACGGTATCGTAGCACAGGGGGTTTCGTATGAAGGCGCAAGCGGGTTGCATCCTGGGAAAACATTGATACCAGCATTTAACGATTCGGTTATATTTATAAACCGCCGGTACGGGGAAGCGTACGGCAGACAAATGGTTATTCATGAGATGCAGCATGCGGTGTATGACATCATCAGGAATGACGGAAGTTCTGCTCCGGCAACCGACCGGTTAACGGAATTATTGCGGTCATGGAATACCCAGGAAGAGCGCCGGGAAGGATTAGCTGCGTATCTTGATGCCCGCACATACCGGTATATCGTAAGCACGGAAATACTTGCATATGCCGCCCAACGGGATAATTCGTTCGCGAAAGATTCTTCATTTATTATTCGAACGCTCACGAAACGTCAGGCAGACGGGGGACAATATGACAGTTATCCCGTTGAAGCGGGGGTCATCCGTGCAAAAGTCATCCGTGAATACGGGGAAGAGTATGCGGGTGAAATTGATGCGCTTTTGGCGGCTCACATGGGAACCCCGCAGCAATACCGTCAGTACGACGCCATGGTCACATCAGGGGTAGAAGCGGTGTTTAGTGTCCGACGGTTTATGTCCCGTGAAGAAGCAGTAGCATTATTTACCCATGAGCCGATTGAACGGTGGCCGGCTGTCGCCCGGCGTGCGGGCATGCTCAATCAGCTGCGCGGAGTACAGGAGGGCGTGAGAGGATTGTTTATCCGTATGCAGCCGCAGTATCCGTTCGGCGAAAGCCTACGGGTAGCAATCGGCACCGATGACCGGTCGTTGGTGCGCATGGGATTGCCGACACCGACGCAGCTTACAGCAGCAATGAACGATCTGCCGATTCTCCGCGCTTCCTCTATGCGTCGGGCTCTGGCACGCGGATTATACTGGCTGCTTGTGGGTATCAGGCGGATTTCTTCTCCGCAATTTGCCGTCGATTCGCGGGCTGTTTCCGAAATGACGCAGTGGGAGAAATATATGGTGGGAAGTCTGACCCGGCGGGAACGGGCGATCGTGCTGCACAAGGAATATAAAAACATGCGGGTAAAGGATGACTTTGCGCCGCAACTGATAGTCAACTTCCTGCAATTTGCCCGAAGTGATGCTGCCAGAGCACACAATCAGCCTCTGTTTGTACGGGTGAATGAAGCAAAAAACAGGACCGCCTATGATCCCAGGGAGCTTATCCAAGATGAAGCGGTGATTGCGATTGCACAAGCAGACGGACGATTCCGGCGTATCAGGGTTCCTTTGGACCGGGAATTTACGGCGGATGAAATTGCCGGATTGATTGCACAGGGTGAAATAGCAGCGGATCCGGGGGAGGCGATGGTCGTTATTGACGAGCAGCCGGCTGATCCGGAGCGGTATGTCGGAAGATATACGGAGAGTCAGAATGCATGGCTCCGGGTTGCCCGGACGGGTACCGGCGGCATCATAGTAACAGGCGATCATTTGGTGGTAGAGGGCGTGTTGGCATTCCGGATGTTTGCTGCGTTAAGCAACGGTATTTTGGAGCAGGGAACGATGAATGTTCCCGGTATGAATACTCAGGTTGAGGATCCGGTGTTACAGATACCGGTTGACGGAACGCTTCGTTTCAGCGGGGTTGCGCGTTTATATGCGGAAACACTGGAAGCGCTTCATATGGATTTCAAAAACGATTCTTCCATCATCTCGCCGATGGTACCTACGTATCCGGAAAGCAGTGATGCGCAAAATTTCCCGGTTGAGTTGCGGAGAATCCAGCCGCAAACATTACCGATGATCACTCCTGATAACCAGTGGATTGAGCCGGATGCATTCAATACGGCTGTCCGGGCGATCAACGGATCGCAGGACGAGTCGCTTTTGGGTGTCGTGTTTATGGTGACGAATAACCGGTATATTCCGATATGGCTCCAGCGCTTTTTGCGTTTGGGATTACTGCGTCTGCCGTATGTCGGTCCTATGATACAGGCGATGAACGGAACAGCGCTTGTTTCGTATGTCCCTCCTGTACTCGTATCTGAAGCAGAGTTCGATTCCATATCGGAATACTCAGCTGATACGGTGAAAGTGCCTGACGGGACGGTATTTGCGGTGATGGATCTGGTCACCCCGAGCGGCCGGCGCAAACGGTTTGCATCAGTGTCAGGGAACGGCACCTGGACACACCAACAGCTTCTCAACGATTTCCGTGATGTGTTTGTAGAGTTGCAACAGCGCAGCAGGACGCCGGTGTTGCAAGCGTATAGTGCACAGGAGAACAGCTTCCAGCGGGTTCAGCAGCGGGAGATAGTAAAGGCAGCGATTTTCCGCGCGTTCTTACAGTTTATCAACCGTATGGGAGACATAGAGTTAGCCTCACAAATGAATCAGATACTTATCGGCGCCCCGGAATTGGTAGATCTATATAATGAGTATTTTCTTGATGCATTACATCAAAAACAACTCCGGCCACTGAGCCGTGAAATGTTTCCTTTAAGCATCCGGAGCCAGGTGCGGACTGACTGGATTGATGAGGTAAACAGTTACGGAGATGCTCCTCAACTTGTTTGGACGTCCCAATCCTGGCCGTTGCTGTCGCATGTAAACCGTAAGATTGTCAAAGTTATTGATATTGAAAATCTGTTCGGGGCAAATCATGTCCTCGCCGATTCCAGAACTCAAAAATTATTGGGAGATTATTTATTGAAAGACATGGCTGCGGTGTTTTTCGAAACAAGAATTGCCATGAATGACGCGGCAAACCGCTTCGGCCTCATCCGCGTAGCAGGGGATAAGTATGCCATATTCGTCGATGAGTCAGTGACGGATACTGAAGCAGACGATTTTATATCGCGGTTTGGAGAAATATTAGGAACACACACGATGTTTTATGAAGACGGAAAACGGATAACATCCAGGCCGCTTGGCATACATCTTTCTGATGAATCATTAGCGATGGAAGATGTCGCCCGTGTGGATCAGAATGCCCTTGCTGCTGCTATAGAAGGAGATGCTATATACACGGAGGCGCTGGATAATCTACGCAGAAGTTATGGGCTTATCAACTTGTTGATACATGATATTTCGTTATTGGGTCAGACTGGAAACAGCGTGCATCAGCAGTTCAGGCAATACATGACACAACTGACCACTACGTTACTGGTAGATGATTTGTTACAGGGGCCGGCAGGCGTTTTGGAACGGTATTTCCGGACGATTGATGCAAACGCAAAAGTGCTGGTGCATAAAAATGCTAAAGGTGCTATAAAGTCGGCTCATGAATTATATCCCGGAAATGCCCGGCTATTGCAGGTGAGTTATGCAGGAACGCTCAAACACGTAAATACGGATCTGGGGGATTTGGCAGGGGACGAGATGATTCATAAACAGTTTGTCCCTATTGTTGAACGTGTGTTCGGATCACTGGGAGTTCACCAGATTGTCGTATTTCATAAATCCGCAAATGATTTTGTCATTTTTCTTCCTGAGGGAACGCAAGTAGATATACAGGCGTTCCGTGAGGCGCTGCAGCACGAGCTATCGGATCTTTCTATTGACGGTCACAGATACTATTCCCATCCGAGTTTTGGTATCACGGATGTGACATTTGCCAATACCGGGGGTGAGTCGGATGCCGATACGGAAAATATAGCGATTTTTGATGAGGCACTGGGTGTTTTGGCGTCCCGCGCAAATGAAGACGCGTTACAGACTATATCTGCTCATTTCTTTGAGAATAGATTGCCAAAACAAGGTATTCCCTATTGGGAATGGGATTGGCTCCGGCGGTATCTGCATCCTGATGTGACGGTAGAAAAACGCGGGGGTATCCGGCTCACTGAATTAGGCGTGTCTGACCGCGAGAAGGATCAATTGGAACAAATTGCGCCCAAAAACAAATTCGAATCCGATGAAGATGTCACGCGTGCATTCCGATGGCAGCGCGCAATTGGTGAGTTGGCGGGCAGAAAATATCAGGATGCGTTGCCATGGTGGAGAAGATTATGGAATGTACTTACATCCGGTCCGTATAGCGTGAATTTGGGCATTATGGATCCTAGGGTGCGGGAGCTGCTCGGCATAAAAATGGGAACGCCGCTTTCGAACACACAACAATCAGTAGGCGCAGCACTTGCAAAAGCAGGAAAGTCATTAGTGCCCGCATTTGTTCCTGAGGTTCCGCAGGGGGCAACGTATGCAATCGGAGGGGAGGATGTCATCATCACCGGCCCTGACATCATCGTAAATATAGATGGCGTATCAAGTCAGGGACGTGCATCAGCGGATATTCAGAAAGAAGCATGGGAACGGGCAATAGAAACATACCGGCGTATGACTGGAAGCGGGTTTGACCCGAACGTATTTTTGGATACGGATGCCCGTACCGACAGGTTGGCACAGATCATGGATTTGTATGCGCAGGAAATGCGGAGTTACAATGCGACGGCCTCAGAAAAAGTGCGTACGACACTTTCCGTCATTCTTTTTTACCGGAAAGACGGAAAACAATACATGCTGGATTACCGGGTCGGGAACCATTACCGGTTTGTCTACAACCAGCAAACGAAGGAATTGGACAGTGTTGATGAACCGCGCGAGTTAGAGAAAGCAGACGTTGACAGAATTCTGTCTACAGTCAAAAACGTAGAAGAGGATGTGAATAATCTGTTGTTGATGAATACCCGGTTGAGTACTGCTCAGGCGGAGCAGGCAGTCGCATGGGCGCGTATACAAGACGATGAGCGCGCGCAATACAAAGCAGGATCACTGCCCGACGATGTGCTACGGAGCGTGTTGAAAACTGTACCGAATTTGCCGCAGGCGATCGCTGCTGTAAAACGGCAAAACAGCAGGCTGACTCCCGAACAGGCGCGTACGTATCTGGCGTGGATTAATATTCCGACAAAAGCCGGGAAAGCCGCATACCAGATAAAAGTAACGGGCACGACAGGGGAAACGCCGCAGATGTTTGAGGATGATGGCAGTGTTGCCAATGTCGTAGAGCGCGAGATGCCGCCGGGCAGCAGATGGATTGTGGGTAGTGACAGTATCCAGAAGATTATTTCTGAGGGGCATCGGGCTGATGTAGCCAGAATCCTGAATGATGCGCCTGATGAATCTGCCGCGCGCACACAGCTTATGAGCGCGTTTATACAATGGGGGGTGCGGAATGAGGACGACCTTTCGTTTGCCGTGATTTATACGCCCAACGTGATGATTGATACGAATGCCGCACAGGTAAAAGAGTCTCCTCTACAACCTCCGTCAGCCAGATTGACGCCGTCAGCAAGTATTGATGTGTACCTTACGCAAGCGACACCGATGCGGATACAGGTTATCGGGGAACAGCTGATTGTGCACAGGGATTACGACAACAGGGATATTATGAAAAACGGGCAGGTGATGTCGGGAGGCGATGTGCCGCTTTTTGTCGGAGACCGTCTGCATGTGCTAAACGACCCCATTACGTATGAAGTCAGCATAGATGAGAAAGGGATGTTGGTGCTTTTGGATATCGGGGCGGCAGCCGGGAGTGAGGATCATTCTATTGATATCGCCGTGCCGGTTCCAGAATCAGCAAAGAAAAATATTGTCCGCGGGTATCTGGCCTACCAAATAGAGGATCCCGCCGGGCCAACGGATGCGGAAGGGTGGTTTTCGTGGGTGGGTCCCGTCAGTGATGAATTAGCCATTGATGTCGGGCAGGCAAACCGTAAAAGAACGGTGTCATTTACCCCGAATAAAAAGGATATTGATGAGAAATTGTTATCTGTCTTCGGCACTGTGCCGAAAGATACATGGATACCCATGTACCGGACGAGCGACCGGATACCGATAGGGGAACTACGAATTACCGTGACGGGAATAGTGACGATTCACGTATTTGTGAGAAACGGAGAAAATACGGAATTAGAGATAAAAAAGTGAACGCGTTTCTCTATAGTGCCGGCAGGGATGCTGATAAACAGCTGAGAAGATCAGAGTGTAATACGCTAATAAAATAGTTCTTTCGTTCCGGCAAACGAACGCAGATAATCACCGTCCAACGGTAATTGTGACGTATATGCTGTGATAGCAGCAGCTTTTGCCTGTTTTTGTTCCCGTGTAAGAGTCAGCTCATATTCCGGCAATAGCGTGCCGCTGTCCGTTGTGTGATTTGCATACATAAACAGTTTGCCGGTATACCCCGAGATTTTCACGGCATCCGTCACGAATTTATAGGTTACCCGGTGATCTAAGGCACTGTCAAAATTGCCGGACACATACACGTGTGTTGGTGCGTACCGGGCAATAATTGATGTAAGGTCGGCTATAACTGATGATTTGATATATAGTGTGTCAGAGGAAGCAGACCGGGACAATTCAGTAAAGGGACTGCGGAACGGTGTATCTTCTGCGTTGTACACCTCATCCAGCCAGCCGTCAGGGTATCCCAAAAACGTGATGTGATTGCGGTTGAGTCCAAGGGTTTGCATAGCTAGGATTTCTTCATGTTTCCGTACCCGTCCCAGCCTGCGCATGTCTATCAATGTCAGTAATCCGGCGGATTTCTTGGCTAGGAGAGCTGCCGCATCTGCATATCCGTCCCCGTCGGTCATTTCTACGATATGCACGCGCTTTTTCTGTCCCAATGCCTGCAGAATAAGTCCGGTACAGCAAAGGACCGCATCATCAGGGTGGGGAGAGATAATCAGGATATCTGCTTTTCCGGCCGGAGTGGGGAAGTGCAAATTGACGCTTATCAGTGTTACGACGGCAAGACCCAGGAATAATAAGAAATAGCGCGTGTTGTACGGCATACCGATGGCATTCTCTGCGTTACGTTCAGGGTGTCCGGTTTTTACGGGCAACCCAAAGAAAGCACAAAAGGGAAATCAATCCGACAGCAAGAAATATGTGTTTGAACGCCGACGGCGTATATGAAAATACGACATCATGATCTCCCGGCGTATCCAGGCTGACGGCGGTATAAAAGGGAAATACGGCAAATGTCTGTGTGGGTTTCCCGTCTACCGTCGCCTGCCAGGAGGGGTGGAATGATTGCTTGAGGATCACAATGCACTCTTTGCAGTTTTCTTTTACCGTCACGCGCGCAGTAAAGACCATGTCACCGTTTTCCGATTGTGACGTAACTACACTTTTTACATAGTCTTCTTTTTTCATGCCGGTAAACTGCTGCAGTGAGGAAGCAGCCGGCGGGAGATAGAGCGGGGCTTCTGCAAACAGATTATGCAGTGCTTTGTCGGGGGTTTCGTACGTCACCTCATTTCTCATCCGGAAGTTTGCGCGTCCGGTTTGTTTGGGGTATGCGGCATCAAACGTCAGTTCGGGGAATAACCCCTGATCAGGCGCTCCGGAATGCATCCAGAAGCGCACGACATTCCTATAATCCGCTTTCGTGCTGCTTACGGTTGCCGGGCGGACTCCGGATGTGATATATCCGTCTGTTGCCACTTCATACAATTTCCATGTGTCTCCGTTCTCTACAAGGCTCCAGAACGGCTGTATTTGTTCGGAATTAAGTGTTGCCGGGGTCACCACATACCGCACGTTGTAGAGGTTGTAGTGGTCGGGATTGTTTTCCGAAAAATACTGTTCGGTATCCGAATTAGGGGACCATGTTTCCGGAAGCCATAAAATAACCGGAATGCCGTAGGTAGAAAGATGCATATACATCGGTGTTTCCGCAATCCGGAAGCCTTTGCCCCATCCGCCTCCGCGACCGGCAAATACCCGGCCGGGTTTTTGAGCCATTTTTGATCTGAGAGCTGTAAATAAGGCGTCAACGTCTTTTACCTCCTGACGGTATGAATTAATACCCCGCGCGATCAACACGTCATTGTGTTCGGCATACCGGATGGTCTGGGGATATATCAACGAAATGCCGAGGGCAATAATGATGGTCGTACATATGAGGTCTATGAGCGGACCCGTGACGGTCGGTATATATTTCGGCGCGTATTGCCGGAGTATTTCCCGTATTTTTTCTATGCCTAACGGGATTAAAAATATCCCCGTTATATGGACACCGACTATGAAACGCGAAAGATGGTATTCGCTCATTCCCGGAATGAGACTGAATACTCCTCCCCAGGTCGTTCTGCCGAAATACAGAAGCAGCCAGAAGATAAACAAAAGGGAAAATCCGAAATATGTACCTGAAAATGCCGCAAACAGACCGATACACACGGCAATAGTCATGACAGGAAGGCGGCCGAAATCAAACAGATCGCCGTTAAACAGATTTTTGAGCACCTCGCGGTACCCGAACGAATCAAATTTCCATATCCCGTCCCAGACGGAGATGTTGTGGTAGTTTCCGTCGCGCAGTATCGGTACGATCCAGTATCCCAGTAACAGTCCGACACCGCCGAAGACAAAACATAGCTTGAGTAAGGTATCCATGAGATCCTTTGCGGTTTTTTTGTCCCAGGATTGTGTCAGTATAGATTGTACGGACGGGCTGATAGCTAAGACTCCCACACTCATAAATCCGATAATGCCCATGCCCAGATGACCGGCTGTCGTTGCAGCCAAGCTTGCTATTGCCGGCCAAAGAAAACGGGAAGATGTGCGATTGGTGAAATACCGCCAGGCATAGGCAATCGCAAGCGGAAGCCAAATAGTGGAAAATAGCTGACTGCTTAACCCGTATCCCCGCCAGACGAATGATGCAGGATCCAGTCCGTAGAGGCCGTCTGTCGATATCTGCGAGGCAAGGAGAGCGCCTATGCCGGCCGAAATCCAGGTAATGCCGACAATCCGGAGTGCGATAAACAGCGAAATAGGGAAGAGGCACAGAAGCAGATAAATAACCCAATGATAATGGGTAAACAGCGAATACTGAGGAATCATCGGGGTCAAAAGCCGCCATGAGGCGACTATCAGGATCTGCGGAATGTGCGAATAGTAGTACGGGAGGTTATATCCCTCGGCCCAGTTCGGAACCCAGTGGTCAGATACGTAGGAAATGCTGCAGAATGGCTTTAAAATGCCGGTACACTTTTGTTGTGCAAAAGACCATATTTGGTTTGTCCTGTCGACCAAAGCAAATTGGAACGTATTGTCATTCGGATCCACCAGTGAAGACGGTTCACTGCGGTACGTCCACAGATTAAATCCGACAGCAACAAGAAGCAACACTATCCCGATATATGGTTCTATGCGTTTCATATTATGGCCAGAGTACAGGACTCAACCAATCCGTATGGTCGTCATAATTACCGTCACCGGCGTCTGTTGTGACCAGTGAAAGATAGGTAACACCCGTTATATCTACTTCCGCGTGTTTAGGAAGCACGTACCGGCCCATGGATTCCGAGCGGAACAGCAGGCGGTCATCTCCGTAGATTTCAAACCGCGCGCTCGCTTTGGCGCCTGCTTCGGTATCAATGCCGTAGTCGGTGGTAAATTTCTTAAATTTTTTATTGATATCAAACACATGTTTGGAATTGGCGTGCGTTCCCAGGCCGTTGTCATAGAAGAGATATTGTACGGACAGTCTGGTCCATTTGTACGCACCTCCGAATGAGCTCTGTACCGCCTTGTCCGTTTGCCTGGTTCCGTATGCCTGTTCGCTTATGTACGGCGTAAATGCGGTTAAACGTACCGGCTGACGGAGCCAAAGGGGTTTATTAAGATACAGCACTCCGGAAATAAAAATAGCGAGCACTGCCAGTCCGATCCGCCGGGTGTGTTTTGAGAATTGAAGCAGTGAAAAAATATAGACGGCAAAAAGGGCAAGAAGGATATATGCCGTAAATATTGTGAATGCCGGCTGGGTGAGTCCCGATAGAAACGGCAGGCCGTTATGCGGATAATTTACCGCAAGAGCCGTATGAAGATTATAGAAATAGAACAGGCTGAATACGGTATAAAATCCCGCAAATATCTTTAACCGCGCAATTGACAGTTTATTCTTTCCGTCAGTGATGATAAACGGCGCCCACAACAGAAGGAATACGGACAGCGGAAACGCATACCGGTCATGCGACTGGGTTTGAAAAAGAAAAAACGCTCCGTTTACGAGAATAAGACCTTCGAGGAATGACTGAATCACCGGTTTCGTACCGTCGTCTTTTGTACTTTCGCGGCGCACCGAAATCATAAGCTGGCGGAGCAGTGCAAATAAATAGAATGAGGAAAATAACAGTAATCCGATGGTTTTGGCGTTCAGAATCCCTAAAACCGTAAGCTTATCCGAGGTGACAAGTCCTTTGGCGCCCGTCACAATCCACCAGAGATTGTACGCCATAAGACTCATCCAGGGGAAATAATCATAGTTTTCGGTAAGGCTGGATAGAACCCGGTCGGCGTTTTTGGCAGCAAAGAATTCTATATTAAGCCCTACGAAGCCTGTCAGTGCTCCTAATATGGCTTTCATCAATCCGGTGAATCCGCCCGTTTGCCACAGGAAAAGAAAAAACAGAGGGCCATAAATCATATTCTGGAGCTTGGTCATCATGGCGAGGATAAATACGAATCCGGCAACAAACGGTTGTTTTTTGAGCGCAAGAACGAGTGCACCTAAGAAAATACATACGCCGGCACTGTCGACCTGGCCCCACCAGGCGCCGTCGATAAGTGACACGGGATTTAAAAGATAGATACCCGCCGCAAGTTCATAAAACGACAGGCCGAAGAGTGAAAATCCCAAAGAAGGAAATCCGAGTTTTTTGGCGTTTTTTCCTATATAGATCAAAAGCGCTGCAATCCCTAAATCCGCGAGAATGGGCAGCAGTTTACTGATGGTCAGAAAAAGGAGATTGGTATTTTTCCAGAATTCCTGAAAATTATGCGGATCGGCAAACAGTTTGTAGATCCCCACCATGGTTCCTAACGTATAGATAAACGGAGTGGGGTAGTTATTGTTGGTCACCCTGAGTCCCTCGACGGCTCCCTTGTCGACAAACGCGAGCCCCCACGATTTCCAGAATGAAATATCCGCTTCAAATCCGGGGTTGGGGATCAGGATAAGCCGCACGAACAGCCCGAGTGCTATCAATACGAATAATGCGGAGTTTTTTGACACCTTCTTATCATACGGGAATTTGCCGCATTGTTAAATTGTACAAAAAATGTCCGGTAGGGGGATGGAATATCAGCCGGATACGGGGTGTTTCTTCCACTCATGTTCCTGGCGGAGTTGCTCCAGGCGTGTATTAAGAAGCGTCTGAACTTCTGCCAGTGTATGGAACGTTTTCTGGAATTGTGTTTCGGTGGGTGTCGGATACAGCGGTTTGCCGTCAGGGCCGACCTTGGCCAGTACTTTTGAGATAAGATCATTTTCGATACCGATATTTTTTTGTGATTTTCCCTGGCCAAGCCGGAAATTGTATTTGTAGACGGCAATGGTCAGAAGCTGATCCAGACTGTACCCTAACGAGCCTGCAATACGCTGGAGGTACGTGTTGTATTCTTCCCAGAAATACTCATCGAGTGTTAATAGATGTGACACGTTGTATACGACGTCAGATACTTCTGAAAGAGCAGCGACAGGAGACGGAGGCAGCGTGTTGTTTTCCTTGCTTTGGATCATCATGTCGAACCAGTGGGATATGGAGCTTAGTGCTTCCGGAATTTCGGCAAACATCGGCCGCGGATGATCGAGATGGCGCGTATGAATGAGGTTGCCGTCAAAATCACGTGCTTCGGTAACGTCGCTTTTGGGGCCTCCCGTTAAGAACATGATTTTGGCTTCCGGCCGGATTTGCGCCATGTTGTACGGTTCCCGGAGCAGGCGGTGTTCTTCTTTAAGGATTTGGTCAGAGAGCCAGTGTAGTTTTTCCTCAGGTGTCATCGCATCGATTCTGACGTGGTAGTGAAGCTCACTGAAGTTAGGAGCGTGGGGATTTAAAATTTCAGCAACCGGTCGGAACTCGGCAGTAGTCATTTCAATACGAAAGTGTACCATACTATAGGACTCAAATCAAGTAGGAAATATACCTCTCAGAGGACACGGTATACTACCAGATTTTTTGAGGCTGCTACACGGGTGAGAAACGGTACGGTTGAAAACGCACGGGTATCCGCGACCGTAAGCACGTATGAGATATGGCTGTCTTTGAGGAATTGCCGGAGTTCGGAAGGTGTCATGGAGCCGCCTAGCGCCCGGGATGCAAGCGCGTCTTTTTGTGCCGAATTGATCGTAAGAAGCGGGTGACCATGAAACGTCCTCCTGCCCGCGATTGCAGGGAACATGCTGTTGTACGGCCAGGCGACGAGAAACGTGTCCTCCGGGTTTCCTATTGAGCCTGCCGCCTTCAAAAATTCATAGTCAGTGTTGGTGAGGTAGTAATAGGCGTTATTGGGATCAAATCGGGTCGACAGCTCCAGCGTCTTAAAATGATTCGGAATCAGGAGGGCGATTGTGCCTGCAAAAATGAGTATTCCGCTGATGCGCGCTATGCGCGTGCGGGATTGCCATAGAGAAGTTATTCCATGTGCTGCGATGCCGGAAATACACAGAATGGTCAGCGCAGACATGAAGCGGACGTGACTTATACCGATCAGTTGCGGAATGGGGGAGAGAAAGAGAAAGAAAGAAACAACGGAAAATATACCCGTAAAAAGCGATGCAAATGACGGGCGGGTTATGAAATGAGGCAGCGAAAAGAGCGCGATTAACAATATGGGCCCGGTCGCCGTGATCACATGTTCTGGAGTGAGTGCGGTTTGCGCATGAGCCTCCCACAGCCTGAGTTGGGAGAACGGAAGTGCAGAAAACAGCCGGTTCAGGTAAAAAAGAGGCGGCAGTCCGCTGATAAATACCGTAAGCCACAGGCGCACCGGTGTGGTAACGCGCAGTATGGAAGTAATCCGTTTTGTGGTTATCAACATATGGGTACATACAGAAAGTCCGGCGATACCCGTGACAAGCACCCACAAAACAGGTTGCAGACTTGCCAGAATGAGGCTGGACACGCCGAGGCCCGCGAGTACGTGCCATGCGTGGTTTTTGCGTTGTATCCAGATAATGAAAAAGTAGACCATGAGGAATGAGGCTGTCGTAAGCAGGAGCTGATGCGGCACGCCTCCGAACCGGACTCTGGGAACGGCAAAATTGTTCCAATAGTCGCCGTAGGAACGCTGGCCGTCCCTTAAAACCGGAAATGCGTGGAACAGGGCAAACAGGAACAGAGCAAGTGTTGCCGGACGTTTGGGCATCATGGCGGAAAGCAGGAGATAACCGGCAATAAAAAGGAGTACGGTAAACACAAAGACACTTACGTGGTAAGCCATAAACGGGGAGAAGCCGACCATATAAAATATCCTGCCTGCCAATACGTTACTCCAGCCGACAAACGTCGGAGCCGCCTGTTCTCCCGAAAACAGATTGACCGATGTTATGAAGCGGTATGACCCCTGAGCAAACTGGGAAAGATAGTAGAAATAATCAGCAGGGTGATGGACAGTGCCTAAAAAAACAAACCCCCGGGGCGTTTGGGAGTATCCGGCGATAAGCGGCCAGATATTTTCAAGTGTGGCAGTCAGAATGATGCCGATGGTAATAACCGTGTACACATCTACCATGGTAATGGAAGCAGGGAGGAGATACCAAGAGGAAGCATCGCTCTGTTATTTGGTCTTCTTCCAGGAGACAGAATCGACAAGCCGGTCAAACGTTTCCGGCGTAAATATTTTGCCGCTGAGCCAGATAATGAGATCGGGAGAACCCGGAACCTCAAAGAATACATGATCATAGGGGGTGACTCCCTGCTCATTTTTGTATTTTGCACGGTATCCGCTGAGTCCCCGGCTGTTGGTGAATGCGGTGACCGAGGCTACTCCTTTCCACGCATATTCTTTCCACCAGGCGTTGGCGTATTCTGATGGTTTTCCTATAAATTGTTTTTTGTTGAGTTTTGTGAGGGTGTCGACACGGAAGAATATGTTTGCATTGGAATCCGTACCCGGATAAAAGACCGTGACGGCGTCAAACGGATCATCAGGGAATACTCCCAGGGAAAGCGTTTCGGGGTAGGAGAAGGAATAGGGAAACAGCGCACCATTTCTTTCAGCCCATTTTGCATCTGCGGGAACGGGAATTTTTCCGTCGGTGACAAGGGCGGCAGGGGGCTTTGTGGTCGGTGTCGGTCCGAGATACGTTATGCCTCCGGGCAGTACAATGGTACCCGGCTGAGATTGCGAAGACGTAAATGCCATAAACGCTCCGGCAAACAATACGGCGCTGATAACCAAAGCAGGAATCAGCATGCGGGAGGTTGGGGGACTGTCCATAGGAGTGAGTATAGAGAATTGTTCTCTGATATTCCACTGAAACGGTTATGAAGATATCCGGATTATTCTTTCGGGGCTTCCCAAAACTCTTTTCCGGCAGCGTCCCAGGGGAGACGGTGTTCATCCGGATTGTCCGGGTTGAACTGGTTGTTCACAAAGTAATATACATTTGCTTTTTTGCCGGAAAAATTCGCTGCTCCGTGCGCGACACCTCTGGGAATATACACTGCAATGGAATTTCCGCCGCCAAGCGGGATTTTTTGGGTGATCCCTTTCGTTTCGCTCCCTTCACGGACATCCCACAGGCCGAGAAGCAGATGTTCATCCGGGGGGACATACCAGACTTCATCCTGGTTATAGTGAAGATGCCATGCCTTGATCGCTTTGTTGTATTGCTTGCTCCGGTTAATCTGCCGTACACGGAATCCCACTAGCTGTTCGGCTTCACCTGATTCATTCATCCGTAACAGTTCGGAAAAGTCGCCGTTTTCTCCTACGAAGTTTTTTATTTTCAGAATTTTTATCCCGGCAATTGCCGGTTTCGGCGAGTAGTCCTGTTCATAGACTTTGTCGCGCAGATGTGGGTCAATCGCCGAATCAGAAAGTGGCTGCGTCATTGGTACGATTATCCCAAGTAGGTGGGTGTAAAGTCAACCCGGGTTTAGGTTAGAATGGGGATTATGGATATAAAAAAGGTAATTATTCCGCTTCTGATTGCAGGATTCGTCTTAAGTTCACTTTCACCCTCAATCTATGAATTGTCGCGTAAAGACATGCTTCAGACAGACCGTCAATTCGAACTCGTGCATAATTTTCCGACTGATTACAATTTTTATCTGTCCCGTATCCGGGAAGGGCTGGAAGGGCGGATAACAGTTACGGAAAAATACACGTCGGAGCCTCACGCCGGGTCGCTTATCCATGAAATGTATCTGTTCATGGGGCGGGCCGGAAGGTTTGCACGGGTTCCGTATCATCGGGCAGGGGATGTGTATCATGTGGCCAGAATCGTTCTTGCTATCACACTGCTCGGGCTCATCGCTGCGTTTTCCATGAAATCATTTGCGGGTATAGGACGGGCATCAGCATACATGACGGGGCTTACGGCGTTCGTCCTGGCTGTGACGGCAAGCTCTTGGCCGAAACTTGTAGAAGTTGGCGGGGTGTGGCGTTTCGGCGGCTATATGGCATGGTGGTCCGTTATGGACAGCCTGCAGCGGATAACGTTTATTCCGCATCTTTTGGCCGGGCAGGCGCTTATTGTTTTTCTCATCCTGGCGGTTACCTCCGTTTCCGTAGTTACCAACGCGGCACTCATCATGATGCTCGGGCTGTCCGCGCTCGTATTGGGCATGATATTTCCTCCGGGCCTGCTGTTTGTATATACCGTGATGGCCGTATATTTTCTGCTGTCAGGCAGAAATCGCCGCCGGCTTTTCGTGCCGTACGTTATTATCGGCATGGTGAGCGCAGCCTCGCTGTTTTATCTCATGCTGATGACCGGTATCTACCCCTGGAAGCGGCTGGCTGAGGTCGATATGATCCGTCCGCTCCCGTTTGATTATGCGGAGTATTTCCGGGCGATGGGGCCTACGCTTCCGCTCGGGCTTATCGGACTTGTCGTAGCACTCATGTCTTTTGAGACACTGATGTTTCCCGCGGTTTCCTGGGTTATCGCATGGGCAGCCCTGCTTGGGATATTCGCATTCGTGCCGCAACAGAGTCCGCTCCGGTTTTCAGAAATGATTCCGCACGTGCCGCTGGGGGCACTGGGGATGTATGCGCTGTTTCGCCTGTACCGGATCCGTCCGTTCCGGATTGTGGCAATGCTCGTTCCGTGTATTCTCATAGGAACAGGAGTATTCCATATGTATTCTTCGTATCTCTGGCAGCGGGATTTCGTGGATCATAAAATCCGGGCTACACTCCCGTTGGTTCCTACCGGAAGCTATGTGATGTATCCGCTCAAAGATTTTATATCTGCGATGCAGTTTATCGGGGAGCAGACAAAGGGCATGGGTGTAGTATTGTCGGAGACTACAGCCGGAAATTATATTCCGGTTGTGAGCGGCAACACCGTGTATGCAGGACATGACAACACCGTTGCATTTGAAGTGAAAAAAGAAAAAGTCCGGGAGTTTTTTTCCGGGAGAATGAACGCGGATGAGGCGCACCGCTGGATACAGAGTATGGGTGCCCGGTACGTATTTTTCGGGCCGCAGGAACGGGAAGACGGCAGGGTAAATGACCTTTCTCTCTCGTATCCGTTTCTTAGGCAGGCATATAAAAATAACCGTGTAACTGTCTATTTTTCGCCATGATTCCCGCTGTATTAGGGTATGTATTGTTAGGGGTAGCCGTATTCGGCAGGGCATTGTTTCCTCCGGAAGGTCAGATGATTTTCGGTGATGATATTCACCGGAGTTATTTCTTTTTCCGTGAATTTTTTAATCAGAGCGTTTCTCACGGAGTATTTCCCTGGTGGAATCCGTACATGTTCGGCGGGGAGCCGTTTATCGCAAATCCGATCGTCAATATCTGGTATGTGCCGACATGGATATTTTCCGTGCTGCCGCTCCCCGCGGCCTACGGATGGCATCTGTACCTGCATGTTGTATGGGCAATGATTGGCATGTATGTGCTTAGCCGACAGGTACCTGACAACAAAGCACAACTAACAACATCGAAATATGCATATAACACGGGAGCGTGGATAAGCGGGGCAGTATTCGGATTGTCAGGATTTTTTATGGCGAGAACCTATGCGGGACACGCAGACGTTATTGCCGCGGCCTCCTGGATTCCATGGGTGGTGTGGTCGTTTTACCGGCTAGGATACGCAACAGGGCCGGCGTATAAAAAATCGTTTGCTTTGGCCGCTATCATGCTTTCCCTCCAGCTGTTTGCCGGGTATCAGACGATGGCAATGATGAGTGTTATCGTCGTTGGGATAGTCATTGCGGCCGTGTGCATAGAACAAAAACGATTGCAGCCGGTATTTTCCGCTTTGGCTGCGGGAACAACCGGCATCATGCTTGCCGCTATCCAAGTGCTTCCCGTGCAGGAGTTTTTTAGGATGAGTATCAGGACGTACGGATTTCCGTATACATGGCACGCATACGGATCGCTCGAGTGGCGGAGTTTTTGGCAGCTCCTCAATCCGTTTATCTTCGGGAATGTGACGACCTATGCCGGTCCGCCGCCGAATTTTACCGAGCACAGCATGTTTGTCGGTGTCGTCGGTCTCATATTGGCCGGGACAGGTGCATTCAGTCTGTTTCGAAGCGGTAAACGGCAGCTTCAAGCCGTCGGAATCGGCATCATCTGTGTTACTGTGTTGGGATTTTGGATTTCTCTGGGGCCGAATGCGGGAGTAGATCTGCAATATTATCTGTGGAAATGGATTCCCATGTACAAATATCTGCGGATCCCTCCCCGGCATCTTATTCTTGCCGTGTTCGGATTATCCGTGCTTTCCGGATTCGGGGCAGCATACTTCATCAGGATGCTCAGCAGAATCCGTGTGGTGCCGTTTATCCTGGCAGGATTGGTAGCGGGTGAGATGGTCATGTTCGGACGCGGTTTTATAGAACTTAAACCGGTGCCGGCAGCGCGGCATGACAAAGAATTCATTGCATTGCTGCAGGCTGATACAGAGCCGTACCGCGTGTTGCAGAATTACGGCGCATGGCTCCCGCAGCGGGATGCGATGGATTTTGACAGCGGCCTTTCCTACGGGGTATATTCAGCGACCGGCTACGATCCGTCGATTTTGCGGCCGTATTTTGAGTATGTGGCGCATATTGCAGGGGAGTCCGGTGAGCAGGCAGTGCTATCCCATGATATACAGATTCCGTATCTTACCCCCGAGGCTGCAGCAGGTATAGACAGGCTGAATATAAAATATATACAAGTGCCCGTCGCGTACGATCCGTTTGCTGGCGTTGCACGGTACCGGAAAATCATGGAGTCAAAAACATCTGAGTACCGGCTTTATGAAAATACCGGCGTATTGCCCAGATTTTTCCTCGGTTCTGCCTGCGGAACCGTACGTGTTGTTTCGTATCGCCCGAACAGGATAGATTTGTCGGTTAACAATTCCTGTGCAACGACACTGGAAAGCTCTGAAGTATGGTATCCGGGGTGGGAAGCGTATATAGACGGCAAAAAAACAAGTATCAACAAGACAGACAATGTATTCCGAACACTTATTGTTTCACCCGGAAATCATACGGTTATATACCGGTACAATCCGAAAATTTTTGTCATTGGCGCGGGAATAAGTATAGGAACCGTGCTTGTTATGCTCTGTTTTGTATTTTGTGGGCCATTGCCCGGACGTATGAAACGGCTGACTGCGCACCCAGTACGGAAATAATAATTATTAGCGGGTAATAGGGGATAAGATACCGGGATTCGGTCATGGCAAGATATGATATCGGGATGAGGTTAGAAAGATAGACCAGAGCAAAAATACGTTTATTCCACTGACGGGCTACCAATACAATACAAAGAAGCGGAAGGAAAAGAAACAGAAGGACGGGGGCGATTACCGCGTTATAAAGGCTGCGGGACTTTCGTACGTATGTATTCCAGAGCGTGTATGAATAGGCTGTCTTAATGATCGGCCTGCAGAATTTGATGGTTCCCAATGCGTCACAATACAGCGGCTGTACGGGGTCACGCGTACCGAACGTTTCAATGTTCTGCCACCAGGGGGCGCGGTGGCCGTGGGTCTTAATAAATATTCGGATTCCGTTTTGTACATATTCAAACGGGTGGGTAGCTATTGCGGCAACCCCCACATTTCCCAATAATTCATCCACGGCGGACCAATTGCGGTCTACATACGGCAGGATATAATCCTGAAGATCCCAGTATTCCGCATACCTATCGGCAGTTACCGGTACATATTTTCGGAGCGCTTTGACTGCAGGATGATTTTCCGGAGGGTAGTATTTTCCTTCCCAGACAAAATTGGTATAGAAGGGCATTTTTTTCGTATCGGAAAGGCCCCATACGCCGGTGACCGTGTGGTTTATATTGACCCATATACCGATAATCAGTGCGCCAAAGATAGCACAGGAGATCAAAAACGGCGATTTGGTCCGCATCACAAGGATGTTCCACAGAAGGAAAAGGAACGTAATGACAAACAAAACAATGAACTGATATTTAAGCAGGGTCATGCTTGCCGATAAAACGAGCATAATTCCCAATGCGGATGATTTGTGAGACCGCATATATTTTTGGGTTAAATACAGATACGCCGTCATCGCGGTTTGCGCGGGTAATTCCGTCATCATGGAGGCCGTATATATGACGTTTGACGGAAATATGAGAAAGAAAAAGCTGATAAGCGCGGCCAGATTTCTGGATATCATCGAGGTTAATATTTTAAACAGTAACAATGTCGTGCATGTTATGAGAAGTATATGGAATGCGTGAAGAATGACGTCACCATTTGGCACGGTTCCGATAAGAGACACGAACAGGCCGTAGAGCGGGGGAGATACCGTGATTGGTTTTGCATAGATAAACGGAGAGATAAACGGATAGCTGCCTGTCGTAAAATACCGGCCGATTGCCCAGTAAAAATAGCCGTCAATATTGGTATACATCCACAAGAAAAGCAGATGAAACAGCAGATACAATGCTCCCAATATCGTAAGCGCGGGAACAAGCAGCCGCGCAGCACGGTTTGTTTTCATCGTTCACCTTTCCAATATTTCCGTATGCAGGGATCTTCATCGTGCCACCAGGGAGTTTGACGGGGTGTTTTGTTATCCGTCCGGTTGTCATAAATCCAGGTAAGCGGTGCTCCCCGGACCGTGATGATATGCGCGGGCCGATGATACAGGAGGTATTCATATGCATAAAAGAAGCGGTAAAAAAACGACTGGCGGTTTAACAGGATGACAAAATCCGATTCGTCATATCCGTATTTGTTCAGGTTAGCAATCAGGTCAGGCCGCAGATATTGTCCGGCCACTGCCGATGCCATGACGATATGCACTTTCGCATTTTGCGGAGCATTATTGTTCACCCACTCAACTGCCGCTTTCTGGCTCGTGCCCCAGTAATCCAGATCATAGTTACCGACTGCTCCCGCCGCCCCTCCGACAAATTCATTGAAATAGGTTATCTGATAGGGATGAAAAGAAACGACGGTGTATATAAGATACCCTATGGCAGTCAATGGTATGAGTACACGTACCCATCGTTTCGCGATCAGATTCAGCAGATAATCCGTTCCGATTGCGGATAGAGCCGCGATCGGAAATACCACTTCTTCAAAATGGCGGATGCCGTCTATAACGCCGATTGAGGGGAACACATACCGGGTCAGCGGGAGTATGAACCATAACAACATCAGCAGTATGGTCGGTTTATACGTACCCGGTTTTCCGAGTAGTGAGAAAATTCCCATAAAGAAACCGGCAAGGAGAGGAATGGGGGTCGTAATGGCGAGGTACCAATACGGGTAATACCAGGGTACGGTAGAGCCGGAACAATACCACGCCCCGTTTAGTAATACCTCAATATTGTTTGTGCCGACTCCGAAGGTAAAAAATGCGTGCCGGAGTTGTCCTATCGGGTCAGGCCAAAATGCCCACCACAACAAAAATGCGGCTACAGGAGCCGTCAGCATGTATGCCAATATGTAGGCCGATATCCGCACTTTGGCGCGTGTGACGCGCAAAACAACCAGCCATACCATAAACACGACCGGGATAAAAATGCTGTTAATTTTGACATTGAACGCCACAGCAAAGCCTATGACGGCAAGGAAGAGGTCTATGAGCCGTTTATGTCTGATCAGGCGCCATAAGAGCCATATATTGAGTGCAAACGCGACGGCAGAGGGTACATCCTTCATGTTATTGTGGAGATCGCCGAAATACCGGGGGGTAAGTCCCAAAAAGATTGCTGCAAGCAGTGCGGCCCGCCGGTTTATGGCTTCCCTGATAAACAGATAGAGAACGGCAATACCGGATATGCCCCACAAAACTATCGGCAGATGATATGACGTATCAGCCGGAAGCCATGCGAGGGTTTTATATAACAGTAAATAGGATGCGACGGGAGGAATGCTCATGAGCGGGCCGTACGGCAATGTCCATGCGAGCCGCGGATCCGGTTCGACAAACGGAAGCGCGCGCGGCTCCAACACGTCCGGACTGATTCCCAATAATTTGCCTCCGCCGAAAAAATGGAAGTGAAAATCCCACGTAAAACCGTACGCATTCATGATGCTTATGTGGATGATGAAAAATACACCGACAACAAGGATTCCTGCGTGCTTTTGGATCCAGTCTGCTATATGTTTCATACGTGTTTTACGGCGTTATCCCGGTTGCGATATACACTGAGACGGTGTCGTTTTGAAACGAAAGGGAAAGAAACGGATACCGTTCGAGTATACGAACTGCCTGTGGGGAAGCGAGGATATACAAAATAGTGTGGTCTTTTATAAATTGTCTGGCTTCGGGGTCCGTCATTAGCCCGGAAAAAAACTTGTGGCGCAGTTCTTCTTTTACCTGGGGGTAGAGCGTATGGATAGGGTGTCCGGTAAATGACCGTTTTCCTGAAATGACGGGGACAAGTACGTCGTAGGGGATGGAAGGATCAGTGACGACGACACCGTTTCCCGGAGTAGATTTTATAGCGGTAAGCGCTTCCATTACGGGCGCGGGAACATGATTGAGCGTTTGCATGGTCGGATCAGACCGGAGCGGTGTTACTCTTGCCTGCACCTGTGTATAGAGCGACGGAACAGTAAACGCGATATATATCAGGAGCAACAGAGCGCGAATGTACACACGGGGAAGCGGAATCATGCGATCCGTGAGACGGGACACTTCCATAAATCCCAGTGCGGCAATAAGAGGGAGTACGGCGATTGAGGCAGGAGAGAGCCAGCGGACGGGAGTTGTTCCTAACAGAAGCGGAACCCCGCTGAAAAAAGCTGCCAGTGACAATGCAGCAAAGATTCCCAGCACAGACCGCAAGGGTGTGATGTTTGTAAGATACTGTCGTATTCCGAACGGAAGAAGCACACTGATCGGTCCGAGCGCGAGGATAAATTGCCAGACAGGTACGGAAACGGGCTGGCTGTTTTCCCATAGTTTTGCGGCGGCAAGAATCGGCTGCCGGGCAAATTCAGCGTTCGTAAGATATGCTCCGAAAAATGCAGGAAGTGCGACTGCCGCAAAGGATGCTATATAGGATCTGTTGCCGCCCCACAGTGAGATTACGAGGAATATACCCATTGAGGCCGTGACAAGCAGCATCTGAATCGGACTTGCTGTGGCGGCAAGAAAAGAAACCGCACAAAGCAGCAGATAGCGGGTGATGCCTGATAGTACGGACGGCCGTTTTGCGGTGTGTGCCGCAGATAAAAATGCACGTATGGTAAGAAGTAATAGAATAGTCTGAACAAATTGGTGCGGAACGCCGCCGAGGCGGTTTAGCGCAGGAGTAGGGGAGAACCAAAAGTCTCCTAATCCGGGGAAATTTGATGCCGTGGTAATGAAGAGAAATGCTATCAGCTGCGTAAGCGGCCGTTTCGGGAACAAATCCCGGATTATATTCCACCAGAGGATAAGAAGTGCAGTACCTAAGAGGATGATGCTTCCGTTGTATGCGGCAAACGGGTGTATGCCGATCGCATTTGTCTTGCCGAGAATCGTATAGATCCAGTAAATCCACGTCGGAGACATGGATTCATTGGTAAAGAGATGTTTCGTCATAAACCAGGCACCGTGTGCCCCCTGCGTAATGTGGGAAACATACAGAAAATAATCGGCGAAATAGTGTGCTATGCCGGTAAATACGCGGTCTTTGGGGTTTGTGATCAATTCTGCTAATACATGATAGGAGTTTGCCGTAATAACACCGATTCCGATGATGATTGCCGCAACCGATTCTCGAGATATTTTTTTCATTGTGTCACAATGGTGTCATTATCCCATGCAACTCAAGCAAATTCGAGTGTTGTTTATCATCGTGACCGGTCTTATTGTTTCAGGGCTTCTGATTTTTCTGTTGAGCGTAAGACTTAAGCTGTCTCTGGTGCGGTATTTTGATGCCGATGAAATGGCATATCTCCATTGGGCGCACAATGTGTTTTCCGGGTTGTTGCCGTATAGGGATTTTTTGCAGTATGTCCCGCCGGGTTTTTTGTATGTATTGGCGCCGCTCTACGTGTTTTTCGAAGGAGCCTCCGTCCTTATCGCGGGGCGCGTTCTGGCTTTTTGTATATTTGCGGCGATGACGGGACTCCTTTTTGTAATTTTCCGGCAGGTGCGGCACTCCGGGATGGCAATATGGGCAGCAATTATGCTTGCTTTTCTTCCCCTGCCGGCTGACAAACTACTGGAAATACGACCGGACACGCTCGCCACAGTATTGGCATTATTGGGATTGTATTGGCATATTGAAGCCCTGCGGGGTACTAAGGGGTACGCGCGCTGGATGATGGCAGGGTTTTGGTACGGTACCTCGCTTTTGGTATTGCCCAAGACAGTGCCTCAGATAGCGGTTGCAGGACTCGTAAGTGTTCTTTGGGTAGTATGGGGAGAGGGTACACGGGTATATAAAGCGCGCGCACTAGGGTTATTAGCAGCGGGAATGCTGATCCCCGCCGGTATTTTTGCACTATGGATCGGTGCAATATCGGGCAGCCGGGACGTTGTCATGACGGCTGTATATTCGCTCACGAAACTTCCGTTTGAAGTGAACCGTATCGGAGAAGTATTCGGTATGTTGCCGGATTTATTTTTTTATCCCAACGCTACATATTACGGTCAGTCCGGGTGGTCAGCCGGTTTGTTGGCAAATCATGCCATATGGTTTATCGGGCTTATGACCGGCTGTCTGCGGCTCGTTACTCCGTTTTTGCCCGGAGGCAGAAAAGGAGTGTTTACGGAATTGCTGATAGCAGGTTCATTGCTGGCTCAGGTTTCCGTATTTATGTACGGATATCCACTGCGGCATGCGCAGTATCTTATTCCCGTCGCCGTATTTGTTTCTTTTTATGCGGCGGACGCCCTTTCCATCGCATGGAATATGCTCAGCAGAGTGCGGGGCGGGGGTGCAATAGGCGCCGCGGGTCTGCTGGTGTTGATTTACGGCATGTGGAGCATTACGGTGTCCGTTACTACCCCCAAGTTTACTCTCACGAACCATGAAGATATCGGGATTCTTGAGCGCGCCATGCGTACTATCCCTAAAAACGCATATGTATTGGATTTGGTCGGCTCTACGCTGTATTTTAAAGATCCGTATTATGTCTGCTGTGTGCCGTTCGGACAGTGGGAACCGTACCTTTCCCGCGAACTGCCGGATCTGGCCTCAGCATTGGAAACGACCGGTACTCAGTATGTGTATCAGGGGAGGCTGGAGAGAGTAGCAACACTTTCTGAGCGTGATAAAACATATATCCGCACGCATTTTTCCCCGCTTTCCGGTGACAGCAGTCTTCTCGTACGGAACAAATAGCGGCCGTTTATTGCATCACAATAACCGCGCCTGATATGATCAAGCGGCAATGAAGCAAAAATCCCCGGATCTTTCCCTGGTGTTACCGTGTTTTAATGAGGCAGGGTTATTTGCCGACAGCGTGAGGCGCATAAAAGATGTCCTGGACGGCAGTCACGTGACATACGAGCTGATATTTGTGGATGATGCAAGTACCGACGGTACACAAAACCTCATCAAAACGTATTGCGGTACCTATCCTAATATGCGCGCGCTGTATCACACGAAAAATCAGGGTCGCGGCAAGACAGTCATGGACGGGGTACGTGCTTCGACCGGAACGGTGTCAGGATACATAGACATCGATTGTGAGGTATCTCCCGTATATATCCCGTCGATTGTTTCGCATATCCTGAAAGGACAGGCAGATGTTGTTATCGGACGCAGATATTACCGGACCAGTCCGAAAGCGATCATCCGCGAAGTGTTAAGCCGCGGGTATCAGTGGCTGTCCGATAAAATGATCGGCACGGGAGGCATGGATACGGAAACCGGGTATAAGTTTTTCCGCCGGAAAAAAATTCTTCCCGTGTTTTCGAAAACACGGCATACCGGGTGGTTTTGGGACACGGAAATTATGGTGTATGCCGGACGCGCAGGCCTGACTATTATGGAGGTGCCCGTTCTGTTTCTCCGGCGTTTTGACAAAGTTTCCTCCGTCAATATCGTCCGTGATACGCTAGACTATATGGTGCAGTTATGGGCGTTACGGAAACGGCTGCATTAGGTATCCAGTATGAATGCATTACGGACGATCGGATTTTCCAAAGCAGTAAAGTTTGTGTGGTACGGCCTGTATGCCTGGCTCATTCATGTGTCGTTGCCTCCCGTGCGGGTGTTCCTGCTCCGGCTGGCGGGAGCAACGGTAGGAAAAGATACGGTGATTATGGATATTCGGTTTACCAATTTGCACCATTATGGGTTCAGCAGGCTGACGATCGGTAACAAATGCTTTTTGGGTGATGAAGTCAGTCTGGACGTTCGCGGCGGCATAGAGCTTGCCGACGAAGTAACGCTTTCCGGCAGAGTAACCATCGTTACGCATATAAATGTAGGCTACAACGATCATCCGCTGCAGAATATATATCCCACGCATGAAGACAAGGTCGTACTGAAGCGGGGGTCCTATATCGGCACCGGAGCGATCATTTTGCCCGGAGTTGTAATCGGCAAAAGAAGCGTAGTCGGCGCCGGTGCTGTTGTCACGAAGCATGTGACAGACAGCGTCATGGTGGCAGGCGTGCCTGCAAGAGTCATAAAACGGATTTAGCCTTCCTTTTTTTCTTCAGTTTTGCCTGTTTCTGATCTATAAATACCGGTTCATGAAGCGGACCGCGCGGAGTGGTCAGATACGGCAGGTTTGTGGAATAGATAAGCGGTAATACCGCGCCTCCTGCCAGGTCACGCAATATTTCCCGTGCTGATTTGTGATGCTCTGCGCTGAGCGCTTCTATCGTGGCTTTCCTGGCTTCCTGACCGTGGCTTGCTGCCGTTTTGTTGTTTGTCAGGTAATGCGTTTCATATTCTGAAAACGTATTCGGTACCCGTACTGCCAATACCTTTTTGTTTTTGGGCCATTTCATGAGTTCCCGCACTGTTTTACCTGGTGTGTCCATGCTGACGGTTATGGGAATGTCTACCGGTTTATACACGACATAGTCCTGCTGATGTGTGGCCCTCGGTTTCAGCCTTTTTCCCAGTTCACCCATGTAATTTAGTTGTATCCGCCAGCGGCAGGTCTTGTCAAACCCGTATGGCTTCAAGTATGATCGGTTTTGATGAAAATTCCGCTCCATAAACCGTTTTGGGGAGTGAAAGCTGAAGCCGCGGTTATCCACGCCATGCGTACAGGCGTGGGCACTGCTGACGGGCCGGAATCCGCGTTGATGCGCGAAAAATTAAAGCAGATTACGAAGGCAAAATTTGCAATTCCGGTCACAAGCTGCACCCACGCTATGGAGGCTGCCGTCGCTTGCCTGGGAGCAAAAACCGGTGATGAAGTGATTGTTCCTTCTTTTACGCTTGCGTCTACCGCTACTGCGGCCATGGTCAGGGGCGCAACCCCGGTATTTGCTGATATTGACCCCATACACTTTAGTCTTGATCCACAAGACGTCATGCGCCGGATAACCAAACGGACGGTCGGTATCATGACTGTGCATTATGCGGGGTTTGCCGGAGGGTATTTTGACGAACTGATGGCTTTGGCCAAAAAAGCAGGAATCTGGGTCGTTGAAGATGCGGCACATTGTATCGGCGCACAATATAAGCATAAAGCGTTGGGGACGTTCGGCGTGGCGGGCGCGCTTTCATTTCATGGGACGAAAAACGTAGCGGCCGGCGAAGGAGGAAGCATCCTGACAAATTCCCGTGCTCTTTCTGATGCCATGGAAATATTCCGCTCTATCGGTACCGACAGAATGGCGTTCCTTGCCGGAAAGGTGTCTGCGTATAGCTGGGTAGGGGAAGGAAGCAGTTTTATGCTTTCTGATATACTCGCTGCGTTGGTGAATATACAATTGGATCAAATTGATAGAATAAATAAAGATAGAAATCAAATTGCATCAGAATATACTAAAGCATTTCAGTCATTTGCCGGAAAAATTCAACTCCCTATAGTACCGAAGGGGATGACACAGCCGAATTGGCATATTTACGCGCTCAAATTCGCGAACGTGAGCATGCGGGAAGCATTCGTAAAAGCAATGCGGGCAAAACACATAGAAGTATCTACGCATTATATGCCGCTTCATGCATCTCCCATGGGAAAGCGGCTGGCAGGAGCAAGGATGAGGTTGCCGGTAACAGAAGATGTCGCGGCAACGCTGGTGCGTATGCCGATTTACGCGGGAATGAGCAAAACAGAACGTGAATATGTTGTCCTAACTGCCCGAAAAACGCTGCAGGCCCTGTAGCCGTACCGATGAAACCATATTTGTCCGTCATTATTCCGTATTTCAATGCGTTGGAAAAACTGGAGAATCTTCTTCTGACTCTTAGCAAGAGTAAGCACGCGCCTGAGTACGAGGTGATTGTCGTCGATGACGGTTCCGATCCGGCTTTAGAGGCCCGGCTGCTTCCTCCTGATGCACTGAAGAAACCGGTACGGATTGTCCGGCTGCGGGCAAACAAAGGTCCGGCAATAGCACGAAACAGGGGAGTAGATGCGGCCCGGGGTGAATTTGTCGTATTTTTAGACGGGGACGTAGAAGTGTTTCCTGATACGCTTTTTCAGATTGCCAGGGTATTTACCGATGACCCTGACGTGGTAGCGCTCACCGGAGTGTGGGTGAAAGAGCAGCGGTCTAAAGATTTTTTCCCGAACTTTAAAGCGCTCCGTGACTGGAGCTATTGGATAAATGAACGGGATAAAAGCGGCTACTATTTCCTGTTTTCGACTCGGATTGCCGCGATCAAAAAAGCGGTGTTTGTGAGGCTCGGGGGTTTCGACGAGACATACCCGGCGCCGCTGGTTGAGGATATAGAACTGACGTACCGGATAGCACGCCGGTATGCAATTATTTTTGCGCCTCACGTACGCGTTCGCCATGAATTTGAATCGTTTTGGCCAATAGCCAAGAAATATTTCCTCCGTGCGTACTACTGGACGAAACTCTATGCCCGAAGAAAACGGTTTGATCCGGTAGCAACGACCCTGCAGGAGGCGTTGACGACGCTTTCCGGAGCCGGAGTCGTGGTAACCGGGGGTGTGGGCGTTTTGGCACTGATAAGCACGGTAGGGAAGATCACAATACCCGTTATGATCATCGGAGGACTGTTTGTCGGTTTACTGATATTTCATCTTATGCTCGTTCATAAATTTTTACTGTTTGTATACCGGGAAAAAGGGTGGGAATTCGCATGCAGAAGTTTTGTGACCGGGCTTATGTTGTATTGTTTTATTTTTGCCGGGGCGGTTGCCGGCCGAGTCGTACATGGAAGAACCTGAATACCGGGCCATGTACGCCGTTGAAAAAACCCATTGGTGGTTTGTGTCCCGCCGGATATTTGTCGATACGCTTCTTCGCGAGTCCGGGTGCAGCGCATATATATCACGGATTGTTTCCGTGCGGACGCCCAGGATAGCCGATGTCGGCGCCGGAACCGGGGGCATGATTCCGCTTCTGGAGCAATACGGCAGCGTCGTCGGAATAGAGCCGAGCATATGGGGAAGAACGCTTGCAAAAAAGCGGAGGATAGCGCTTCGTAAAGGTTCTGCTGAGCATACCGGGCTGCCAACTAAGAGCATGGATATGGTTTGTTTTTTTGATGTGCTGTATCACAACGGCATTCATGACACACATGCCGTGTCCGAAGCGAAACGATTACTCCGGCCGGGCGGGTGGCTGGTGATTTCCGATTGTGCATTCTCCTGGCTTGCCGGTCCGCATGACCGCGCGGTGCAGGGCAGAACGCGGTATACCCTTGCCCAAATGACCCGGATAGTACAATCACAGGGCTTCGTGATACAAAAAAAGACGTATGTATTTTTTCTGGTATTTCCGTTTGTGGCGCTTAAACGCATGATTGACCGTCTGTCGGTACGGCACGCAACCCATCATTCTGATGTAGCGAAAGCACATTGGTTTGTGAATGCTGTTTTTTTGTGGCTGTGCAGACTGGAAGCTCTGGGACTACCATACGGCTCATACCCTTTCGGGTCGTCGATATTCCTTATAGCCCGGAAAAAGGGGAGAAAATGAAAAAGCCTCTTGTATCAATAGTCATTCCTTCATATAACGAACGGAAAAATCTGCTTGTTCTTATTCCGAAGATTATTGCAGTGTTCCGCGCGATGCCCTCTTGGCACTATGAGATTATCGTCGTCGATGACAATAGTCCTGATGGAACTGCCGATGCCGTGCGCCGGAAGTTCCGTGATAGGGTCCGTGTGATAAGACACGGCGGTAAACGCGATTTAGGGCGCTCAATAGCACAGGGGATATACGCATCAGCGGGCAGCATACTTATCGGTATGGACGCTGACGGCAATCATGATCCCGCGTGTATACCCGAGCTTTTAGAGCGTCTTCGTTCGGCGGATATGGCGGTCGCATCCCGGTTCGTCCGGGGCGGAGGCATGGCCGATAGGATGCGGTATATCGGCTCTGCGCTTCTTAACACCGCATTCCGTTTCGTTCTGGGGTTTCCCGTCCGTGACAATACCAGCGGATTTTACGCAATAGCACGAAAACGGCTCATGCAGCTCGGCATACGGGATATTTATTACGGGTATGGGGAGTATCATGTACGGCTTGTCTGGCGCGCAAAACAACACGGACTGACATTTGCGGAGGTTCCGGTGTTTTATCAATCCCGCCGGTACGGAGAGAGTAAATCACGGTTGTTTTCCATGGTATTTCCGTACTGTATGGCAGCCGTTTCACTTCGGCTGCTGCACGGAAGACGTGACGGTTGAGTCTCCGGGCTGATCCGGTATATCAGTGCGCTCTACTAAGAAGACATAGGTGTTATACATAAAAGCGTGACGTACCTGTGTGTAGGGGATAGTGCCGACAACGGGATTTACACACCCGTTTTGGGCATGATCCAGGGAAGTAAAGTCATAACACAGGATATACATATGGCGTTTATACACCGGCCTTGAGTAATCAAAGGTGACAACATTTCCTTTGGGTGCAACGGAAAGTACGATATCTTTGTTTTCCAGGAGCCAATACAGGATGCGGTACACACGGTAGGATCCGTTGAACGGGTCGTTGGGTATTTTATAGAAGATTCCGGTGTTGCGGTCGGTAAGACCGTGTGCGTCCATATCTTTGTTTATATAGCGGGCAATTGCTTTTGTCCGGGTTACGGCATCATAGGTATTGCCGGTCCAAAACATCCGATCGCCCTCCAGATTAAATCCGACGAACGTTATTATCAGAAGCCCTGCAATCAATTTATGCATTATGCCTATATGACGTGTTGCCTGATTGATAATGATTGCGCTATACAGAAACAGAAAGGGCACGTACGTCCACATGCGGTGCTGGGTTATGTCATAGGGATAAAACACCAAAAATCCCAATCCCGCGATCAGAGGGAGCGGCGCAAAAAATACGCTGATATGTTTAGCCGGGCGGTTCCAATAGGACAGGATTATAAACATGACGACACACGTGCCTGTTATGACATATGCCCACATAAGGGGAAGACGGTTTGTTGACATAAATCCCATGCCTATGCTGAAGATATTCAACGCGATATTTACCAGAGGATGGGTTATGGAAGACACCCCTCCGGTGTTTGGAGCAAGCAGTGCATATATCGTGGGGAAGCTGTGGGTAAGTTCAAAAATGATCTGGGGTGCGAATGCGACGCTGAATGTCAGAAAAAACGTGACGGCAGCGTACAGCACCGACACCGCTCCGGATTGTTTCGCTATGGAGCTATACCATCGGATAAGCTGGTATAGAACAAACGGGAGAAGCATAATCGGCGAGGGATAGACCGACAGCGCGAACTGGAAGCAGAGTGTTGAAAGCCACAGCAGGAGCATGCTCTTTTTTTGATATGCGTGCCATAGTCCCAACAGATACAGCGCAAGAAAAAATTGGATAGGGTATGGCTGCCAGAATAGTCTGCCGTGTTTGATCATGAGGAGAGACACGGCAAACAGGCCGCCGGCTATGATTGCTGTCCGTCTGCCGGCCATATCGTACGCAAGTTTCATGAGAAAAAGAAGCGTCAGTATATTCAGGACGGTATATCCGTACACGACACCGGTAACAGAATGCGTGAAGTGGTAAAAAAGCCAGGTAATATAATAATAGGTCGGAGGCGTGTACACGTCGGGTAAGCTTAAGAACGGACCGATGAGCGGGCCATGGTCCGCATATTCCATGTGCCAGACGATCAACATGTCCATGCCCTGGTCATCGTCGAACATGATGGTTTCGGGAAGCCTGTAAAGGCGCAGGAACACCGCTACACTGACAATGAGTACAATCGGCAGCCAGCGGGCTATGTTGCGAAGCGGCGGGTGCATACGTTGTAGTATATTGCACTGCATCAGGAGTTGCGATGGGATTGTGCAGCAAGGAATGTCATGATTTCGGCAATCTTATGTTCCCAGCTGTTCCTATGAGCTATGGATACGGCCAGACGTTGTTGGGCAGCAGTCATTGGGTGTGTGAGGGCCGAATGTATACTTCTGTCCCATTCTGCTCTGCTGCGGGCAAACCGCACGAGCGGCGCAAAGTGCAGTAATTCATTGATGGGTGCCGACACCACGGGCTTTTGTGCATAAAAGTATTCCATGATTTTCATGGGATAGGCATATTTACTCAGCGGTATCGTCATATCATAGGGGATGATAGCGACACGAAAGCGCGAAAGAACAGAAGGAATCATGGCCGGATCGACGTTGTCATATGTGACATTTGGTAGCGAGAATATGATGTCCATAGCGCGCCGTTTGGCGGATGAAAGATGGTCATAAAATACCGGGCCAAAAAGCATAAACTGCCAGTTGGGGCGGTTTTTGATGACCGAAAGCAATACCGTAAAGTCCAGTCGGTAATCGATGGATCCTATGTATCCTACAACCGGATGCCGCCCCGTATAGCCGGATGGGTAGTGCTTCGGACGGCGGAACATATCTATGCGGAATCCCAGGGGCACCATATATACGTCGGGCCGTTTGATACGGATTCTGCTCTGTAACGTCTGTGAATTTGCAACAACTATCCAGGCATACCTAAGAAGCTGTGCTTCTGAATCACGGATTTGGCGGGCAAGTTTCTGATTAGGATGCGTGGCAATATCAACACAGTCATAGACCGTTTTCCAGTGCCGGAAAAAAGGAGGAAGGACGATAAACGCCGGGTCGTAATAGCCGAAAAACCAAAATAGATTCGTCCGTGCGTGCCATAGCGCAATACCTGAGCACAAAATATGTACAAACAGAACGTTAAAGAACATATTAACGAGTTGGATTGCAAATATGCGCTTGCCGGGCAGCAGGAATAACGGCTGTATTTTCCACAGATTTTTTTGCCGCACGATAGGCCGGTATGTTTTATGCCGCCGCAGTAATTCCCAAAGCGATACGGTGTCCCCCCAGAGGAAACATACGACAATTTGTGTCCGGGATAAAATGGTGGCAGTCTGGTTAGCATAATCCGTATGCCACTTCCACGGATTATGAAAGGGGATAAGAATAACGTATTTTTTCATAGATGAAAATATGACCGTACAGCGCGTGCGACGGTATGTATCTGCAGTTTTGTGAGTTCCGGGTACATCGGAAGGCTTAACACCTCGCGTGCGGCCTGGTGGCTTACGGGGAATTGACCGGGGGCATATCCGAGACCGGCAAGGGAGGGCTGGTCGTGAAGTGCATAGGGGTAGTGGATACCGGTTTCGATACCATGCTTTGCCAGATGTTTTTTAAGCGGCGTGCGTTTATTGGTGCGGATAACAAACAGATGCATGTTTGATATATATCCCGATATGGAAGGCGGTAATGTAATGGGCAGATCCCGTAACAGCGAAGTATATAATGCGGCATGAGCCCGTCTGGCGGCATTCCATGCGCGGAGCCTAGGAAGCTGTGCCAACAGAAAGGAAGCCTGCAGTGCATCCAGACGGTTATTGCCACCCAACATCGTGTGGAGGTATTTTTTGTCGGATCCGATGTTTATCATCGTTCTGATGCGGCGTGCAATTGCGGGATTATTGGTGGTAATGGCTCCGGCATCCCCGAGCGCCCCGATGTTTTTGGAGGGATAAAAAGAAAAGCATCCTATGTCGCCGATGGATCCCGCGGTTTTTGTTTTATATGTGCTCCCAAGTGCCTGGGCAGCATCTTCGATAACAGCGATATGATGCCGAAACGCTATGGCGCAAAGCGAATCCATATCTGCGGGGACGCCATACAGATGGACAGGAATGATAGCTTTCGTACGGCGTGTTATCGCCCGTTTTACGTTTCGGGGATCCATGGTAAGCGTATGGGGATCTATGTCCGTGAGTACAGGGGTAGCTCCCACAAGTAATACGGCAAACGCCGTGCTTATGAACGTAAAATCCGGGATGATAACTTCGTCTCCCGGTCCGATAGAAAGCGCCCTGAGAGAGACAGTGAGCGCATCCGTGCCGTTGGACACGCCGATGGCAAAGCGGGTTTTTATAGTACGGGCGAATGCCGTTTCAAAATCAGAAACGCGTTTACCCAGGATAAACGATCCCGCCGATACGGTTTGCAAAAAAAGCTGTGCATATGTGCGGGCAAGCGGCCGGTGTCGCGCCGGAAGATCAACAAAAGGAATCATACCGTTTCGGGTAACTGCGGGCAGGAATGAGTATATTGTATGCTACTACGACCCGTTCGGACAGTGTTTGGTTTTTAGTAAAAAATATCCTGCCCTTCAGGAAGCGTGGCTGAGCGGAGCATGCCGGCCGGAATTCGGTTTCCCCCGATAAATAAATACTGAATATTCGGGGGGAGTACGCGGGGGAATGTACGGAACCGGTTACCGGTCAGATCGAGTATTTCAAGCTTCGTAAGATTCGTAATACTTGCCGGCAGGGAATCAAGATTATTGTATGCTAAATTTAACGCGACGAGATTTGTAAGATTCCCGATGCTTTCCGGTAACTTCGTAATGCGGTTTCCTGTCAGGGACAGATTTTCGAGCGCGGTTAATTGTCCGATGCTTGCCGGCACGGATGAAAGCCTGCCGTTTGTGACATACAGCGTTTTCAGGTCACTGAGGGTGCCCAGCGTATCCGGTAAATGTTCGACGGGATTATTGTCGATTGTCAGTTCTTCTAAATGAGGAATATTTCCCTGAATAGGGACGTTCCGGATAAAATCTATACTGTTGATCCTGAGGAACTGAACGGGATAGACTGCAGCATTTCTTTCATCCAGGAGGATAAAATAAGAAAGCGGGGTATATATCTTTTTGTTTACTGAAATTCTTTCGGGTTGTGTACGCAGAATGAATGGCAGGTCGGTGAGTATCGGCACAAGGAACGGAAGGCTCGCTATCGCAATAAGGATGCAGGATATACCAGCCATGATCATGACGGTCGCCGTGTATCCTTTTTGTGTTGTTACCGGAAGGACAGGCGCGACAGGATTAGGAGACGCTGTAGGCAGGACCGGAGCAGGAGAAGGTGCGGGCGGCACCGGCTGTGTTTCCGGCAGGGGAGAAGAGGGTAAAGGTACGGCTGGCGGAAGCGGTGATGTTGTTATACTCATGAAGTTGGGTACAATAGATATATATGGATTCGTTACCCGTTGTTACCAGTATAGCGCAGGATCCCGCGCGTTCAACTGTTACGGAGAATTCCGTTCGGACACAGCCTATACATACGGGAATGCGGAGTCTTAAACGGGTTCTGTTCATATTGCTTCTCGGAATCGGAATCGGTACGCTGATTTCTTTCGGGGTATTATATTTGCCGTATGACCGCATCGTGGTACGGGGACAACCGATGAGTCCCGTGATGTCAATTTCATCCGTGCACCTTCGGGACGGAGGGTTTGTTGTTTTGTATCTTAATACGGATGCCGGTTGGGAACTTGTCGGTCACTCAGGGTATTTACGTTCCGGGTATCACCGGAATATCCGTATTCCCATTGATGTTACGCATGTGCTGCAGTATCGGGGAAGATCATTTAATGCCCGGCTCTATCGGGATACCGGAAATCAATGGTTATCTGAACAGGCGGATATACCGGTAAACGATATATACGGCTCCGTATATCAGAAGCGGTTTTGGTTCCAGTATCCGGATCGTCCTTTACAACAGGCATGGAGAGAGTTTTTGGATAGCCCGGCGTCATTTATTATCGATCATCTTATTCCGTGAAGCGTTCAGTTTCGTAATAATACGGATAACCTCTTGAGCATGTGTTCCATCGGTGAGCGGAGTTGCGGGAGTAGCAAGTGATGAGAGGAAATATTCGACGGTCTGAAATAACGGTTCTTTATCCTGTTTCACGGGAACCGGTCTGGAAGTTTTGTAATACATGCCTGCGGATTTTTGATGCGCCGCCTTCTGATGCAGAAGTATTTCTTCGGACTCTTTCCATTCTATTGTTACGGATGCCTTCGTGCCGATGATAGTGATGTTCCGGGTTTTTTGCGGCATGATCCAGCTGATGTGCCCATGGAATACGATCCCGGAAGAACATCCGAGTTCTATGTCTGCATCGTATGGTCCGGTCGGGGAAGCGGGAGCGGCATTGAGTATTCTGGCACGTGTCGGATACTGACCGGTTAATAGCCAGGCTACTGAGATATCGTGCGGTGCCAGGTCCCAGATAACGGAACTGTCCGGCCGTATCGGTCCGGGGCCGGACCGTTCAGACCGGATATACAGGAGGGAGCCGATTCTCCCTGATCTGATCATTTGCCGTGCTTTCCTGAGTGCGGGGGAAAAGAGGTAGGTGTGGTCAACCATAAGCCTGCGGCGGTATGTTGCCGCCAATGTGACGAGAGAAGCGGCTTCTTTTGCGTTTTGTGTCATGGGTTTTTCGACGAGAACATGTTTTCCGGCTCGTATTGCCTTTTTTGTCAGCATGTAGTGAGTGGAAGAAGGGGAGGTGATAATGCATGCGGTGATAGCCGGATCATGAAATATCGTATCCGCATCGTTTTGGAGTGTAACAAACGGGTATGTGTCGGTAATATGACGCCGGATCGCCGAATCAGGATCCAGACCGGTGATGGTAAGACCGAGTGCGTGACAGATTCTGATGATATGCTCTCCCCATGTATGCAGGCCGAAAATCGCAATGGACGGCCGTGTCCGGCTTCTGTGGTTGTTCATATCAGGCAACGGCGTATTCTATGATAGAATCGAGCAAAATGAAATCCGTCATTCGATCAGTCTTTCTTCCGACCCTGCTCTATTATGCTGCGACATGTCTGGTTCCGAATAAAATATCATTTGTCATTGTGACGTTGGGATATCTTGCGGTGTTATGGCGCATGACGAACGATTTCCGGGTGGCGCTGGGTGCTTCGTATATTGCACTCTCCCTGTTTGTTATCGGTAAAACGTTTGAGATAGAACTCATATCCGCACGCGATCTTGCGATTCCCTGGCGGCCGTTCGGTATTTCTGCTGACGTTCTCGTAACGTTTCAGGACGCAGCGGTGATCGGAATGGCTTTGTATATAGCGTTCGGGATATGGCAAAAAACGTATCAATATGCCCGGAACCGTTTATTGGAGTTTTTATTATTTTTGTACCCGGTCGTCACAATTATCGTGACATATATAGGGTCCGTGCGTCCTGAAATATCATTCCTGCATGTGTTGTTTACCCTCAGGCCGATTATTGTCTATTATTTTTTTGCATCATTTCCGCAGTTTTCCGTCCGGCGTGTGTGGGATATTTTTGCGGCCGGGTTGTGTCTGGAGGCCGCAATAGTGGCGGGCCAGATGATGCGAAGCGGTCCGCTCGGGCTTCTTATAGAGCCGATTTATAATTATATCGTCATCGATAAGTCGTATGAGGTCGTACAGCTTATCCGGTATGGGGGCACGTATATGCACGCGAATGCATTGGCACACGGATTACTGATACCGTTGACGGCACTTGTGCCGGTATTGGTATACCGGTACGACCGGCACGGAAAACGGTTTGTTCTGTGCTTTGTGGCGGGTTTTGCCGTGCTCGCCGTGACCATGAGCAGGTCGGCATGGATCAGTTTCGGAGTTGGCATAGGAACATTTATTGTGCTCGCACAATACCTCTGGCAGTACCGGGTACGGTTTTCATACTTTTTTGATGTATTCGGAACATGGGCGGCAGCGGCGTGTATTCTTGTGTTTGGTGTGTTCGTTACGCCGCGCATCATAAGTACGGTTCATACCATGGATCCGTATGGGAGTGTCGAGACGCGGGTATTACTGCTCCGCGCGTACAGCGAACTGATCAGAGCTCATCCGTTATTCGGCGTCGGATTGGAGATGGACGTGTATACCGGGTATCTTCAGTCGCTGGTGCGTGGGGATCCGAAAATAGATTCGCCGAACCGGTCGGTACTCCAGTATTTTCCGGAGCCCGTGCACAACGGACTGCTCAGACTGACGGTGCAGACGGGGGTATTGGCGACGGCAGTGTATATCGGGGTTTATGCCGTGTTATTCCGTATCGCGTTTACTCATATGCGCCGCGTCAGGAAAGTCCCCGAGCGCTTGATTTCTCTTTCGTTGGTCTGTATGGTAATAGTGGCTTTTGTAAACAGTATGATGCAGCCGATTTTGCCTGATGTGGCGTTGTTGGCCGCGTTAACAACTATTTATACACAGAGAAGCATATGAAAATACCTAAACAGATCCGAAATATGGGGTTGGTGCATTATTTGGGCGCGCTCGCGGCGTTGCTGTTGTTGGTATTCGGGTATTTTCTTTTGGCTCCTCATACTCAGGAAGTGTCCGTTGTCATCCGGTTAGCTGACAAGGACATGATATGGCTGGATAACGGTTCTCCGAGGAGCGTATCGGTAGAGTCCATACGCCCCGGCATAAAGGAAACGGACGCATTCGGACGTGTCAGTGCTGAGGTAGTCCGCGTTTCCTCATTTGATCAGCCGGTCCGTGAATCTCAATATATACAGAAAAAAACAGTGTATGTCACACTCCGTCTGCGGGCATCCTACAATGAAAAAAAAGATCAATACCGGTATCAGGGTACAGTGCTTCAGATGGGTGATTGGGTCCGGTTTACCGTCCAGTCTTCCATTATTAACGGGCTGGTCATGCAGATACCCTCACGCAACGATCAGCAACAGACGCCCGTGTTGCTTAACGCACAGTTGAAAACAGAAGGGCCGTTTACTCATGAGCCGTTTTCCGAGACGACCGGTGTTGACCGCTATATTGCAGATGCAATTACCGTGGGAGATAAGGTAACGGATTCGGAGGGAAATGTGCTTGCCGAAGTGTTGGAAAAAACCGTGAATCCTGCCACACGGATAACCATCGATCAATACGGAGTAGTACATACGCAACAGGATATGCGCAAATATGACGTAACGCTTTCTTTGCGTGTGACGGCACGGCGTATCGGAGATGAATTGTATTATCTGGATTTGGTGCGGCTGAAAGTGAACGCACCGCTGCCGCTGTTTCTTTCAAAGATAGACATTGAACCGAGGATTACCGAGATTGTCTCCGTCGGGAAGTAACGGCCGTATGTTTCATTGCCTTTCCGATATAGGAAAGTAATTTCCGCTGAAATACTTTTTCACTGTACAGGTTGGCGTGAGCGTAGAGTGTTTCGGGACTGAATGTCATGGTATCAAACCGCCGGATAGCCTCGATCATGCCGGCGATTGTATGCGTACGGAAAAACGTGCCGGTTTTCCCTTCAATCAGTGTTTCTTTGGGCCCGCCTCCGAAATATGCAATGACCGGTACGCCGTGAGCCAGGGCTTCAAGAGGTGCTATGCCGAAATCTTCCTGCTTAGACGGAAAAAGAAATGCGATAGCTTCGGTGTACAGTGCGTTGACTTCGTGATCTGAGCGGTATCCCAGGAACCGAATGGTCGGACCGGCTATTTCATGCAGATGCCTTTCATAACTCGGCTCATTCGTGACGCCGACAATGCAAAGCGGCAATGAAAGGCGGGTGCAGGCTGATATTGCCAATTCCAGATGTTTATCGCGGTCTACGCGGGAGACGCACAGATAAAATTTCGGTTTTTTTCGGAGCGGTTTGGAGGCAGGAATATGTACGGGGGGAGGGAGTACGTGGGCGGATACATGAAAAAGACGCAGGATAGTTTGCTGCATATGTTGCGAGCTTGTGAGGACAAACGGCGTGTTATGGATTGCCTGCCGGTATTTCGGTGCAATATGCGTGTCGTACCCTATGAGCCGCTGCAGGGGAGTTTTCGGGAGCAATCCGAAAAGATTTTTCGGGATTGTGTGGATATATTGGATATGTGTTCCTCCGGTAACAGAGACCATGTTACACATAAGGTTGCTGGGGTTTGACAGTACCAGGTCGTATCCGGATAAATCCCAATGTCCCCAGAGAAACGGAGAAATCATTTGCATAAGAGACCGGTGTGTGGCGATAAATGAAAGTATTTGCCACGGAGTATGGATATGGGACGAGAGTCTCGCAAAAAAATTCCGTACGATACGCGCGTTTGCAAACGATGTGAAGAAATCCGCTTCAGGAAACATACGGAGCATCGTGAGAGCTACGCGTTCTGCTCCGCCGAATTCATCCAGAGTGTCGTTTATGATGGCTATCTTCATAGAAAACGGCGCAGGTGATACCAGAGTTTACCGATTCTCGATACAGTAGGGAATGAGAGCAGAAGCAGCGCATACCCGGCTTTTTTTATCAGGGAAAAATTGTGTTTGGAGCGTATCTCTGAGATGAACCACGTCGGAAAAAATGAAGGATACGGAGCGTCGCGCAAATTCACGCGGTACATATGAGCCGTGCATGCATCAGAATGGCCGTTCCAAAATGCGGCAATCCACAAGGGAATAAGCGACGTGCGCGGGTAGGCAGTTGCGGTGATAGACGGATCAAATATGATCCGTTCGCCGGCTTTGGTCAGGCGGAGCCCTAATTCCACGTCATCATTTCTATAGAGCCGGTTCCGGTCAGGAAAACCGAAGTGCATGAGTTTGGTTCGTTTAATTCCCATCACTTCACAATCCAGAATTCTTCCCCATGTAAGAGGCTCTGTACGGTCGAGTATCGGGAAGAAGCGTCGTAGCCCACGGTCGTAGTATGCATACTGTGTAGAGGCATACACGTTGTCAGGCAGGCCATTGACGATACGCCCGATTACCGCTGTAAGATGCGGATTGTTTCGGAAGTGGTCGCGGAATTTTTTAAGGTACGTCGGCGCTGCTTCACAGTCATCATCCAGGTAGACAATAATATCTCCGTGCGCGGCCTTCATGCCGATCGATCTGCCGTATGATATGGAATGTTCGGTATTCCGTTTGATGATCGGAAGTGCGTTGGTATAGGCTTTTATAACATCAACCGTTTCTTTGTGAAGCACGGAAGAGTCATCTACCGTTACGACTTCAATAGGGGGGATCGTCTGCCGCTTTATGGATGTGAGCGCTTTTTTCAAAAGATGCGGCCTGTCGTTTGTAAGAATAACGACGCTGATAGTTGGATGCTTCTTGATCATGGAGAAATAGGGGTAAACAGCGGTTTACCTGCGGCAATAAGTCCGGCTACGTCGCCTGCAACTTTGAGTTTATTCCGTTTGATGGCATCTTTTGCCGTACACACGATCCAGCAATCATTACATGTGTGCGCGGACTTGAGAAACTGTTGTTTCGGCTTCGCATACCAAAGTTGTTCAAATGATTGTTTTTGTAAGTTCCCGATGGGCCAATTCTTTATCTGACACATGAAAATATTGGCAAACGGATCCATGTAAAAAAAGTTTTCTCCTGCCCCGCAGGGGAGCGGGCGTTTATGATGCAGCATATATTCGTACGAATAGCGGTTAAACCACGCCTTGCCCCAGTCTTTCGGGTTGAGGCTTTTCATTTGCTGCGAGAACAGGTATTCAAAATCTTTTTTTACCTCGCGGGGTTTGGGTTGGAGTGATGTCTTGCCGGTGCCGAAATAGATGGGTGAGTCATGGACGACATTTAATGAAAATGACAGACGTTCTTTTCTGCAGTAGTCGTATACGGTGCGCAGTTCGTGTTGGTTGATGCGCATGAGGGTAAATGTGAGGCCGATGTCTTTGACTCCCGCTGATTTCAGGATTGTGATGGTCTCCATGACTTTTTCGAATGCGTTGGGAATTCCGCGTACTTTTTCATGCGTTTTGCCCCAGCCGTCAAGAGAAAGACGGAAAGCAATGTCAGGATCGATACTGACTATTTTTTGTGCGTATTTGCTGATTTTGGACGGAAGAAATCCGTTGGTGGTAATGAGAATGCGGGCCTTGGGACAGGTTTCGTGCACTGCCTCAACAATTTCGGGGATATCATTGCGGAGAAACGGCTCTCCGCCGGTAATATCGACCATCTTAAGGGTGGCGGGCAGTTTGCGGTATATCCGGACCGGCAAAAAATCCAGTCCTTTATTTTTCCAGATGTCACAGTGAATGCACCGGGAATTGCAGAGCATGGTCACTGATAAAAACGCGCTTGTCGGCATGGTAGATATATCTCGTTTGGCCATAGGGTAAATTATAGTACACATACGCATCATGCGTATGAAAAACACGTCATATTACCTGAGTAATGAATCCAAATAGGCGTGCAGTTGGCGGTTCGATTTCCGTATAGGATCGATCGTGTCGGTTGTCGTATAAATCCGGGACATGCGTGTAGACGGTTTGATTATGTGGACCAGTGTGTGACGCGCCATGAACGTCGCAAAATCTACCTGATGGTTATTGAGGTGCTCGCCGTACCGTTTCTGCCGCGGCAGCACCCAGGGAATTTTTCCGAATGACAACGCCTGGTATATAGTGGCCGGGCCGCCGTGACAAATGATCACACGGGCACTTGCCATATACCGCATCAGCTTGGCGTGGGGGATAAACGCGTGGGCTTCTACACGGGAATCCAAAAAATGCGGCGGGGTATGGCCGTATTGGAACATAATTTTTTCGTTTTCCGGCCGGATATGCGCTAAGTGTTCAACTAGGGTCGTCATCCGCTGAAACGGGAAAAGGGTAGAGCCCACGGAAATCAATATCATAGGATCGCTCCTTTGTAGAGCGCGTGTTTATAGAATTTCTTTTGGCTTTTGTGCTGAACCAGGAAGCGGGTAACCAGCGGAGAAACGAGGCGTCCGGTAAGGCTCGGATGTTTCACCAGATCAAAGACTTCGATAAATACGGTTTGAATGCCCAGAAGTTTGGCAACCAGGAAAAACGGAGGCGCAATACCTGCTCCGCAGCTTATGAGAAGGGATGGCTGCTCGCGGTGCAGGATATCCCACGCCAGCTTCACATGGCGGATAGCGTTGGGAAGATTTCTTGTTTCCGGATAGAAGCCGTAATAGACGCGCTCCTGTGAAAGCAGTGATGCTGAGTCCTGTCCCGGAAATGTTACCCAGAACCGGTCATAGTTTTTCCACCAGGCTTTGAGCCGGTACATTTGGTATAGGTGGCCGCCCTTTGACGTAATAATACCAATGGTCGGTTTCATCGATTGGTAGCGTATCCCCAAATTCTGATCCATGCAAGCGTGACATACAGAAACAAAAGAAATACCGCGTCTTTTATTTTTCCGTGCTGCAGAAAGTGCCGCTCCCGTGCGATAAAACTCCGGATATGCAGCAGAAGCTTTTTTTGGGGAATGACGCCTAACCGTTCTGATTTGGGTAACACATGGTCGAGGTGGCCTTCACTTGCGGCAAACCGGCGGTGCTGATCGAGGAATTCCTTGCGCGTCGTGCGTTCCCGATGGGAAACGACGACGGAGGAATCAAAGTATATGTGTATTCCGTGCCGGCGCAATCTGAGTCCCAGCTCTATATCTTCGCTTCCCAGGTGCATGGAACGGGATAGCCCGCCGTATTTCCAAAATAGTAATCGTGGGATTGATGCGTTTTTGCTGTCAAAGACTTTGAGTTTATTTCTTCCGATGTGCATGGAAATAAGCCAGTTCCTGTAGTGGTCACCCATGATGTCTGCGTAAAGGTTTCCGCGGGGAATACTGCGGGAGTACCCCTGGATTACCGCATTGGGGTGCCTCGCATGCGCACGGCGGATACGGGCAAGGTACGTCGCTGATGCGATACAGTCGTCATCGAAAAATACCAGAATGTCGCCTGTAGCCCGTTTTGCCCCTTCGTTATAAAACACCGGATATCCGGATCTGAGAAACCGGACATATCTGATCGGGAGACGTTTGGAAAATGTTTTTACGACGGCAGGTGTATCGTCTGTCGAAGCGTCAACCACGATGATTTCATCGCCCGGCTTACATTGTCCGACCAAAGAAGCGAGGGCCTGCGTAAGCAGCGGTGCCCTGTTTTTGGTTACGGTAATGACTGATAGTGTCAGGCGGGGTTGTTTCATGATCCCGTTATATATCCGAAGATGCGGATACACGCCATCACGATATACAACAACGGCAGTATGACGGCCTCTTTTATTTTTCCGGTTCGTATGTACGAGTATTCCCGTGTATATGCGCTGTGAAGCTGCCGCACGAGTTTGTCCATGCGCACCAGCCCCATCCGTTCACCGGGCGGGAGCAGCCGGTCCAGGTGTCCTTCGCATCGGGCGAACCGTAAGTGCTGGGTCACAAATTCTCTGTAGGTAGTACGTTCGTGGTGGTAGGCGACAATGGACGGATCGAAGCGTATAGCTACGCCCCGGGAGCGCAGACGTATGCCGAATTCGATATCCTCTGACCCGCAATCCAGATCTTCGCAGAATCCGTCAACGGAGACGATGAGACTCCGGGGGATAGAAGCATTTTTGTTATCCAGTATACGCAGTGAAGATTCTCCGATTGTGTTCGTCGCGATGAAGTGCCGGTAGTGGTCTCCCATGATTTCCGCGTATATGTTTCCTTTTGGAATACTGTGCGTCATGCCCTGTATGGCGACGGTAGGGCGTGCGGCGTGTGCCCGGCGTATGCGGGCAAGGAACGTGGGGCTTGCTATACAGTCGTCGTCCAGGAATACGATGATGTCTTTTGTGGCGCGGCGTATTCCGGCGTTATACAGGTGAGGATATTTGCCCCGTGTCATACGGTACGCGCGGATAGGAAGTTTTTTTTGAAATGAACGTATGACGGTTCGTGTGGCATCAGTAGATCCGTTGTCTATCACGACAATTTCATCACGGGGGGTTATTTGTCCCTCGAGGGATGCAAGATTTAATGAAAGTAAGCCGGCCCGATTTTTCGTAAGGGTTATGACGGAAAGCGTGGGTATTGATGATTTCATGGGGTTATTGTATGGCAGGGATTGCCGCTATGTCACTACCAAAGAACCCCGGTATCCCCAGTTGTGAGGGATACATGGCCATGTTGTTGCATCCCTGGCGCGCAAAGGGATCACGGGCGCATATATCAAGCGCTTCCTGTGCGCTTTTTACATCATTTTTCCAGTAATAATATGCGCTGGCTAGCTCCAGATGATAATACCCCCAATTGGGGGCAATGTCCCGGGCCAGCGTCCAAAATACTATGGTATTGTCCGTGTCCGCTGCGGTGTGTTCAAGGGGGAGACCCAGAAAATAGTAAAATTTTGCCAAGCCGTCGGTTCCCTGCATGTATCCGATTGCTTCTGCGAATTTCGGTCCAGACAGAACTGTCATAAACGGTTCTGTGGAGATGAAGCGGCAATCTGTTTGCGGATGCGTTTGTTTTATGAGTGAACAGAGGAAATCAGAAAGTATACCGGTCTGTTTTTCGTGCCAATAATAGGTCAGGGTCTGTTGCCAAAATGAATAATTATACGGATCCAGATTGATAGCGGTACGGTAATGAATGATCGGATCGGGAGCAATCCGGGTAAGCGCGTAGTGGATGTCCGGGTCGAGACGGTGGAAGAAAAGAATCAGGCCGGTACGGTTTACTGCGTCCTTTTTGGGGCCGGAGGTTATCAGATCCGTTGTTATATCCTTGCGGTACGGTGCCGTCAGGAATGCGACACTGACACGCCCGGATTTTGACAGCACGGTCGATGCAGTAATGCTTATGATAAACAGAAGCAGTGAGTATCTGACTATGTTAATAAGAGAAGCGCTGCGAATCCGTGCTGATAATACCGGTGTCGCGCCGGTGACGTAGCCCGCAACGGCCCACCAGATAAGCCACATGGGAATGTCATTCAGGTTGCCCTCAAAGAGGCTGTATGCTGCCGTAAGAAGCAGACTCCAGCATAATGCTTTGATATATCCGTCTTTGCTGTGTTTCAGGAGGCGTAGTGTGATGATCATGATATATGTGACGAGCATAAAAAACGGAATACTACCGACAATTCCCTGAGCGGACAGGGTTTGCAGCGGGAATGAATGTGTATATGAACTGTATAACGCGGGTCTGCGCTCAAACGCCCGTGACACAAAGAGAAACGTGCCGGGACCGTTTCCGAAGAAAGGAGACGATTGTATACCTGCAATTGCCTGGCGGACGAATTCAAGGCGGGGATCCGCCTTCGGCGTTTCTTTTATAAACATAGATATCATCGGAAACTCATTCATCAGGGATACCTTTTGCGAATACGGCATAAGTGAGAGCCAGAAAATAAATGAAAACACCGCCATACTGCAAAATGCAGCGCACAAAATCATAAACTGACGGTGGAATCCGCGCGTTTTGCTTCCCAGTGTCGCGATCAACCAGATTGAAATAAGTAATGTAGCGCCTCGTGCCGCGCTGAATGCTAAAGACACAACGCTTAAGAAGATGATAAACCGTGAGGATCCGGTCGGATGCCGGTAATGCTCTTCAAGCAGAACCGGAACAAAAAATACCAGGAGATAGGCGATAGGGTGGTGACCGTTTACCGCGGTGAGCCCGTTATACGGGGGGAGCAGGGAAATGAACGGTTTCAGTGCGATAACAAGCAAAAACGAAATAACCGCCGCCTGTATGAATCGGTAACAGAAACGTATGAATAATGCCGGGGGTATTGTACGGCTTAGCTTCCAAAAGAGCGTAAAAATACTGAATGCCTCAATATAGCGGATAATCGTAAGAATTGAGGATCCGAAGCTTCTTCCCGTAAGTCCGGTTATGACGAGTGAAATAAGGGTGGCTGTCCATAAAAAATCAACGATATGCGCTCGGCGGCTTTCATGCCTGTTCTGTTGTAACGCAAACGCAGCGCCGAACAGTATACACGCCCATATATATTCCAGAATATAGGGTTCATGCGGGATGAACAGACTGACAAACAGGATGATAAATACGACTCCGATTGTTCTCATGCAATAGGCGTGCATGTAGTGTATCACACGGATTTACCGGGTCAGCATTGTGTTTCACGACGGGGTTTGTCATACTGAATTTACGCGGTATGTTGTTGCTATGAAGCATTCTCTTCGGAATACGGTTACACATGGCCGGACAAAACGGACATTTGAGAGCGGGTGGACGTTGGCGGAATTACTTATCGTCGTTGTTATCATCGCCATTTTGGCGGTTATGTTTCTTCTTGTCAGCTGGAAGCGGAATATATACCGGGCGCAGGATGCCCAGCGGAAAACCGATGTTGCCAATGTCCGGCGCGCGTTTGAGGAGTATTACAACGATAACGGGTGTTATCCGTCCATGGACATTCTGGCTTCGTGTGAAGGTGCCGGATTGGCGCCGTATATTAATAAAATTCCCTGCGATCCGACTACAAACGAGCCATACAAATATCAGCCGGACAGCACGACAAATCTTTGTATGGGAAACCGCGTGTGCGCCAAGCTTCAGGATTGGGCTGACCCGGATATTACGACGCTCGGGTGCCATGCACAGAATGGGTGCGGCTGGGGTGCATTTTGGAATTATTGTCTGGCAACCGGCACTACCGTAACTGCTCCCGGCTTTAATCCTGATTTGACACCGACTCCGTCATTAACGCCTACTCCTGCATACTTTGGGCCGTATGCGTGCAGGCCGGGAACCATTGCAGGCGGACAGGTGGTTGCTCCCGGAACATGCAATAATGTAGGTGACCCTGCGGCATTCGGGTGTCCCAGGTCATTTGCCGAATCGGATTGTCAGGGGTTGTGCGGTGATTCTGCATATTGGTGTGCACAGTAATAATGCGTAATAATAGATATATGGGGAGACTATCGGCATTGGGTAAGAAACATCAGGGGTTTACGTTGATGGAGCTTCTGATTGTCATGGTGATTCTGAGTATTCTCGTGGCTATCGCAACGGGATCGTATGCATCGAGTTCCAGGCGCGGACGTGATAACAGGAGAAAAAACGATCTGCGCAGCGTCGCAACCGCACTGGAAGCGTATTTTAACGATAAAGGCGTATATCCGACCGGTTCCAACGGCGTGATGATAGGGTGCGGAGCCTTGGATACGCAGCCATGCAGTTGGGGTGGAGAATTTAAGGACAAATCTAACACGCTGTATATGATACTGATTCCTATGGATCCGACTACCAGCCGGACGTACTATTATGTATCAAGCGGCACGAATTACAAATTATATGCTAAGCTGGAAAATACTAAGGATGCGGGAGACGGTGTGTCACAAAGCGGATACAGCAGCACGAATTGCAGTCTGGACGGAACAGTCCTTTGTACGTACGGTATAGCCAGCGGTGACACGAGGCCTTAATATACATTTATATATATAAATATATGGTAAGAATTATTAATAAACATAGTGATGCATTTACGTTGGTAGAACTGCTTGTGTCTATCGCGGTCATTGCGACGATTATCGGATTAGCGTTGCCGAACTTTCTGGGAGCCAGAACCCGAGCACGAGATGCCAGGAGAAAAGGAGAGTTGAATCAATTAAAGACGGCGCTGCAGTTGTACTACAATGATTATAAGACATATCCTCCTTCCGGAAGCGGCGGCGTAGGAAAACTGAACTATATCGCAGGATGCGGAGCGGACGGTATCACGCTGTGTCCCGCTGCGTGTTCGGTGGATTTTGCTGCGGGAGCGACAACCGGCTGCGATACCGTGTATATGACGAAATTCCCGGGAGAGCTCGGAAGCAGCATGTTTTATTCTGTGGACGTGAACGGGAATTATTGTCTCAAAGTATCGCTGGAGAATGCATCAGACAGCGAAATCGCCGCTTCCAGGGCTCGCTGCAGTGCGATCTGCGGATCATTAACCGGTACGGATTACGCGGTGTGCTCCGAATAGGCTTTCCCTCTGTTCAGGCGTTGCATAGGTTTTTTTCCGCTGTGTATATTTGCTATGTTTGGCCCTGCTCTTTGTCCGTTAAGATTCCCTTTGTGTGCCGTGTACGTCGTTTACCAGAGTGAAGAACGTCACATGAGCGTTATGTGTACACCATGTTTATGGGGAATGGAGATTACCGACAACAGAACTAAAAGAATACTTTCCTGTGTTGGTATGCGCAGGGTTTCTTTTTAGATACACGTCTGAGTCACAGATGAGGTGGTAACGCTCGTTGAGCAGTTGGCAACCGCCGGATCACGGCACGTAGCATTAGATACCGTATAGTATGTGCCGGCAACTCCGCAAGCTGGCACTGATGTCTGGAATCCGTTGGATGAATTTATGAAGCTCGCGTAGCCTGATCCGTTGGTACATGCCGTGCAGGTGTAGGTTGCTGTGGGATATGTTTTGGTCTCTACGCCGTTGCAGTTCCAGTCTCCGCTTAACCCGGTCGCGGTATTGGTAAATGTGGTTGCCTGAGCGACGGTTTGGCCGGGATTTGCCGCGGCGGCACCGGCGCCATCTCCGCAGTCTGTGCCGGCATGGTAACCTGACGAGAATTTGCGGATTCTACCTGCTGCTGCCGTGGTATAGCAGGTATTTGCCGTCGGACTATACCCGTCGCCGTCTACGTCGGTGACGTAGCATTTGTATCCGCTCTGAATCTGTACGTAACTAGCAGAGGCAACAAGCGACCCGGTCCCGGTAATGGTTATAGCGCCTACGTCGAGCGTTGTCGGCACGCCGACGGCGCCTGTGTTGAGTGTTACCGTAACGCCATTAGGAATATTGAGAGTTAATCCGTTTGTTGCATCGTCCGTTCCCACTGAGTAATCGTATGCTTCCGTCGCCTGACCATCTACTCCGCAGGTTGTAGCATTAATCGTGCTTCCGGTTACGGACCAATTACACGCAGCTTCTGCTTGTCGCACTCCGAAGCGCAGACTGAGTAAACATAAGACCAGTAAGCCGATATAGAACGCAGTTTTTTTCATTTTCTTTCCCTGATGGTAATCGGAATGGACGTTTCTTCTTTGCCTGACGAAGCAATAATTGTCGCAATGTAGTTATACATATAACTTTCCGGTACGGTCCAGGTTGTTTTCCATGTTCCTCCCAGTTCAGTGCCTTCTGACAGCGTCAGCTTGAGTGGTGTCGTTTTGGTGTCCGTGCGCAGTTTGACAGATACGTCCGAAATAGGGCTATTATGTGCAACTTTTACCGAGATGGTTTGTGTGGCTCCGACTGCGGGATCCAGCGGATCGAATGTAATTTCCGAAATATTCGGGCCTTTTGCCAGGGAGCCGCGGCTTACGATATATGTATCTTTTCCGTGAAATAATTTTGTCGGTGTCGGTGTGGGGGTAGGTTGTGCAGCTGATTCTGCTCCTGACTGCTCTGAAGGTGATTTTTCAGGGACGCCTGCCTGTTTTTGCATCCAGTACCAGGCAAATCCGCTTGCTGCGATAATCACTGCCACCGTAATAAGCGCTGAAGCTACTTGTCCTGTGGTCGCCTGATTTTTCGATGATTTCATGGCAGGAATATCTTGACTCATTCAGTATACATCATGGACAAAGTTGTTTGTCAACTATATAAAAATGTATAAACGTTAATTGACGTTTATACCCTGCATATTTATTCCTTCCATCTGAAATGTCGGGCTGCTGCTGCCTGTCGTAAACGAAAACGGAGTAGCCTGCGTCGCGTTCCAGGTATTCGTACCTGCAGGATCGATGGCATAGCTTCTCCAATAATAGGGAGTAGCAGGTAAAAGAGGGGATTGCACCGTATAGACAGCCTGAGATCCTGATGTGTATGCTGTATTTGTCTGGGTGTTTTGTCCGCTCCAACCGGTTTGGGAAGCGGTTTCATCAAATGTCTGGCAGCTGGTGGTCATAGCAAGGTCGGTGCAGAGCTGTATTTTATACCGCAGATAGTCGCCGTCATTATCGTGCGTCGTCGTTTTTAGTTTCGGAGTAAGCGATTGGCCCGTTGCGTTGTTTGCCGGCGAATCAAGCGTGGGTATGATAGGCACGTTGGTCATGACAAACGTTGCCGTGGCGCTCCAGGGGCTGACATCGGTATAGATATCAGTAAATCGAATACGCCAGTAGTATGTGTATCCGTTGAGGGCGAGTGCCGTACCTGCATAGGTTATGTCCGGTGACCGGGCGCTACTGGCAAACGGGGTAATGGCTGTTTGTCCGGTGTCCCACAGGACGGTGCCCGTAAAATCTGACTTGTTGTTTACTTCTATTTCATAATATCCGGCATTGTCAGAGTCAGGATCGCTATGGATAGCGGAAAATTTCGGCGTTATCGAGCCTACATCCGTAGGATTCGTCAGTCCCTCAGTGAGGAGTGATGTAGGAGCAAGCGGAGCGATACTCGTACGATAATCCAATGTAGCGGAGGTGAGGCTTGAAGACACGTTTTCATCCCACGAATGAGCAATCATACGGTATTGGAAATATCTGTTGTTGGTACTGGATGTGATAGTGGATCCTCCCGAAGTAGTGAGATAATCTCCCGACGATCTGAGATCATCGAGCCAAATAGTTCTCCCTTCAGTGTTGTTTGTTACCTGTAGCGTGATGTTTGTGACAGCATTGAGCTGTGAATCAAGCGGTTCTGTAATGTTCCAATATTCCCGCTGCCACTTGAATACATCGGCATTTGCCGTATAGCCGCCGGCGGCAAACGTGCTGCCTGTATCCCATGCTCCAACTGTTACGGCACCTGTGCTTGCCGTGACAGCTGTGACGGTTCCCTGCGCGATATATTCCGTGCCATCGTAGTTTTCCCGGATAATAATTTTGTCTCCTTCAAAGAGCTGATCACCTTTATTTGCCAGTCCGTAATAGGTGGCATCGACCGTGAAACTCAGATCACCCGAGCCGGTTATGAGATTTCCGCTGTCAAGTTTGGCACCGAAGTCGATGGTGACGGGGTGAGTACGAAGGCCAGCTTCATAGATTTGGCGGATTTCATCTGCAGTGCGTGCAACACTAGAAATTCTCACCTCATCAATTGCCCCGTTAAAATATTGACTGTTGAGATCACCCGGCCTGCCTATGCTGACCGGATTATTATCAGCGGTCATTGCCATGTTGCACGTGCCGGTGGTACACGAACTTGATTGCGCAATCCCGTTGACGTAAAAGATGGGGGTACTGGAATCGTAGGTGAGAGCGACATGATACCATTTGTTGGTAAGAAGATTACTGACGCTCGTGGCGGCTAACTGGAGGGCAGCAGAACCTATAAAGTAAAATTCGAGTTCGTCGCCGTTCGTTCGTAGTACATAGTTGTATTCTCCAAGAGAAACATCCCGTTTGCCCACGATAGTTTGGTAGCCGGTGAGCGTATCATTTTTTATCCATGCTTCAAGGGTGATATTCGCAGTGATGTCCAGGCTGTTGGCGTCCGCCATTGATATAAAATCACTTGTGCCGTTAAAATATTGCGCTTGGCCGATTTTGCCGCTCACAATATCAGTTCCACCGGTAGTTCCGTTATTGGCGTTACTGCCGGCATCTTTTACGGAGGCGGTCGGCGTATATACCTTGATTTCATTTACTGTACCAGTGTGTTGATACTGAGCAACCTGAACCCTCAGGGGAGTATTGGATTTGGTTCCATCGGTAGCAAGTAGTGTGGTCCAGTTAGTATATACGCCGCCTTTGACTGAATACGTTGCCGTCCCGCTTGCGGTTAACGCGACCTTAACTTCGTATGTAGTGCTGGTGGTATAGCCGGATCCGTATGGACCGCCAAACAGCACGCCGTCCTGGTAAACATAAAAGGTACCGGCGTTAAAATATAATGCATGGGTAATGTTGGCATACGAGGCAGTTGTGGCGTTATTGGCTAAGCCAAACATCATGTGATTGGGAGCGGCCACACCGGTACTGGTGGTAAATTTCATGTAGGCCGTAAGACCCTGAGCACGGGTGAACGAAGCATTGGAGACGATAGCCGAATCCCATGCTGCGACGGTGCCGGCCGTGAGCACTAGTCCGTTACTGACTGCGATTTTGTTGGCATTGGGGTCAGTTTCCGTCCATGTTGAAAGAGTAGTGCCTGAAAATGTATCTTTTCTCGATTGGGTTTGTTCATCCAGGTGCCAGAGTGCAGCGGTATTGGCATCAGATTGATAATTGGCATACGGCGATTCGCCGACGGTGGCTTCGAGATATGTACCCGGCCGGTTCGCTGCAATATGAAAGGGAAGCGTGGTTTTACCGGATAGATCAGTAGAGGAAATAGTCCTGTTTATATAATGATCCCGGCCGGCCCGGTAACTTTCAGTTATTTCTTCGGTTGTCCGTGCGATATTGCTCGTTTGGACTTCATCGATGAGGCCGTTATAGTCATAGGTTGTAGCTACGCTATACCAACTTCCGATATATACATTGTGGGCAGCGTTGTCGGTATAGGAAAATGCTGCGGATCCACATTGGCCTCCGTTGACATAGCCGGTTATGGTTGTGCCGTTGTAGACGAAAGCGACATATTGCCATTCTCCTGTGTCGATTGATCCGGCCGGACAGATATCTACCCAAGCTGCACCCGTGTATGCTGAGAGGCGTCCATCAGCCATAAAAACGGTCATGTATGAATATGTTCCGCCGCGTCCGGCAACGACTTTACTGACAAAAGCGGCGTAGTTGACGATTGTAGTTGGTTTGACCCAGCCAGAATGGGTAAATACGCCGTTGTTCCCGAAGT